>NZ_CP013926.1:2400000-3600000 GCF_001562115.1 Alteromonas stellipolaris
GTTACGATCCCTACCCTAATGAGCAACTTATACAAGAAGGCGTTGTTTACACGTCTCTCGAATCGCTTTTTAGCCAAAGCCACATTGTTACCCTTCACTGCCCGCTTACCGAGCAAAGCTATCACCTTATCAATGAATCGAGTATTGCCTTAATGCCTAAAGGGGCGATGCTGATCAACACATCACGGGGCGGACTCATTGATGATAAGTCGGTAATCAATGCGCTAAAAAATGGGCATTTGGGATATGTAGGTTTAGATGTTTATGAGCGAGAATCAGAACTGTTTTTCAGCGACCATTCCCAAGACATTATTCAAGACGACGTATTTCAGCGTTTGCTAACGTTTCCAAATGTATTGGTAACGGGACATCAAGGCTTTTTCACCAAAGAAGCCTTAAGTGAGATTGCCGCCATTACCCTAGATAACTTACGCTTCTTTGCCGGTGATGCCAGTCTGAACGTTAACAATAATATGGTAAAGCCTATAAATTAACAGGTAGCACTAAACAAGGCATGGGTTTGATGGGCGTAGCTCGATGGGCATGATTCAACGGGTGTGGATTAACGCATATGATTTAAAGGCTTAGGTTAAAGAGAATATTAGGAAAGTAGCAATATTTGCTACTTTTCCAATACAAGATGAAAGTACTTGCCTAACCACATAAACGGCTCGGTTTGGTTATAAGTTCGCTCTAAGGTTAGTAGCCCTTCAAACTGAGTGGTTTGATGTTCAGGATTCTTCAAGTAATCATGAAAACATCGTATACCGGTTTTCGCTTTTACGGTAAAACCAATAGACTCACAAAAGTCACTAGCCTGTTTAGCCGGTAAAGGGTTCTTGGGATTCAGCCGAACCTGATTTCTCACTTTCATCCCCTGCGCAATATAATCAAAATTACCATAGATAGCGTTGGTCATTAGATTTGCATCGCGGTTAAAAAAGCTAAGACTTAGTATTGCCCCTTTGCGCATGTTGTCATACAGAAATTGAATAGCTTGGTAGGGATCATTTAACCATTCCAAAACAGCATGGCAAACCACAAGGTCGTAGTTTTCCATGTTTTGAATATCTAACAAATATTGATGTTGAATATCCACGTTAGAGAATGTTTTTAGGTTCTCTTTTGCATGTTCCAAAACGTCTTCCGATCCATCGGTTAACAGAATACTATGCCCTAGCGATGCCAAATGAGCGGCCATCACTCCTGTGCCGCCCCCCACTTCTATCACCTTTTTAGACTGTGTGTTTTCTGATACTTCAACAAAAGGCGCTAACGCCTCACAAAGTATAATTTGTCTAAGTTTACCTTTTGTCGTGCCATAAATATTATCGGCAAACTTTGCGGCTATACCGTCAAAAATATGATCTGATTTTTCTGTCATGCTGGGTTTGGGATATCGATAAAAGTCACGTCTAGGTTAAACTCAGACTGAATATGCTCACCCAACGCCTTCACTCCGTAGCGTTCAGTGGCATGATGACCCGCCGCAAAAAAACTAATACCCATCTCTCGCGACGTATGAATAGTTTGTTCAGAGACTTCGCCAGTAATAAACGCATCTACGCCAGCTGCTACCGCTTGCTCAATAAATCCTTGCCCGCCCCCAGTGCACCAAGCTAGAGTTTTAATGGTTTTAGTATCATCACCTTCCGCTAATACCGTTCGCCCTAACATTTCAGCTAAACGTTGCTGTAGCTCATTCTGAGACATTGGCTTTTCGAATTCCCCTTGCATCACTACACCCGTAGGTTTTACGCCGCTAAGGGCTTGCACATTGTCAATTTCAAGTAATGCTGCAAGCTGCCGGTTATTCCCAAACTCGGGGTGAACATCTAAAGGTAGATGGTATGCAAATAGATTTATATCGTGTTCAAGCAATGCCTTGATGCGCTTTTTCTTCATGCCGCTAATCGCTTGCGATTCGCCTTTCCAAAAATAGCCATGATGTACCACTATGGCATCGGCATTTTCTGCAATGGCAGCATCAATCAACGCTTGTGAGGCCGTTACCCCTGTTACCACACGTTGAATTTCTGCTTTTCCTTCAACTTGCAGACCATTAGGGCAATAATCACTAATCTCATGGGTTCTAAGTGTGCCATCTAGATAGCGTTTAAGTTCAAGATTATTTACTGACACAAACACTCCGGTTAACTATTATACGATGAATTCAAAAGTCTCGTTGAACCTATAGAATTGTTGAGCATTATACTGATTTTAAACCACTACTGCCGTCATTTTATAAGCCTACTTCGTCATTGAGGCTTAGCTTTTTCAGCTCTACTAATTTCATTATGGCTTGTGCGGTGAAGAGTTTAGAAATCGACGCAGCTCTAAATAAAACTTTATCCGTTACTGGTGTAGTTAATTTTTCATCTAAATAGCCGAAACCTTCAATATAACTCAATTCACCTGCAGTAATAACAGCTACTGCCATTGCAGGAACACGACTCTTTTCCCGAACTTCATTTAAATAATGAGGAAGAACCCTATCGCTAGTCGTTTCGGCGGAAACAGCATTTATGAAAAACATGAATAGTGTCGAAATGATTAACTTAAGCAAGAAGCCCCCAAAGAAGAATTTAACGCTCACAAATTGTTGTCATACGTGGGCCGGAATGACTACAAGACCCCTCGTATTGGTTCTAAAGGGCGAATAGAATTAGGGTGCACCAAAAAATTAAGAAAATAGCGATTAAAAGTCAAATACGTTTGCTGATAGATAACCTACACCGATACCAAAGCACAGCATGGAAATTGTTCTAATAAACTTCAAAACCTTTGAAGCATCGTATATATGCTTACCTTTGAGCAGTGAATCAATTATATGATCCTGCCCCATTATTGACATGATAATAGAAGCCACAAAAAAACCGAGGGAGATATAAAGGTCTTTACTTGCTTCTACGGCTTTCAATTGAACGAGAACAACGATTGCACCAATAGCTGCTGAAGATAACCAAGCATATTGTTTTAATAGGTCAAAATGTAACTCCGTTGTAAGGGTCTCATTTCTAATTTTATTCTGACTGGCCGAATCTAGTTCAGTTGTCTTTTCTACTTCAAAAGAATCCATTAGTAAAAATCCAATTTTAATTTAATGCTAGGAACATTTAAGGGGATTAAAATAGTTTGCTGTAAGTGCTGCGAAATAACAAAAAACAAGTTGTTTTGGTGTACTTCTTATTTTCACTATTAACTTAACTAGCCATCAAAGAAACTATGTATTTTTTTAGCCCAAATTACGAGCCCTTTTTCAAAAACTTATTGTCCTGCACTAGTGCGGTTATAATGCGCGAGCAATCAATTGTAAGAATTAACACCCACTCATCAACTACGGTTGATTTATAAATTTTTTCTAGCAGGCTCAAAGCTATCATACCTTGGCAATTCAGCATCTAGGTTATCCCAGTTTGCCTTTGAAGTAACAAAGTTGTGAGAGATTGGCCTTTCTGAAATATCTGAATCTAAAATACCAAGCCGTATTCTAAGCTTTTTAGGATTGGCTGCGTTTGAACTATAAATTGGTGAAGCACATACCGAACAGAAGTGTCTATTTTTGCCGAGTTTGAATTCGTAAGTGGCAAGTTTATTTTGTGGATCGATAACGCGAAATTCGTCTATGTTTATAAAACCATTGGTGGCGTAGGCTGTACCGCTATTCTTTCTACAAAGTGAACAATGACAATGAATGATGTCATCTATCGAGCCAGAAATTTCAACGTTTATCACGCCACAGAGGCAAGAGCCGTAATACATTTCACATCCTTGTAATAATAAGGGCAGATTACATTCTTACTTTAAATTTTTGTACTGCCACTTTAAGATCGTTTAGCTAACACTACTTACCTTGCTGTGCGGTGTAGGAAGGTTGCCAGCAACGCCTTGTGCTACGAAGGGCACAAGATGACTAATCACCTCTTCAATATTCACATGCTTATGAAAATCTGACTCAGCAATTTCTGTTAGCGCGCGGCTTGAGGCCATTGAGAAAACAAAACTTCCCATTGCAAAGTGCAAACGCCAGAAAAGCTCCTCTTGAGGTAAGTCGGGCAAGCATTGTTGAATAGCGTCAACCAAGGCTCTAATTGTCTCGCCATAGTCGTTCATAATGAAGCGACGTAAATGCCCTTGGGTTTCATTATATCCACGGCCCAATAGCTGAACAAAAATGGCTGTACCTGACGGCCTGAGCAAATTGAGTTTCAACATGGGTGGAATAAGTGCATACAACAAAGTAGCGACACCTTGGCTACCAGAAGAAACCTTATTGTTGGCTAGGCAGGCATTTACTTCAGGCATCAAAATATCGAAATACCTTTTAAGCACTGCCTGAATAAGATTTTTTTTACTACCAAAGTGATAATTGACTGACGCTAGATTAACCTCGGCGCGAGTAGTAATCTCTCGCATCGATGTCTGCGTGAACCCTTGCTCTGAAAAGAGCAGTTCTGCGGCATCCAAAATATCAGCTTTAGTTTGCTTCGCCATTTTTTATTTTTCTTTAACCTAAGTACAATCACGCCCGTTCCAAAACGCAGGAAACGACTTGGAACGGGGCGAAAAGGTTACGCATAACCAATTAGGAAATCTGTAACCTATTAATTTATATTAATTATTTTTAGAACCAGTGTCTTGCTTTATTCCAAGACTGCATAACTACCCGTTCGGCCACAGCAGCAACAGATAGCCCTAGCTTTTCTGCCACATTTTTCTTCAACGAGTACTTAACTTTAAATATTTCACGTTCTGGGAAGTGCGACAAAATGTAGTCATCAGAGGTTGAAAGCTCATCAACCAAACCTAATTCTTTTGCTTTAACACCTGGCCAATATTCACCCGTTGCTACTTTCTCTATGTTCATTTCTGGGCGTTGGCTATGAACAAAGTCTTTAAATAAAGTGTGGATTTCTTCAATCTCTTCTTTAAATTTTGCGCGGCCTTCATCGTTGTTTTCACCGAACACGGTAAGTGTACGTTTGTATTCACCCGCCGTATGTTGCTCAAATTCAACATCGTTTTTCTTCAATAATTTATTGAAGTTAGGCAATTGTGCTAGCACACCAATTGAACCGATATACGCAAATTGAGACGCTAACAATTTATCTGCCACACAAGCCATCATGTAACCACCACTGGCCGCGACTTTGTCTACTGCGATGGTTAATATGAGACCTTTTTCTTTAATGCGCTGTAACTGCGAAGCTGCTAATCCATAACCATGTACCACGCCACCACCACTTTCTAAGCGCACAAGTACTTCATCTTCTTTGTTGGCTACACATAAAATAGCGGTGATCTCTTCACGTAAATGCTCAACCTCATTGGCATCCATAGAACCTTTGAAATCAATCACAAATAAACGAGATTTTTCTTCTTCATCGCTAGCTTTCTTATTTTTACTTTTGGCCTTATCTTCTTTCTTCTGCTTTTTAGCCAATTGCTTCAGTGCTGCTTTATCGAGCAGTACTTGCTTAGCGTAATGGGTAATGTCCTTTAGTTGCTCTGAAAGCGAAATTATTTCTAACTGACCTTTACCCTGTTTCTGCTTACTGGCAACGCCAACAATGGTTGATACCACGATAATAAACGCGATAACCAAGGTAACGGCCTTAGCCACAAATAAACCGTATTCGTACAAAAACTCCAAATCTATCTCCTAGTACAAAATAAAAGGGTCTGTAGTCAGACCCTCCTTAACGACCTTATTGTCTAAATAGAACTTACATTAAGGCGACATTATATAATGGCGCCTATAATAGCAGTCTAATTTTCCTCTGACGATAGTGTTAATGTACTGATTGTATTTGCAGATATTTCTTCGTCGGTAAAATACAACTCACGTAACCTAGGTTGAGACGAATAAAGTTCGGTTTGATCAAGGGAATTTTCACTGCCGTAAGCCCTTGATTGAGAGTATGAAAGAAGACCTCTTCCCTTTGGCCCTTCTTCTGTAAAGTTAATGACCATCATCCAACTGCTACCATAATTGATATGATAACCTTGCGCTTCTGCGCTCATAATAGTATTGCTGTTAAGCGGTGCATAGGTATGCCTTGGCAACAAGGTGCCATTATTGTTAGGCACAATGCTAAAGACATTAAAGCCACCTTCAATGTTGTGTGCACCCGCCCATGGAAGTTTCACACCCGATGCCGTGCCATTCGGCAAGCTACGCTCAACAAATTGAACTTCACCCAACGTTGCATCAAGTGCTACGCCGGCTTGGTTAACAACCTGAACCGCTGCAGCAAACTGATTAATAGTGGTTTCATTCTGCAATAAACCACTAGGTGTGGTTACTGGGTTATCAACAGAAAACGGCGTTTCCCACTGGGGATCCCTGTCAAATTGAAACGCAAACTCTCTAAATACGTGTGCTCCAACACTGTCTTTATTCATGGTTCCATCCCATGAGGCTAATGCTGCACAGCCAGCAGAGATATCTACGTCTTCACCATTAACCGAAACTGGAGCACTACCTTGCGCAGTACAAGCTTGAAGTAAGCTAGGTAGCACCATATCAGCCAACATGCTTCGATTGTTGAGTAGCAAAGTTTCAACTTCATCAGGCGTAAATGTGTTGTCACTGCCTGCTTCAGATTCAATAAATTGCTGAGCTAAACGTGACCGCAGACTTTGCTGATTTTCCACATTCCCATAAAGAGGCGATACGCCTGTGATGGGCGACGATAAGTTTGTTAACCAAAAACTGTTGTTAGAGTTTTGTACTGAATCTGTTCCCTCATACTTTGGTGCTTCCTCGTAAGGTACAGGTCCATCAAAATCAAACGCTGAGGCGAAACCGGGTAGAACCGTAAAACCAGCCGCTATTTTGGTCTGAACTAACACAGGATTAGTGGTTAATTCTGAAATGGCAGTTTCCGTTAAGTTAGGGACAGTAGAATCATCAATGTAAAAGACCTGACCGTCAGCCGAAGCAGACATGGTGTTATTGAAAATAACGCCGTCATAGTCTTTAAAGGCTTGTTTGAACTCATCCATAGAGCCAGCCATATTCATCGCTAGCCAATGATCAACAACGTCCAAATTCGGTAAGTTTGCGTCCTTTATGGCAAACGCATTGGTTGCTGTCCACTCAAAATTACCCGGCACTTCAATCATAGGCCCGTAATTCGTGTAATAGGCTGTTTTATTCAGCGTGATGGTTTGACCTGGTGCCACCGCTACCTCAATTTGCATTGGTTTTTTGTAAATGGTGCGTTTGCTACCATCAACGCTATGCGTAAGACCAGCGCTATCATCTTCATCTAAGGTTAATTGGTAAACGACAAAGTGCTCAGCAGTAGAAAATGTGTGTGTCCACGCAACATTTTCGTTAAAGCCTATATTCACCGCCCCAGGTAAGCCCGTCAAAGAGCCCCCCGTCACGTTTAAATAACCAGGTATTTGCGTATGGAACTGCCAAAAACGTAAATTCCCCGTGTGAGGAAAATGAGGATTCCCCAATACCATTCCCATGCCATTAGTGGTTTTATCACTGCCTAACCCCCAGCCATTTGAGCCCATGTCTTGCGGATTTTTTTCGGGTAGCGTTATGGTCGGGTTAATTTTAAATGGTGCAGCATTTTCATTTGTCAGCAAAGTGGTGTTAGATGATGTCGCTGTGACTTGTGTAGCGATATTAGTGTTCGCTGCCGGTGTAGGTAAGTAGCTTTCACCTTCAGGTGCCGCTAAAAACATTGGGCCTAAAAAGTTAGCTGCACCTGGTAATAAAGCTACACCCAATGAGTAAGTTAACAAGTCAGTGCTGTCGATATCCGTTACCCAAGGCTGTCCAGCACACGACTGGTCTTGATCAGCCACAGGTGTGTCCGCTAAATAGCGATTGTAACCTGCTGTATAACCTTGAAACATGGCTCTTGAGTTAGCTGACATGCGGGCTAAATTCTCTTCAGCCAGCGCACGAATCCCCAATGTTAAAAAGCCAAAATCGTTGATAAGGTGCTCTGAATCACCACTGCCCGCTTGGTTGTCGGGACCAAAGTATTTCGATCGCTCAGAATTATATTTAATAATTTGATCGGCCAAAATACATAAATTATCTTTAGCAAACGCATAACCCACCCCGTAGGCCATACTTTCTAGATTATCCGCTTTAACATGAGGTACACCGTACGTCGTCCACGTTATTTCAGCAGTTAATACGCCATCTGTATCAAAAGCAGGTATCGGTGTGGGTGTGGGTTCAACCGGAGTTGGCTCAGGCGCGGTAGGCGTTTGAACGTTATCAAAATTATTGTCGTTCCCTCCACAACCTATTAGTGTGGCAGCAATAGAGGCTGCGAGAAGTGTACGATATGGCAAAATACGTTTCTTTGGTATGTTCACAAACTGTCCCTTATTGTTGTAATACTCGAAATCAAGATCCTGTACCTTTCTTTCTTCAACAGATCCGACCAATTAACACTACATTAACAACAGGAAACATTCAAACAACATTTTGTCTTTAGCGTAAATATGCAAAAAAAAAGACCGACATAAGTCGGCCTTTTCATGTTTATGAATCAACTAGTTACATATCATTAGTTAGATACAACGGTCTCATCAGTAATAGGTAATATCGTAGCGTCAGACGCGATATACCCTGCTACTTCCCTTTGCATTTCAGCCGTCACTGCCGCACTGGCTGCTGGGCTTAAACTTGATGCATGCGCACCACTGTTGAATAAAACCAAGCCACTTAATGCATCGCTACCAGATTGAGTAGTTGTCACCTGCTCTAAACCAATGGTATTAGCAAGAGCTAACTGACCAGACAATGGTAATGATGTACTAACGGGTATGACTTGGTCAGGCAAGTTTTCTTCACCGCCATCACCTACCACTGTCATCATATGTACCGGCGTCGTTTCACCAAGCGTAGTAGCATAGTTAGTTGGGTCACCAGCGTCCATCACCGTTTGTGCAGCAAATGCGAATTCAGCAAATACCGCATTCACTTCTGCAGCTTGTTCATCGCTTAAGGCATCCATAAATGCGCTTACCGCACCCACTAACTGTGCTTCTGAAACATCAGTTGTGCCATAAAGCTGAGTTAACAAGGCAACAAACTCTTCAGACGACTGAGATAAAAGCAATCCTTTAATGAGCGGACCAAAGGTAGGAGACTCAAGTAAGAACTGAGCCGCACCGCCTCCTGGAGACTCTAACGAGGCTTGTTTAACAGCGTACATACCGTCTAACGCACCTAATGTTTCGCCCATGCTGGTGTTAGCTACTGCGGCAAAGTTACCGCCAGTAATAGCGCCTAGTGATACACCCATGATAGATACACGAGACATATCAAATGACACATTCTGACTTGCGGTAGCATCAACTACTGCGTTTAAACCTAAACGTAAGCCCAATAAATCAGACACGCTTTGACGCAGGTTATCACGCGCAGTTGGCAAGCTAGCCAAGTTCATGTAATGCGTAGCACTTACCGTTGTTGCATTAATTTCGTCTATACCGTCACCGTCTAAATCATAACCACGAGTACCGTGAAGCGGTTGGTCGATAGCTACCGAAGCAATGCCTGCCAAAGACAATGTCCCCGTAATGGCTAGCATATCTTCTTTTTTACTGGTGATACCATGGGCTAGAATTACTACAGGCCAACCCGCTTCTGGCATGCTGACAGAAAAGCCAAGTGCGCCCGCAATTGCTGGGTCAGGAATAGTCACCTGCACATCTAGCGTCTCTTCACCCATGTTTCCGCCAGTCATCTGAGGGAATGGGTTAAACTTAGTGATGTTACGGGCGTTATCTAGCATTTCGCCATCAACACGTAAATCAGATAAGCCAAGGCTCGAGCACGTTTCGAAATTGGGACCTGGTGTAGCACTAGCGAGTACTTCATCAGAAGCCGTTGCTAACACAATACCGCTGTCGCAGGCTGCTTGCCAAAACTCGTTAACCGGCGCTGTTGGGTTTTCTGCGCTTGGGACACCTAAGAAATAAGGAAGCGACACGCTACCTTCATAACGTTGTGCCGCACAAAATGGGCCCGCTTCAGCAAGTATGCCAGTTGACACAGCTACAGCGAAATCGTTTACTGCACCCCATTGGGCAGACAACTGACCTGATACAGTACCCGCTAACCCAGCACACGTTTCAAGAGCACTGAAGTCAGTGGCTTCGATAATAGGCACTAAAGCTGCTGCCTCAGCAGGTAAATTATCTATACCAACTGAAACCGCACCAGCCACCACATCTTCGGTAACTAAGTTTAATGCTTCCATCGCCGTAGGTGCGCTATCAACGTCCCCCACTACAATAACTGGAAGTGCTTCACCTGCGGTTGGGTCTCCAGCAGCAGCGCGCGCAGCAAACTCACCCACCATCACTTTTTTGATAGTGTCGAGTGAATTCTCAATTGATTGAGTAGTGAATGCAGAAACATAGGTGATATCTTCACGCTCATAACCTGCACCAATCACTGGGTTCACCAATGAGTTCACTATGCCTTGAAGTAGTAATTGAGCATCACTTGATAATGGTAATGTATTAATATCTTGTCGCGTTAAATCCCACGATGTAGAGCCTTGAACTGCTTTACCTGACGAATCTTTCAAAGCAGTGGTCATCACCAACATGTGACCTTGAGCCGGCTTCAATGGCTTTAATGGCACAAAGGTGATAGTTGATTCATCAGCAAGAGAAAGTACATAATCTTCGCCGTAAACCAACTGGTCGCCAAGTTTACAACCCGCAGAAGGCGTTGTGATTTGCGCACAGTCTGGATCGTTTAAATCCAACCCTAAGGTTGCTTCAAACATCAACACACCCGCTGCTAAGGTAGAAGCGTCTAGCGAAACACCCGCTGGTGTCTCCACTGAAATAGCAAATGGATGCTGAGTTGACCAACCATCTAGCACGTTAAGTGCGTTTTGTGGGTCAGCGAAGTTAGTTGGATCGTCTACCGGAATGTTAAGGGTATAATCGAAGAATCCGTCATCCCCAGGCAGCATTAGAAGATCGTTAGGTATATTTAAATCGCCACTAGCGGGATCAAACACGATACGTGAAAATGGTGTTTGGACCTCTGTCTCGGCCTGAATATCGGACAGGGTATCATCGGAGCCGCCACAGCCTGTTAGACCCAGCGCAAGGGCCACACTGGAACTTAATATGAGTTTTCTCATTCTTACTCCCTACAAGCATTGTTGTTATTCTGTGTATCTAAAACTCGCATTGCTTGTAAGATGGCACCTTTAAAGCCTTGTTCTTACTGCAAACTCACCGAGTTTCAAACATGTTAGACCAGTTGTATCTCCCTCAATCTTATTAACTTTGTTGCAACTTTGCAAAGTTTTGTTAACGCTAAACGTTATTTTTTTTTACGTTTGGCGTTTTTATACTTCGAAAGTTTTACTTATTGCCCAGTGTGAGTATCATCTGCACCTATATAATATGAAACTATTGTGCAGAAAAACACATGCGAATTTATAAAGGAAACTGATGAACGATTATCAAGCCCCTGCCGATTTATTAAAGGGTAAAGTCATTCTTATCACAGGTGCTGGCGATGGCATCGGTGCTCAAGCCGCTCGAACATACGCAAAACATGGCGCAACCTGTATTTTACTAGGCAGAACCGTCTCTAAGTTAGAAGCCGTTTATGACGAAATCGTAAATGCTGGGAGTGTTGGGAATGCTGAGCCGGCACCAGAACCCGCAATAGTACCTTTAGATATAAAAGGCGCAACACCGTCACACTACCAGCAAATGACACAAACCATTATAGACCAGTTCGGTAAACTAGATGGCGTATTGCACAACGCTTCGGTGCTTGGACATTTAAGTTCATTTAAAGATATTGAGCAGCAAGAATGGCTTGATGTGATGCAAACCAATTTAAACGGTACGGTGTTTTTAACTCAAGCGCTAATCCCTGCCCTTGAAAAAGCAGACAATGCATCGGTTATTTTCACTACCTCTAGCGTTGGCCGCAAAGGGCGCGCGTTTTGGGGAACTTATGCGGTATCTAAGTTCGCTACAGAAGGTGTTATGCAGACATTAGCTGACGAGTATCAAAATAAGTCGCTACGCTTTAACTGTATTAATCCAGGCGGCACGCGCACTAATATGCGAGCTCAGGCTTTTCCAGCTGAAAACCCTGATACATTGAAAACACCTGCCGACATCATGCCTATGTATCTTTACCTCATGGGTAAGGACAGTATTGATGTGAATGGTCAATCTCTTGATTGCCAACCTAAGCGCTAGCGCAAAAGATAACAAGCAACAGACCCCCAAAGAAAAAGCCGCGTAAAACGCGGCTTTTTATGATGAACCTTTGTGTTTGGCCTAGCGCACTCCAATGAGTGCACTAGTAGCTGGCTAAAACAGTCACTGTTCGAATGACAATATCAACGACTATCTAGCTTTAGTCGCCTATTTTAGCCCAAGTATCACGTAATCCTACTGTGCGGTTAAACACAGGCTTATCGTCAGTACTGTCGGCATCTAAGCAAAAATAACCGGTACGCTCAAACTGCCATGCACCTGCTTCAGATCCTCGCTTAGCAAGCCCAGCTTCCGCCCAGCCAGTTAGAACCGTTAATGACTCAGGGTTTATCACATCGGTAAAGTTCTCTTCAGCGGCTGGATTCGGTACGTTGAACAAGCGATCGTATAACCTAAACTCAGCTTGCTGCGCAGTACCAGCGTCAACCCAATGAATCACGCCTTTAACCTTGCGGCCATCGGCAGGATCTTTACCTAAAGTGTCAGCATCATAAGTACAGTAAACGGTGGTTACATTACCGTCTGCATCTTTTTCTACACGGTTAGCTTTAACCACGTAGGCATTACGCAAACGTACTTCTTTATCTAGCACTAAACGCTTGAACTTTTTGTTTGCTGATTCGCGAAAATCTTCTGCTTCAATCCAAATTTCGCGACCAAAACTAATTTCGCGAGTACCCATAGACTCATCACTTGGATGATTCGGCGCTACCAAGGTTTCGCTGTCGTTTTCTGGGTAGTTTTCAATCACTAATTTAATGGGATCGAGAACGGCCATCGCACGAGGTGCATTCACGTTTAGGTCTTCACGAACACACGCCTCTAACATGGACATTTCAACCATGTTGTCCATTTTAGTCACGCCAATACGTTTACAAAATTCGCGTACCGAACCCGCGGTATAACCACGACGGCGTAGGCCAGCAACGGTAGGCATGCGAGGGTCGTCCCACCCGCTAACATGATTTTCTTCAACCAATTGAATCAAGCGACGTTTACTTAATACTGTATATTCAAGATTAAGACGTGAAAACTCATACTGACGTGGCGTGCTGTCAATAGTGATATTTTCAATTACCCAATCATACAAACGGCGGTTGTCTTGGAACTCCAAGGTACACAACGAGTGCGTAATGCCCTCTATTGCATCCGAAATACAGTGCGTGAAGTCGTACATAGGGTAAACACACCACTTATCACCCGTTTGATGGTGATGAGCGTGTTTAACACGGTAAATTACAGGGTCACGCATGCACATGAAGGGTGAAGCCATGTCAATTTTGGCACGAAGGCTACACTCGCCTTCTTTATACTCGCCCGCAGTCATTTTAGCGAATTCGCGCTGATTGGTTTCAACGTCGGTATCACGGTATGGGCTGTTTTTACCTGGCGCAGTTAATGTGCCACGTAATTCGCGCATCACGTCTTGGGTTGAAAAATCAACATAAGCTAAGCCTTTGTCGATTAATTCATTAGCGAAGCCATGAAGTTGATCGAAATAATTTGAAGAGTAACGCTCTTCACCATCCCACTCAAAGCCCAACCACTTAACGTCTTCTTTGATAGAATTTACGAACGCAATGTCTTCTTTTGCTGGGTTTGTATCGTCGAAACGCAGATTACAAGAACCTGAGTAATCTTGTGCAACACCAAAATTTAGGCAAATAGACTTTGCATGACCAATATGCAAAAAGCCATTTGGCTCCGGCGGGAACCGAGTTTTAATACTCTCGTGCACACCGTTGGCAAGGTCTTTGTCGATGATCTGACGGATAAAGTTGGTCGGACGGTGCTCAGTCTCGGCCATTCGCGTGTTCCCCTTAGCGTTTAAATTAACGTTCAAAAATAATCGTAACGTTTAAGATTAATAAATATTATGAATTAGTATAACACTGACGTAAAACCGACAACCACGTTTTATTACACCTAGCCTTACAAGTGATTAGTTTTAATGCGATGAAACGGTTTTTTACCGCTTCTGGTATTAAAAAACGGCGTGTGAATAGCAAAAAAAGCGTGGTTAGAAAAAAGTATGGTATCTTTCTTCTTGTCGACAACTCGGTCGTAGCAGACAAACATGGTGCCCATGAAAGAAAAAGCAACCTCTTTTGATATTGCACATTTGGCAGGCGTTTCTCAATCAACAGTATCAAGAGCGCTAAATAATAGCCCTTTGGTAAATCAAGAAACCCGTGATCGGGTTCAGCGTATTGCTCGTGAACTCAATTACAAAGTTGATAAAAATGCCAGTAATTTACGCAAGCAAAAAAGCAGCACCATAGCGCTTTTGTTGTTTGAAGATCCTACCTCAGATGATTCAATGATTAACCCTTTCTTCCTTGCCATGTTAGGTAGCATTACCCGCGCCTGTGCAGCTGCGGGTTATGACTTACTAGTGTCATTCCAAAACTTGGAAGACGACTGGCATGCAGAATATGAAGATTCAAATAAAGCCGATGGCATTATTTTACTGGGGTACGGCGATTACACCGATTACCGCAGCAAAGTGGCACAACTTGAGTCACAAGGCACCCACTTCGTTCGTTGGGGCGCACCCGATGCCGCCCACCCTGGTGTTAGTGTTGGTTGTGATAACTTTCAAGGCGGCTACAGCATTACCGAGCATTTAATTGCTTTGGGCAGAACTCGATTTGCTTTTATTGGTGATTCCGGTAACAAAGCTCCTGAGTTTATGGCGCGTTTTCAAGGGTATAATGAAGCGCTAACAAACCATAATCTTTACGAAAGTTCGTTGCAAAGCGATGCCGTTTCTACCGAAGAAGCCGGTTATGATGCCATTCAAGGTATGTTGAACGATGCCAACACTAACGGAACAGGATTACCTGACGCTATTGTTTGTGCGTCTGATCTCATTGCAATGGGTGTATTAAGAGCGTTAAGGCAAACTGAGTTGAGTGTGCCCGACGATATTGCCGTGGTGGGTTACGATAATATCGCAGTGTCAGCTTTCACAACCCCTGCGCTAACCACCGTTCAGCAAAATACAAAGCTAGCTGGCGAATTATTGGTAAGTACGTTAATTAAAGCTATTTCAAACGAAACAGTAGAAGATTTCCTAATGCCTGCCGAAGTCATCATTAGACATTCATGTGGGGCAAAAAGATAGGCTGCCTAAAGCTAATAAGCGAGACTATCGAGAAATATGGAGATGCCCTGCTGAAACTTGATTTATAAATAGTAAAAAGGCGCTTATTATTAGTCAATAACACTAGCAATAAGCGCCTTTTTGTTACGAAGTAAAAATTATTGCGCTGACATCTGTTTGATAAGTGCCGCTTCTAGCGCATTTGAATCTAACGCCCCTTCCCTAACCCATACTTGAACGCCATTGGCGGATACTGACGTTGTTAACGGGTCACCGGCAACCAATTCACGTGTTTCACCAGACAATTGTTCAGACCATGTGCCAGCTTGCATATATTCATCCACACTGAAATCGGCAGGTTTATCGGCCTTATTTAGCAGTACCAACGCGGTTTGTTGTACACTATCACTTTGTAAAACACGGTAAAATGCGGCTTCATGCCCGGCTAACTCAAGGTTGAACTGCAAACCTCGTTGAAGTACTGGTGTGTTTTTACGCACATTCGCAATTTTAGCCAATTCGATGGCAATAGGATGAGACTTTGCGTTGTCTATATTGTCTTGGCCAAAGTAATTGCGGTTACCTTGGTGTTCAGACGTACCACGCATAAAGCCAATTTCTGACCCTTGGTACACCACAGGAATACCACGAACCGTAAATAACCAGTTATGGGCATTGATAAAGCCATTATCGGTAGCGTTAATACGCGCCATGTCGTGGTTGTCATAAAATGTAGTTAAATCATAAGGGTTGTTGTAAGGCCCATGGGTTAGATACAAAGTGTCGGCTAATGTAGCGAAGTCACTTTCAAGTGGCTTTTCGAACACTTTCACCATGGCTTCTTGCATTGGGAAGTCAAGCACACTTACCGCGCCATTCTTTGGAAGGGTATGCTGCGCAATAAAGTTCGCATCATATTGGAAGCTTTCTCCGAACATAAAGAAGTCGGGATGTTCTGCCCTAACCCGGTCTGACATTTCTCGCCAAAAATCATGAGGGACATGTCGAATGGTGTCGATACGAAACGCATCCGCGCCTTGTGAAATCCAATAAAGGTAACTATTGATAAGATAATCTCTTACCTTGGGGTTTTGATCATCAAGATTAGACAACTTTACTAGGTCTGGGTAATCATGAAAAAACTCATGAAGTGGATTATTTTTTGGGTCTAAGTCTTCAGGGGCTAAATTCTGGTGATCAGCAACTAACTCACCTTCCGCATTATAAATTTCACCGTACCCTGGTTGGTCAGAGGGCATGGTGAAGCTTGGCGTACCGTGGTTTGCCACAATATCAAATACCGATTTCAAACCAAAATTTTCACGCATTTGTGTGGTGTATTGCTTCACACTTAAATCATGACTTATCAAATGCTCATCAGCTTTATAAAAATTAGTTGCCCAGTAACCGTGGTAGCCCGTTTTCCCGCCATCTTTAAAAGCGCCGCCATAAGTGATTTGCTCATCACCACTAAATGATTGGTTTGGGTTTTCTAGCACTGGTGTCATCCATACAGCAGTAAACCCCATATCGCGAATATAGTCGCCGTTGTTTAGCACCCCTTTCAAATCGCCCCCCATGTACCCTACATACGCTTTTTCGCCGTTAGGGCCATTCATGGGAAGCTGCCAAGTTGGAAATTCTCCGCCTTGATTTTCATGGTTATTGCTGGGGTCGCCATCAACGAACCTATCGGTCATCACAAAATAAATTGCTTCGCTGGCAAACGGTGTGCTGGTGCCTAGAATAGTGACTTTTGTTTCAGCGTGTTTAGTAGAGCCTGTGCCGGCTTCTACACTGGACGCTGACGTACTAGCACAACCTGATATTGCACCTACACTCAATGCAACTGTGATAGCAACGGTAAGGGTTTTTACTTTATGAATCATTATGCTAGTTCCTTATCAGCGACTTCAGCTTCTACTACGTCATGTTCTTTTACAAAAAATACAGCAATGGCGCCCAATAACATTGACGCTCCAGCGACAACGATTATGTATTTAGCCTCGTTATTGAACACACTACTTAAAATCCAACCTGCAGTTAAACCAGACACTATTTGTGGTGCGGCTACCGTAAAGTTAAATATGCCCATATATACACCGGTTTTGTTGGCTGGTAACGCCCCCGCTAACATGGCGTAAGGCATGGCTAAAATAGCCGCCCATGCAATCCCTACTCCAATCATTGGGATCAGTAGCTTCACGGCCCCTAGGGGCACAGTAACTTCAGTAATTAACAAGTTTACATTCACCATGGTGAGGTCTTGGAAGAAAAGGAAGCTAACATAGCTTACGCCGCCCAAAATTAACGCCCCGGCATAAATGGTTTTTCTACCAAATTTATCAGCTAGACGAGCAAGGAATACTGAGAAGACGGCGGCGAATACCGAGTAAGCAGCAAACAATATACCCACCCAGTCACCGGCTGCGCCTTTAGCGGCTACAATAGCGTCTGGTACTTGTGCAACTGAGGCAATGTGCGCTGGATCCCACCAGATCTTGTCAACGCCCCAGATATGCTGGGTAATTGCTGGTGTGGTATATACCCACATAATAAACAGGGCAAACCATGAAAAAAATTGTACAACGGCAAGTTGTTTCATGGTTTTAGGCATGTGAACAACCAAAGAAAAGAATTCTTTCATACGCACGGTAAAGGGTGCTTTTGGCGTATTTTGTGGCTCAACGTTACTTTCAGCGCTTAGGCCTTTGTATCTATTGTACTCTTCTGGTGAGTACTCTTTGGTGCGAAACACCGTCCAAATTACCGTACCAAGCAATACCGTAGCACCAATATAGAAAGCCCAAATAACAGAAGGCGCGACTTCGCCCATTTGTGCAGTATTTTCAAGACCAACCACGTTAGTTAATACGAATGGCAATATTGAACCAATAACGGCCCCAATATTGATAAGCAACGATTGGATAGAGTACCCAATGTTACGCTGCGACGGTGGCACCATATCAGACACTAAAGAACGGAAAGGCTGGAAGCACACATTAAAAGATGCATCCATTAGCGCGACCATCAGCGCCCCCATTAGCATTGGCGCTAGAAAGGCCACAAATAAAGGCGCATTAGGTAATAAAATCATACCTAGCACTGCAGCTACAGCACCGGCAAGAATAAAAGGTCGTCTTCGACCTAAACGGTTCCAGGTTCTATCAGACGCTGAGCCAACAATAGGTTGTACAATCAACCCCATAATTGGCGCTACAAGCCAGAAGAGTGATAACGAATGAAGGTCTGCCCCTAGGTCGGAAAGAATTCGGCTTACGTTGGCATTTTGCAGCGCAAAACCAAATTGTACACCAAGAAAGCCAAAACTGACGTTCCATATTTGCCAGAAAGAAAGGCGAGGTTGAGTTGCTTGCATATTTTGCTCTATTTATTGTTTTACTATGATAATTCGCATTAATGCGCAATATAAACGGTTGCGGACATTGCCGGTAAAGATATGGTATCAGTGGTTTTGTATGACTTACCATCGCTTACACGCGTTAACGTTTTGTGTGAAGACAACATTTCGTCATAGGTAGTCAGCGGTATATCCACAGGCTCTTTATTTAAGATAACCATAATTTTGTCGCCTCGCGTTTCATTTGGCGTTGGCGCGTTAACCTTGCTATTTTTCTTGCCTTCGGGTGTAGAAATAGGCTCACGGAAAAACGTATAAACACCATCAGTTGGGGCGTAATGTTTAAGGGAGCCTTCAAATTGTAATGGGTGCGTTTTTCGCAGTTGAAGAAGTTGTTTGATCCGTTGCTGAGCCCAACGTTCATCGGTAGTTAACCCTTCGCCAGTAAATGCATTTTTCTTACTATCAGAAGGCCAACCGCCTGGAAAGTCAGAACGAATAATGCCGTGGTCCTCACTGCCCTCGTTTTGCATGAGTATTTCGGTGCCGTAAAACACCTGAGGTATCCCACGAGTCGTAAGCAGTAACGACATCGCCATATTCCACTTTTCTACATCATGACCAAGTTGTGTATAAATTCGACTCATGTCATGGTTGTCAGGAAAGATAACCAAGTTGTTCGGATCGCCGTAAAGAAAATCAGTGGCGAGTGTCTCATATATACTGATAAATCCCGAGTTCCAACTTTCTTCGTTAGTCAGCGCCTTAATGACTGCCGCTTGTAGTGGAAAATCCATGACGGAAGGCAACGCGCTATCGTAGTCATCATGTCTCTTACTTCCTGCTTGCCAATAAGCTGTTATAGCAGGGTTAACTGACCATTCTTCTCCTACTATATTGAGATTCGGGTACTCGCTGATTAGACGGTTCGTCCAATCGCTTAAAAAAGCTTTATCGGGGTACGAATACGTATCTACTCGAATCCCACTTAAATTAGCACTTTCAACCCACCAAATGGCATTTTGGATAAGATAGTTTGCAAGGTGAGGATTGCGTTGATTTAAATCTGGCATGGTAGGCACAAACCAACCATCGCTAAACCCTTTGATATCACTTTTTATCGCATGAGGGTCGTGAAGTGATTCACGTTTATGCGTAGTACCAATAAACTTACTATTGTTGTTTATCCAGTCATTTGAAGGGGTATCTTCCATCCATTTGTGATTGCTACCTATATGGTTGAGAACCATATCCATGATAACACCAATACCCCTTTTATTTGCTGCGCGACTTAACATCAAGAAGTCTTCGTTAGTACCATAGCGAGGGTCAATTTGGTAATAGTCTGTAGTCGAATAACCATGATAGCTATATGTATCCATAGCGTTTTCAAGCAGCGGCATGGACCACAGTTGGGTAAAGCCTAACGCTTCTATGTAATCAAGATGCTGAATAATACCTTCAATGTCACCGCCATGCCGACCGCCTTTTAACGAGCGATCCGCCTTATCAATAAATCCCTCAACATCGTCGTTGTCTTTGTCGCCATTAACAAACCTGTCTGGAGCAATCAAGTAGATAGCATCTCGCGGACCAAAACCTTTTCGTAACGCTGAACCATCCCTTCTCTTTTGCAACGAATAACTAATGTCGCGTGTAGAGCCATCAGTATCGACAAATCGGAGTTTGACATCTCCAGCTTTTGCTTTTGAAGTATCTAATGTAACGAACAAGTAGTTCGCGCTTTCAAGTGCATGCTTTTCTCGAAGCACAACGTCACTATTAACAATGGTAACGGTATCATCAGCTATATCGTCGCCATAGATCATCAGTTCAACGTTACTATCATGCATACCTACCCACCAGTTAGGTGGGTAAACGTCAATACTACTTTCTTGTGATGAATAACAGTTAAATACGGGAAGTGTTAAAGCAGATGTAAAAAGTGCCATTAGAACACTTTTTCGCTTTGAAATGCCTATTGGACGAACGGCCTTATTTACGCGGTTTAAATTGAACACATCAACCCCATGTTAAAATTACGTTAAGTGAAAGACAGAATTCAGATACTAACCTGCGCTTTGATTGGAACCAATGTTATGCATACGTATTCACGAATCGGCATGTAAGAATCCATGCGAATTAACATAAATAGAAGGTTTTGATTCTGCAATCGAAGCAAAATTCACACAAATAGTTAAAATGCGAATACTCTTGTTTCTAATCCGTTTAATGAAAGTGTCGCTGTGTAATTCGAACCACTGAGATTAAATGTTATTCCCTTATGAGTAAGTAAAGGCTCAAGAGTGAGTTCAGTGGTATTTTTTTGCAGTGACGAAATAGGAATGGTTAACGTTATAGGGCCAGTAGATTCTGTACTAAAGTTAGCAATAACAACTATACCATGCTCATTTTTTTCTCTCATAAAAGCAAATTGCATTTCCGTGTATGCTGTGCCGTCTGCGGCGAGATTCAATGCATGTAGGCTTTCATATTTTCCGGTTACAGCAGGATTAGTAGCAACAATACCCATAGTCTCTTTATAGAAATTGTGTAATGCTTTTTCTTCGCTTGAAGACTGGCCTGCGTCAAACTTGCCACCATTCATAAACCGCTGATGTGCGGGCACACCAATATAGTCAAAGATTGAAGTACGACTAGGGTCTCCAAACCCCGCTTCTTCACTACCGTCCTCACCTAAATCCTGACCAAAATACAAGAGGATTGGTGAAGCACTTATCAGTGCGCTAACGGCGAGCGCAGGTTTACCTTTTTCTGCACCTCCAGCAAATTCTGGACTAGCGATACGTTGTTCGTCGTGGTTCTCAAGAAAGTGCAGCATATGAGTCGAAATATCGCTAACTTCATCGTGCACACTTACCAACTCACTTACCTTACCCTCTCCTTTCATTATCGTTTTCAAGGTGTCATAAAAGCCCACTTTATCGTAGAGATAATCCATCTTACCTAGCTGAATGTAGTCTCTGTATTTATCGGGTTGATAAACTTCCGCTAGCAAAAACGCATCAGGGTTTCTCTGTTTAATGGCACTGTTTAAAAATGACCAGAATGCTACGGGCACCATTTCAGCCATGTCGAACCGAAAACCATCAACGCCTTTATCTAGCCAGTAGATGGCAATGTCTCTAAATTTGTACCAAGAGTCTGGTAATGATTTGTCAGCCCAAAAAGCAGCATGCTCTTGCACAGACTTATCTCGATACGCTTCTGGTAACTCAGGAAAGTCATGGGTTCCGTCGGGTCTTACACCGTAATTTATTTTAACGGTTTCGTACCAATCATTAATATCAGGCTGTGATGCTCGACTGCCATTGCCCGTCCATTTAGCCGGAAATTCATCAAACTTTCCGTCAACCAATTGATGCTGATTTTTTTCAGTAGCTTTGCCGCCTAAAACGGTATCTGCAACGCCCTCTGGCAATACGAAAGGTGTATTGGGTATGTAATAGAAATTATTGTCTCGAGCATACTCTTGCGATTTATCATCGTTAGCACCGAAGTTATCATGGCGTGGCGAAAAAGATTGATAACGGCGTGCAACATGATTAGGCACTATATCGATAACCACTTTCATACCGTGCTGATGAGTGCGCTGGATAAGCGCTTCAAATTCATGTAATCGATTTGCAGGGTTGTCTGCTAAATCAGGATTAACATTGTAATAATCTTTAACTGCATAAGGCGAACCTGCACGTCCTTTAATTACATCGGGATCATCGTCATCAATACCGTATTCTAAGTAGCTAGTGGCGAGGGCATGATGGGGTACACCGGTATACCAAATATGTGTAGTACCTAAGGCTTTTATGCTTTGAAGGGCTTGCGGTGTGAAATCACTAAATTTCCCCACACCATTTTCTTCGATGGTGCCCCAAGGTTTATTAGTTGTATTGGTATTCCCGAACAATCGAGTAAAGACCTGATATACCACGGGCTTGCCAGAATTAGGGGGAATTTGTGTTCGTGGGTGATTCGCGTTCTCATTTTCCATGAGATCGGCTCCTGACTGTGAGTAAGCGATGCATGATAAGAGGCCAAGTGATAAAGCCACTACTGTCAGTTTCTTAACCGCCGAGCTTTTGTTTACGCTTTTTATAGGAGTGTGTGCCGCGTTTTCTGCTGCACATTTCACCGTGTGGAGGTGATTTGTCTTTTTGATATCTAACACTACAAGCATACCTTTGCATTGAATTGCCAATAGCATACTCGTTAAGGGAATGTTAAAACAATTCCATACGTATTCAGTAATAAATTAGTACGATGTGATTGCTTTCTTCCGTTTCCCTTGTTCTTCGATTTGTCCTTTAATCTATTAGTAGTTTTTAAATAAGAGAAGTGCGTAATACAACACTGATACTATGCCGCTTTACTGGCTGTAAACTCTTCCTCTACTTTCATGCTGGCGCCAAACATATTTTCAGTTAAGCTGCCCGCCAGGTCATTTTTAATTCGTAATAAAAAGCTACGCAGCGCCGGAGTTAATTCACTCTCAATAGATTTGGGCTTGATACGATACACCGCACGTAAGCCATTGTAGTCAATCGGATCGCCCAAACGTTCAAAATTAAACCCGAACATTTTTAATCTGCGAGCCAATTTAGGTTCCATCAATACATAGGCATATTCCATTTCCTGTTCAACGCAAATACTCAGAGCGATGAAGTAGAGCGCCAAAGATAAATAAGGTATGTGTTCCAGTAGAACGCTTTCTGCTTTACTCACCTTTTGTTTACCAGAAGGTTTGAACGGCGCTTTAGCTTTAAGCTGTCTAACTCTAAACGATTTAGGAATGGCTAGACGAGAGATTTCGCAGATTGAAGTTCTACCCAATTGAGCGGGCACTAACGCTTTGTCTTCAATGGCGTGAATACATTTTTCTTCCAACGGCAGGGCTTGATTGCGAATAGCAGGCATAATGATACGAATCGTACCTGCACAATCTCCTGTCGGTAGATGTTTGATGTAACAATTGACAGAATAGTCATCATATCTATCAATTTCTAATCCTGTAGAGCGCTCTTTTTCGAAGTTCATTTCTTCACAATAAACTTCGTGCCTTGTGCTGAAACATGTCTCTCGGTCTTCGTTATTTTGTGCGACCACAAGTGAGTAACGACTAAAGAAAAAACTTGATAGTTCATCCATCTGTTTTTTCTTTCTTTTGTTTCTCAATTTCTTCAAATTAGCAGAAATATGGCTATGAATTGTTTTTAATTTACTTAGCGAAGTAGCGACACGTTTTTTCAATTTTTGGTCCTCTATAGATTTAGCAGGCCCAGTTTGAAAAGCATGACAAAAGCTCACCTTGCGCTCACGCACAATTTCACTCTCGAATACAACGATTCAAACCGATTTATAGTTTTGATTGATTATTATTATCCCGGCTCTCACGTATGAGGCTATTACCTGAGATATACTCTGATTTTGCTAAGCGATCGTAAAGTACCACGTTAGCGGTAGCAGCTAGATTCATGCACGAATAGGTAGGTATGTAGACAACATGGTCACACCACTCAAGCACGCTTTTATCTAAACTGCCATCTTCTGGTCCGAAAATGTACATTGCGTTTTCGGGATGTTTAAATTCTGGTAAAGGTAACGCGCCTTCTACTAGCTCTATGGCTACTACACTTGCATTCTCGGGCACGACCTCTTTTAAATCATCAACGCCGATAGTAGGGATCTTTTTATGGAAAGCCTTCGTATCAGCATTAAAGTTCTTCGCAATACGGTATCGGTATCCGGTGTAAAACACGCTTGAAACACCGTAACAACCTGCTGCTCGTAAGATAGAGGCAACATTCACGGGATTTTTAGGGTTTACTAACCCAATGCTTACTGTTTGCTTTGATAGCGAAAGGGAACTCACACGACCTCTTCTTATTATTTATTATTTTGTTATTTTGTTGCGCAATCGTTTTTCAGCACTGCCATCTTATCTATTGCAGCTTTACGCCATTCTAATTTATTAGTTACTTCGGTATTGAGCGTTATTCTTATACTTTAGTTTAGTTGCGCGACGGTTTTATTACTCTGTGCAGTCTGCAATTCTTTTTGCCAATTCGATATAGCACGTCTTGCCATCCGCCTTCCCTGCCCGTAGCCACGTAATAGTTTCTTTTTATCCATTGTTAAACGTTTAACGCAGAACGCCTCATCAGGCGCAATGACAGTAATTTTGCAATCAGACGGCGGATTTAAGAGAAAATTCAATGTTTCGTTATAAATATTTGATCTTTTCGTCATCTTATCTAGTAAGGCGGGTTGAGCGCCATACATTTTTTCTAAAAGCCACGCTGTTTTTACTGCCGGCTTCGTGAAGCCCTTAGGTTGAGATAGCACTACCGTTATATCACGTGCCCCCATCTCATAAGCTTTTATTGCCGGTATAGCATCAGCCACTCCGCCGTCAACATAGCGGTTGCCATCTATTATGGGTTGTTCTCTAAACGCTGTTGGAATGGCACAGGATGCTACCATCAACGCATCAACATTTTCTTCCGTAGCTTGTATGTATTCACATTCACCCGACTCAACATTAGTGATCCCAACATACAGTGGCATTGCTGTTTTTTCACCTGGTGCAGGTATGCCCAACGACTTTTTAGAGTGATGCCATAACCAATGAACATCAGTCATATGCCCACCTTTAATAAAACGTATTGGGCTGAAAAACTCTCGTTTAGTGGCATGCTGCGTGATAATGGTCTTACTAAGGCCTGGCATTCTAGCTACGTATGTTGAGAGGTTTGTTGCCCCAGCCGACACTCCTATCGCGAAATCAAACGGATAGTAATTTTCCTCCATAAACTTATCCAATACGCCAGCTGCAAATACGCCACGCATCGCCCCACCTTCTACCACTAAAGCTGATTTCATTGTCTGAATCTCCGTTATAGCAATATATAAAATTACTACTTAATTAAATCCTTCTATTAGAGCACCCTTAGCCATCTAAAAGCTCAGGAAAAACAATGTTGTTCAGCAATGCCTATTATTAACCACACCTATTGCTGAAGCGCCAATGTGCATAAACATGCACTTTTGCTAAGTTGCAATTGTGTGTAGCGTTCATCTACTACATAGGTTGAACAAAGCAAAGTATGTTCCAATAGTGCGAATTTTTAATTTTGCCGTAATCGGGTGAGAAAGATGCAAGAGAAAAACTGATTGGCTTAATGGAAAAAACTGTTTAAAGAATAAAAAAGCCGTGAAAATCCACGGCTTTAGTTTTTTGATTCAACGCTAATAGTTATTTTGCGCTCACGGTGAGTGTAGGCGACTCTCCATTAGGACCAGACACTTTAAATTCGTAAAGCCCAGCATCAGTGACGTCAATAACAAGATTGTTGTTGCTAAATGACAACACTTTTGGCTGACCCGGCGTTACTAGGTTAGATGCCGCATCGTTTGGGTTACCTAAATTAACAGTATTCCAATCTTCTGATGCCACCTTGAACTCCGCACTTCCTATGCTGAGTTCAATATCTACCGTGTACTCACCCTCACCTTGGTAGGTAAATAGGTCAGTAGTTCCCCACCCGTTCATACCACCGCGAATGTACACTTCTGTATCACCGAAATAGGCTTCTTTATACACACCTATGGTGGGATTGTTTTCGTCATTTACATCAAAAACAAATACATAACGGTCAGCTTCTTCAATAGTCAAAAGCAGATTATCGTTTGTTCTTGCCAAAGCAGTCGTTTGACCTACGTTAACATTCTTATCTGCATCATCAGCACTCAATGCGCCAAAATTAACCGTATCCCAATCTTCAGAAGCGACTTTGAATTCATAACTGCCTGGGTCTATATCCATTGTCACTATATAGATACGCCCCCCTTGATACACAAGTTCGTCATTAGTGCCCCAATCGTTCACTGCACCTCGAATAAACACAGGTGTGCCAACATAGGGCTCTTCGTTAACAATAGTGAGTACTGGGGACTCTGAATCCGAGGCGTTTATGGTAAACAGATACGTAGCACCAATAGCCGGAGTGAATGATAAATTATTATTAGTTCTAGCCAAGATTTTAGGCTCACTTTCTACAAACGCAGCATCATCTCCGTCTGCGGCACCAAAATTAACCGTTTCCCAATCCTCTGAGGCAAACTTAAAGCCATAAGTGATTCCCGCTTCCAAGGCAACAGCAACTTCATAAATGCCATCCCCTTTATAAATAAATGGATTATCAGTCGTCCAACCGTTCATATCGCCGCGAAGGTAAGGCGTAGTTTCACCATAAGGCACAACATCCGGGGCACCAGAAGTTGCGTAGGCCGACAAACCGTAACCTTGTGCGCCAGATTGCGGCTTCACAAATACGGCAATGGTCAGTGCTGGAACCGTGAATATACCATTCCCGTCTTCAGCTTCGTTAAACGTAGCGCCTCGCACAGTTTCATCACTTGATTTCATTTGCGTCGCATGTAATGAAAACCCGGTTGCGGTATTGATGCTTATAGATTGCGTTTCGTACCCCGTATTCACAAGTACAACGATGGCATCATTTTGCATATCGAGGTCGGTACGTAGCGTTTCAGCATCAGCCGTAACACCATCATCAATACTCATGGCTATTAAGCCTTTTTGCTGGTTTGAACCGATATTATGAAAGCCAATACGGTTAATGATGTCCTCTGCGGTAGTTAAACGAAATAACGGACTTTCCATACGAATGGCAAGCAACTCGTTAAATACATCCGACGCGAGCAATATATCAGTCATCGTTGCTGCTCGTTCTGGGCTATAAATAAATTCACCCATTTCTTCCCAGCGAACTTCATTGTCTTGTGCTAACGGTAAACCCACATTCCAGTTGTTGGTTTCATAGGTAAAATCAACGAAGTTGAACCAGTCACCTGCATCATAGGTGTTTCTGTCCATAGACTTAGAGCGCAGTAAATCGCCCCCCATTTGCAAGAATGGAATACCTTGAGACACCAGTGGAATACCGATAGCGACATTCTGTGCACGTACGCGCTCACTCAACGAAATATCCATTGGCAAGGTGTAGTTCAGTTGATCCCATAAGGTTTCATTATCATGTTTAGACACATAGTTAATAATGTCGGCAGGATCGAGTGCGTAACCACCTAGGTTACTGGTATTGCTGGCCACACCAGCCGAGGTTTCAAGCACATAGTCTTGTAGGGTGCCTACCATGCTCATCTTCACTTTATCTTGATCGCTCAATAGCGCGTCAGAATCAGGTGAAAAGATATTCCCTTGGCGAATAGCTTCACGAATTCTATCGTTGTACGTGCCTATTTGCGTACCGGCCATATTTAGCTGGTTCGCTTGCTCATAACCTCTGTCAATGCGCGTCCAGCCTTCGCCGTAGAAGTAATTGTCTTCATCTAATGCTTGTACGCTGTTGCGCAATTGCAACATGGTTTCTTTAGAAGCTTGGCTCATAATGTCGAAACGAAAAGCGTCGTATTTGTAATGCTCGGTCCACATAAGTAGTGAATCTTGCATCAATTTTTCCATCATGACGTTGCGCGGTTCAGTGTCGTCACAGCAGGTTTCGCGAACAATATCACCCGTGTCTGTTTCATATCGATGGAAATAGCCAGGGACTACTTTGTCCAGTACAGATTTAGCAAACACGCCAGAGGCATTGGTATGATTAAATACCACATCTAAAGCAACTCGAAGGCCCATTTCATGCAGCGCTTGAATCATGGCCCGCATTTCAACTATACGTTCTACCCCCTCGGCGCTTGACGCATAGCTACCTTCAGGAGCGTTAAAATGATGTGGATCATAACCCCAATTAAAACCATCAATGGCACGCATATCACTTGTAAGCTGTTGAGCTTTCGCTGCTTCAGCTAGTGGGTCGTAGCTGTTGTATACATCAATAAGTTGTGTGGCACTGTTTTCTTCCTCACAAACTGCAGCTTCGGTATTTAGACGACACAAGTCCGCAACCGTATCAAATAAACCAACCGTTTTAGTCGGGTCCTCATCAATAGTGGCAATATCGTTCGCTGGCAGTACATGAAAGTAATTTAGCCCCGCTTCAACCAGTTTTTGTAGGTGTAAAACAGGTGCCGTGTTTTGCTCAGTAAATGCCATGTACTTGCCACGATTTGCTTCGCTTGTAGACATATCGCGAATACTGAAGTCTCGTACATGACCTTCATAAATAACGGCATCCTCAGGGTTTTCCAACGTAGGAATGACCTGCGTATCCCACCCCTCTGGTTTTAAATCGTCATCAGCTAAGTTAACAAAGCGAGAAAAGCGGCCATTGGTGCTAAGGCTTACCGAATAAGGGTCAGTAACTTCAAGTTTTTCTACCGCCCCCGTTTGCGGATGAAAAACCGTCACTTCATAGCGGTAAAGCTGTCTATCTAACGACATGTCTCCTTCAAATTGCCAAATACCTGTAACGGTGTCGCGTGTCATGCTATAGCGATTAGCGAGGGTTTTGTTATCGTTGAAGGTCAGCAAATCTACATTTTGAGCCGTGGGTGCCCATACCGCCACCGCAATACCCGTGTCAGAATATACGGCCCCTAAACTTGCTTCATTTGCATCTTCATCACCCGCCGTATAAATAGCATCAATAACCTTTGCGTTTTGTAAGCCTGTTGCTGCTATTAAAACGCCATCACTGTCATACCCACCTACTACGGCTTGAGTGGTTAAGACCGTTTTTGCATCCTCTAGGCTCCAGTCACCTTCCCACGCCTGAAGACCCGCTAGGTTTTCTGCTTTAGCAGTTTGGCTATCGTCTAACGTGGCAGGCATTAACGCTACTGACGTGCCGTTAATTCCACTTTCCAATGAACTTTCTAAGTCAGCATTCGGTGAATAGTGAAGCTTCACGGTAGATACGGTATCAGCCACATCCCACAATATCGTATTCGCATCTAACCAATGTGCGCCAAACCCCACTATATCCACTGGCTGTGGCCCAAGTGACATAATTGGGTATTCAAATAAAGTGGGCTCTCCCGATAAGGTAAAGTTCATTCGCACGTAAGTATCATCATCTTGAACTAGCGAAGCTTGGAAGTCAGAACCACCCAGCTCTTTGCCTGCATCGTCAGTGCCTAAGTGAATGATAAAATTGTGGCAATCATCAAAATCATTTTTTAAATCTAAAACCCAATACGCGCCATAATTAGGATCGATCCCCGTATGTTGACGTCCGTTGGCCCAATCAGTATCTGAATCGGCATATGCGTCACATTCATCGTTGTTCCAGGTATGCAAACGCCAGCCTTCGTACACGGGATCGTTTGTGGAATTATCAGCATCAACTGCCGCGCGGTTGTAGTATAAAACCGCTTGATTATCTGCAGGGAAAAATACCGGTAGTGGCAAACTTGGATCGGCGCCAACCACACACGCATCATTAGTTTCATTTGGTACCGTAGGTGCATCACACTGAATAGGCGGGGGTGCGACACACGCGCTGCCGTCTGCATTAGGTACGTTTGGTACATTACAAGTCAGTAAATTGTTAGAGCCAGATTCAACACCTGAGCCCCCGCAACCTACTACAAGAAGCGCCGTTAGAATAAGTGCTGCAATACGCCATACATTCAGCATTGGCGTTGATAAGGGTTTCGTTAACATGGATAACTCCAAATTTTTCTTTTTCATAAACGCAGTATTGGCATTGATTGCCTTAGGATTCAGCTTTTGGGAGAGAGGTAAAATACTCATAATTGGTATGTCATCCCTAAGTAATACTGCGTACCGAAAAACTGAATGGTGCCGGTTTGTTCAGAAGAGGTGAAATAGCTTTTGGTAGGTTCGTCGGTAACGTTGTTAACTTGAAACAAAACGCTCCAATTATCGTTAATTTCATAGGATGCTTGGTAATCAACAACCAGTTCAGAATCAAAATTAACGGTTTGATCGTTCACCGCCACTTGTTCAGAAACGAAGAAATCTCGATAACGCCCAGATAAGCGAGTTTCAAACCCTTCGTATTCCCAAAATAGCGTTACCGTGGCGACATTTTCGGATAAGCCAGGCAAGCTATCCGAATACACCGAACTACTCAGCGTACGTTGAATTTCACTTTCCGTGTAAGAGTAACTAGCCGTAACCCCTAAGCCAGACCAGAAATCCGGCAACTTGCTATAAATTTCAGTGTAGGCAATTTCAACACCTCGAATATAGCCGCCTTCAGCGTTATTTACTGCCGTACTATAGCTCCCATTTTCTGTAGGAACCGTAACAAAGATAGGGTTGCCGTCGGCATCCCGAGACAACTCAGCCTCTTGACCCACAAACTCAGGCTCAAGATAGACAGGTACCTGTACCGAATCTGGAACCACAATACCGTTGCCACTGAAGTCATAAGGTTCTATGTTAATTTCTTCAATGAAAGACTCTATGTCTTTGTAAAACGCTGCCAGTATCAATGCCCCTTCGGTATCCTCAAAATAGTATTCCCATGAAATATCATATTGGGTGGCATAAAAAGGCTCTAGGTAAGGGCTATTTGTTGCGTTCCCGTTTACCTTGGCGGTAGGTTGCGACAACGTAACCTCCCCCGAGTCTCTATCCTGCACAGCAGTCACCGTTTCAACGGTGGTAGAAGCATTTGCTGCAAACCTATTGATAGGCGCACGGCCCATCACTTTTGCTGCAGCGACTCTTAGTTGGGTATTATCTGTAAGCGCAAAATTTAGATTAATAGACGGCAACACATCGTCGTATTCGTGAGTAAGCGTTGTGAAGCGATAAAAATTGTTAATTAAGCCGGCATCGTCGGTAATATTTTGTGCGCCCGCGGTGGGATCACTCACCTCTATTGTGACACCCGTTTCTGGGTCGGTAATTAACGACGTAGCACGCTGGTATGTAGTAGAGCTTTGTTTGGTTTTTACATACCGGACACCCACGTTACCCGTTACTGGCATTCCCGCTATCTCAGTGCTTAGACCCGCCATCACATAAGCAGAGTTTACCGTTTCAAACACCTGACCACTTTCTTGCATAGTCCAAGAGGTAGACGGCCCTGTACCTGGACCATTAATCACGCCAGCAGCCCCTGGCCCCCAAGTTTGAACCGGTTGAGGATAGCCGCTTGGAAACCATGCGTTAAGCGCACTGTTTAAGTCTACCGACAAATAGCTTGGGAAATAGCTAAAATCGCCAGCCCAATCGACTTGCTCCACCATGTCATTTGTTAACCTCAGCGGTGGCTCACTTACTGAAAATGCACTGTCATTGCCGTATTCAAATACTGAACGATCGTTGCTGTACTCTCTATCAGAATAGCGATAGCCAAACTCCAAGCCAGTCACGATAGGCATGTCGATAAAGTATTGGAAATCGACCTTGTAAGCATCAAGCTCATCTTTGTTTACAAACGGATAAATACCGTACTTACTGACCATCACCCTATCAATATCGGAAAACGCATCTGCTTGATTAAAGGCTAAATCAGGAAGATTATTACCATTCAACAAATACGAAATTTGAACGTTCTCATCAAACACAGGGCTGATGGCGTTGGCATCTTCACTGACTAACGACCATAGCAAGCCATTACGGAAATCACTTTTCGCGGTGGAACGAGACACATCAAATTGCACCGACAAGTCAGCACTAATTTCCCAATCTGCGTTAATACCAAAGTTTTCAACGCTATCGAAATCCTGGTTGTCGTCGTTAACTAGTTCAACCCGAGTAAAGCTGTTGTCTGTTCGAGAAAAAGTGCCACCAATCACACTATTATTCACAATGACAGGGTTCGTGATGCCTGCCGTTATACCGCCTAATTTTACTCGATACCCACGGGCAAATTCTTCTGAATCGAATTTAGAAATAAATGCATCGGCTTTTAAGGTGAAATTTTCCAGTGGTGCCCATTCTATGGCTGCAACGTACCCATCACGAGTTTGCTCACCACCCTTGTGTTGCATTTCAAAGCCTTCTGAAATGAGCTCACACTCTGGGCAGTCTGTGCCTGCTCTGTCGATGTCACCTTCAATACCATCTACATCAACAGCCCCGTTATATGCTAAGCCCACAAATTGGGTAGATACACTAGGTTGGAATAAACGTGCATAACCAAGAGATAAACCTACGGTGTCGTCCATGAACTTCCCTTGATAGGAAAAACTCAATCGATGGCCGTATTCACTGGCATCAGATATCTCATTGGCTCGATCGTTATACATACCCCGCATATTGGCACTAAACTTATGCTGCTCTTCCATGGCTAATGGGCTTGCTGTTTTCAGTTCTACCGTTCCCGCAATCCCCCCTTCAATGAGCGATGCTTTAGGCGATTTGTATACACTGGCTTCGGTGATCAATTCTGATGGGTACTGGTCGAACTCAATGGCTCGGCTTCCACTCGTAGACACTTGCTCACGACCATTGAGTGTAGAGAACACAAAGTCACCGGCTAAACCACGAATGTTAATCTCAGCCGCTTGTCCCCCTGTTCGAACAGCTGATATACCCGGCAATCGGGTAAGGGCATCTGCCATAGATACATCAGGCAAACCGCCCAAATCATCCGCTGAAATTTGTTCTGACACTGTGTCAGAAAAACGTTTCTGGTTGAGTGATTGAATGAGGCTAGTACTAAACCCCCTCACCTCTATACGTTCGAGCGTGTCCTCAGATATGTCATCAGCAGCTGGTTGACCGCGCGATTGCTCAATTGAAGTTTCGTTACCGACTTCATCAATGGTGTCTTCCGACGTTTGCTGTGCGTAAATTGGCAGGGAAAATGCCAACCCACTACTGACTAACGCCACCATGATAGGCTTAAGTTTGAATGTTCTCATTGGTGCCCCGTTCCTTATTTTTTATCAACGGTTCGGGAATACCACACCCAAACTCGTCACTTATGGTTCTGCCACAAATAGTATCGGGTTGTATAAAAAGAGAGCAACACTATGCATACGTATTCATTTACATTAAATTTACACAGCAATACATATTAGCAACACCTGACTTAACGGGGTGTGTAAATTATTGAATTTAAATGAGGAATAGACCCTCAAGGAAAGCTTGAGGGGTACATAGAATGGTTAGGTGTTAATAAATGTTAATTTTTCAGCCGTGCTGCACACCAACGCTCAGTGAGGCGAACCGAACACAAAGTATGTTGAGGCAAAGCTAAATACGATGAAATAAATAGCACATAGGCCCGCAACACACCTGCAATAAAAATCCAAATCAATTAAAAGCTCACAGACGTTTTATTTGCACTATCAATCATAGATTGAATGTACGCATCATGTGTTGGTAACGATGCTATTGGTTCCCGTTTAATCTTATATAAGGACGCTAACATAGCTTGCGTTTTTTCATCAGAAAAGCTATTCGTTAACCCATGATAATCTTCAGGGACTAGCCCTTGCCCATACATAACTTGTAGCCAAGAACTTTCTAAAAATAAGTCACTCTGCTCGCGCACTAAATTGCCATTTTGTTTAAACAGCGCCATTTTGTGCACCAACGAGTCTGGTAATGTTAAGTGGCGCATATCTCGCCAGAAATCACTGTCTTCGCGTTCATTTAAACAATAATGCAATACTAGGAAATCTCGTATTTGCTCAAATTCTACTTTTGATTGTGCGTTGTATTCGGCAACAGCACTATCTGAAATACCTTGGTGTGGAAATAGTTTAATTAACCTTACGATGGCTGATTGAATCAGGTGAATACTTGTAGATTCCAAAGGCTCTAAGAATCCACTAGAGAGGCCTACCGCAACCACATTTTTATACCACTGCTGTCTACGACGACCGGTAGTAAATTTAATGAGTTTAGGATCGCCTAATGGTTTGGTATCTAAGTTAGCCATTAGCGTATCGTGGGCTTGGTTATCACTAATATAACGTGAACTATAAACGTGACCATTGCCATTACGATGTTGCAATGGAATACGCCACTGCCAGCCCGCATCGTGGGCGATAGAACGGGTAAAAGGTGCAGTATTTTCGTGGCGTTCAGAAGGCACTGCGATAGCCGAATCGCAAGGCAACAAATGAGACCAATCATCATAACCGGCCCCCAGGGTTTCGTTAATCAACAACCCTCGAAAACCAGTGCAGTCGATAAACAAGTCGCCATCAATGGCGTGGCCATTTTCGAGATGCAATGCTTTTACATTGCCACTGAGTTTGTGCCTTGATACATGACTGATTTTACCTTCAACCCTTCTAACCCCCATTCCTTCACTGAGTTTACGGAGATATTGTGCATAGAGTGAGGCGTCAAAGTGGTAAGCAAAAGGAAGCTCTAAAACCGGATCTTTCGCATTAATACGTGCAAATTTACCTGCCTCTGCCGCTAAATAATTAAGATCATAATCCCATAAATCGTGTTTCAAACCCTGCTGACGCGCTTTTAGCCAAAAGTGATGAAAGTGACAAAAGGCCATGCTTTTACCTGGCGCGCCGAACGTGTGGTAGTAGTGCTGCCCTTGCTGCTTCCAGTTTTCAAATCGAATTGCTAGCTTAATGGTAGCTTTGGTATCACGAAGAAAGGTTGCCTCGTCAATACCTAGCACTTGGTTAACTAAGCGGATGGGCGGAATGGTGGCCTCGCCTACTCCAACTGTGCCGATAGCTTCAGATTCTACGAGGGTAATATTCACAGCTTCGCCAATGACTTTTTTCAGTAACGCGGCCGCTAGCCACCCTGCCGTTCCGCCCCCAGCAACAACAACACGTTTCACTGGCGTATGCTTAGCTTCTTGGTGATCCCTTGTCTGTTGATCCGTTGCTTGTTGATTCGCCTCTTTTTGATTTGCCACTGCCATATTCAACCCTTACTACTTACTTCACCACACTGTAGATGGTTTGCCTGTCTTTTTACAATAAAAAACCACCTTTTGCTTCGCCGCCGGAATTCATATTCGAGCGCTGAAACAACAAGGTGGTTAGTATCTATCCTAATGTTGGCTTTCGCTCAACCATTAGAAGGTATAGTTAAAGCCTAACAAGTAGTTAGTACCGTAAGATTGATATTGCGTGATTTGACGAGAATCCGCCTGTGACGCTTGAATATCATCTTCATCAGTTAAGTTTTGCGCTTGGAAAGTAACACGGAGGCCTTCCAGAGACTCAATACCAGACTCGCTAAAGTCGTAACCGATTTGTGCGTCAACCAATGTACCGCCTTGCTTAGTAGCATCTACTAATGCCAAGCTAGTACCGCGTTCTTCTGTTAGGTAGTCATCACGCTTCGTTGCCGCAACACGGAATTCGAAACCATTGCTTTCATAGAAGAATGTCATGCTGTATGACTCTTCAGACAAACCTGGAATACGGGTTTCTGTTTGCGTAGGTGCTGCATCTACTTCACCTTCCATGAAGGTAGCACTTGCGAACAAGCCAAAGCCTTCAAGTGAGTCATGAAGCAATTCACCTGGTAACGAACCTTGAAGTTCATAACCGCGCACATATCCTTCAAAACCATCAAGTACACTGCCTACTGAACCTAAGAAAGTTGCTGGCGTTTGACCTTCTGAACCTTGGTGTAAATCAGGAATGTACACATCAGAGAAATCAGTCAGTACACTCGTATCACGATGCCAGTTTTTAATATCCTTATAGAAGAATGAAGCCGCTACATAACCCGTATCAGAGAAGTAGTTTTCATAAGCGATATCCAACTGGTTAGCTTCAAGAGGCTTAAGTTCAGGGTTACCTGAGCTACCACTCCAAGGCCCATTTTCAGGATCGGTACTGGTAATTTGGTTATCGTTGAATGCAAAAGACGCCTGCGTATTTGGACGCATATCGTCCATACGTGGTCTTGAAATCACTTTACCCAAAGCGAAACGTACAAACTGACCTTCCGCTACTTCTGCAGAAAGGTTAAGTGTTGGTAGTACATCTGTGTAATCAGCACCACCAGAAACCGGTACCGCTACTGTCATTCCATCAGCATCTGACGTAGTTGAGAAACCGGTAGATTGTTGGTCAGCATTAACCACTTGCACACCCACGTTACCGCGAATATAAACATCACCCACTTCCATTTCTAAATCAAATTTAGTGTAGAAAGTCAGTAATTCTTCATCAACCGTGTAGCTATCTCCTAAACGATCGTTTTGTACAAGCTTGGCGTCTGTCGCTGTGTAATAACCACTTTGGAACAGTCCAAGTGAATCATACGCAAGAATACCATCTATACCGATGAAATCTAAAGGTACTACACCTAGTACATCTGGAATAGCCGCATCACCAGGATAGCTAGGCGCAGTTAAATATGCACCGTTGTTTTCTTTGGTTTTGCTGCGGTCTGAGTAGATAACGCCCGCAGACATGCCAGTCACTACGCCCCATTCAACGTACCCTTTTGCATCAAAGCGGTAAGTATCTAGGTCTTCTTCATAGTTTGGTTGGTTAACAAAACCATCTTGTGCGTCTGCGCCAATAATAGGTGCGCCCCACGCTTGTGGGCCTGCAAGACGAATTAAGCTTTCGTCGGTAAGGTCAACCGGTGCAATGCTTGGGTGATCAGAATATACCGCGCCAGTCGACGTCATTTCCCAACTACGAGCAGTAATAGGACGACCATCAATACCCGCACGGCCTACACCTGAATAACTCTCTACATCGATAATGTCTTTTTCAACTTTACCGGTAGAGTAATCAAACTCAAGCGTCCAGTTATCATTTAAAATGTATTCAGCGTTAACGCCCACTGTTGTTAAGTCAGCTTCTTGAGTACGAGCGTCGTTACGAATAACTGAATAGAAGCCATCGTAGTAGCCTGATGTCACTAAACCGTTTTCAACACCAGTAATAGTATATTCGCCAGTACCCCATTCAGCACCGCCTTCTTCAAGACCACGACGAACGTCATCTTCAACAAAATCGATGTAAAGCGCATCTACTTGAACATTTAATTTATCATTAGGCGCCCATTCAACCACAGCTGCGATAGAGTCACGCTCTAACATAGCTGAACGTGCAAATGAATCGTGTCCACCTAGAATCGTAGTTCCTTCTGCAACATCTACACCGTCAACGGCATTATCTGCGTTAGCACCCGCGTAACCCCAACCACGGAAGTGTTGTTCTTGACGAGGTGATTCCATGCTAGCAACAGTTAATGCTAAACCAATGGTATCGTCGGCAAATTGATCAACGTAGTTTACTGAAATACGATGCCCATTATTGTCGAAGTCTGGGTTAGGAGAATCTTCAGCATTCTTTTCATACGAGCCATTGATAGCAAAAGTACTTTTTGCTGTTAGTGGGCTAATCGTTTGAAGATCAATTGAACCACCAATGTTTTGGGTAGTCATGCCAGCTTCTGCTGTTTTATAAACAACAATGCTAGAAATGATTTCTGTAGGGTAAAGATCGAATTCAACGCCGCGGTTGTCACCCATACCTAATAATTCACGACCGTTAAGTGATGTACCTACGTAGTTTTCGTTGAAACCACGTACTGAAATACCACTTGTACGACCGTTTCTACGCTCACCGGCTAGACCAGGCAAACGTGAAATAGATTCTGCAATACTTGTATCCGGTAATTTACCGATGTCTTCTGCGGATAACGCTTCAACAATAGATGTATTGTCCATCTTAATTGCTTGAGCGCGTTGTAAGCTGCCACGTATACCGCTAACTTGAATAACTTCAACGTTAGCTTCATCAGCTGCTTCAGAATTTGTTTCTTGTGCAAATGTAGGCGAACAACCAAAAGCTACGCCACCAGTGATCAGCGCAACCTTGATGAGATTTGGTTTAAATTGTTTCATAAAACAGGTGTCCCATTCAGTTATATTTGTTGTCTTTTTGTTATTTTTATGACAATCGAATGACAATGTATCCAGTCGCTGACAATCCTATAGAGCACATGGGCTTTGCACAATTGCTTGCATACGTATTCATAGAAAATATTCAACACCCCATTAACATTAACCATCATGAAATTATTGAAATTTAACAACAAAATTACGCAAATTAACGCCAAAACACCTTTTATGTTGTAATTTTGTTACCTTGAAAGATGGCAGAGTTGAGGTGGTAAGCACACTTAAAACTGTGGAAAATGATAGTATTCATTACGTATAATTATAAATTAATAATGTCACCGTTAACTAACAGCAGGTACAAAAAAGCCCGCTTAAAGCGGGCTTTTAAAATGACTAATAAGCGTTAGCTTACCAACCAGTAGTTTCGCGAAGTGCCTTGCCGATTTCAGCAAGAGAGCGAACCGTTTTAACGCCCGCATCTTCTAGTGCTTTAAATTTCTCGTCAGCTGTACCTTTACCGCCTGCAATGATTGCACCAGCGTGACCCATACGCTTACCTTCAGGTGCAGTTACACCCGCAATGTAAGAAACAACAGGCTTAGTTACGTTAGCTTTGATGAATTCAGCAGCTTCTTCTTCTGCTGTACCACCAATTTCACCAATCATAACAATAGCTTCTGTTTGAGGATCATCTTGGAACAACTGCAAAATGTCGATGAAGTTAGAACCAGGAATTGGGTCCCCACCGATACCAACACAGCTAGACTGGCCAAAACCTTCGTCAGTAGTTTGCTTAACCGCTTCGTACGTAAGCGTACCAGAGCGAGAAACAATACCTACTTTACCAGGCTTATGAATGTGACCAGGCATGATACCAATCTTACACTCTCCAGGAGTAATAACACCTGGGCAGTTTGGACCAATCATGCGAACGCCTTTAGCATTTACGTATTCTTTTACGTAAAGCATATCAAGCGTAGGAATACCTTCAGTAATACAAACGATAAGCTCGATGCCAGCATCAGCAGCTTCAACGATTGAATCTTTACAGAATGCAGCTGGTACATAGATAACAGTTGCAGTTGCGCCTGTTGCTTCTACCGCTTCACGTACTGTATTGAATACTGGAAGACCTAGGTGCTCAGTGCCGCCTTTGCCTGGTGTAACACCACCAACCATCTGCGTACCGTAAGCAATGGCTTGCTCAGAGTGGAAAGTACCTTGACCACCAGTGAAACCTTGACAGATTACTTTGGTATCTTTGTTAATTAATACAGACATTATTTGCCCTCCGCAGCAGCAACAACTTTCTCAGCTGCATCAGTTAGCGACTCAGCAGCAATGATATCTAGACCAGAGTTCGCTAGAACTTCACGGCCAAGCTCTGCGTTTGTACCTTCAAGACGTACAACAACAGGAACACTAACGCCAACTTCTTTAACCGCGCCAATGATACCTTCAGCAATCATGTCACAACGAACGATACCGCCGAAGATGTTAACTAAAACAGCTTTAACGTTGTCGTCAGATAAGATGATTTTGAATGCTTCTGCAACACGTTCTTTAGTCGCGCCGCCACCAACATCTAGGAAGTTAGCTGGCTTGCCACCGTGTAGGTTTACGATGTCCATTGTACCCATTGCTAGGCCGGCACCGTTAACCATACAACCTACGTTACCGTCTAGAGCAACATAGTTAAGTTCAAACTCAGCAGCATGCGCTTCACGTGCATCTTCTTGAGTAGGATCTTGCATAGCTTTAACTTTAGGCTGGCGATATAACGCGTTGCCGTCGATAGCTAGCTTAGCGTCAAGACAGTGAAGGTCACCGTCTTCTTTAATTACAAGCGGGTTAATTTCAATCAATGCAACATCAAGATCTTCAAACATCTTAGCTAGGCCAAGGAAAATCTTAGTGAATTGTTTGATTTGAACGCCAGAAAGACCAAGTTTAAACGCCATTTCGCGCGCTTGGTAAGGCTGAGCACCAACAATTGGATCGATTTCAGCTTTAAGAATTTTTTCTGGCGTTTCTTCAGCAACAGTTTCAATCTCAACGCCACCTTCAGTAGAAGCCATAAACACAACACGACGGGTTGTGCGGTCAACTACTGCACCAAGGTACAATTCGTTTGCGATATCTGTGCAAGTTTCAACAAGGATTTTGCTCACAGGCTGACCATTTTCGTCAGTCTGGAAAGTCACCAAATTTTTGCCAAGCCAGTTTTCTGCGAAAGCTTTAATTGCGTCAGTATCTTTTACTAACTTAACGCCACCTGCTTTACCGCGACCACCTGCGTGGACCTGACATTTAACTACCCACTCACTACCGCCAATGCGGTTAGCGGCTTCTACAGCACTTTCAGGAGTGTCTGCTGCGTATCCTTCAGAAACAGGTAGACCGTATTCTTTGAATAGCTGCTTACCTTGGTATTCATGCAAATTCATGGTGTTTCTATCCGATTTTTAGTAAGACAAAAGCCGCTCGCGCGACTTGATTAATTAGACTGATATTATAGGGCGAATATCAGCGTTGTGGCAGTAACGCTCCTTACCTCAATAAGAAACGCTGCTGCACACAATAACAAGAGAGGAAAGCCTTACACGTCTAATAGAAGGCGTGTTGGATCTTCAAGCATCTCTTTGATTGTTACCAAGAAGCCTACTGACTCTTTACCATCAACAATACGATGGTCATAAGACAGAGCGAGGTACATCATTGGCAGAATTTCCACCTTACCGTTAACAGCCATTGGACGATCTTGGATTTTATGCATACCCAAAATAGCGCTCTGTGGCGGGTTAATGATAGGCGTAGACATCAATGAACCAAACACACCACCGTTAGTGATAGTAAAGTTACCGCCTTGAAGGTCTGCCATCGACAATTTGCCATCACGGCCTTTAATTGCCAATTCTTTAATTCCTTTCTCAACACCGGCCATACCTAGCGTATCCGTATCTTTTAAGATAGGCGTAACTAGGCCGCGAGGCGTTGATACCGCGATAGAGATATCGAAGTAGTTGTGATAAACAATGTCATCACCGTCAATTGATGCGTTCACATCTGGGAAACGTTTAAGGGCTTCAGTTACCGCTTTCACATAGAAAGACATGAAACCTAAACGAATACCGTGACGTTTCTCAAAGCTCTCTTGGTACTGCTTACGAAGTTCCATAATTGGCTTCATGTTAACTTCGTTGAACGTAGTTAGCATAGCAGTAGAGTTTTTAGCTTCAAGTAAACGTGTTGCAATCGTTTTACGAAGACGTGTCATAGGAACACGTTTTTCAGTGCGATTACCCGTAGGTAATTCAGCTGTGTCGGCTGTAGCAGATGGTGCTGAGGCCGCTGGTGCACTACCACCTTTAAGGTGCTTTTCTACGTCTTCTTTAGTGATACGGCCATTTTTGCCCGTACCTTTAACTTTTGCTGCGTCTACGCCTTTTTCCGCCAATAAACGGCGAACTGAAGGACTAAGTGCATCGCTGCTTTCATCTGAATCATCAGATGATGCTTCAGACGACTCAGATGCAGCTGCACCTGATGACGCGCCTTCAACAAATTTAGCAATCACTTCTTCAGCTGTCACTGTTGCGCCTTCTTCGGCAACAATCTCAGATAGTGAGCCATCAGCTGGCGCAACTACTTCTAGAACCACTTTATCAGTTTCGATATCAACCAAGTTTTGGTCACGGCTTACCGCTTCGCCTACTGCAACATGCCATGTGGCGATGGTTGCATCAGCTACCGACTCAGGTAATACAGGCACTTTAACGTCTGACGTTTTACCGCTAGATGCAGGTGCAGCTTCTTTTTTAGATTCAGCTTTCGCTTCAGATTTAGCTGGCGCAGCGCCACCTTCTTCTAATTTAGCAATAACTTGTTCGCCTAGTACCGTTGCACCCTCTTCATTAAGAAGCTCACCGATAGTTTCGTCGGCTGGTGCTACAACTTCCAGCACAACTTTATCAGTTTCAATGTCAACCAGGTTCTGGTCACGCTTTACCGCGTCGCCGGCCTTTACGTGCCAAGTTGCAATGGTGGCATCGGCAACTGACTCTGGTAGGACCGGAACTTTTATCTCAATTGTCATCATTGTTCCTTATTTAATAGTGAGTGCGTCTTCAACCAGCGCTTTTTGCTGCTGATTGTGAACGGAAACATAACCTACTGCAGGTGAAGAAGATGCTTCACGACCTGCATATGTTAATTTGGCGCCATCTGGAATTGCTTGCCAGAAGTGGTGTTGACTGCAATACCAAGCTCCTTGGTTTTGCGGTTCTTCCTGACACCAAACCCAATCTGTAACGTGGCTGTATTGTGCCACAACTTTAGCGCATTCTTCTTGCGGGAACGGATAAAGTTGCTCCAATCTTACGATTGCAACGTCTGTTTGTTCATTTTTACGGCGCTGATCAAGCAAATCATAGTAAACCTTGCCTGAACACATCACCACACGCTTAACATCTTTCGGATTAATATCGTCAATTTCGCCAATGACGTTATGGAATTTACCTTCCGCCAACTCTTCAAGAGAAGAGGTAGCTAACGGATGACGCAACAAAGATTTAGGCGACATAACGATAAGCGGTTTACGCATTGGGCGAACCACTTGACGACGAAGCATGTTAAATACTTGCGCTGGTGTAGAAGGTACACATACTTGCCAGTTGTGATCAGCACACATTTGCAAGAAGCGTTCAAGACGCGCCGAGCTGTGCTCAGGACCTTGGCCTTCATAACCGTGCGGTAGCAGCATAGTTAGACCACATAAACGGCCCCACTTCGCTTCACCTGAACTCAAGAATTGGTCAAATACAACCTGTGCACCGTTTGCAAAGTCACCAAACTGGGCTTCCCAAATGGTTAAGCACTCAGGTTCTGCCGTTGCGTAACCATATTCAAACGCCATAACCGCTTCTTCTGAAAGCACAGAGTCGTAAATCTCAATCTCACCTTGGCCTTCCCGAATGTTTTGCAGCGGCATATACGTCGAGCCATCAGCTTGATTATGCAATACTGCATGGCGGTGAAAGAAAGTACCACGGCCAGAATCCTGACCTGTCATACGTATATCTTCACCAGAGTCCACCAACGATGCGTAAGCAAGGTTCTCTGCCATTCCCCAATCAAGTTTCTTCTCACCACTCACCATGGCCTTGCGGTCTTGGTATAGTTTGTTTACACGTGATTGAAGTTTATGTCCTTCAGGGAAAGTCGTTAGTGCTTCACCAAGTTCTTTAAGTTTTTCAACACTGATAGCGCCATCATATGGGGTATCCCAATCGTGACCTAAGTACGGAGACCAGTCTACGCTGTGCTCTGTCATCGGACGCCATTCTTCAACCACACACGCACCATGATCAAGTGCAGCGCGATATTCTTCTATAAAGCGGTCTGCATCACGCTGCTCTATAACGCCTTCAGCAATTAGCTGGTCGGCGTAAATAGCGCGAGGAACAGGATGTTTCTTCACTTTTTGGTACATGAGGGGCTGAGTTGCATTTGGCTCATCAGCTTCGTTATGACCATGACGGCGATAGCAAACTAAATCGATAACCACATCGCGCTTGAATTTGTTACGGTATTCAAGGGCAAGTTGAGTCACAAAAGCTACCGCTTCTGGATCATCAGAGTTAACGTGGAAAATAGGCGCCTGAACCATCTTAGCAATATCAGTACAGTATTGCGTAGAACGGGTATCTTCTGTCTTCGACGTTGTGAAACCAACTTGGTTATTCACTACAATACGCACAGTTCCGCCCACGGCAAAACCGCGAGTTTGTGACATATTGAAGGTTTCTTGCACGACACCCTGCCCAGCAATTGCTGAGTCACCGTGAATGGTGATAGGAAGTACGGTATTGGTATCGTCGTTTCGACGTTCAAGACGCGCACGAACCGAGCCCATCACTACCGGATTAACAATCTCAAGGTGAGACGGGTTAAATGCAAGCGCTAGGTGAACATTGCCACCTGGGGTAGCAAAATCTGATGAGAACCCAGCGTGGTATTTAACATCACCAGCACCTAATGAATCATCATGCTTACCTGCGAATTCGTCGAACAATACAGATGGGTTTTTACCCAGTACGTTAACGAGTACGTTTAGACGACCACGGTGAGCCATACCAATAACCACTTCTTTGGTACCGGCAGCACCTGCATTAGTGATTAGGTTTTTGAGCATTGGAACCAACGCATCACCACCTTCCAGTGAGAAGCGTTTTGCACCTGGGAATTTAGACCCAAGATACTTTTCCATACCGTCAGCTGCCGTTAGCCCTTTAAGTAGGGTAAGTTTTTCATCTTTAGAAAACTCAGGCTTGGCTTGTACTGACTCAATTTTTTGCTGTAACCAGCGTTTTTGGTCTGTATCGGTAATGTGCATGTACTCAGCACCGATAGAGCCACAATATGTTCTATTAAGTGATTTAAACAACTCACCTAATGACATCGAATCTTTACCAATGGCAAAAGACCCTACGTTGAACACACTGTCAAAATCTTTATCAGACAGGTTATGGTGAGAAAGTTCTAAATCACGAACGCGCTCTTGTTTCCATAATCCTAGCGGATCAAGGTTGGCATGTTGGTGTCCTCGGAAGCGAAAGGCGTTGATAAGCTGTAACACTTTAACTTGCCTGTCATCCGAGACCGGAGTGCCTTCAACTGGTGCGCTCGACATTCGTGCTGTCGGGCCTAGAGCAGCTAGCTTCCTAAACTGGTCTTTAACACTAGTATGGTTGGTTTCAAGTTCAACGCCTTCGACCTTGGGGAGGCTATCAAAGATTTGACGCCAAGTATCGGAAACGCTCTGCGGGTCTTCCAAATACGATTCGTACAATTCTTCAACATAGGCAGCGTTGGCACCTGCCATATGCGAGGAATCCCACCACGCTTTCATCACGCTTTCTTGCATTTAATTTGCCTTGCTACGTTTTGTAAATTCTATTAACCATCGGTTTGTATTATAAGGTTATTCGTGACATAACCAAGCGTTATACCGATGAATACAAAAAAAAATAGCCATCACATCCGGATGGCTATTTAGAGCATTGCTTTCTGTCACTCAGGAGTAAACAGAATATAGTACTAAACAGCCCGTTGTAAAAGCATAGACTTAATGTGTCCAATTGCCTTTGTCGGGTTTAATCCTTTCGGACATACACTTACACAGTTCATGATACCGTGACAGCGGAATACGCTAAATGCGTCATCTAGGTCGTTCAAGCGTTCGTCGGTTGCAGTATCACGACTATCGATAAGGAAACGATAAGCGTGAAGCAAACCAGCTGGCCCGATAAATTTATCCGGGTTCCACCAGAACGATGGGCACGACGTAGAACAACATGCACATAGAATACATTCATACAGCCCATCAAGCTTAGCACGTTCTTCAGGAGACTGAAGGTGTTCTCTTGCAGGAGGCTGTTTATCATCGTTGATTAAGAATGGCTTAATCTTTTCATACTGGGTGTAAAATTGTGTCATATCAACCACAAGGTCGCGTACTACTGGCAAACCTGGAAGTGGACGAACAACAACTTTACCTTTACCTAATGCAGACAATGGCGTAATGCAGGCAAGACCATTCTTACCATTCATATTGACACCGTCTGAACCACACACACCTTCACGGCACGAGCGGCGGAATGATAACGTTGGATCTTGCTCTTTAAGAGCAATAAGTGCATCCAACACCATCATGTCACGACCTTCCTCTACTTCTAGAGTGTAGTCTTGCATGCGTGGCTTGTTATCAACATCAGGGTTGTAACGATATATCGAAAATTGTAATTGCATGATCGTTGCCTCTATTAATATGAACGCACTTTAGGCGGGAAAGCTTCCCGAAGCTTAGGCGCCATATTGACATCACGTTTAAGCATTTTTTCAGTATTCGGATCGTAAACGCTGTGGCATAACCAGTTCTCATCGTCACGGTCCGGGAAATCGAAGCGGCTGTGTGCGCCACGGCTTTCCGTTCTGAAGTTCGCTGCTACTGCTGTGCTGTACGCGGTTTCCATAAGGTTATCAAGCTCAAGACATTCAATACGCTGTGTATTGAAATCGGCACTCTTATCATCAAGGCGAGCATTCTGAAGACGTTCACGAATTTCACCAAGTTGCTTAAGACCGTCTGCCATGGCTTCACCTTCACGGAATACTGAGAAGTTAAGCTGCATGCATTCTTGCATATCTTTTTTGATTTGAACCGGATCTTCGCCCTTGCCTTTCTCTGAGTTTTCCCAGCGATTGAAGCGAGACATAGCCACTTCAAGGTCAGACTCTGATGCTTCGCGGAATGGCGATACGTCAGAAAGGGTTTTACCTAAGTGTAGTCCAGTCGCACGACCGAATACTACAAGGTCAAGTAGTGAGTTACCGCCTAAGCGGTTAGCGCCATGTACAGATACACATGCAATTTCACCACAAGCGAATAAGCCATTTACCACTTTATCGTTACCGTCAGCATCTACAGTTAGACATTGACCGTCAACAGTAGTGGGAATACCACCCATCATATAGTGACATGTAGGTATTACAGGAATCGGTTCTTTAACTGGATCAACGTGAGCAAACGTACGAGAAAGCTCAAGAATACCTGGTAAACGAGACTCAAGTACGTCTTTACCAAGGTGATCAAGTTTGAGTTTACAGTGAGGTCCCCAAGGGCCATCAAACCCGCGGCCTTCGCGAATTTCTGTCATCATTGAACGTGCTACAACGTCACGACCAGCGAGGTCTTTCGCGTTAGGCGCATAACGTTCCATGAAGCGTTCACCGTCTTTATTAAGTAGGTAACCACCTTCACCACGACAACCTTCCGTTACTAGCGTACCAGCACCGGCGATACCCGTAGGGTGGAACTGCCACATTTCCATATCTTGTAGTGCAACACCAGCGCGAATTGCCATACCAACACCGTCACCGGTGTTAATGTGTGCATTGGTAGTAGAAGCGAAAATACGCCCTGCTCCACCTGTCGCAAGTACTACCGCTTTAGACTTGAAATAAACCACTTCGCCTGTTTCGATATCGATAGCAGTACAACCAACAACATCACCGTCTTGGTTTTTAACTAGGTCGAGTGCATACCACTCAGAAAAGACCTTTGTTTTATTCTTTACGTTTTGCTGATAAAGCAAATGCAGCAAGGCGTGACCAGTACGGTCAGCGGCGGCTGCGGTTCGAGCTGCTTGCTCGCCACCGAAATTTCTTGATTGACCACCGAAAGGACGCTGGTAAACCTTACCATTCTCAAAGCGTGAGAAAGGTAAACCCATGTTTTCCATCTCAATGATGGCTTCTGGGCCGGTTTTACACATATATTCGATAGCGTCTTGGTCACCAATGTAGTCCGACCCTTTTACAGTGTCGTACATGTGCCATTCCCAGTTATCTTCATGGGAATTACCTAGCGCAACAGTGATACCACCTTGCGCTGATACCGTATGTGAACGGGTAGGAAATACTTTAGACAGTAGTGCACATGATTTTCCAGATTCTGAAATCTGTAATGCTGCACGCATACCAGCGCCACCAGCACCAATAACTACTGCGTCAAACTCGTGAACGGGTAAACTCATCTTACACTCCCCACAATACAAACAGACCAACAGCGACGTAACCAAAAGCAATGATGTTTAGCACATACTGAATGATTGCACGCAAACCAGACGCCTTCACATAATCGGTAAGTACTTGCCATAGGCCGATACGAACGTGGATCATGATGGCGATAAGTGCTGCCAGTGTGAACACCTTCATCGCTAACCCAGAAAATAATCCGTGCCATTCAATGAAAGTAATATTATCAGTGGATATAAAAAACCACGCCATGAATACCGTATAAGCAAAAATTATTGCAGCGGTAGTACGTAGTGACACGTAATCTTGAATACCATTACGCTTTAAGCTTGCTTGGTTTCCTAGCATAGTGCTACTCCCAATACTACTGTCAGCACAATCCAAAGAGCGATAGCTATTTTGGCGCTGAGGTTTCCTGACTCCAACTCTTCCCAGTGACCTAAATCCATAACAACATGTCTTAGGCCGCCTAAAATGTGATAAGTCAGCGCTGATAAAGTGCCTATTGCGATCACTTTTCCAATGATACCGTCCATCATCGCTTGTACGTTCGCAAACCCTTCAGGCGAGGAAACAGATACTGCCCATGCCCAAATAACAAAGAGTAATGCGAAAAACATTGCGACACCGGTAACACGGTGGAGAATTGACGAAATAGCGGCAGGCGGAAATTTAATAGTATTGAGTTCTAAATTTACTGGTCTTTGCTTTTTCACAATGTATGCCTGTTTAATCCGTAGGGATAATGAATTACTCACCGTTATTATGTCCTGTGCGAGTTAATTCGTTTATTACCTGTTAATTACCTCATCCAATGAGTTGTTAACAATTTGTGAATTATTCTTTAATGCAATTTACAGAATAATTATTCTGTTTTAATGCACCGCTGAGTATATCCAGCACAGTATATAATTACAATTTTTTGTGCTGCAGTAAGACTTTAGTCTTTTTTGACAAATCTTCCTGATAAACACAAAGAAAAATAGTCACAAATACTAACAACAAGCATGGAATGCTTAATAAACAAGGCTGTAAAGTGTATCAGCACTAAACTAGAATAACACTATTTTCACTAGTAAAATTAAGGTCTTTTAATGAAAACGAGCAATTCTCAATCGACAAAAGGTTAATATTTCAGCTAAGCTGTTAATAAATTTGGTAAACGGTGGTTTACCTTTTGCTAAAAGACATTGATAATTACCCCGAAACGGGTTTAGTGCGATTACCAAAATGTTAACGATACAGATTCCGGCTGAGTATTATAAATCTCAGTAATTCGGAATATTTATTGTGCATAAATGCAATTAAATTGACTTATTGGTACATAATAAAGTACAAATACGCCACTTTTCCCCAACGAAACGAGCATTTTCGCCCGTTTTCGCTGCAAACAGAACCATTCTGAGGAGAGCATTTTATGGCAGATCAGAAAGCCATTCTTAAAGCCGGCGGTAAGGAAATCGAGCTTCCTATCTTGTCTGGCACCGAAGGACAAGACGTAATCGACGTCCGTTCACTTGGTCAACACGGTTACTTCACCTACGACCCTGGTTTTATGGCGACAGGATCTTGCGAGTCAGCTATTACTTATATTGATGGCGCTGCTGGTGTTCTTTTACACCGTGGTTTCCCAATTGAAGAACTAGCGCGCGATGCAGACTACCTTGAAGTTTGTCATATGCTTCTACACGGCGATGCGCCGTCTAAAGAAGAATATGAAGAATTCAAATCAACGATTACACGCCACACCATGGTACATGAGCAAATCAACATGTTCTTCCATGGCTTCCGCAACGATGCCCACCCTATGGCAATGTTATGCGGTACTGTTGGTGGTATGTCATCTTTCTATCACAGCGACTTAGACGTTTCTAACGATGAAGAGCGTAAACGTAGTGCACATCGCTTAATTGCGAAAATGCCTACATTGGTAGCCATGTGTTACAAGTACAACATTGGCCAACCTTTCGTTTATCCACGTAACGATTTGAGCTATGCAGCTAACTTCTTGAACATGATGTTCTCAGTTCCTGCTGAAGAATTTGAGATTAGCCCTGCGGTTGAACGTGCAATGGATCGTATCTTTACGCTTCATGCTGACCACGAGCAAAACGCATCTACCTCTACTGTTCGTCTAGCTGGTTCATCTGGTGCTAACCCTTATGCATGTATTGCGGCTGGTGTTGCCTCACTTTGGGGCCCTGCCCACGGTGGTGCTAACGAAGCATGTTTAAATATGCTTGAGGAAATTGGTACTGTTGACCGCATTCCTGAGTTTATTGCACGCGCTAAAGATAAGGCAGACCCGTTCCGTCTTATGGGCTTTGGTCACCGTGTATATAAAAACCACGATCCACGTGCAACAGTAATGCGTGAAAGCTGTCACGAAGTACTTAGCGAACTTAATGTTAAAGATCCACTACTTGAAGTAGCAATGGAACTTGAAAAGATTGCATTGAGCGACCCGTACTTCGCAGAGAAGAAATTGTTCCCTAACGTAGATTTCTACTCGGGTATCGTACTTAAAGCTATTGGTATTCCTACCAATATGTTTACGTGTATCTTCGCACTGTCTCGTACAGTGGGTTGGATTTCACACTGGCATGAAATGATGAGCGATCCCAAACAAAAAATTGGCCGTCCTCGTCAGCTATACACTGGTCACAACCAGCGTAAGTACACGCCATTAAAATAAGCGTGAACAGGTAAATATTTGTTCATAAAATAGCGCCTTACGGCGCTATTTTTTTAGCTCTTTTTTAATAAAATTACTGTTGTAAAACAAATTTATTAAAATAACCGCAGAAGGATTATGTTACATGCCCTACTCTGTTGTGTTACTTGGCGTGGCTGGGCTCATCCCATTTTTAGCTATGCCAATAGCCTATTCTCTTAATCTTTTGTCATTAACCCAAAGCGCTATTTACTTTATGCAGTACTCAGCGGTTTTGCTGTCATTTTTTGGTGGGATTCATTGGTGGGATTCCATCAGTAATCAGCGCTATGGTAAACAAATGTATATCGCCATGCTACCGAGCATTATCGGTTGGCTTTGTCTGGTGTTTAGCCACGACCCGAAAACCTTAGGGGTGTTATCGCTTAGCTACGTTGCCATTTTAGTTTACGATAAATTCACGCTTAGCCTTCCTAAAGGCCAAATTGTGAGTTACATCAGTTTACGTATAGCCCTTACCTCTGTTGTGGTGATTAGCCATGCTTGGATGATTTACCTCATTACCTAATTGCCATAAAAGACATACAGCACATGTTGTCAGCACAGCATCGTAATTAGTGGCTAATTCTGCAAGTGGTGGCAAATTCCTGAGATGGCACTTGCCAGTAATACACAAAAAAAGCGCAGTCATTACTAACATGACTGCGCTTTATATTTGTTCCAATTTTCATGTTCCGGTTTTTATCTTTTAATGCTTACTCAGTTTTTGAAAAGTAAGAAGTAAAAAGAATTAAAAAGCGGAATATTATTCGTCACGTATTACCGAAAGCAACTCAGCCGTTTTCTCTTCCATTAAAGCAATATCACCTCGGCTTTCTACGTTTAAGCGAATAACCGGTTCGGTGTTCGATTTACGCAAATTGAAGCGCCATGTATCAAATTCCAATCCAAGGCCGTCGGTAGTATCGATAACCGTTGCAAGCGGCTTATATTTAGATGTCGCGCGCTCAAGTGCAGCATCGGCGTCTTTAAGCTTGCTGTTAATTTCACCCGATGATGGGAACGCTTCAATGCGTGCTTTAACCATGCTGGCTAACGATTGTTTTTTAACACACACGAGTTCGGCTATTAATAACCAAGGGATCATGCCTGAGTCACAGTAAGCGAAATCTCTGAAATAGTGGTGCGCACTCATTTCACCGCCATAAACAGCATCTTCTTTGCGCATACGCTCTTTAATAAACGCATGCCCTGTTTTTGACTTAATGGGTGTACCGCCAGCATTCGCCACGATGTCTTCTGTATTCCAAAATACCCGTGGGTCATAAATAATTTTGCTGTCTTGGTTTTTCTCAATGAACGCTGCCGCAAGCAAGCCAACAATGTAATAGCCTTCAATAAAGTTTCCTTCGGCATCGAACAAGAAACAACGATCGAAGTCGCCATCCCACGCCACACCAAAATCCGCATTATATTTTATAACAGCATCGGCAGTGTCTGCTCTGTTTTCAGGTAACAATGGATTAGGAATACCATGAGGGAACGTGCCATCTGCCTCGTGGTGCACTTTGATGAAGCTAATTGGAATTTGTCTGCTTGCTAACTCAGCCTCAATAGCATCAAGCGCTGGTCCTGCAGCACCATTGCCCGCATTGACCACTATTTTAAGAGGCGTGAACGAATCAAGGTTAACGTAAGACAACATGTGATCTACGTAAGCTGACATACAGCTATCTTCTACATAGCTTCCTGTGTCTGTTAAATGTGAAACCTTTATGTGTGCATGACCATTATAAAAGGCATCAGCATCGATGGCTTCGCCTTGGGTGTAATAGGCAAGGCGCTGTGATACAGCTTCATCGCTTAACTGCTCAGCACGCGTTTTAATCGCATTTAAGCCAGTGTCGCCACTAATGGGTACAGAATCAGCTTTTACCAACTTCATGCCATTGTAGTTAATGGGGTTGTGACTAGCGGTCACTTCTATTCCGCCATCAACACCTAAGTGTTTAGTCGCGAAGTATATTTCTTCCGTTCCTGCCATACCAATATCGGTGACGTTCGCGCCAGCATCAATGAGCCCTGCGCTCAAGGCAAGTTTTAACGGGGTAGAGGTTAAACGAACATCGCTGCCTACTACTACCGTTTTCGCATTCAACTCTTCAGCAAAGGCGTAACCAATGCGGTAAGCCGTTGCTTCATCAAGTTGGCTGTTAAGCTCACCGCGTATGTCATATGCTTTAAAGCACGTAATTGGTTTAGTCATGTATTAGAGTCTCTGTTCCCTGTTAAAGATATTATTGGTCACTAGTGTTATAAGAAAAAGTGTTACAAGAAAAGTAACCAGTATCATTCTAAAGTAGATGGTATAAAACCCCTCACCTTCGCGCAATGCGCTTTTGAAATTACCATGCAATTAAGCTGGCTTTATTGCTTCTCTGTTGTGGGGAGCCATTAAATCTTGTTTTGGGCCAACGGGAATGACTTGGGTAGGGTTAATCATGGTGTGACTATAATAATAATGACGTTTGATATGATCAAAATTCACCGTATTCGCCACACCAGGATATTGATACAACTCCTTCATGTAGCCAAACAAGTTGGGGTAGTCCGCTATTTGGCGAATATTGCATTTAAAGTGGCCGTGGTACACCGCATCAAAGCGGATCAAGGTAGTGAATAAGCGCCAATCTGCTTCGGTAATTTGATGGCCAACTAAATAACGCTGTGTAGACAATCGCGTTTCCAACGTATCTAACGCCTCAAATAAGTCCTCAACCGCTTCTTCATAGGCACGTTGAGTGGTAGCAAAACCCGCCTTGTACACACCATTATTAATAGCGTGATACACCATTTTATTAATATCGTCTATATCTTCGCGCAGTGGTGCAGGGTAAAAATCTTGTTTGTCACCCGTAAGCGCATTGAAGTCACTATTAAAAATACGAATAATATCTGCCGATTCATTATTCACTATGGATTGGGTTTGCTTATCCCACAAAACCGGAACCGTTACCCGGGTGGTAACATCATGCTTTGCTTTGGTATAAAGCTGGTGCAGGTAGTCAAAGTGGTAAAGCTTATCGCCAGTGCTACCTGGGTAATCTGAAAAACTCCAACCATCCCCCAGCATATCTGGGTTTACCACTGAAACATCAATGTGTTCAGTGAGCCCTTTTAGTTGTCTTAAAATTAACGCACGATGGGCCCACGGACATGCATAAGCGACATAAAGATGATATCGACCAGATTCAGGGGGGTGCTGCGCACCGGCTTCACCGCCAATTGCACCTCTAAACTTCGACGCTTGGCGTTCAAATTTACCGCCATTCTCACTCGTGTCGTACCATTTATCTTGCCATATTCCATCTACAAGCAATCCCATATATTTCTCCAAGCATTCATTTTAAAACGTGTTATTCAAACATGTATAGCTTTGAACGTAATGCCTGTATTTTTGGATTTAACTTCCTAGTTTTTAGAACGAATAGGTAGAGCAAGTCTACATAGCGTCGATTTTATCGATGATGGCTCTGGCAATGGGCATGGCGCTAGTAGCTGCAGGAGAAGGTGCATTGCCAACGTTACTCTGTCAGTTGATAAAAAGGTTATCAAGCTTATGCAACTCATCAGTGTTGGTCGCCACTATAAGCTTACCGCATTGCTCAAACGGTAAATGATGGTCTCTACACCACGCAATAGTATCTTCTAAACCTTGCCTACAATACTGTGACTTTAACGAACCAGGCGGGTAATACACCCCAGCGTGGATCACTCCCGAGTTTCTGCCAGTTTGATGAAATGCAGCTACAGGCTCTTTTTCAATTAAGTGAACCTTGTGCTGTGGATAGCGCTTTTGATACTCATAAAGTACAGCCGCACCCACTATCCCAGCACCTACAATGGCAATATCGTACCGTTTTGACATGTCTTACTTAATGTTTAAAGAAGATCCCTTGCAATATTACGCTTTTTTGCGATCATGCGCCCCTTATGTAAACGCTTTTAATTTATTGTTTAAACTGCTGTGTTTATTCGCCGCCTCCAAGTGTTGGCAGAGCAGTGTCAGCAAAGCAATGTTGACGGGGCAGTTTTAACAAACAGGCTATTGGCATAGCAACAACTGGAATACATAGTGAGTATATTGGAAGATCAAAGGTTTGGCGGCATCGTGCGCCTATACGGCGCAGACGCCGCAGAAAAACTTGCAATGAGCCATGTGTGCGTTGTGGGTATTGGTGGTGTTGGAAGCTGGAGTGCAGAAGCACTTGCGCGCTCTGGCATCGGTAAAATCACCCTGATTGATTTAGATGACGTATGTGTAACCAACACCAACCGACAAATTCATGCCATGGCAGATACTATAGGCGACGCAAAGGTTGACGCTATTGCTGAGCGTATTAAACGTATAAACCCAAATTGCGAAATCGTATGTATTGAAGACTTCGTTACACCTGAAAACACGGTTGAGCTGTTAACCCAAGATATGCATGCCGTGATTGACGCAACCGATAGCATTAGAGCGAAAGCTGCCATGGTTGCCCATTGTAAACGCGCTAAAATACCCATTGTGACCGTTGGTGGTGCCGGCGGACAGATTGACCCTACCCAAGTCACTAGGGGCGATTTATCGAAGACCACCCAAGATCCTCTTGCAGCTAAATTGCGCAGTGAATTAAGACGCAATTATAATTTCAGCAAAAATCCTAAACGCCGCTTTGGGGTTGAATGTATCTATTCAACTGAACAGTTGCGCTATCCCCAACCTGACGGCAGCGTGTGTTATAACAAATCGGCTATGGAAGGCGGTACTCGGCTAGATTGTGCTGGTGGTTTTGGCGCGGTGGTAACCGTAACGGCTACCTTTGGTATGTTCGCGTCAGCCAGTGTAATCAATCGCTTAACCGGTCATAAATAGACAAACGGGAATAACTACCGCACAATGTTGAAAGCTGGGTTATCAGCAGGTTTAAAAATGACGATAGCTAACATCACACTATCGCGTAAAGGTTAAAAGAGAAGGATAATAAAATGTCACCCATAGAGCTCGAAAAATTAATGAAGGACTGCGCAGAAGATGCGGTTGCTACAGCCCAAGAAGAGTTCAGTTTAACCTTAGATTATTCTGCTGAAAGTATTTCACTTGTAGATGATATTTTACTTAGTTTTTTAGACAAATATCATGACAGCGCGCTAGAAGATGAGGCAGTTTTCACCATTTGTAATATCTTTGGAGCCTACGTAGGAGAAACGTTTCAGCGTTTTGTGGGTGGAACCTGGCTTTATGACCAATCGAATCCCAAAGCACCTTATGTGTTACTGGTGGTGGGTGAAAACTCTTATGCCTTTGCGGGTATTTGCTACGAGCGACTAGTGAACGACAGCCAAGTTAGTGTTAAAGCTTATTTCGACCAATCTGTAAGTAATCACCGCCAGTAATCGGTCTGTATTGCACTTCTTCGTGTGGGGCTTTTATTTCTTGCCTCACACGCTATTCGCGATTTGCATGTAATTTAATATCTGTATGTAATTTAATGGTAATTTACTCGCAATGAGGCTTTTTCCAATCTTGTATCATCCAGCGCAAATGCCGACTTCGGCTAATACAATATAGACTGATAATCGACACCACCACTTTGATGGCCGTTATTATCTCAAACCCCCAATGTACTGACACAACATGATAAAACTGCACACTCAACGACGCTATCACTCCCACTAAAATAAGTGGCAACAATGCACCAGACCAACTTGTGTATCCCTTATTCCAAAGCCTTTCACGTTGCGATATAAGCGCAAGCCCTAGCACTATCGGCACACTGCTTAATAATGCCAAGCCTAAACTTTCACTTTGAGGATAAAACAACTTGAGTAATGCTTCTGTTTGCGAACGCGAGGCTAACGAAAAAATAAACGCAATCCAGTCCAAACTAAATAGCGCTAGTATGACGTACAGCCATTTCGGCGGTAAAATGCGGCCAGATTCATCGTAATATTTTAATGGCAGTTTTAGCATGAAAAACACATAGCCTTGCTTTAAAGAATAATTAATAGCTCAGTTATTATTGGGCTAATAATGCAAACTTAAAGCGCTAAAAGAAAATATCCGACAATTTGGCAGGTTTATAAATGCTTTAATATAAACGACACGGCATCAGGTGATTTAAATGAGTTATGTTTAGATACAACAATGAGCCTTTCTAGCGCTTCTGGTATATCTGCACTTTCGTAGGTCACCACGCCATCAGTGAGTAATAAACACACTTCCCTTTTTTCACATTCGGTTTCTTTTTTTGACCCAATAATTGAATAAGCTTTTCCCTGAATGCGCATAGGATACAGGGTGTTCATTAAAGGGTGGCCTGGCTTTAATGAGTCGAGGCTTTTGAATTTAGTGTCTGTTAGATAGCTCTGCATGTCTGACTGAACAATGTCTAACCCTTTCTCATCAAGTAAACCAACAAACATATTTTTAAGTTCATAGGGTATTTGTACTAACGACGAGCCAATATAACCGATTGCCGATGCCGCCAATGCCGAGCCCTTATGGGGCGTATCTAAATAAAAAACCGTGTTAGTTTTAAACCTAGGCTCAAAGAAAAAGGTGTCCCGAATATCTTCAGATATCGACTTTTCAACCTGCTCTGGTGACACGGCAAAGGTAGTATCCCAAAAGGCATCACCAGAAGATACCGTCAGTAACTTGGTTATAAGCCCTCCTAGGCTGTGCCCAATAAACACCGCCTCGCGAGTAATAACGGGGTTATCAATAGTGTCCAGTAGTGCATCAAGCTCTCTCCTAATTTTCATGGCGCTGTACAGTGGCGGCTGGCCTGAAGGGTAAAGCACATGCCAAATTTGATAGCGTTCGTTTAACCATTCGTCATTCATCACGGCCATGGTTAAGTAACGCCAAATCAAGGGATCGGAATTAAGACCATGGATCATAACAAGGGGAATTTTAGTGTCTGACATCTCCCCAATAACGTAAATTCCTCTAAGGGCTTTTGCTTGCTTAGTACCCACAAACCCTTTCCAACGAAGCCCGCCCACGGTTGCATCATTCAATAAGGCTAAATACGTGGCGCTTGGAGAGTAGCGCGCCATGTAGGCATTATTACCCACACGTACCGTGGTTCGTCCGTGGATTTTCTGGGCATCTAAGGTAATGTGCACCTCGTTACCGTCTAACTTAATGCCTTGGAACATTAAGGTGTAACTACTGTAAGTCCCTTCTTGAGGGTAATAAGTTTGTTCTGCTTCTGTGGTCGCTGGTTCTCTTACTACCACGGCAACGCCGTATTCCCCTAATATGTTGGGTTGCAGCGCCTCTTCTGAAGGCAGCATCCTAGAAGCAAAAATAATTGGTTGGTCTAAAGTCAAATGGGTGTGAAAATGTGCTTCATCTTCTTTCCCAGACATGCGCAATGTTAGCAAACTCATTAGTGCTTCTCGATGGCGCTTTAATGCAAAGTGGCGTTCGTCAGCACTGACATCATTCCTACCAAGTAGAGCTTGAGTACACAACAAGCTATTAATTAACCCTTCTGTCGAACGAGGTAGTACTGTTACGCAGCCCCAATAAAGCTCGCGTGTGGTGTGCGCATCATAATCAAGGGTGTATTGTGGCGTATCAGACAAACGCAAAGTGAGTGATGGGGGCTTGGGTTTATAATAGTCGGAAGAACATGACGCCAAGCCAAGCGCAAGCAAGCTAAACAGGATGGCTAACCTTTTTCTGCAATTAAAACTGCCCATGAAGCCCTGCCGTAAACCTAGTTGAGAAGAGCGAAAGAGTATGATGAATTTTTGTTCAGTATTCCACTAATTGGCAGTATTGTCGTTAGTTGAAAAAGTTTTACCTCAAAGAGCTGCGAACCCGTCATACTTACTGTATAATCCGCGGCCATTTTAGGCACAAGTAGCGTCGTTTACCGGGTGATATTTTAGATGACTGTAGAAACCTTCAATCCAAGTAAAGCAGCAAACAAAACCACTACTTTAGAAACGCCAGTTAGAACTCTAACTGAAAATCGTAGTACAGGTGCAAGCAACGGCGCCCGCATTGGGTTTGTCAGCTTAGGCTGCCCTAAAAACTTGGTAGACTCCGAGCGCATTCTTACGCAATTGCGTACAGAAGGCTACGATGTTGTTCCTACATACAACGATGCTGATTTAGTCATTGTTAATACCTGCGGCTTTATTGATGCCGCGGTGGAAGAGTCACTTGATACCATTGGTGAAGCGCTAAAAGAAAATGGCAAAGTCATCGTGACTGGTTGTTTGGGCATTAAAGAAGATGAAATTCGTGAAGTACATCCTAATGTACTGGCTATTACCGGTCCTCACGCTTATGAATCGGTAGTTGAGCAAGTTCACGAACACTTACCTAAGCCTCAACATAATCCGTTTGAACATTTAGTGCCCGATCACGGTGTTAAACTTACCCCTCGTCATTACGCGTATTTAAAAATATCAGAAGGCTGTAACCACAGATGCACTTTCTGCATCATTCCTTCCATGCGTGGCGATTTGGTAAGCCGCCCTGTAGGCAGTGTGCTTGATGAAGCTAAACGTTTAAAAGCTGCGGGTGTGAAAGAGCTACTGGTTATTTCACAAGATACCAGTGCCTACGGCGTTGATGTGAAACATAGAACAGGCTTCTGGGATGGTATGCCCGTAAAAACACACATGCAGCAATTGTGTGAGAAATTGGGTGAAATGGGTATTTGGGTGCGCCTTCATTATGTTTACCCCTACCCACATGTTGATGACCTTATTCCCTTAATGAATGAAGGTAAAATTCTTCCTTACCTTGATATCCCATTTCAGCATGCCAATAAACGTATTTTACGTTTAATGAAACGCCCTGGTAGTGCAGATCGTACCCTAGAACGAGTTAAGAAATGGCGTGAAGCCTGCCCTTCATTGGTAATACGCTCAACCTTTATCGTAGGTTTTCCGGGTGAAACCGAAGAAGAGTTTGAAGAGTTGCTCGACTTTATTCGTGAAGCACAGCTAGATCGTGTGGGCGCATTTGCTTATTCACCAGTTGAAGGTGCTCGTGCCAACGATTTACCTGATCCTGTGCCAGAAGACGTTAAACAAGAACGCTTAGCACGCTTTATGGAAGTTCAAGGTGAAATTAGCGCCCAGCGCTTACAAGCTCGCATTGGTAATGAATACCAAGTGGTTATTGACAGTGTAGACAGCGAAGGTGCTGTAGGGCGAACGTACGCCGATGCGCCTGAAGTTGATGGCTTAGTTCACCTTAATGGCGTTTACGATGTAAAACCGGGTCAACGGGTGTGGGCTGAAGTCATTCACGCTAATGAACACGACGTGTGGGCTGTGCTGTCTGAAGACCAAGACGAAGACGAAAGCCAAGGCTAATTTTAGAAGCAGCCAGCAAGCGTTCAACTCGCTAGCTACATTAAACACAGTTTAGAAAAAACCGGTAAGTCCTAAGGCTTTACCGGTTTTTTTATGTGTTCTTTAATCTAAGAAAAGTAACAAATATACTTTATATAAAGGACTTACTTAGGGCTTACCAAGGCAATTCATCGCCATTGGAATGAATAAAACGCCCTGCATTATCAAGAGTCATCTCAGCTATTCGAGCCACTAATCTTTGTGCAGAGGTATCTGCATCAATATCTCCGCTTCCATTCACCATTTCAGTTTGCACAAACCCTGGGTGAAATAAACCTACCGCTATTCCTTGTGGCTTGAGATCGTTTGCTAATGACACACCAGCAGCATTTAGTGCGGCTTTCGACATTCTATAGCCATAATACCCGCCAGAGGTGTTATCCGTCATAGAGCCCATTCTGCTGGTGATCATGGCTATCTTACTGTTGTCGGCCATTGATGAAAGCAGAGTTTGCGTGACAAGCAGTGGCCCCATAGCGTTCACTCTAAACTGATAATCTATGGTATGAGGTTCCCAGTCATCCAAGGTTTCTCTGCCCAACACACCAGCGTTATTAATAAGCAGGTCAATTTTAACGTCTGTTAATTCCGCTAAACTATCTGCCAGTGTATCTGGCTGCGACACGTCAACACCGGTAATTACTTTGACGCCAGAGGAATTGAGCTCATCACAGCTATTACGACAGGTGGCATACACAGTCGCACCTTGCGCTTTATATTGTTTAACGAGGGCTAGACCAATACCGCGGTTGCCCCCTGTAATGACTACGTTCATTTTAACGCTCCCTATTTTTATGCTGCACCCGATTTAGAATATGCCAGTCGTATTTCGAGAAAACCAGGCTGAATGCACTCACAATGAAAGAATGTATTAACCGTCTTTGGCAACGGTAAGATTTGTCTTTAAGCAGGCAAATCTTATTGCTCTTTAACACGTTATATCACGTAGCTTTTTTATCTTTACTGGTTTACAGCCACCTAAAAAAGCGAGTAAAAAGTGCGGCCTACCCTAGCGACGCCAGCAAACGCGCGAGATCTTCAGGTGTATCAATACCTACTGGTGGTTTGGCATTTGCCACAGTACAGTGGATTTTGTCGCCATACCACAAGGCCCGAAGCTGCTCGAGAGATTCAATTTGCTCAAGAGCACTAGGCTGATAACTTACGTACTGCTGCACGTATTGTGCACGGTACGCATAAATGCCTATATGTCGAAAATACAATTTAGGATCAACACTTTGACGGTTTTCCATCATACGATCGCGCTCAAATGGAATAGCCGAACGCGAAAAATACATCGCTTCTTGATGTGCGTTAACCAGTACTTTAACCATATTAGGGTTGAATACATCGTCGCTTTCTAAAATGGGCGTAGACAAGGTAGCCATCACACATTGAGGTGCATTCGACAAATTACTTGCCACTTGCTTAATGTTCGCCGCAGGAATGAAAGGTTCATCGCCTTGCACATTGACTACTATGCTATCAGCAGCAATGTTTTCTTTCTCAATGACCTCGGCAATACGTTCGGTGCCTGATTGATGTGTATCGGCGGTCATACATACATGAGAAAATTCGTTAGCAACGTCGGCAATGCGCATATCGTCAGTGGCGACAATGATTCGATCAGCCCCCGCCTCAATGGCTCGCTCCACCACATGCTGAATCATGGGTTTACCATTAATGTCAGCTAGGGGTTTACCTGGAAAACGGCTAGAGCCATATCGTGCGGGAATAACTACTGTAAATGCCATCACACACCTATCGCGTTGCGTCTACTTCATCAAGTGTCATTACCGTTGCTTTGCTTTCGATAAGCACCGGAATACCGTCTTTAATATCGTAAGCTAAACGGTCGAAGCGGCAAATTAGTTTATCTTTTTCATCATTAAGCACCAATTTGCCTTTGCACACTGGGCATGCCAGTACTTCTAATAATTTATTATCAAATGCCATTATATTTCCTTGCTTGCTAAGGCGTCATTGTTAAGCCAGCATTAACCAGCTTGTCATCTATTTGCGTGAAAAACTTCTGGTCGATACTTGCCGAAACCGGCAAATACCAACAATCGCTATGAGCGATTTCACTTACCTTCACCGCATCTTTTTCGGTCATTAGTACCGTACCCGAAGGGATATCGTTTGCTGTAAATTGGTGATGATCAGGAAACGGTAATGTGCTGGACAAATTCAACCCCATACTCTTTAACTGAGAGAAAAAACGTTCAGGAGCACCAATACCCGCCATTGCGGTAATATTTTTACCCGTAAAGCTAGTCAGTTCAGCCTGCTCGGTGGGCTTCGTAACAGAGCACATTTCACCGGCTACCAACTTCATAAGGTACTGAGGAGTTTGACCCGCTTTAAGCTCTGGCTTTTTGTTATCAGCACGGTTATGCACGATAGCATTCACCGTTGCCAGCCGCCAATGACCTTCTCTAAGCGGCCCCATCGGTATTAAAAAGCCGCTACCGGTTAAACGCTCGTCCATTACCACTACTTCAACATCTCGCGCTAACGCATAATGTTGAAGGCCATCATCACAGATAATTAGGTCGCAATTAAGAACATTTGAAAGGTAATTTGCGCCCCGGCTACGTAGGGGGTCTATGACGACTGGCACTTGGCTACGAATGGCCAGTAATCGAGGTTCATCCCCTACTTCACTGGCATCATCGTTACCGGTAACTTGTCGAGGATAGAAGCTAGACTTACCGCCATACCCCCTACTTAAAATACCAACTCGCACACCCTTTTTGCGATAATACTGCGCGAGTGCAAGTACTACGGGTGTTTTACCGTTACCGCCAACCGAAATGTTGCCTACGACAATAACCTTGGCATGGCCTCGATACACTTTTTTCAGGCCTGTAGAAAACAAACACCTACGAAAAGCAGTTATCAGCCAGAAAAGTATCGCAAGTGGCGATAACAGCCAAACTAATGGGTGACCAGCGTACCAGCGCTTCACCATACGGCTCACTTAGTTATCACCAAACTGCAGTGCGTGAAGCTGAGCATAATGCCCACCTTTCTCAAGTAACTCGTGATGCTTACCACTTTCAATGATTCGACCTTGCTCAACCACCATGATGGTATCAGCATTTTCAATAGTCGATAACCTGTGTGCTACTACAATACTGGTACAACGTTTTTGTAATGTTTCTAATGCATCTTGAATGAGTCTTTCCGATTCAGTATCTAGCGCCGAGGTAGCTTCGTCTAAAATTAGAATTGGCGCATCGGCTAAAATAGCGCGGGCAATAGCAATACGTTGGCGCTGACCGCCCGATAGCATAAGGCCATTTTCACCAATAACGGTATCGATACCTTCAGGTAAATTACCTAAAAATTCATCGACATGGGCCATTTTACAGGCTTGCTCGATTTGTGCTTGCGTCACCGTTTCTTTCGCACCATAAGCAATGTTATTGGCAATAGAATCGTTGAACAAAGTCACATTTTGCGATACCACAGCAAACTGCGCCCGTAGTGATTTCAAATCAATACTGTCTAAAGGATTATCATCCAACCTGACTTGCCCACTTTGCGGGGAATAGAATCGGGTAAGCAATGAGGAGATAGTCGACTTACCGCTTCCCGAACGCCCGACCAAAGCAACAGAATGCCCAGGCTCTACAGTAAACGAAACGTTCGACAGCGCAGGTGAATGCTTGCCTGGATAAGTAAAGGTCACATCATCGAATTCAATTTTACCCACTGCGCGTTCTACTTTTATGTCGCCAGAATCAGCTTCGTTTTCTCTGTCTAGTATTTCAAATACGCTTACGCAGGCAGTCATGCCTTTTTGAAATTCATTATTAATTGTAGTTAACTGTTTAAGTGGCTTTAATAGCATCACCATACAAAACACTACGTTAATAAATACACCAGCAGAGAGCTTTTCTACCATGCCAGGGGTACTGGCAATATAGAGCACTACGGCTAACGCAACAGAGGCAATAACTTGAATAGACGACACACTTAGAATTTGGGTAACCGCCAGCTTCATGGTTTGTTGACGATTATTATTATTTTTCTGCTCGAAGCGTTTTTGTTCGATAGTTTGCCCACCAAACATAATCACTACTTTATGGCCTTTTACCGCCTGCTCTACCGCAGAGGTTAAATTGCCCATGGCTTGCTGAATGTTTCGACTAACCACCCTAAACCGTTTACTCACGAATGAGACAATAACTGCAACCAAGGGGCCAATCAGCAAGAAGATAATAGATAATTGCCACGAGTAATAAAACATAACGGCGAGCAAACCAATAACCAGCGCTCCTTCCCGCACCAAGGTTAACAAGGCTTTACCGGAAGCATTTGCAACTTGCTCTGTGTCGTAGGTCACTTTACTTATTAACGCGCCCACCGCTTGCGTATCGTGAAATGACACCGGTAAATGGATATATTTATCGAATAACTGTTGTCGCATGCGCATGACAACCTGCGCACCAATCCACGTTAGTGTGTAGGTACCAAGAAAGTTAAATAAGCCCCGTAACAAAAACAAAGGGACTATGGCATAGGCGGCCAACCTTAGGTAAGCATGATCATTTTTCCCTAATGACTCGTCAATCATGGGCTGCAATTGTGCAAATACAAAAGTATCTACCGCGGAGTAGCCCACCATGCCAATAACGGCAACGAAGAAAGGGAGTTTATATTCACGCAGATAGCGTAAAAAGCGTTTAACCTGGAAGGCCGACGGATCGGTTTGTTGCATCAAAGTGTTTTAACCTGTTCGTTATTCATTACTTTCACCCTAGCTATTGTACTAGTACTTGAGTCATTTCCCTAATCAACCCTATGCTTTGCTTGGAAAATGTCCGTTTTCTTCACTTCAGATTCTGAAGAAATAAGATGCCTTGGCGTGTAACGTGGCAAATACCAACGGTTTTGGGCGTCTTTTCGTTCTGAACTAACTATATAGCCACCTTCTGCGAACTCAAGTCGAATGAAACCAAATTCACTGGTGGTGAATTGGCGAACGCCATAATGTTGGTAGCGAGAAAAGACTGAATGGCTTGGAAATTTCCACCTGTTTTCATACCCTTGCGTATAAACAACCACATCAGGGGAAACACGTTTAATCCATATATCAGTAGATGAGGTTTTACTGCCATGATGAGGCGCAATTAACACATCAGCATCCACTGCCATTTTTTCGAAGTGGCTTTTATTATCTTGAGCGCTGCTTATGCCCGCATTATCCCCATTAGTCATTTGCTTTTGTTCTGCATGTAATATGGCGTACTCACTGGAACGCTCAATATCACCAGGTAGTAAAATACTGTGATGTCCATCATCAATTTTTATCACGCAAGACATGGCATTACTGTCTTCTAGGTTTCCTTTTTCAGGCCACAGAAAAGTAAGGGTTAAACCTTGCCAGTTAATTACCCGGCCTCGCTCACACCCGTCTATTGGGCTTATCCATGAGGGCTGAATACCTTCGTTGTCTAACCAAGCTTTAAATGCAGCTTTTCCGCCAGCGTGATCAGTATCGCCATGACTATGAATAACCATGTCTACTTGCTCACTGTTATTTCGCTTAAGAAATGCAGGTATCACCTTACTCGCCAATGGCGCTTCACCGTTATACATAGGCCCTGTATCTACAATGATGGCATGTACACCTTTGGTTAACGCTATTGCAGTCCCCTGCCCAGCATCAAATACATTGACAAACCACCGGGCTGGTGATGAAGGGATAAGAGAAAAGGTAACTGGCAGTATTAGCAATAACACACATGGCCATTTGTAGCGCCACCTGGGCAAAACCACAAATAACATGGCGATAAGTAGGCAAAGCATTGAACCCGTGCTGGGATAGAAGTGTATTGCACTTATTCCCCAAGATGCCGCTTCGCTTAAGCAGCTTAAAAGCCAGCCCAATACTGTATCTATTTTGAGAAGCACCCAAACAGTAAAGTCTAAGCTTGGAGAAAAATAGAACCCTGCCATTAAAGCAAGCAGTGCAACAGGAAGAATAAGCGTAATAACCGGCAATACAAAGAGATTAGCGATAATACCAATTGTGCTAGCCGTACCAAACCACAAAAGAGTGATAGGCGCCATCACTACACTCACGCCTAACTGCATATAAAATAACGCTTTGTACCAAGGCATTGCTTGAAATCGAAACCGCCAATTAAGCAGCCAAATACTTATCACCGCGCCAATACTTAAATAAAAACTGGCTTGTAGTAACGACAAAGGGAACAACACAATACAGGTAAACAACATAAACACGCCCATATGTAATGGCCGTAACACATTATTGAATGCAGCAAAGCCTATGCCCACCACTAATAAAACAAACGCCCTTACGACAGGCAGTGCCATACCACTTAGCATGACATACAATGCCGCACTACTAACCAAAGTTATTAATACGTAACCCCTTAGGTTTATAAAAGCCGACTTTCCTTTCACTATGCTGCTAGCAACAAAAATAAACGCGCTACACCCATAAAATGCTGTCATGGCGATTATCGATAAATGCATGCCCGATATACTGAAAATATGCGCGGTACCGGTTTGTCCAATAGTATGCCAGTCTTCCTTGGTTAACAGACTGCGTTCACCAATCAATAACGCCTGAAACCAGCGCATTTGATTAAGAGGCAACGTAGATAAAAAAACTGACATGTTATGACGAGTACTATGGTTATGAAGCACAGATTCATGATGTAGCTGTTTTATATAGCCCGTGGCCACAATTTGTTGGCTGGCAAGGTATTGTTGCCGATTAAAGCCTACTGGGTTAAGCGTGCCGTAGGCCGGTTTTAATTTCACCGTAGCTGTAAATTCATCACCGTTGTGTAAACAGGCACCGGTCACGCGATGACTTAATGTCATTTTACGAGTGAATCTGAGTGCTAAGTCATCTAGGGCGTTAACCTTTACGGTGTACGCCATAAATCGCTGTTCGCTTTCATCATGCCCTGCGCTTTGAGTAGGTTTTGATTTACTTGAGTTTGCCGTGCTTTCTGTATTTTCCCTATTTAATGCATTCTCTCTATTTTTTAGGCTGGGCTCGGCGTTTTTTTGACCACTTAGACAGCCTCCATGGTCAACCACCGCATTTATTGTGACATCTTGTTGAATTTTGCTCTGTGGTAGTTGCCAAGATAGGTGCCAATACCCTAAACTCGCCAACCATGTAGCACCTATAAAAGCGCCACTAACTGCAATAAGCACAAACTTTATCCAAGACGTTTGTTTCTCACCGCTTATTGTATGAAAGTGAAAATTGCACTTTGAAAGGAACAGCAGTACACCACCACCTATGGCAAGCGTCATCACTAGGTTTAGCGATGGCAACTCGGGCCATAAAACAGCGGTTGTTGCGCTAACACAAAAACTGCCACACCAAATTGTGATACGATTTACCATTGTTTTACGTAGCAATAAATATAGCTGGCTGAATGTAGCCCATATGTTGATAGTTAACGAACGAGTGTTATGCCTAAGAAATTTATTAGACGCTTCCTGCCTGAACCGCAGGCTGTAAAGAACAACAAAATTCTGCGCGTATTCGGCAGCGTTTTGCACGAACCTAATTTATGGCATTTAAACAGACGTTCAGCGGCAGGCGGATTTTGTATAGGGCTGTTTTTTGCATTTTGGCCTGTACCCTTTCAAATGTGGCTTTCTGCGGGTGTCGCCATTCCTTTTCGTGCGAATTTACCGTTATCGGTAGCCACAGTTTGGGTTACCAACCCCTTCACCATACCGCCCATATTTTATGCTGCTTATAAAATTGGTTCTACTGTACTTGGGACCAAACCTGAGCACTTTGAATTCCAATTCAGTTGGCAATGGGTGGTAGAAAGCATCAGTACCATTGGCCCCGCATTCTTGGTTGGCTGCGCCATTTGTTCCATCATCGCCAGTGCTGTGGGTTACTTCACCCTGAACTGGATTTGGCGTTTTCAGGTCAAAAAGGCGTGGGAACGCAGAAGATTGGCGCGTGCAAAAGCCAAGGTACAAGCACAGTAACGCGCTGTCCCTGTTTCTAAACAGAAGAGTAGAGGCAAAGTATTGGCGGGTAGATAGCCTACCGTACATTTTCTGAATACATAGCTACCCCAAAAATACCCACGCAGAAACGAAAAAGGCGCTTTATTAAGCGCCTTTTTACGTTCCAATGATAAGCATGCTGTTAATTATAAAGTGCTAGTCATGCTCTGCTAAAAAGGCGAGCAACGTCGCTTCATCCCACACTTCAACATCTAGCTCTTGTGCTTTGGTCAGCTTCGATCCCGCTTTTTCACCCGCGACTAAAAAGGAGGTATTCTTCGATACCGAGCCTGCCACTTTAGCACCCAACAATTGTAGTTTCGCTTTAACATCAGAGCGACCCATTTCGCTTAATATTCCTGTTACTACGCAGGTTTGTCCATCTAGAGGAAGCGCACTTTGTGGCTTTTTCTCAATTGCAGGCCAATGAATACCCGCCTCAAGTAATGCGTCGATAACATCGGTGTTATGTGGCTCATTAAAGAAGTTATGCAAATGCGCCGCTACAATTGCGCCAACATCTTGCACTTCAATGAGTTCATCTTCGCTTGCGCTACGAATAGCCTCTAGGGTTTCAAAATGCATCGCAAGATTTGCCGCCGTGGCTTCACCTACTTCTCTAATCCCTAACGCATATAAAAACTTAGCTAACGTGGTAGCTTTCGATGCCTCAAGAGACAGCAACAACTTGGCAGCAGACTTTTCAGCCATACGCTCAAGACCAACAACATCGCCCAATTTAAGATTGAAGAAATCTGCTGGGCTATGCACTAAATCGGCATCAACGAGTTGATCTACCAACTTATCGCCTAACCCGTCGATATCAAATGCTTTACGAGAAGCAAAATGCTTCAACGCTTGCTTGCGCTGCGCCGCACAAATAAGGCCGCCGGTACAGCGAGCAACGGCTTCGTCTTCTAGTTTTTCTACATTAGAACCACATACTGGACAATCTGTGGGAAAGACAATGTCTTTAACATTGTCATCTCTTTTGGCTTGTACAACAGACACCACTTGAGGAATAACATCACCCGCTCGGCGAATGATTACGTAGTCGCCTACTTTCACCCCTAAGCGGTCTATTTCATCTTGGTTATGTAATGTGGCGTTTGATACCGTAACACCACCCACAAATACGGGCTCTAATCGCGCTACAGGGGTAATCGCACCGGTACGCCCTACTTGAAACTCAACATCTAACAGTTTGGTAATTTCTTCTTGAGCAGGAAACTTCTGCGCAATTGCCCAGCGTGGCGCCCGTGCTACAAAACCTAATGTTTGCTGTACGCTAATATCATCAACTTTAAACACTACGCCATCGATGTCGTAAGGCAAGTCGTCACGAAGGGTTAATATGCGCTGGTAGTATTCTAAGCAGCCTTTGCCGCCTTCAGCAGTGTCAATATCAGGGCATAAGGGTATGCCCCAGTCACCTAATTGCGCTAATCGCGCACTATGATAACGTGGCAGCTCGAAATCTTCAGGCGTAACCACACCCAAAGAATAGGCGTAAAACATTAATGGACGTTTCGCTGTTACTTTTGAATCAAGCTGCCTAAGGCTGCCAGCGGCAGCATTACGTGGATTAGCGAACACTTTTCCGTCGTTAGCACGCTGATAGTCATTAAGCGCTTCAAAGCCCTTCTTAGGCATAAATACTTCGCCGCGAACTTCCAATCGGGATGGGTAGTTTTCGCCACGTAATTTTAGAGGAACGTTAGCGATGGTGCGAACATTGGTAGTAATATTCTCGCCAACTTGACCATCCCCTCGCGTAGCTGCACGCACCATTTCGCCATTTTCATAAAGAATACTAACGGCTAACCCATCAAGCTTTGGTTCACAGCTAAAGCTAAGCGCTTTATTATCTTTCAGGCGATCGTAAATACGTTTTTCAAACGCCAATAGCGACACATCATCAAACGCGTTATCTAGAGACAACATAGGCACTTCATGCGTAACCTGCTCGAAGGCAGAAAGCGCAGAGCCACCCACTTTCTGACTGGGTGAACTCACACTCTGCAATTCAGGGAACTGCTTTTCGATACTAATGAGTTCCTGCATATCTCTATCATATTGTGCATCGGGCACCGTTGGGGCATCGAGCACATAGTATTGATAGTTGTATTCATTTATTTGCCCACGAAGTGATTCGGCGCGGGCTTTAGCTTGTTCTAACGAGTCTGACATGTTGATACTTGCGTGTAATTTTTTAAAAGAAATGGCTTTTGTATTCTGCTAAGTAAAACAGAAGCAGTACCCTCACTCAATATTAATTGAGTGGATGTACTTAACTACAAATAATTGCCCTAATGGTAGCATGAGATAACAAAAAAGGGCCGCTAAAAAGTCAGGCCCTCTTTGATATTTATAGAAAATGACTACTGCCGGGTAATCATACGTTTGCGCTCAAATTCACGTATCTTTTCCATATATTGCTGTAAACCTTGTTTGGTCAGAACACTACGACGACCATCTAGCACTTGACCACCAAATTCGTCTGCCAGCTTACGTGCGGCGTTGTGCATCATGTTAAACACTTGATGGGGGTCGCCTTCAATGGGCAGGATCATAAACAAAGAAACACCGTGTGTGTTGAAGGTTTCAAGGTTATCAATATCGAAAATTCCAGGCTTAAACATATTGGCCAAGCTAAATAACACCGGCCCTTTACCATTTGAATTCACATGGCGATGGAAAATATCCTGATCGCCAAACTTAAAGCCAAGGGTAAGTAACATAGGCAATAAGGCCGCACCAGCTATTGGGTCGTTCTCGGGGGCTTTCACATTGAGTACAAGTACTTCTTGTTCAATTTGCTCGGAAGCGCCTTGATTTTGAGTGCGGCTGTTTGAATCCGTCGCGTTTTGCATACTGTTTTCTTGGCTGACTGTACTCTCACTTTCTGCACTTCCTGCATTGGCGGTACTGGCTGCACTATCATCGAAATCGATACGCATTTGATCATCGCCAAATTTAGGCTCTTGGCGCTTGCGAGAAATAGGTTTGCTGCGCTTTCCTTTCATAAAGCGTTTCGCTTGTTCACCTAGGCCGCTGGCACTAACAACTTCAGCACCTTCACTTACCTGATGCTCAGTCTCTTTGCGGCCTGTCTCTGCGATATTCCCCGACACAGATTGTGTTGCCGGTGAATCTAAACTGAAATCATCTATTTCTGGTGATTTGTGGTCAGGCGCTGATTGGCTATTGCCTTCATCATGAGACACTGATGTATCGCCAGCGCTATAACTTACAGAAGGCTGGTTGGTAGCGGCAGTTTCAACTTCACTAGCAGGTTCATCGTCGCCTTCTCGTAATAGAAAACCTGGAGGTTCTGGAAATGAGTCAGAACTAAAACCATCGCCCTCATTTGCAGGGACTGAACTGCTTTGTAGATGCGGCTTTGGATTAGACACAACCGAACCATAAAGCTTAGGTTTGTCGGCCACCTTTTCTTTCGGCGCATTTGTGTCACCAGCAGAATCTTCAGAGCTCGCTTTTGAACTATTAGCTTCTTTCTGTGCAGATGTCGCTAGGTGATCACTGGTTTCGTATTCAGGCGACAGTTTATCCGATACATTACTAACATCGCGCTCATTATCACGCTCAAAATTGCGATCGCTATCATCGGTGTTATCGCTAGCATAGAAGCTTTTTGCTTTAGAGGCATTTGCCCCAGTGTGACTGGCATTGCTATGTTCATTGCTACTTGCGTCACTTGGGTCTTGCTCATAACTTGCATCGAAATCGTTTTGTGAATTTTCTTGTGCATTACCAGAGCTCACCACGCGAACTTGGCCAATACCTAATTCATCAAAACCTTCTGATTGCGAACCTTCTTCTTCGCCAGTATCTGCCCACTGCCGGGGCTCAACCCGAGGTTTACTGCTCGGTTTTGTGTTTTTGCGAATTTTCCAAATACCGTGTGCAAGCACTGCAATTATAAAGCAGGTACCTGCAAACAATAGTGATAGACGTAATTCATCTTCCATTTAGCTTCGTCGCCCTTTGTTATGCTTCTGCGAAAGCCATTGCTTCATCAACATCAACTGCTACCATCCTAGACACACCAGGTTCTGCCATGGTAACACCGGTTAAATGAGTTGCCATTTCCATCGCAATCTTATTGTGGGTGATATAAATAAACTGCACCGTTTGCGACATTTCTGAAACCAAGTTACAAAAGCGCCCAACGTTAGCATCATCCAATGGTGCATCCACTTCATCCAGCAAACAAAATGGTGCTGGATTAAGCCTAAATATCGCAAATACCAATGATAAAGCGGTTAACGCTTTTTCTCCACCGCTTAAAAGGTGAATTGTACTATTTTTCTTACCAGGAGGGCGCGCCATGATGGTTACCCCCGTTTCCAGTAAGTCATCGTCGGTTAAGGCTAAATAGGCTGAGCCTCCCCCGAACACTTTGGGAAACAGGGCTTTCAAATCTTGGTTCACTTGCTCAAATGTGGTAGAAAAACGGGTACGGGTTTCTTTATCTATTTTACGTATCGCGCTTTGTAACGTTTCTAACGCATCGGTTAAGTCATTATATTGAGTATCAAGGTGTAACTTTCGTTCCGATTGAATCTCGTATTCTTCTACCGCGGCTAGGTTAACCGCCCCTAAGCGTGACAAACTCCCTTGAGTGCTTTCAAGTTCACTCTGCCACTTTGTTTCATCAGCCTCGTCTGGCAATGTTTCAAGAATAGATTTAAGCGACTGTTTGCTGTCTTCTAGCTGCTCTAAAATAGCGGAAGCACGCACTTTAAACCCTTCAATCTCGATATTTAGCTTTTCAATATTACTTGTGCGCTCTTGAATATCTTTAGCCAACGCCTGTTGACCTTTTTCTGACTCACGCAGTAATTGCTCTATGTCATCCTGCTTAGATTGGTACTCAGAACGCTTATTTTCAAGTTCATTTTTTTGGGTAAGCAATTCTTGTAGTTGAACTTTTTGAACCGCTTGTGGCGCCGACAAGTCGTTAAGCTCTTTGCTTAGTGTATCTCGTCTGAATTGATAATCGGTTAGCTGCTGCTGGTTACGCGTTACCTGTTGCGTATATAAATTCTGATGACTTTCCAATTGCTGTACTTTTAATGCCATCTCATGAGCCTGATGCGTTAACGACTCGACCTTACTGCGAAGTTGTGCCACCTTATTATCAAATTGTTCTCGGTTGTTTTGTGCCTCGCGAACGCGCTCTTCGTATTCTGCGAGCTGTGCTTCATGAATTTCAAGTTGACCAGACAATGTTACAAGCTGCGCTTCTTCTTTACCTAACATGACATTTTGCTTGCTTAATTCGTCTTTAAGTTTTGCATTTCGCGCCGCTAATTGTTCGTTTTGCATCACCAAAACAGACATGGCATTAGTATGTTGAACTAGGGTGTTTTTAAGGTTTTCATGAGTAAGTTTGGCATTATCACTTAGCTCGGTATTACGAATAACCAGCGTGTTAGCTTTTTCCACTTTTGCTTGAGCTAATGTTATATCGCTTTCAATGCGGTTAAGATTTTTACTTAATTCAGCCAGTTTTGATGCTCTATGCAACACACTGTTCTCAACCTCACCGCCCCGCACTACCCAATCTTTGGCACACCAAAGCCCTTCTTGAGAAAGTACGGTTTTTCCTTCTGCAAGGGTATCAACACTACGCAGAGCATCAGCATTGGTTTCACATAATAAGATATGATTAAACGCTTCTGGTACCCGTTCATTTGGCAAGGCGGCGGCCAGAGTGTTGGGTTGCTTTACATCAGTGAAAGCTGATTGCGCAAACACTCGCCCGCCCATGGGCAAAAACGTTATCTGATTAACTAATTCGTTTACTTCAAGGGAACCGGCAATATAAGGTTGCTGCCAATAGCGCAATACGGTTTCCACACAGTCATTCAAATGTTCTGGAACGGTTAAGTGCTGCCACAACAATTGTAAGTCGCTATGAACGTCTGTATTGCTGGTAGCAGCATCATCTTGCAGTGCAGAGAGTGCTGCAATGGTAGATTGCAACGATTGTCGTTCGCCATCTAGCTGTCTATGCATTGATTCGGCTTGTGCTAAGGATTGTTGACTGCTTACAAGGGCTTCCTTGGTATCGTTGTACTGTTCAAACGCCTCGCTTACCTGAACTTCGGCTTCATCAATTTGCGCCGTCAATATCGCAATACGTTCGCTAACATCATCGGTATCAAGCTGACTAAGCTCATCATTCAGTTCACTCATACGCTGCGTAGTACGAAGTTGCATATTCATTGTCGACTGAATTTGACTGTGGCAAGTTTGTACTTCTTGTTTTAAGCGATGATAGATTTGTTCGTGCTCACGGCTTTGCGCACTAAAATCACGGCGTTCTTGCTCGGCATTTTCAAACATGTCTTTGGCTTGCGCCAAGGCTTCATCATTTAATTCTTGCTGGGGTAACAGAGCATCTAAACCTGCTTTAGATGTAGCTAACGCTTGGTTAGCTTCATCTAACCCCGTAACCAACAAGTTAGTTTGCTCGGTTAACGTGGCTAGTTCCGCTTCAATTTGCTGTTTGCGCTGCTGGCTATGTAATTCGTTTTGTTCAATGCGGGTAATGGCGTTACTGGTGGTAAATAACTGCTGCTGTACGTCATCGGCGGCTTGTTTATTTTGCGCAAGTTGCTCTTTGTAGATGAGCATGCCCGCTTCGTCACCATGTTGTCGAGACACTAATGCATCAAGTGCTTGCTGATGACCTTGTAGTGCATGCTGCAAATTTTCAGTTTGTTCGTTATTTTTCAAAAAGCGGATACCCGCTAACTGCCCTTTGAGTTCCCGCACTTTTTCACGCAACGCTTTATAGCGATTAGCCGCTGCGGCTTGGCGCTGAAGCTTTTCAAGTTGTTGGCCAAGCTCATCACGCACATCATTTAACCGTTCTAGGTTATCTTGAGTATGGCGTATACGGTTTTCGGTTTCTCGCCTTCTTTCTTTGTATTTAGAAATACCGGCCGCTTCTTCAATGAAAACACGCAGCTCTTGCGGCTTAGATTCAATTAGCCGAGAAATCATGCCTTGCTCAATAATAGCGTAAGAGCGAGGCCCTAACCCTGTGCCTAAAAACAGATCGGTTACATCACGACGACGACACTTAGTGCCATTTAGAAAGTAAGTAGATTGGGCATCGCGGGTGACTAATCGTCTTACCGATAACTCACTGTAGGTAGCATATTCACCACCAATTCGCCCTGCACTGTTATCAAAAAACAACTCAACACTGCACTGCCCAACAGGTTTACGTGCACTAGAGCCGTTAAAAATAACGTCTGTCATGGCATCGCCACGTAAATTCTTAGCAGAACTTTCTCCTAACACCCAGCGTACAGCATCGATTACATTCGACTTTCCGCACCCATTTGGGCCAACAACTGCGGTCATTTCACTGGGAAAAGGAATGGTGGTTGGGTCTACAAAGGACTTAAAGCCCGCTAACTTGATCTTTTTTAAGCGCACAGCACTACCTTACGCATTATAGCTACGTAACAAGAGACGCCCCGTTGATAAGGGTTAAACGTTATAAAAGAAATATTTAGCGTATTGGCTAAGTGCATTAGGAAGCACATTTTTTTGGTTTTTATTATGCTTGGATTTTACCAAATCTAACAGCTTGTAACAATTACCATTTCGTTTGCGTTAGGGTGTTACGTATAATGTGAAACTCACTGTGTTTCAGTAATACCGTCTTAGTAAAACCGAGCAATGGAGTAATGATGAGTTCGCGAAGTGGTATACATTATTTTTTTGAAGGGTTTTCATTAATCAAAACTAAGGGCCTAAAACGTTTTGTTTTTGTTCCTTTAGCTATCAATATTCTGCTTTTTTCCGCCGCATTCTATTTTCTATTTGGCCAAATTGAGTACGGCATAAGTTATGTTATTAACCTAGTGCCAGAGTGGCTGGGCTGGATTAAAACCGCGGTAAACTTCTTTTTATGGCCATTAGCAGTATTAAGTGTACTGCTTATATTTGCCCTTATATTCGGCACACTCGCAAACTGGATTGCTGCGCCTTTTAACGGCGTATTATCGGAAAAAGTCGAGCGGCACCTAACAGGGCAAGCCATGGGCGATGATGGATTACTCGACCTGGTGAAAGACATTCCTCGCACCTTAGGTCGAGAATTTACCAAGCTGTTTTGGTATATCCCTCGTGCTATAGGCTTCTTAATACTGTTTATATTTGTGCCTGTGTTCGGGCAAATTCTATGGTTCTTGTTTTCTGCTTGGATGATGGCCATTCAATATTGCGATTACCCTTACGATAATCACAAGATTGACTTTAAGCGCATGCAAAATCACTTATCACAACATAAAGGTAAATCGATGTCCTTTGGCGTGATGGTGAATATCTTTTCACTTATTCCGGTGGTGAATTTTATTGTTATGCCAGTCGCAATTTGTGGCGCTACATCGATGTGGGTAAGTGAATTACGTGATGAGGCATTAAGAAACCGAATGTAGCCCCCTACTCTTCAGTATCGGTATTACTGTCTGAATTTGTAGAGGTAGCAGCATCTGCAGGTGCCTCACTCGCATTAATTTCACCACTGGCTTTGTGGCTTTCGTAGGCTGCAAGCCATTGCCCTGCTTCTTGTGGCTGTCCGTTTTTATGAAATGCTTGGAACAAGTTCATTGAAATAGGGCGCTGCGCCGCTGGGTTCGCTAATTGCTCTTGCCACAACGATAAATACAAATCAGGAATTACACCACTATCATGGTGCTCCATAAACGTGATCACGCGGCTAGGCTTGTAGCTGGTTACGTTTATTGCACCACAGGTTTTAGCCGTACCTACCCGTAAAGGTAAAAACTCTTCTTTGGCTTTTGTTTCCCATCGATTTACCGTGTTTTGAGGATGATAAGCAATGGCACCGTCCATAGTTAGATTAGGCGGAGCAAACGTGTTCAACCCTTCTTTGGAGCAGTAACGCCTCGCAGCATTGCGTGACAACGCATATTCGTCAATAAAGCCCGAGAAGTGCGCCAGCTCGTGCACCATCACTGAGTAAGCATCACTTATATCTAAGTACATCACCCCATTTTGAACATTGGCTTTACCCTGCTCTGATACCACGATGGCGTGGGTAATATCCCGCGCTTTTACAATGGGAGCGAGCGGCTTCACGTTACAGGCAAGATTACCTTGCCCTTGAAAATTAGCGTTACAGTCAAGCACGTTATTTTCAAGCCATATAGGCGGCGCAATACATAGTGGAAGTTCGCTTAGCCGCTCATCATTCTTATAGTCTTTGTATAACTTATCCGCACGAGCAATCGTCGCTAAAGACGTGGCCACAAGTTGTATTCGTTGATGGCACATTGTATTTGATTGCCATGCATATTGAGGCACGTTAGAAGGCGTTGTTGGGCTGTATCGCTTGATAACAGACGCCATTTGCTGCGCTAGTTTGTGACCTTCTTTGGCCGCACGCTGAATAAACCCCTTTGCTTCTTCACGATTGTTTTCATCCCACAGCAACCTGCCATACTTAAATGCACTTTGCATATCTTGCATTGCTGTTTTTTGAAGCCAAGGCTTGGCCAATCCTGGTTGAGCGTGTAATAGATACCAATCGGCGAGTGCCGCTTGTGCTGGCATATAACCTTGTTCAGCCGCTCTTATTAACCATTTCTCTCGTTTTTCAGAGTTTTCAGTGGCCATGGCGAAAGCCAGCTGGGCTTCAGCAACGTTACCAAGAGCAGCTAAGCGAACGAGCCGGTCGGAAGCGGCCTCTTCACCAAGTAGCTGGTACAGAGCCCATGCTGCGTCAGCGTTATTAATTGAGGCTAGCTGCTCAAGCCAATATTGGGCGTTGTTTTTACTTGCTAGCGTAATAAGAAGGCTTTGCGCTTCTTCGCTGGCACTATCGTTGCCTTGACTTGTAGCAGATTGATCATGATTTTGCGCCGCAAGCCAAAGCAGCGCGTAAACGCTTTGCTTTAATGGTTGGGCGTCATTTAATGGAGATGGTTTATTCGCAGACGCACTAGACGTTAAATCAGCGCTAGCTGTATCAGAGTCAGCCGCATCAGAGCCAGTTGAATCAGAAACAGTTTGTTCGGGAGTGAATGACTCGGGTAAATCAGGCTCAGTTGAGAGAGATTCGGCTGCAAGAAATTGCTTGTCGTAAGCGTGTATTGCCGAAGTAGCATTACGCACTAACTGCTGTGTGTAACGGCCGCTGTCGCCGGCTATCAGCAACAACGCTATTATCGCTAGTGTTAATCCACGCATTATTTAGGCGCTGTTACTCTTCAGCGTCTGACGAACTTTGACGAAGGCGGTTAAGCTCCATGCGAGCGTAACGATGCTCAACATAATCGAAGACGTTGGTGCTTAGCGCCAACTTAAAGTAGTTAGAAGCTATACCATTGTTACCGTCTTGGCTATGGTACTTCCCTAAATAAAAGTAGGCTTCACATAACCTGTCGGTTAACGCTTTTTGACTCTTTACACCGTCAAGTAGCGAATTAAGCACTGCGTTTTCATCCACCACGCCTAAAAATAGATCGGTTAGTGTCGTCGCCCAATGTTCGTTATTTAATTCTGGGCGAATAGCCGCTAAATAAGCCTGACCTTCTTCTGGCGACAAATCATAATGGGCAAAATACGCCCACAACGCCCGAAACGGGTCAGAATTATCTTTTTGCAAAAACAAGCCTAAATCTTCGACAGCCAGTTCGGCTCTACCGCCGTAATACAAGGCAATGCCGCGATTTAAAAAAGCGAAATCGTATTCAGGGTTAATTTCTAGCGTAGAATCGAAGGAATCGTAGGCTTGAATAAAGTCGCTTTGCTGAATGTAGTGAATACCCATTGAATTATAGGCTTCTGCAAAATCGGGCTTAAGATTAATGGCCTGACTGTAGTCAAACTGCGCTAGCCCACCTAACCCAACGCTGTCATATAGCATTCCGCGCTGTAGGTGAAGCTCTGCTTTGTCTTCGTCAGACAAGGCACTGCTACCCAAAATTTGATTGTAACGGGCAATAGCCATTTCAGAGCGAGGATTAACTGGCGCAGGCTCTGCTAACAGTAAATTACCCATTTGTGGTTGGCGAGAAACTTCTGGAGTTTGTGCACAACCGCCTAAAATACCAACAGATATGAAAAAAAAGATGAGACTAACGTTTCGACGCATGGTAAAAAAGCATTCTTAAGTAAGAAAAAACATCCCGCGTTACAGATGCGTAAGCGGCTTTATATGCCGCCAACCTTCTCGCATTTAGTGTAAAAAGTAAAGTTATAAGTCGGGAGAATGTAGGTAGTTATGGATAATAAAAAGATAAAAAAACTAATAGAACAAGCACAAGAAGTTCAACAACACTCGCACTCACCTTATTCTAATTTCAAAGTAGGTGCTGCTGTACTTACTGAGTCAGGTGATATTTTTGCAGGCTGCAACGTAGAAAGTGCCGCTTACCCGCTAAGTCAATGTGCTGAAGCCAGCGCCATTGGAAATATGGTTAGTCACGGCCACAAGCGCATTCATTCTATTGTGGTGGCGAGTCAGAACGACGAGTTTTGCTTTCCTTGCGGAGGCTGTCGACAAAAAATTGCAGAGTTTGCACCGGATGACACCCCTGTGGTGATGGTTACCAAATCTGGTGAAACCCACGAAACCACCATTGGTGAATTACTGCCCAATGCTTTTAGGGCGCATGACTTAGGCAAGTAATAGGTAAATAGCTACGTTCAAACATAGTGTCTTACGCGGTTATTTTTAGTCATAACACCGCGTAAGGCTTGCGTTTTTCACCTGTTTTAATGCTACGTTTCCAGCCCTCATCTTTCTATGTTATGCATTGCCTATTTTACACTCAATTAGCGCGCACTCTTAATTCATACGTCTTATCAGCACATTCTCGGCGCCCCAGAACGAGTAATGTTCAAGATCAATCCGTTTTGATTAAACGCTAATGCGACTTGATCGCCAATTTCTATGCCCGTGGCGATACGCTGATGCTCCCTCATACTCGCTACTAGATTATCAGAAAGGGTGATTTGCTTTGACGAGCAGTCGACTAACGTCCATTGATTATCTATGTTCGTAAGTGTTGCTACGCTTGTTCTTACGGTGTTCAATGTGGCTGCCTGTTGTTCGTAAGCTCTGCTGTAAGCCTTATATTTCTTGCTGTAATCGTTAATATTAACATCAGCTATTTCATCACTAAAACCGTGTACTTCAAGTGCAACATCTATAATGTCAATATTTGCTGTATTACTTACCTGGCTTTTAAAGTCGTAAATGCCAACCAACACCACCAACACAAATGCGGCCGCGCCAAATGCAAACCAGTCTTTATGCCAACCCCGTAAGAGTTGCCAAAAGCGTACCCCTTTTGCAGTACGTGAATTTTCATGGTGCTTGGCATTACTTATCACATTACGTTTAATACGGCTTGGCACCTTACGTTGACGCTTACTGTGCTGATATGCCTGACGGAACTGTTCATTTTCGTCGTTCATGATTGTGACTCCAATGCTTTTCTAAGCTTTTCCCTTGCATAACGAAGACGTGTTTTAACTGTCTCATGAGGGACACAACAAATTGTGCTTATCTCATGCACGCTGAACCCTTCTTGCTGCAAGGAGAACGCTTCTTTTTGCTCGAAAGGTAACCGCTTTAATAGTTGGTGAAAGTCTGGGATATCATCTAATACGGCGCTATCTGACACCAAGTTTTCAACTTGATTACAATGGCTATTTTGTTGATGTTGTTTTCTAAGTTCGTCTAACAGGGCGTTGCGTCCAAGGGTAAAAAGCCAGCCCAAGAATTTTCCTTCATGGCGATACAAGTGCTTTTTTTCTATTACCTTTAGCCAAGTTCTTTGGGTTATATCGGCTGCCATATCGGCGTTACTCAACACCAACAGATAGTAATACAGTGCATTGCTATGTTGGTCGTATAAACGAGACAAGACTTTGGGTTCCCCGGTACGCGCATATTGTTCCATTAAGCTTTCATCGCTTAAGGGAGCACTAAACCAATCTTTTACTGATATCAGCAGCCCTGCTCTGGCATAACTCATACGCGTACTCCCTTAATTACCTTTAAGAACAAACAAAACTAATTAAAACGTATTATTACCGTGCGGATTCAAAACGAAAATCTAATACAACAAACATATCATGCTGAGCCACTGGCACACCATTTTCTATTTTTGGTTTATATTTCCATTTAGACAAGGCTCGACGGGCTGCACGGTCAAACACACGCTTTGGCTCGGAACCAATGATATGAATATCTTGTACCGTACCATTAGACGCTACAGTAAAACCTAACTTAACCCACCCTTCTGTACCATTTCGCAACGCCTCTTGGGGAAAGGTTGGATCTACCCGAAATTGCGGAGAAGCTTGCATATCCCTTTTCCCACTTTGAAAATTGGGATTTATATTTACCGTATTGTTTGTAAATTGAGGGGTAAACTTAAACGTTGTATCGGTATCATTGGGCGTAGGATCCGCTTTGGGTATTTCCATAGGCGGCTGTGCTACAGGCTTCTCCATGGGTTTTATAGGCGTACGCACAATCACTTCAGGATCATCCAAGGCTAGTACTACTGGCCCAACAGTCTGATATTCAGTAACTTTGCTGCCAACCTGATTATTCTCAATTAACTTAGCCATTACGACGAACAAACCAAAGGTGATAAGTATACTCATCGCTATGTAAATAAGTGGCTTAACGCTAAAGGGTCGAAATACATTATGTTGTGTAAAAGCGTTCATATTGCTCTCCTGTTTTCTTACATAACGTAACAAGATGACAATAGGGGTGAATTATTTTTGTGTTTAAATTGAAACCGCATGCGCGCAACCACTGGTATGACCATTCAAATTGATAAATTGACTCTTCTTCATCTGCTAATACTATATTCAATCTCGTAAACTGGTGAAACCTAAGATCATTACGCTTATCAATGAGCTCATTATAAAGTTCGTGTTAATAAGCTTTTATCCAAGAGCGCGTATAAAGGGCTCGTGTAAAAAGCCTTTGTAAAGAGATACGAAAACGATAAAGCGGCTTACTGAGGTTTCCCAGATAAATTTTGTTGCGTTGAATGTTCGTTTATAAGCCCTATCGTGCTTTTAAGTACATTTCGCGCACTATTATGGAATACAACTGCCTATGACCACCAAAACTCAAGCGTTATTTACCCCTTTCAAGCACAAAGGGCTATCGGTAGACAACAGAATTGTAATGGCACCGATGACTCGTGAATTCTCTCCTGAAGGTGTACCAACCTCAGATGTTGCTGATTACTATCGCCGCCGCGCTGAAGGGGGTACTGGTTTAATCATTACTGAAGGTACTACGGTAAACGATCCGGTAGCTAATATGAGCCATCGTATTCCGGTTTTTCACGGTGACAAAGCACTTGCCGGTTGGGAAGAAACAGTAAAGGCAGTGCATAGTGTTGGCGGAAAAATTATGCCTCAGCTTTGGCACGTAGGAATGGCTCGTGTTGCTGAAAAAGCGCCGTTCCCTGAACTTCCTAGCGCAGGCCCTTCAGGCTTGTTTAAGCCAGGTAAGCAAGGCGCAGAGCCAATGACTCAGCAACATATTGAATCTGTAATCAACGCTTTCGCAACTGCTGCGGCAGACGCTAAACGTATTGGATTTGATGGTATTGAAATTCATGGCGCACATGGTTATTTGATTGACCAGTTTTTCTGGAGCGGCACTAACGAGCGCACCGATGAATGGGGGGGCAGCATGGCAAACCGTGGTCGCTTTGCGGTAGAAATCATTAAAGCTATCCGCGCAGCTACGTCACCTGACTTTCCCATTGTGCTTCGTTATTCACAATGGAAACAACAAGATTACACAGCACGTCTGGCTGAAACACCGCAATTACTTGAAGAGTTTTTAGCTCCGCTTAGCGATGCAGGTGTAGACATTTTCCATTGTTCGCAGCGCCGCTATTGGGAAAATGAATTTGAAGGCGAAGATTTAAACCTAGCTGGCTGGACTAAAAAACTTACCGGCAAGCCAACCATTACCGTAGGGTCAGTGGGTCTTAACGATGATTTTTTCGGAGCATTTACAGGTAAAGGTTCAAACACCCGCGCTATCGATGATTTGATTGAACGTTTAGAAAAAGGCGAGTTTGATTTGGTGGCTGTAGGTCGAGCCCTACTACAAGATTCAAACTGGGCTAATAAGATTAAAAACAATCAACTTGATGAACTAGAAGAGTTTTCAGGCAAGGCCCTCGCTTCGCTTACATAAGCAGTTACGTGAGTAGTTACATAAGCGCCGACATCAGCGCTGCCGACATCAGCGCTTATGTAACCTTTTGCACAAATACTCGATAGCGAGCGCGCTAATTAACGTCCATGAGATTGCTCAACTGGTGACACAATGGCTAACGCGCGCAATGGCTAATACTTACGGTGGCTAACACCTACATAAGAATAGTACTTTCACCATTGACCGTTCAATTAATCAGTAATCTTCACTATGACACAACCAATGCCGTCTAATAAGTTAGCTAAAAATACACTGCTATTAGCCGCAGCTGCCATTGGATTTGCTCAAACCGTTCTGTTCGCTATCTTAGCGCCGCTGGGTAGAGAAATTGGCCTAATAGAAGTGCAAATTGGTGCCATTATTTCTTGTTCTTCTCTTACGTTATTTTTAATAAGCCCTTTGTGGGGGCGTGCTAGCGATCGTTGGGGTAGACGAAAAGTACTCTTGATTGGATTGTTTGGCTATTCTGCGGGTACTTTAGTCTTCGCTGGCGTATTCCAAGCTGCACTATTAGGCTTTCTAGCCCCTTTAGCCGCGCTTACCTTACTTATCATCACTCGGGTGGGTAATGCCACGGTAATGGCTGCCGTATCGCCGTCAGCAAGCGCTTATATGGCTGACATCACCACAGTAGAAGAGCGTGTAAAAGGTATGGGCGCATTAGGTGCGGCCACCAATATTGGCTCAATTTTGGGTCCTGCCATTGGCGGGCTACTGGCCAGTATAAGTTTACTTACGCCACTTTATTTTTCTGTGGGGGTGACAGTAGCTGTTGCAGTATTAGCCATGTTTTCTTTGCCAGTATTGCCTAGACCTAATCATACTTCATTACCAAAAAAGCTGAAGTACACCGACCCGAGAATATTTCCTTTAATAGTTGCAGGTGTATTGTTGTTTATGGGTTTTGCTATCGTTCAGCAAACCATAGCCTTTCGGTTTCAAGACACCTTCGCGCTAAACAGTACCGACACCGCTAAAATTGTAGGCTTTAGTTTGATGATCTCTGCGGCATCAGCCTTGCTGGTTCAAATGCTGCTTATTCCTCGATTAAAGCTGCGGCCTTTCACGTTACTACGGCTTTCAATGCCCATAATGATGGTAGCGTTCGCTATTTTAGCCTCGGGCGACACTAAATTTCAGTTTATGTCGGCCATGTGCGTATTGGGTTTGGGATTAGGAATAGCGGGCCCAGGCTTTATGGCTGGTGTATCGGTAGCGGTATCATCAGATGAACAAGGTGCGGTAGCTGGCATCGCTGGTGCTTGCCCACCTTTGGGGTTTGCGGTAGGTCCACTTTTAGGCTCGTACCTTTACGCTATAGATGCCTCATTGCCCTACTGGTTCTCGTTCAGCTGTTATTTGTTAGTGTTCTTCTTCACGCTAAAATTTAAAACACGCCATTAAAATTAGGCTTTAGAGTTAAGTGGGCTCGCTACTTTTTACTGGTGACTTTCTTCTTAAGCCATTCAACTAGGGTCTATCAAAGAGACACGTTCACCCAAATTGCTAAACATGCGCTATTTTGTAACTACAATGCCTTCGGCTTCTGTTACCGTTTTTGCATCGGCGCGCTCTATAACTTTAAGTAGCGTAGTTTGAATGGTTTCATCGGTTCTTGCGTCAGTCTTGCTGGCAAATTTTTGTTCTTGTGGAGCTGCGCCTTCTTCAGCGATAAATCCCATCACCACTTCGTTTGCGCATTCTGCCGTTTCCCCATAATACGTTAAGGTAATTTGTGGGTAGCCTTGAAATCCTTTCTTTACCCTTTTGGCAATGCGTTTTGTCGACTTATCTAAATTCATAGTAGTTCTGGTAGGTAATTGTTCTAATGCCTAGAGCATTGCATGTAACCTGAGCAATGTCGCAGGTTATTTACTCATAAGGACGTAATTAACAGTAATTAGTATGAACATTGGCTGTTAAAAGTGAGTTATTACAAAAAAACGCCGATATAACGACGGCAAGCCCTATTAGTAAACCAACGATCAATTTTCCGATATTTTCACATCGTTTTTTAATACCAGTACGAATAGAAATATAATTGCTACAGGCGGTACAAGTGCGGAAAAGAATGCCAAAACAGAGGTAATAATGGGCGATTGGGTTTTTCGCTTCCCTAAATAATAGCCAACAGCAGCCATCAGTACAGCAAAGACAATAATAACTTGCCCAATCAATGTTGCATTAATATTCATAACAAACATTCCATTTTACCATCTTGGTAAAATCAACCTTAGCGGAAGCGATGGTCGCCATACAATCGCCTTTACGTAAAGTTGCGTATTTTTACACAAGGAGTTGAATCATAAAGAAGCGAGTGAAAGCGAAAGCTTAGTTAACTTTAATGCTGCCTTTGTCTATCTGCTGTACCGCCGTGTACGGAATAACAATAGTGTCTGCCACAATAGAAAACGCCGCATCAATAACAAAGAAAGGAACTTTCCCAACCGTCGAACCGATATTTTCCCGTCGGCTTGGTTCACCATTTAACAAACATACATTGTATGAGAATCCACTGTATACACGAGGTATTTCTTCGCAGTAGCTTTTCTTACCTTGATGTTCAATTTGAACATGGTTGTTGTCAGGAGAAATTGTTTTCACAGTGGCACAAGAGCAACACGCTAAAGATAAGATGGCGAGAGACAAAATTTTCATATACGACTAATTCCATTTAATGCTGTTGAATTGGGGGCAACTTCGTGCAGTCGATGTTAATGCGAAATTGATAGCAGAAACTATAACGCAGGGATTAGCTCCAGTAAATCGGTAGCCCCAACATCTAGACCACGCTGAGAAAGTAACGTAGTAATTTGCCCGCGGTGATGTGTTTGATGGTTAAATAAGTGCAGTATAAGTTGACCGAAGTTTTTCGTATGTGGCACACCCGCAGTATCTAGAAATGACAAGTCAGTGGTAAGCACTTCGCTTGATAAGGCATTAGCGAAGGCCAAAATAGCCTCATCTACTTTCACTCTTTGCTCGCGTAGTAACCCTATATCCTCAAAAAGTGTTTCATCTAGCTTTTTAGGAAGCGACATTGCCATTACGATGTCTAACTCGCTGAACTTATCAGGATGCTTTGCAAATCGTTGGAGCCAGATAATATCGGCAACCAATATGTGGTTAAGCGTTCCTAAGATAGATCCAAAAAAAGCCCCCACATCTTCATCCAATGCGGCCGGGCTTAATTGCGATGCTGCTGAATATACAGACTCATTCATCCACTGATTGTATTGAGCCATCAATGTGAAGCTATTTTTTAAAGACATAAACGTTCCTAAGACATGTTGCTTCGTTTAGTTAATGCTAGCTTAAGTTCATCTAAGTAACTTTCAAAGGGCTTCCACTGCTGCATGCCAGTTTTATATATAGGCTGGCGTACTTGTTCTGAACTGGGGGTTTTAATTACCCGTTTGGTTTCATAGAACGATAAACACGCTGGTTCAAATGGCAGACCGCAAAAATCAAGAATGCGTTGTACTTGCCCTTCTAAATCATCAAGTACGTCTTCGTGCTGCACGGTTAGAATATGATCCGGCAATACAGAATGCCAGTGGTTCATTAGCTTTTCATATGCGCAATAATAACGGCCAATATCATCTAAGGAATAGCTAAACTCCTGCCCTTCCCCGAATAACTGCTTAAAGCCACTAAAGCAGCAATCCATGGGGTCGCGCCTAGCATCGATGATTTTTGCGTTTGGCAAAATGCGCTTTATGAGGCCAATATGCACAAAGTTATTCGGCATTTTATCGATAAAAAATGGGGCTGACTGGCGATACGCTTGAGTTTGCGCCATGTATTTTTCGCCAAGGGCAATGCATGCTTCATCAGACAAATCAGCAAGATTAAAGGGGTACGCTTTCTTCTGATTACTTAAGCTGGATGCAATGCCTAAAATATCATGTAGCTCCATAGTGCCATCCACCATAGAATGGGATGCCAATATTTGCTCTAGCAAGGTTGAACCTGCCCTCGGCAAGCCAACAATAAAAATGGGGTCTGGCGCATCGCAGCCGCTGAACTCACTCATTAATTCTGCGTCGCAGGCCGATGCTTGGGCTTCAAGCGCCACTTCTGTGCGAGCAATATCAAAGCGATGAGTGCGCTTTTTAAGGTCGTTGCCTTTGTTATAATATTCAAACGCTTTGTCGGGCTGTTTCGCATCTTCAAAGCCTTTCCCTAAGGCAAAGCAAAGGTGAATTCTGTCGTCTAGCTTTGTGGTTTCAAGCGCTTCTTGCTGTTGCATTGCCGTCAAAGCGTTATCATCAAAACGATAGGTTTTCGTATTAGCCAAGCTCCAGTACGCGTCACCAAAATCAGGGGCAAACATGGCGGCTTTCTCGTAAGATGCAATTGCCTCTTTCACATCGCCTTTGGCCTTTAATGCATGGCCTAAAGCAACCCACAGAGCGGGGCGATCTTGCTTATCGGCAAGTAAACGATGATAAATACCAATGGCCTCTTCCAACTCACCAACACCCACTAGCGCATGGGCCAAGCTTACTTTTATGGAAAAGCTTTCTGGCTGCTGTGCTAAGCGCGCTCGCGCCACTTTTGCCGCCTGCGGGAATTTGCCCAGTTTTGCCAGTAACCCTTGGTAAGCCGCTTGGGCTTTATCGTTGTCAGGATAAAGCGCAACACAACTTTCTAATAAAAACTCGGCATCATGGTATACCTTTAACTGCACGCCTAATTCTGCCAATAGCATCATGGCTTCAGGGTGATGCTTGTTTTTGGCTAAAAACTGACGGCATACCTGTTCTGCTTTATGCAACTGGCCTTCGTGCATTAAATCGTGTGCGCCAAGTAATGGTTTGGGTAGACTTTGCAGGAAACTAATATGTTGTTGTGCGAGTGCCAAAGCTTGAGGTTGATTGTCTCGCTTGTATACCGCTTCTAACTGCTGCCATGCGGCAACAAGTGCGGGGTTGAAACGTGTGGCCTGATAAAAGGCGTTGGCTGCCTCGCTGTGGGCGTTTTCACGTAAATAACAGTAGCCCAACTCTTGAAAGCCTCTGCCGTAATCTGGGAATATTTCGACAAGATGTAACAGTGTACTTATTGCGCTTTTAATCTCTCCGGCAAGTCGGTACGCCACTGCCATTACATACATGGCTTCGCGGGTAGCGTCTTCGCTGGGTTTAGCATTGAGAAACTGCTTACTTTGCGCAATAACATGCTGATGATTAGACTGCATCAAACTTTGTTTTAGTGCAGTAAGAGTTTGTTGTTCTTGTGAATTCATAAATACAGCATGCCTAAAAACATAAAAAAACGGCATCCCCTAAGGCATGCCGTTTTAGGTAGGTGTAACATATTACATGAAGTTCAAATTACACCAAAGTCAGATTACATAACTTGTGTTTAGTAGTAATCGTAAGAAAAGCGCACGCCGATGGTACGTGGGCGATTCGTGACTACCTTAGGTGTAAACTGCTGAGTATCAATATTTAATATCGCGCTTTCATCAAACACGTTATCGACATAAAGCTCGGCTTTCCATACCTCGTTAGTTACACCAACGGCTAAGTTAGCCAGCATATAAGACTCTTGTACGTAACGGCCGCCTTCAAATACGTCACCGTTAGAGTCGGTATACGTTACGCCTTCGTAAACGTCTGCATGCTTCTCAATTTTAAGGCCAGAACCTGTGCCGTAAATAAGTTGCGTTGCATCTTCCATTACGTAAGCGTCCATTACCATGCCTGCATAACGGTCGCCGGTGTAGCTTACAGAGCCATTCACGTAACCACGCTTGTCGCCTTCTAATTCGAAGAAGTAACGTGCGTTAATGTTACCAGAGAAGCCAGCAGAGTAAGGAAGTTCAGAGCCTACACCTGCTGCAATGCCTTCTAATTCAGAGTTAACGCTAGTTAATTCAGTATTTAACAAACTGAAAGCAGCGTTAATCACTAAGTCGTCTGTAGCTAACCACGTAATGTCGGCATCTAAACCTTGAATCTCTGCATCACCAACGTTGTCGGTAAATACTAAGAAAGAGATGTTAGTTGGGTCGAAACGTGACGTTTGTAGGTCAGAAATTTCAGAGTAATACGCCGTAGCGTTTACACGTAGTATGCCGTCTAAGAAGTCACCCTTAACACCTAGTTCGTAGTTATCAAGGGTATCTGTGGTTGAGTACACAGGAATACGGAAGTTTTCAAATGCGCCACTTTGGTTTTTCGCCAAACCACCACCAACACGGTTAGTTACCGGAGGACGGAAGCCTTCAGAGTAGTTAGCAAACAATAATAAATCGTCGTTTACTTTCCAATCTAGTGAAAATTTGAAGATAGTATCGTCAACGGTAAGTACACCATCGCTACCTAACAAATCAGTTTCTAGCTGGCCACTAGCAATGGCAGCATTTACTGCATCTGGGTCTAGGCCAACGGCAGCGAGCTCATCTGGGTCAAGTGAACCAAACGCTTGAACACGGCGTGTTACGTCAACAGTAGAGGTTGAACCTGTGTACTTATCATCAATTTGATACCAACGAGCGCCTACACTAGCGGTTAGTGAATCGGTAATGTCGTATTCAAACTGACCAAATACCGCAATTTGCTCAACGGTATGGGTAATGTCGTTAATAAAGCTTATTTCTGATGGGAATGGACCACCGTCGCTATTAATACCGTCGGTACCTACTAACGTTCTTTGTAGGTTGTTAAAGCCGTATTGGGTTAGCTCGCCGTCAGTATTAGCAATTTTGAACTGCCCTACTGTTGCCACTTCTTGGTCATCATAGAACAAACCCGCAGTTACGCGCCAAGGCGTATCCATGGTCGTCACAAAACGAAGCTCGTGAGTAGAACGAGTTGTAGTTGTGTCTTCTCTAAAGTACTTGGTAGGATCTAGGCAGCGCTGATCTTCAGCTTCAACACCAGCCTCATAATGGTTACACACGTAATACGCTGCGAAAGCACCGCCATTAGTGTAGCCCGTGTAATCGGCTAAGGTATCGATTTCACGATCTAAATAACCACCTGTGTACACAAGGTCTAGTTTTTCCAAACGACCTTCTAATGTCCAGGTTGTTAAGCCAAACTCATCTTTGTTTTCTTCTTGAGCAAAACGAAGCGCAGAACTTTCGCCCTCAAGCGTAGGGTCGTAAGCAAATACACCTTCAGTATCTAGTGATTGTTGAGTATGTTGAACCAACAAATCCCAGTCATCATTAAATTCATAAAGTAAACCGAAACGTGCACCCGTGTAGATTGCATCGTTGAAGTCTTCCTCAACAAGCGCATCATTTTGTGGAGATACAACAGATGCTTCTTCGTTCGAGTTAACGCCTGGGCTAGTTACGCGGTTTGCATCCATGGCAACAGGATCAGCAAGTGGGCCGCCAGAGATTCGGTCAATAACTACCGCACTTCCAATGTAACCGCCTTCACCTGGAACGTTCATCACGTTATCAATCCAGCCGCCTTGCTTATCGTTGTAAGCGGCAACACGGAAACCTAGCTTGTCGGTAAGTGGCAAATTAAAGTAAGCCGTTACCGAGTTACTCATTTCACCACCTTTGGTGAAACCAATGTTGGTATCAAAACCAGCACCAAAACTGTTTAGGTCGGGTTTATTCGTGATCAAACGAATTGTACCTGCCTGAGAGCTTGCACCGAACAAAGTACCTTGTGGCCCAGGTAATACTTCAACGCGGGCAACGTCAGTAGCGTACACGTCTAGGTTACGACCGGCCATTGATACAGGCTGTTCATCTACATAGAAAGCAACAGAGGGTTGTAATGCTTGAACTGAAGACAACATGATGTTTGATTGGGTAGTTGCCGCACCACGAATATAAATTTCGTTTTGGCCCGGGCCAGTACCCTGAAACACTACGTTTGGAAGAAATTCAACGTAGTCTTGAAAATTATCAATACCTAAATTTTCGAGTGCTTTACCATTAAGTGCAGTAACGGCGACAGGTACATCTTGGATAGATTCGGCGCGTTTAGTGGCTGTAACTTCTATAGTTTCAAGTTTCGCTGGCGCTTCAGATTCTTGAGCGAGCAACGGTGAAGATGCCAATGCAGCAACGATTGCACAGCTAAGCTGAGTTTTACGCATAATGTGTGTTTTCCCTATTAGGTGATTTTTTATTCTTTGAACTGTGTTTACTTAAAACACTTATCAAAAATATCATTTCTATTAACCCATAAACTAAGATTAATTTCTACTCTAACTATTATTTAATACCTAGAACTTTCGTTTAACGCCGTCATATCGCAATTTTAAAAATCAGCCGCTCCCATTAAGGAATCAGTTCTAATAATTACAATCAAAGTTTATAAAAGTTGTTCCATGCGGTATATTTCAACGTAACAACTCTAATTCGACAGAAAAGAGAAAGGACGAGTACTAGCGTGAGCGAAACTGAGACCACATCACCCTTAAACAAACCCGTGTTTTACACATCTTCTATAATTATAGCCTGCCTGCTCATTTTTGCAGCAGCCTTGCCTGAAACTGCGGATTCACTTTTCAAGACTATTCAAGACGTCATTGTGACAAATGGCAGTTGGTTCTATGTACTTACGGTAGCAATTGTACTGTTATTTGTGGTTTATCTGGGCATGTCTCGCTATGGCGAGATTAAGCTAGGCCCCGACCACGCCGTACCAGAATTTAAGTTCACTACTTGGTTATCTATGCTGTTTGCTGCCGGAATGGGTATTGGGCTTATGTTTTTTGGCGTTGCCGAGCCCCTAATGCACTTTTTAGCACCACCGACTGCACAGGCTGAAAGTATTGATGCTGTGCGCGAAGCAATGAAAACCACCTTTTTCCATTGGGGTGTTCATGCTTGGGCAATTTATGCTGTGGTGGCTTTAATATTGGCCTATTTTGCGTATCGCCAGAACCTACCACTAACGCTGCGCTCTGCGCTTTATCCGCTAATTGGCGACAGAATTTACGGCTGGCCTGGTCATGTTGTCGATATTTTTGCGGTTACTTCTACCGTATTTGGTGTTTCAACATCACTAGGCTTAGGTGCATCACAAGTTAATGCCGGCTTCAATTACTTATTCGGCTTGCCTTCAAATACCACCGTTCAAATTATGATTATGGCGGGGGTTATTGGTTTAGCCGTCATCTCTGTGGCAACTGGGTTAGATAAAGGCATTCGTATTTTGTCTGAAACCAACATGGTTTTAGCCATTTTACTGCTTCTTATTGTTCTAATATTAGGGCCAACAGTATTCTTGCTTCAAGCCTACATGCAAAATACGGGGGCTTACCTATCTGATTTAGTTAGAAATACCTTCAACTTATTCGCCTATGACAAAACCGATTGGATTGGTGGCTGGACCATCTTTTATTGGGGCTGGTGGTTAGCATGGGCACCATTCGTAGGTCTGTTCATTGCACGTATCTCATACGGCCGTAGCATTCGTGAATTCATCATGGGCGTATTACTTATCCCTTCTGCCTTCACGCTTTTCTGGATGACCGTTTTTGGTAATGGCGCCATCGACCAAGTGTTAGTACATGGTAAGGATATATTAGCCACCATGGTCAACGAGGATAGTGCAGTCGCCCTATTCGTGTTCTTAGAGCAGTTCCCATTCTCGTCGATATTAAGCTTTATTGCCGTCATAATGGTGATAGTGTTCTTTGTAACATCGTGCGATTCTGGCGCAATGGTAGTAGACATGCTTTGTTCACATGGTAGAAACGACACGCCATTGTGGCAGCGAATTTACTGGGCCGTTGGTGTTGGTGTGGTAAGTGCCGTTTTACTTTATGCTGGTGGTTTGGGGGCACTTCAAACCATGACAATTGCCTCGGCGCTGCCCTTCGCAATCGTGTTGCTTATAGCGATTGCAGGACTATTGAAAGCACTACGAGTAGAAGCGTATAAACGTGAAAGCTTACAAGTGCTAGCCGGTACGCCGCAGCATAACGATGGCGATAAGAACTGGAAAGACCGATTAGAAAACATTGTGACTATCCCAGATGAAAATGCCGTTAGACGCTATATGCAAAAAATTGTTAAGCCTGCCATGTCTGAAGTAGGTAAAGAGTTTGAAACTCAGCAATTTGAAATTTTGATTGATGAAACCGATGAATCGCTAATGCTAACGGTAACCATGGGTAGCGACCCTGATTTTGTATACGCAGTATACCCATCTGCCACTCATCAGCCAGAATTTGGTCCAAGTGAGCTACAAGAGGTAGACGAAGGCGAAAAGCCAACGTACTATCGCGCAGAAGTTCATTTAAGTGAAGGTGGTCAGAACTACGATATTATGGGATGGTCGAAAATCTCAGTGATTAATGACGTAATTGATCAGTTTCAGAAGCATCAACACTTTATCCATTTGCTTAAGTAGCTTGGGTTAGGGTTGCAGATTTATTAGGAATAAAATGCGAAAAGAAGAAGAATTGTTGGTTGCACTACGGCGCGTGATCCGCGCCGTAGATTTACGCAGCAAGCAATTGAGCAAGCATGTTGGGCTAACAGGCCCACAACTGTTAGTAATGCAAAATATTCAGGAGAAGCCTGGAATTATGGTGCGAGAAATCGCTGAAAACATAAATCTAAGCCCTGCCACCATTACTAATATTCTTGATCGCCTTGAGGGCAGAGATTTAGCAACCCGCATTCGAAGTACGCAAGATAAGCGTAAAGTAGGCGTTTTCCTTACTGAGAAAGGAAAAGTGGCAGTTGTTAATGCTCCTCGCCCACTGCAAGAACACTTCGTGGAACGCTTCTCGCAGTTAAAAGAATGGGAGCAAAGCCAGATGGTGGCTACCGTTCAGCGAATTGCAAGTATGATGGATGCAGAAGATATTGACGCATCACCGTTCCTTGAACTTGGCAGTATTTCGGAAAAACCTAACTAAGTGTAGTGAAGACTGTTTGGGTTAATTGGCTCACGCAGAACTTACGATAAAACGAAACAAAACAGCCAGCTTATGCTGGCTGTTTTTTTGCATCCATAAAAATTTTGTAGCAAGAGCACGAAAAGTCTATTTTTTGGGCTTTAATCTAGTTTTAAATTAGAGCTTGAGTCAGATTGCTTATCTGTTTGTTTATCTGCAGCTTTCAAAGGGTTTACCCGGCCACCAGTAACTTTATCGGCGCGGCCCTCTTCTTTGGCTTTCTCGGCACGGCGTTTTCTTATTTCTTTCGGGTCGGCAATAAGCGGGCGGTATATCTCAATTCGGTCGCCATCTTTTACCGTATCACGTAACTTAACTACCCTGCTCCATATGCCCACCTTGGTGCTAGATAAATCGATGTCTGGGTATTCGTTGAGCAGATTCGATGCTTGAATTACTTCTTCTACGGTTGCGCCTTCTTTTATCGCAACATCAACCAAAGATTGCTTAGTAGGAAGTGCATAAGCCACTTCGATTTGCATTAAGCCTTCACTCACGCGTAAACACTCCTAGCACGTTCAGTAAACGCAACAACCATATTGGCCGCCAAATTGTTGAAGATTTTGCCAAATGCCATTTCTACTAATTTATTGGTAAATTCAAACTCAAGGTTTAGCTCAATTTTACAAGCTTCGTCTGATAACGCAGAAAATGTCCATCCGCCGGTTAAATAGCGAAACGGCCCATCGACAAGCTGCATATCAATACGCTTTCCAGGTTCAAGTTCGTTATGGGTAGTGAACCATTGTTTAATGCCTGCCTTTGCTACTAGCAATGAGGCTTTCATATTTTCGCCAGATGCTTCTAGAACCTTGCTGTCTCGACAACCTGGTAGAAACTGCGGATAGGCCGCAACATCGTTCACCAAGTCGAACATAGCCTGGGCGCTGTGTGCTACCAATGCACTGCGTTGTATACTCGCCATGTACTTCACTATATAAATATCGAAAGGCGCATTATATCATAGAAAAAATACCACAGAAAAAACCCTTCACTCATCTTCGCTTTTTCCGTTTCGCCCCCACATCGCTCTGTAAGGTTACAATACCCTCGCGTTATTAAGTGAGCGCTTGAGTGAACACTAAATATTAGTAAATGAACTAATAAATATTGTGATGGGTATACAGACATTCATACAGCAATCAGTATAATAGCGAGCATGAAAAAGAATAAAGCCAACAAAAACACCACAGGTACTATCGCGTTAAACAAGAAAGCGCGTCACGACTATTTCCTAGAGGACAAATTTGAAGCCGGTATTCAGCTTCAAGGCTGGGAAATTAAAAGTATTCGCTCAGGTAAAGTTAACATTTCCGATTGCTATGTGATTATTCAAAATGCCGAAGCATATTTGGTAGGTTGTCGCATAAGCCCGTTAAACCAAGCATCTACTCACGTTGTGTGTGAACCCGAGCGTGCGCGTAAATTGTTATTGAAAAAGCGCGAACTAGACCGACTTATGGGCGCAAGAGACCGACAAGGTTACTCTATTGTGGCCACTGCCATGTATTGGAAAAAATGCTGGGTTAAGTTAGAAATCAATCTTGCCAAAGGTAAGCATGAACGAGACAAACGAGACTCATTAAAAGATCAAGACTGGCAACGTCAGAAAGAAAGAATGATGAAACACAGCGTTTAACGCTGTGTTTTACTTTTAGCTGCACGTTATTTGTTCAGCTGGCCTGCACTAACATGACTGGTGCTAACGGTTTTATCACTGTTACTTGACTGATTAGTAAGCTGTACACTACCGTTTTTAGCATTAACATCACGCTTGGTCATCGACTTGCGATGCATCATATCAAGTACCAAACTCCACAATGGCGAAGGCGAACGTAAGGTAGTTAAGTTATTACCTAAGCGCCTAAGCTGACGACGAACCATGGCCATATTTGCTAAGCTGGCTAACGATTTATCTTTCCACGTACAATGCGGAATAACACCCGAATAACGCCATTCCTGCTGCCACTTCTTCGCTAAATCGGGCGTAATGGCCAAAGCACTAGCTAACCCCACTAATGAACAACCTTGTTGAATGACTTTTTCGGCAACTTCAGCCCGCTTAATACCCCCCGTTGTCATTAAAGGAATATCGGTTTTAGTTTCAAGGCTGTGGGCAAACTCTAAGAAGTAAGCTTCACGTGCAAGGGTAGTATCGTCTCGGGTTTGCCCTTGCATAGCAGGCGCTTCGTAACTGCCACCTGACAATTCCACCACATCAACACCTAACGCTTCTAAACGGCGTACTACTTCACAGGCATCATCAAAACTAAACCCGTTGCGCTGAAAATCAGCAGAATTAAGTTTAACCATAACAATAAAGCCACTTGGGCATACCGCACGAATTTGACTAACAATATTAATTAGCAAACGGGCACGGTTAATAATGGAACCGCCCCACTCGTCTTGCCGCTGATTAGTAAGCGGCGATAAAAACTGTGTAAGTAGATACCCGTGCGCCGCATGAATTTCCACGCCATCAAACCCAGCTTTTTGAGCTTGCACTGCGGTTTCAACAAAGCGTTTGCACACATCATGAATATCTTGGCAGGTCATTTCTTTTGGCACGGCGAACAATTTTGAGTGCTTACCCATATCAAGCGGCACCGCCGAAGGTGCAATTGCTTTGCCTTGCATAGCTTTAAATACCTGACGACCAGGGTGATTAATTTGCATCACCGCCAGCGCACCATTTGATTTGATAATTTTAGCCCAGCGCTCGAAAGGTTCTAAGGGGGAGTTTTTATCTAACACAACGCCACCCGGACCCGTCATCGATTCACGATCGACCATAACGTTCCCCGTAATGATCATGCCCAAATTACCATGCGCCCAATATCGATAAAGGGTGTACAGTGCACTGCCAGGTAGACTGCCAGCGCTCGACATGTTCTCTTCCATCGCTGCTTTTACAAGGCGATTACGTACCACTACCCCGCAAGGTAAGGTATAAGGCGTATAAATTATTGAGTCAGATGACATTAGCACTTCAAATGTAATTTTAAGCCGGTACACTTTAATGCTTATTGACGATAAATGCATCTTTTGAAAGCAAAATATAAAGAAATCATTTAACCGCAAGCTAGTTATGTTATACTGCGCTTTCACACTCGGGGCTGATTAGGATTCGACAGGATCTTGGAAGCCGGAGGTGCATGCAGAGGTGCGGCTGGCCTCTTAAAAAAGCCGCATACAAATAGTCGCAAACGACGAAAACTACGCACTAGCCGCTTAATAACCGGTATAGGCCCTTCCACCACAGCTTTGTTTGCTAGCGTGGATTCGGAAGGTCATCCAAGCAAACTAGCGAGGGAAACTCTCCTGAGGTTGAACCGCGAAATAGTATCGGGACAGCTACCAAGAACCCTGTTTGTCGGGGTCTAAAGTAGTTAAAGAAAAGACAAACTAAGCATGTAGTACCAAAGGTAGACATTTTCTGGACGCGGGTTCAAATCCCGCCAGCTCCACCAATTCGCAAAAAGCCCCTTTTTAGGGGCTTTTTGCTATCTAGCCCACTATGTTCAAATTAGCCTCTACGGCGTTGAGCTAAGCTTTATCAAACCATTACCTTAGGCTCTAGACAAGGATCGGACATTTAACGCTCCCTTTAGCCGCAGATGGTATCTGGCAGCTTTTTATTATTGTTTGAGTGATAGCGAGTAACGCAAGAATCTTGCTATACCTGCTTTCATGGTGGAAGTGCTTGTTATATTTTTACAGGGATTTCCCAAGTTCTTTTTATATTTTGCATTGATTCAACAAACTCGAAACTAGCCTCCCAAAAATATTTATTTTCTGAGAAGAACCCTTTGTTTGTCGGCTTCTTGTCGTGCGGGATAGTGAAACTAAACTCCAAGATGGTTGTGTCGTCTACATGATTAATCTTTGTTATTGTATTTGACTCCCAAACTTTGTCTTTTCGGCTCCCATCGCCAACCGTTTTTCTGCGCCGCCATAGAGTGATTGTTATTTCTTTAACACTATTAAAGTTTGGCTTACCAATTTCAATAGAACCTTTAAACTCCTCACCAATTGCGCAGAATGATGGCGTTAACGTTAATGGAGTTTTGCCCAACTTATAAAATTTTCGCTTTTGATAAGTTCCTATCGTCAATAAGAGAATAGAGAACGAGATAAAAAAGCCAGAAAATAAGTATGTAGCAGGTGGGTTTGTGTCAGTTGATATACAAAGAAGGGTAATTGCAGGCAGCAATAGAACGATACCGAAAATTTGAATAAAAATGCCATCCGTGCTCTCTTGACTGCGTATAACTCTATTAATTGCATCCACAAATATTACTCCTTCATAAATAGCCATCGCCAAAATCGATGATAATGCTTCGCTGCGAAGCGAAACCGAGCCAGGCGCTGCGCCTCATTATTTAAACAACTAATAACAACTCAATTAACATTTCCCATCGTACGACGAACAACCATATTATCAAGATGAAATGCCGAACTAATTTTTAACAGGTTAAATATCGCACTAACAGACTAGTACTTGGCTTATTCGATTAAGAAGCTAAATTTCTGAAGCTTTACATCCAAAGATTTGTCGCACAAAAATCATTCAAACGAATCAAAATTTGACCAACCGCTTATTTAACACCCAATGAATTTTCAATTTTCTACCAAAAATGTCGCACATAAGAAAAACCTACTATTTAAATAAAAATCAACAATAAGTTAATAGTTCCAAAAGGGTTATTCATTTCATCGTAAAAAATTGATCTCGCCTACTCATGCTCATTAGAATGCGCGCCCTCTTAGACAAAAGTATTAATTTGCACATAAATTAACCTTTTAAGGCTTGCCTAAAATTTGGCCTTATTTGATAACAAGTACGAAAATTTAATTTACCAGGAACACACATGAAAAATATTGCAACTGCTGTTCGGTTAGCACTGGCTGGAAGCGTCGCGTTGACCTCCGGCAACGTATTGGCGCAAGACTCTGCGACCAGTGGCGCCGATGTCGAAAAAATTCAAGTTACAGGTTCACGTATTTCTCGTCAGGGCGCAATTGCACCTTCGCCGGTTACCGCTATTTCTGGCGAATCACTGCTTAACTCAGGTGCGATGAACATTGGTGAGGTGCTTAATGAACTGCCCTCTCTAGCTAACACGTATTCGCTTGGTAACTCAGGGCAATTTATTGGTACTGCGGGCCTAAACATTTTAGATCTCCGCGGTATGGGTACAGACCGCACACTGGTATTGGTTGACGGTAAACGCCACGTATCCTCATCAGCAGGCACAGCCGCAGTTGATACGAACACGATCCCAACTTCATGGATTGAGCGTGTTGAAATTGTAACGGGTGGTGCATCTGCTGTTTACGGTGCCGACGCGGTTACCGGTGTAGTTAACTTCATTCTTAAAAAGAATATTGAAGGGTTCGACATTAGCGCAACCCAAGGTTTTGCGCAGGAAAACGGCTATAAAAACGATAAATATCAGGCGTCTTACGGTTTCAACTTCGACAACGACCGCGGTAACATCGCTTTTGCAGCTGAATATAGCTCGCAAGAATCGTTAGATGCTCTAGATAACCCGTGGACTGCCACGTCTTATCGTAACATGAGTTTTGAAAGCATCATGGGTTACGAGCGCAGTGAAGACCAGCTAGATTCAACCGCATACCCTGATGATATCTACACGGCTAACGCCGGTTACTACGTATTAAATAACGCAGGTGTGTTCGGTGGTGGAACTCAAACTTTTAACGCTGACGGCTCACTTAAAGACATTTATACTGGCAATCAAGTAGACGGCGTTTTCTGCGCTAACTGCGACTTTTTCAACCTTCGCCAGTTCACGCAACTACAGCCTGAGTTTGACCGTACTAACCTAAATGTTAAAGGTAACTACAAACTAAACGACGACACCACCGTTTACGCGCAAGCTAAATACGCCCGTACTCGCGCCATTTCTATGGGCCAGCCTGCTTTCTTCTTCTATAGCGATGAAACGACTATCTCTCGAAACAACGCATTTCTAGACGACAGCGTTGCTGAGTACATGGACGCAAACGGCCTTGATACTATTCAGCTTAACCGCATGATGACCGATTTAGGCCGTCGTACTGAAGCAGACGAGCGTGAAACTTATCGCTACGTGCTTGGTGTGGAAGGCTACATCAACGATGAATGGAACTACGAAGCGTTTGTAAACTACGGCAAAACAGAACTAGAGCGTGAAAATCGCAATAACCTTATTTTGCAAAACTTCTATAATGCGATAGACGCAATTGAAGATGACAATGGCAATATTGTTTGTGCATCAGGCAGTGCTGATGGCTGTGTTCCGCTTAACATTATGGGTTACGGCCAGCCTTCACAAGAAGCGATTAATTATGTGAATACCACATCGGTGGGTAACAGCACAATTGAACAGTACAACGCTGGCGCGACGATTGCTAACTCTGGTATTTATGAGTTACCAGCGGGCTACGTAGGGTTTGCCGCAGGTGTAGAATATCGCAAAGAGAAAAGCGAAATTAAAGAGCCTAATAATGCGGTTGGCACCTTCTTCAACGTTCTTGGCGAAGATAAAGGTGAGTATGACGTATCTGAAGTATTTACAGAACTTACTATACCGCTACTTGAAGGTCTTCCAGGCGTAGATATGCTGACGTTCGACACGGCCGCGCGTATTGCTAACTATTCGTCTATTGGTAATGCAAAGAGCTGGAAGCTTGGTCTAGATTGGCAGGTATTCGAAGATTTACGTGTAAGAGCAACTAAATCATCAGCCCTTCGCGCACCAAATATTAGCGAACTATACGGCGAAGCTAGCCAAACGTTCTTCAACGTTGACGACCCATGCCGTACAGACAACCTAGATAACCTTGCTAACGCCGACCAGCGTATCGCAAACTGCAATGCATTAGGCGTTCCAGCAGATTTCAACTCTGAGTATGATTCAGCCACGTTGGAAGGTGTAAATGGTGGTAACATTGACCTTCAAGCAGAGCAATCTATCTCTAAAACACTAGGTTTGGTTTACACACCTGGTTGGTTCAAAGGCTTTACTGCTACTGTCGACTATTGGGAAATTGAACTTACCGACGCGATTACCAGCATAGATGGTCAAACGATTCTTGATCGTTGCGTAGACTCTGAAACAGGTATCGATAACCCTTATTGCGGCCTTATCGACCGTGATTCAGTAACAGGTGAAATCACACAAATTCGCAGTTATGCGTTGAACATTGCAGGCCAAGAAGCAAAGGGTGTAGATTTCGAACTAGGCTACGACTTTGATGCGCTAGAAGGTGCCTTTCGTACTAGCCTGATCGCAACCTACCTTAAAGATCGCAAAGAGTTCCCATTCCAAGATAACCCAGACCTATTTTACCAATACGCGGGCACTGCCGGTGAGTCTGATTGGCAAGGTGTATTTACGCTTAATTACAGCCGCGGTGACTGGGAAGCAAGTTGGAAAACTCGCTACATTGAACGTGCGAGCCTTTACGACAATCAAGAGTTAGCGCTCAACCCTAACCCGAGTAATCGTATGGAACTGCCATCATATGCAGTTACTGACGTGACCGCAGGTTACAACTTCGCAAACGGCGTGAGCCTAACCGTGGGTATTGATAACCTATTTAACCGTGCACTGCCTACAGGTACCACTGGTACTGGTTTAAACGATGCTACATACGACAACATCGGCCGCTTTGGTTATGTAACCGTAGCTTATAAAATGTAATTTTCTTTTTATAAGATAAAGACAAAAACCGGCGTTTCTTCGCCGGTTTTTTTATAGGTAACTCACGCAGCTTAGAATTTGGCCGATAAAACTAGGCAATCTGTGGCGCTAGCAATAGAAATGTAATGCTTTAGTAGCGTATAATCGCCGCATAATAAAAAGCCGTTATTCAATTTTGCTGCCTGTTTTCGTTTTGTTTACTAGGCCGCTTTGATTCAAAACATCCCTACTACACCAAATTTTTATCAAGTTGCCATATTGAAGGTTAGCGTAGATTCGCTACCTATTTATATTGCACAATTTCTCAAAACGTATTTGTTATTGATGGGCCTGCATACTTCACATAATTGGTCGCCATCAAATCTATAAGGTATTTATGTCTGTATCACCTTCAAACCGAAGCACTGTAATTTGGCCTATGTTAGTGATGGCCCTTGGCACATTTGTTTTAGGGCTAACAGAGTTTTCATCTATGTCGATGTTGCCTCTTATCGCTGAGACTTATGCTGTCACTCCATCAATGGCCGGCAATGTAATAAGCGGCTATGCCATTGGTGTGGTCATTGGGGCACCTTCGTTTATGTTACTCACCAATAAAACTAACCGTCGCACTGCATTAATTATCTTTGCAGCAATGATGTGTATAGCTAATGGCTTAAGTGCTATCGCTTCAAGCTTGCCAGAGTTAGTGTTTTATCGCGTATTGTCTGGGTTACCCCACGGCGCTTATTTCGGCACCGCGTTGTTAATTGCCGCTAGTATGGCGCCTACTGGAAAACGCGCCAGCTATATGTCGATGGTATTTGCTGGCTTAACTATTGCCACAATCGTTGGTGTGCCCATGGCTACCTTGATTGGGCAGAATATGAGTTGGCGCGTGTGTATGGCTATAGTGGCGGTGCTTGCGCTCATCACCATTGCGCTTATTTATCTGTTCGTACCTAGTAGCCCGGTGACCACTCCAACGAACTTACGAGAGGAGTTTGGCGTACTTAAGAACAAACTTGTATGGTCAATTTCAGGCATCATATTCGTGGGTTTTGGTGGCGTTTTTTGTATTTATACTTACCTTGCCGATACCATATTAAACGTGACTCACTCACCAGAAGTAACTATTTCGGTAGCCATGATGATGTTCGGTATTGGTACCACTATCGGAAACTGGTTTATTAGTAAACTTGCTGATAAATCCCCTCTTCGCACCACAGGTATAGCATTACTATGTAGTGTTGGCGTAGCTGTTATGTATGTATTTGCGGCGAGCAATATTTGGTGGCTATACCTTACCGTATTCCTACTAGGCGCAAGCGTTGGCTTAGCCGCTGTTATTCAGTCGATGTTGTTAGATGTTTCACCCACGGGACATGCAATGATAGGCGCTCTCGTGCAATGCGCGTTTAATACGGCGAATGCCATTGGCCCAATGTTAGGTGGTGCTTTGTTGGCATCTGGCGCTAGTTTCAACGAAACCGGCTACGCATCGGCAATGCTGTTCTTTGGTGGTTTTATCATGTGGGCGCTTAGTTATTTACAACTGCGTAATCGCAATCCTGCCCTTGCTACTAGTTAAAAGACAAAGGGAGCAGAGTACATTTGTTTTATTAATGTACTCTGCTACTACTTCTACTATCTTCTATTAACTTTGTAGTACACAAAGCCATAATCTACACAACAACACATTCCCACCTCAAAGTTTGTTATTTTCTGCTTAATTCACTTCTAAAAACCTTAAATTGGGTTGAACTAATAATTATTCTTCAAAATACAGCAAACGCTTAAAAAATGAAAAATTTGCAAACTGCAAAAATGCTAACACCGGCAACATTGTTAACAGTTGTATGTACAATGTTTATATTGTAACGTCACAAATTAAACATATTATTAACAATGAGCAGAGGTAATTATGAAATATCTATCAATATTACTCGCAGGTATAATCACAAGCACGGTAGCACATTGCGAAGATTGGGATAATATTCCACTTCCAACTTCTCCTGGTGGTGGCAAAGTTTGGCAACTTCAAACCCAATATTCCGACTCTTTTAATTACATTGGAAAACCAAGCGATTTTACCGATAAATGGAACGACAGCTATTTTAATAACTGGACAGGACCAGGTTTAACCTACTGGTCAAGTAATGAATCTTGGGTTGCTAATGGCAACCTAATTATCAGTGCCTCACGCAGACAAGGCACAAACCAGGTCAACGCTGGTGTTATTACTTCTAAAACCAAAGTTAAATTTCCAATTTATTTAGAGGCAAGAATAAAAGTTAGCAATTTGGAACTCTCCTCAAATTTTTGGTTATTAAGTCAAAACGATGAACGAGAAATAGACATTCTAGAGGTATACGGCGGTGCTGCAGACACCTGGTTTGCCAAAAACATGTCAACCAACTTTCATGTTTTCTTGCGGGACGAACAAACCAACCAAATTATTAGCGACTTTAATGACCAAACCCATAACATACCCTCAACTGGCACCTATTGGCGCGATCAATTTCATCGCTTTGGGGCGTATTGGAAAAGCCCCACCGAAGTAACTTTCTATATCGACGGCCAGCAAACGCCAGATGGTTCGTGGGCACAGGTTGTTATGAAAGATAAAGATTACACTGGCGCAACTTTGGATAAATCGCAATACAACATGGATCAAGAAGCCTTCATTATTATCGATACCGAGGATCATGATTGGCGCTCTAACCAAGGCATAGTTGCTTCTGATGCTGAACTTGCAGATGGTTCCAAAAACAAAATGTATGTGGACTGGATCCGCGTTTATAAACCGGTTGACGGAGTGGTGACTGGCAACACAAACTTGCAAGCTAAACATTCTGGTCGCTGTATCGACGTTGCCCAAGGCGCTATGATTAATGGCAGTCAGTATCAGCAATGGACCTGTGATACCACAAACACAAACCAGAGCTTCAAATTTATTTCCGCTGGCAACAATGAGTATTTAATTCAATCAACGCAAAGTAATTTGTGTGTTGAACTGAAAGATAACAACTCGGCAAATGGCGCAAATATTCATCAATGGGTATGTAACAGTGCAAATGACAATCAAAAGTGGACGCTACACGATAAAGGAGATCAACACTTCGAGATCCGAAGTAAAGTCACAGGTAAGTGCATTGACGTGGCCGGAAAAGCAACTACTAACGGTGCAAACATAGTTCAGTGGAGCTGCTATAACGGCCAAAATCAGAGATTTAAATTTTTACAATAATAATGAGGTAAAGTTTAACAGCTGCCAATGAGTTAGAATAAAGGGGGTCAGAGTCTGCCCCCTTTATTTTAACTAAAACTGGCTCTCATCAACCAACTTAAGCCAAATGGGGTTGGTGTAGGCTTTGCGGCCTTCGTTATCTTCTACGATTAGCGCTACCCAGCCAGAAGCTTGTGGTACTTTAAAGCTAACGTAATCGTGATCTCCAGTTAGTTTTTTATCTTCAAGCACTACGCTGTTCACGGCACTTTGCTTATTGGTAGCGGTAGTTGTGGCTGTGCTATCACTACCAATCAACTGCACAGACTTAAGCCCATTTACCGCCACCAAATCGAAACTGATCGTCTGTGCTTGTGCCTTTGCAAGCTTCAATGTATTGCCAAACATGACGTTTTTTGGGTAAATCACAGGGCCAAAAGATACATAAGAATGACCATCTTTCGCGGCTTGCGCGAAGGCATTCGCATCAGGCTTACTGCCGGTATATACAAATAGCCTGTTTAATCCACTGGTTTGATTTAATACATCATGAGTATCTGAACCTGCAGTAAAGTAGTACGGTAATCCTTCATTCCAAAACTGATGCGCTTTGTTAACGGTTGGCTCATTATTTACTACCGCATTTAGTTCGAATAAATCAATGCTAGGGTTAAATCCCCCTGGCGCTGAGCCTTTATCCAAACTGCTTAAATAGCCATAAGGTATGTAGGGGTGATTTGAAGCAATTACAGTAGCCCCCATACGGCGAACATCTTCAATAATACTGTGTATATCATCTACGCCTGGATCAACCGTTAATTGCGCCCCACTATCTATGGGAAAAGCGTTAAAGTGGCCCCAAGAAGGCGACACTTCAATAGACGGTATAAAGGGTACATTGCGCGTATCGGCCAGTGTTTGAATGGTGTCGTTGTTTTTAGTGGAATCATGATCGCTAACAAACAGCACGTTTAAACCAGCCGCTAATTGAGAACGTACCAAATTTTTCGGGTTAGTTGACCCTTCTAACACATCGGCATGATGATGCAGGTCGCCTGCGTACCAACCGTGCTTCGTTGGATAGGTTTTAACATCAATAGCACTTGCTACGGTTGTTGTTTTATTTGCATCAACACTTGCCGCTATTATCGTACTTTTGGCATTAAAGCCCGCTCCATGTGAAACGCCTAATTCGTATTCCCCCGGCGCCAAACCAAATACGGCATTGCCGATATTATCAAGGTCAGTGAAAAAGGTTCGCGCCCCTAAATATTCGATGAGTGGTTGGTTGCCCTGCTCTATCGTAATTTTTGCATCTATGGGCTGCTGACTTTTCTCATCGGTAATATCAAGGCTTATTTTGCCGGGCGCGCGAAGCGCATCGAATGAAAGTGTTTGGGTCACGTTTTCTTCAACTGTAATCAGGCGCGTTTTACTGTCTGAATGTTGTTTGCCTGTAGCGTAAACTTCGTAATCTCCTACCGGCAGCGTGAATGCCACATTCTTGCCATCACCCATCGCCCACATATAAGGCACGCCATTTTGCGACACGACAATAGCGGCTTGTTCTACGGCTTGCCCTTCCTGAGTACTTATGTGTGCTTGAATTGTTCCGCTTTTTAACCCTTTACGTTTTATTTCGGCGCTAACAACGGCCGCTAAGTTACCGCGAGGCAATACCTGGTAATCACCCGAGAACGTCATACTTTGTGACGGGCTCAGTATATGTGCCGCGTATAAATCACGTGACTGGTTTTTAGTTTCACGCATATAAGGTGCGTGCAATGCAATCGCCCATTCTTCGTCGTAACCTACGAAACGGTCTGATAACCACCTATTTTCCAATGGTTTATCGATGGTGTGATTACGAGGAACAGCGAATTTATATCCGGAATCTGGCCATAAGGTATAGCCTGAAAGCAATGCTAAATCGCTATCGCCCTTATTGGTCATGGTGGTTTCAACACGAATAAGGTCTGAGCCCTCAAAAAGGCGGTAGGTAGTACTTATTTCAGTTTCGCCAAAGTCTCTTTTAATGTTAACCGCAGCTTCTTCAGCCGTGTCTTTGAGAATATCAATTTTGGTGTAAGTATTGGGCCAGCTAGACCAGTTATTTGGAATGAAATCGGCAAAAGCAACGCGGTCGTTACTTAAAGTGCCATCAGCTTTCACATTAGCAATATCAACTATACACCCTCTTGCTACGCCCCAAGGCGGCGCTGAATCTACTGCAATAGCAAATGCCAATTTATCGTTTTGAATGGTTAAATCTTGATTAGAAGTAGCATTTCCATGCGGAATTGCCGTTTTGCCTTTTGTGATACTAACCGAGGCATGACCTGCATGAGATAAAAGACTCCCCGATACCAGTAATGTGATGCCCAATAATGCAGGGTTAAGCGTCGAAAACTTCATAGAAACACCTTATATGGTAATAACAAGTCGCTTTTGTAAATTGAGTAAGTAGAAAAATAATAGATCTGAAGAGCGAAAACATGTGGTAGCAATTGAAAAAAAGCCGCAACCAGAATGTCTGATTGCGGCTTTGTCTATTGTATTACATAGCTCTAATTACGCAGTGCTAATTACATAGCAACACGAACATTGAAAGAAGCGATGCGAGGGGCACCAATCCATCCAGCGTTTGCGGCAATAGAACCAAGATAGTCTTCGTCAAACACATTGTTTACCGTAAAGCTTAGCTCTACGCTATCAATGCCGCCGCCAATATCGTAAGCCGTTTTACCTAGATACAGGTCACTAACAATGTAAGAGTCAGTTTCTTGTGTATTAGCTTGGTCTAAGAAACGCTCGCCTACATATTTTGTGCTAAAGCCAGCGTAGAAATCACCTTTAGTATAGTCAAAACTAACCACAGCCATGTCTTCTGGCGAGCCTATTACGGTGTTACCGCTAACGCCTTCGTCGGTGTAAGTAGAGTCGTTTTTAGTATAAGAAACATATATACTTAATGAATCGGTAATGCTGTAATCAATTGAGGCTTCAATACCGTCAGATTCAATACCACCGTCATTGATATAGCCGCCTGCAGCAGATTCTAAGAAGTCGATGCCATTTACATCTTCGTTGCTAACAAAGGTGATGCGGTTTTCAAATTCAATCGTGTAATACGTTAAGCTTGCATTAAAACCAGGTGTTGAGTAGCGTAAACCGAAATCGATATTGTCTGCAGTTTCGGGCTCTACAGTACTGATATCAGTATCGTCACGCTCTAATACAGCATCTTTAACCGCTGCAAAGTTCTCTGCATAACCACCGAAAAGCTCTAAACCGTTAACCGGTAGTGGTGCAACGAAACCAGCTGAAATAAGTACATCAGAATCAGACGATATGTCTAAGTTGTTTTCAGGTGTGAATTGGTCTTCTTTAGACACATCAACATTGAACTGTTTTGCACCTAAACGAATTTTAGCGAATCCTGCATCAAGTTCGTTTTCAACATAGTACATCAATGTTTCAACCGGAAACTCTCGGTCGTACTGAACCCAATAAGGGGTGTTCTCATAACGAGCGCTCGTTGAAGCATCGATAGTCTTGTGCCAATCGCGGTATTCGTCACGCTGATAATCTTCATACCAAAAACCACCTCGCACTACGTTGTCCATGTCGGCAATAGTTGTGTTCCATACGAAGTCACCGTTAATACCAATGCGCTTCTTATTATAATGTGTATGGCGATTAGAGCTTACTGCAATAGCGCCTTGCTCATAACAATTTGGATCAACTTCAGCGCCGCCGCCACCATAAGGTGAACTGATTGAACTAACACAGCCATCAATTGGCGATAACGCTTCACCAGCGCTGTTCACAAAGTAGATTAAACCTTGTGACGCACCGCCAAAAGCAGTAGTAGACGAATCTAATTCAGAGTTTGCATTACCTGCGCCGTCATCGGTTACATCAGCAATGTAGTATGGGTTCCACTTACCCGTACCTTCGTTTTCGTGATAATAAACGTTAGTACTAAAATCGACACTTCCCACTGAGAAATCGGCTTTTAGATAGGTGAAGAAGTTCTCGCGCTCGGTAACCCATCCTCCACGATAAACCTGATCTTGATATGGAATGCCAGACCAACTTTCGGTTAATCCATCCCAATCAGGGTTTTGAGCATACTGTGCCAATCCATAAACACGCTGATAAGTGAATTCTTGTGCATCGTCATAACTCACGTAGCCGGTAAGGTCTACTTCACCTACTGTGCTAATGATTTTACCTTCTAAATGATCACGGGTATTAGTCACTGACCCATCCATATAATCATCATTTTGCTGAGTAGATAATGAAAGCCATGCAAACGTATCTGGTGCAATCTCACCCGTGTCATAACGAACGTAAATTTTACTGGCGTTGTATTCTGCAAACGTTGTACTTACTGTTAATTGCTCGTCCAGCGCAGGTCTAATGGTAGTGAAATCCATTGTTCCGCCAAGGGCTTCATTTGAGCGCGAACTAATATCAGCGGTACCTTGAGAAACGACAGTGCCACGTAAGTTTTCGGTATCAATATAGCGGCTGGCTTTAGTACCACCACCATAATTCGAGTTACCGTTGGCAATGCCATCTACGGTCATCCCGATTTGCTGAGAGTCTAGGTTAACCTGAAAACCACGAATTGAAATCGTAGTAGACCATTCATCAGAACCAAATGGGTCGCCTTCAGTGACCAATACACCTGGCAAATTGTCGATAAGCGCCAATGCGCTAGTCATCGGGGTCTGTTGCTTTTTCATTTCTGTTGACGTTGCACTATTAGCGTATGAAACATTACGCCCAGTCACTAATATTGATTCAACATCTTTGTCTTCTTCAGCGGCTTTAGCTTCAGCTTCTTGAGCAAGCGCATGCATTGATGTTAGTGACATCGCAGCAAGTACAGACAAAGTTATAAAACTTCGTTTTTTTGGCACATAAGTGTTCATAAAACTCCCGTTGAGTATTGTGTTTTATTTTCTGTTATTAGATAGATAGTGATGTTTTTATTTGAGGCTCTTACGGCCCTGAATCTATTTTTGTAAAATCGATTTCGTTGTCTTTAGGAGAACTATCGATATTTCTTACCGTTTTCGGCTTACGGTACAGCATGAAAAACGCGCAGCTGAAAAACAGGCCGATGACTAATGCACCTACCCACTGAATTTGTAAAAACTCTAACTTGAAAAGCAATGTAAGCAAGGAAAGCATGGCGACATTCATGGCAATATATTTCAATTTACCAAAGCGCTTTACCGTTAAATTGAGGTTGTCTGTATACAGGCGAATAAGCGAATCTAGGGAGTTAATAACAAATACAATTCCTACGAAGGCCATCGCAAAATTTTTCAAACCTGTAGTGGGTATACCTGCCTCGTGATATTGATAAATAACACTGAACCACACAGCAATAGGTATTGATGGAAATATCAGCATGGCGCCTAGCACTTGATAGGTGCGTAAGCCACCCACAAAACGCGAGGTAAACTGCCCAATCATGATGCTCCATGCGAACCACCAAAATAAATAAAACTCGTGGTAGTCGTTTAGCGGCAATACAAAGTGTTCTATATTTCCAAAGTAACTGCCTATCAGCTCTAAATTATGCGTAAAAGCAGCAATTTGACTGTCGCTCCCCAAGAACGCTCCAGCCCACATAAAGCCAATCAACGCGATAAACAACCATGTGGTAGAGATGCTCAATAACCGCACATATTTAATGTCGGTACTGGAATAAACCGCAAAGCAGATAGCCGCAAACACGATAAAATAAAAAGTAGGTATGATGGACTCGCCATCGCCGATAGCCGGTAAGTACCATGGCAAATTCGATAACAGTAAAAACGCCGTAAATGCACAAGTGCCTATAATCACTACGTTATTAATGAATTTAACCAAAGGTATTTCAAAAAACTTAACCTTGGGCTCTACCACGCAAAAATAAAAACAGGTAAGAAAGTAAAAGCCCCATATTAGAAAGCCCCAGTAACCAAACTCAATGGCAATTGGGTTAGTAAAAGCGTATTCAGGGTTCGCTGTTATGTTCTCATAACCACCGAACTCGGTAAGCGGAAACATGATTAGGCCAACGTCTAGGCCTGAGGTAAATAGGATAGCAATGAAGGTGAAAAGTCTTACCGGTGTTACACCAATACACTTCACATTTCCCCATTTCGCGAGAATAACCACAATGGCCAATAGGGTGAAAATGATCCCAGCATTAAGCCATAAGGTCATTACTACCTCCCCAAAACAAACGATAATGCTTCATCTTTCTTCCTGTTGTTATATTTTTCATACGTACCAAAAATGCCTTTTGGGTACGTGTAAGCCGTTCAGGTTAAATGGTTGAATTGCGCTGAACCGTTTCCCAATTAGCAGATGTAGTAACGCTAACCGGTGAATGGGCTAACGCTGGCTTGCCAAGAATTAAATCTGCCGCTTTTTCGGCCACCATAATGGTAGGCGCGTTTAAGTTGCCGTTAGGTACTGTGGGAAAAATTGAAGAATCCACCACACGTAAGCGCTCAACACCATGAACTTGCGTCTTGGAATTCACTACCGCCATGGCATCTTCACCCATTTTGCACGAGCAAGACGGGTGATAAGCGCTTTCTACCGCTTGGCGCACAAAAGCGTCGATTTCTTCATCGGTTTGAACATGCTTACCAGGTTGAATTTCATCTTCTCGGTAATCGTCAAACGCACTTTGTTCAATAATTTCACGGGTTAAGCGCACGCAGGCACGAAAGCCTTCAATGTCGTCTTGATGCTGCAAGTAATTAAACTGAATTTTGGGTGCGTCGGTTGGGTTAGCCGTTTTAATGGTAACGGCACCGCGGCTTTTAGGCTTGTTGTGACCAACATGCACCTGAAAACCATGGCCATCAAAGGCACTGCGCCCGTCGTAACGCATAGCCGCTGGTAAGAAGTGATATTGAATATCAGGCCATTCAACACCCGGCTTCGAGCGAATAAACGCACAAGACTCAAAGTGATTGGTAGCCCCTAACCCTTTGCGGGTAAACATCCAACGTGCACCAATAAGACCTTTTGAAATGAGCCCTAATTTACCATTAAGCGTAATGGGCTGTTTGCACTTGTATTGGAAGTAGAACTCTAAGTGATCTTGTAGGTTCTGCCCTACCCCTGGCAAATGGTGCTTAACGTCAACGCCTGCTGCTTTTAGAGTGTCGCTGTCGCCAATACCAGAAAGCTGTAATAGATGCGGCGAGCCAATAGAGCCAGCGCTTAGCACCACTTCTTTATTGGCTGTTACTGTAACGCTCTTACCATTTACGCTGTACTGCACACCTACTGCTTTTTTGCCCTCAAGCAATACTTTTTCAGCCAGAGCACCAGTAACAAGCGTAAGATTTTTACGGGATTTAACTGGATCTAAATATTCGCGACTTGCCGAGCTACGCACGCCGTCTTTCACGGTCATGTGCATGGGGCCGAAGCCTTCTTGCTGAGCGGCGTTATAGTCAGCCGTTGCGGCATAACCCGCTTCTTGACCCGCTTCTATAAAGGCGGTGTATAAAGGGTTGGCCATTTCGTTGCCATTGTTAACCCCTAATGGGCCCATTCCACCACGATAATCATCTTTACCTAAATAAAAAGACTCGGCTTTTTGAAAATAAGGTAAACAAGCTTGGTAATTCCAGCCTTGTGCACCGTGTTCTTCCCATTCATCGAAATCTTTTGCATGGCCGCGAACGTACACCATACCGTTAATAGATGAAGACCCACCTAATACCTTACCTCGAGGGCAATGCATTTTACGGTTATCTAGAAACGGCTCTTCTTCAGTGTGAAACTGCCATGCATATTTGTCGCTATTCATGGGTATAGACAATGCCGTGGGCATTTTAATGAAAATGCTTTTATCACTGCCGCCGGTTTCTAGCAAAAGTACGCTATTGTTTGCGTCTTCTGATAGTCGGTTAGCTAACACACACCCCGCAGAGCCAGCACCTACTATGATGAAATCATATGACTGTATACTCATTAAAACGGGCTCTCTATGTCAGTTATGCCCACGTATACTGATTTGGTCTGTGTGTAGTGATCTAGCGTTTCAATACCATTTTCACGGCCAATGCCCGATTGCTTATAGCCGCCCACAGGCATTTCAGCCGGCGAATTACCATAGCTGTTTATCCAGCAAATACCCGCTTGAAGCTTATGGATAACACGGTGTGCTCGTTTAATATCTTTGGTAAACACACCCGCAGCCAAGCCTAAATGAGTATTGTTAGCACGCTGAATAACATCGGCTTCATCTTCAAACACCAATACACTCATGACTGGGCCAAAGATTTCTTCTTTAACAATAGTCATATCGTCTGTGCAATCGGTGAATACAGTAGGCGCTACAAAGTAGCCGTTTGGCGCAGATTCTGGGCTTAGTGTTGTGCCGCCTGTTAGCACAGTAGCGCCTTCTTCTACACCTTTGTTGATGTAGCTCATCACTAGGTCTTGATGAGTTTTAGAAATAAGCGCGCCTAAATTTACGTTAGGATCGAGCGGGTCGCCTGCAATTATGTTTTCTTCAGTACGGGTTTTAAGTTCGTCTATAAACGCTTGGTATACCGATTTATGTACGTACACTCGTGTGCAGTTTGTGCAAACTTCACCTTGGGTATAGAAGTTACCCAACATGGCTGCGCTAACCGCTTGCGATACGTCGGCGTCTTCAAACACCAACAATGGCGATTTACCGCCAAGTTCCATGGTTACGTCTTTTAACGAGCCTGCTGCGCTAGCCACTACCTTTTTGCCTGTACCGACTTCACCAGTAAAAGACACTTTTTCAATATCAGGGCTTTGAGTTAACCATTGGCCTACCTCTGCTGCACCTTGTACAACATTAAACACGCCCGCTGGTACGCCCGCTTCAAAGAAAATTTCAGCCAGTTTAATGGCTCCTAATGGTGTTTCTTCTGAAGGTTTAAATATTAATGCGTTGCCTGCCGCTAATGCAGGGCCAGATTTCCAGCACGCAATTTGTAATGGATAGTTCCACGCGCCAATACCTGCACAAATGCCAAGAGGCTCTTTGCGTGTGTAGTAGAAATCTTCGCCTACCATCTGCTGTTGCCCTACTTGTGTAGGAGCCAGGCCAGCAAAGTACTCAATGACATCAGCACCGGTAACAACATCAACACATTCGGCTTCTTGCCAAGGCTTACCGGTATCTAGCACTTCAATTTTAGCCAACTCATCATTACGTTCGCGAAGTAACGCTACTGCTTTTAATAGAATACGGCTGCGCTCTACCGGTGTCATAGCAGACCAAGTAGCAAAGCCTTCTTTTGCGCTTGCTATTGCCGCCTGTTGAACAGCATCATCTGCCACTTCAACGTGATAAATAACTTCGTCGGTAGCGGGGTTTTTAACCGCAAATGTTTCGCCGCTTTTATTGGCAATGAATTGGCCATGAATAAAATTTTGATAAACCGGGGTCGTCACATTAAAACCTATTTTGATAACTGTCAGCAGATTAGAACTCGCTAACATTGTCCAATTTACTTCGTCAGGCGTGCTTACTGCCTTACGCAGACCTGAGCGCTCGAATAACACACATACCGTTTGATTAACGTCTTGAATCCGTTATTTATGCTTAAAACGTTCACAGATAGCGTTTTCACCGAAGTCTACAAATACGTTGAACCCCTTATATAACTGCCAATCGAAACTTCAATTCAAGAAGCGGTTCTATTCAGTATTGAAGACTAAAGAAGATATTCAACTCTATCTGAGTAATGTGTATTTTTTATTAATTGATCGTTCAATAAAAATAAATACTAAGGTAATAACACTAATAATTCAACGTTGACAAAGGCTGAATTTGCATAAAAATGATTTGAACTAAATCTAAGGAGCTTTGTTTGCGCCCAAAAGGAATGGTTAAAATAAATACAATTAGCTGTTTTATTGACTAATTTCTTTCAGTTTAGTTTTATTTGTGTACGATTTTGAAGGGTGGTTGTACTAGCCAATAAGAACACTCACTTTTTAGAATTACCGATTAGATAGAACACGAACAATTTTTTACACTAAGCACTAATTTATGGTCAGATTATAAAACAACCAAATAAATTTGTGGAAATCAGCGTTAATTGCTTAATTAGATAGACAGAATTATTTCCTTCGAATGGTTTCAAAGTATAATAGCGCCCTATGAGGGCGATATAATCCGTAGTATTGCTCGTGACAAAACCAAACTAGTGCATACTTTCGTAAGAAGCGGTAACACTGTGATGAATAAGGCGAAAATTACCTAAGTGCACAAGATTAAACTCACGCAAGATGAAAACCTGTCTTTAAGAGTCGATTATCAGCTATTGCCGAGCGATCATCAGCGTCTTGACTTGTATTTCTCACTGCCTGATGAAATGGGTATAAGCTCGAAAACCCTTACCGAAGAACAGTATTTTCATCACAGTATTCAAAACCACAGTGCCTATTATTCAGATCAGTTACATGTCCCTTTGGTTCGTAGTCGCTTCATTAGTCAGAAAAAAGGCGAGCAAAGTGACTACCGGTTAAATCTAAATTTGTATTCGTATCAAATTCGTACCGCACTCGACACAGACGTTAAGCAAACGCTAAAGATTAAAGACAGCAAAGAATTTTACCCACAAGCCATCGTGCTGGCTGAGCAAACCTCAGATCTGCTAAAAAAGCTTAGGCGCTACACCCCTTCTGATGAAAAATTACGAGCGTATTTTGAAAATGCGGATAATTATTTAAGTTGGCAGGTTGAACAGTCGTTTTTAAAGCTGCTGTCCTCTGCCCCGAAAAGTAGCGATTATTCCAGTGAACGGAAATTTCTTTTCGATTTTTGTAGACGAGAAAATCAGTACCGTGCAGATAATCAATATAACTCGCAGATTACGTTAGACGATCCAAATCGTATTACTAACAAAATGCGACTACTACAGCGTTTAATTGAATACGGCGTGGTATTTCAAAAGAAAACGAAAAGCCTGAATACCTATTTGAACCGGTTAGTTAAGGGTACAGTAACCGCAGTAATTATGGCGGCAGTGATGGTGTTGGTACTAAACGCTCGCACCAACTTTACCGAAGTGACTGTGGCCTTCGTGGGAATTCTTGGTGTTATTTACGGGCTTAGGGAAATCTTTAAAGAAGACATTACTCGGGTAATTTGGCGGCGTATTCAAAAAGGTCTACCGAAGTGGAAGATTATTTATAGCCACAGTGTAAATAAAAGCAGAATTGCCACCCAAACTATTTGGCTTGAATACATTCGCAATAGAGATTTACCCAAGCAGGTAGATAAGTTGTATCAAACCCGTAGGCAGCAAAACAAACAGGCAGCCCAGTTGCTTCATTTTCGTAGCGACACTCGCGTGAATGCGAAAAGCTTTTTGCCAGGTTACGACGATATACAACAGCGTATTTACTTTAATCTTACCCCTTTTATTCGCTTCTTAAAAAAAGGCGAAGGTAAGCTGTATTCGCTAGAAAATAACAAAATCACCAAACAAGCTGTTGAGCGTCGCTATCAAATAAACGTGGTATTAATGCATACCAACAAACAAAAGCAGCAGCAAGTTCAGCGATTTAAAATAACGTTAAACCGCTCTACTATTATTAATATTGAAGCACTAGAAGTAAGAGAAGCAGATTAACCTATAACCAATCGACCACTATTGATTAGCCCTGCGATCAACCCTACAAAACCAAGAATTAGGCCACCGTACAGCCCTAGCACGTTAGCAACTTTAACGGGTTGTTTAACCTGAACATCTGTACTTTTTTCCTCGCCGAGCTGAGCATGCTGCTCGTGCTGTTCATATAGACTGAATTCTGTATCAGAAGGTGGCGAATTTAGTTTCTGCGATGGCGAGTAAATAATCTGATGAGCACGCTTTGTTAAAATAGCGATACCTGCACCAAACCCGCAGTAGGTTAATAATGGTGCTATAAACCCAGTAGAAAACTCGTAAGAGGCGGCAAATAAAACACCCCAAACGAAAATCCACACTAAAGTGTAGTTGCGCACTTGTTTAAGCTTTTTCTTGTCAGATTCATGCTGCATATAGCGTTCAGCCAATTTATGTGAAGCAATTACCGCCATCATGGCAACAAGCGCACCAAACATAGCGCCACTTAACACCCATATTACTTTGCTCCAGATACTGGTAAGTACGCCGCTTTTTGATGCGCTTCCCGTAGCCCCAGCGGTTACCGCCGCTGCGGCGGGTTTAGTGCTAGCTAGCAATGATAGTGTCATTGACGTAAATGTAACTGCCGGCGTTGTGGCAATAATAACGCGGCTGAATTTATCCAATGTTAGGGTTTTAAGCATGGCTCGTGCCCGTGAAAGCTTTTGTCTTACCGCAGCATCTGAAATATTAAGTAACTGCGCAACATGCTTTGTAGAGCATTGCTCTCGATAATATAACAGCACCACTTCTCTGCTATCTGATGGCAATTCATCAATAAGTGCTGCTACTATTTTCTTGGTTTGCTCGTCTGACACCCTAGTTTCTAGCGTATCGTCACTTTTGCAGAAACTTGCCAGAATACTTTCGCCCTCATCACCTTTTATCGATTGTGAAACTTTGTTGTCTCGCAGGTAATTAATGGCCATGTAACGGGCCACTTGGCGTACCCAAGGCATAAAACTTTTAGGATTAGTTAAACTCGCTAGGTTCTGCCAACAATTAATAAATACTTTTTGCGCTACGTCTTCGCTAGCATCTATATCTCTTACAATGCCAAGGGCAATTGCAGTTACGGTATTTTTACTCGCATTTATTAAGCGTTCGAAGGCTTTAAGATCTCCGCTTTGTGCGGCAATGACATCTGAAGAATACACGTCCATGCGTTTACTCCTTTCCGATAAACTGTGTTGTCTGTTGCAGTAACCAGGGCAAATCGTCGAACATAATAAAATGCCGAGATTGGGTATTCATTATTACATTTGCTTGGCGTGCTTCAGCAAATTGTTCTTTGTATAAGCGCGCAACCATCTCTTTGTTATCGTCGCTATTAAACCCGCCACTGGCGCCGAGAAATAATATAGGAGTGTTACTAGTAGCGATAGCCGAACGCAAATCCGATGTCATCAAGTCAGCCATTAGTTGCCCTACTGTTTCGGGGTGCGAACCTGATGCCATAGACAGTACTTTCGTTTGATGTAGTTCGCTGGCGGCCTGAATGCTTACGCCTTTTCGCGTGTAGGCAGTTAATTGGGCACTATCCATATTGGCGTACTGCGATTTCAATTTATTCGCATAAGGATTTGCCTGCGCTGCAGTTACCTGATTGCTTCGAGTAAAGATAGGCGTAATAAATGGTAAGCCATCAACTGACACCACTTTACTTACTCTATCTGGCAGCGCAAGCGCCAATTGATAAGCTAAATGACCGCCCATACTATGCCCAATAGCTATCACATTATTCAGGTTGTTATCTTCAATATAAGATACTAGCCCAGCGGTAATTTTGGATAATCGACTATTAGGATAAACTTTGTTATTTGCAAACCCTGCTACTTGAGCAAAGTGGCTTCGATATTCATGTTCATAATGATTACTAAGCCCCTGAGATAAATCTGACCAAACTGAAGCGTTAGACATTAAACCTGGTATAAATAACACATTTAGTTCTTTAGCTTTGTTCGAGTGTTCGGCATTGAGAATGTTATTAGTGGTAGCAGATGTTAAAGGCGTAGTTTGTTCGTAGACCATAACAGGTTGAGTGGCTACCGCTTGCTCATCTGCATATATTTTAAGCGAATTAACTGCCAACAAGGCAGCACAAAATAGCGTGGTTACATTTAAAATTTTCATGGTTTAACTCCTCTTTTATGTATAGTCACGCCGAGTGGAAAAAGTGTGACAACATTTTTAGAGAAGAAACTTTAGCTGGCTATTTTTAGTCACTGATGCGAAGAGTTACTGCTATTAATTACCCTTATTAATAACGAGTGCCACTAATAAAATAGCGCAGCCTACTAAGGTAAACCACCAAACCAGTGATATCGATAAAGGAAGTGGCGCATAAACTGCCGCTAACAACGAACCGCCCAATAATAGCCATCCACTAACCCGTGTTGTAGTTTGAACTACTGCCCTTCGCTTGCGATTGAATTTGCTTGCTACTCGCTTAACGTGTTTATCGCTTGCTATCGCAAGTAATGCAATGCCCAATATTACTAATATAGATACTGACACCATTACCGTTTTCTCGCTTTTATGTTCGGTACGTCTACAGACTTTGCATTTAGATCATATCTATCTGAAGTTTGTACCAGGCGAACCTTTAACCAGCGAGCCAGAGTAATAAAGCCCACGCCACACAGTGCAAATACAACCGTAAAGCTTAGGTAAGTTATATCTAAAGTAGCAAGGGCATCAAGGGTACGTTCAAAAGGTATACTAAACGAGACGACTGCCAACGCTAGATAACACAAGGCGGCAATACATGTTTGTTCATACCAAGCATTTTTACTTGGCCGAATAATGGCATGCCCTATACTACATAGCCATACAACGAAAAAAGCATTCACTTCCATATCTGCACGGTTAGCCATATCAGCAGGTAATAGCCGATTCACCAACAAGAAAACGGATGTGGCAATCGCGAGCCCCATTATTGTGGCGATATTGCCCTTTTCCATAATACGTAAGGATAAAGGCAAGCCCAATTGATGAGAGTTAGCATTCAGATAGGCAGTTCTTCGCTGGTTAACCCAAATTATTAGCCCTGTTGCAATTAACGCGCTACCCAATGCACCTAAAACAAACAGTAACCAACGTAAACCGATAGTGGCAAAGTTAGCTTGATGTAACCCATACATTATTCGCCTAAAAGTGGCGGGTGCACTTTCATCGGCATAGCCCTCAAGTGGAGTGCCGGTATAACTTGAATAGACCACACGCTCTGCGCGATTCGAAACAGTTAGGCTTTTGGTTCGCTCTATAATGAATCGGCTATTTTCCATAAATGGAGATTCTATGGTTATGCGCTTAATCGCGTTGGGTTCTTGCCACTTGATTTTTAAGTCGGCCAAAATGGTAGAATAAAGAATGTCTTTTTTCATCCCACGTTTATCTATTGCCTGTGTACTTTCACCAAGTGCTGGCAACGATGGAATAATGGCTTTATTAACACCCCGCTCACCGTTTTCAAAATGCATGTTTGCTGAAAAGGGCATATACATAATGGCGTAAATCATAATAGCGCTGATACAAATCATTAGGCAGAAAGGCAGCGTTACAATGCCAATCAACGCGTGAAAATCAGTAGTCCACTTTGTTACCTTACCCTTTCTTAAAGTGAAGAAGTCTTTGAAAAAACGTCTGTGGGTATATATTCCGGTGAAAAGCGCAAGCAGCATGGCCATAGCAGCAACCCCAGCAATATAGCGCCCACCGTACCCTCTTAGTTGTAAGGTGTAATGGAAATTTCTGAAAAATAGACCGCCTTTGGTGTCTGTGTTTGTCTCTATGGGTATGGCATCTTTATTAAAACTTACTAAATGGCGCGTTTTGCCTTCACTCCACTGAACATACCAATGATGATCTCGCTGTGTGGGTAAATAAACACGCCATGAAGTGGCATTTGTTGCGTGCGTTTCTAGGTAGTCTATAGACTTCTCAACTTGGTAGCGCTGGCCTTGTGCGTACGTTTGGTTTTGTTGCTGTTCATCTATCACGATAACCTGTCGCTCTGGCATCATCCAGTAGGTTATTTCTGGCGTGAAATAGCTAAGGGTTCCCGTCACAAAAATAGCAAACAACAACCACCCGGTTATTAAGCCTAAGTATGTGTGAAGCCATATCATAGATTTTCTGAATGTTGTTTTCACAGTACGTCAACCAAGGGTAAAAATAACACTGCCACTGCAATCAATAAGATTAAGAAAATTAACCATTTTGCAATATTGGAAACCGCGAAGCTGGCAATGAAAAAAGCAAAAAATACGATATAGCTCAGCATGCTAGCGGATAGCACGGCCACGCCTTCATTTATATATAGTAAGTTTACTAACCCGTAGGTTAAGTAAATTGATGAGAGTGCGGATAGCACATAGCCGCCAATAACGGCGGCTATGCTACGCAGTATGATGTCTACGTTTTTATTCAAACTTTTTAAAACCTGTATAACTGCAATGCGTAAAATTAAAAGCGGTAAGCCACAGATAATTTGGCGTTTCTTTCCTCACCAGGAAGACCACCAAGGTACATGGCATTGCTGTAATAGTCGGTATTATCAAGGTTTTTGATGTTTAACTGGATGTCCCAATCATTTGATACGTAGCTAATGGCTGCATCCCACACTGTGTATGAATCCACGAAGGCATAGTCGATACCGAATGCCGATGCAGAAATAGTACGCTCATCTTCATAAGACACACCTACACTGAATTTCACTGGCGCAGGCAAGGCACTAAATACATGACTATAGGTTAACCATGCACTCGCCGTTTTTTCAGCAATACCCTTGGTTTGCTCTTCATCGGTACTGCTTGCAAAATCACCAGGTTCGGTAACAGGATCTTGGTATGTAGCATTGGTATTTAATGCCCATTGCTCATTTATATCGAAGTTAATATCAACTTCAACACCCGTTGTACGTTCTTGTTCATCGTAATAAAACTCTGGTACATCAATGTTGTAAGCGGGATCGTCAATGTTATCTTCGTATAATGGGTTGGTGTACTGCAGGTTAGTTCTCGCGGTATCAAAAACAACAATTGAACCAAGCAACTGTTCAGACAAAGCGGTAAAACGTAGCCCTAAATCCCATGAGATTGATTCTGAATCTGGGCGGTTATTTTCCTCACTTAGTGAACCTAAGACACTGTATGCGGTTCTGCCTTTAGAGTGGTTAATAAACGTAGAAATATTAGGTGTCACTTTATAAGTAAGGCCTAAGTTATAGGTAAAACCATCATCGTCGGCATCATACTCTGGGTTACCATCGCTGAATTGGTTCAAGTAAGTTTGTTTAACGGCACCATAAGCACCACCGAAACGTCCAGTGAAGTACTCATTGAAATAAAGCACTTCTTGGAAACTTACGCCCCAGCTAGATACATCCTTTTCATATTTACTTCGTAATGAAGGGTTGTAATCGTCAAACGTACCCGTAGGCCAGTTTGGATTGCGAATATCCAAGATGTAAGGCACGGCGTCACTTCGAGTATCATCAGCGTCCCATATAGACCACTGTGCGTACGACATTTCGTGATCTTCATAGTTCGCACTAAATAAGTGCTCACCTTCAACACCGCCAGCCGACCACGTATTCGTCACATCAATGAAGTACTGCCACACTTTCTCATCGGCGACAATGTTACGATATTCCTGTCTACGGGCTGCAAAGGGGTACAACACATCATCAATCACCAATGGCGCTCGAGGCGCTAAATTAATGATGTCGGTACGTTCTGTATACACATAGTTATATGCACTGGTTTGACGAATATAATCCGTTTCATACGTACGATATTGAAGTTGCTGAGTCAGTGTCCAATTTTCTGCTAAGTTCACATCTTGGCGTAGTTTTACGCGAAACTCTTTACCTTGATTTGGCTCAGAAATAGGTGAAATAAGGCTAGTATCGCCTAAGTCATAAGGCTGAACACCATCGGTAGACGTTAACGAAGCCGCAAGTTCGGCGATTTGTTCATCGGTTAGTTGCAAGCCTCCACTATCTGCGTCGCCATTTACTAGATCTGCTGCAGTCACGCTGCCAGCATCGGCTTCTAGTAATGTTAAATCGAGCAAGCGAACAGGATGGCCAATAGAATCAATCTGAATAGCATCGTCAATATAGGCTGCGGAGATTAAGAACTTGTTGTCTGGAGAGTAGTCATAGCGTAACGAAGTATATAACTCACTACGTTCATCGCTAAGACCACGATAACCGTCAGATTGTTCGTGATTAGCTACCACTCGGTAGGCCAAAGAGTCATTAATAGCATTTGTTGCATCAAACATTAATGAGTAACTATCCCAGCTGCCTACCGATGCCTGTATTTCGTATCGTTCTTCAAATTGGGGCTTTTTCTCAATAAGATTGATAATACCGCCAGCTTCACCCATACCGTAAAGACCTGTTGCAGGGCCCTTCAATACTTCAATGCTTTCAACATTAGTCATTGAACGTGTTGGGTTGTAGCTATTACCTAAATCAGCACCGGCATAAATGCCATCGTAGGTGTAATTAACGCCTAGTCCACGAATAGCAAGGTTATCACCTACCCCGTAGTTATTACCGTCTTGCGTTAATCCGCTAATATTACGAATACTTTCCTGTAGTGTGTCAACGCCCTGCTCTTTCAACAAGGTTCCATCTACCAGAACGACAGCAGCAGGGGTTTCCATAAGACTCATGTTCGACTTGGTCGCTGTGCCCGATTCTAGTATTAATCGGTTATGACGACCGTAAACGGTAATAATATCAAGGTTCTCATCAGTCGCTTTTTGCTCTTGAACTACAGTGTCTTCGCCGTTTTCTAACGAGTCATTTTTCGCTGGCTCCGCAGTCTGCGCCGATATAGCAGTAGTATAGAAGAGAGAGAAAAGTGCAGTAGCAGCGCTAATTTTCGATGTGTGTGTGAGGTTTATGTGCATTATGTATCCATGTTATTAAGTGCAAATGATAATCACTTTCATTATCATGCGCGCATGGTAATTAAACACAGTATTTAGTTCAACTTAATTTACATAAAATCCTTATTTGATGATTTGTTCATCAATAGGCCACTCTTCTTCACTTATCATGTTGTTATCAAGAAGCGCATTTCTTAGTTGATTAATTTTCACTTTTAATTCATCGCGAATGTGCCGTACAGCTGGGGTAATAAGCTGCCTGCTAGGCAATACCAGCCACATTTCAGTTAGGGGTATGTGATAAGCCGGCATGATCCGCTGAAGTCGCCCAGCAAGTAAATCTTCTGCAATATCGATAACAGACTTTTTCGCTACTCCCACGCCGTCCACACACCATCGGCGCACAATATCGCCGTCATTCACTGCGCGGTTACTTTTAACTTTCACTTTGAATTTCTCTTTTTCTTTAAAGAGATCCCAACCGTCGTGTGTTAGCTCGTATAATTTGTAAAGCAATGCATTGTGATTGGCTAATTCTTCGGGAGTAGTAGGTTCTCCATGCTTTTCTATGTAGGTAGGCGATGCACAGATAAAGTGTGGAATATTACAAATTTTGAACCCATACATATTAAGTTCTTGAACTGCGCTTTTCGTCATGGCTCTTAAAGCAATATCTACCCCGTCGCGATAGAAGTCGACTCGGCTGTCACTTACCTGCAACCTCAGCGACAAGTCTTCATGCCCATTCATAATATCGTTTAGCAATACCCGCATAAGGTTGCGGCCCATCTCGGAAGACATGGCCATTTTCACTTCGCCATTAATGTCTTGCTGCTTTTCGCTGATACGCATAACACCTTGCTGCAACAAATCTACCGCTTGCTGACATAAGGGCAGAAAACGCTCCCCTTCTGGGGATAACCGAATTTTGCGGGTGGTTCGCACAAATAGCTGAGTGCCAAGCTGTTGCTCTATGCGCTTTAGTGCAACGCTTGCGGCAGAAGAACTGATGTCTAGTTGATTGGCCGCAGCAGTAATTGAATGCAGTTCTGCTACCTTGAGCAAGACTTGCAGGTCTTCTATCTTCATAACATCTTCTTTTTCATTTGCTAGCGCTTAGTTTAATGTGACTATCGCTGTGTCAGTTCGAGGACATAAACTTTAATCAGGTTCACTTAATTACAGCTAAAATAGAGACAATAAATTTAATTAACCTATTTATTATCCACGTTTTAGCGAAAGTGTATTCGCCATTTGCCCATTTATCCACTGTCTGTAAGCTCATAAAATACACCCAAGCAATCAAGTTAAAGGGTTAAAAAATGAAATTCATGGTTAAAGCAACAACACTCGCACTTGCTTTTTCAAGCGCCATGGTACTTTCTACATCGTTTGTGGGCACAGCAGCGTTTGCAGCCCAGACAGCATCTAAAGTCGTTGCAACAGACGATATTGAATGGGGTTACCTAAACCCACTTCGCGGCAATAAAAGCCCAGGTGCAGCAGATCTTTGGGGCGATCGTACTAAAAATACGGCAACCGGTATGCTAGTACGTTTTAATAAAGGCTTTGAGTCTCCACCGCATATTCACAATATTACCTATCGCGGTATTGTGATTGAAGGTGCTATGCACAATGATGACCCAAGCGCTGAAAAAATGTGGATGCCAGCTGTTTCTTTTTGGACTCAACCTGCTGGCGAAAATCACACCACCGCAGCTAACGGCAGCACAAACTTAATTTATTTAGAAATAGATTCGGGCCCTTACCTAGTACAACCTTCGAGTAAACATTTCGATAATGGTGAACGTCCGCTAAATCTGCACAAAAACAACATGGTATGGCTTAACGATGGCGAGCTGCACGACATAAATGCAACAGGCGTTTCGTCAACGTACTTGTGGGGCAACACCGCCGATATGAACGGCTCAATGGTAAAGTTACCTGCTGGCTTTAAAGGCACTATTGGCACGCAAGCCAGCGAATTTCGCGCTGTGGTTATAGCTGGGGAAGTAGATTATCAATCTGTGGAGGTAACATCACCGGTATCGTTAAATGCGGGAAGCTATGTAGAATCTACTGGTATTTTTAACCATCAGCTCGTGAATAAAAGTCAGCAAGAGACGATTATTTATATTCGTACCAATAGTGCATATCGGGTTTTCGAGTAACCGCTATGAGTGGGTTAGACCTTTGGCTTTAAGGGAGTAATTCACTCGCTCAATTTTTTGGTTGCTCAATTATGGTTAATAAGTGTTGTAAAGTGCAGCAACTTGTTTACTGCTGGTTTGTTTATGTACAAAAAAAACTCATCATCAAGTTGAAACAGGATTGTTAAATGAAAACATTTTCATTGGTTTTTTTTCAATATATTCCTTATTAGTCAACAAGTTGAATATCTTCATTAGTGGTTGACGAGTACATTGTAAATTTGTAATAGTATAACAATACTTTATACTTTATTTTTACTTTCCTCTTGGCCAATCTCGGAGCACACTAATGAGAAAGTTTCTGAGAATAGCCAGCGTTAGCTTAGTTTCTTTTACACCCGCAGCCCTAGCCCAAAGTACGCCTTCAGAGTTTGCCGAGTTAAGTTTCCAAGCCTTGCTTGATATTGATATAAACGAAAGTGACAGTGAACAATCTTCGCCTAATAAGTGGAGTTTCGCTGTACAACTAAAAGCCGCAGAGTTTGATGGTTATAAAGTCAATGATAGCGACGTGAGCCTTGATGATGTGTTGTTCTCTTTTGGACAAGAAGCGCGCACTTCAAGTAACTTCCCTGTTGTGCCGACGGTTATCAAGCAACACGCTAAAATTGTGCAACTAGGTTACCAAGTAAATGAACGCCTAAAGCTCGGTATTCAAGCTCCTTTTATTCACCAACAAACTGATCATATTAGTGTGGTACCAGGTTACGAGCATTTTGTTATTTCGTCTTCAGGTTTGGGCGATATCGCGCTTTCAGCAAGTTATGCACTTGAAGACAATAGTGAGTTCAGTTGGTGGGTTACTGCAGGGCTTAGCCTGCCAACCGGCTCAATTGATGAGCAAGGCGATACGCCTAGAGATGCGGGTGATCAACAACTCCCCTACACCATGCAATTAGGCTCAGGAACCTACGATTTTCCTATTGAAGTAAGTTATCAAAATAAAGGGGAACACGCGTTTACCGTTACCCTATCAGCCATGCTTCGTACAGGTACTAACGATAGAAACTATCGCTTAGGAAACAACTATAAACTCAGTGGTAAATACAACTTCCCACTTTCTCAAAGTACGGCATTGTTCACTGGTGCAGCATTTGGCTATTCAGAATCTATTCACGGACAGGACGATGAAATTACCATAGGTGGCAATTACTCGTATCCTGCCAGCATTACTAACCCTAATTTATACGGCGGAAAAAGAGTCAATATAATCGGGGGAATTTCGTTTATTCCCATTCACTGGTTAAAAGTGGTCGCTGATATCAGTAAGCCTGTATATCAAAACCTAAATGGCCCTCAACCCCAAGAATTGTGGCGCGCAGGCCTTCAGTTCTCCATGTTGTATTAAACGTTGTACATGCGTTCATTATTCATTGCTGTCGCTCTGACTTTAGCCGTCAGTCACTCGGCTTATGCCGACTTAAAAAAACTCGACAAAGTTAAAGCGGCTTACATGTTTAACTTCACAAAGTTTATGACATGGAGCAGTATTAATTCTGACCCGGTCAATTTTTGTGTGCAGAATGATGAAGCATTTCAGCAGTTTTTAACCCAGCTAGTTGAAAGCCGACCCACAAGCAGCGGTGCATCCATTCGCATCGTTATGTTAGACGGAAAACAAAGCTGCACCTTTGCCTATCTCATCGAAAATGATGACAGCCTGGTAAACCTTGCCACTTCAACCATCATTATTAGTGATTTACCCAATCTTATTGATCGCCCAGCGGTATTTACGTTTTATGAAGAAAACAACCGGCTAAGGTTTGAAATTGATTTAGCAGAGGCTGAACGTCTTGAGTTAACGATTAGCTCGGAATTGTTGAAGGTAGCGAAAATAAAATGATATTTCGTTCTACGTCGTTTTTTACCAAACAATTGTTTGCCGTCCTCTCGGTTAACTTCTTATCTCTGTGTCTGGTTGCGGGTTTGCTTTATTCAAATTTCGTTGATGATCACAAAACTAACTTGGTGAATGTGCTTAGCAGCCAGTCTACATTATTGGCGTCGGCCAGCCGCTCTTCGGTACTTTTCAATGATGCTCAGTCTACCCAAGATTTACTGTTTGCAGCATCGCAGTTACAAGCGACATTGACCGCAAAGATATACGATGCCGAGTTTAATTTATTTGCCGAGTATGCCAGAGACGGTGTCTTAGACCTCACCTCCCCTAGGCAGCTTCCTCTAGGGGAAACATTTAAGGACGATGCGCTTTATTTTCTAGAGCCTATCGTTTTTGATAAAGAAATTATTGGCTACCTTTTGCTATCTGCCAGTACGTACTCGCTAGATACACAACAGCATCAGGCAATGATGGCGGTAATAGGTGTATTGTTGTTAAGTATGCTGCTTTCATACTTACTTAATTTTCGTTTACAGAAACTATTTACCAGCCCCATCGATAAACTGATTTCACTGATTAGAAAAGTAGCAACATCCCGTGAATATCATACTCGCCTGCCAGAAGTACGTAACGACGAATTAGGCGAGTTATTTTCCGGCGTCAACGATATTCTGGCAACCGTTGAAAATCACCAAGAGCAGCTAAAGGCACATAATACTGAGCTTGAGAGCTTGGTAGAACTTCGGACTCGCCAGCTCTACCAACGCGCTAATTATGATGCGTTAACACACTTACCCAATCGCCACCTTTTTTTAGATCAGTTGGAGCTTGCGGTAAGCAAAGCCAATAAGTATGGCAGCCCACTGGCCGTCATGTTCCTAGATTTAGACCGCTTTAAACTTATTAACGACAGTTTGGGTCATGATATTGGCGATAAAGTGCTTATTGAAGTTTCAAAAAAACTAACCGAAATCGTGACGCAACAAGACAGTGTGTCTAGATGGGGTGGCGATGAATTTGTGGTTATGGTTGAAGAAACTCATTCTAAAGATGATTTAGCGTACCTTGCTAATGAAATCATCACCAGCTTGAGTGAACCCATGCAATTAGAGGGGCATCAACTTCACATTTCTACCAGCATTGGTATTGCGATATATGAAACCAAGAGTGAAAACGGCATATCGCTGTTAAAGCATGCCGATACCAGCATGTACCACGCTAAAGAAAATGGGCCTGGTCAGTTCTGCTTTTTTAACAACGGCATGTTAGAAAATTCACTGAACCGACTGTCCGTGGAAGGGCAATTACGACAAGCGTTAAAACTTGAAGATGCTTTTCATATGGTTTATCAGCCTCAAATTTGTGCCTACACAGGCCGCGTTCAAGGTATGGAAGCGTTAATACGTTGGCAAAATAGCGATGGTAACTATATTCCTCCTTCAGACTTTATTCCTATTGCTGAGGAAGCTGGCATTATCAATTCTCTCAGTACATGGATATTAAACCGAGTAAGCACTCAGATGAATCAATGGCGCGCACAAGGTGTTCCTTTAGTGCCCGTTGCGGTCAACTTACCGGCTTGTTTTATTACTCAATTAGATTGCGCCGAGCAAATTGCGGATATTATGGCGTTTAATCAAATCCCCCCTGAGCTTATTGAAGTTGAGCTCACTGAAAATACGTTTATAAGTTCTACGGAATTTGCCTTAACGTCACTTAAAAAGTTAAAAAAATTAGGCTTTAAAGTCTCTATTGATGACTTTGGTACAGGCTATTCTTGCCTAAGTTACATTTCCACCTTACCTATTGATAAGTTGAAAATTGATGGCAGTTTTGTGCAAAAACTCGGGAAGTCTAAATCTAACGATGGCATTGTGAGCGCAATTGTCATGTTGGCCAAAGGGCTTAACCTAGCCACGGTGGGCGAGTGTGTGGAAACAGAAGACCAACTTGTGCGACTGCGTGAAATGGGCTGCGACGTGATACAAGGCTATTATTGCCACCCTCCTCTACAGGTTGATGCGGCAGCCACATTGATGTTGGAAACTATCGAAAGCTAAAGTTTTCCAATAAACCATCTAACGGTAAGCCCTACCGCTAGCGTAATTACCACACTCGTTAATGTACCCAGCAATACATATTCCGTTAGCTTTTTGTCTTCGCTTTTCGTCAAATCACCAAACCGAAAAATTGATTTAGCGGCAAGGAGAAAGCCTATTGCTGCAAATTGATTTATCAGTACAAAAGTAAGAATAAGCAAACGCTCTAAATAACCAATTCGCTGTCCGGCCATAGCAAGCGTATTTTGTATGGGAAGCTGTACTAATGTGCTGGTTGTTTTTGGTTTAGCATGCTCATCAAGCTCTTTACTCCATGGCGACAGGAGTTGTTTTATAAAAATAGACGTGGGTTTTAAAATAATTAAGTACGCCAAGAGTATGGCCAGATGCTGATGACTAATCAGTAATATTTGCTTAAATAATATTTCTACCTGAGCAGTAAGTATTGCCCATAAAATAACGATAACGCCAATGTGTGCGGCTTGATCGATTGCAAACGCTAAGGTTGTGGTTCCCGCGTAAGACTTTACTGCATCTATAACAAAATGGCTTATTAATACCCCGCCAGCCACCATCAAAAGTGCGGTAAAGTTGATATCTACCATACCCGACTCTTTTGTTGTAAGTACCGTTATGGCCGACATCGCGAGCAAGGCGACAAGAGCCAAGACCCCATGCAATAAAGCGTGAAGGTATAATGCAGTGGATTGAAGATGTTTAGTGTTTCGGCTTTCCACCCAGTGAGTTGGCTGAAAATAGAAGTCTCCGAGTAAATGGGCAACCAATAGCCCTATTACTATGCTAAGTTGCTCCATGCTTACTGCTCCGTTTCCACTTCTGTTGCCATGTAATCTAAATAATTATTAACGAGGTGATATTGACTGGCATTTAAAATACGAGTGATGTTACTGCGGTTTTTCCCCAGCGTATTCGCTATATTCTCATGGCCTTTATCTTCTGCTTTAATATAGGCTAGTAACGTTTCTGACTGTGTTTGCGTTAAGGAAGTAATATGGCTATCAACAAACGCCGTCAACAAGCTTGCGTGTTTATTGAAAGCTTCGTTGTCGCTAGAAAAGGCAAGGTATTGTGACTTCAAACTATCAAGCGTCCTACCCGAACGAACGAAGGCATCACCATTTCCGGTTTTCACTTTCCCATCAGTAAAACTCACTTTACCAACACCTACGCTAATACGTACATCGGTGGCGGGCGTACAGGCTTTTAATGCTAATCGGATGCAAATGGCCACCAGCATGGCACTTTCAGACTCTGGAATAACAACCTGGAAAGCATCTCCACGAAAGACGTCGTATTGCCCGTTGTAAATTGCCGATTGTTCTTTGAGTTCATTGGTTAGCACCTCTAACACATGAGCTAAATCGGTATTACTTAACTGCTGGGAGTTTGCGATATCACCAGTTATTACCGCTTGCCGCTTGTTTTTATTATCCATACTTACCCTTCGAATAACAGCGGCCTGGTTGAATAATCGACCAACTCGCCCCGTTTTTACCTAACTCGCATTATAGTTACACTTTAGATTGCCTGTATTTTTATACAGATGCAACATTACCCCTACAGTAGTTTCATTCGCCATCCAGTTACCATAAACAATCACATCACCCAAAGTTACCATAATTAATCACATCACTCAAAGTTACTATAAACGGTAACAAACTGGCGAAAGGGTATAGGCTGCAGAGGCCCGAAGCACTATTCAAGCGTACACAGTGTCATTAGTTGTACAAACTTCGTAACTAAAAGATTAAGAATTACTGGGCTCTATTGTGATTTTTGAAGCAGGCGATGCTGCTAAACTGGTGCTTGCGTTTTAGCGCAGCGTTGTTTCCTGGGCGTCCCAAACTTCGACGCGATTACGTCCTAACGATTTGGCCAAATAAAGAGCAGCATCGGCTCGTTGTATCAATTCGGTAGGGCTTATGGGGTGATTAAATGACATTGTAGAAACCCCTAAGCTTATTGTGAGTTTACTATTGTACATTGATTGCTTAAACACAATAGCCGCGTGTTCGATATTATTGCGAATACGCTCGGCCACTTTTAACGCTGAACTCATGTCAGTAAAAGGCATAATGACAGCAAATTCTTCCCCACCATACCTTGCCACCACATCATCGCTGCCAATGCAGGTTTTCTTTAATATTTCTGCAACTTGTATGAGAACGTTATCGCCTGCTACATGCCCATAGCAGTCGTTGTAAATTTTGAAGTGATCGACATCAATCAACAACAAGCTTAGCGGCGTTTTACGCCGAATGTTTCTTTGTATATCGCTTTGTAAGGTATCGTCAAACAGTCTTCTGTTCGCTATACCGGTTAAACCATCTATATTAACGAGTTTTGCTAACTTAAGGTTGGCCTCAATAAGCTGTTGCTTTGCTTCTTGCAGTGCCCGTTCGTTATGCGCGTTTTGTAATGTGTTAGCCAACATCTGGGCAATACGCTGCAAATACTTAACATCATAATCACGCCACGTGTATGGGCTGCCAGTGATATCACAACCAATAAAGCCAAAAATCCCATCATCTAATTCAATCTTGGCACAAAGAATTGAGCAAATGCGCTCTCGTTCAAACTCCTCTTTTTCTCCTGCAGCGTCATCTGGTAAATAGGCCACATTATTTACTTTGAAAAGACCTTCTTGCTTAATCTTTCTATTAAAATAAGGCATGGATTCCATGGGTAAGGCTTGCAGATCGTTTTTATAGGGTGTTACTCCAGCGGCTACCCATTCGTGGGTATTACAGGCAAATTTTGTGTCATCATAAAATTCAAATAAATAGCAACGGTCAAGGTCGCAGAATTCACCGAATGCACCCAAAATATTCTCGATAAGACTATCGATTTTGTCACTGGTAGTGTTAATCAGTTGCGAAGAAAGAGTTGAAAGTAGCCCATTAAACGTGATGTGTTTACCCACAGGTGAAGACTCTTCTGGCGCGATGAATAAATTGTTTTGAACCGCCTTCGCGTTAATAACCACTAAGCTAACGTTATCAACACTAATAACGGCACTTTCTATAAAAAATTGGATCCCTCTTTCATAAGACTGTATGCGAACCCACTGACAAAGGTGCAGTGTTTCCTCTGCCATGGCAAAGGGGTGATAACTGCCTGACAGCTCATCTTTAGTAATAGGATCGAAAAAACGTAAGCTGTCTAAGAACGCATCAGATACACATGACTCACCGAACTGACGCGCAAATGCAATGCTTACGTCAAACTCTGTTTCTCCAAGGCGTTTGAACAGTAAACATGTAGGGAGTTGACGTAATAAGGCTATGCCCTCAACTGGCTTCACGTATAACCCTTATGGAAAGTTTAGTAATTAGCTATTACTTTAGTACAAATTGGCAAAACACGCTTTTAGTGAATGCGCGTGCGTATAAGAATTTTTGCAGTAAACCAATACAAATAACACTCGTAGTAAATGACAGCAGCTATGTTCCACGATAGTTGCTTTCCTTTGGATGTTAGGTAACTTATGGACGGGTCAATATGAATGAATCAATAAGTGGGCTGTTAGATCAATTAGTTGATGGAGATGGTGGCGAAAAACAAAGCGCAGGAGATATTATTGCTCGCTTTGAGGATAGAGGGTTTGGCCCACTATTGCTCATACCGTCGTTAATTGCACTGCTGCCAACCGGCGCTATCCCTGGCGTACCTTCTTTATGCGGTATCACCCTTTTTTTAATCTGTATACAAGTTGCATTAGGGAGAAGTACCCCGTGGTTACCAAACAAAATTACCCAGCAAGAAATAAAACAAGACAAGCTTGAAAATGCTGTAGATAGAGCCAATCCTTACGTTAAAAAAACCGAAAAGCTGTTAAAACCACGCTTAACACTACTATCAGAATCGCCATGGAAAAATATGGTTGCGGGTTATTGTGCTGTAGCATCACTGTGTATGATACCCCTTGAAGTTGTCCCTTTCGCCGTTGCACTACCAGCTTTCGCGCTAACATTGACCGCTATCGGCATGACCAACCGAGACGGGGTATTTATTGGCTTAGGGATGATAATTCAGTTGGGCACCGTTTATGTAACCCTCAAGATTTCTGGCTTATTGTAAAGGTAGCAACGTCAAATTTTAACGATTAAACGGCATTTTTAGTAATGCTATTATGCCTGCATTATCGTTTGTTGCAGGGTAGTCTTTTTGGCCTATGGCAATATCTTCATCAGGCTTGGTTGCACGGCTTTTAAAACTGCCAAATAGTTTGTCCCACCACGATACGCTGAAGCCAAAATTGGAATTAGACTCTGCTTTTAGCTGGCTATGGTGAATGCGATGCAGCCGCTGGGTAATGAAAACCTTGCCTATTCTGTCATCCCACTTCTGAGTCAGTCGAATATTTGCATGGTTAAATAAGGCAAACCCGTTCAAACCCACTTCGAAAATAACAATTGCAATAGCAGGTATTCCAAAGGTGGTAACCACCGCCGCTTTAATGAATAAGCTCAACACGATTTCGATAGGATGGAAGCGAAGCCCTGTGGTGGTATCGACGTGACTGTCCGCGTGGTGCATTTTATGAATACGCCATAACAGTGGAATTTTATGAAACAGCCTATGCTGCCAATAAATCACCATGTCTAATAGTAATACACAAAGGGCGATAGCAACCCAATGGTTCATATTCACGTTGTTGAACACACCTATGCCCGCGTTATCTCCCCATAGTGCTACCCCCACTAAACTGGCAGGCAGTACCACTTTTGAACACAGCGCACCTAATACCACCATACTCAAGTTACCTTTCCACCGGCTGGCGCGCCCCAATACCGATTGCCTCGCTGGCAACCATGCTTCTAGCACCGCCATTATCGCGAATATGCCTAAAAATAGACTAACTCGAACAAATACAGTGTTATCCACTATGACTTCTCTTTATCTTTGTTACTACAGTAGTCATCAATACCTTCTACGGCTTTAAGCGTAGTGAAACCACTGTAAACTCGGGTGATGATGGTAATGCCACACGCGGACGCGAAAACATAAGCCAACACCGGAAAATACGCCGGCCATATACAAAATGCTAAAAACAAGAGTATGGTTTCGGTGCCTTCGGTAAGCCCCTGCATGTAATAGAAGCTCTTATTCTTAAACTGCGGTTTTTCAATATTAAATTTTTCAGCTGCTACGGCGAAAGCCAAAAAACTACTGCCGGTTCCTACAAACGCGGCCATTAGCACTAACGCAGGTACGCCCCATTCAATAGGATTTGCAACACCAAAAGCTAACGGCACTGCTGCGTAAAATAAAAAGTCTAAACAAATATCTAAAAAGCCACCTGCACTACTGCTACTTTGCTGAAAGCGAGCAAGTTCGCCATCTATACCGTCGAATACCCTATTTGCAACAATGCATATAAAAGCCAATACCCACCACCCATTGATAATGGCAGGAACCGCCAACATACCAATAACAAAACCCGCCAAGGTAACTTGATTCGGAGTAACGCAGGCTTTGCTAAGCGCCACTATCATAGGCCTTAACAGCGGCTTTATATAAGGCGTAACTTTAGCATCTAACATGTTTCTATCTCTATTAAGTGCCCTTGGGCAGCTTCTACGTCTTCACTGTCGTGAGTAACTAATAAGGTTGGTAGGCCACGCACTTTGAGTTGCCCGAATACCCAGGTTCGCATTTGAGTTTTGGTGGCAGCATCTAACTTACTAAATGGCTCATCGAGCAACACCACACTCGGTGCCGCAGCCAAAGTTCGTAACAAAGCGATACGCGCTTGTTGCCCGCCTGATAAGGTCTGTACGGGTCTGTGTTGTAAATCGTTAAGCCCTACTTCGGCTAACATTTCACTAACCCGTTGCTCGCGCTGCGCTCTATTAAGCGCACTAGAAGGCAATGCAAACGCAATATTTTGCCCAACAGTCATGTGTTCAAAAAGCAAAGGATCTTGGTATAGCACACCCACCCCACGTTTGTGAGCTGGCATGTCATCAATGCACCTATCATTAATGTATATACTTCCTGTCATGGAAAAAGGCGCAGTTAACTGCCCGGCAATCGCGTTTAATAAGGTCGATTTGCCAGAGCCGCTTGGCCCCATGATAGACAGCACTTCGCCAGGGTTGATTACTTCATCGAGTGAAAGCAAGGTATCTGTGTATCGAAACAAACTCACCTTATCTAACTTCAAGGTCATAATTTCGATTTCCTTGTTTGCAGAAGCGTGTAGCGCCCCATGGGGTTAAAACAAATTGTGGGCAGCCACCACGCCAATACAAAGCCTAATAGGGGCATTAGCATTTGTACTATCACATACACCGCAGTTAACCGAGCACTACTGCCCGATGCTGCTGCCACCGCTTCTGTGGTAACGGTAGCAATACGTCCACCGGTACTCAGTAAGGTGGGCAAATACTGGCTAAAACTAATGGCAAGCCCTAATGCAAAAGCCACCAGCATAGGGGCAAACAATAAGGGTAATTTTATTTTCAAAAATACCTGCCATGGTGATTTACCCATACCGTAGGCAACTTGAATATATCTAGGGTCGAACTTACGATAGGCCACAGCCAAAGAAATAAATACATAAGGCAGCACATATACAAGATGGCTAATGAATAAATGAAACCACACTGCCTCGTTAAAATAAGCTAATTGAAACCACACTAAGCCATATAGGAACGCCACGCCTGGCACTAGCAGTGGTAAAAACAAAGTAAGTGACAGCAACGCTCCTGCCCCCCCATTAAAGAAAGGCGAGGGTTTGCTTTTAGGCCCGTTATTCCCACTAAAGGTTTCTGCCTCTAACGCTAAGGTTGCGACTATTACCGAAAAGCCGCTCACTAACACAGCAAGTAATACGGTATTGTTAAAAGGTTCGGCCAGCGCAGCTAGCGTGGTTTGCCAATGCAGCAAGGTTAGCCCTTTTGGTAAAACCGCAGGAAATTGCCAAAAGGTGGCAAAAGACCAGAGTAATGTGCTGATGATTATCGATACTATCAGTAGGGTATATAAAGACACTACGCCGTAGGCGACTATATCGCTAAGAGTTTTCCCTGTATGACGACGCCCATTTGAATAGAAGCGAATCTGTGCATGCTTTGCTACTTTTTCACCCATAATCCATACACTGATAGCGGCTAGGGTTACAGCTACTTGTAGCAGTGCAGCAGCCGACGCCTGAAAGCGCATCGACAAATCGACATGATTGAACCATTGCACTACCGCCACGGCTAGCGTGGGTGGGTTATTGGGCCCTAACAACAAGGGTATTTCTACATTTGCCGTGGCGTATGCTAGTACCGCCAATATAGGTAAACGAACTTGGGGATACACAATGGGGAAAATAACCTTAAAGAACAGGGTTACCGGCGAGTAGCCTAGCGCCGTCGCGCTATTAAAATAACCATCGAACTTACGTTTAACGTGTGGCTGCGACATCACACTTACTGCCATTAAAAACACAAACGGTAGTTCTTTAAGTGCCAACGCAATAATAATAGATATACCGTAACTGTCGTACGGAAATGCCCACGTCGGCGGCAATAGTACACTGGCGCCACCTACACTTGTTGCTTCACTTAACCCTATACTACTAAGTATGTTACTCACATTTGTAACAATGCTCGAAAAGAAGCCTGAAGGTGAAAGCACAAACAACAGCGCAATGGCCGCAGCCGCATGGGGCAAGACTAATAGCGGACTTAGCCAAGTTTGTAGCTTATTTAAATAGGATGACCGGTAAAACACCGCTAATAGCAAAAAGGCACTCGCAACGGAAATTATAGTGGCTAATAAGCCGGTGAAAAACGATAACAATGCCATTTTACCCATACCATCTATGGCAAATAACTGAGCAAACACACTTAAGGTAAAATGATGAGCATCCAGTGCCGGAAAGTAACCAAAGGCAGGTAACACCACACCAACTAGCCCCGCCAGTACCGGTAGGCTTAACAGCAAAGTAAGTAACGCACGCACGCTGAGCGTTAGACGTTGGAAAAGCGTCATGTTGCGAAGCCAATGAGTTCGTGAAAGCATCGACATTAGAACCGCTCACCATAACGTGCAAACCACGCTCGACGTATTGCATCTGTCCAACTGCTATGGGGTTCAGCAAAAAGTGGCACTGTATTTTCTTTATTTAGCGCAGAAGCATGGTGCGATGTAGATTTAAACAACGCTTTATCGTTGGCAGAAAGCAGTGAGAAGTCGAGTACTGAATCATCACCCCACACTGTTAATTGCTGCTTTTTCGCTTGAGCCTGAGGAGATAATAAAAAATTCACCACTTGCTTAGCGGCAGCGACATTTTCGGTGTTATAGGTAATGCCGATAAAATGCACGTTCGCTAAGCTGCCGTCTTGCATCGCGTAGGTGCGGATGTTTTTAGGTAAATCAAACCGGTTGACCGCACTCGGTATTTCGGCGGCGGTAAACGAAAATGCCAACAGTAATTCGCTAGCTCCCATTAAACGTTGAAGTTGCGAAGCTTGTCGCACCATATAGTCCCCTTGTTTATACATAAGAGGGTGCAATGTATCTAAGTATTTAAAAAGCGCCGGGGTGACTTTCGCCAGTGCAGTGTCGGTTACCGGCTGATACAGCAAATATTGATGTTCTTCATTTAACGCTATAGCCGCATATTTTAAAAAGCTTATGCCTAAATAATCGTTCGGTAATGGGTAGGTAAATCGACCTGGATATTGTTTGGCGAAGGTAAGTAATTCGTGAACGTTCAGCGGGGGCTTTTCTACAAAATGATTATTATAATAAAACACCATAGATGCCTTTCCCCACGGTGCCTCTTGCCCCTCGGTAGCTATGCCAAAATCGGTGATCATGGCAGGGTTTCGAGACGGATTCGTGAGTGCAAAATTAGGAATGCTGTCTGCCCAGTCTTTTAATAATAAATCGTGGCGTTTCATGGCAGCAAAATTTTCGCCATTAATCCAAATTAAGTTCACGCTGCCTTGGTTGTTGTTACCCGCCGCTTTTTCAGCAAGTACCCGAGATACCGCATCGCTGGTATCGGCTAGTTTCACATGGTTCAAGGTAATATTGTATTGGTTACTTACTTGCTGGCCAACCCACTGAATATACCCATTCACTTGGGCACTGCCGCCCCACGCATGAAACTGCACTGTAGGCGAATCGCCTAGCTTTTGATTAGAAGCTGGTGATTGATTTTGAGGCTGGTCTTTTAGTCGAGTGCTTGTTTGAACCTCAGGGTTTATTTGACCTAGCGATTGTGCAGCCTCCGATCCATAAGCTAACGCCGTTGCAAGCATGGCGACGGCTATTGCGGTAAATACGGTTTTTAAGAGGCCTGTCACTTGAACTGCTACATGAATAACTGATTGTACATTTACAGTCGATCTTGGTTTTACAGTTAAGGTAGTAAATAGGCACAGTGGCGTTAGACGAAACAAACTGCCTAACGCCGCTAAGATTAAATTACTCTTGGTCATTCAATGCCCAGTTGTAATCCAAAAACTCAATTTCGCTATTACCAGACATAATCGCTTTTATGTCATCGTTATCAAGTGACTTACCATCGTTGAATGATAATGCACTGCCATAATGAGCAAGAAACCCATTGAGGCTTGATGAATCACGCCATTTCATTTCGAAGTCTTCTTTATACCAACTGAAAATTTTCGAAATGTGTAGCGTATTCCCATCGTAATAGTTGCGGCTATTGTCAGATAAAAAACGAACAGTTTGCTGTTCTAATTGTTCATCTAACTTAGCGCCCACATAGGCTTCTTCACGCAATGCAGGGCAACCAATACTGGCGCAGTTTACCGCAAAGTGAATTCGAGGTTCTTTATACACACCCTTTTCACGAATAAGCCCGTGTTCTATATCATCAAGGCTACGTTTTTTACCCAGTAACACAGCAAACTCTTGTTTCCACGGTGACGAAAAGAAACCGCCGATATCACGAATAGAGGTTAAGTCTGGGTAACGGGTTAATATTAAATCGATGGTATACGCATTGTACGCATTAATTAAAAACGCTAACTGCGTGTTTTTATCCCACCGATCAAACGTATCTTGTGACACGGTTGATAAGCTTTTCAAATAAGCAGCAAGTTCAGTTTGCGACGATTTAAAGCCCGCATAATTAACCTGTGTGCTGGTGCCTTTTGAGCTTATACCTTGCGAGGCCGCGTCTCCATCAGCACTGGTAACAGGGTTAATAGGCACAACGTATTTAGCTAACATTGCTGAAAAGGGTTGGTGTAGAGAAGCTTCAGCGTGAGCTACCACTGGCATAACCAGTAGTAACGCACCCATTACAGATGAAATTAACCTTGACGCTAAAGTTGACTCTAGCGCTGGTTTTTTTAGCTTTATCGCATTCAAAGAAAACATAATATTTACTCGCCCATTAACCACGACGCCAAGTGTGGAATTTTTCCACGTAGCTTAGTAATTTTTCTGGCTTATTAGCACGTTTCCAAGTACCTGCGGTGTTTTTAGCGCCTTCGGCCCACGTTGGGTACGCGTGAATAGTGCCGAGTAACTTGTTTAAGCCCAAATCGTGTTTCATGGCTAATACAAATTCCGCAAGCAAATCACCAGCGTGTTCAGAAACAATGGTTACCCCTAAAATTTTGTCTTTGCCCGGCGGAGTAAGTACTTTAATGAAACCTTTAATTGCGCTCTCAGCGATGGCTCTATCAAGTTCTTCAAACTCGTAGCGAGTTACTTCAACTTCAATACCCTGCTCTGCTGCATCGTTTTCATTAAGACCCACTCGTGCCACTTCAGGGTCGATGAATGTTGTCCACGGAATAACACGGTAATCAACTTTGAATTTTTTGAAGGTTCCAAATAAAGCGTTCACCGCGGCATACCACGCATGATGTGCAGCAACATGGGTAAACTGATACGGCCCTACTACATCGCCCGCCGCAAAAATATTTGGCATCAAGGTTTGTAAGTATTCATCGGTCTCGATTGTGCGATCAAACTGAATGCCTAACTCCTCTAAACCGAAGCCGTTAAGACGTGCTTTACGCCCTACCGCGACGATGACTTCATCGTATTCAATAGCGCTTTCCTTGCCGTCTTTGGCGACCACAAGAGTTTTACCGCCGTCTTTATTTTCAAAACGAAGGGCGTCGTGGCTGGTTAATACGTTCACGCCACTATCACGAAGTACGGCTTCTGAAAATTCAGCCACTTCCTTGTCTTCTCGGCCCATAAGGTGCGGTGCACGTTCAACTTGAGTGACTTCACTGCCCAAGCGCGCAAAGGCTTGTGCTAGTTCGCAGCCAATTGGACCACCACCTAATACAATCATTCGTTTTGGCGTTTCTTCTAGCTCAGCAAAATGGCTCCATAAAGTATCAGATGTAACATAACCGCTCTCTTCAATACCTGGCAATGGTGGTACAAACGGGCTCGCGCCTGTTGCCACAACAATGCTTTTGGTAGTTAGGGTTTGCATGCCGCCGTCGTTTTGCTTAATTTCTACCGTCCAAGGGTCGATAATTTTTGCGTAGCCTTTTACCACATCTACCCCTAAACCCGTATAGCGTTCTACGCTGTCTACTGGTGCAATAGTGGCAATAACGTTATGAACGCGTTGCATCACCGTTTTAAAAGACATGGTAGGTTCAACACCGTGCAAACCGTAATTTTCAGCATTACGCATCTGGTTGGCTACTTTGGCAGTTTTGATGAGGGCTTTACTTGGTACGCAACCATAGTTCAAACAGTCACCGCCCATTTCACCAGCTTCCACTAGCGTTACTTTTGCTTTTACCGCTGCAGCAATATAACTGGTGACTAAGCCACCCGCGCCAGCACCAATAACAATAAGGTTTCTGTCAAATTTAGCGGGTTTTTTATAGCCTTTGTAAACGCGGCGACGTTCAACAAATGCCACAATGGCCTTAGCAATCCACGGGAATATACCGAGTAATACAAACGATAAAATAAGCCCTGGCGATACAATACCCGACAAGCTGTCTATCTGCGCAAGCTGTGTACCAGCATTCACATAAACCACAGTGCCAGCCAACATACCGACTTGGCTTACCCAGTAGAATGTCCATGTTTTAATGGATGTTAAACCCATTAATAGATTAATCAGGAAGAACGGGAAGACGGGCACTAAGCGTAATGTGAACAAGTAGAACGCGCCTTGTTTTTCAACGCCTTCATCAATCTTTTTAAGCTTTTCGCCAAAACGCTTTCTTACCGTGTCGCGCAGAATAAAGCGTGCCACTAAAAAGGCTACGGTAGCCCCTACGCTTGAAGCAAAAGACACAATAATAAAGCCTTGCACCAGCCCAAATAAAGCACCTGCTGCTAAGGTAAGAATGGCCGCGCCAGGCAACGACAAAGCCGTTACTGCCACGTAAATAGCGAAGAAAACACCAATACTCACAAGTGGGTTTTCTTCAATTTGTTGTGTGAAGGTATCTAATGAGCCTTTCAAACCTTCAAGGGTAAGATAGGTATTTAAATCAAAGTAAAAAAAGCCAATGACGGCAGCCACCAATACGGCGACAAGAGCAATTTTCTTGAACATAGTTTATCCCTTAATTGCGCTTAAAACGCGTATTGCATAGTGAATTGAACGTGACGCGGCGTGTTCGGCATCGCTAAGGTAGCGCCAAAGTAGCCCCCCTCAAACACAGGTTGCCAGTTCTCTTCATCGGTAATATTAATTACATCGACACGAAGGCGCATATCATCAGTAATTTGATAATCCGCGTTCACGTCAATATTGATTTGATCTCGTATAAATACGGTTTGTAGAAAGTCGAGTGGAAACGACTTTGTATACAATGCCGAGGCACCAACTTGTAAATCATCGGTAAGTTGCCAGCCCGCATTTAAAGAAACTATCTGTGACGGTATACCTTGCACTAATGAGTCAGATTGAGCAAAAGCCGCAAAAGAAGGCGAACCGACACCATTTCCGTCAATGATATCAGGTCGGCTATCGTCAAAAGCATCGGCGACTTGCGCGGTATCTTGGAAAGATGCTGAATCATCGAAGCGTGCATCTAAGTAACTGTATGCCGCATTTACCCAAATATCTTGCCCTTGGTAGAATACTTGTAGCTCTGCGCCTTTGGTTTTCACGCCACTGTTACTGCCATCACGGTTACGTAAGCTACGAGTCTGATCAAACACCGACACCTCACCATACCAATGACTATCAGGAGAATACTTTAGCCCTACTTCATAAAGGGTATTTTCAGTGGCAAAGTTTAGCGGGTTGATTTCGTTGGCACTGGTAAGTGTGGTGCCACCTGCCATGCTATTGGATGTGGCATCATTTTCTGACCACGCCACATAAGCATTGAGTGATTTCGTTAGCTTATACACCGCACTTAGTTGAACGCTTTCAAGTATATCGTTATAAGTGTCAGAAGCCGCAACGACACCTTCAGGAGCAAGGGGGTCTCGTGCTTCTACATCGTAATAGTCGAGCCTAACGCCGGCTATGGTTGAAAACGATTCTGTCCATTGAGAGCGCTGCTGAACCGCTAAGCCAGTTTGTAGAGTGGTTGAATCGGTGGTATCAGATAAATTGTAATCCCCTGCACCATCGCCATCTACATCGTACTGTCCACCAGGTGAAACAAATACACCGGGCCGAAGCTCAACCAAGCGGGCTTTTTGTGTATCGGTTAACGGAATTACTCGATTGCTTAATGGGCCAGTTAAATCTACTGGGCTGTCAGCTTCAGTGGTAAACTGGCTGTAACCTAAAACATCGTTGTAACGTACTGCTAAACCGAATGTGGTAGTTTGCTTATCGTTCCAAACCACATCTAATTCAGTGCGATTCTCGAATGCATCAGCACCATCAATAATCTCTACAAAACTATTTTGTGCAATTTCTTCACGGGTAAGGTGCTGATAGTACGTCATGTTTCGTAGTACAAGACTGTCTGAAAACTGATGAGTTAAGTTGCTTCGTAGAACGGTAGACTCAGCGCCGTTAACATCATCAGGATGGGTATAAACTTGGCTGCGTGGAATAACCACTTCACCTGTAGGCGAAATAATAGCGCCAGCACCAGGTACGGTACTGCCATTCGCTTGTACACCTTGGCCTGTTATATAAAGATTGTTATCAATTAAGTTTTGCGTGGGGCGGTTAATACCTGCAATATCGGGGTACTCGGCATCATAATACTCTGCACTTATATCCCAAGTTGTAGCATTGCTTGGTGTGTATCTATACGCAATAAACAGGTTTTTGCTTTCTCGCGATGCAAAATCAAAGAAGCTATCGTGATCTAACCATTCAGCGCTTACACGAATACCACTTTTGCCTTCTTCAATGGCAGTACCATAATCAAGCTGCGCTGAATATTGATCCCAACGCCCAGCGCGAAGTGTGATATTACCTTCACTGCCTACTGTTGGCGCAGTTTTGGTTTGCAGGTTTACAAAGCCACCATTTCGCTGTGTGCTGCCAAAGAGCACGGGAGATGGACCTTTCACTACATCTAATTGTTCAACACTGTTGAACGAAACCGGTAAACCAAAACCGTTGTTACCCGACTGACGACGTATACCATCTTGGAATAGCTCCCCCAACTGGCCACGAATACTAGGCAAGCTAGGCGTACCAAAACCACTGGATGCATAGGCGTTCGGCGCGGCTTTAACAATATCATGTAAGGTATTGATGTTTAGCGCATCCATAGCTTCAGCCGATAAAGACGTTACTGCTCGTGGCGTATCGGCAGCGGACATGCCGGCGCCAAATAATCCACTTAGCGTATTGTCACCAGGGTTTAACGGGTTCAGCGCTTGCTGGTTTCCAGTAACCTCAACAACTTCTATGTCATTTGCATCAATGGTATCAAGCTTGTCAGCTTGCTGAGCTTGCAGCCCTTGGCTTACAGATAGAGCCAGTGCACTGATGGCAAGCCCAATATTATTTTTCATTCGTATTTTTACCTTACAAGATTGCTTACTCGACAAGACCGACACCCGGCTAAAAATATTTCATAAGCATTTTTATTTTTTTTCTATGAAAGTTTTTGAAATTTAATATGAAAACGCCCGTTCTTTATCGCTACACAAATAAATAGGAGTTACAATGCAATCTCAACAAACCACTGATATTTCTAATCGCCTCAGTTGGTCTCTACTCGCCCTTCGTGTTTCTGTTTTCATTGTTATGTTCGTATGGACACTAGACAAATTCGTTAACCCTTCACATAGCGCAAAGATATTTGAACATTTTTATTCCATTGGTGGCGTACCAGAGACGGCCGTGTACATTTTAGGTGCATTCCAGTTGGCATTGGTCCTTGCTTTCCTTGCCGGTATTGCAAAGCGTTATTCCTACGGATTGATTTTCTTGCTTCACGGCGGGTCAACCTTGTCATCATTTCCGCAATACTTCGACGCTTTCAACAACATGCTGTTTTTCGCTGCATGGCCAATGTGGGCGGCATGTTTTGCCCTTTATTTACTAAGGGATGCTGATACTCGTTTTGCGTTAGACAAATAAAATATCGCCAATAGCTTACACGCCGCCGGCATTTTAGATAAATATTTACTTATATATAGCAGGTTTAGTTCATTTTGGCAGTAGTATAAAGCTGCTGCCATTCTGTTTCTTCCACTGGCATTATTGATAACCTCCCCCCCTTTTTCACCAACCCTATTTCTGTAATAGTAGGCATTGCCTTGATGACAGATAGCGGCAATACGCTTTCAAACTTTTCTACAAACTTTACATCTACGCGAAACCAACGCGGGTTTTCTGGCGTCGATTTAGGGTCATAGTAGTTGGACTCTGGATTAAACTGAGTTTCATCTGGGTAACCTGCTTTTACCACTTCTGCGACGCCTGCAATACCTACTGTTTTGCAACTTGAATGATAGATAAACACTTGATCACCAATAGCGACCTTATCCCGCAAGAAGTTCCTTGCTTGATAGTTACGTACCCCATCCCAAGGCTCAGTTTGCTCAGGCCGTGTTTTTAAATCATCAATGCCGAATGCATCGGGTTCTGTCTTAAATAACCAGTAAGCCATACATTTTCTCGTTATTATCCTAATTGATATAGCAAAGCAGTATAACAAAGGCGTTGAATTTAACGACAGCGCTATACCTAGGTTGCTGTGTACTGGTATAATACGCTTTCGGTCTGCAATGTTTATATTCGCTTTGGGTAATTTATACTTGCAATTAGCAATATGAACTATGATGTACTGACCTACTTAATTCTTTTTTTTCTCTGCTATATGTGAACCTTATGCAAGCCACCATTAAGGCCGATCGCGGTCTATTTTCCTACCCTAAATATTGGCCGCACTGCCTTGGTACTGCGCCGTTTCTTCCCATGTCTAAAGAGGAAATGGATGCCCTAGGATGGGACAGCTGTGACGTAATCTTAGTGACTGGCGATGCGTATGTTGATCATCCTAGCTTTGGTATGGCGGTAATTGGCCGTGTACTTGAAGCGCATGGTTTTCGTGTAGGTATTATTTCTCAACCTGATTGGACGAGCAAAGATGCATTCATGACGCTGGGTAAACCGAATCTTTATTTCGGTGTTACTGCGGGCAACATGGATTCAATGATCAACCGCTACACAGCAGATAAAAAGCTTCGCCACGACGATGCTTATACACCAGGTAATGTTGGCGGTAAGCGGCCAGACCGTGCGGTTACCGTATACGCACAACGTTGCCGTGAAGCCTTTAAAGGCACCCCAGTGATTGCCGGCGGTATTGAAGCCAGCTTACGCCGTATTGCCCATTACGATTATTGGAGCGAAAAGGTACGTCGTTCAGTATTGTTCGACTCAAAAGCCGATATGTTATTTTTCGGCAACGCCGAGCGCCCATTAGTTGAAGTCACCCACCGTCTAGCGGCCGGTGAAACTATTAGCGAGATGCGCGATATTCGCGGCACCGCCATTATCGTGAAAGAGGCATTACCGGAATGGCAAGGGGTAGATTCAACCTCGTTAGATCGCCCCGGTAAAATTGAGCCCATCTCAAGCCCTTATCAAATGGAGCCTGAGTGCGACTCGCAAGATAAAGATAAAGCAAACAGCGAAGCGCCAGAAGCTGCGCCAATCGTGATACAACCACCCACGCGCCGCAAGCCTTGGGAAAATGTATACGTTAAGCTTCCAGCTTACGAAACGGTAAAAGACAACAAAGTCTTATATGCCCATACGTCACGTATTTTGCATCAAGAAACTAACCCTGGCTGTGCTCGTGCATTAATGCAGCGCCATGGCGACCGTCATATTTGGATAAATCCACCCGCCATGCCTTTGGAAACAGAGGAAATGGATGCGGTATTCGACCTTCCGTATCAGCGTGTGCCCCACCCTGTGTATGGCGATGCCACCATCCCCGCGTATGATATGATTAAGTTCAGTATCAACATTATGCGCGGGTGTTACGGCGGTTGTACCTTTTGTTCTATTACAGAGCATGAGGGCCGAATTATTCAAAGCCGCTCTGAAGACTCAATTATTCGCGAAATTGAAGAAATTCGCGATACCGTACCTGGGTTTACCGGCGTTATCTCAGACTTAGGTGGCCCTACCGCAAACATGTACCGTTTGCGCTGTAAGAGCCCGAAAGCTGAGGCCACGTGTCGTCGCCCGTCTTGTGTATACCCTAGCATTTGCGCGCACATGGACACCGACCATAAACCGACTATCGATTTGTATCGTCGTGCTCGTGAATTGCCCGGCGTAAAGAAAATCCTTATCGCTTCTGGTGTACGTTACGATTTGGCGGTGGAAGATCCTGAGTACGTAAAAGAATTAGCCCTGCATCACGTTGGCGGCTATTTAAAAATAGCACCAGAGCACACCGAAGACGGCCCATTATCGAAAATGATGAAGCCGGGAATGGGCAGCTATTACCGCTTCAAAGAGTTATTCGACAAATACTCTCAAGAAGCAGGCAAGAAACAGTACCTTATTCCGTACTTTATTGCCTCGCACCCAGGCACCACAGACGACGATATGTTGAACTTGGCGATTTGGCTGAAAGAGAATAAGTTTAAGCTTGATCAAGTGCAGAACTTCTATCCTTCACCAATGGCAACGGCGACGACTATGTACCACACCGAAGTAAATTCACTTCGTAAGGTAACGAAAGACAGCGAAGACGTACCTTCCGCTAAAGGTGAAATACACAGGCGTCTGCACAAAGCTATGCTTCGATATCACGACCCTAAAAACTTCGCGCAAATTCGTGAAGCCCTTAAACGTATGGGCCGTGAAGATTTAATAGGCCGTGGTGCACAGCACCTAGTGCCGCCAGAAACCGCGGATGAGAAACGTAAAAAAGCGGCGAAAGGTAGAAATGGGGAACGTGCGTTAACGAAGCACACCGGTTTACCGCCAAGTTTTCAACGTAAAGGTCGTGGTAAAAATAATGCCGCTGGTACATCTACTGAAAATAGAGGCGGAAAAAATACCGGTCGCGATAACGACACTTCCAACAGAAGTGGCGGCAGAAACAGTGGAAAAAACACGCCTAGTTCGCAGCGAAGAGGGAAACCAACAGCAAAACGCTAGGTTCCCCTATCGCTAAATACTAGCGGTTTGTTAGTTATTTCTTGTAAGCACTTTTTGTCGGCACAGCAATACCTTTGCTGTGCCACTTAAATACCACAAAGATTAAGTCTACATCTGAAGTATTTTTTACTCCGTGTTCATCCCAAGGTGCAGCGTACAACATATCACCCGTGTTTGCCTTAAACACTTCACCTTCTACGCTCCACTCCCCACTGCCCTGTGTTACTAATAGAAACTCTTCGTCACTGTGTTCGTGGGGTGGGTGTATTTCTACGCCAGGTTTAATCACTGCCATACCCGCCAATGATTGGCTTGTGCCAAAGGTTTCATCGTTGTGGTAGCTGTAAAATATCCAGCCCTCACCTTCATCAATGGCTGCATTAGCCTGTGGGATAACCTGTGTTTTGAAACTATCTTCAGAGATTATTTTGTCGGTATCATTCTTATTAATCGCAAGAGTATCTGCCATAAGAGCAGTAGAGAAACTGCCTAAAACACATAAAATAACAGAAAGCACTACAGGTAAATTACGCTTCATTCATCATCTCCCTTTGGTAAATTTGCTTTGTTAATCACCGCCACATGAGGAGCAGTTAGGCTGCTAATGTATAGCATATCCGTCGTTTCTAACACCCCTGTTGTAAGCGGATAATGTCCAGTTGGGTCTTGCAAGTCACGCGTCACTTTGCCTTGTTCGTTAATTTTTATTACATGGCCGTAGGCTTTTGCTTTAGGGCGCAGTGAAGCAGGCAGTCGCTGTACCACTTTACGTAAAAAGGGAGAGTTTGATAAATCGTCTAACGATGCGGAACGAGGCGAAGCAAACCCTACCCAATAATCACCGTCTGGCGCTGTGGCAATATTATCGGGAAAGCCAGGTAAGTTATCGATAAACACTTCAACCAAACCTGATTTAGGCCCAGCAATGAAGTAACGTAACACGCGGTAGCTGCCTGTTTCGTTGATTAAAACATATTGCTGGTTTTGGCTGATGGCAACCCCATTAGCAAAAATTATCCCGTCCATTAATACAGTAGTAACTTGGGTATCTGGATTGTACGCTAACAGTCGGCCATGTCCCTTATGCTCTAAAATCTCTAACAAGCTGCCGCTAAGGGTTCCGCCATAGGCTTTAGCACTAAATTTGGTGGTGGCGTCAGAAAAATATATCATGCCATTTTTTGCCACATCTACGTCATCAGCATACACAATGGCCGTTCCATCAACGCTGTCTGTTAACAAGGTGATATCGCCCGAGGGTGAAACTGAAAGTAAGCCTAGAAAGGCATCTGCCACAATAAGATTATCATTGGCATCGAACTCCAAGCCTAACGGTCGCCCGCCAGTGTTTACCCAAGGTGTAAAGTGCGTAGCGTTAGGCGCTAACAGTAAAATGGCACCAGAATGCGTTGCAGTAGCAATAGAGCCATCACTTCGCAGTGCAAAATCCTCGGGACCGAATTCGTTGCCAAGGGAAAGTCTATCAAAAAGAGATAGTGAATCGTTAGTAAGGTGAACGCCGCTATAACCGCTATCTTCTGGAGCATCCCAAGCTACAGGTTCAACCGGCACGGGCCAAAACAGTAAATATCCCGTCACTGATAATAAAGCGATGATTAGTATAATTCGCATGCGCTACCCTTTTTAATTCAATCTAAATGTAGAACCGTAGCAATAGCATGTTCTTACCCTAGGGTTAAATTCAGATTGGTGATTATTCAATATGTTTAAACGCTATAGGTAGATAAACCATTACAAATCAATGCCCACTAAGTAGGTGAATGAACCTTTATTAAACGGGTAAGTTATTTGGTTAAGAAGAAAGTAAAAATGAGGATGGAGATACCTATGAAGGGTGAAATGAAGATTAAGCTGAAGGTTGAGGTAAAAAACGAAAGTTAGGCACAAAAAACGCGGCTTTCATTTAGTTATATAAACTAAATGAAAGCCGCGCTGTATTCGTTCACCCGACTAACTTAATAGTGTTATTCGGACAGTGCTTTAAGCCATAGGCGATTGAGGCACATTAGATCTTGACGTGCTCTGATGACTATCTTCATCACGAGTAGTTTCGTTACCACTATTACCATTTGGTGTTACTGCCTGATTTTCTTTTTGAAAATTCGATAACAAGGTTTCACGCTTAAGTAATGTGTTGCCGCGTAGAATGCTCCACACTACATACATCAGCATCGGTACGTTTAATTGCAACGATGCTAGCGATAGCGAATGTTCGCCATTCACTACACCATAAATAACTAACATCACTAACACACTGATACCTGAAATTATCAGCCACACTGGCTTGGTGAGGCGCTTAATTGCTACAGTAAGTACCACGTTTAGCACCATTACTCCCCAGAACACGGCGACTAATGAGCCTGCGAAGAACATATCTGCTATTGCCGTAAATGCCAATGCACTTACGCTGCCCCACACCGTGCAATACCATAACCGTGTGGCCAGCACAGGATGCGCTTTCTTAGATAACCATACTTCCATTCCCGATACGCACAACATGGTTAGCATGATACCCAAAACAAAATACAGCACCTTACTTGGTATTCCTGCAAAGTCACCAAAGTGAAGGCGGTATACTGCCCACAACAATTGCTTGCCCCATACGCCATCATCGTAACCAGCAGTACCTAAATAGTTACCTGCGGTATCAAACCGGTATGCTTCACCGTAAATCAGTCGACCCGGTACTTGCGCATAAATTTCGATGAATTGTTCTGGTTTACTAACCTCGTGAACAGTTGCAAAAATAAGCGGATTTTCTGGGGCTATGGTTTCCATTTGCGCAATGGCTTTTCCTATCGCAGGTTTGCCTTCTTGTGCTTCTATAACTGGGTCGGGCGTAAATACTTGGTTTATTACCGCTTCCCTGTCACCGCCATAATTTAATTGCGCTACGAGTACCAGTACAATACCGGCTAACCCAAAATACGCCCCCGTTACACCTATAACCAAATGAAATGGTGCAGCCCAAAGGCCAAAGCGGTTGTGCAAATCAATTTGGTTTTGCTGACCATTGCCACCACGGCGCAACTTAAACGCGTCTCTGGATAAACGTTTGTGAGCAATAACACCCGTGACTATGAGTGTACAAATAATTGCGCCCAAGGCACTGACTAATATCATGCCCCAGCTGTGGGGTAAGTTAAGATGTAAATGTAAATCCACCAACATTTGAGTGAAAGGCACGCTTTCTTTCTCAAGTAAATTTCCCTGTGCATCAGCGAAATAAGCAGCGTGGTCGTTTTCTACCACTAACCTTGGAATACCCGATGTAGGAAGCACCACAAATAGATGATCAGTTTCTTCTGGATGTTTGGCTAAAAAGCTGTCCATTGCTTTTTCTACTGCCCCATCTTCTACTGTTTCAAATTCAGGAATATGAGGTTGTTCCCAGCGTTCAAATTCCAAATGAAACACAGCAATGGTGCCTGACAAACACACTAAAAAGAGCAGTACACTTAAAAATACGCCTACCCAACTGTGTGCGTTTAACGCTGATTGTTTTGTCGCTTTATTCATGATGTGATCCCTAAATCGGCACTGCAAATAGAATGGCAGTACTGATTACTGCAACAAAAATGTAGGTTATTACCGCTCTTACTTTTTTAATTGTTGCCAAGTAATGATAGGCAGCAAGTCCCCATAGAATAGGTAACAGCACAACACTCGATGCTAGTTTTCCTGCAGTATCAAAGGGTAGTAAAGTACATAACGCTAACGCTAGCACCACACTTGTCACTAACAATAAAATTAATACCACGAACGCATGCCCTAGATTCTGCATACTTGATTGCGGTGAGAAGTTTAGCGATTTGGGCTGCGGCACATTTTTAGGTACAGGCAATGTCGACTGGTTTTTACCAATAAAAGGCCACACGATAATACCTGGTAAACACAGTGCGTATAATACCCCAAATTCCCAACCTGCCGCGTAAGACCATGCAATTGCTGATAGAACCCAAATAGTGAGTCCAATATAAAGCACTAACGACTTTTGGCGACGCCAACTTTCATAAACGGTAGCCATAGAAGCAATCGACAGGCCACCAGCTGTAAATAACATCAACATACACGACGCCTTTTAAAATGAGTAAGTCACACTGGCATTGACAGTTCGACGTAAGCCAGGGAAACAATCGCCACGGAACAAACAAGATGTAAGGTATTCTTTGTCTGTTAGGTTACGCACATTAAGCTGAAGATCTAGTTGTTCAGATAACTGATATGCCATCATTAGATCTGCTAACGTATAGCTAGGTGTTTCGTACCTAATTGTTCCATTTTCTGAAACCGACTGCCCTACATAACGTATGCCGCCACCTAATCTAAAACCTTCATATGCATCCGGTTGCCAATTCACCCACAATGAAGCGTTACTGTCGGGTTGTGCAGATAATTCAAAACCATTCGGGTCTTCTGCATCCATCACTGACGCAGCAAATTGAGCGGAAACTTGGCCAAACTCAACCTTTCCTTCTATCTCTACACCTTCGATTGAAGTAATACCCTGTTGTTGGCTAATATCTGAAGGTAAATTATTAGGATTTGGTAGATTTGAAATCTCTATATCGTAATAAGACAGTGTTATGTAGCCTGGCAATGATGATAAGGCATATTTGATACCGGCTTCATATTGGCGCCCTTCCTCAGGCTTAAGTTGCTTATTGTTGCTATCAAGCCCCACTACTGTTTCAAACGATTCTGCATAGCTAATATACGGTGACAACCCATTATCAAATCGATACAAGATTCCAGCGGAATACGAGGTTTGCGAATCATCCTGTTGTGTATCGCCATTATCGTTATCTACTTTATCATGGCGTACTCCAACTGTAAGGCGCCACTCTCCAAAACTAATATGATCAGACAGATAGAAGCCATAATCGGTGACGTTTTGTTCTGGGCTGTCGTTGTAGATAGCGTCTAGGATAGCTTGATCAGGTGAGCCCGTATAAACCGGATTCGCTAAATCTAAAATGTAACTGAAGTCGCCCTGCAATACCCCACCACCGGCATAATAGGCAGAATTAGCGTCGGTATCGACACTTTGATATTGAAGTCCTGCCAACACTTCATGTTGGGTTTTGCCTATACTAAAAAGCTGATTTACCCGAACATCTAATGCATGTTGATTAAAGGTGTTATCGGCTTGATAAAATGTTCTTGCCACATAAGTATCAGTAGGTGCTACAGGAGAGCCTAAAAATGTATTTAAATAATGCGAAGCGCCGGTAAAAGTACCCCAAGCCTGATGATAATCAGCCTCCCCTTCACGCCACAACGCGGTGAAAGAAAGAGAAGTAGTGTCGGTGAAGATATGCTCACCTAACAGAGTAACTTGATTAGATCGCGTTTCAAATTTATTGAAACCAGGCTCTCCCACATATACATCTTGGTCTGGCAGATATGTACCATCGGGTAACGGTAATAAGGTACCTTCAACAGGAATAAACTGTGCACCGGTATCGCTGTCTGAATCTTGAAAAAGGCCAATTAATGTCAATGTTGTGTCATCAGTGGGCAAGAAGGACACAGATGGCATAAATACCTGAGTATCGTCATTCACGTAATCGACTTGAGTGTCCGAATCACGATACACACCAACAAAACGTGCTAGCCATTTATCGTCATCGCTTAATGCAGTATTTATATCAACGCCCAATTGCTTTCTATCAAACGTGCCATAGCTAGCAACAATTTCATTTCCTTTGTCGATTTTTGGCGTTTTCGACACGTAATTCATAATACCGCCGGGTGACCCCTGTCCATAGAGTACTGAAGCTGGCCCCTTCAATAACTCTACTTGCTCCATGGTATACACTTCAGCACGAGTAGAATTGTAGTTCCCAAATAACTCTTGTATTGAATCGCGGTATCGAGGAATTCTCAAACCTCGCGATGATATTGAATCGCCACGCGTTGCAAAACCATTAGGCTCACCATTAACACCAGCCATATAGGTCGCCGTTTGGGAAAGGTTAAGAGCTCCTTTTTGAATTATATCGGTTTCCGTTTCAATAGAAATGGTACGTGCTAAATCTACAATGGGAGTATTGGTTTTTGTGGCACCAAACGGACTACGTTTACCGACTATTTCAACTTTTTCAATATCGCTCTGTGCGCTATCTGAGTTTTCGTCTGCGGATACATAATGCGGAAGTGCAATCTGCGATAAGGCGACCAAAGAAGCGAGTGTTTTGTGTGAATTATTCATTTTTCCAATGCGTTTTTGTTATTTATCCTTTAGGCTAATTTACCAAATTCGCAACAATAATGAAAATAAAAACCATTCCCATTTGTAAAATAAAATCTCTAGACATAAAAAAGCTGACAATGCTGTCAGCTTTTTAAATTATCAACACCGTGCGTTTTACGCAGCTTGTGTTTCTTCTTCCATTTCAATTACTTCATGGCTTAGCAAGTATTCAAATGCTGCCAGTGATGCTTTTGCACCCTCGCCCATTGAGATAACGATTTGCTTATAAGGTACTGTTGTTACGTCGCCCGCCGCAAAGATGCCTGGTGCTGACGTATTACATTTCGTATCAATCACAATCTCGCCGTACTTGCTCATGTCTACTACACCTTCCATGAATTGGCTGTTTGGCACTAAACCAATTTGTACGAATACGCCTGATAGTGGAAGCGTGTGTAATTCGTTGGTATTGCGATCTTGATACTCAATAGCGTTAACCTTGCCGTTTTCAGCGGTAATCTGATGCGTAGCAGCATTTCTGATAATCGTGATGTTTTCACGTTTTTCAGCTTGGTCAATCAGTACTTGGTCAGCCTTAAGTTGTGGCATGAATTCAAATACCGTAACCGATTTCACAATACCCGCCAAATCAAGCGCCGCTTCAATACCCGAGTTACCACCACCAATTACCGCAACGTCTTTACCTTTGAAGAAAGGACCATCACAGTGTGGGCAGTACGCCACGCCGTTACCTACGTTTTCTTTCTCACCTGGAACACCAAGTTCTCTCCAACGTGCGCCAGTAGCAACAACAATTGAACGAGTGCGAATTTGTTCGCCAGACGATAACGTGATCGTTTTAACATTACCTTGTTCTACAGAATCAACACGAACGTGCTCTTTAAGCGTGATATCGTAATCGTTCATGTGTTCCATCAAGTTACCTACTAGCTCAGGGCCGGTAGTTTTAGATACTGAGATAAGGTTCTCAATACCCATAGTATCTTTCACTTGACCACCGAAACGATCGGCAACCACAGTCACTTTTAAGCCTTTACGTGCGCTGTATATTGCTGAAGCCACACCCGCTGGACCACCACCAATTACGGTAACGTCTTGTAGCGGTAACGACTCCCCCTTGTTCGCCTCTTTTAGCGAAGGGTCACGTTCGATAAGTTTGTCGATAAGCACCGATGCATCGACCTTACCGTTAGCGAACAGCTCGCCATTTAGGTAAACACTTGGTACACCTTGAATGTCACGTTCTGCAACTACGTTTTGATACAAACCACCGTCAATCATTTCAGACGTAATGTTTGGATTAAGTAGCGCAAATTGGTTAAGCGCCTGAACCACTTCTGGGCAGTTATGGCAGCTTAGGCTGATAAATACTTCGAAGTTAAGTTCTTCTTTAACGCCTTTAACAATCGCTTTTACGCTGTCATCAATTTTAAGCTCGGTACCTGATGCGTGAAGCATACCTAAGATAAGCGAGTTAAATTCGTGGCCGCCAGGAATACCAGAAAAGCGAATGCCTGTATCTTCGCCATCAGCTTCTAAAAGAAAGCTAATAGAGCTGCGTAATACACCGTTGGTGTCACGCTCTTCAAGGCTTAATTTGTCACTTACACCAGCAATGTCGGACAGAAACGACACAAGCTCTTCACGTTTGCTGTGTTCACCGGTCTGTACGACGAAGGTTACGTTTTTCTGCATTGACTCAGCATAGCCTTTCAACGCTTGTAAAATTTCTTTAGTTAACACGGTAGTCTGCCTTATTTTCGACACGCCGATCCCCGCCAACCATTTTTCAGGCTAACAACATAAGCAGGAATTGGAAATTAATTAGATAGGGAGTGGAGACCCACTCCCATTACTTACTTATAAATTACTTATAAGCGCTAAGCAGTTGCTTAGATTTTGCCTACTAGGTCAAGAGAAGGAGCTAGTGTAGCTTCGCCTTCTTTCCATTTAGCTGGGCAAACTTCACCTGGGTGAGAAGCAACATACTGAGCAGCTTTGATTTTACGAACTAGGTCGTCTGCATCACGGCCGATACCTTCAGAAGTGATTTCCATCGCTTGAACGATACCTTCTGGGTCAACAACAAATGTTGCACGGTCAGCAAGGCCCATAGTTTCACGCATACAATCGAAGTTGCGAGTAATTTCACCAGTAGGGTCGCCAATCATTGCAAACTTGATTTTGTTGATAGTGTCAGACGAATCGTGCCACGCTTTGTGAGTGAAGTGAGTGTCAGTAGATACTGAGAATACTTCTACGCCACGAGACTGAAGCTCTTCGTACTTATCAGCAATGTCACCAAGTTCAGTTGGGCATACAAAAGTGAAATCTGCTGGATAGAAAACAAATACTGCCCACTTACCGCTGATATCTTCGTTGCTTACTTCGATGAACTCGCCGTCTTTAAATGCTTGTGCTTTGAACGGTTTGATAGCAGTGTTAATTAATGCCATGTTTACTTTCTCCATTTAGTGAGTTTTGTTTTGTACTTTCGACTCTTAGTCTATAAATACAAACAGTACGAAAATTTACAAAGCCCATTTTGTTACCAGCACATTGCTGTTGTGCAAAATCGACTTCGTTGAAACTGGTGATAAGAATAGCGCGGTTTTTTTAAAAAAACTAATTGGTATTTTTGAATGTTTCAATCAAATTTACCAATCAATAATATAAATTATTCGCAAAAATCCCGAACAAGCGAAATTTCTCACATTCCACCTCCCCACGCAAGCCTCGCATTCGAAAACCAATAAAGGTAATGTTAACGCCATGATTATTACAACGACATAGCAGTTATGGATCGCGCAAGATTTCTTAATCAAAGAATTGCTAAAATTGATGGCACCCCACCTTCTCCCCACTTAGCTAAACATTTGAAAATGGCGCAAAGCCCCTTCATGTTTTACCGCGGTAGTGCACAACTATTTTATGCCGATTTAGCAAACCACCATTTAGCAGTGCCAGAGGCATGCTTTTCGATGTCACTAACCAGTGTAATGGGTGATTGCCATACATCTAATTTTGGCTTTCTTACAGAGGAAGGCTCTCACGGCGACAACGTTATTTTTACGCCGAACGATTTTGACGATGCCTGTGTAGGCTATGCACATTGGGATATTCTTCGCTATCTTACTTCTCTGTCTCTCGTCGAAGCCCATTGCAAAGGTATTTCTGAAGGCCGCTTTTTAGTAAATGTGCCAGACCCGTCAAAATCTGCGGTAGACACCCACCAGGTTAACCATGCTCAATCTCTATTTATTCAAGAATACGTGGCTACATGCCAGCGGGTTACCGAAAATTCGACGGTTATTAATGAAGCTATGGAACAAGAGCCAGATGGAAAATTGAAAAAATTCTATCGCAAAGCATTAGAGCGCTCTTCTTGCGGTGAAAAGTTTGAATCTAAAAGTGCGCTAGCTAAAGCGGTTCATTTAACCCACGACGGCCTTAAATTTAAGCACATCACCGATAAGTACACGCCATTGAGCCCAGTGGAACACCAACAGGTATTAAAGGCATTCGCACCTTATATGGATGATGATATTGTCGATATCACAAGCAGAGAAAATGCCGGCACAGGCTCGGTAAATATGCGCCGCTTCTATTTTTTAGTTGGCCCCAAAAAGCCGCATAACGCTGAAAGCTTTCGTTATTGCCACATTGTTGAGGTAAAACAGCAGCGCAAAGCCGCGCCCTTATTCTATTTCGACAATGTGTGCCCAGTGAATCAATTGAACCCCGCTCACTTAACCGCCCGCAGTCAGCGACGAATGCAGCGCCGTCCAGACTTGTTATTAGATGAGGTCATTTGGGACAATGCACACTGGTTAATTCGCTCACGCCACCACGCTAAAGTGGGATTAGACCCTGATGATATTGGTATGGGAAATAAAGCGCGAAACGGCGACTTTGGTTACTTCGCTAAACTGTGCGGGTACACCCTCGCCTTAGCGCATTGTCGTGGTGACAGGCGAAGTACACGCTTTGCAAAAAGCGCTGTAAAAGCGTTAAACCACCATACTAATCGTGCACTAATCACAAGTGCTAACCATTATGCAAAGCAAGTTATCGAAGATCACTGTTGGTTTTGCGATACGCTCAAAAATACTTAATACAGGCGTTTATTGTCTAGTAACAACGCGAGCGCATTCAAAACTTTTTAGTCGTTGTAGGGTTATTTATAGATGCCGAAATGCCTTTTATGACGAGCTAATGTCATAAATAACTTTATTTGAATAGATTAAACACCTGATTATTAAGATTTTATTAAAAATAAACTTGAATAACGTTAAGTCATTCCTGCGTTGACATTATAGTTATAGGCTAGGTCTAGCAATAACAAAGAGGGTCTGCTTTGACAGACCTAATAATAAAAGACCTAAGAGGGAAACAACCAGTGAAAACTTCATTGTCACTCATAACAGCAGGTATTCTTACTGCATTTTCGGCCAATGCCAGCGACTTAGTTATCAGCGGTGTTGTTGATGCGTCACTTACCGGTGGCCTTCCTAAAGCTGTTGAGCTTTACGTTGTAAATGATATTGCCGACTTATCAGTATACGGGCTTGGCTCAGCCAACAATGGCGGCGGTACTGATGGCGTAGAATTTACTTTCCCAGCAGATAGCGCCTCAGCGGGTAGCTATATTTATGTAGCATCTGAAATTGATGGTTTTACTGAATTTTTCGGTTATGCACCAGACTACGATACTACGGCCATGGGTATTAATGGCGATGATGCGGTAGAGCTTTTCGAAAACGAAGCCGTAGTCGATACTTTCGGTGATATTAATGTTGATGGTAATGGCACAGCATGGGAATACCTAGACGGCTGGGCTTACCGAAAAGATGGTTCAGTCGCCAATGGCGGTACTTTCTCGTCTGACAACTGGACTTACAGTGGCGTTGACGCATTAGATGACACAGCGACCAATGCTGCCGCAACAACTCCCTTCCCTGAAGGTACTTTTAGTACTGAAGGCGGCGGTGATGATGAAGTTCCACCAGAAGAGCCAGTGATCGAGCTAGGCGTTTGTACTGATGCAGCAACGCTTATTAGCACCATTCAAGGTAGTGGCGACGCGTCAGAAGAAGTAGGTAACGGTCATATCGTTGAAGCCATTGTGACTGGCATGGGTGCGGGCGGTTACTTCCTACAAGAAGAAACGGCTGATAGCGATGGTGATGATGCCACTTCTGAAGGTATTTTCGTTAGCGGTAGTACTACCATTGCGGTAGGCAACGTTGCTCGCATATACGGTGAAGTGGTTGAAAATTACGGCATGACTACGCTAAACCAAGACAGTGATGTTACTGCACTTGATTGTGGTGCAAGCGATGACGTTCTGATGACGACTATCGATATGCCTTTCGATTATTCTCTTGAACCATTTGAAGGCATGTTAGCTTCTGTTGTTGACGCTACGGTAACTAGCACAAACGATTTATGGCGTTACGGCGAAATTCAAGTAAGTGACGGTGTCAAACGCCAGCCTAGCGACGTTGCAGCACCTCTTTCAGACGCATACGTTGAAGCAGTTGCAGCTTCAGAAGCCAGCTTACTTAAAATTGAAGATAACAGCAGTTCTACTTACCCGGACGCTATTAATTACTTCCCTACTTTTAGCTACGCAAATGCTATTCGCATTGGTGATACTGTATCTGCAAGCGGCCCGCTAAACTATAGCTTCGGTGCGTTTAGAATTAATCCTACCGATGTGATTACAGTAACCTCTACTCGTGAAGCGACCCCAGTGGTAACTGAAGGCAATTTATCAATTGCTACCTTCAACGTTCTGAACTACTTCAATGGCGAAGTAGATGCAAACGGCGATGTAACCTTCGATTTCGATGCAAACCGTGGCGCTGAAGACGAAACTGAATTCGCTTTACAAGAAGCACGTATCGTTGAAGCCATTGTAGGCTTAAACGCTGACGTGGTTGGCTTAATGGAAATTGAAAACGACGGTTTTGGCGATGACAGCGCTATCGTTAGCCTAGTCGCTGCTGTTAATGCAGAACTTGCCGATACCGAACAGTACTCATTCATCAGCACTGCTGATAGCACAGCAATTGGTACTGATGCAATTACTGTTGGTTTGTTATACCGCGCAACTATTGTAACGCCTGAAGGTGATGCACAAGTGGTAGACATGCCAATTCAGCAAATTGATGAAGATAGCGTGGCACAAATGCGCCCTTCTTTAATTCAATCTTTTGCCCATATTGAAAGTGGAAAGACATTTGCAGTTGCTGTTAACCACTTTAAATCGAAAGGTTCACAGTGTGGTGAAGATATTGCTGAAGAAGTAAGCGAAACTGATACTATTCAGGGTAGCTGTAACGCGCTTCGTGTTTCTGCTGCTATTACCCTTGGTGAAGCACTAAGCGATGATAGCTTACCTGAGCGTATTCTAGTATTAGGTGATTTAAACTCATACAGCGCAGAAGATCCTGTTGCTGTTCTTACCGACTACACAGCAGAAACTCAAGGCTACACGGTAATGACTGCAGCTAACACAGGTATGGACGACGGTGCCTCTGTAGAAGTAACGGCCAACTATGGTTACGTTAACCTTGCAGAAGAGTTTGATGCTGAAGGTTACTCTTACTGGTTCTACGGTACAGAGCAAGTAGGTAGCTTAGATCATGTACTCGCGAGTGAAGCCATGCTTGCTGATGCGGTAGACGGTGCGCATTGGAGCATTAACTCTCCTGAAGTTTACCAATTCCAGTACGACCAAGCGCTTTCTTACTACCCTGATGAAGACGGCTATGCATTTACTGATGTAGGTCCATTCCGCAGCTCAGATCACGACCCGTTCATTGCAACCTTCAACTTAGAAGCAGAATTGCCTGATGAAGCTGATCCTATTGAAGATGACAACGATTCAGGCGGCTCTATGGGTTTCATCTTAGCATTAATGGCTGGTGTTCTAACCTTTCGCCGCCGTGCAGCTAAGTAAATTCATCAAACGTAACCGCCACAAATAAACGCTGGCGGTTTATAAATAAAAAAAGGGGATGGTTTTATAAACCATCCCCTTTTTATATGTACTTTGTATCCGTGTAATGCCCTATTGGCGCATGGTTTAGTTTACGCAGGCAGATTCACTGTCCGCTTTACTCATTTAAGGTGTAGGGTGACCAAGAACGCCTAAGGCTTCTTTGTCCTGTGGTGCTTCTACCTCAAGCCCCAACTTATCAATATACTGATCGCGCTTTTCCGCTTGTGAAGATGATAACTTTTCGTTGGTTAACATACGTGCTGCCAGTGTGACCACTTCCAACTGCTCATCATTTAATGGCTGAGTACTGTGCAGTTGAAGCAACACCTTCATTAAACTCAATGCAATTTGTTTGTCTTTAGGCGAAATAGTAAGTGCTTGTCGCAAGTTATTGTAAGCAGGCTGCAACCGGTTCTCTTTATAGTGCACCGTAGCCATGTTCTTCAATTCTTTAGTCGTGAACTGTATCTCTGTGCGTTCAATAGACTCTTGCTTGAGATATTCATCGACGACTTGCGAAGAAAAGGTATCACCCTCAATTTGCGTTTTAAGCTTTTCTAAAATACTGATGCACTGCTCACGCATGCCTAGCTCATGAAAAGCTTTCATTTTGTCTAGGTTATCTTCCATCGATTGCCCAGTGGTATGCACTGAACTGGCGTTCATGATTTCCTCAGCCGACTTCTTTTGATTTCGAAGGCACAACATACGCGCTTTAATAACATCAATTTGGTCGCCAAGTTGGGTTTGAACCCCTTTTTGCTGACTGATCTCTTCCAAGTCATTTTGCGCACGTTGTATGTATCTATCACCTTCCCCAGCGCCAAGGCTAGTGGCTAAATCGATGGTAGAACGAATTACATTTAAAGAAAGCTCAGGTGAATCATGAATAGAATTTTTGGCAAACTTCGCCATATTTTGAACCGCAGACAACTGACCTACTTTGTCGTGGTTGAGCCTGGCCAAATCCCACAATCGCTTATTACGTTCAATATTACGAGGCGCTAACTTACTCGCTTGTTTCATTTGTTCGTAAGCCAACTCGAACTGCTCTTTTTCAATAAAGTACTGTGCTAGCAAGTCGTAGGTTAAAAATCGAGTGTCTGGGCGTAGTAATAAGTCTTCAACCAAGAGTTGAGCTTCTTCTAGCTCATCCTGACGCAATAACGAACGGGCTAAGCCAATATGCACCCACGCATGATCCATGGTTTGCAGTAGTTCTCGGTAGTAATTTTCAGACGTTTCATAGTCACGCAGTTGCAGCAAACATTCGCCAATTAGGCGCCTAATTCTGGGGTGATAGTCGGATAATGACATGTCTTTTAATTGGCGCTCTGCATAGTACATCGCAGTAGAATAGTCGCCAACCTTCATACAATGCAGCATTTTATGAAGCTTATAGCGTATCTGGAGTAAGTAATTTAAACGAGACTCGATACTGCTTGGCGTCAACGGTTTCACCCAGAAATCGTCAGGCTGCAACTCAACGATACAATTAACCAATTCTGGTGATGTTTCGGCACTTAGAAAGATAACCGTAGTGGTGTCACTGATATGATTTAAGTGCTTTAGCTCTTCGAATAAATGAAAGCCGTCTTTATCGTGACTCACATTGAATGCAAGCAGCACGAAATCAAAACGCTTTTCTTCACACAAACGAATAGCGTGAAAGGCATTAAATGCACTCACAACATGTTTGATACCAATAGCATGCAAAGCAGAGGCTACTACATCGTGCACTAAACCCTGGTTGTCGATAACCAGAACGCGCAAATCCTCTTTTGAGGTGGGGGCAGGAATTTTTTCCAACATTCAACCAATCACTTTTTTCTTGTCCCTAAGAATTACCGTAGTTACCACATCTGTTAAATGGAGGGTTTAACTATCTACGATATTATAAGCCAATAACCTACTGTTGGGGTTTAACAGTAACTGCATTACTTGGGAATTATACTTTTGACTTATAGTTTCGATACTAGCATTAGAAGCAAGGGTTTAGCCATAGGTGAATTACTTTGGTGGATCAATATTTTCATTAATACTGGTATTTAACCTAAACCACCCTGCAACTGAATGCCGCTCACGTTTTGCGGTGAGTACCTCGTGCGGAAATATCTCACTAAGAAAAATGGCGATAGTGCCTCTTTCAGGTAACACTCTCACGCCAATGTCATCTTGTTCACTAGCATATAATACTAACTCGCCACCCTCTGTAGCTTGCCAATCATCATTTAAATAGGTCACCACCGATAGCATTCTATTACTTTGACCTTTGAAAGCATCGAGATGACGTTTGTAAAAATTACCGGGGGCGTAACAGGCAAAGTGGCTCTCGAACGAAAATAACCCCATGAATAAATGGCGATTAATATAGAGCCTTAACGCTTCACACCATTCTAACCACAACTGCCCTTTTGAAGAGGTGCCGTCTATCCAACATATCTCATCGCTTCTTACTTTTTCGTGGTGTTGAAATTGTTGAGCCCGACCAATCCCCGCGCGCCGATATGCTTGCTTGGACAATGTATCTTGGCAGGCGACCAATGCATCTATAATAAACTCTGGCACGCCTAACGGCCTAATACTAAAGCCCTTTTCTTGTAAATCGCTGACAATATTACTGAAATAATTTTCATCAAAAACATAAAGGGGTGAAGGTAAATCTAACGAGAAACGTTCCATGATTAATTTTGACTTTGTACGGCGTTAGCACGAGTAATTGGATGCGGATTTATACGCTTAAGTTACTCGCACAGCAAGCTTTAAATGCGCAATTAACGAACAATAAATGAAAGCCTAACCTCTTGATTATAACGCATTGGTTTTAATAGGAATAAAACTTGCTTTAAAACCTAGATGACACAAGCATTAATACCGTTAGCCCCACGGAAATAATTATGCTCAAATATGAAAAACAACCACTGGTGGTAAAGGCATGAGTCAGGATCAAACAGTCATTGAAGAAACCGAACATCATTTAGCGCTGCGTAATTTGCGCCTAGATGATTACAACGACGTTAAAGCGTTAATGGATAACGTGTATGCAAACGTTGGAGGAGCTTGGCCTTATAACAACTTTAAGGCACAAGTCACCACGTTCCCCGAAGGTCAAATATGTATTGAAGACAAAGGAAAGGTGGTGGCGTTCGCTATCTCAGTCATTGTGGATTACGACCAATTTGGCGACAAACACAGCTACGATGAAATTACTGGCGATGCTTATCTTACTACTCACGATCCAAATGGAGACGTATTGTATGGTGTTGAAGTCATCGTTTGCCCCGACTATCGTGGGCTAAGACTAGGCCGACGTTTGTATGAGGCGCGCAAAGAGTTATGTAGAAACCTGAACTTGAAATCAATAATGGCTGGCGGGCGGATTCCTACTTATAAAAATTATGCGAAAGAACTGTCTCCCTATGAATACATTGAACAAGTAAAATCTAAAGACATTTACGATCCTATTCTCACTTTTCAGCTATCAAATGGTTTTGAAGTAAAACAGGTCCTCAGCGCCTATTTGCCTGAGGATGAAGCCTCGAAAGGCTATGCCACGCTACTGCAATGGCACAACATCTATTATGAGCCTAATAATCCATCGCTTATAACTGGTCGTAAGTCGAGCGCCCGTATCGGATGTATTCAATGGCAAATGCGTTACTTCAACAATGTAGAAGAACTCCTTCAGCAAGTTGAATATTTCGTAGACGCATTATCGGATTATTCCTGCGATGTGGCATTGTTTCCTGAATTTTTTAACGCACCGTTAATGGGGCTGAGCCCGTCTGATACTTCAATTGATGCAATATGGCACTTAGCCACCTATACCGATGAAATTCTGACTTCTATTTCGCACCTTGCTGTGTCGTACAATATTACTATTATTGCGGGCTCTATGCCTGTGGTAGAAGAAGATGAGCTATACAACGTTAGCTATATTTGTAAGCGGGATGGCACCATAGAAAGTCAGTACAAACTGCACCTTACCCCACACGAAAAGAAAGATTGGATAATGAAAGGCGGTAATAGCCTTAAAGTGTTCGATACAGATTTCGGGAAAATCGGGGTACTGATATGTTACGACGTGGAATTTCCTGAACTTGCACGGTTGCTATCTGAGCAAGAAATGCAGATTCTATTTGTTCCTTTTTGGACAGATACCAAAAACGGCTATCTACGGGTTAGACGTTGCGCCCAAGCCCGCGCCATTGAAAATGAATGTTATGTGGCTATAGCAGGCAGTGTGGGTAACTTACCCAAAGTAGACAATGTTGATATTCAATACGGTCAAACTGCGGTGTTTTCACCTAGCGACTTTGCATTCCCCCACGATGCTATTGTGTCAGAAACCACGCCAAATACGGAAATGACGCTGATCGTAGACCTAGATTTAGATAAGCTGACTAAACTTCAAAATGAAGGTTCTGTTAGGAATTATCTAGATCGTCGTCGCGATTTGTATCGTGTAGAATGGTTTGACAGCGATACGTAATCGCCATTGGTATTTATAATTAATTCAATATAATATCGATGTTATTATGCGCTAACAATGATATTTCGGTTACTGCGCCTACATCTAGGTAGGCTGCAGTTAACCCAATGCTTTAACAAGAGAAAATAGAGAACTTATGGCAAATAATTCGAATAATGATGATTTTCCAACTATTCGTTTAGATGATGAAGATCGTCGCGATTATCAAAAAAAGCGTCAGCCTACGCCAACCAAAGCACCTTCGAATTCCTCATCGCCTACCAGCCCCTCTCCTAAAACCCCAGAAAAAAGCAGTGGTGGCGGTAATGGTCTCTGGGTATTCCTTATCGCACTTATTGCGCTTGGTGCCTGTGGCGGATGTTATTACCTGTACACATTGGTAGAGCAACAAAAAGTAGTCGCTTCTCAAGCTGAAAAACGCATTCTTGAATTAGAGAAGAAGCTTTCTGCTACTGGTGAAGAAATGGGTGAGTCGACTGTTGCATTGCAGGTTAAAGTAAATGAACTGGCCAGTAAGACCAATGATTTGTGGGAACAGATGGACAAACTTTGGGCTTCAGCGTGGCGCCGCAATCAAAAAGAAATTGCTGACTTGGGTGATAGAGTGGGTAATGTTCAAACTGCGCTTCAGGGCAACATTAAGAAGGTTGCCGATGATGTGACTAGCCAGCAGAGCCAAGTTGGCTCAGTGAAAAATCAGTTGGCTTCTTTGGCTGATGAAATTCTAGCCTTGAATGTTCAACTAGAACAAGTCTCTGGCGATAAACGCAGTAGCGAACAACAAGTACGCAACTTGTCTGACAAATTATCGGTGTTAGAGCAGCGTAACAGTTCCCTTTCTGGGCGCATTACCAGCCTTGAAAATGAGTTAAGAGAGATAGCCACCAAAGTAGTTTCACGAAGCACAACGAGTTCTACAAACTCTGCGCCTTCATCTACAGCGAGCTTATCTGAAGGCTAATCTTAGCCTCAAATTTGAATGTATTTTGAAAGGAGCCTATCAGCTCCTTTTTTTTGCGCTGACGTTATTGACCTTAAGTAGCATATATTCTGTTTCTCTTCGATGCTATAAACATTATATAAGTGGATAGCCTTGTGTTGCTATTTTCAGGCTATTTTTTTGCACAAGTAAGAACAGGCGACTACTATGGTTTTTCAATCCAGTGCTAATCATATTATCGACAATAATAACGTAAACGTTATTGGATCAGGCACAAAAACACTTATGCTTGCACATGGATTTGGTTGTGACCAAAACATGTGGAAGTACCTTACCCCCTATCTTGAGCAAAAATACAAAATCGTGCTGTTTGACTATGTGGGTTGTGGAAAATCTAATGTTAGTGCTTTTGATAAATCTCGGTATGAAGAATTAGAAGGGTATGCACAAGATGTTATCGATATTTGTGAAGCGCTTGAGTTAACCGAGGTCACGTTTATTGGCCATTCAGTGAGCGGTATTATTGGCTACCTCGCTTCAGTTATCGCCCCGCAACATTTTTCAGATTTTGTATTGATATGCCCCTCTCCTTGTTTTCTGAATTTACCGCCAGACTACTTTGGCGGTTTCGAAAAAGAAGACTTGGAAGAGCTTATTAACCTAATGGACAAAAACTACATTGGATGGGCGAGTTACCTTGCGCCATTAGTGATGGGGGGAGAGAACGACCCCACTTTAGTTAAAGAACTGGAAAGCAGCTTTTGTTCTACCGACCCTAAATATGCGAAACCTTTTGCAAAGGCCACCTTCTTTTCCGATTATAGAAATGTCCTTCCGACAATTTCTTTTCCCTCTCTTATTCTGCAAAGTCGCAGCGACTCATTAGCAGCGGTCGAAGTGGGGAAATATATGCATGAAATAACACCTTTGTCATCGCTTGAAGTGATTGATGCTCACGGCCATTGTTTGCATATGACGAACCCCATCACTATTGCAGAAAAAATAGAGCAGTTTGTCTCTTGAATGAGGAACTGCTCGACCTCTTTCCAAGTTTACTTTTAGTGTCTGATTTACGATCCGGAAGCATCGATTACTGCAATAAAGATGCACTGGAATTTCTCGGCTCTTCACGAGAAGATATGGCGGGAAGTAACGTTTCCAGTATTATTTCGCGGGCGAGTTTAATTTTTTTTGAAAGCTATGTGAGACCGTCATTACTCGATACGGGTAGATTTTCGGAACTTCAAATGACGTTGGTTACTGCGCAGCAAGAACGGTTACCTGTACTGGCAAATGTTACACTGCATGGCGAACAACTCTACTGGTCTATGCATTCAGCTAAAAGCCGTGACAAACTTTATCAAGAGCTAATAGAAGTAAGAGACAGTTTGGAATTAAAAACCGACGAGCTAACACTACTTTCCCGTCTCGACCCGCTTACAAACTTACTCAATCGTCGTGCTGCCTCGGCGGATATTCGTAAACTACTCGATCAGGTAAATCGAAAATTCGTTCCTGTGTCCTTCTTACTCATTGATATAGATTTCTTTAAAGACATTAATGATAAGCACGGTCATGATGTGGGCGATGAGGTTATTGTATTACTCTCTAAAACATTAAAATCTGCCACACGAAAAACTGACGTTGTTGCCCGCTGGGGCGGCGAAGAATTTCTGATAGTGTTATATAACTCAACTCAGGACAATGCCCGACTCTATTGTAAGTACTTGCATGAAAGGATTGCAGAATTACGTTACTCGCGAGCAGATAGAATTACGGTAAGTATTGGCGTGACGCAAATACCCATGTCTCAACATGACACTGTCTTGCAAGTTGAAACGTTAATTAAAGAAGCCGATGACGCGCTTTACCAGGCAAAAGACGACGGCCGAAATCGCACTATCTTCCACACAGACAAACACGCCAAAATCTAGGCATTAACACTAGGAGACTGATATCAATCATTATATGCTGCGCTTTCAGCATTCTCTATACGTGCTTTTGTTGAGGGATGAGATTGAAACCAGCTATTTTCAGCGCCCTGCTGGTCAGTTTCGTTCGATAGTTTACGCATTACGTCCGCAAAGTCAGCGGTATCTCGGTGCATTAATTTTAATTTCGAAATAGCAAAGTTGTCAGCTTGCCATTCATGCTTTTGTGAGTATTGGTTTTGTACAACACTAGAACCTATTCCCATAAAAGACTCAATTGCTCCGCTTAAATCGCCGAAAAAGTAACTTATCGCCAGGGTGGCAAATAAAGACTCGGCCACCATTTGCATGGAATGGTTTTGCGCCACATGGCCAATTTCGTGTAACAATATGGCATCAAGTAATGCTTGATCACCATCTACCAGTGCAACCAAATCATCGGTAAACACGATGGTACCGTCGGGTAGCGCAAAGGCATTGGGGCCAATGAGATCGGAATCTCTGAAATGTACCCGAATATCATTCTCAGTACCGAGTTCGCTAACTTGCTCTACAACGGCGTTGAACCCCATCATTAACTGCTCACGTTGCCAATCGGGTAGCGTGCTAGGCTCCAGCATAGAATAATCTAATGCACTCAACGTATGCTGTGAAGCTACGGTTTTAATGGAATATGGTATTTGGTCAGCAAATTTAACGGCCGCCCATGGCATACCCTGTACAAAAATAAAGTAGAGTAAAAGCGGTACTAATAAAACACTCGCAATTAACCAAGGCTTTTTCGTTTCCATTTGAGAGATACGACTACCTGCCCCACCATCTAACCACTGATTTAATAGTGGTGATGGAGTACAAACCAGTAAGCGTTCATTAGGTAAGATGATTTCTCGAGGCAAGTTGCCCAGTTTCGACTTCGCATTAACTTCAGATTGCTGAAACCTTAACGGTTCGGCACTTTCACCATTGATCACGTCCGTATTAGCGACAGCATTACTTTCGTTTATTTCTAGGCCGTTGTTAGCATTACACTGGTCCTCGTTTATGAGACGAATGACCAGTATATTATCTTCAATACTCGCGGTAATAGGTGTGACCGATGAACCTTCTGATTGATATAGCTGCCCATCTATCATTGAGCTAGCCTAACGCGACATCAACATCGAACAACGTAGCCGCTTCTTCAGCTGTCGCGCCCACAGAACCGGTATTAATGGACGTAACGCTATCAATACCTGATAACACAGTGACCTCAGTTGCATTAGCAAAGAAATGAGCACTGCGAATTTTCGCCCATGGAATAGCGCCCCCTAAGGAAAGAACAATAGCAATAACGTTAGTGGTTCTAAGCCATACCAAAGGCATTACACCCACATTAGAATTAAACTGCGCCACGTTTGGTATTTCACTATTTTCATAAATATGATTGCGAATAAGGGCGGTATAAAAGCTAGATGAAATGGCAAAAGCAATAAGGTACATGCCGATCAGAGCGAGCATCACTAAAGGTGCGCCGTCTTCTAACGTTTCAATAAGGCTACTAAAGCCAAAACCCATTGCACTAGCACCAACGATAAACACTGCCACGACTATACCCACAGCGCCAAGTGAAGCAAGATAATAAGATCCCGTGCTCAATTTCGTAGTAAATCTACTGTCACCGAAAGCAGATTCGTCAACTAGGTATTCGTCTATCTTCTTAAGCGCCCATGGCAACATTAAATACAAGGTAAACATGCTAACGATAGGCAATACTACGAAAACCACAAACGCGCCACCAAAGCCACCATTGAATTTAAATCGAACATTTCGATAGCCCGTCATACGCATACTGAAACGCTGACCAAGCACTATCATAAAGGGCGTGAGTAGCATTAAAGCCAACACCATGACTGCGCCTGCAATAGGACTTACTGCACTTAAAATGAAATAACTAGCAAATAAACACACCGCAATAATACGGCCTTTTAAAATTTGTAATGGATTCGCTAGATAGGAAAACCGATGACCGTCAATTTCAGTATTTCCATAAAAATATCGATTGGTTCTTACTTTTGCCCACGCAGAATAGATACCCAGTGTCACAATACTAAGCAATAGGTTCACAATCCAAATAGAAAAGAATTCCGACGCTTTACCATGAAAGGTAACCTTACCTTTTCTTAAAACACTTGCGGTAGATACTGTGGAGGAAGTTTCTGTGGAAGGATTTCCTGATGATTGAAACTTCACAATTCGCTCTTCTAACTCTTGCGCCCGTTCTGGGTGCTCAATTTCGTCAATTGTGGCGCGAGCTTGCTTCAATTCTTCCAATGAATACGTTGAGTAATCAATATTTGATGACATACATCCCTCTTATTATTAATCATTTCCATATGCTTAAAGCATTACCAATGCTAAACATACGCAACATTTGCTATGGGGGCAATGTTTTACAGGCATAAAAAAAGCACCCTAGGGTGCTTTTTTCATTAAAAACTTAAGCTTATCGACGTAGGCCAAGACGCTTAATTAGGTCAAGATAACGCTCAGCGTTCTTGCCTTTAAGGTAGTCTAGAAGCTTACGACGCTGGCTAACCATACGTAGAAGACCGCGACGTGAGTGGTGGTCTTTCTTATGATCAGCAAAATGGCCTTGAAGCTTGTTGATGTTGTGAGTTAACAACGCAACTTGAACTTCAGGTGAACCAGTATCACCTTCTTTTACGCCATAATCAGCAATGATTGTTGCAGTTTCGTCTTTAGTTAGTGACATAACATTCTCCTAAATTATGTCCGGCCGATCACTAATTCAGCCAGACGGAATGAAGCGCGTATTATAATGACAGCGCGCGAGTTAGCAAGGGAAAGTGTAAACTTTATTGGTTGTACACAACCCGTCTTTTGGGATTCACAAAAATATCGCCATTAGACCCCACTTGGTCTTTTGGATCTTGAACGCCTTCACCTACACCTAAAAACAAACCTTGTTCATTTTCTCCAAAATAAACTCGGTAAGGCTGGCCGACAACTAATGCTTCGCTACAAGTGCCTTTAACACTTTGACCATTATCAAAACGCTGTTTTTCAGCATCGTTAATGCAGACCAAAGGCAGTCTACTGACCGCAGTGTCCATAGGTATCATAAAGGCATCAAGTGCGGCAAAGTCGCCCTCATCTAATGCTTCTTGAGTAGCAATTAGCGTATCAAGAGATACCATTTTATCCGTTGGGTAATCGGCCACTTCAGTGCGATGCAAGCGTGTGACATAAGCGCCGCACTCAAGGATTTGACCAATATCGTCTACTAACGAGCGAATATAAGTGCCTTTGCTGCATTTAACGCGCATATCCACTTCTGGCAACGCAATTCGCGTGACTTCAAGTTCAAATATTTCGATGTCTCTGGCTTCACGCTCAACTGTTATCCCCTGACGAGCATAGTGATAAAGAGGCTTACCTTGGTGTTTTAGCGCCGAAAACATGGAAGGCACTTGTTTGCTCTTCCCTAAGAATTGCAAACACGTGTTTCGAACCGTTTCTTCATCCACCGTCACCGGCTTTTCTTCAACGACTTCACCATCTGCATCAGAGGTAGTAGTACGAATACCTAAGGTTGCGGTCACTTCATAGGTTTTCTCTGCGTCTAATAGAAACTGAGAAAACTTAGTGGCTTCACCTAAACATAAAGGCAACATACCACTGGCTAATGGGTCTAGTGCGCCAGTATGACCACCTTTTGAAGCTTTGAACAACCAACGTACTTTTTGAAGAAGTTGGTTTGAAGAGCCGCCTAATGGCTTATCTAGCAATACTATGCCGTTAATATCACGGCCTTTACGACGCCTTGCCATTTATTCCTTCTCTTCTGACTCGTCGGTATCTCGTTTAGCGTCATCTGCCGCAACGGTTTGCGATACCAAGTTAGAAATGCGCATTCCTTCGATAATTGATTTATCTTCAAAGAAATGAAGGTGCGGCACAGAGCGCATGCGTAAACGCTTAGCCAAGATACTACGAATAAACGGCTGAAACTCGGCCAGCTGTTTTATTTGTCTCTTGCCTTCTTCTTCTGTGCTGTTATAGATAGTCACATAAATTTTAGCGTGGGCTAAATCTCGAGTTACATCTACATCAGACACGGTAATCAGCGGCATATCGCCTACGCGGTGTTTGTATTCATTTTGCAGAATGCTAGCCACTTCTTTATGAACTTGCTGCGACACTCTGTCGGTACGTGAAAATTCACGAGCCATAACTTTCTCCTGTCTTTAAATCAGCGATTGTTGCCAGTCACTCAGGCTTTTAAATCTAAGCCGTTTTAAGGTATAGCCTATTAAAGCTTAGCCTATAAACAACAAGGTCTCTTTTTGAAAAGTGACAGACAAAAACGGGGGCTTGTGCCCCCGCTTTAATTATACTGATTTAGTTAGGCAATTAGATTTCGCGTTTAACTTCAACGATTTCGAAGACTTCGATTTGGTCTCCAACTTTTACATCGTTGTAGTTCTTAACGCCGATACCACATTCCATACCGTTACGTACATCTTGTACGTCATCTTTGAAGCGACGTAGAGATTCTAGTTCACCTTCATAGATTACTACGTTTTCACGAAGTACACGGATTGGATTGCTACGCTTAACCACACCTTCTGTAACCATACAACCAGCGATAGCACCAAGCTTAGGCGATTTAAATACATCACGCACTTCAGCCAGACCAATAATTTCTTGTCTGAATTCTGGCGCAAGCATACCGCTCATTGCTGCTTTCACTTCGTCGATTAGGCTATAGATAACGCTGTAGTAACGTAAATCAATTTCTTCAGCTTCTAATACGCGGCGTGCAGTTGCATCGGCACGAACGTTAAAGCCAAGTACGATAGCGCCAGAAGCCGCTGCCAATGTTGCATCAGTTTCAGTGATTCCACCTACGCCGCTACCAACAATATTCACTTTAACTTCTGCCGTTGATAGTTTAATCAACGACTCAGCAATCGCTTCTACAGAACCTTGTACATCAGCTTTAAGTACAATGTTAAGTTCGCTAACGTCGCCTGCTTCCATGTTCGCGAACATGTTTTCAAGCTTGGCTTTTTGCTGACGAGCTAGTTTAAGCTCACGCTTCTTCTGATGACGCTTAGCCGCTACTTCACGCGCTTTACGCTCATCTTTAACAACTGCTGCATCTTCACCGGCTACTGGAACACCAGATAGACCTAGTACTTCAACAGGTGTAGATGGACCTGCTAGCTTAAGCTCTTGACCATGCTCATCGCGCATTGCACGAACACGTCCGTACTCTTCGCCACATAGCAGGATATCACCGGCTTTCAACTCACCTTCTTGGATAAGTACTGAAGCCACTGGACCACGACCTTTATCAAGACGTGATTCAATAACGATACCGCGACCTGGACCTTTAGCTACCGCTTGTAAATCTAGTAACTCAGCTTGAAGATTAATGGCTTCTAGAAGACCATCAACGCCCATACCGGTTTTAGCAGAAACGTTACAGAACTGGTGCTCACCGCCCCACTCTTCTGAAATAACTTCCAATTGAGAAAGCTCTGTTTTAACTCGATCTGGATCGGCTGACTCTTTATCCATCTTGTTCACGGCAATGATTAACGGCACGCCTGCTGCACGAGCATGTTGAACCGCTTCTTTTGTTTGTGGCATTACGCCATCATCTGCCGCAACAACCAAGATAACGATATCTGTAGCTGTTGCTCCACGAGCACGCATTGCAGTAAACGCGGCGTGTCCAGGAGTATCTAAGAAGGTAATTTCGCCATTATCAGTTTGTACTTTGTAAGCACCGATATGCTGAGTAATACCACCCGCTTCACCGTCTGCCACTTTCGCGCGACGAATGTAATCAAGTAGTGATGTCTTACCATGGTCTACGTGACCCATAATAGTTACAACAGGTGCACGTGACGTTTTATCACCACCTGTGCCATCATCAGCTAACAATTCTTCTTCAAGCGCGTTGTCGTTAACCAGTTCAAATTTATGACCCATTTCTTCAACAACAAGTACTGCTGTGTCTTGGTCAAGAACTTGGTTAATGGTCGCCATCTCACCCATTTTCATCATGGTTTTGATAACTTCATTCGACTTAATCGCTAACTTGCTAGCAAGTTCGCCAACAGTGATAGTTTCACCTAGCTTAACGATACGCTCTACTGGCTGAGCTGGCTTGTTGAAGCCTTGCTTCAAGTGCTCACCCGCATTACGCTTAGACTTTCTGCGACGACGTGAAGAACGCTCAACTTGGGCGTCTTGCTCGTCTTCTGCTTCTTGAGCATAACGGTTTGAATGTAAGTGAACTTCTTCAGCTTCCGCTTTCTTACGTGCTTCAGCTTCTTCTTTCCAACGACGCTCGTTTTCTTCTGCTAATTTACGTGCTTCATCAGCCGCTTTCTTAGCATCTTCTTCAAGCTTCTTCTGCGCTTCTTCTTCTTGCGCTTTACGAAGACGTTCTTCTTCCTGACGAGCAGCTTCCTGAGCGGCTTTTTCTTCAGCCGACATTTCAGGCTCGTCTTTTTTGCGTGCTTCAGCGTCTTTCTTAGCTTGCTCAACGCGACGTGCACGTTCTTCTTCAGCAGCTTTTCTTGACTCTTCCGCTTTACGCGCTTTTTCTTCAGCAGCTTGTTTTGCTTCAGCAGCAGCTTTTTCTTCTGCTTCACGTTTCAAACGTGCTTCTTCAGCTAACTTCGCTTCTTCTTCCGCTTGACGTTGTTGCTCTTCAGCATCAGTACGCTTAACGTATGTACGCTTCTTACGTACTTCAACTTTAACTTCTTTAGACTTGCCTACGCTAATAGTACTGGTTGTCTTGCGTTTAAGTGTCATGCGCTGTGGTTCGGACGCGCTGCCGTGTTGCTTACTTAAATGATCCAACAGTTTCTTTTTCTCTTCTTCAGTAACCTGAGCGCCGGCATTCTTTGTAATACCCGCGTCTTTAAACTGGCCAACCAATCGGTCAACGGTCGTACCAATGTCGCTGGCGAGCTTTTCAATAGATACATCTGCCATTACGTATTATTCCCCCTGTTGACCTTTACTCTTCATTGAACCAAACGATATTACGTGCTGCCATAATCAGCGCACCCGCAGTAGCTTCGTCTAGTTCATCAATATCACTAATTTCATCTGTGCCTTGCTCGGCCAGTTCTTCAAGGTCGGTAATGCCGCGGCTGGCCAACACATAGGCCACGTGCTTACTCATTCCTTCAAGGCCTAGTAAGGCTTCGGTAGGCTCTGCGCCTTCAAGCGATTCTTCGTTTGCTAATGCACGGGTCGTAAGGAATGCACGTGCACGATTACGCAATTCTTCAACGGTATCTTCATCAAGTCCGTCAATGGCAAGAAGCTCGCTTGCTGGCACGTATGCCACTTCTTCCAATGTGGTGAAACCTTCATCAACCAACATAGCCGCAAACTCTTCGTCTACATCTAAGCCAGCGGTAAAGATGTTCAACACCTTCGCGTTTTCTTCTTCATGTTTCTTGTTCAGATCTTCTACTGTCATCACGTTCAATTCCCAACCAGTTAACTGGCTAGCAAGGCGAACGTTTTGACCGCTACGACCGATTGCCTGAGCAAGGTTGTCAGCTTCTACTGCTACATCCATCATGTGACTGTCTTCGTCCACAACAATAGAGGCAACTTCTGCAGGGGCCATGGCGTTAATAACAAACTGTGCAGAGTTTTCATCCCACAATACGATATCAACACGCTCACCACCCAATTCGCCCGATACTGCTTGTACGCGTGAACCACGCATACCCACACACGCACCAACTGGATCTAAGCGTTTGTCGTTAGTTTTAACGGCAATTTTTGCACGGGAACCCGGATCACGAGCCGCCGCTTTAATTTCTAGTGTTTCTTCAGCAATTTCCGGTACTTCAAGTCTGAATAGCTCTACAAGCATGTCAGGGTGAGTACGGCTGATAAACAACTGAGCGCCACGTGCTTCAGGGCGAATTACATATAGTAAGCCGCGAACACGGTCGCCTGGTCTGAAGGTTTCACGAGGAAGCATATCGTCACGGTAGATAACACCTTCGGCGTTATTACCTAAATCGATGATAATGTTGTCGCGATTTACTTTCTTAACCGTACCGGTTACCAACTCGCCGACTTTATCTTCGTATTCTGCAATCATTTGCGCGCGTTCAGCTTCACGTACTTTTTGTACGATAACTTGTTTCGCGGTCTGCGTAGTTATGCGGTCAAATTTAATAGATTCAATCTGATCTTCCACATAATCGCCTAATTGAAGCTCAGGCTCTTCTACTTGTGCAGCAGAAAGGGTGATTTCTGCGAACGGGTTCTCTTGTTCCTGATCATCAGGAATAATTAACCAACGACGGAATGTGTCGAAGTCACCAGAGGTTCTGTCGATACTTACTCGTACTTCAATATCGCCTTCATTTTTCTTTTTGGTGGCACTGGCTATTGCAAATTCCAGCGCTTCAAAAATCTTCTCTCTAGGCACTTGTTTTTCATTTGAAACGGCTTCCGCCACTAACAAAATTTCTTTATTCATTTTAGCCTCACTCAAGCTTTCGTCGATGAAAGCATTGCTGTTCCGTTATTCGAATGTGGGAACAACGTTACCTTTTTCGATATTCGCCACAGCTAACTGGAACTGCTGGCCATCCACTTCAATACTGACTACGCCATTGTCGCAAGCCAATACTTTGCCTTTAAAGTTACGTCTGTCGTCCATCGGCATAGATAAACGAACCTGAACAACTTCACCTACAGAATCAACATAATGCTTTTCTTTGAAAAGCGGTCTATCCATACCTGGTGAAGATACTTCTAGGTTGTACTCTGTGCTAATTGGATCTTCAACATCCAATATCGCACTCACTTGATGACTTACATCTGCACAATTATCTACGGAGATACCGTTTTCATGATCAATAAAAACGCGAAGAATTGAATGTTTCCCCGCTCGTACAAATTCGATCCCAACCAATTCAAACCCCAAAGCTTCTACACCTGGGTTAAGCATTTCGGTTAGTTTCTCTTCAAGTTTTGCCAATGCAAACCTCCAAAAACGAAAAAAGGGCCTTAAGCCCACCTGTCATCACCTAGCTCAGCTAGGCTGACTCCAGGGTCTAATACAACAAAAAGCCCCGGACTAGCGGGGCTTTTATTAAAATTCTGAACCCAAATTTGTCAAAAAGACAAATGCAAACACATGGGTAAAAAACACCGGTAGGTGATAGTTTGCTGAGAATGGAAGCGTTACTTTCCTAAACACTGAGGGAGCCCGCTACCATCACTTAATAAGCGCATTATACTGATTGACGTCACATTAAGCAACAGCACTCGACTATTAGTTAGTAGTCCATGATTTATAGCACAGACTCTATTAGTCTTTGTCTAGTCTTCGTCTTTCCACTTTTCTTTTATTACTAATATCTGAGGTAATTTTGCCATCAGCAAATCAATTAGCGTCGGATCGAAATGCTTGCCCTTCTGACTTTCCATAAAGGCTAATGTTTTGTCTACGCTCCACGGCTCTTTGTAAGGCCGTCTGCTGGTAAGCGCATCGAATACATCCGCCACGGCACAAATTCTTCCCTCAATAGGAATGTCTTCACCTGCTAGTCCGTTCGGGTAGCCACTACCATCCCATTTTTCATGATGAGTCAGTGATACCGACTTGGCTACCACCAACAATGCAGAATCGCATTCCCCTAAAATTTCAGCACCAATTTCAGGGTGGGTCTTCATTATTGCAAACTCTTCGTCTGTCAATTTACCCGGCTTCAACATGATACTATCGGAAATACCAATTTTACCTATATCGTGCATAGGCGCTGCGTGCAGTAATATTTCAGCTTGTTCATCACTAAACCCGTAAGCGAGTGCCAATTCTTTTGAGTAATGACTCATGCGTAACACGTGCATGCCGGTTTCGTTGTCTTTATATTCAGCTGCACGGCCTAAGCGCTGTACCACTTGCAATCGAGTACGCATAAGTTCATCAGACTGCACTAACGATAAATGGGTTTTAACTCTGGCTTTTACCACCGGTGGTGAAATGGGTTTAGTAATATAATCAACTGCCCCAACCTCAAAACCCTCTGCTTCATCGTGCTCATCATTTAACGCAGTAACGAATATAACTGGAATATGACGTGTATCGTCTTGACCTTTTAATATTCTACATACCTCGAAGCCTGTAAGTCCTGGCATCATAATATCTAGCAAAATAAGTTGAGGTTGACGCTGCGAGGTTAATCTAATCGCCTCTTCACCGTTCTTGGCAAAAATGAGTTGGTAGTCTGCAGCTAACAGTTGCTTTAAGACTCTCAAATTTACTGGCTCATCATCAACCAGTAACAAGGTAGGCTTTTCAATAGTTCTAAGCATTATTGCGTTTCAGTCTCTGTGGCCAACGTATCAATAAGCTCGACGAGCTGCGCTTCGGCACGTTCGAACTCAAAATCATCAATATCCATAATAATGGAGGCTATGGTGTCTTTGTATTCACCACCAGCAAGCGCTTTAACTTCTTGTAATTCATCTTCATCAAGCATGTTCTGCTCAACACTCCGTTTCAGTTTAGTTAGGTGCTCTAACAACACAGTGTAGTTAACATCTTGCTTAACGTGCACCGTTTTGGTCTCGTGAGTGCCTTGTAGCCATGTAATCACTTCATTGAATGATTTTTTAAGTATTTGTACTGTTGAAATATCTAATTCACCAGCATGTGCATTTTTCTCAATATCTCGGCAAACTGACATCAGAGGGTTTAAACATAGGTTTCCGGCAACGCCTTTAATGCCGTGAGCCAGTGATGCTGTTTTTGCTGCATCGTTATCGAGAATTGCTGTACTTATTTGCGCAATTTTGGCTTCGTTTTCACGGGTAAATCGCGCCACTTCGTTGCGATGGGTTTGTGCGTCACCCCAAAGCATAATTGCTCGATTTACGTCTACCACTTTACTTAATTTAGGTTTTTCTGATTTATCATTATTAACAACTAATGTGGCTGATTCATCAATTTCTTTGCCCAGCACCCGTGCCATCTCTCGAGTTAGTACGGGGTAATCAATAGGCTTATTCGCAAAGCCATCCATTCCCGCATCGGTTGCGGCATGTCTATCCTGAACTAACACACTGGCTGTTAACGCGATAATTGGCATTGGAGGTAGGCCATGCTCAACCTCATATTTTCGTCTTAGTATTGATGCTTCTAGGCCATCTAATACCGGCATTTGCAAATCCATCAACACCAATTCAATACCGGGGATATTCATTTTTTCCAGTGCTTCTTGGCCATCCCGCGCCACTTCGACGGTATGCCCAGAACGGGATAATAACAAAGACAACAAATCAATATTTTGAGCGATATCATCTACGATAAGAATATGCATTGGTGGTAATTGGACAGGTTTTCCTTCTTCCATTGCCATAGGGGCTTTTGCTGGCACAAGCGGTAAGCGGAAGGTAAAAGTACTACCAACGCCAAGCTCGCTTTGCGCACAAATGTTTCCGCCCATCAATTCAACAAGCTGTTTAGAGATAGTTGTGCCTAAACCTGTGCCGCCATACTTTCTACTCATTGACGCGTCAGCTTGGGCGAATGCGTCGAATACACGATTGACCTGCTCGCTATTCATGCCAATACCCGAGTCTTTTACTTTAAAGTAGACAAAAGAGCTGTCACTGGATACTTCTAACACCACACTGCCATCGCCAGTGAATTTAACGGCATTACCAATTAAGTTATTAAGCACCTGCCTAATACGCTCTGGAACACCATTGTAGGCCTCGCGAACTTCGCTCCCCACTTGAACTTCTAATGAAATTCTTTTGCGCTTGGCTTCAAGCCAAAATGTAGAAATCACGGTATCGACTTCTTCGCGAATTATGAAGTCGCGATAATCTAAATCGAGTTTGCCTTTATCTAACTTAGCGCTATCAAGAATATCGTTTAACAGGTGCAGCAGTGAACGTGCAGAGCGATTTACCGTGGTAAGGTGACCGTGCTGTTCTGGCGGCATTTTTTCTGCAAGCATTAAATCACTGAAACCAATAATGGCATTCATTGGCGTTCTTATTTCATGGCTCATATTGGCAAGAAAGTTTGTGCGAGCAGCGGCAGCCTGCTCTGCTCTTTCTTTTGCCGCTTTAAGTTCTTCTTCCATTTCCCTTCGGGCGGTAATATCAGAAATAAAGCCATCTAAATAAATAGTGTTGCCTTGCTCATCAAGGACATGAACACCATGTTCGGTCACCCATCGAATATCACCCGCTTTATTAATAATACGGTACTCAATACTGAATGCTTTATGGGCAGCCACTTCTGCTTCTACGCGCGCCACATCATCGGGGTGACAAAGGGAACCAAACGTAATTTTAGGGTGTGGCAAAATAAAATCATCTGCGGCATATCCCGTTATCTCGCTTACTGCTTGGCTGATAAACTCCATGGGCCAATTAGGCTCATTCAAGCAACGATAAGCCATACCTGGGATATTAGAAATAAAACTTCTGAACTTAGCTTCACTTTCACGCAGCGCATCTTCCATTGCTTTGCGTTTTCTTAAGTCAGAGAAAAAACCAACGAATAAGGCCTTACCATCTACCTTGGTATACCCAATCCCAACCCGAACAGGGATATATTCGCCACCTTTGCCAACAATGACCACCTCTCGGCTGGTTCCAATTATTTGCTCAGTCGGTACTGATTTTTGTTCAAAGAAATCACTGCTGTAAATTGATTTTTTGTCATCTGGCGCCAGTATTTTGCCTTGTTGACCAATAAGTTCCTCCGGTGAATATCCTGTCACCGCAGTGACTGCCGGGTTAGCGGTTTTAATAATGCCGGTACTGTCTACTGTAATAATGGCATCTACCGCAATATCCGTAATAGCCCGCTGAATTCGTTCGCTCTCGATAGCACGTGAACTGACATCTTTGTACTTAAACAACAAGGTAATACCCAGCACTAATGCAATGAGCGTAACCGTAACCATTGCAATTGAAAGTGCTAGATAAATTGATATTTCAGAAGGCTGTGAAGTAAATTCCATCCCTGGCGGCATAACAAATCTGGCTGCTAACATTCCCGTGTAATGCATACCTGCTATGGCAAGGCCCATTACAATACTTGCAATTAAAGCATCCCTTCCCAAGCTCGACTTTTTTATCCCCACAGCACTTAGGCCAAATTTGATCCATAGGGCCAGCATCGCGAGGCAAACTGCGACAACAATTGAGAGTATAAATAATGAAGGGCTGTAGCGAAGTAAAGGCGACATTTCCATAGCCGCCATACCGCTGTAGTGCATGGTGCCGATGCCTGACCCCACAAGCACGCCGCCAGTTAATATTTCGGTGAATGAAATGGTAGGCTTTGTCATGAGGTAAAGCGCTACCCAAGCCGCGGCTATGCCCGGTAATGCAGACGCTAAGGTTATCCCTACGTCATAGGAAACGGCGGTGCACAACTCAAAGGCGAGCATACCCAAAAAGTGCATGGCCCATATCCCGCCCCCCATGGCGATACTACCCGCACTGAGTAAGGTGTATTTTCTGAATTTATTAGTAGAAACGGCGGCCTGAGTGGCGACGTTAAATGCCATAAATGACGCAAAAATAGCAATCGTTAACGATAGTGCTACTAAGCCAAAGTCATAACTTCCATCGAGCAAGGTGACCTCTTGCCCTATCGTAAAATATTCTTGAATCATACTACCCAAAAGCGCGCATTTCGAAGCGAAGGAAATTTAAGAATTATCAAATATACCAAGGGTATATTTCTTCTTTTTCTATTATTAGGGTTACTTTTACCATTTTACGTTCACTAATTAAATATGCGCTGTAAATTAAATTGGCCAAGCGTGTGCCGGCAATCCCGCTTAAGAGCCAGGCATATATATGAGCTTTGGCAATTAAGCGAAAGCTACCACCTTTGGTGCATGCAAAGGCTTTACTGAGAAATTTAGGATGGTCTGTATTGACAACAAAACAGGGGGTTAGCGTGAAGACATATAATGAAGTGAAGTAATTAAGAAATGAAAATCAAGAAGCTGTGCTTTAGAAACAAAAAACCCCGGCATAAGCCAGGGTTATAATGTGGTTGCGGGAGCAGGATTTGAACCTACGACCTTCGGGTTATGAGCCCGACGAGCTACCAGACTGCTCCATCCCGCGTCTGTACATTTAACTGCTTGCCTCTATACTTAGACAACTCAGTATTTAAATCGTTTAATTTTCTGTGGTTGCGGGAGCAGGATTTGAACCTACGACCTTCGGGTTATGAGCCCGACGAGCTACCAGACTGCTCCATCCCGCGCCAGAAAATAACGTTGTTGGCTTGAGGTGTTTGATGCCTCCCTTCAACGTGGGGCGTATTATACATACGCACTTTTGTAACACAAGGACTTATTACTTAATTATTTCACTTTTCTGACTGAACGCTTTAATTTTAATCGTTACGTTCAATCGGCAAACAATTCAAGGTTAATAATTAAACGTTTAGGGTTTAAAGCTTTCCATTTTTGTTGCCAGTTTAAAATCTAATTCGCTTAAACCACCCACATCATGCGTCGTTAATTTCACTTCAACGCGGTTATAAACATTAAACCATTCCGGATGATGCTTTAATTTCTCTGCCCAGATAGCAATTTGTGACATCCAACCGAATGCCCGAATGAAACTTTTAAAGGTAAATGTCTTTTCAATCGCATTATCGCTTAATGTCCACCGTTCGTTTTCCTCAAGCCCTTCATTTAACATATTGAGATTTTCTTGGATTTCTTCACGGGTTAATATTGTACTCATATAGGCCTCCTTCGCTTATAGTAAACAATGTAACCAATACGCTTTGTGAATTCAGCTTTTTAGATAAGAAAGTGTCATAGTAAAAATGCAGATGTTGGCGAGAATTCTTTACATAAAAAAGCGGCCTATGGGATGCGCATTTTCATGAACACTTAACATAGGCCGCTAGGTTTGTTTGGTTAAGAAGATTGAGTTTTAAAACTCTACCGCTAACCGTGCATAAATTTGACGCCCACGGGGGTCATGCACTTTTGAATCAAAACCACTATTGGTAAACAACTGAGGAGGATCTTCATCAAATAAGTTCAATCCGCCTACAGTGACAACATAACTTTGTTCCGTTTCAAATAGCGAACCTAAGTCGATGTTGTACTGAGCATCTACTGTGACATGGCTATCTACTTCGTATAAACCATTTGTACAGGCACCTAAGTTTGTAGTGCCATCTGAGCAGTTTTGGTCATCATCGTACGAAGAAATGTAACGAACAAATAAGTTAGCCGCGTGAATGTCGTTTTTCCACGCAAGACCGAAGTTCATTCTAAGTTCAGGTGAAGAAACCCCGATATTGTTGAAGTTTCTGCGCCCTGCCCCGTCAATATTACCCGCTTGTGGATCCATCAGGTCATATTTCATCGTGTAGGTACCGTTTAAAGATGGCGTGAAACTACCAAACTCAGTGTCAATCTTGTAACTAGTCACAAAATCGATACCCGACGTTTCCATCTCACTTGCATTCACGTAAGTGTTGTTAACTTGTAACACAGGGCCATTTAACGGGTCGCCAGCACGAATAATGCGGTCGGTATCGGTAGGGTCAAGATTTAATACTGCTTGCGCATTTTCCTGAATGATTAAATCTTTGAACTCAAAGTTCCAGTAATCAAGCTCAATAGAGAAATCTCTGAAAGGTTCGTATGAAAAACCAATATTATATGCGGTAGATTCTTCTGGTTTTAGATCTTCGTTACCTGAGGTTCTTACTGCAACAAACGCTGTAGCCCCTTGTACTGGGTCGATAAGCTGTTGTAGAGACGTAGCGCCACCTTGTGCTAAGAACACGGTAGGTGCTCTGAACGATGTAGACACCGAACCCCGTAGTGAAAACTCATCGGTAGCGCGATAGGACACAGCAAGTTTAGGGTCTACTGTGCTACCAATGCTACCGCCGTAGTCTTCATAACGAACGGCAAGTTGAACGTCTAAATCTTCACTTAATGGTAAAGCAAGTTCACCAAAGGCAGCCCATACGTCTTGGCTTCCATCAATATCTGGATTACCTATAACGAAGGTGAAGCTGTCTTGGTTAGCCAAATCATCATAATCTTGGCTTAACTGCTCTTCGCGATATTGCACACCTACTGCTAACGCGGCAAACCCACTACTCATTTCAAAGATATCGAATGAAGTAAATGCTTCGAACACTTCAAGATCAGCTTTTGAATCTATGATTTCTGTGCCGGTGAACGAATCAACCACGTAATCAGAGTTAGGTGCTGACGAATAAGAAGTAGCAAAAGGATTGAAGAATTCACAATTTCCTTCGCCTGGTGTTCCTGCAATAGGATCACATGCCGAGCCACCTAAACCATATAGGGCAAGCTGGAACTCAGTGTTTAGCACATCAGGTACTTTGAATAAGAAATCATTCACTGCACGGGTATAACTCACCTCCCAGAAGCCGCTGTCAGTCACACCTTGTAAGTTGGTGCTGAATCTAAAAGTGTCTGATTCTGTGTTTGCCGGATCGCCATCGAAGCCATTTCCTTCAGCACGGCCAAAGAAGGCAACAGACTGACCAAATGGATTTTGAGGGTGGTAATCAGGAACAATCGGTGATGTTAAAATAGGGAAACTTGGCGCCCCGCCACGTTCAGCGCGGTTACGCGCCATACTAAGCTCAGCTGTCCATGTAATGTCATTAGCAAACTCATAGTCTGCTCTTACATAAGAATTAATTCGACTTTCATCGGCAACATAAGAATAGAACTTACCAAAATCGAAGCCGCAAAATCCAACTTCTAGTCCAGGAATTGTGCCACTAGGGGCAAGTAAGTTTGGTGCACCACCAAACTCCTCACACCCGTATGGGTCTATGATAGGTAACGCCCCAGCGCCTGGAATAGTAACAAAGTAGGAGGCAGGGTTACCTAACGCACTGGTGTCGTCTTCGGGGCGGCTTAAGCGTCGGTCACTTAAAAATAACGGTGAACGGTTCGTGTAGCTTATGGCTGCTAGTACGCTACCATTGTCGCCTGTTGCTCCCCATAAACCTTGAAATATATATTCTTTGTTATCACCATGGGCGCCGTCTTGATAATCTACACTGACCATCGCACCATCGTAATTACGTTTGGTAATGAAGTTAACCACCCCTGCAACCGCATCTGAACCGTATAAGGCCGATGCACCGTCTTTTACGACTTCCATTCTATCAATGGCAATCATAGGTACAAGTGAACTTGTATCTACGAAATTTAACCCTTCGTTAGTAGGTTGAGCGGTTACCACTTGGCGTTTGTTGTTTAACAATACTAAGGTAGATGCAACACCTAACCCACGTAAGTTAATGTTTGAGGTGCCGGCTGTGGCGTTTTGTGTAAAGGCATCAGGGTTGTTCTCTGCGCCAGTATTAATCGTTAATGTTTGCGTGATATCCGCTATGTTTTTAGCACCTATTGAATCGATAGCAACGCTGTCTACTACCGCTAATGGTGAAGGTGACTCAAAGTTCTCACTGCGACGAACAAAGCTCCCTGTAACGAGAATTAACTCTACATCTTTTTTACTTTTAGATTCAGCTTCAACTTCTTCGTTAGCATCTTGCGCATACGCTAAAAAAGGAGAACAAAATAAGGCAGAACTGACTAAGGCAGCTACTGCAGTCTTACGCGTTTTAAATTTCATAGTGTGATTCCAAATCTGGGCGCATCACTACCGGTAAAACCCACACTTTTCCGCTAGCAACAGGCTGGACGATTTCTCATTGTTATTGTGAAAGGTCAATGAACAATCTTTGACCTGCAATATTGATGTTAAGCGTCATCACATAGTTTGTAAATTTATTGTGAATAATATATTTACATTAATTTTACACATGGTCAGACCACATGAACTTTTGTCTAACACCTATAAAATTCATTTAGTTATTGCGTAGTTATTTCCCACTCTTGTATTTTTTGCTTATCAATTTTTCACCGCCAAAAACAACCGATTTAATTTTCGCTTACAAAACAAAAGATTAAAGCAAAACCATGACGGAATAAATCTTGAATAGACACTGCATATTGTTTGCTAAATGAAAGAGTTCTATGGATTTTCCGAATATTGATGACTTTTACCAACTGATAAACCAGAAGCTTGAGGGTTGGATCGAGAGCGGAATTAAGCACTTACCCAACTTTGTAGTAGCAATATTAATCGCTATTGTTTTCGGAATACTGGCAAAAGTAGTCGGAAATATTGTCGGAAAGGTAATGCGAAGAGCATTCGAGTCTCGACAAATCGCCAAATTACTTACCTCTATTATTAAGTCGCTCATTATTATCTTCGGTATTTTCATTGCGCTGGATTTTGTTGGCCTTAAGGGAACGGTTACTTCATTACTTGCCGGTGCAGGTATTGTGGGTTTGGCCATCGGCTTTGCTTTTCAAGATATGACGGAAAACCTTATTGCGGGAATTGCGATGGGTATTCGTAAACCATTCGAAATCGGTGATGTGGTTAAAGCTGAGGGGGTTTTCGGTACGGTAGAGGAAATTAACCTGCGAAACACCTTGGTATCTACCTTTTACGGGCAACGTGAAATCATTCCCAATAAAATTCTCTTTAGAAATATCTTAACTAATTACTCAGTGGAAGGTATTAGACGTATTGAGGTTCCTGTTGGCATTTCCTATGCCGATGACATTGAAAAAGCCGCCGAAGTCATTACCGACGCTATGAATGAAAAAGACTATGTAATAAAGAAAGACGAAACGGCGGTTTACGCAGCGTCATTTGGTGATTCTAGTATTAATCTATTGCTTTGGTTTTGGATACGTTACCCAGGCGACCCCGGCTTTATGGTGGTACGCCACGAAGCGATATGCACTGTTAAACGTGTATTGGAAGAAAACGATATCTTAATTCCCTTCCCTATTCGTACATTGGATTTTAATTCAAAGGGAAGCGATAACCTTAACAATATGCTTGAAAAGCAAGAGACCACATTAGAAACCGAATCTAGTCCAACTCGCAGTTCTGGCGATCAACCAGATGCGGATGGCGAAGCAAGTGATGAGTAAAGCATCAAAGTAACATTGATTATTAAACCAGGAGATATGCCATGAAAAAGTCAGTTTTGTCGTCATTTTTAACATCGAAATTACTTAGAGGTAGTTTCACTGCCCTGTTGTTTTCATCTGCTGTAGTAGGTATGAATGGCTGTGCAACGGTAGAAGGTGCGGGAGAAGACATTCAAAGCGCTGGTGAAGCGATTGAAGAAGGTGCTGAAGACGCATCTAATTAATTTCACACGAATATTCTATTTAGGCCACGCTGTAGACACCTATAGTCGTGGCTTACAATACAAATGCTTAATGCCAGTTAACGTCTTTCTATCGCTGGAATTTCAATATAGGCATCTGGATCTGACGCCTTTAACGCTTCCAGTTTACTCTTTCTTTTTGCTCTTTCGTCAATGGTTTCTCCAAAAACCTGTAAGTGTAAGTCAGCGATAAGCGCCTGACCTTCGCCTTTGCTTATTACCCCAAGAAGCTCGCCTGCATGCATAAACCCTTGCACCCGGTATTTATCTGCATCTACGTTTTTTCCCTCTTTACTTGCGTTGTACAAACTAACAAGCTGAGTAGTACAAGCCTCCAGGAACTTAGTCGTTTCTTCTTCGTTATTCATCGCAGCGCTCCTTACTATTAATTTGTTATTGCCTCTAGATGAGCTTTCAGTTGCCCTTCTTGTCAGCATCCCTTGCTTAGAGTTTACCTATTTAAGTAATAAAAGTGGAATGACTAATTTATCTGTTTTATGTGCATTTCAACTAAAGTTCATTGGTAAGCTTTTAATATCTTACCTACGATTTAGGGAGTGTTAGAAACGTTTTTCTAGGAATACACCATAAAGAGTAGTGAGCACACCATGCGATTACAAATAGCTACAGGATTGATTACAGCCTTGGCATTTGCCCCTACTGTTGCTGCAAAAGGAAATGCTCATCATTGGCAAACGTCACCTCATCATCTTTCCGCCCTTGTAGGCACAACGTATACAGAAGAGTGCGGTAATGCGTTTACCCTAGGTATTGATTATGAATACCGTATTAGCGATTTCTTGGGGCTTGGCTTCGTTGCCGAATATGCATTTGAAGATTTAGACGCCTACACGTATTTATTGGTTGCGGACCTTCACATTACTAACCGCTTTATCGCCCAGATTGGCCCCGGGGTAGAATTTCACGGTAGCCATAAAATGGAAGTTGCACGATTAGGTTTTTTATATGAGTTCGAGATATCTGGTATTACGGTCTCGCCGCAACTGCACTATGACTATCATAGAAACCATGAAAGCGCTGTGGTTGCCGGTCTTGCAATTGGTATGTCTTTTTAACGATTTGAAGATGAAAATATAAAAATAAAAGAAAAACCGATTTGCACTAACTTAGTGCAGTTGTTTGGCGTTGAATCAAACAACTTCCCAGCTTACTTCTTCGCGGCCTAACACTGACACTCCTTTCAAGTGAAATCACAAACATGCCGCGACTACCCGTGTTGAAAGGCCTATAGTAATAACAATCAACGACTTTGAGGATAATAATAAACCCCGATGCTCTTAATTACTCTCTAGATTCAATTGAGCAAACTTGGCTGGAACGTTATTTGCTGCATGTAAGTGTGTATATTCACGCATTGATTTCAAATCGGTCTTGGTGTGAATGACTTCGTCGCGTATTTGTATGTTATTGGTCAAGGGATAGCCATGCCAGAAGTTGACTTTGCAGGCTTACTGTTAGTGCCTGAATTAGTTATCACCTTTACTGTGATAATTGCGAACCTTTTTATGTTCTTAATTAAGCGCATCTTTCTACGAAAGTTTTTGTTGCTTACCGATCGCACCTCACATTTCTACGACTCGTTACTGGCACACTCTTTAAACCTGCCCCTCACTATCCTTATTTTCGTCATCGATATTTGGATTTTAAACTGGCTGTTCGACAAGTACGGTATTGTAAACGCGTCCTATGCGAGCTCAATTTCCCTTGCGTCTAAAATATTACTGATCACTGCCGCTATTCTTTTCTTAAATCGTTTTGCTGTTGGGTTACTTGCCAATCAAACACAGCGCTCAGATTCACTTAGAAGTAGCACGGGCATTATTAAAGGCATAGTGAAAGGCCTTATCGTAGGTATTGGTATATTAATAATGTTGGGTACGTTAGGCATTTCAATTACCCCTATTATCGCGTCGTTAGGTATCACATCGCTTGCCGTTGCGCTCGCCCTTCAACCCACTCTAGAGAACTTCTTTTCAGGGGTACAACTGGTTATGGACAAGCCTATTAGAGTAGGCGACTTCATTGAATTAGAGAGTAAAGAGCAAGGTTTTGTAGAGCGTATTGGTTGGCGCTCCACGTGGATAAAAATGTTACCCAACAACACTATTATTGTACCAAATAGTGTATTAGCTGAATCTAAGATAATTAATTATTTCTACCCGAGTAAAGAGTTATCAGTACCGGTTGATGTAGGTGTACATTATAACTCTGATCTTGAGCACGTAGAGAAAGTCACCCTTGAGGTAGCCAAAGAAATATTGGTTTCCCATGAATGGGGAATTGACGATTACGATACCTTCGTGGTGTACCACACTTTTGATAATTCCAGCATCAATTTCACGGTGATGTTGAGAGCAAAAGAGTACTTCCATCGCTTCTTTATAAAATCAGCATTCATAAAGGCATTACATAAGCGATATGCCGCAGAAGGTATTATTATTCCCTATCCAATACGCGCCATTAATACCGAACAAGAGAGCCCGCGTATTGACGTTCAAACTACCAACATCCCTAACAACGCAGGCGAGCCTCCTAGCCAGTAGAGTACACAGTAAAAATATAGTGTACTCACAGCGAATTTATTACTCGCTAGGTTGCATTACTGCCAACATAAGAAAAGTCCCCACCAGTGCTGGTTTGCCTGACGAGGACAGCACGCAGCTTGATTCCATTTTAAATAGTTTACCAGCAGGTTTATTGACGACTTCTACCAATTTGAAGTGATATTTGATTGCATCGCCTGATTTCACGGGCTCCAAAAAACGTAATGAATCGATACCATAGTTAATGGTTGATGCAATTTCGTCAGATGCAGCAAGTACACCTTCAAAGGCCTTAGGCATAACCGACGCGGTGAGAAAGCCATGCGCAATAGTAGTTCTAAATGGGCTCTCTTTTTTACACCGTTCAGTATCAAGGTGTATCCATTGATAGTCACCCGTAGCTTCAGCAAATTGATTAATCATATCTTGCGAAATGGTGAGCCATTCAGCTTGTTCAAGGGTTTCCCCAACCTCTAAGTCGATGAGTGTTTTCATATTTTTTGACCAATGGTAGTTAATTTAAGACGAACAGTACTATTGATGTATTGAATATTTCAATTAACTTTTAATAATAGGTATTTATAAATAACCTTGTTACAATAAGGTAAAAATAATATTAACCAAAGAATTCGCCAGTTACTTTTTGGTATTTTCATACTGGCACTCGCCAGACAAGGATTGCGCAATGAATCTTAATAGAATTGATTTAAACCTCTTCGCCGTATTCGACGCCATATATACTGCGGGAAGCCTAACAAAAGCAGCTGATGTATTGTGTATTACACAACCTGCGGTGAGTAATTCACTGGCTCGTTTACGGGAAATGCTGAACGACCCATTGTTCGTAAGAACCGGTCATAGCATGACACCCACCCCGGTTGCACAGAATATTATTGTACCTGCGAGACAAGCCTTAGCCTTGTTAAGAAAAAGCGTGCAAGAGAGTCACACGTTTGACCCTTTAACTGCAGAAAAGGCATTTAACTTTGCTAGCAGAGATTTGCTAGAAGTTAGCATAATGCCAAGGCTGGTTTCGCGGTTACAAAACCTAGCGCCCAATATTAGCCTAACTAATTACGAAATTCCTCGTAGTCAGATCGTATCTGCGATGGCCAGCGGTACCTTAGATTTCTTCGCCGATGCGTCCACATTTAGCGATCCGCATTTATGCAAAGAAAAAATAGCGCAAGACAGATTTGTGGTTTTAGCACGAAAGAACCACCCTGCGTTAAAGAACGGTTTAGATTTAGACACCTTTTTACGCTTAGGTCACATTAATGTGTCGCAACGTAAATCAGGTGCCGGCCCTATTGATGTAGCACTAGATAGAATGGGTAAACGCCGTAAAGAAGTTATGCGAAGCCAACACTTTTTAACTGTGCCCAGTACAATTGTGAAAACCGACCTTATAGCTTGTTTGCCATTTCATCTAGCTAAACACTACGACTTAGCCATTTATGAATTACCTTTCGACCTACCTACCGTAGAGTACTTCTTATATTGGCACGTAAGTGCAGATCACGATTACGCCCATATGTGGATGCGTGAGCAGATTATGGAAGTGTCGAGCCACTTTAAAAGCCATTAACGTTTACTCGTTATTCCCTAAGGCACACCTCTTCTAGTGGTGTGCCTTTTTTTTTGCGCTTACCCTTTCAACGCCACTTAGATATTAAACTGTATACCTTAGTATTAGACCAAGGCTTTCTAACCTCAAAAATTTTGCGTTTAATAGAACCCAACGAACGAACATACTTTTAAATTAAACCGAGGAATTGACCATGTTGAAAATCGTTAAAACTTCGCTAGTTATCGCAGCAACTTTGGGTGTATCTGGCATGGCGCAAGCCAACGTAAACGAAGCATTAGCAAACATTTGTACTATCGTACAAGCAGATGATAAAGGTGAGCTACGCAAGAAAATGCGTTCTGTAGAATCAGATTATCGCCTTAAACTAAAAGATTATTATTCGGGTGTTAGCTGTAGCGGCAACAGCCTGATACGTACAGCAATGCTGAGCAACGCTGTAGAAGCAGGTTCACTGCTAGTTAAAAAGATGCCAAAGAGTGATTTATCAGCACCAGAAACAGACGGTAAGACGTTGCAAGCATGGGTTGCTGAGAATGGTTTGGAAGGTAACGAAATTGCCACAGTCTTGAGCGGAAGATTATAAGCAGTCTTGAGCGGAAGATTATAAGCAGCCCTGAGCGGACGTTTATAAATAAAAAATTCACATACCATGTGAAAAGATTCAACATGGTTGCAGAGTAATCTGCACTTAAAGAGGCGACCACAAGGTCGCCTCTTTTCTTTGTATCTACTAGACGAGCGCTGGCTCGCTTGGTGCACTTGTTAGCGATTTAGCTATTTCTAAAATAGACTCACCGTTATAAATTCGGCTCAAGTAGCCTTGATATACAGGCGTGAAGCCTGCCTCATCACTTAAATCACCGAAAACACTGGTCACTTTCAAGAAAGACAAAGCATCATCTTGGTAACGTGAAGCAGCGTTGTGCAATTCATCAGCAAGTTGATCTTGAATAACGAGCGGCGTACCTTTTTGCGACGTGCGTTTATCTGAATAGAAACTCCACGCTGCAAGTATTAGGGCACTAATATCAACTTTTCCACCATTTGCTAAGTTCTCACGAATGGTAGGTAACAAAAACACAGGAATTTTTGCTGAGCTTTCCAAACAAATTCTGGACAGTGAATCTTTAATGTACGGATTTGCAAATCGTGCTAGTAAAATATTTTTGTAATCGTGAACATCAATACCTGCAACCGGATCTAGGGTTGGCATTACTTCATCTACCATGAAGGTTGCTAGCAGAGAACGAAGTTCCGTTTGGGCTACACTTTCATGAATTGTATCAAGCCCGGCAAGTGAACCCGTTAACCCCAACACAGAGTGACCCGCGTTTAGCATTCTTAGCTTCAATTTTTCATAAGGTGCCACATTGTCTACAAACTGTGCACCAACATCTTCAAACGCTGGGCGTTCATTGCAAAATTTATCAGCAATAATCCATTGAGCGAACGGTTCGCATACTACAGGCCAGCTGTCTTCAATACCTGATTCAACTAATGCCGCTTTGTCTTCATCAGTCGTTGCAGGAGTAATACGATCGACCATTGAATTAGGAAAGCTTACGTTTTCCTCAACCCAATTAGCAAAATCGGTATCCGCAAGACGAACATAAGACAACAACATGGCTTTGAGTACATCACCATTATGTTGAATGTTATCGCACGACATCACCGTAAAAGGTGCGATGCCCATTTCTTTACGCTTTTTAAGTGCTGCCGTTAAATAGCCAAACACTAATTTTGGCGATTCTGGATTGGCTAAATCGTGCTGAACGTCAGGATTTTGTGCAATAAATTCGCCTGTAGTGGGGTCGAAGTTATACCCACCTTCAGTGATAGTCAGCGAAACAATTTTAATTGCCTCGGACGCCATTTTATCAATAATGGCAATGGGGCTATCGCCCGCAATTAAAAAGTCGGTAAGGGCACCAATTACACGGGCTTTACGTTCACCATTTGCGTGCTTTTCTACCAATGTATAAAGGTAGTCTTGCTCTTTTAAAAGTGATTGCATATGACGGTCAGCTTCACGCAGCCCTACCCCACATATACCCCATGAAGTGTCACCTGTTACGTTCATATACGCATCTACGTACATGGCTTCGTGGGCACGGTGGAAGCCGCCCACGCCAACATGAACAATACCGGCTTCTACACGAGATACATCGTACTGAGGTACAGCGATGCTCTCATCAAGAGAAGATAACGCAGTACGGTTCAAACGCATATTAGTTGCTGGTTGCATAAAAAACCTCTATTTCGCAAGTGCTTTGTGGCGACGCATTGACCAGTAAGCAGTAGTAAAGTAAATAATTGTGCATACGAAAGCCAAGTTAAAGAACATCTCTCTGTTACTTTCGTAATTGGCTACATCTGGGCTTAACGAGAAGGCATTAATGGCTAATAACGTCGTCACCAATAAGCTACCCCAAGACACAACTTTTAGTAATTTCGATAACATTGACGTGTCTATTGCAGGTGTTGGAATCTCAGCGCCTTGACGCTCCTGCTGAATTTCAACTTCTTTATCGAAAGCATCCATTTCTGCTTTTTCTTCAACGTATTGACGCTTTGCACCATACTTTGCTGCCAACAAGGTGTAGACAATAATGGTGAATATCCACGTTGGAATAAACAGGTAATAGAATGAAATAACATCCAATGCATTAAGACCAAATCCAAATACAAGCCCTAATCCCCAGGTCGCTACTGCAGGTGTGCTGTGGGTTAAGTTTTGGAAATGTGCCCAATAACGAGTGTAACCAATACGCGGGAAGATGACGTGTTCAGCGAATACAATACCGCCAACAGGAACTACTAATAATCCAGCATAGGTTAATAAGGGAAGCAGTTTAGTAAATACGAATGGGAAACACGCGATAACAACGGTAACCATGCCTACTGTGGCGGTGGTTTTAATTCGAGATTTATCTTTAAAAATAGCTTGAGCTGCTAAGCCCGCGCGGTACAAGTTAGCATTCGCGGTTGTCCAACCAGCAACAATAACAATGACCAACCCTGATAGACCTAATGCGTGGAAGGCGACATCACCTGGGTCTAATTCTGTAATAGATTTTTGGACGATAATAGCAGTACCTGCCCCCATAATACCTGCAGAAATCCATGCCACATAGTGACCGAAAAGCATACCAGCAGAAGTAGTAAGGCCGTAAACTTTACGTTTAGCAAAACGAAGCATAGCCATATCAATCAAACCAAAATGGGTGATTGTATTTGCTGCCCAAGAGAAGCCAATAACTTCGAGTAAGCCAATACCCTGTTCACCAGAGGGGGTTAAACCAGTCCATACCGACACAGATCCTATGTGCATGAAGTCAGCCCAACTTGTTAAGAATGTTTGACCAATTACTGCATCAGCCAATGCTGGCATTAGCACTAATGGACCACACACAAACATAGTGAATAACCAAGGTGCGCAAATACGAGAAAAATCAGACACCGCATTGAAGCCGTACATGGCGACAAACACCACGATGACGCCAACCGCTGCAACAACACCTACAAACGCCAGGTTCGTTGGATACCAATCAAGTTGGGCGGGAATATTCAATGCGAACCTGACCGCCGTAGCTGATACGGTTATCATTGCGGCAGATATAACGGTAAATATGATGACGTTGGCCCAGTTATAGAGCTTGGTCATCGAATCACCCGCAATTTTATGCAAGTAAGTATATAAACTTAGGCGTGTATCTACGGCGATGGGCGTAGTGATTAGCGTCCAACTAAGTACCGCTAATATATTACCGATAAGTAAACCAAACAGAATGTCGGTCATGGTTGCGCCTAAGGCAACAAAGGTAGCACCAAACACAAACTCGGTGGCTGCAACGTGCTCACCAGCATAAAGTCCCATGAAGTGCTTCCAGCCCTTCAATTGGTGTTTTGCAACTGGGAGTTGCTCGTCACCTATCTGTGCAATGTCGACATTGCTTGAATCTGTTTTCATTTTCTATCTCGCTACTTTATTCACCGCTTTGGTATGTCCAAAGTGCATTTTACTGCTAGCTACCAAAACTACACTTGTTATGAATATTATTATCAGTACGTTAACACTCATAAAACGACGCCTTCACCCAAAACATAATTGGAAATTTTTAGGTTTGGCTCAGTAACCGTTAACCCAAATGAGCATTTGCCACAGACGTGAGTGATTTCTCACGGGGCAATACTTACATATCGATGTTTAAATGTAAACGGAATTAACAAGCCTAACGTTATAATTCGGTTAACAAGTTAATTTTTATCCAATAAATGTTATTACTTGTAGGTTCATTTTTGTTTGAATTTAACTGTTATTACTATGCCTATAGGGGCTTGTTGACTTAAAAACTCGGTAAGGGCACGATATGTTATGCGTAAGTAAAATAAGTATTTTGAAGTGATACGGCCTGGCAGCCTGATTAATACTCTTTCCTCATTTACCTCAGTGGAAGTATCCTACTGACAAAAATGGTGAGAAATGATGAAAAATAACCTGAAAAGGCGTTGTTTCCCCCAGTTGTAACGTGTTGCCCCAAAGGGCTTTCCCTTCATTTTACTCATAGAGCTAAATAGCTTAATTAGGTAAACTTGAATTGGTTTATTCTCGGGCTTGTACGTAAAAATGCTTCTTAGTGGAGTACATGCGTATCTGGAATGCATTAAGGAATTACATGACAATTGAAAGCAGCCTTGTCATTTTCGACTGTGATGGCGTGTTAATTGATAGTGAAATGTTGTCGATGCAAAGCTGGCAGCGCTTACTTGAGACTTATGGAGTGTCGATTAACGCGGAATATTTTATCAGCAAATTTCTTGGCAAAAGTATGCAACATGTTGAACAACAAATTCATCATGATTTTGGCCTGACTGTCACCACTCAAATTAAAGATGATTTTCATATTTTGCTGAAGCGAAGCTTTGCTAAAAATTTGATGCCTACTCTGGGCATTGAAAGCCTACTATCTAGGCTAACGGTTCCCTATTGTCTTGCTACTAGCAGTTCGCCCGAGCGCACAGAGTACGCCTTATCTTGTACTGGTTTAAGCCAGTATTTCACTGGCAATATATTTACACGCTCTTTAGTAAAAAATGGGAAGCCAGCCCCCGACCTTTTTTTATACGCGGCTGAAAAAATGGGTGTTGCGCCTAAACATTGTATTGTTATTGAAGACTCCCCTGCGGGCATTGAGGCTGGTATTGCCGCAAACATGCAGGTTATTCATTACACGGGGGGAAGTCATTTAAAGGATATGCCAACAAACCACACGACAACCATTTCACATTGGGATAACTTTATACAAGCCTACCCTATGTTGGTATCTGATTGATGGAACAAGAATAAATGAGTAAAAAACAACAACTAGAAAATCAACGTCTTGACGAAGCCGCTCGTGCTGGCTGGCTTTATTATGTAGGCGGTAAGACACAAGACGAAATTGCGAAACGTTTAAATACTTCTCGACAAAGTGCCCAGCGCTTAGTGGCGCTGGCCATGTCTGAAGGGCTCGTGAAGGTGCGACTCGAGCACCCTATTGCCCGTTGCATGGAGTTAGCTGAAACTATTCAACATCGCTTCGGTTTGCAATTTTGTGAAGTCGTGCCCTCTGTGGTTGGCGACGAAAACTCTACCTTAGGCTTGGGGCAAGCAGGAGCCAGTGCCATAGAGCGCTCGCTTAAATCTGACTCACCACAAACTATTGCATTTGGTACTGGCCGCGTTTTACGCGCGTGTGCTGACGAACTAGCATTAATGAACTGCCCGCAGCACAAAATTGTGTCTTTGGTAGGGAATATTGCCAACAATGGTGAAGCCACCCGCTATGATGTTGCAGTACACATTGCCGATAGAGTAAAGGCCCAACATTACCCCATGCCATTGCCTGTTATTGCGGGTTCTGAAATTGAACGCGAGCAACTGCATCAACAAGCTCACATTGCGCGAATTCACAAACTGGCTCGACAAGCAGACATTACTTTTGTAGGCATTGGTAATTTAGGCAACACATCGCCACTGCATGTTGATGGCTTCATTAACGATAACGAAACGCAAAGCTTGTCGTCTATGGGGGCCACTGGAGAGGTCATCGGATGGGTTTACAATCGTGAAGGCGCTATTGTGGATTGCGAAGTAAATCGAAGAGTAACCAGTAGCAAATTAACCCTAGCGTCTGATAAGCCAGTTGTGGGTATTGCGGCAGGTATGAATAAGAAAGACGCTATATTAGGCGCGTTGCGATCTAAACTTATCAATTCACTCATTACCAATGAAACCACTGCCCAAGCTCTACTCAATAGCTAACGGGCTTTTTTCGTAGGCCGTATTTTTTAGAGAGTTTTTTTCTTAGAGCGTAGATGGGTAATCGTATTGGTTATTTATCTACGCCTATTAATAATGTAATTAAATGCTGCAGTTCAACACTACCAATTGATTGTGCTAATCAATAATGCCATTTAATCGCTCCACCACGCCCACTATTCTTAATAGAAACAGATTTCCTTAAAACGCTGCTTTTATCCAACGAAATTCAAATAAAGCGTAAAAAATTAGCGATTCTGAGCTGGATAGGTGAGCAAAATCCATGTCCATTTACCTTTTCAAATTTATTTTTCGCTTTTTTCACCGATAAATTGACGTAGGTTTGCCGTTTCAATTTTTTATTATACTTTAGTTGGCACCTTATAAATAAAGGGCTAGAACCTAGCAACAGCTCTACAACTTTCGTATAAGGTATACTTTGGGATACCTTGTTATTTGCTTGCATGTTTTCTGACCTGCCCATTTGGTTTTTAATTATTCCCGAACCGAACAGACAAACTTTAAATTAAACATTAAATACGAAAGGAAATTAACCATGTTGAAAATTGTTAAAACTTCTTTAGTTATCGCAGCATCTACTCTAGCTTTCTCTAACGCAGCACAAGCCGATGTAAACGAAGCGCTAGCCAACATTTGTACTATCGTTCAAGCAGACGATAAAGGCGAACTACGTAAAAAGATGCGTCGTGTACAATCAGATTTCAAATTAAAATTGCATGATTACTACTCAGGTATTTCGTGTAACGGCAACAGCCTAATCCGTACTGCTATCGTAAACAACGCGGTAGATGTAGGTACACTTTTGGTTAAGAAAATGCCAAGCCGTGAACTACAAAACCCAGAAGCAGACGGTAAAACACTTCAAGCGTGGATTGCTGAGCAAGGTCTTCAATCAAGCCCTATCTCTAGCGAACTTAACGAACGTATCTAGTTTTTAAGATACTTCGCACCATGTAAAGATACAGCAGTTCAACATGGTAACGGCAGGATGCCGTGCTTGTGGCCCCGAAAGGGGCCACGCCCCTTTTCCAACATCGCTTTTCTCACACTTCTTTTTAAAAAATTCTACGTTACAAAATCAGTTATTTCTTTTGCAGCCCAACTCGCCTGTTCTCTATGAACCCAATGTGTTGCCGTATCGTGATACACAATTCGTAGGTCGTGAACGTACGCTGTTAAACCATTCAAGATACCTTCATCAAACGCATCATCTAAACGCCCCCATAATACCAATGTAGGTAAAGTGACGCGTAGAACCGGTACACGTAAGCGTGACAATTCTGTTTCAGGTGCGTGCTCATCGGGTGCCATTTGTGGCATTTCTCGGTAATAGTTCAGCATGGCTGACAATGTTGGAGTATTGCGCCAACTACGAAGTAGTCTTTGCCCGTAGCTATCTGGGCTAGCTTTATGATCTTTATTTTTGGGCATGGCGCCGTCAAACATAGCAGAGCCTAGCATCCCCTTAAGCAACGCAAAATCGGTTTGCTGTAAGACTACCTCTGCATCGTCTGCTACTAACGCTTTTATGTATTCACTTTTCTTACGTTGTGCGCTACTTGTTTTAAGCGCTTGGGTAAAGGTACTTGGGTGCGCTGCATTTAAAATCACTAGTTTATGAAACAAATCAGGTTGAAAAGCAGCTAACGGCCACGCTATCGCCCCACCCCAATCGTGACCCACTAGTATCGCTTTTCGACCTTGGCTAACTGTTTCAACAAATTCCTTCATACGAGCAACCAAGGAAGGAACTTGGTAATCGCTACTATCTGTCAATGGATCTGATTGATGGTAGCCCGGTAAATCAGGCGCAATAATATGATAATCAGCTGGCAAGACATTGATGAGCGCTTCCCATGTATGGGCATTCTCAGGGAATCCATGAAATAAGATAAGTAACGGGCTATTTGAGGTTTGCCCTTTTCTTTCTAGATAATATATACGGTGATCTTGAATAGAAATGGTGTGAGATGTTACTGCGTTTAGTGGCATACCTAGCCTTTCGCAAAACAGTAAAGATAAAAATGCCGAGCAGGTGCTCGGCACTTCATTACGTATCCTATTTACTCGATAGCAAACATGCTTTCTGGCATAGACATAAGGTTGTCTGAGCCTGAGTGCATGGCTGATACAAGTGAACGGGTGCGCGTTAGTAAGCGATCAAAATAGAAACCAGTGGTTAAGATTTTGCTCTTATAGAACTCGGTCTCAGTACTACCTGCATCAAGTTGTTCTTGTGCTTTAACAGCCATTTTCAACCAGAAGTAAGCGACTGTCACATAACCTGAGTACATTAGGTAATCTACCGACGCGGCACCAATCTCATCAGGATTAGAGGCTGCTGCTTTACCAATATCCATGGTAAGTTGCTGCCATTCATCTAAATGAGACGTTAATGCATTGGTCCACGCACTGAACTGGGCTTTACCGCGAAGCGATTCGCAATATTCACGCACTTCTTGCACAAATACATTAAGCAATTCGCCATTAGAGCCCATCACTTTGCGGCCTAATAAATCGATAGCTTGAATACCTGTAGTGCCTTCGTACATAGTACAAATACGCGTATCACGTGCTAACTGCTCCATGCCCCATTCTTTGATGAAACCATGGCCACCGTAAACTTGCATACCGTAGCTTGTGCTTTCTTGCGCTGTTTCTGTCAAGAAGGCTTTAACGATAGGTGTTAAGAAAGCAAGCTTGGTATCAGCCAGTTTCTTCTCTTGTGCATCATCACCGTAAAGGGTCACATCAACCAACTGCATGCAATAAGCTGCTAATGCACGGTTACCTTCTGCAAACGCTTTTTGCGTAAGTAGCATGCGGCGTACATCAGGGTGCACTATAATTGGATCTGCAGGGCCATCTTGGTTCTTACGACCCGTTAAAGAACGAAATTGAATACGATCTTTAGCATAACGCAATGCACCTTGGAAAGACGCTTCAGAAGCGGCTAAGCCTTCTAGGCCAGTACCGATTCGGGCAGTGTTCATAAAGGTGAACATGCAATTAAGACCACGGTTAGGCTGGCCAATCAAAAAGCCTTTCGCACCGTCAAAATTAATCACACAGGTGGCGCTAGCCTTAATACCCATTTTGTGTTCAATACTGCCGCACGCAACGCCGTTGCGATCTAGCTTTTCGCCTTCATCAGAAACGTTGAACTTAGGTACTACAAATAACGAAATACCTTTAGTGCCTTCTGGGGCACCAGGCAAACGCGCAAGCACAATATGAACGATATTTTCAGACATATCGTGCTCACCGGCTGAGATGAAAATCTTCGTTCCGGTTAAGCTATAGCTGCCATCGTCTTGCGGTTCTGCGCGACATTTAAGCATGCCCAAGTCAGAGCCACAGTGTGCTTCGGTTAAACACATGGTACCTGTCCATTCACCGCTGATAAGCTTTGGTAAATATTGGTTTTGTAGTGTTTCAGTACCGTGAGCTTTGATGGTTTCCATACACCCTTGGCTTAAGCCAGGGTACATAGCCCATGAGTGGTTAGCACCCGAGAACCATTCAGCAATAATAGATGACAATGAGTATGGCAATGCTTGACCACCAAACTCTTCAGGGTGAGACATACTTGGCCAGCCGCCTTCAACATATTGTTGATAAGCTTCTTTAAAGCCAGCAGGCGTAGTCACTTCACCGTCTACCCACTTACACCCTTCTTCGTCACCCGACATGTTGATGGGTGCTAGGCTGTTTTCAGAAAACTTAGCCGCTTCAGAGAAAATAGCTGATACTAAATCTTCTGAAGCTTCGTCAAAACCAAGCTTTTGATAATGTTCTTGATAGTTTAATAGCTCATGTGTAACAAACATGGCGTCGCGTTGTGGAGCTTTATAACCTTCCATACCAAATACCTATATAACTTCAAATAAACCAGCAGCACCCATACCGCCGCCAATACACATAGTACAAACAACGTATTTAGCACCACGTCGTTTGCCCTCGATTAATGCATGACCCACCATACGTGCGCCACTCATTCCGTAAGGGTGACCAATTGAAATTGCACCACCGTTTACGTTTAGTAATTCATCAGGAATACCCAGCTTGTCGCGGCAATAAAGCACTTGAACAGCAAAGGCTTCGTTAAGTTCCCACAAACCAATATCGTCCATGGTTAAGCCGTGTTGCTTTAACAATTTAGGAATAGCAAATACAGGGCCAATACCCATTTCATCAGGTTCACATCCAGCTACCGCAATACCACGGTAAATACCTAATGGTTGCGCTTGACCTTTAGCGGCAGATTGCTCATCCATAATGACGGTAGCACTAGCACCATCAGACAGTTGACTCGCATTACCCGCAGTAATACAACCGCCTTCAATCACAGGTTTCAGCGAACGCAAACCTTCAAGTTGAGTTTCAGGACGGTTACCTTCGTCTTTCGATAACGTCACTTCCTGCTCGCTTGTTTCACCAGTTTCTTTATTGAAAATGGCTTTAGTGGCCGTAATTGGCACAATTTCGTCGTCAAACTTGCCTGCTTCTTGGCCTGCCGCTGTGCGCATTTGGCTTTGATAAGCGTATTCATCTTGCACGTCACGGCTAATACCGTAGCGCTGTGCAACAACTTCAGCAGTTTGCAGCATAGGCATATAAATGTTCTTATGCTTTGCCACTAGTTGTGGGTCAACCGCGCGAGACATGTTCATGGCTTTGGTTTGAACCAAAGAAATAGAATCTAACCCACCCGCTACCATAATATTGGTGTCGCCAGTACGAATACTGTTTGCCGCATTGGCAATGGCATACATGCCAGAGCTACATTGTCTGTCTAACGTCATGCCAGCAACAGTCACCGGCAAATCGCCTGCTAATGCCGCTAAGCGACTTATGTTCATGCCGCCACTGCCTTGCGTTAGGGCTGCACCCATGATCACATCGTCGATACTGGCAGGATCAACACCTGCACGTTGTACCGCGTTGCGAATAGCATGACCACCTAATGTAGGGGCTGGTAAATTATTTAGTGCACCTTTATAGGCACGGCCAATAGGCGTTCTTGCGGTACTTACTATTACTGCATCGCGCATAGCGTACTCCTTAGTTTTTAAATTTTGCGAAGCTACTGCGCTCTTGCGCTAGCTTGATTAATAGGTCGCTTGGTTGTAACCACATTTTTCCGTAGTCACCCAATCTTTCAGCGTAGGTAGATAGCTTATCGACGATTTCCCCAAGGCCAACTTCATCGGCATACTGCATAGGACCGCCACGATAAACTGGGAAGCCATAACCATAAACATAGATAACATCGATATCGCTAGACTTAGCCGCGATGCCTTCTTCAAGAATGCATGCGCCTTCGTTGATTAAGGTGTATAGGCAACGTACCAGAATTTCTTCATCGCTAATGTCATTGCGCTGGGCAACCCCTAGGCGAGCAGCTTCTTGTTTAGCAATTTCTAATACTTCAGGGTCTGGAATGGGAACACGGCTGCCAGCTTCATAAAGATAAGCACCACGACCTGTTTTAAGACCGTTACGATCTTTCTCAACCAATCGGTCAGCCACTGCGCCGTAAGAAGGGTCATGTGAAATAAAGGCTTGGCGAGATTGGCGTACGTAGTAACCAATGTCTAACCCAGCCATGTCACCCATGGTAAATGGCCCCATAGGCATACCAAATTGTGTAAGCACGCGATCGACTTGCTCAGGGCTTGCGCCTTCAAGCAATAAACGGTTAGCTTCACGGCCATAAGGTTCAATCATCCGGTTGCCAACAAAACCAAAACATACGCCAACCAATACCGCTACTTTCTTAATGCGTTTGGCTAGTTTCATACAGGTTTTAATAACGTCAGCCGACGTATCTTCTGCTTTAACCACTTCAAGCAGCTTCATAACGTTGGCTGGCGAGAAGAAATGCAGACCGATAACATCTTGTGGACGTGAGGTACATGCGGCAATTTCGTTCACATCCAGGGTAGACGTGTTAGACGCTAAAATAGCCCCAGGCTTACAGACTTTATCTAAGGTAGTGAAAACGGTTTTCTTCACTTCCATTTTTTCAAATACAGCTTCAATAACAAGATCAACATCGGCTAAGTCGTCATACGTTGTGGTGCCGCTCAACAGCGCCATACGTGTTTCCACTTGCTCTTGGGTTAACTTGCCTTTTTTAGCTGAGTTTTCGTAGTTTTTACGAATAAGGGCCAAGCCTTTATCTAGCGCTTCTTGCTTAAGCTCTAGCATAGTGACTGGAATACCCGCATTCGCGAAGTTCATGGCGATACCGCCACCCATGGTGCCAGCACCAATAACCGCAACTTTCTCTATACTGCGCTCTGTCGTGCTCTTGTCGAAATCACTCACGTGACCCGCTGCTCGCTCGGCAAAGAAGAAATGTTGTTGTGCACGGGCTTGAGGGGTGTTCATGCATTCCATGAACAATTTCCCTTCGTGTTTAAGTCCATCACTAAAAGCTAATGTATAAGCACCTTTTACTGCTTCAATACATTTTAATGGTGCAAAAAATCCACGAGCTGCTTTTTTCGTTTGTGCCGAAACGGCGTCAAATACGCCCTGCACTTCTTCAGACATTGTCAGCGTAATATCACTAGTACGTTTAATACCGTTTTCAGCATTTAATGAACCAAGATACTGCTTAGTGTCTTCAAGCAGATGTTCAGGTTTATCAGAAATTTTATCGAACACACCTGAAAGCTTCACTACCGAGGTAGGTTTACCCGTAACTATCATCGTTAAAGCGGTAGCAGGATCGGCTAAGCGCGGTAAACGTTGTGTTCCACCCGCGCCTGGCAATATGCCTAAGTTAACTTCTGGAAGTCCAACTTGATTACCCGCAAAGGTAATTCTGTGATGACACGCTAATGCGACTTCTAAACCGCCACCAAACGCAGGACCAGGCAATACTGCTACTACTGGCTTGGTTGCATTTTCAATTTTGTCGAGTACTTCAGGAAGGTTCGGCGATAAATCGCCACCGGAGAATTCACTAATATCAGCGCCGCCCGAAAATAGGGCGAGAGAAGAAGTGATTACAATAGCACTAACACTGTCGTCGCTTAATGCGCTTTCAATGCCATCTATTAGACCAACTCGTACTGCACGAGAAAGTGCGTTGACTGGGGCACTTTGCATAGTGATTGTTGCTACGCCCTGTTGGACTGTGTAGCCCACTGCCTTGTTTTCCATCTCTGTCATAACGGTATCCTGTTATTCACGTTAACCGGATGTTATTGCAGTGTTGTCAATCATCCAAGTTTATTGGTGTTATAGACATTCATCACAATATTTAATATGGACAGCAACCCCTTTATTTGTGCCCGACTCCCCTTGAGCGCTTATTCGATAGGGTATAAGGAAGATTTGACAGATTACCTCACTAGTGTTTTTGTTAACTGACACAATAATTGGTTACATATAATTTACATTTGAGGTTGGCAAGTATGCAAGTCTTAAAAACCCCTGAAAGTGCATTCTCTTCTATTACCGACTTTCCCTATAGGCCGAGGTACGTAAACGTTACCGACACGGTGAGCGGCGAAATAGCCATGGCTTATTATCAGTGCGGTCCTGAAGATAGCCACACTATTCTTCTTTTGCACGGTGAGCCTTCATGGGGCTACCTATATCGCAGCATGATTCCAATATTGGCAGATGCAGGTTTTAATGTATTAGTTCCCGACCTTATCGGCTTTGGCCGTTCAGATAAGCCCACCAGGCGGGAAGATTACACTTATGCCCGTCATCTTATTTGGCTGAAAGACTGGTTTAATCAAACCATTGAAGGAAAAGTCACCCTCTTTTGTCAGGATTGGGGCGGATTACTCGGTTTAAGGCTGGTTGCTGACATGCCAGACCGCTTTGCTGGCGTCATGGCTTCTAATACCTTTTTACCTACCGGTGAGCACAAGCCCCCTGAGGCATTTTTGAACTGGCGTCGCTTCTCGCAAGATGTTCCTGTATTTCCTGTATCAGGTGTGATTAAAGGCGGAACCGTATCTACACTTTCTCAAGAAACATTAGATGCTTACGACGCCCCTTTCCCTTCTGAAGAATATAAAGAAGGGGCCAGACAATTTCCGTTATTAGTGCCTGCCACACCCGACGATCCCCAAACCCAAGCAAACCGAGATGCGTGGGAAAGGTTAAAACAATTTAATACGCCATTTATGACCGCATTCAGTGACAGCGACCCAGTAACCGCTGGCGGCGACAAGCTGATGCAGTCTTTGATACCTGGCTGCCGTGGCGTGCAGCACACCACAGTAGTGAAAGGCGGACATTTCGTACAAGAAGATAAAGGCCCTGAATTGGCCGATCTTCTAATCACTTTTATTAATGCAACTGGACAAGCTTAAGGAACCACCATGGATTCATTGTTAGATTTTAGCGACAAAGTGATATTGATCACCGGCGCGGGCAGCGGTTTTGGCCGCTTATTAGCAGAAGGCTTAGGGAGTCGAGGTGCCAAATTGGTACTATCAGATATTAATGAAGAAAATTTAGCGTCATGTCGCGCTGACGTTGCAAGCTATACTGATGTGGTAGCGAAAGCAGGCGATATTGCCAGCGAAGAATTAAACAAAGCCTTGGTAGAATTGGCAAAAGACAAGTTTGGTCGTTTAGATATCGCCATTAACAATGCGGGCATTGCCCATGTGCCTGCCCCTATGCATGAAATGACCGAAGAGATAATAGACCTTCAGTTTGCTGTGAACGTAAAAGGCGTGATGTTTGGCATGAAGTATCAATTGCCGCAAATGTTATCGCAGAAGCAAGGGCATATATTAAATGTGAGCTCCCTTGCCGGTTTAGGCGGCGCACCTAAAGGTGGCGCATATGCCGCTGCTAAACATGCGGTTGCAGGCGTGACTCGAACTGCAGCTGTTGAATATGGCCGTAAGAATGTACGTGTAAATGCAGTGTGCCCTTTTTATAGCCCTACCAACATTTTAAATGTGGATGGTTACAACACCAAAGAAGCACAAGCTCAACTTGGTATGGGAAGCCCAATGAAACGCTTGGGCGAACCTCAAGAAATTGTGAATGCCATGATCCTTATGTTGTCACCAGGTAATAGCTACATGAATGGGCAAACTGTTGCGGTAGATGGCGGCGTGACTGCATGGTAAGCACTTGGCAGATGCTTATACCTGGTTTAGATGGGCATCCAAAAGTATAAGTTTTCATACCTTAGTATGTATGGTGATGTTTTGTTTTAGTGCGACTTTAGTTGTAATGAAGGGGAACAAACAAAACCTTCGGACGAAGCGACTTGTTAGTCGCTTCTGACTTTTTACCTAACCAATCTGTGCGCTAAGAAACTAAACGCTAAGAGTACTTATGAAAATGACATTAAGACACTTCATTACTATGAGCAGCATTGTAGTTGGTTTAGGCCTATCTTCGAACGGTTTAGCTAACGAGTTATCAACGCAATACGCAACGTCTTCTTCAGCACAAACATCTGGGTTTCAACTTGCAAACCCTACGCAGAATTCACCCGTTACCGTTAAGAAAGTACGAAGCCAATCTTCTTCTTTTGCGCTTAAACGTTTGATTTCTGTTTCAACACAAAAGCCATCTGCGTCTAACGCTACGCGCTTACTTCATACTGCATTACCACAAGGCATAGTTGTAGCCCAGTAATTGCCAGTCAATGCTCGTAAGCCCATAATTATTAGCATGCCGGTAAGCAATCGCCGCTCTGCTTCTAACTTGACCAACCTGCTTTTGCCCCCAGATTATTCAAGCCAATTAGCATGTGCTTCTTATAGGCAATAGCTAAATACATTGCTGATATAAACGCCGTTTCTTATCTACACTTATCTGTATTTATCTACATTTGGCCGCCTATAATCACCCTCATTAGTATGCCACAATACGGCTAAAAGTCAGTTAGACATTGGTTGGAGAAACGCATGGACGTTGACCATATTAAAGTATTTATTCCCAGTAAAGATTACGAAGTATCGAAAAGGTTTTACAGACAAATCGGCTTTAAAGGTGAATTTGTTTCCGATGAATTAACCCTATTTGAAAATGGCGATTGCCAATTCTTTTTACAGGATTTCTATCAGGAAGATTTAGCAAAAAACTTCATGCTGCAGATTTGTGTGCAGGATATTGAAGCGGCACATTCATTATGTGAAAAAGCCACCAATAAACTCAAGATATCAGACGTTTCAATGGAAGCATGGGGAAAGGTATTTTATCTTTGGGGCCCTAGCGGCGAACTATTGCATATCACTGAGCTTCGTAAATTTTAGGCAATAAAAAAGCATGGCACGTAATGGAAGCTCTATCCAATCGTAGGCCATGCCTTTTTGTTTTATTAATTAGTGCCTTTCAGGCTTCGCTTTTAAACGCCTCTGGTTTAAAACTAATTTTAAAACCCTACGGCGTAATAACCATTTTGCCTTTTACTTCGCGGTTCATCACTTTAGCCATGGCTTCGGTAGCACGCTCCAAGGGTAAGGCTTCATCTACCACGACTTTCACTTTACCTTGCACATACCAAGTTAAAAGCTCTTGCATGTTAGCAGCAAAGCCTTTCGGATCGTGCTGCGTGAATGAACCCCAGAATACACCCACTACCGAATAGCCTTTCACTAACGATAAGTTCACAGGGAATTGAGGGATTTCACCACCCGCAAAACCGACTACGAGCAAACGCCCTTCCCACGCCATACTGCGGCTACAGGCGTGAAACGTATCGCCACCAACACATTCGTAAACCACATCAGCGCCTTTGCCGTCTGTGGCTTCTTTAATGGCATCTTTTAGGTTCTTTTCTTTGTAGTTAATAAGTATATCTGCGCCATGCTCTTTGGCTAGCGCAAGCTTTTCTTTGGTAGAACAAACGGCGATTACCGTTGCCCCCATTTCTTTACCTATTTGCACTGCCGCTAAGCCAGTACCACCAGCCGCGCCTGTTACCACAAGGGTTTCACCCGGTTGAATTTTGGCTCGCTGTTTTAAAGCATGGTGGGCAGTAGCATGCGCAGTCACTAGTGCTGCACCTTCTTTTACATCGATAGGATCGGGTAATGGCATAACATGAGTAGCAGGCACCAACACTTTCTCGGCAAAGCCACCTAGATTAGACAATGCAATAACGCGCTGCCCTACACTGATATGTTTTACGCCTTCTCCCACTTCGACGACCACACCAGCCACTTCATTTCCTGGCACGAATGGGCATGGCGGTTTCATTTGATATAAACCTTGTACCAGTAACCCATCAGGGAAATTTACACCAGCCGCTTCTACATTCACGACTACGTGACCTGGCTTAATTACTGGGTCGTCGATTTCTTTGCATTTTAAATCGTCTATTGGTCCAAATGCTTCACATACAATCGCTTTCATAGCCACTCCTTATCATTCGTTTCTTTGCTTACCGCTCGTTTATTAACGGGCGACAAGTTGTTCATTAGCGCCTAAGTAATCCAACTCGCGCCTTTCTATTAGCACCGCGAGTGAGCACAATCACCATCCGTATGACGTTTAAGCGCATTTCAAAGCAAATAAGGTCTACAACCGTATTCGGTCGTCTACCCGTTTTGATGAATTGTTTTATTCGCAATTTGTGCCAGAGGACGCACCATAGCGCCTAATTGCATCGCCTTGTCACTTGATGCATTCCCATCATGAGCCCGTTTTACAACCCCTTGCAGGATGGCTGCTAAACGGAAAAAACTAAACGCGAGGTAAAACGTCCAGTTTTCTATTTTGTCGATGCCCCGTCGTTTGCAATAAGCATCTACGTATTCTTCTTCACTAGGAATTCCTAATGCGTCCCTGTCTAACCCGCCTAAACCGGAAGCGTGGGCAATGTCACTCGGTAAACGCAATTGCATGCATTGATACGCTAAATCAGCATACGGATGCCCTAAGGTAGACAGTTCCCAATCAAGTACCGCAATTACTTTAGGTGCATCAAGGTTAGACATATCAAACATCATATTATCTAACCTAAAATCACCGTGAACTAAGGCTATCTGCCCATCGTCTTCAGGCAAATTTTCTTCTAAATAGGTAATCAATTGTTCGATGTCTTCAATGTGTTCTAGCTCAGACGCACGGTATTGTTGAGTCCAGCGGCTTAACTGACGTGAAAAGTAACTCCCGGGTTTGCCGTAACTCGTTAACCCAGCGGCTTCAATATCAACACTGTGCATTACTGCCAACACGCGGTTCATTTCATCGTACATGGCACCACGGGTTTTTGGGCTATCGACTTCCGGTAAGGCGCTGTTCCAATAAATGGTACCTTCGACGTAGGCCATAATGTAAAACATACTGCCAATGATGTCGGCATCTTCACACAGGTGATAAACCTTAGGCACAGGTACTTCTGTATTACTGAGTGCATTAATCACGCGGTACTCGCGATCAACCGCATGGGCAGACTTAAGCAGTTTCCCCGGCGGTTGGCGACGCAGCACATAAACGCCAGAATCAGCATTTAATTTAAACGTAGGGTTAGATTGCCCACCAGAGAATTTCTCTGCCGACAATACCGTGCCTATTTCTGGGCACGCCTTATTTAAGTAGCGATTTAACGTGTCTATCTCTAGCGTGTGCGTAGCCACAGATACTCCTTAAGCGTTCTTTTCGGCAATAAGATTGCGACCCAATTGCATCATGTGCACTTGATCTGGGCCATCTGCTAAACGAATGGTTCTGGCATACGCGTACATGGCTGACAAGGCGTAGTCTTGACTTGTACCCGCAGCACCGTGCATTTGAATAGCTTCATCAATAACCTTACACGCCATTTTAGGTGCAACAATTTTTATAGCGGCAATAATATCGCGAGAGACTTTATTGCCGTATCTGTCCATTTTATCGGCGGCTTTAAGTGTTAATAAGCGAGCTTGCTCAATGTCACAGTGCATTTGCGCAATACTTTCTCGCACTGATTGCTGTTTGCTAAGTGGCTTACCAAACGCTTCACGCTGTTCTACTCGCTCGCAGGCTAAATCTAGGGCGCGCTGCGCACAGCCTATTAGACGCATGCAGTGATGAATACGACCTGGCCCTAAGCGACCTTGTGCAATTTCAAAACCTCGGCCTTCACCCAGTAATAAATTACTTACCGGAACGCGCACGTTTTCGAACAATACTTCCGCATGCCCTACTGGTTCATCAAAATAGCCCATTGCAGCCATCGGGCGCACAACAGTGACTCCCTTAGTATCCATTGGCACTAAAATTTGCGACTGTTGTTGATGGCGAGCAGCTTCAAAGTCGGTTTTGCCCATGACCACCATGATTTTGCAATTTTCGTTCATTGCACCACTGGTGTACCATTTGCGCCCGTTGATTACGTATTCGTCGCCTTCACGGGTAATTGAGGTTTCAATGTTAGTCGCATCACTTGAAGCAACTGCTGGCTCGGTCATGGCAAATGCCGAACGAATTTCGCCATTAAGCAGCGGCTCTAGCCATTGTTTTTTCTGCTCTTCATTTCCGTACTTTGCCAATACTTCCATGTTGCCTGTATCTGGCGCGCTACAATTGAAAATTTCTGAGCTAAACAACACGCGCCCCATCTCTTCACACAAAGGGGCGTACTCAGCATTTGATAACCCAGCGCCATAAGGTTTGTATTCCTCTGGCAAGAATAGATTCCAAAGGCCCGCGTCTTTAGCGCGTTGTTTGAGGGTTTGCATCATATCGGGGGTTTGCCAACGGTTTTCACCATTTTCTACCGCGTGAACATAATCCTTTTCAATTGGATACACTTCTTCTTGCATGAAGGCTCTTAATTTCGTTAAAAGCGTTTGTGTTCTTTCATTATATTCAAAGTTCATAACTGTCCTTATCCGCTGATAGCGCTGTTTAGCTGTATGTCACAGCGTGTAATCTATCCACAACATCTAAATGTGGTACGCTGTTGAAATTATTCAAATGCACGCCGCGAGTATTCGCGAAGCACTGAGAAAAACTCGCATTTCTAATCTGCAAATTCATGTTAATAACCGTTGGGGCGTCGTATCCGAGTATGTGTTTTAGCATCATGGCAATAGCACCACCTGAACTCACCACTAGCACTCGCTTAGCCTCTGTGCTTTGAAGCGCGCTTAGCATGGTGGCAACCCTGTCTTCGAAGCCTGCCCAACTTTCATCCAATAGGTTATGGTCCAATTCATTGGCTGCCCATGCCAGCATGGCTTTTTTAAGCAAGCGATAATATTCAGCGCGAGACGCACCTTCGGGGACCTTTTGATCTGGGTATCGGGTTAAAAATGCCGTTGCCACAGCTTGGAAATTAAATTCGTTCAGTTCACTGTTGATATTTGCTTGGGGTAAAGAACCTGCCCCCTTTGCAATACCTTCGGCAGTCTCTCTGTGGCGCACCATGTCACCCATAAAAACACTATCGAAAGTAATATCGCGCTGCTTGAAATAATGCCCAAGCCACTTGGACTGTTGTGCACCTAAGTCGCTGAGCTTGTCGTAGTTTGCTGCGCCAAAAGATGCTTGCCCGTGGCGTACTAGGTAGATGTCAGTCATACTACTCTCTGATGTTATCAACATGTTAACCATGGTAAGAAAAGTAGCACCATAAGTTTAATTGATATTTTGAATGGGAATACATCATGTTAGGCTATGGGGAAATCAGGCGAGTACACACGCTCTAATGTCGTTAAAACGGGTCGTTAAAACGGTTCGTTTTCGGATTATTTCTACCATTGTTATAACGACATAAAATTACTGCAACACTAGGTTGTTACGTTCTTTTTTGCATAATGATGCAAAGCGTAAAATTACTGCTAAGGTTCTAGCTGTAGTCAAACGACGCTATTCGTTTGAAATGGGTTAGATGTTAGGTAAAAAAAAAATGAAAAAATTGCTGCCCAAGCACACACTTGTCGCACTAGGTGTCTCACTAAGTATTGCGGCGAGTTGCACATCTTCACTTGCTTACAGCCAAGATAGCGCCTTAGAGCACATTACTGTTCAGGCACAAAAAACGGCACAAAATTTACAGGAAGTCCCTGTTGCGGTGACCGCCCTTTCCGGCGACGATTTAATTGAAACCGTAGTGAAAGACGTTTTTGATTTACAAAACTATGTACCGGCTTTTGGTGCTTTTCAAAATCAAAGCGTGACTAATTCAGGGTTTTCTATTCGCGGTATTGGCACATCATCACAAAACTTCGGTTTCGAATCTTCTGTGGGTTTATATGTGGATGGGGTTTATCGTTCACGGCAAAATGCCCTTATCAACGACTTAGTCGATATTGCCGCTATTGAAGTATTGCGCGGCCCCCAAGGCACTTTGTTTGGTAAAAATACTGCTGCGGGTGCAATGACACTTACCTCTGTGGCGCCAAGTCATACTGATACCGATGGGTTTGTAGAAGTACTGGCGGGCAATGATTCATTATTGAGAGTAAGCGCTGGCGCTTCGTTCTCGTTGATTGATGATGTATTAGCCATGCGAATTTCAGGCTTTAAAACCGATGGAGATGGCTACATTACCGATGCCACTTCTGGGCAAAGTTTAAATAATAAAAATCGCTCGGCGGTAAAGGCCCAGTGGCTTTATACACCAACAGAGAACGTAAGCGTTCGTATTATTGCCGATTACGGTGAGTTAAATGAACGCTGTTGCGGTGCACTTACTTGGCAAAATAATTTTCAGGCAAATGAAATCTCTGGCAAGTTTGGCACTGATGCGGTGCTTTCTCAGCCCCCCTTTAACGCCACGATTTACAGTACGAAAGATTTCTACGACTTCACCACGTCGTTGTCTCAACCACCTCTTTCAAAAATGGAAGATAAAGGTGTATCGGCTCAAATTGATGTGGCCCTTAATGCACAATGGTCTTTAGTGGGTATTACGGCTTATCGTGCTTTTGACAGCATAGATATTGTAGATACTGATTTTTCAGATGCAGATCTGTTAACCGCCACTAACGATGCAAAACAACAATCTTTCTCTCAAGAATTAAGACTGCATTATAAAAGCGACAAAATTCGTGGTCTTGTGGGTGCATATTATTTCAGCCAAAATTTAGATTTAACCTTTAACACCACGACACAGTCGGAATTCGATAGCTTCTTTAGCATTGCAGGTGCCCAATTACTTCCCTTGGCAAATGCGATTGATGGGCTCAGCGCAGCTACAGGCGGGCTAATCGCCCCTTCTGGTGTGGCAGCACCAAGCAATACTGTATTTATGCATACAGCAAATCAAGAACAAGATAGCATTGCTCTTTTTGCCCAAGCTGACTGGTTACTTTCTGATTCACTTACCTTAACAACTGGCCTGCGTTTTACCGATGAAAAGAAGTCGATAGATGGGAGGTATACCGAGCAAGGCCCTGGCATTGATGGCTTAAACGGCGACCCCGAAAGTAGACCGAATATAGGTGCTGCGGTGACAGCGTTGAATGATATTGGCGCAGCGCTTATTACGGGTACTGCAATTAGTCCAACGTCACTAAATGACCTAGCCCCTTTTCAGCAACCAGGATGGGGGTATTTCTTCTTGGGATCATCCGCGGTGCTCCCTCGCCCTGACTTAAACGAAGAAATAGATGATAGCCAGTTAACGGGCACAGTAAAGCTTGCTTATCAGCCAAATAAAAACCAGCTAATTTATGCCAGCTTGGCCACAGGTTATAAGGCAGGCGGTACTAATACCGATCGTATTTTACCGTCTTTGGATGCCACTTTTGAAGCCGAAAAGGCCCGCAGTGCAGAAATAGGCTTAAAACAGGATTGGCCTGAATATGGTGTGCGGGTAAATGTAGCGGCACATTATTCAACTATTAAAGATTTTCAAGCTACCACTTTTACTGGCACGGGGTTTAACCTACAAAACGCAGGCGACATTCATGTTAAAGGACTGGAGCTTGAAACTACTTGGTTGATAAGCGCAAATACAGAACTTCAGCTTAATGCTTCACGTACGTTAGCCAATTTTGATACTTTCAAACAGGGTACATGTTGGGTGGCCTATTCATGGCATACAGGTATTGACGATCCGGGCAGAGCGTCACCTACCGACCCATATTGCGCACGAGACGGTGACAGAGTGGGTTTCGAACCTCAAAACAGCTTTTCAGTTCTGCTAAACCATCATTTTTCAGTGGCGAGTTACGACACCACGATAAGCGCAGACTATCAATATACGGGCGATGTATATTTGGATGATTCGAACGACCCGTATAAACAGTCTGGTTCATACGAGATTATTAACGCTCGACTCGCACTTCATCTTGATGAGTGGGACAGCGAAGTCATTGTATGGGCTCGAAATCTTTTAGATGAAGAATATATCGCCCGAAGCGGTTTTGATGTGCCAGTGCAAGAAGGAAAAATTATGGCTTACGCTGGCGCACCTCGCACCTTTGGAGTGTCGGTAAGGAAGCGCTTCTAACGTTAGCCTTTACTAAGTTAAAGCGTTTCGAACATTAAAAAAGCCCCATGTACTCTTTCACTTTGGGGCTGCCGATTTATTGAACTGTCGACTTGTAGAGCTGTGTATATTGACCGCGAGTTGCACACTACTGCTGTAATAATGGTAGCTTTTGAGCTAGCACCGCATGGCACTGAGCGATAATCGATAACGCGATACTTTCAGGTAAATCGCCGCCAATATCAAACCCAGCTGGGCTAGCAAAGAAGCCCTGAAAATCACTTTCTGTCACCCCAGCTAGCGCAAACATTTCTTCTTTACGATGAATGGGCCCCAACATGGCCACGTACTTCAGCGGGTGCCGACTTAACGTTGCTAAGGCTTTGCTGTCTATTTGACGGTGATGGGACATCAGCACCGCTGCATCAACATTATGCTCTGCGATATGTAAATTGAGTGCGTCGGCTTCCGTAGACTCGACTATAAAGTTTGCATCGGTAAAGTGCTCTACCCTTGCCTGTGCTGGCCTAGGATCCCACACACTCACCGACCATCCTTGCTGTACCGCCATCTTCACCACAAAGGTTGCATCGTATCCACCGCCAATAATAAGTATGTGTGGAGGCGATTGACAATGCACTGTTAAAAAGCGCTTTCCGTTTTGGGTATCCAGTGACGCAGCCACTTTTTTAGCTGCAGCCTTTACCAGAGGAGTAGTGTCAGCCAGTTCACTTGAACCCGTAGGTTGGGCGCCGCAAATGCTAACAGAAGACGAAAGCTCGCCATTAATTTCTTGCTTCCATAAACAAGCATTCCCGCTTACCAAATGAGAATAAACCGTATGTAACTGCAAATAATGATTATCGCTTTTTACGGGCAGCAGCGCTAAATGCACGACCCCGCCACAGCCTACACCTAACTTAAAGGCAATGTCTTCTTCGTCATTGTCATCATAAACCGCAGTGCGATACTTACCATCTTGCATTACCCGCTGGGCTTGCTTGTTAATATCTGATTCAAGGCACCCCCCACTTAACACACCAAGCTGGTGCCCTGCGTCGCTGAACAACATCACAGCCCCGGCTTTTCTGTAACAAGAGCCTTGCGTTTTATAAATAAGCCCCAGCACCCACTGGTGGGAATCCTTTAGCGGATACCACTGGGCTAAAAGGTGTATTAGCTGATTACTCATTGCTCGGTTGATGCTTGCATAATAAACTGCGCTAAAGTATCTGGGTCCTGTGCGCCTGCAACACCGCTATTGCCAATCACAAAAGTAGGCACACTTTGAATACCGCGCTGCAACCATAAGTTCTCATGCTCTCGAACCACATCTGCGTAGGTTTGATTGGCCAGAATTTCACGTACCTCTTGCTCGTTTAACCCTACAGACACTGCTTCGTTTGCCAACACGTCAACATCGTTCACGTTCTTTCTTTCACTGAAATAAGCGGCAAACAAGCGTAATTTTAGTGCTTCTTGCTTACCTTTTTCCCCTGCGAAGTGCAGTACTTGGTGTGCATTGAAAGTGTTGGCCATGCGCATGCCGTCGAAGTAGTCAAACTCAAAGCCAACTGATGCACCTGCATCAATAAGTTGTTGTCGGTTTTGATCACTCTGTGCCGGAGTAAGCCCGTATTTTTCCATTATGTGTTCACGAACGTCTTGGCCTTCTAGCGGCATATTCGGATTAAGTTCAAATGGATGGAATTGAATAGTTACTTCTATATCGTCTAGTTGCGCGATGGCTTTTTGTAGACGTTCGTAACCTATAATGCACCAAGGACAAACCACATCTGACACCATATCTATTGTTACTTTTTTCATTGCACCTCCAGCGCGAAGCCGTTAAATATTGTTGGTTTTTCAACACCTACTAAATGAATAATGCATTGTAGGGGTGAACCTTCCAGCTTCAACCAACATGGCTATTTTTACCGACCAATTCATCAAGTTCTTCGTTAATTAACTTCACAACAGCGTTAGACCACAATTGATAGCCTGTAACTTGTGGATGAAAACCGTCTTCGGCCATGTAATTGTGTGTGTTGTTTGATTGGCTGTTATCTATTGGATTTAGCGTTAGGGTAAGTACGTTAACCCCATGATAATTGTTCACCAGCTTTAGCAAGGCGGCATTAAGGTACTTCGCTTTTTGCCCTAATACCCACCGTAATGGTTGAGGTAGTGCGGGAAATTCGTGCATAGGAGGCAGCGCAGTAAATACAATAAACCTGCACTGGAATCGTGCTTTTAGTATTTCAATTATTTGCTTTAGGTTGCAACGCCACTTCCGCAAAGAAGTAAAACCCGTAATATCATTTACCCCTATTGAAATCACCGCCACGTCAAACGCTCTGCATTCAAGAGGCGTGTCGAAGTCATGAGTAGAAGTGAATATTTGACTAGAAGTAAGTAGTGAAGGCGGTGTTGATTTAGAATCAACAGTAGGTTCAGAGTTTGGTTTAGCCCGCTGCAACATAGATAACAAATCAGTACTGTTAACTCCTGCCTTGGCCTTTAACTCCCAATTAATGCAGTAGTTTGTTGATAAGCTTTCCACTAGCCAGCCAGACAGTGCTTGTTTTTGGGTAGATACTCCCACACCAGCGGCGGCGGAATCTCCTACAATTAGTAACGCCAAGGAAGGTTTTGATTGCGCATGGCCTTTAAGATCTGCTTTGCTGTTGACCTTGTTAACGCACTGACAACAGCCCACTCTACTACCCGTAGGTTCCGGTAATTTGAGCGTTTTTTTCCTTACCCGCAAGCCTTGCAATAGCAAAATTGGAAAACTGACTATAATGAGTATGTTTAAGAGCAAAACCTTGAACGAGATCAATAAACACCTTACTAGTTTGCATTACTATCAATGATGAAATGGGTTTAACACGAAAGAAAGACACCGTGTATGTGAGTCTTTCGCTACTTTACTAGCAAACTAAGCAGAAGATAACTATGAATTCGCCAATTGAACAAGCCACAAGTACAATAACAAAGTATGCACAACAGGCGCCACGTTACACTTCTTACCCTACTGCACTTAAATTTGAGGCGGTGAATGATGGCTTATTAGAGAGCGCGTCTGAAAACTGCGGTGCCGATACAATAAGCTTGTATATCCACATCCCTTTCTGCGAAGAGCTTTGCTATTACTGTGGCTGCAATAAAATAGTGACTCGCCACAACGAAAAAGCCGACCATTACCTTAGCTATATTGAAAAAGAGATGGTAGCGAAAAAGTCGCTATATAAAGATAAGAAAGTAGTAGCGCTTCATTTAGGTGGAGGTTCTCCTAGCTTCCTCTCAGCAACACAACATACCTATTTAATGTATTTGATTAAGAAACACTTTCTTATTTCCAGCGATGCAGAGTTTTCGATTGAGTTAGATCCCAGAAATGTGACTTGTGAATACTTAGAAGATTTAAATGAATTAGGTTACACCCGCGTTAGCTTCGGTGTGCAAGATATTAATGTGGATGTTCAGCAGTCTATCAATCGTGTTCAAAGTACGGCGCATATTGCCAAATTAGTATTCGATGCAAAAAACATAGGCTATACCTCGGTTAATTTAGACTTGATTTATGGTTTACCAAAACAAACTATGGAGAAGTTTCGCACCACGATAGTGGCGGTAAAAGCCATGTCACCCGACCGAATTTCTCTTTTTAGTTATGCACATTTACCCGATAGATTCGCAGCCCAGCGTAAAATACCGCTAGATACCCTACCCACCCCTGATGAAAAAGCGGCACTGCACCAAATGGCAGTAGAAAGCTTTACTAAAACAGGTTTTGAGATGATTGGTTTAGATCACTTCGCTAAACCCAGTGATACTCTAGCCATGGCTAAGCACAACCACGTATTGCACCGAAACTTTCAAGGTTACACTACCCATAAAAACAGTGACTTACTTGGTTTAGGTGTATCGGCTATTAGTACAATAGGTAATGCATATGGTCAGAACCCTAAGCAACTCAAAGACTATTACAACCGGTTGGATAACGACTTACCACTAACCGCCAATGGTATTGCGTTAAGCTTAGACGATCGCATTCGCCGAGATGTGATCATGTCTTTAATGTGTAATTTGTATTTAGACAAGAAAGACATTGAAGATAAATACAATATTAACTTCAATGGCTATTTCTGTATTGAATTAACAAGCCTTAAATCCTTAATGGCCGACGGTATTATTGAGCTTAGCGACCGATATATTAGTGTTCCAGATACGTCTCGCATTTACATAAGAGCAATATGTGCAAGGTTTGATGCTTACCTAAATAAAGATCACCATATCTCGCGCTATTCTGCTGCAATTTAGGAAGTGGGAATTTAGATCGCAAGGATTTAAATCGCGAGAATGTTGGTCGCGGGAATGTAGGCAGTGAGAATAAAGAGAACCGGAATTTAGCCTGCAGCATTTAGCTTGTAGAAATACCAAACGCTGGGCTTTAAAACACGCTGCACATCTACTGAAGCTTGAACCTGGCAACCACGGATAAACCAGGTTCAAGTTTCAACCTTTCAATCGACAAAGTACTTACTCTGGCATATAGCGTTTGTGCATCGTGGGATAGCATCACGATTGCGGTTTGAAGTTGCTGGCTGTTAGCTTGTGGATTGTTATATTGCAGTGTTTCAGGATAATAAATTTTCACCACCTCGCACGGTAGCGCATTCAAAATACTGCTAGAGGGCACATTCACTTGTGTATTGGTATCGATACTCACTTCACTGGCAAAAACGGCTATTTTTCCTCGCGCTTGACGCGGGTTCGAGTCTAGCCCTTGTTCAGTGTTGTTATTGGTATTCCGTTCGTTATCACTTTGTACGGTCGCTTTAGCGTACAATATATTGCCGCTTACGTTTAAACGAGTAAACGGATGAGGAAAATCATCCGAGTGTGGAATTATCTCACCTTCTAAAATGGCACAGGGGTTTTCTACGCTTCCTTGGCTGGCGATTTTCGCCATAACGTAAGCTACTGAGCCCGCCGCGTCTACCGCCCCATCTTCAACCAATATTAGCCCATCACAAAATAGGGCTAAGTCTTGAACATCGTGAGACACCATGATTAATTTTATATTTAAGCGCCCACAGGTTTTTACTAAAAATCGTAAGATTTTACTGCGTAACGTTGCATCTAATGCGCTTAACGACTCATCAAGCATTAGCACATCTGGCCCATTAACCAGTGCTCGCGCTAACGCCACCCGCTGCGCTTCGCCACCTGAAAGGCTATCTATTGATTTATGCAACAGGTGTTCGCACTCACACCCAGCGAGGGCATGCTCTACCGCTAACGCTTTGCTCCCTGCATGACGCTGTGCCAGTGCTAAATTGCCTTTTACGTTTACATGAGGAAATAGCATTGGTTGTTGGAATACTAAGCCCACTCGCACGGGGGCAAGCGCGTTTTTTGCGTTATATGCTTTTATCGCGTTTACCGTCTTTGTAGCTGAACCCGCTTTAGCGGTAGCTATTGATTTAGCGCCTTCGCCAAACCAATTAACACTTACCGTCGCTTCTGGCTCGAACCCAGCTAGCGCACGAAGCAAACTGCTTTTGCCGGCACCTGATGGCCCGGTAATACCCACAACCTGCATGGAGTCTGGCAACACGGCGTTCGCACTAATGCGGTTTACTAACGAGATATTGAACTCCAACCTTGCCCTCCCTTTCCATTAAAGCGATACAGCAGCGTAAGCAGCAAAAATGAAAACAACAGTAGCCCAAACGAAAGTGCATGTGCTTGACCATACTCTAAGGCTTCAACATGCTCATACAACGCTATTGAAAGCACTTGGGTTTCACCTGGAATATTGCCTCCAATCATTAGCACTACACCAAATTCACCTATGGTATGGGCAAAACTAAGGCCGAAAGCTACTATAAACGGCGCTTTGCACAAGGGAAGTATGATGCGAAAAAACGTCTCAATTTTGCCAAAACCTAATGAATGCGCCACTTCAACATACCGTTTATCGAGTTGAGTAAAGCCGCTATACAGCGGCTGTAGTGCAAAGGGTAACGAGTAAATAAAGGAGCCTATCACTAAGCCTTCAAAACTAAACGCAAGTTGATGGCCGGTGAGCCATTGCCACCCTTCCCCTACTGGGCTTTGCGGCGAAAAGGCCACCAACAGGTAAAACCCAAGCACTGTGGGCGGAAGTACCAAGGGTAATGCAAGCACCGACATAAACACGGGTTTTAATTTATGCTGCCAAGTTGCTAACTTCCATGCCAAAGGAGTAACCAATAACATTAAAAGCAGACTGGTTAAAAAAGCCAATTTTAGGGTTAAGCCTACTGCGGCAAAAGCGCTACTCTCTAGCATTTACGGTAAGCCCCTAGTGCCACTGTTGTTTACTTCCTTGTTCTCCCTAATACGCGAATCTACGCTAATCGGTAGTGGATCATTAGCGGGTTGATAACCCCAATTGGGTAAGTTTTCCTGTACTTCTAGTGACAATAAATAACGAGCAAATGCTGACGCTGCGGCTTTTCTATCGGCGGCAGCGGTAACCGCAAGGCTTTGTAATATGGGCTGATGCAGGGTATCGGGAATGAGTAATGCCGCGGCAGCACGAGCACTAGTATTACGCCCGCCAGCCTCATTAATTTGCTTATCCGTCAATGTAAGTGAGTATGCCACCAAGGCATAGTCGGCGTTACCTGTAGTAAAAAACTGATAGGTTTGAAGTACGTTTTTCCCCATTACAATATGCGGGGAAACAATGTTCCATTGATTGGTATTAACAAGATACTGTTTTGCTGCGTGGCCATAAGGAGCAAGTTTAGGGTTTGCCATGGCCAGCTTTTTCCCAGCCAAGGAAGCAGCGGTAAAATTAGGCGTTGAAGTAGTGGTATTCGATGACAGAAAGGCCAGTCTACCTTTAGCATAAACATGCACATCTTCAGCGTTAACACGCCCAGCCTCTACCAACGCATTTGGCCTAGCAGTATCGGCAGAGAGGAATACATCGAACTGTGCACCATGAGTAAGCTGCGCAAATAGGGTGCCACTGGAAGAAACGGTAACACTAACTTCCTGCCCGCTTTTCTTAAAATAATCATTGGCGATATTACGTAAGGGCTTGGCAAAATTTGCGGCTACTGCTACCTGTAATGGCGAAGACAAGATGGGCACTGCTTTGCCATAATTAGCGGAATTATTATCCGAATCAAGATACGTGTTTGATACTGCCGCATTGCACGCAAAGCTCAGAGTAAAAAAGACAACAGACAGAAACGTACCCGCGCTGACTTTAGGTTTACCTACTCGCGTGCTTAAACACGCGGGTATTATTCTTGAACAAGTAAGTATCTTTGCGCCAACCGCCATTTCTATTTTTCTCGCAACCAAGCCAAAGCGGCCTTGTCGTCTGAGGCTTTTACCTCAACCCAACGAGAATCATCTCGGGTAAATTCTTTTTTCCACAAGGGGACAGATTGCTTAAGCATATCCATTAAAAAGTTGGCGCCTTCAAAGGCCGCGGCGCGATGGGGTGCGGCAGTGCCCACCCAGACTATTTGCTCGTCGTTATATAATCGGCCAACACGGTGAACCGCGCCTGCCGAGGTTAGCGAAAATCGAGTGATGGCTTGTTGCACTAAGTCGGTTAAGGCTTGCTCTGTCATGCCAGGGTAATGCTCAAGCTCAATGCCTAAGATATTGCCATCGACATTGTTGTCTCGTACCAAGCCGGTAAAAGTAACAATAGCGCCTACATTGCCTTTCGCTTTTTGGCTAGCTTCTTGGCGTAAGCGATTGTATAACCATTGTTGATCGAAGTCGGCGTCGCCAATTAATGCGAACATGATTATCCCCCTGTTACTGGTGGGAAAAAGGCAAGTTCGTCACCTGGTTGCACATGAGTTTGTATGTCGCACAGTTGCTGGTTTCGCGCCATTAATACACTGCCATTCTCGCTATCAGCACTGGCACCAAGAGCTTGCGCCCATTTTTCACTTCGGCTTTTTAGCAAGGTAATAACGTCACCCATAGTAACGGTACTATCGGGCAGCGTTAGAGTGAAGTTACCTTCTTGGGTAATTTCACGTAATTGCGCAAAGGTTTTCACGGTTACATTCATGTTGATTCCTATGAAGGTAAATTACTCACCTAATGGGTTCTTGTCTTTTATATGGCTACTAGCTGGTTCATCGATACGTTGCCAATGCCCCGTTTTACCGCCTTTTTTATCGAGCACTTGAATGCCCTCTAAGCGCATACCAGGATCGATAGCCTTACACATATCAAATAAGGTAAGCAAAGCCACATTTACACCGGTAAGGGCTTCCATTTCCACCCCCGTCTTTCCACTTAGCTTGCAAAAACAAGTGGTTTTTATACGGTTATTTTCCGGCTCAATGGCAAAGTTAACATCGACTTTCGAGAGCGCTAGAGGATGGCACAAAGGAATAAGATCGGCGCATCGCTTTGCCCCCTGAATACCTGCAATACGCGCAACGGCAAATACATCGCCTTTAGCAATAGTGGCATTGCTTATTTGGCTGATAACCTCTGGGCTAGCATATAAATAGCCTTGAGCAGTGGCTTCTCTGACGGTAACCGCTTTATCACTAACATCCACCATGTTAGCTTCGCCGCCCGCGTTTAAATGACTAAATGTGGCCATTACGACACCAAGTGTTTAACGAAATTACAGGGTTTGAAGTCGACATCTAACTGGCTGGCAATAATTTTTTCCCAACCGGTTTTACAAGCACCTGTAGAACCCGGTAAACAAAAGATGACGGTGTTATTGGAAAAACCTGCAATAGCGCGAGACTGAATGGTAGAAGTACCAATTTCTTCGTAGCTTACTTGGCGAAACAATTCACCGAAACCATCAACCTGTTTATCGAATAAAACACTGATAGCTTCTGGCGTTGAGTCTCTATGAGTAAAGCCGGTGCCACCGGTAATTAATATACCGTGAATGTCGGGGGTTGCTATCCACGCTGACACTATAGCGCGTTGCTGATAGATATCATCTTTTACTAAGGCTCTGTCGCCTAAGTTATGCCCCGCAGTTTCTAATGCGCCAGTTAAATAATCCCCTGACTTATCGTTTTCAAGTGTGCGGGTGTCAGAAATGGTAAGTACCGCCAAATTTAGCGGCTGACTAACTACAGACATAAGAAATCCTAAATTGATATGCGACATTTATTCAGGCTTTGATAAAGTACGCCTAATTAATACATCATGTTACGTTCAGCTTACCACATTGATGTATGCGGCAACATATACTGCACTAGCGGCGCTTCGGTTTTTTAGTCAGGCGCCGCGTCTTTGCAAAGACGTCGATTTTAAAAGCTTAATTTGTAAAATGCAGCGCCTAATCTGAAAATTGTTGTGTGTTGGTCGTATGACGCATTGCCATGTACCATTATAAATTAAAGTAGTGGTAAGGCTTAAAACACAACGTGAACAACACCAATTCATCTATAAGGGTACTGCGTAAATGAAAACCCCGCTATCTACTAAGCAGGTAATGCGATACAACCGCCAAATTGTGCTGCCTCAAGTTGATATAGATGGGCAGGAATTGTTGGCGGCGTCACGCGTTCTACTAATTGGAGTAGGTGGTTTAGGTAATGCGGCGGCTACAAGCTTATGTGGCAGTGGTGTGGGCAAAATCACACTCATAGACAACGATATTGTTGAACACACCAATCTTCCCCGCCAAACCTTGTTCGATGAAAGCCAAATTGGACAGTCTAAAGTAATGGCGGCTAAAGCTAGGCTGGCGCAAATAAATAGCGATTGTGACATTGTAGGTATTGAAGCGAGTTTGCAACCAGATAATACGCCATATACTTCTATAGACCGCTCTGGGGTAGACAGCGAAGAGGTAGATGCCTCTCAGACAGATTCTTCAGGAATAGAGAAAGCTGAAATAAATAACCACAAACTGTTTAGCGAGCACGACATTGTGCTGGATTGTACCGATAATACGCAAAGCCGCGACCTCATAAACCACTTATGTTATAAACACGGCGTACCTTTAATTTCCGGTGCGGCCATTCGCTTTGAAGGTCAATTATTTGTAGCCAAACCTGGCGAGAGCCAATGCTATGCCTGTTTACGCAGGTTATTTAGCGCTCCTGAATTAAGCTGTACAGAAGCAGGCATTTTTTCGCCCATCGTGAATATTGTAGGCACTTACCAAGCCCTGCTTGCCATGCAAGTACTAATGAGAGTTGGTTCAGTGCCGCTGAATACCTTGTTAACCTTCGACGGCTTACAACATGAGTGGCAACAATGGACCTTACCAAATACTATGCAGTGTGATGTTTGCAACAAATAGCACAAAAATGCTGATAACAATCAAAGCTAGCGCACGTCCATCACCCAAGTGTGTTACGCAAGTACTTGCGAAAGCATCATTAACTTACAACGACATGAATAACAACGAACTAAAAAGAGAGAGTTATGACAACTAAGGTTGTTAAACAGCATATTGTCGTGGCGCAAAACGCCTCTGGCAGAAATATGAATGTACCTATTTACCGAATGCGTGGCGCAAGACCCGGCCCCACCGTATACATTCAAAGCTCGATACATGGCGCCGAGGTGCAAGGTAACGTAGTGATATACCACCTTATCCAACGCTTAAAAGACATGGATATTTGTGGTGAAATTATCTTGGTACCCAATTGCAACCCTGTGGGCACTAATATAAAAGCCGGTGAGTACACCATGGGCCGCTTCGACCCTGTAAACGGCACTAATTGGAACCGAGGCTATCATTTCGATAAAGGCAGTGTAGAGCAATTTGCTAATACCGTTACTCCAGAAGAGTCGGTACAAGGCATAAAGCAACGTTTCAGAACGTTTTTATCAAGCGCCATTGATACTAAACTTGCCACACCTTGGGGTTTAGGCTTAGCGCAGCAACTTAACTTAAAATTACAGCAATTAGCGGTGAACGCTGATTTTGTACTGGATTTACATAACGGCCCTGTTTCCACACGCCATATTTATGTGCCTGAGTATGCTAAGCCCAGCGCTAGCCTATTCAATATTCCCCACTGCATTTTTATTCCCAACGTTTTCGCTGGCGCATTAGACGAAGCGACTTTTTGCCCATGGTGGACGCTACAAGAATGTATTGAAGCAAACCTGCAGCGAAGTATTGAATTTAACGTTGAAGCTTTTACGCTTGAAATGGGTAGCCAAGAGGTGATTAATTTCACCGAAGGCGATGTGGATGCGCTAAGTATACTCAGTTACTTAAACGCAAAAGGCGCACTGCATAATTGTGATGTTAAGCCTGACCATATGACTCGGTTAGGGGTAATGCTGAAAGACTATAAAACCCTGTTTACTGACTGGGGCGGTATGGTGGAATACATGGCAAAACCAGGGGAAACTATTAAGGCGGGTGAGCCCCTAGCTAAAATTCTAAATATCGACGAGCTTGATAACGATAATGGCAGCCGTTTATTGAATGCCCCATGCGATTTAATACCTATTTTGCACTTTCCGTCGGCATCGGTACTAAGTGGCACACAGCTGTATAAAGTATTTACTAATTACGAAACGCTCACCTAGCTAAGGTAATTCGCGTGGTTGCTTGCGAGATTGCGCAAGATTATATAGGAGCACTAATGTCTTCGTATTAGTGCTCAAATGCGCCATTCTGTAAAAAATGTATAGTTTGATTTGCCACTTCTTCGCTATATCGCATTTGAGCATGGCCAACCTCGATGGTGATAAAATCACTCATGCCTTCCAACTTGGTAGATTCTACTGATACCAAACCGTCATTTGGCCCCTTGAACCTGTCGTTCGTTAAACCCAATGGCTTTGTGCCAGCAATAACGCCTATATTGAAATCTATCGCATCAAGGTTATTGCCCAGGCTTCTACTGCCTGTTACCAACGCGCGACTAATTCCCCCACCTAGGTTCATCAACCAAGAATCACTATAATAGTCGGCCAGCTCACTGCCTTTGTTTGGCGTACCGATTAGTACTACCTCACCCACGTTCACGGCTTCTAACGCTTCTTCGTGGTTTTGCAGATACGCCCTAATGACTAAACCACCAAGGGAGTGCCCTACAAAATGTACCTTGGGGGCATTTTGTAAGCACGCATCGATTTGGCTGGTTGTTTCATCTAATACCGACGCCACACTAACCCCGATGGTAGCGTAGTCTAATCGGCATACTTTATAGTTTGCGTGTTCCAAGCGCTGGGCAAAACGCCACATCGCCCAATCGCTTCGCCCTAATCCATGGGCTAGCACCACAAGCTCATCATCCACTTGGTAGTTAAGCGACTTTGCTTCAGAGTTAGCACAACCCGCAGTATGAAAAAGCATTAGCATTAAAACCGTTACAGCAACGGATTTTGTAGTCGTTAAGAGGAACATCATTCAACCTAAATTTTTACGCACCTAACCGAGAACATATAACTCTTTTTGAGTTTGGCGCGGCGAATTTCTCCTTTATGAGAGTTCCACCACGAATATGCCAGTGTTCTAGCAAAAGCCTCTTTTTCAGTGGCATTGCTGCTTGTCCAAAACTCAGTATACATGCCTTGGGTAATATACCAATTACCCAACTTCACACCCGCTGGCGTGGCAGAAAATTTATGCTTATTTACTTGGGACTGGTCAAAACGCTTAAACAATGTATTTGGTTGTGCAGCTTTAAGTGTAATAGCAATGTCGCTTTCGCCTCTCCACCCTTCTTTATCCAGATCAGATTCGGCAATACCAATAGCAGACTCCAACGCTTTCCAGTCTTCATCTGATGCAACTCGCCACCCCTCAGGGCAAATATTTCGGGAGTCAGAAACATCATTCCAATCATAAAGCCTGCCATAGCCTGAAAGGTTTTTGTCGTTATCATCAGGAATGAAGCCCGTATTTAACGCAGTGCCATCCTGAAATTTGGTCGACCTTAAATTTTCAGCCAACCATACTCTATTGCCAATGTTAACTGTACGATAAACGTTGCCCTCAACATCTTGTATTGAGCCTTGATCAGAACTTTGTTCCGAGCTTTGAATAGCTTGCTGAGTATCGGCTAACTTACTACTATCGTTAGCCGATGAATTCATTGTAATTAACATACTGATACCCACACCCAAAAATAATCTTTTCATCTTTTAGCCTAAACACAAAGCGCGTTACTTGTTAAATTAAAGCGGCCAATCAATAGCGGTTTCTTTTTCAGAAAGCGCCCACAATCGAGTTAACGCGTCTTTTTGCAAAACAAATGATTCAAGCTTACCCTCTCCTACCGGGCCACCAAAATTCATGATGCCGGTTGGCCCATAATAAGCACGCTCTTTTAAGTTTTCTTCGGTTGCACACATTACCTCTGGATAAGCGCCTTTTTCAGCGGTTTGCGCTAAGCCGATTTTAACCATAAATGCCCAGGAGATCCGTGTCATAAAGCTCGCGCTTTCCCTGATAAGAGATGTATTAGAAGCCCCAGGGTGGCAAACGTATACTTTCACATTCTTCCCAGCCGCTTTGATTTTGTCTTGCAGTTCATAGGCAAACATCATTTGAGCTAGCTTACTTTGGCTATACACTTTATTTGGATGGTAGTTTTTGTCCCAATTCATGTCATCGAATTGAATGGCTTTTAAACCCATTTTATGGCCTTCACTAGACACCACTACAATTCTGCCTTCTGACGCTTCAATTCTTTCAAAGAGCAAACCACATAATAAAAAGTGACCGTAATGATTCACCCCTAACTGACTTTCAAACCCGTCGACAGTAAGCTGTTGCGTGGCGATTTGAGCAATTGCGCCATTGCACACAAGTGCATCGATTTTAGGCACCTTTTCTAATATTTCTTTCGATGCGCGCCTTACTGACGCCAACTCCGCTAAATCTAATTGTATAAAACTAACTTTAGCTTCATCACCAAATTCACTTTTTAGCTGGGCCATTGCAGCTTCCGATTTGCTAGGGTTTCGGTTTAGCATTACCACATTAGCCCCTTTCGATAGCAAGATTCGCGTAGCCTGAAACCCTGCACCGGTATTTGCGCCAGTGATGAGAAACGTTTTCCCCGTAAGAGAACCTAAACGCTCGGGAGTCCAGCCTTTAGGGCCAAATTGGTTGTTAATCGCCATAAAATTACCTGCCAATGTTGATTACGCAGTCACCGCCTAGCCTGAGGTAAGCTCTATTAAAAGATTGGTGACGCGCTTAGGGTTAAAACTACTCTTAGCAATGCATTATAGTATTTGGAAACAACATTTAGCAGGCGCAATAGTCGCTAAAAAATGCCTATTTGTATCAATATGCTTATATTTAGTGTATTTACTCTAACCTATAGCAAGTCAATTACTCCTGCGGTAATTTAGTATTTATCAAACTAAAATAATTTTGCATAAGCACTGTTTTTTTATACAGCCAAAGATTCAGTTGCATAGACTCGATCTATTACGGAATTTTTCCGTCTTTCTCTGGGTGTGGTTTAGGGTTTATTAATAATGACTTGCTAATCATAAGCTTAAAAAATAGACTGGGACAATAAATCAATGAAATATGGAAATTTTCCACCTTGCATAAAGGATTTTTTCCGTACACTAAATTGTTAGAAGGCGTCAGCCTAAACTACGTTTAGCTTTATAAAAATAGCAGTTCAACCACCCTCACCTGTTGTTTCCAACATCGCTAAAGCCTTGGTAGTTTTAATGTCACCGCGCTCACTTCAAAGGTCGAGCAATAGGCGGTTTATCGGCTAGTTCTTATTTTCAGTCAGCAAGCGCCATTGCGTCTGTCAGTTCAAATGGCAGCTTGCTTCAGTCAAATCAAAACCATCACAGCACTGTTGTTTTACTTGTTTGTGTTAATAATCAATCGTATGCTGACTTCATTAGTTTTTAATTAGGCCAAAGGAACAGGCTCTGCTTCTAACAAAGCGCTCAAGTCACTCCCTTCGGTCGTTCGGACGCTAACATGTGGGCTAACTCGCTTCGCTCGGGATTTTAGCCCACATGCCAGCGCCGCTTAGCTTAAGGTTTTGATTTGACTGAAGCAAGCTGCCATTTGAGCTGACAGACGCAATGGCGCTTGCAGAATTGAAATAATAACTTGGCGATAAAGCGCCTATTGCGCGACCTTTGAAGTTAATGCGGCGAAGTTAAAACCACCTAAAGCCAAAGCGATGCTAGTGAAGACAGTTGAGGGTAGTTTCATTGGGATTTTTATACAGCCAAACGAAGTTTAGGCTGACGCCTTCTAACTTTTCAATAACGGGCGCAGACATGTGGGGCATAATGGCGAAGCCGCCCCGCGTGTATGCGTCCCAGCGAACGAAGTGAGTGACTTAATTTTTTTGTTATATGCCAGCTTCTTACGGAGTGCTGGCTGAAGGTTTATTACTTGCTGACACACTAACTAATTTCCATTGCCCGCTGTGTTTAGACCAGACTTGTGTACCACCACCTGAAAAAGTATAGGTAGTACCATTTTTAAGCAATACAGATTGTGAAAACTCGTTGACTAAAATAGCGGTGTAATCATCAATGACTGACACCTTGACGTTTAGGAACTCTAGATAATTAACTTTTTGTATTGAGCTAAAGCCAACATTTATAACTGGTGTCAGCTCATCGATAGAGTTCCAGTTTGTACCGTCGCTATTCAAACCGATAAACTTGTCTGCATCAAAATGTTGAAAATAAGATTTTGTATCCAGCCTCTTTGATGCTTCTACAAGACTTTGAAATGAAGCCAACACTTCTTTCTCTAAGCCGGTGCGCTTTGGGTTTGCATGAGCCAAACATGATAGTGATAGAGCAAAAATCACCAAGATAAATTTATTTTTAAACAATCAGTAATTCCTTTTCCTTTGGCATATAACTTTTAAATAAGGGGCGCAGGCGCGTGGGCTAAAATGCGAAGCAGCCCACGTGTATGCGTCCCAGCGAACGAAGTGAGTGACTTAATTTTTTTGTTAGGTGGCATTGTTTCCTCGAAGATACACACCAATGTGGTCGCCCGAATACTTATGATTTTTAAAGTTACCACGTTTTACAATTGGGATAGAGCCTAAAGTGTTGGTTATTTGCTGCTGAAGCTCTGGTGTATTGAAACCTGATTTTTTGGGAACAACTATGAGTGGCGTGAATAAGAAATGAGAAAAGTCTTGATTGCCACTTACTACGGTATATCCACTTTTTTCTAATTTGATTCTTAGGTTAGTTAAGTTTTCTTCGCTAACTCCATCTGAGTGGAGGTGAATAGTTGGTTTGGCGACTGAAGTGCACCCAGCTAACACAATTACAATAAATGACAGTAGTACCGTTTTCATCCCTGACACCTAACGCCACATTAAGCGGCAATTTTACAGTTGGTTAAAATTGAGCGAAGCGAACAACCAACTGTAAATTGTCCGTTTGAATGCCTTGTTAGGTGTTTACTTATTGAGTATTTTTAATATCATACCAATACGAGAATCGAATTGTTTCTTTTTATAAGGCTGAGCAGTACGAATTAATTCAAGCCATTGACTCAAGAACTGTTTATTAAGGGCTAATTCGTTACGCTCAGTTTCCCACCTACACTCCATGCCTAAAATATTCTCATTTAAAGTATTCCAATTTTTAGTACATGAAAAGCAAAGTGTTGGTAACCAACCAGGGTAAACCTTATCAATTTCAAATTTTTGCTTTTGCTCTTCAGGAGTAAAAACAAAAGAACAATCACATTTTTGACATCTACACCTTATACCTTCGTAATATTTACAATCTTTATCATAGTGACCGAGGTAAGATGATTTGTGCCAATTTAAGCGATTTATATCGAGTTTATCTTCCATCATTATTGATCTTGAATACCTATGAGGCTTCGAACACCTAACACCCCGCTTAGGGGCAATAACACGTGGGCTAAAATTTGGAGCGAAGCGACTGGGCCCACGTGTTATTGTCCCAGGGAGCTTGCGACCGACTACAGCGGTTTGTTAGCTGCCGAACTACTCTAAGTCTTCATCGTAAATACGAGTAAAGTTTTCAAACTCTGTACCTACAAGGTCTTTTTCAATGATGCGCTTAGCAACCTCAAAATCGACAACGTAATTACATACTTCCATAGTATCACTGCCAATACTTCCGCCATCACAGTGTCCTAAGCCAGTCCATCCAAGTGTTTTATTTAGACGATCTTGAAGCCTTGCTCTTTTTTCTAGATCTTGTGGTGTCCCGAATCCGTCTACAGAATACTCAACCATAAGGGTAAATTCTTGCTCGACTTGACTGAATCCATTAGCGACTAAATCATCAATTTCCTTTTGAATAGCTTTCTGTGGATTTTTAAACAGGCCATTTTTTAGAACTTTACTCTCGCCAGTCGTACCGAGTTCTCCCCAGTGAACCGTATGAGATCCATCATCGTTTGGCCAAGTTTCCCAGTATTCCTTTTTCTCTTCAGAGAAACGATATAGTTTTAGCACAAAATATCCTATAGGCAGCTAACGCTTTGCTAAGGGGCAATTAGCAGTTGGCTAAACTTGCGCGAAGCGCCAAGCCAACTGTTAATTGTCCCAGTGAGTTTACGAACGAACTTGAGCAACTTGTTATGTAACACTTATCCAGAACCTTTCATGATGTTCTTATTTAGCTGCTCAAACTCTTTCATTAACTTGTCACAATCTGCCTTTTTAGCTTGGCAGAGTGCTGACATTTGAATGTGAATTGCTTGGTTTTTCTCAAGGACTTTACGCTTTATCGCTGCTGGGTGAGCTGCGTGAGTCTCGGGAGTAAACGACCATAAAACCAAGTTAGACTCTTCTGTATCTTCGATAATAGTCCAGCCTCCTTGGATGCTTAAATTTGTACCATCTTTATTTTTCAATGCTTGAAGAGCTAGGTCGACTGTTTTGTATCCAATAGAACTATTTTCATTTGCAGATGATGGGAAGGCTAATAGTGCGCCCATGAATGCTATAGGTATAATTTTCACTAAACTCTCCGTGTTACATAACTTTAAGCTAAGGGGCGCAGATACGTGGGGCATAATTGGCGAAGCCGCCCCGCGTATAGGCGTCCCAGCGACCGAAGGGAGAGGCTTAAGCGTTTTGTTAGAAGCAGAGCCTGTTCCGTTGGCCTTATTAAAAACTAATAAAGTCAGCATACGATTGATTATTAACACAAACAAGTAAAACAACAGCGCAGTGATGGCTTTGATTTGACTGAAGTAAGCTGCCATTTAAGTTACCAAGTGCAATGGCGCTTGCTGGCCTAGAATAAGAACTTGGCGATAAAGCGCCTAATGCGCAACCTTTGAAGTCAATGCGGCGAAGTTAAAACTACCTAAAGCAAGAGCGATGCTAGTGAAAACAGGTGAGGGTAGTTGAACTAGGATTTTTATAAAGCCAAACGAGGTTTAGGCTGACGCCTTCTAACTTTTAAATAAGGGGCGCAGGCACGTAGGGCATAATGGCGAAGCCGCCCTGCGTGTTTGCGTCCCAGCCCGCGTTGCGGGCGAGCTTAATTTTTTTGTTATGTGTCATGCTGCTCAGAAAACCTCGCTCTTATTAATGCTATTAAACCTTTAGCCATACTCCAAAAGCATAAAGCTATAATAGCTACACCAAGTAAAAAGGCATACCCATCAGAGCGTCGTCCTTCAAACCATTGCTCGAAGTTCTCGAAAAGCGAACCCATCCAGCAGCAAAGAGCAAACCCCAACAACATACCGAGAGTGTCTAGGATGAACTTATTGAGAGTGTATGGCTTAAGGTCTTCTTTAACATCCATATAGCCTCAACTTACACTGACATATAACGCCCAACTTAGGGGCAATAACACGCAGGCTAAACTGGGAGCGGAGCGACTGAGCCTGCGTGTTGTTGTCCCAGTGAGCGCCAGCGAACGGCTACAGTTGTTTGTTATGTGCTAGTAGCATTTTAAAACCTCTTCACTTGAGCCGCTTGAACCGTCAAGATTTGTCCAACTGACCAATACGGTTATGACGTCCGGTGAATCAAAAGTATCATAAGAGCCTAGCAGTTTATAATCGGCAAAGGGTTTTAGCTTTTGAATTGGTAGCTGCTTTAGTTCGCTCTCAACGATCCTGTTTTCATCATCGTTCTCAAAGGAAATATTAATATTTGATGCATTCGATTTGCCTACATTGCGAACAAATAAAGAACCAGAGACTATTTCTAGATCTATTGTCGTCCTCATTTTGTCTTTGTTTGACTCTTCGAGTTCCCTTATTTGACGCTGGCTTAGCTCAGCATGAATTTTTTCTAATTCCAAAAACTTTGATTGTGTCTTTCTTGTTCTTATTAAAGCCACAGCAGAAATAGAAGCAGCGATGATTGATACAAGTAAGCTCAATAGGTTTATTATTGATTCTTCCATAGATTCCAAACTTCCCGTGGCACATAACATTAAGCTAAGCGGCGCATTTGCGTGGGGCATAATGGCGAAGCCGCCCCGCGTAAATGCGTCCGAGCGACCGAAGGGAGTGGTTTAAGCGCTTTGTTATACGTTACCACCGAGCGTTCCTAAACCTCTGTAATGACATAGTGACGTAGTGCACTTTTTGAAGCTATTCCCCAATCGGAGTTTGATACTCTTTTTTGATGTTTCTCGAAAGCTTCCTTGTCAACGAACTCTTCGTATACGTCAAAAATATTGGGTTCATTTGTTCTTTGAGTGACTTTAAATGTTAAACACCCATTCTCTTGTTGAGTCAGCTCAATGTGTTTAGGTAGCGCAGATTTGACTAACTTTATTTGGTCATTCGGTACATCAATGTACCCTGATAATATGATTTTTTTCAAACTGACTTCCTTTTCAACAACGTATAACTTTTCAATAACGGGCGCAGACATGTGGGGCATAATGGCGCAGCCGCCCCGCGTGTATGCGTCCCAGCGAACGTAGTGAGTGCGTTTATTGGCTTGTTAGGTGCGTTCATAAACAACCTCGTCTGACCCAACGGATTAAACACAGTCCAAGCCTATACTACAAATTGTTAGTAGTACAAAAACAGGCCAGCTTGCTCCGACAATTATTGATGAGATTACAGCAATAACACTACTTTTTAAGTAACTTAGTTTTTCACACAGTTTTGCAATGGTAGCTAGCAGTGCTACCGGGACAAAGTAGATAATACACAGACTTATAATGAGCTTTGCATGACTATTTTCTTTGGAAAAGTCGGATGATTCATCAAAATAGCTACTTAAAAATAATACGGCAAATACCAAACACGAAAAAGTCACGAGCCCTTTATATTTAAAGCTATTGAATAACAAAGTTCCGATAACAAGAAACAAAAAACACAGAAAAATATATAAAGGAGAGATCAAATTCAGATTCCTTTCTTATAAGCACCTAACTTTTAAATAAGGGGCGCAGGCACGTAGGGCATAATGGCGAAGCCGGCCTGCGTGTTTGCGTCCCAGCCCGCGCAGCGGGCGTGCTTAATTTTTTTGTTATAAGCCATTTTAAATTCAACCTTGTTTAGCTACGTTAATCACCACAGCCACCACCAGAATCTGAACCCTCATTCCCCGAATATAGATTGCTACTACCAGAACCGTCCGTAACAGGATTGCGACTTTTTACTTTAGGGTTTATTGAGCGAAGGACAACCAAAGTAATAGCAGGGCCACCTATTGGAATAAGCCAGTTAACAAGTAAGGTCATAGCTCGAGAGCTATTATTGATAAACAATGTGCTGTTAACAGCTAGAGTATTAAAAAATGCCCAAGCCAAATGAACACACACAATCCCAGCTAATAAGTAAACCATGAGTTAGGTTTTCCTAGTGGCATATAACTTTTAAATAAGGGGCGCAGACGCGTAGGCTATAATGCGAAGCAGCCCACGTGTATGCGTCCCAGCGAACGGAGTGAGAGACTTAATTTTTTTGTTAGCTGACATTATTTGAATTTGTACCATTTTTTTCGTTGGTAGCAAGCCGCTCCTATAGCAATGCCAATAGCTATGAGAAAATAGTGAGTAGTGAATACAGCCCAGACAATCAATGGAGCTGCGACAGAGATTGCAATTGATAACCTTTGATTTGATGAGTAATCAACTTCTACAAATTTACCTTTTTTAAAGGCAATAATTTGAACGACTAAGGCGGCAACTATCAAAACCAAAATTAATAGTTGAATAGGGCTTAAAAATTCCATCTTTATATCCTTTGGCAGCTAACTTTAAGCTAAGCGGCGCAGTTGCGTGGGGCACAATGGCGAAGCCGCCCCGCGTAAATGCGTCCGAACGACCGAAGGGAGTGACTTGAGCGCTTTGTTAGAAGCAGAGCCTATTCCTTTGGCCTTATTAAAAACTAATAAAGCCAGCATACGATTGATTATTAACACAAACAAGTAAAACAACAGTGCAGTGATGTAGTTGATTTGACTGAAGCAAGCCGCCATTTGAATTGGTAAACGCAATGGCGCTTGCTGGCCTAGAATAAGAACTTGGCGATAAAGCGCCTAATGCGCAACCTTTGAAGTTAATGCGGCGAAGTTAAAACCACCTAAAGCAAGAGCGATGCTAGTGAAAACAGGTGAGGGTAGTTGAACTAGGATTTTTATAAAGCCAAACGAGGTTTAGGCTGACGCCTTCTAACATTAAGCTAAGCGGCGCTGGCATGTGGGCTAAAATCCCGAGCGAAGCGAGTTAGCCCACATGTTAGCGTCCGAACGACCGAAGGGAGTGACTTGAGCGCTAGCGCTCAAGTCACTCCCTTCGGTCGTTCGGACGCTAACATGTGGGCTAACTCGCTTCGCTCGGGATTTTAGCCCACATGCCAGCGCCGCTTAGCTTAAAGTTAGAAGGCGTCAGCCTAAACCTCGTTTGGCTTTATAAAAATCCAAGTTCAACTACCCTCATCTGCTTTCATTAGCATCGCTCTGGCTTTTGGTGGTTTTAACTTCGCCGCATTGACTTCAAAGGTCGCGCAATAGGCGCTTTTTAGCCAAGTTATTATTTTAGGCCAGCAAGCGCCATTGCGTTTACCAATTCAAATAGCGGCTTGCTTCAGCTAAATCACCTACATCACTGCACTGGCATTTTGCTTGTTTGCTTTAACAATCAATCGTATGCTGGCTTTATTAGTTTTTAATTAGGCCAAAGGAACAGGCTCTGCTTCTAACAAGCGCTTAAGCCACTCCCTTCGGTCGCTGGGACGCCTATACGCGGGGCGGCTTCGCTATTATGCCCCACGCATCTGCGCCCCTTATTTAAAAGTTAGGTGCCCTTGGAGATTTATGGCAATTCGGGAAGTTCGGCTCAATTTTTTTGGAAGCGACAGCACAAACATCCGCGAGTTAAACGGTGCTATCGGTCAGCCGTTTACTTGGTTTATGGATGGAGTTATGAGAGGACGATTCAAAATGTATTCGGGCATTGAAGTTAAAGGTGTCAATATCGTAAATTGCAATTTAATGGATGTCGAGTTTGAGGGTTCATATCAATGGGAAACACTCTTAAATACTCACCAAATCGAGCTTCCGCTTGAGTTAAAAATGTTGCAAGGAGATCGAATTTCGCAGATAACTAAAGGGATTGAGTTTTTCTGCCAAGTTGCAGCAAAATCACCAATACCTCAGGTCAAATTAATAGGTGCGCATGCATTGGAATCTATGAAGAGTAATAGAATTGAAGAGGCTATTGAAAAAGCAGATGAATACTATGCCTTCACGCTCGAGCAACATCGGCTGGGCACCTAACAAAAAACTGTAGTCGTTCGCTAGCGCTCACTGGGACAATAACACGTAGGCTCAGTCGCTTCGCTCCCATTTTAGCCTACGTGTTAATGCCCCTAAGTTGGGCGTTATACCCTTGGAGGAAAAGATGCCACGGAAGATGTCTAGAGAAAAAGAATTAGAATTTGAGGAGCTATCTTTATTCTTAGAATTCTATTCAACAAATGTATCTGGCATTCAGAGGGAAGATCCCATCCATCCTTCGAATTGTTTGGTTGAAATCGTCAATAAATTTGGGAAATCAAAAGCTCTCCAAGGCCTCAAACAGGCTATCAACGATACGCTTGAAGATACTGCTAGCTGGGACTCAAATACTGTAAGTGAATTAGATGAACAATTACGAGATAACGGTACAATCACTTTATCAACGCTAAGAACCAGATATTGGTCAAAGTACAAATCCATCTTAAAGCGCGGCAAAATAAAAAATGAGACAGAATATTATCTAATTCGAGGGCTTGAATGTGAATTAGATAATGGTATTCCTCAAGAGCAACGAACTTTATTAGCTGAGTTGGTGAGAGATTTTGAAGAACGGGTATAACAAACAACTGTAGCCGTTCGCTGGCGCTCACTGGGACAATAACACGTAGGCTCAGTCGCTTCGCTCCCAGTTTAGCCTGCGTGTTATTGCCCCTAAGTTGGGCGTTATAACGATATGGAAATTAGATGATAGAAGTCTTAGGCATTATTGCTTCAATATTAGGGATACTTGCATTTTTCGCAGTGGCTCCTAAAGATTTGCTCGCAAACATGAAAAGTTGGTTTGTGGATCCAGTAAGCTCTATAAGCAAGCGACAAAGTAAACTGGATATTAAGGAACTATTCGATCTACTTAAAGTTGAAGATATTAGACCAGAAAATGTTTTCTTATCATCCCCTCTTAAGGAATCAAGTTTTGATGCAGAAGTTTGTGAATATCAGCCAACGATCTCTGAAAATATTGAACAACTGAAAATCAAAGAGATAACAGCCAAGAAAGAATACTCTGAAAAAAATGGTATGACATTTGACAATAATGCCTCTTTTGCGCTTAGGAGAATTGATGTTAGCCGACCTGAAGGACAAAATGGTAAACGTGTTAATATTTACAAGCTGATTATAGAGAATACAGATTACTATAACTTTGTATTTCCAAACCTTTGCTTAGACAAAGCTTACTATCACGAAGCAACTCAAGAAAATCATACGCTTAGATACATGTTGAATATGGACAAAAAATTATTGTCTATATCTACAATGACAGATTTCACAAATTGCCAGTTCAAAATAGGAACAGGGACTTTATTAGTTACTAAAGATGGCTTTCTTATATGCTCAGTAAGATCGAAAAATCAATTTGTCGCAAGTAAACAAAGCAAGCATGAAATAGCAGTCCATTTATCATCGGCTGAAGGCATGTATCGATCATTGAACAATCCTTTAAGTAGTGATGTAAATTCTGAAGGTAAACCATCCCCCTTTGTCACTTCTGCGCGCTCACTTACTGATGAACTAAATTTAAATGAAGAACACTTCGATCAAGAAGATATATCCTGTCTTGGTTATTTTATGGATCTAAAAAGGGCGCAGCCATTCTTCTTATTCTATTTGAAGATTGACTTAACCGTGGATGAATTTTTCTCTGTCTATTCAAATACTAGTACAGATATACATGAGAATGAGGCGATCTTTGCATTGCCCAATAAGTTCGAAAATTTAAAAAATCTATTTCTAGGAAAACCTTTTGATGCTCTAGGAGCACAATTCCCTGCAATGTATAAAGATTTTTTTGACTACAATAAAACTGTAAAAGTAAGAATTGCTTCGAATCATGCTCAAGCTGGTTTTGCTGCATATGCACTTAAGGATTTGGGGCCCATAACCAAAGCAATGGTGTAAGTCGTTATAACAAGGCCTTGAAGTCGGATTCGTAACTGTTGGCTGGGTTCCGCTTCGCTGCACATTTTAGCCAACAATTACTCACCGCTTAAGGCGGCGTTAGGTGCTACCATGGAAGAACTTAAATTAAGTCACCCTTATTGGGTACGTATTATAGGATGGGTATTTTTACCCATAATGTTGGGCGTTTCTATTTGGTGCCTATTCTTACCGGTTTGGTACCAAAAATATGAATTTCTTCTGTTTCTTTCAGCAGCATTTTTAGGCGGTGGGTGCTTATATATGACTGTACATGGTTTAAAAACACTACCATTTATGAATGCTGTTATCACTCTATCGGAAAAGGGAATTAGTGTTAAAAATGGAAGTAAATGTAATAGCGTACAATGGAGCTCGATTTTAAAAGTTCGCCATGTAGCAAGCGCTCAAATACTTCATCTTTACGACACACAAGGGAATAGGTTTCTATCCGTTACAGAACAGCTCAAAGGCTTTAGTATCTTAGTCGGCTGTTTGCACGACAAGAGCGGCTTGGAGCTCTAAAAGTGAGCGCACCTAACAAAAAAATTAAGCACGCCCGCTGCGCGGGCTGGGACGCAAACACGCAGGGCGGCTTCGCCATTATGCCCTACGCGCCTGCGCCCCTTATTTAAAAGTTACCTGCCACGGAGAATTAGGCTCTAAATGAAAAAGTGGGCGTTCTATAAAGAAGGCGAAGAATGGCGAAAAATTGGTTTGTATGCTGCTTTATCTAAGGAGAAAGAAGAGCCAGGCCAATGGAGAAGGCGAACATATTACAGCACTCATTCTCCTGCAAGTGTGCGTCTCCGGATGCATATTCGTGAAAGCTCTAAAGGGACTTTTTCCTTTGCTTATAATCGAGGTCAGGAAGCTGAAATAGAAAGACTTGGTGGAGGAGAATCTCTTGTTCACTACCTTTACAAAATTGCTATAAGCGAATTAAGTCATACCACTCTGAAACTAAGCAATTTGAACGAAGATGTGACTGTTCAGTTTATTAATTCTCAGACTGAGAGACGCGTACATATTGACGATAGGTACTATGACCTAGATGTGTTCGTAAAATTCACCTCACAATCAAAATACCAACTTAAGTGGAATGGAGAGCTTGCTATAGAGGTTCATAACACGAATCCTGTTATTGGCCAAAAACTAAAGGATCTAAAAGCGCTTCGAATTCCAGTTATTGAAGTTAGCGTAAATAAAAAGTTTGCGTACAAAACACCTGAAGAGTACAGCACGCCAAAACTAGAGCGAGAGTATATTAATTTTCTCAAAGGTCGTCTTTCAGAATATTTATGGAGTAAAGTCTTGTCTGATCCAAAGTCGATAGATTACTTAGAAAATGAAAATTTTGAATTGATTAAAAATATTAAGAAGTTGAGAGAGCAATTAGATCATTCGAAAGCGCTCCTTGAAAAAGAGAGGGAGAACGTTTTGGATAGCAAAAGCAGGCTCAAACGTGTTAATTCAGAATTAATCGAAAAAGATAAGTTAGTGTCAAAGCTTAGGACGCAAGTGGAAGGTCTGAAAACCATGGGGGTTTTCAGGTTCTTGTGGTTTAAACTAGCAGGCAGGTAACAAGCGCATGTTGTCGGACTGGTTTTCCGCTGTGCTCCAAACCAGCCGCAAATGCGGGCGTTAGGCCCAATAAAAATCAGAGGAAGAGAATGGATTCAGCAATTGCATATGAAAAAAATGCCAAAGATTTTATGCAAGCACGCTCCAATTGCGGTTACAAGGTTGTAAGGCAATGGGCAGATAGTCTTGAATCAGGGGCTGAGGTTTTAGAGGTTGCATGTGGTAGCGGGTTCCCGGTCTCTAAAGAACTTGTAGAATCAGGTTTAAAATTGTGGGCAATCGATAGTTCAAAAACGTTGACTAATGAATTTGCAAAAAACTTTCCAGACGTCCAAGTTAAATGTGAGCGATTTCAAGATAGTGACTTCTTTAACAAAACATATAATGCCGTTATAGCTATTGGGCTTATATTTTTATTAACAGAAAACGAACAAGGTCAACTTTTGAGTAAAGTTTCTGAGGTGTTGGAGCCAGGCGGTAAATTTTTGTTTACAGCTCCAACGGAAATTGGGAATTGGCGTGATTTAAACACAGGCATTACTTGCACTTCTCTAGGGCAAGAGAAATATCAAGAGTTACTTGCTAATTCACGATTAAAAATTATTTCTACATTTGTTGATGAGGGCAAAAATAATTACTACGAAACTGAAAGGCTGGCCTAACAAGTGCGTCAACATGGACAGGGTAACTCCGGCTCGCTTTTGCGCATGGCCTTTGGCCATTATTGCGCAACACTCACCTACGTTACCCTGCCAGTTACGCAGGCGTTATACCCAATTGGTCAGAATAACTTTTTAACATCGCGGTAAAAGTTCTCATGAGAGCCAAGTGCTATCAATTCAAGTATTACTGTGCCATCCTCGTAGCTGTAACCGAGTAAAGTTAACTGCTTAACCATCTTGAACTTGTATACGCGAAGAAAAGCTAGGTCGCCTTTTTTCTGCTCTCCTAAAAGAGGAGCATCCATCAACTCCTTTACAGCTTTATCCAAGTCTTTTTTCTGATTCTGATGTAACTTCTTTACTGCTCTCTTAAAATTAGCTGTCTGTAAAACACTGGTAATCTTAGCCAAAATCGTAAGGCTCCAATTTTCCTACCTCTTTTTCAGCTTTGGAAATAATTGCCTGTTTCACGAATTCATATGGTAATTCGGGATTATCTTCCATCATTTCGCCTATCTTTGCCCAATGCTCAATTTGTTTTGGCATAGTTCGGTTTAGTGCTTTGCCCATAATAGCCGCTTTCTCAACTAAATTTTGGTCTAGTCTTACGCTTGCTGTTGCCATAACATATCTCCTAATAGTTCACCACCATATTGTAGCAATGCGCTACAAATGTAGCAAATTGCGTATAACAAACGCATTAACACTCGCTTCGCTCGGTATTATAGCCTACGTATTTTTGCCCGTTATGCGGGCCGTTAGGTAGCTAGAGTGTTAAATCAATTTCAGTATCTACTTTCAGAAATAACAGTGTTTCAAGATACTCAGTATGGCGCTGCAATTAAGCTTTTAGATTACGAACATATTGATTACATAGATGATGTGCTAATTGAAAAATTTGATGTTGATTGTGAGTTCAGGGTTATGGATGATGAAAATCAGAAATATATATTGTACTTCGGTTCAAAATTCTCATTTGATGAGGTAAGCAGCGTAGTATCTCAAATTAATGCTTACCATCAAGTGGAGCAAAAACTATATGAAACAGTTTAGTAGCGCACCTAACAACCAAATTAAGTCACTCACTACGTCTCCTGGGACGCATACACGCGGGGCGGCTTCGCCATTATGCCCCACATGTCCGCGCCCGTTATTGGAAAGTTATACGTTACAGGAGGCTTCGTGAATAACTCTGAATTTATTACCGTAATCGAAGATGTTGTATCGACATCTGCTATTGAAGATACAATAAATAATTTGAAATCACCTCCAGGTAGAAAAGCTGATGAAAACTTGGTTAAACAATCGGCTTGGTTTAATTCATTAAGTGACTCTGATAAGGATATGGTAAAAAGTATTATATCTGACGCTGTAAATGAATCTGCCTTTGGTTTTTTGTGTGTATTAGATGGCGTACGATCTATTTCTGAATCAGGTAGCACTAATAACTTGAAGTTAACTCACGGTAATACTTTGCTAAATGACCCAGAAAAAGAATACTTACATGATTTGTATAAAAACGTATAACAAGCGCATTAAGTCAGAACCAAAACAGCGGGCTATGTTTCGTTCCTCAACATTTTAGTCCACAATTTTTGTCCGCTTTTAGTGGGTAAGACCAATTTCTAGGATGGCTCGGCGTTGGATTCATTAAAATTAAACGACTTTCTTCACCCAAGACCTTCTCCCAAAGGGATTGACGTTCTCTGTAAATTACAACATTTTGCGATCATCACATATGCAGTCGATCCTTCAAGGTTTGATGGGCTTTTTCCCGAACGTTTTAAACTAGATACTTTACTAATTAATGGTGAAGAAAAAGCTTTAATTTCCGTAGTTCCTTTTATCGATGTAGATTTTACATCTGCTGTTATACCATTTCCTAAGTTCAAAATGGGACAAACAAACTACCGAATCTATATTATCGATCAAGAAACAAATGAGCGATGCGTTTGGTTTCTTGGTACGACTTTAGATTCATGGACTCTTGCAGTACCAAGACTTTGTTGGAACTTACCTTGGTATAGTGGCGAAGTTAAATTTGAATGTGAATATGATGAATCTCAACAAATATACCGTAAATACAAAATGACGACAGAAGCCACTTGGGCTCCAGCTAATGTTGAATTAACACAAACCAAAGACTCCAAAATTGAATTGTCAGGATTCCCTGATACAGAAACAGGTTTGGTATACATAACACATCCTCTAGCTGGTTTTTATCATCGTCGTGATGGTAAATTAGGTACGTATAGGGTGTGGCATAAGCAATTAGAAGTATCTTCTGCAAACCTAAAGTCTGCTAGCTTTGGTTTACTATCTCGTTTAGGTTTGGTTACTCAAGAGGAACAACAAACCCCTCATAGTGTGCTGATTGAACCGATTAATGAATTTACTATTTATTTACCGCCGAAAGTGGTGAAATAGAAATATAACAAACGCATCAAGAACGGACCTTATACCCACTTAGGATCGCATGAGTATTAAAATAAAAATCTATCTGGGATTTTTCTTTTGGTTCTTTCCACTGGTGCACTTACTATGACTGCTGGATATCCCAAAATTTACTCTCCTTATTCATTTACCGTAGTTATTCCGGTATTCATGCTTTATGCTCTAGCCTTACCAGGTCCATTAATGTTGTTATTAGCCTCTTTGCCCAACGCGCTTCTTTTCTTGCTCAGTACACGCTCAACAGCACATGAAAATTTCAAAATCAGTCGTTTATTTACTGGTATTAGCGTTTTACTGGTTTTGTTATCACTAATATTTTTGTTTGTTTCTTACGATTACGGTATTCAATATCAGGGTTTAAAGCACACCCTGTTTATGTATTTATTTAACGGCATTTACATCGTTTCACTTATTGCAGCCTATATTGCTAATAACCGAAAACCTAGTTTGAACAACTCTTTGGTATTTAGGATATTGTTTTTTTGCTGGCTTGGTTGGTGCGCGTTCCCATGGTTAGGCGAATTGATATAGTAGGTATAACAAACACATTATGTTCATGATTAGATTATGAAAATTTATTGCTTAACTATCGGAATATCCTTATTAGTTGGTTCAGCTATTTTGCTGTTACATAGGATTCTATTTATATATCGGGCGAAAACAGTAAATGCGGTTGTTGTAGACAAAATCTTCCGTAACGCTAGTACCGAAACACGCTCAAGTAGAGCGAAGGTTTTGAAGCTCAGCTTCGAGCATCCGGCTTCTGGACCAACTAGTTATGTTTGCGATACCAGCATTCTTACAATGCTCTTTGATGTAAATGACAAATTACAGCTATCAATCGTGGGTAATAAGGTGTTAATAAAACACTGGTTCTATGTAATTTTAGCACCGGCAACGTTGTTAACTCTTGGCATTCTATGCATTAATGGGTCGTATCAACTTTAGCAATAGGCTTAGTATCAAGTAAGCGGGATAATAACACGTGGGCTCCCGTCACTTCGTTCCGTATTATAACCCACGTGCAATTGCCCCTTCTTGGGGTGTTTATGCGTTCGGCAGATATTACAGTAAGGATGTAACTTGAAAATTAGACACTTAGAAGAATTTGATCATAAAGATCTTCATAATATTTATAGCTTTACGGAAGTAATGGCAAATACATCACAACTTCCTTTTTTGAGCTCTTCGCAAGTTTCAAATCTCTTTTCAGCATCAAATCAATACACGTTAGTCGCAGAAGTTGATGGTAAGGTGGTTGGACACGTGACGCTATTCCTAACGGATAAAGTTCGGGATAAGCATACTGCTTCTATTGCCATCGCTGTTCACCCTGAAAGCCACGGACAAGGTGTCGGAAAAGCCTTGATGCATGAAGCAATCAATCAATCTGATAATTGGCTTAATTTAGTTCGTGTTGAATTAGAGGTTCATGCTGATAATCTTTCAGCCAAAGCTCTGTATGAAAAGGTAGGCTTTGAAACTGAGGGCATTAAGCGTTTGAGTACCTTCAAAAGTGGACGGTATATAGATATGGTTATCATGTCCAGAATCAGCCCTGCACATAGAATGAACGCATAGCAAAGCGTTTAAGGCAGATTCGCAACGCATGGCATTCTTGGTTCAAATTGAGTTTTGTGTTTACGGTGTAATGGTTTAGGTTAGACGTAGGCGTCGCTCACTACTTAACGCGGCGTTATATTCTTCGGTGAGTTATGAGTTTTAAAAAGCCAACAATTTGGGGTAACGGCTCTGTAGCTCCGTCGGCTAAATGCCCACAGTGCAAGCTCTTAATGTACCTCGGCAATCAGTGCCCTCATTGCAAACATTGGCTGTCCGTGAAGGAAAAAGATGCACAAAAACGTTTTTGGAAAAAGCGCAGAAACAGTGAAATCGTAAAAGGTCTTATCTTCTTCCCTATTTTGCTATTGCTGCTGTTTTTGCTTTTTGTGTAGAGTTGCAAATCGGCGGTTATATTTAGTTAGCTTTTTTAAAACTCAGCAGGCAAACATAACAAAAAATAAAGTCGTGTGCCAAGGCTCACTGGGAGACAAGGGAATGTTGCAGTATAAAAGGATGTTTGTATTTATCCCTTTATCTATTATTTTGCCCGCATTCAGTGTCGCAATTTTGGTTTTAATATTTGGTCGTTCCAATATCGCTATTACTGATATAACATTTCTTACTACATCATATATTGCAGGTTGCGCGTTAACATTCGTGGTTTTCTGGTGGTTTGCTACAGGTGTAATTAAAAATCCGTATCTTCACGCCTTCGTCGTTTATTTTTTCAACGTGTTAGTATCAACTACTGTAATTACGTTGCTTGTTGGAAAAGATTATATTTCCTCTATATCAATCTATGACGCTTTAATTACTATTATCGTTATACTTGTTGCAACCAAGATCGGATACAAAAACATGGAGATATCAAGCAACGCCTCCTAACGAAATATTTTAGCACGTTCGCTGGGACGCAGACACGCAGGGCGGACTAGCCATTATGTCCTAAGTGCCTGCGCCCGTTAGCTTATTGTTAGGTGCATCTAAGGTATTAAAAAAGGAATTTTAATGAATAAAAAAAGCAAAGATTTTCATCCATTTATCAAAGCATGTGCAATGCTCGGAGCTGTTAGCTGTGGCTTTTTCGCAATCGCACTATTTGTCTCTAGCTTAGTTGCTTTACCTAATATCTTTACTGTATTAGTAGGTTGTTCTAAAGCTATTTTAATATCAATGCTCTCATGGGCCTTTTGGTATGCGGGTAAATTCGGTAAAAACCCTTTTCTCAGAGCCCCCTTCCGCAGACAGGAATAATCAGAACATAATTAAAGTACGCATACACGCTGGCGGCTTCGCTATTATGCACTACAGCCAGTGCCCCTTAGTGTTAAGTTAGGAGACTAGGAAAGTTGAGTTCCGGTTCTCAAATAGATAAGTTTTATAAAGAGGTTATTGAAAAACAGGTATTGTGGTTTGGAGAGTTTCCAGATGGCACAACACTTGAGTTTGAAGTATCAGACAATAAAGTCTCTTTCCCGGTATGGTCTTCAAAATCTAGAATTTTAAGGCTTAAGAAGTTAGCTCCAGAATTGCTGAGTGAAATTAAACCAAGGGGAATGGTTTGGAGTGACTTTAAAGAACATATGATTCCTATTCTTCACGAGAAAGGCAGACTGGTGAATTTAAATTTAAGTGGTAAAGGCTTAACTGGTTTTGACTTACCCTTAAGTTCCCTGGTAAACAATTTAGAAGCGCAACTAAGCGTTTCCTAAAAATCGCATTAACGCGCTCGCAGGCTGTCTGGGACAAATACACAAGGCTCCTGTGCTTTGCTTAGTATTGTCGCCTACGTATTTTTGCTCGCTATGCGGACCTTATGTGAACGGAAAAATTCGAATGCAATTTCCTTTAAGAGTGTTTATATTTTTGACTCGACTAGTGGGTTTACTATTTATCGGTGGCAGCCTAATTTTCGGCTATGCGGCAGTGGAATTGATTTTTGACCCAGAAGCTACGGTCATCGTTAATGGTATGGAAAGAAATGATCGGGAAGCTAAAGGCACGTATTTGCTCGCTCCCATTATTTTACTTATTGTTGGTGTTGTTCTTTGTAAAGTAAAACCCAAAAGCTGGCATCAATATCACCAAGCTAGATCAAAATTGTGGTCATTTTTTTATGGTAAGTAGTTTAAGCCAATAGGAATCTCATGCTATCAGTTGAGAAAGATAAGGATGCTGAACAGATATATATCCACGGTTCTCCAGAACAGTTACGCTGGCTTGCAAATAGGTTAGTGGCAATTGCTAAAGAAGCAGAAAAGTCTGGACAAGCTCATGACCATTTCATGACCGAAGACTGGGGTGGAAACGAACTAACCAATGAGCTTATGGGAAACTCCGAATCTCATGCAATCATTAACCACTTGATAGTGTATGGTCATGCTTCAAAGTAAATTGATGGAGCTACTCATAGTTTTTCAGATTCCGCACCACAAAAAGCTAAATTGGTATTTTCAGAGCTCATGAATTTTATAGAACGATGGTCAACCAGCCCCTAATATAAAGGTGGCCGGACCAAAACAATAATGGTGGTTGGTTTTATAGCCATGTATATTTGTGATATCAACTTATATAACTTTTATGATGGCGTTCAATTATGGCGGGCCGTTCTGGATGACATTTAATAACACGCTAAAATCACTTCCTTCGGTCTTTAAAACAAATACACATGTGGTTTCACGATTATGCTCTGCATGTCTTAGCCTGCTGTTTAATCGTTATCTGCAAAATGATTCATCGAAAAATATATGGTTCATAGTGAAATACATCGCTCACAACGCGTAGGTTGGTTACGTGCAGCAGTACTTGGTGCAAATGACGGAATTGTATCTACTGCAAGCCTTATTATTGGCGTTGCAGCTGCTAGCACTTCCCACGATGGTATTCTTCTCGCTGGAGCTGCAGGTTTAGTGGCTGGGGCTATGTCTATGGCTGCTGGTGAATATGTTTCGGTTAGTTCTCAGTTAGATACTGAAAACGCCGACCTCGCCATTGAAAAAAAATCGCTGGAACAGAATTTCGAGTCTGAAAAAGAAGAACTCGCAAAGATATATGAAAGAAGAGGCCTTAAACCAACTCTAGCTGAACAAGTTGCTGAGGAACTGATGTCTTACGATGCTCTTGGCGCTCATGCCAGAGATGATATCGGAATTTCACAAAGCGTTAATGCTCAGCCCATTCAAGCGGCATTCTCTTCGGCGGCTGCTTTCACTTTAGGTGCTGCACTTCCTTTAGCAGTTGCCTGGTTAGTACATGGTGAGCAACTTATACCTGCTGTCGCAGCTTTATCTTTACTATTCCTTGCCGCACTGGGCGCTACTGCCGCACGTGTTGGCGGAGCATCTATTACAGTAGGTGCAATCAGAGTGACTTTCTGGGGGGCGCTTGCGATGGTATTAACAGCAGTTGTAGGTCGAATCTTTGGCGTGGTTGCATGACAATAGGTTTATCTGCGATAACGGCCTCTTTTCAAGGTAGGCCTTAATTTAGGAATTGAAGTAAATTGCAAATACGGGCGCTGATTCGTATTATCGCGCTCCTCTTTTACCGCTTTATACTTACAAGATAAGGGAATTAAATGAAAACTAAATTAATCGTCGTTTTGATAGCGTCAGCCATTTCGTCAGGGTGCGCATCCACTTCTAAAAAAACGGTGAGTGATTTTCTTGACGGGGCATCTTCTAGCGCAGAAAAAAGAGAGCAAGAAGAATCAAACGTAATACACGCTAAAAAGAATTCACCCGAAACCGATGCCATAGAAGACAGTATGTCAGGTGTATTTACCGCCCTTTTTCGTGGCATATTTGGCTCAGAGTAACGCCAGCACTCACTAAATATGTTGCATATAAAAAGTACGAATCAGGGTTTTGCCAGAAACATTTCCTAAAACTTTTTATTAAAAGGCCCTGCTGATTTACTTTATTATAACCCTTTAATTCTTCTATAAAATGCTTAAGGTTCTAGGGTGTTTTCAGCATTTGAGTTCTCAAGGGTAAAACAAAATATGAAATTAAAAATGAAGCATTTTTTACTATTTTTATTCTCGTTCGTACCAGTATTTACTTTAAGTGCAGCCCCTCAAGTTCTTAACGTTGAGCAAGATGGTATTGTGGGTCACTATTATCATCAACCCGCTAATTCACACAAGCAGCCGGTTATTGTGCTTGGTGGTTCAGAAGGCGGAATTCCTACAAAGCTTGCCAAAGTCATCGCCGAAAATGGTCACCCAACATTAGCCGTTGCTTATTTTAAAGCCGATACACTTCCCAAAGAATTAGAGAAAATTCCCCTCGCCTATTTCGAAAAAGCAACAGCGTGGCTTCAACAAAAACACCCCGCACAAAAACATATCACGCTGGTTGGTTGGTCTAAAGGCGCCGAGTTGGCGTTGCTGATTGCATCTCGCGACACTGTATTTGATCGTGTTATCGCCATTGCGCCCAGTTCAGTGGTGTGGGCAGGTATTCTAGCTGATTGGCAGACGGTACCTGGCTCCAGCTGGAGTCAAAACGAAAAGGAATTACCCTTTGTTGCATTCAACCCAACCGGACCTGTTGAAGGCTTGTTAGACCTATATTCTCAATCTTTAGAAAATAGAAATGATGGCGGAAGTGCAACAATCCCTGTTGAGAATATTCGCGGAAATGTTGTGCTATATTCGGGGGGAATGGACGAAATATGGCCATCCTCTTCTATGGCAGTTTCTATTTGCCAACGTATGACAGAAAACCAGCTATCTCGCTGTAAGCGTTTTAATTACCCAGAATTAGACCACCTGCTAAATTACAAGATGTTAGCGCCTTCAGAAGACTTGTATAAGCACTTTATTCGCAGTGTCGACGGTAAATAATAGTTAACCCTTTGAGTAACAGCCATCAAGTGGCAGTAACGTTAATAGCTCGAAATGTGAATGAATTTTATGTACGTTAATTAAGCGCAATTTATAAAAGGATTCTAGTTTGAATACCATAGGAAAAGTGGCCATTGTCATCAGTGTGATCGCCTTCTTGGCTTTTTACAATTGGCTTCCTGATATGTGCGGTAACGATATTTATTCTGAAACGTTGTCTCCTAATGGCGAACTAAAAGCAGTAATTTTCCAAAGAGATTGCGGGGCAACCACAGGCTTTAGTACTCAGGTCTCTATTTTGGACACTGATGAAGCCTTGAAAAATGAAAGTGGTAATATCTTTCGTATGGATGGGCACCCTAACGATGCTGCCCCCATTATTTCGTGGGAGTCAGATTCAGCACTTACTATTAAAAAGACGGTAAACAATAAAGAGTACTTCGCTGAATCGACCTATGGTTGGTTCAATCCAATTCAGATACGCTACAGTGGCTAGTAAGACTAGCAAGGACTCAAATTTGACCAAAGTTGTAATAATAACTGGAGCCAGCAGAGGTATTGGTGCCGCTACTGCTTTTACGCTATCTAAACAGGGTTATCACGTTTGCATTAACTATCTTAAAAATGAAAGTTATGCCGAAGCGTTATGTTCTTCAATTAATAACAACGGCGGCGTTGCACTTACTCATAAGGCGGATGTCTCAGTGGAGGCAGAAGTCCAAAGTATGTTTAACAGGGTAAACGCTGAGTTCGGCGCTGTTACGCACCTAGTGAACAATGTAGGCGTGCTTTTTACCAAAACTGCATTTTCCGAAATTAGTGCCGAGCGCTTCAAAACAATATTAACTACGAATGTACTCAGCGCTTTTCTTTGCTCGAAAGCTTTTGTAAAACAAGTTCAAAGTGATGGTGCAATTGTGAATGTTTCTTCGATCGCGTCTCGTACAGGTGCCCCGTTTGAATACGTAGACTATGCAGCTTCGAAAGGTGCTATGGATTCGCTCACCACAGGTATGTCCTTAGAGCTTGCCGGCCAAAATATTAGAGTCAATAGCGTTCGCCCTGGCTTCATTGCCACTGATATTCATGCCGACGGAGGGGAGCCAGATCGCGTAAATCGCCTTAGCTCACAAATCCCAATGGGGCGCGGAGGCAATACGCAGGAAGTAGCAGATGCTATCGCATGGTTGTTATCAGATGAAGCATCTTACGTAACAGGTTCATTTATTGACATTGCGGGTGGGAAATAAGTCACAATAGTCGCGAATACACTTACGCGTTTAAAACGCAGTAAAAAGTTCTATTCACTTAGTCCTTGATAGATAAAAGCTATCTCCAATTACTATTGCTAACTGTAGCTAAATCTTTAAGCTGAAACCGTGATGATATCACATAACAAAATAAAGCAGTTTGGTTAACAGTATTTGTTTTATTCACGTATTTATTTGTTTTGTCTATATGTTTACAACGTGCGAAACCCTTGCTGGTGTTTTGCGCAAAAGACGAAACCGTTTTAAAATTTGGTAACCAGCTTTAAAACCAACGAAACGATATTTTAAAGGAGAGGTATACATTATGTTTACTAAAGAGATGGTGCATACGGCGCTACAAACTTGGTGCGACAATGTAGTAAAAGTTGGAAAAGTTCATGCCGAAGGTGGAGACGTTCAAGCGTTTTCTCTTCAGGTACTCTCTGACAGCTATGATTATGACAATGGTCATGTGTTGTTTAAGCCTACTTTGACGTTTGGTCAGCAAACGTTCCGCCCGACTAAAGAAGGCGCGCTTTCTTATTTTGTAGGTGGAAACAGCGACTACCCCAACGACAATGGTTTTAAGCTCAAACCTTGGGTTAAAGTGTGGTACAGCAAAGAAGATTTTATTTTAAATGGTGAACTAGCCATTGTGCAGTGCAATGTTCACTTTATTGGGGAAGACGACAGTCACATCTTTGTGAACAAAAGCTTTGTATTTAAGCAGTGTGAAGATGGCAAAGTGCGTATTATTTTACATCAATCCTCATTGCCTTATCAGCCGTAAAGGGCTTATTGAAGGTTAACCTATCGCGTTGCATTTCGTTGTAAAGTGAATGCAACGCGGTATTTGTACTAACGATTACGTCTGTTATCTTCCAACTCACTTTCAATCATGTCTTTACGCTGATTGACCGGAAGCATTTGCTGGTCGAAATCACTATGAGGATTGGTTTCACTATAAGCCAGCGGTTCATTTTCGCAATTGAGCTTGTTCGTTAAAACTGCAACACAAACTGGCTTCTCGGCTTTGGCACGAGGATCATGACTAAATGTACAAGCAGACTGTGTGGACAATGCGCCCAGTGCCACTAAACATAACGCTGAGCTTCTAATAACTGAACTGGTTTTCGTCATACCACCATGTTTAAACATTATAATTCCCTAAATTAACTAACGTTACTTACCAATTGGCCAATTAGTTATGCAGAACTCAGTGCGCTACCAGTACAATACTATTTTTAAATCGGGCGATAAAGCGTTTTGAAATAACCCAGCATGTAATACGGATTTAGGGCCACCAATGAGCGCGAATCAATGTTAATGTTAAGTCACTCGTTTTTTAACGACAAAACCATATCGGTTATAATCACAAAGTGATTAACAATGGATGTATTTTCCATTATATTCAATTAAGGCTATACGTAGCCCACTCTCAATGGAAATGGATGAAATGAACATAGAATCAAAAGGATCTTTGGTAGTTGTAGGTACAGGTATTACTGTGTCAGGCCAGATGACCTTGATTACGGAAAGCCTACTTAAAACAGCCGATATCGTATTGAGCGTTGTAACAGAGTCAGCGCTTGTCAATCTGCAAATGATTAACTCGAATGTGGTGTGTTTACGCCACCTTTACGAGCAAGGCAAATCTCGGGCACTCACCTACCAAAAAATGACCCAACGCATTGTTGATGAAGTCAAGACAGGAAAAAAAGTGGTGGCGGCGTTTTATGGTCACCCTGGGGTATTCGTAAATCCCTCACATGAGGCTATCAAACAACTAAAAGAAGAAGGTTATGATGCCGAAATGCTACCGGGGATTTCTGCCGAAGATTGTTTAGTGGCTGATTTAGGGCTAGACCCCGCACATTATGGATGCCAGTCGTATGAGGCTACTCAGTTTCTGCTGAGGCAATACACCTTAGACCCTCATATGATGCAAATTATCTGGCAGATTGGCAGTATTGCCGATTTCACGCATAACAAACACCGTACATCACACCCGGGTTTAACGCAGCTAAGAAACGAATTGTTAAAATACTTTTCTCCTGAACACACCATTATTGTTTATGAAGCCTCTACCATCCCCATTGCTGCCCCTAGAATTGAATACCTTGAACTAAAAGATTTAGCGGCAGTAATACCAAAACCTATCACTACTTTGGTTATCCCCTCTAAAGGGTTACCAGATTTTGATATGAAATCGATGGCAGAACTAGATTTAACCCCCGCCCTTTTTGAACAAAAATTATTTGGCTAAAACCGTAAATATCTAACCACAAAAAACTAAAGGAATAAGAAATGAATGATTTGTTAGTAAAGTTTTTAATTGCTATGGATAAAGATGAAAAGTTAAAACAGCAATATATAAGCGATCCTAAAGGCACGGCTAAAGCGTTTGGTCTATCAGATGCAGACGTTCAAATATGTGCAAAAAACGATGTTGATGCGATAAAGAGCCGATGTGAGGCTGAAGGCGCAGACACCCTAGAAATTAGTCACTCGAAATAGGTTAATACTGGCTAGTATGGGTATAATTTCATGAGATTGTTGCGTCTTTTGTGGGTAGTGCTTTTAGCACTGCCTAGCTTTTTTGTGTATTCTCAAGACGCTACTGTCGATATTGATAAGGTATTGCAAGCTGCCGATAAGAATGTATTTGTTAACCCAACCCTCGCAAAAAAGCTTCTTACCCAGGCCGAGAGGTACTTAGCAGACAAAGACCTTCCAGCCTATGAAGCTCATTTGCTCAATCTGAAAAGTCATTCGTACATTCTTGAGGGTAACTATAAACTCGCTTACGAAAAGGCAACCCAAGCAAAAAAGCTAGCCACAGAAACTGGTAACCAATTGCAACTTGCCGAAGCGTTAAGACGACAAGGGATAATAACTTACTTCTTTGATTTATATGGAGAATCATTAGAGTTACTACTTAACAGCCTGAGTATTCATCAGTCTTTAGATACCACCTACATACAAAACACGCTACAAGCCATTGGGAATTTGTACGCGAAATCGAATCAATGGGCAGATAACTTAATAAATACCGGTGAACAACTGGTTGCCGAATCGATTAAACGTGGCAACACCTATTATGAAGAACAAGGGTACGGTTTTATTATATCTGGCTTATTGGCTAAGGGAAAAGTAACGCAAGCGAAGTCGTTAATAGACAGGGTAAATACTAACCCAGACGAGTTCGCGCCTATCTTAAATTTTTATTTGGCAAAAACGCATCTGCAATTAGGTAACTATGAAGAAGCGCTTGCGGTTACGGAAGATATTGTCAAGCATGCTGTCGCTGGAAAACACCGCCAGCGTGAGCTTTCTGGCCTCACGTTGCAGTCAGAGGTTTTACTCAAATTAGAACGCATTGATGAAGCCACACAAACGGTTTTGAGGTTCTTATCAATTGCACAAGATTTAGATATTACTGAATACCAGTATGAAGGCTTAAAAATGCAAGCCAATATTGCGCTACTTCAAGGCCAATATCGCGATGCCTACCAATTTCTTTTACAACATTCAGAATTGAAGCAACAAGTTTTTGATACGCGCCAATCAGAGCAATTAGCGTTTAATAGAGCCCGTTTAGAAACCGATCAAAAAATACAAAAAATTACTGAGTTAGAACTTAGTCAGCAACTGTCTGAACAAAATAGTACGTTTCAAGTGTACATCATTGTTACTATTTGCTGCGTGGCTATTCTTCTATTCTTTATGTTTGTTATCACGCTTAAACAGAAGCGAGAATTGCGAGAGCTTGCGTTAAATTTACAAAAAGCCACCGACGCGAAGTCAGAGTTTTTGGCCCGTATGAGCCACGAAATTAGAACGCCCGTGAACGCCATAGTGGGGCTTACTAAGCTGACACAAAAATCTGTCGTTAATGAAGAACAGAAAACCAACCTAACCCAAATTGAGCAGTCGTCTCAAACCCTGCTAGGGGTAATTAACGACGTACTAGATTTTTCAAAAATTGAAGCGGGTAAACTTGATATTGAATCTGAGGCATTTGAACTCGACAAACTGGTTGAGCAAGTCATTCGGTTGCACGGGTTAAATGCCAGAGAGAAACGTATTGAATTATTACAATACGTGGCAAGAGATGTTCCCTTGCAAGTCTCTGGTGACGCCCTGCGTATTGAGCAAGTGCTGAATAACCTGCTAAGCAATGCGATTAAATTTACCGACGAAGGCATGGTGTTCGTATCGGTTAATAAAAAATATTCTGAACGCGGTGTTTTACTTGAGTTTTCAGTAAAAGATACGGGAATTGGCCTATCAACAGATCAGATAGAATCACTGTTCGATGCCTTTACGCAAGCTGACGAATCAATTACCCGTAAATATGGTGGTACAGGTTTAGGCTTATCGATTTGTAAGCACCTTGTCTCGCTAATGGGCGGTGAAATATGGGTAGAGAGTAAGCTGGGTCAAGGCGCAACTTTCTTATTTACGGTGTTAGTTGAACAGCACAATCAAATGCCACAACCCACTACGTTAGGAAACTTAACCTTATCTGACTTAAAAGTGTTGGTGGTTGACGATGTTATGCTTTCAAGACAAGCAATAGCAGAAGCCCTGTTGCGCATCAATATAAACCCAGACTTGGCCACCGGTGGTAAAGAAGCGCTAATGCATCTACGTACCGCTATGGCAAGCAACGCACCGTACGATTTAATTATTATAGATTGGAAAATGGCGGATATTGATGGCATTGAATTAGCCTCAATTATTAACCAAGAATTTAGCCAAGGTAAGCCGAACATAGCGATGCTTTCAGCTTATGATATCGAGTCACTTAAGACCCTCGGCCGCCCAGTGGGTGTAGAATATTATCTGCAAAAACCGGTTAATAGCAGCTCGTTGCAGAACTGCTTACTAAGAATGTCTACTAGAGGTAAGCCTCAAATGGCGGCCTTAGAAAGCGATGCTAATGTACCACCCGATTTTTCTAAGAAAAACATTCTGCTGGTAGAAGATGATGCGATAAACCGTAAAGTTGCTAAGCTATTTTTAGCCGATACAAAGGCAAAAGTGAGTGTTGCAGAAAATGGCTTAATTGCTTTGCAAATGTTGGAGCAAGAGAACGTCTTCGATCTTGTCTTAATGGATATGCAAATGCCTGTGATGGACGGCTTAACGGCAGCTCAAAAGATTCGAGAAGAATTAAAATTAGACGTTCCGATTGTGGCGATGACAGCTCACGCCATGCAAACAGAGATAGAAAAAAGCTTCGCCGTGGGTATGAATGCACACATTGTAAAACCCGTTAAGCCAGAATATTTGTATCAGGTCTTACAAGAGCAGTTTGTAAAAACACCCTAAAGAAAAGCCAAAGCCTCTACAAGATTTATAATAGCGTTAAATTTAAGTACAAAAATATAGACGAAAAAGCGGCTAACCTCTTTAGGTTAACCGCTTTTTATTTATGTTTACGTGTTAAGCATTAGCAAAAATACTCACGTAAAATTCAGCACTCTTTAAGATAGAATTATATGGGCGAGCCTGGTGGCAAAGGCTTCACATCAAACGCCCCAGACCAATGACCTGATTTCCAGTAAGTGTCGAAATACTTATGCAAAACTTCATCTGCATCTCTATCGCTATCATCATCTAGCCACTCGTCGAACTCAAGCAGAGCACTGTGCATGGCCATTTTAGCCTCTGGTGCTAATGCAGGGTTTGTTGCAGCTTTCATGATGGCATTCAACGCTACTAACTGTAGGCGGGTAGCAACTAAATCCTCTTTACCGCCGCGTTTGTGTTTCGCACGATACCAATGTACGTTCAATATTTGACGTACAAGCCCTTCCACACCCACGAGTTCTTTTGTGCGGCTACTTTGCCACGCCAAACGGTTTAAACGTTCTGGATGCAACAACAATGATAATGCGAAATCACTGGCAGATGCAGCCGCAGATACGGGGTCTAGCATTAGCCCCATTTTTCCTTGAAAATGCTCGCGAGTAACATCGTCACCATAGGCAGTGGGCGGTATAAGTGCCAATACTGCTTCAGGAATAGCTAAATAAGGTACGGTAGTAGCCGTTATAAGCTGCTGCATGGCACGTTGCTGTACTTGTGGCGCTACGTCTTGCTGGCCCTGTGGCGTGGTGTAATCACCTTTGCGCTCGTATTCGTATATTAAGCCGCCCACTTGTTTTGCTACCGCTTCTAGTTGAAAACGATGCAGTAAATAAATTGGCACTAACGCATTTTCCAATGAAGACAAGCTAGCATTGGGCTTTAAGGTATCCATTCCTAATTGATCAAGCGCATGACGTCTAATCGCAGAGATTTCATCAAAAGCATCTAGCGGATCGGCGCCATTTTCCCACATGTGCCCGTTGGCTGAACTATGACGAGAGCTTCTTGTATCTGAATCTGACTTAAACGCCAGCCCTTTATTTCGGGTTTTAACAATTTGCTTAGCCAAGCCTTCCGTTTCTTCACTGGTTGAACCAAACTCTTGATAACCATAAACAATAGCGTGTTTGTCCCACGCGCCTATGCCCATATCGTAAGCCCCTTCAAGACTTACTTTTCCGTCTTTTAAGGTAATTCGAGGGTGTGGATAATCCATCACAGAAGCCATTTCGTTTTCACTGGCAGCAAAGTTGTGCGCTATACCTAAGGTGTGGCCTACTTCATGAGCCGAAAGCTGCTTAATACGATCTAATGCCATTGCTTCTTGCTCTGGCGAACTCGCATTGTCACCTGAAAATGGGCTGGTAAGCCCTAGTGCGATTAAATAATCTTGGCGAACACGCAGTGAGCCCAACGTCACGTGGCCTTTTATAATTTCACCGGTGCGAGGGTCGACCACCGATGAACCATACGACCACCCGCGGGTAGCGCGATGCACCCAATTAATCACGTTGTAACGTACATCCATAGGATCGGCATTTTCAGGCAACACTTTAACCTGGAATGCATTTTTATAGCCTGCTGCTTCGAAGGCTTGGTTCCACCAGCTGGCGCCTTCTTTCAATGATGACATCACCGGCTCTGGAATACCTGGGTCTAGGTAATACACAATAGGTTCAACCGCTTCGCTCATAGGAGCATGTGGCGATACCTTGGCTAAACGATGACGGGTAATAAAACGCTGCTCAGTAGGCTCATTAATTGCCGTTGAGTAATCGAAATAGCGGAATTTCCAATACCCTGAATAGGGATGATAAGCACGCGGTGTATAACCATCGTCAGGCAACGCAACAAATGAATGATGAAGGTGCACAGAAAGGTTCTCAGGATCTGGCGTGACATCAGATACATAGTTACCGGGCTTGCTGCCAGCGAATGTAACTAAGGCTTCGAGCTCAGTGTTTTTCTCAAAACCCTTTGTGCGCGATAAATACACCCCGCTTCTGTTTTTGTCTGCTTTAAAGCTGCCTTGATTTTTAGCTGACAACCGATTGCCAATACCATGAATATCGCTGAATAAAAAAGGTGTGTAATCGATTAAATTAGCGCTATCGCTCTTTGCCACTATGACAAAGCCGGCTAATACCGAACTTGCAAAGGCCTCATTAATACTTTGCTTTTCGGCTGCGCTACCATGGGCTGCGCGGTACTTGGTATTTAACTGCTTCAGCATAAGCTTATTGCCAAAGCGTTCGAAGGTAATTAAGCGAGTGCGCCCTAACTGGCCTCTATCTAAACCAATATCGTTAGAGCCTACACCGTAAGGCAAGCTGCTTTGAAATAAAAACCGCTGCTCATCGTTGGGTATCGATAAATACACTTTGTCAGTTTCATCATCATAATAGATGGGGATAAGCCCATCTTTAGTGGACATATCTTTGGTGAATTCGCTGATGGTAGGTAAGGCTGCCCATACCGGTGTCGCGAAAAATGTGGACACGACGACAACCATTAACCACCGAACAGCGCTAAATGAGAACGGCTTCTCACCCTTCGCCTTGTTATTACCTTGTTTGTTTTCGACCAACACGACTGATTTCCTTTTAAATAACGCGTACGCTGTATTTTACTTTTTATATCATCACAACTTATACCTCTTCTACCCTATCGTAAGTGGTTGATTATGCATATGGCTATTCATCGAAAAACACCGTGTATTGCGGGAATTTTTAATGGGTAAGGTGCTAGTCTAGCCGCTGATGTCTAATACTTGTGTGTATTGCTATTAAAGATTGCGACTAGCACCTTTAATGGTAATGACAACTCATCAACGCTACCTGCTTTTGCTATTAGGTATGGCGACTTTGTTGGTAATTAGGTTTGCACAATTGATATAATACTGGGCATTGTTACCCCACGTTGTAAGAAAGCATGTTGAAGTACGCTACACGAGCCACCACCCTATCTCCTTTTTTAGCCATGGCCTATGGTGAAAAAGCCACTGCGCTTAGCAATCAAGGGCACGATGTTATTCGGTTAAATTTGGGTGAGCCCGACTTTGGCGCGCCCACGCCGGTTGTTGAAGCCATGAAACAGTCGCTGTCTCAGGCTGATTACCCGTATACTTCAGCGCTAGGCTTGCCTGAACTTCGCAGCGCCATTGCCCAGTTTTATAAAACACAGCACAACGTTGATATTCCGGCTTCGCGCATTGTGGTTACCGCTGGCGCATCTGCGGCTTTGTTATTAGTAAGTGCAGCGTTAGTTGAAAACGGCGATAAGGTGATACTTGGCGATCCCTCATACCCCTGTAACCGCCGATTTTTAAACACCTTTGGCGGCGAAGTTACATTAGTGCCTACTTCAAGCGAGCAACAATTTCAGTTAACGCATGATGATGTAACGAACCACTGGGATAGTAAAACTAAAGGCGTGCTCATCGCCAGCCCCGCTAACCCTACGGGTACCGCTATTGCACAAGAAGAATTGTTTAGCATTGGTGAAACCTGCAAGCAAAAAGACGGCTTTTTAATTGTTGATGAAATTTATTTAAACTTAGATTTACGTGAAGACTCGCCTTCTACTGCAGAGCAACCTGCCCCACTTAACACAGTGTTGGCGAATGAGAGCCTTCATAACAATACCATTGTGATTAATAGCTTCTCCAAATACTTCGGTATGACGGGATGGCGTTTAGGTTGGTGCGTGGTACCTGAAGGTATGACGCAAGTTATGGAGCGATTAGCGCAAAACCTATTTATTTGCCCTTCTACCCTTGCTCAGCAAGCCGCGCTCGCCTGCTTTACACCAGAATCACTTGCCCAATGTGAACAGAAAAAAGTACTCTTGCGCACCCGTGCTTCGTTTGTAATGCAAGCTATTGCAGACATGGGGTTAAGTATTGATGCTACACCAGACGGCGCGTTTTATGCGTATATCAATATTGAACCTACTGGCCTTACCGCAATTGAATTCTGTGACCGCTTATTAGAAGAAGAATATGTGGCATTAACACCCGGTGATGACTTCGGTGAACACAATGCCACTCGTTACGTAAGGTTATCGTTTGCCACAGAGGTAGGTCGGTTAAAAGAAGGCTTAGCCCGTATAAAACGATTTGTTGAAACTTATACTCGCTAACCGTTATCTTTTCGCTTTTAGCTATGTTGATGTACCTGTTTTGCTCGATATATTTTCTTTATCAATTTAAGGAGCGGTGCGCATTTTACACGGGTAGTGAATTGCATTTGTATTCACACCCAAATCAATACTCAATTATTACCTAAAAAAATAATTTAAGGTTGATAGATTGCGTATATTGGTTGCACATAAGTCTTCCATGAAAAAGTAAAATAGGACACGATATTTATGAGCGATCAACGGGAATTTGATGTTGTAATTTTTGGTGCCACAGGCTTCACAGGTAAATTGGTAGCTGAGTATTTTCAAAATCAATATGGTAGAGACAGCAGCGTAAAATGGGCTGTTGCCGGGCGCAACGAAGCTAAGCTCGCCGATGTTAAAGCCGAGTTAGGCATTAGCGATGCGGTAGTAAGTATTGTTGCAGATGGTGATGACGACGCGGCACTAGATGCGCTGACTAAGCGTACTTCAGTGGTATTAACCACTGTAGGGCCTTATCAAATTTACGGTGAAAAACTACTTTCAGCCTGCGTTGACAATGGCACGGGCTACACCGATTTATGTGGTGAGCCTGCGTGGATGCACCAGATGATCAACAAGTATGAGGCAAAAGCAAAAGAGACTGGTGCTAATATTGTGTTCTCGTGCGGTTTCGACTCTGTACCTTTCGATTTGGGTGTTCACTTTTTACAAGAACACGCTAAAAAGCAAACCGGTGCAGCGATTGAATATGTAAAAGGCCGTGTAAGAAAAATGCAGGGTACGTTTTCTGGCGGTACAGCAGCCAGCTTAAAAGCGACAATGGTAGCGGCACATAAAGACAAATCAATTATGTCTGCGCTTATTAATCCGTTCTCACTTGCCGATGCTAACCAAAGTCACCCACAACCAGATGGCACCAAGCCATACTTCGACGAGTCTTTAGGCTCTTGGGCTGCGCCATTTATTATGGCTGCTATTAATACCAAGAACGTACACCGTTCTAACTACTTGGCAAACTTCGCCTACGGCAAAACCTTTCAGTATGATGAAATGATGCTTACTGGCCCGGGCGAGAAAGGCGAGGCAATGGCGAACCATGTTGCCCAAGATAAGTCATTAGGTGGAGAGGGTGGCCCTAAGCCTGGTGAAGGCCCAAGTAAAGAAGAACGGGAAAATGGCTTTTACGATGTTATGTTTATTGGTGAGGCAACTAATGGCGATACCCTTGCAGTATCGGTAACCGGTGATAAAGATCCAGGTTATGGCTCAACCAGTAAAATGATTTCAGAATCTGCACTTTGCCTCTGTAAAGATGTGTCACTTTCTGGCGGTTTCTTTACACCTGCATCTGCATTGGGCGATAAGTTAATTTCTCGCCTCACTGAAAAAGCAGGGCTTACGTTTAACATCGAGAAGTAATTTACTGCCATAATTCTACATATTTAAAACGCCGCTGCGAGTCACTTTGCTCGCGGCGTTTTTGTTTTTTGCACACTTACATCTTCCCCCTCAGCAAGGCTTTTATCCTTTAACTTTATCACTCACCCTATCACTTCATTCTTATGCTCACCTATTTTCTGCAGAGCAGATAATTGTCAGCAAAGTGTAAAGGTTTGAACAGATTTCGTCTTATTCACTCCTAATCTTTGAACAACAAGATGCCTGCCCCCTCGCCGATCCTTGCCCTCGGTATGCAAATGTCTGAAGAAATAAGAAGTAATTATAAATGCTTCAAAGGATTTGAAGGTTCAAACAGCAATCAATCTCACCCATTCTTTGAACGAGCATGATTGTTTTTTAAATAGGCAATTACAGGACATATTATGAAAAAATTAGCGTTTTTAGCAGTTACGTTAAGCAGCTTATATGGCTGCGGTTCAGACAACAATGACGATGAGCAAACCACGAACGCCACATTAACATTCCCTGATGTTGATACCATTTCTGATGCAAATAATGATGCAAACAGCGATGGAAATGACGGCATCGATAACGATGAAAATACGGACAACAACAGAAACAATACAGATAACAACCAAAGAGGCAGATCTGCTCAGGGAATTGACGAAGATGTAGACCAACAACGTCGCAACAGTCGTGATAGAGAAGGTAGAGACGACTTTGTCTTCAATACTCAAGGGGGTAGAGAAATACGCTCCTATGATGGCAGTAGTAACAATCAAGATAACCCTGATTGGGGTGCTACCTTTAGTCACCTGCAACGTATAGCACCAGCTTTTTACACCGATGGCGTGTCAGAAATGGCAGGTTCAGCACAAAAAAGTGCTAGGGAAATCAGTAACTTGCTAGTGATGCAGGCTGAAGGTGAGAGTATACCCAATACGTATAACACCAGTGATTACTTATGGCAGTGGGGGCAGTTTATCGACCACGATATAAGCCTTACAGACGGAAGTACCTTAGAAGCGGAACACATCATTGTGCCGTCAGGCGATGTGTTTTTCGACCCTAGCGGTACAGGTAGTGTCACTATTTCATTTAATCGTGCAATTTATGACCCTGACACAGGTACCAGTACGAATAACGTTCGTGAACAGGAAAATGAAATTACGAGCTGGATTGATGGCTCGATGATTTATGGTTCTGATACCGAACGTAATGAGGAGTTGCGTGAAGGGGATCAGTCGCCCTTCTTAGCCACTTCTGACAATAACTTATTGCCACGAAACCCTAACGGGTTACCTAATGCAAATGGCTTTGTATCCGACCCAAGTATGTTATTTCTAGGTGGAGACGTTCGAGTAAACGAACAAGCCATACTTACCGCTATGCATACCGTATGGGTAAGAGAGCACAACCGCATTGCGGCTATATTACAAGCTCAACAGCCACAAGCAGATGTTGAAGATATATACGAGCAAACTAGGCGTCTTGTTATTGCCAAATTGCAGATAATTACCTATGACGAGTACCTACCTGCTTTGTTGGGCGAAAACACAATGCCTGACTATCAAGGCTATGATGATGACGTAAATCCTACTACGTACAATGAGTTTTCAACCGCAGCCTATCGGCTTGGTCATAGCGAAGTCAGCAACAATATACTTCGCTTAGATGCCGACAATAATCCAATAGATGAAGGCAGCTTGGCGCTTCGTGACGCCTTTTTTACAGGAATAGGACTGTACGTTGAAGAAGATGATATTGACTCAGTGCTTCGTGGCTTGGCGAAACAACGTCATCAAGCTATCGATATTAAAGTGGTAAATGGACTACGTAACTTTCTCTTTGGCCGACCTGGCAGCGGCGGTTTTGATCTTATCTCTTTGAATATTCAGCGGGGACGCGATCATGGGCTAGCATCCTATAATGATGTTCGCGAAGCCATGGGCTTTGAGCGTGCTGAATTTTTCAGTGATATTACTTCAAACACCACACTGCAAACGGCATTGTCCAACGCCTACAATTCAGTTGATGATGTAGAGCTATGGATAGGCGGGTTATCTGAAGACCCTCAAACTGAAACGGGTTCTCAGTTAGGTGAGTTATTTACTGCTATCAATGTTAAGCAGTTCGACGAACTACGCGAAGGCGACCGTTTTTGGTATCAAAGATACTTGTCCAATGACGAGCTCGAATTGGTAGAAGGCACCACACTAGCTGAGGTGATTCGAGCGAATACCAACATTGGTAACGAACTACAATCCGAGGTTTTCTATGTAGAGTAACGTGTAAAGCGCGGATTTACCCTACTTGCTTTATGGATGAAGGGAACGGTACTAGCGACAAAGGAACAAGTAGGGTTTATTCCGCACATTGGCCCCTCACCTTTCACCTATCAGTGCACCAAAATTGCCAAGTTGGAGTATACAAAGTAAGGCTAAATTAACCTTATCAGCTTTTTTGGTACTACCGATGAGAAAATGAGTAAAGGAGATAACCATGGCCAAGCAACACGCTGCACAGATCAAGAACGACGACACGTATGAAGCACTTCGGGATAAAGGCTACAGCAAAGAAAAATCAGCCAGAATTGCCAACGCGCAAGCCAACGATGCGCAATCGCCCTCGAAAAAAGGCGGTGAAAGTAAAAAGTATGAAGAACGTACGAAGCAAGAACTGTACGACAAAGCAAAAGAAGTCGGTATTTCGGGTCGCTCGACCATGAGCAAAGATGAACTAATTGATGCGTTACGACATCATTAATAGCAGATTGAGCGTAACCTTAACAAAGAAGAAGCGTGTGTAATGCTAATGTGTGCCGGTCTAAGTAATATCAAGGCATTATTTAAAGCTGGTGATTTTGCTGTTGTTAAATCCAATGAAGCAAACAACAAATCCACCAGCATTTAGTTTTTGTATTATCTTACAGGCCTTAAAAACCTTTCAGTATTATGCTAAGACTGTTTTTAATGCTTTTACGCAAGCGTCAGTTTCCTCAGGAATACCTACACTAATTCGCGACCATGTGTCGTAACCAGGCCATGTGCGGCCAACAACTTTAATACCTTGCGCTTTCATTAACTTTGCAAACTCGTCATGTGGCATACCGGTATCCATGTAGATGAAGTTGCCTTGCGGGTTTTTTGCATAAGCCTGCCCAAGTGATTCAGCTGCAGCCGTTAGCTTCTCGCGTTCAACCTTTACCCGCGTGCGCATGGTATTTAGGTTTGCATGATCTGCCATGCTAGCCATACCCGCAACTAATGCTAGGTAATTCACACCACCCATGCGCAACATGCCGCCCATCTTCTTAGCTTGTTCAGCTGGTAAAATGGCATAACCTAAACGCTGGCCTGCCATGGCGTGAATTTTAGAGAAAGTACGGCAGATAACGACATCATGCCCTTCTGCCACTAACTTTGATTGTACGTTAGCAGGATAAGCATCTGACATTTCAATGTAAGCTTCATCGATAAATACCTGCGCCTTTTTAGATACGCGCTTTGCAAACGCGGTAAGCTTAGCAGCATCTACCACTGTGCCCGTTGGGTTATTAGGGTTACAGATATACACGGCTGTAGTGTCTTCAGTGACAGCAGCTTCAATCGCGTCTAAATCGAAATTCATATCTGCATCTAGAGGAACGTAAGTCACATCAGCGCCCATGAATTCAGCGCCACGAGGTACACCCTCGTAAGTAGCCATTGAAGTTACCAGTTTATTACCGTTTTTTGTAATCCAATCGGCGTAGCCAAATAAGATGGGAGAAGATCCATTGGTAACAATAATTTGATCTTCAGATACCCCTTCTTGTGCTGCAATTTTGCTTTTAAGTACATCCACCGTTGCATCTGAGTAGCGTGCTAAGTTGAATAATTCACCTTGCATGGCATCTACTGCTTTAGCTGAAGGGCCAAAGGCGTTTTCATTAGATGATAAACGAACAAGGCCGTCACTCACATTAGGTGTAGCAGTAGGAAAATGATCCGTTTTCATACCTGCTGCGCTAAGTTCTTTAACGCTAGAGTCTACACATGCTGTTAGCGCAACTGCGCCAGCACCTAAACCAACTGACTTTAACCATTTACGACGTGATGAGTTAACTGATGGGTTGTTTTTTAATTCTTGTTTCATTTGCCACTAAGCCTTATATGTACACCGAATTTTAGACTAATGGGTAACAAGCAGGCATGCAAGTGAGAATTTGAAGTAACCCACTGAATTAATTGCACTTATTTAGTGCGCGCAATGCTCAAAAATGTACATTAGTAATAAATAGCTAAATTGTGTTTTTAATTCTTCCTTACATAAGCATTCGTATAATCCACATATAAGGCGGTGAAACTCTGGTATTTAGGTATAGGGGAACATGGCATTGTGCAACGATAGAATGTCGCCCGTTATCTGGCAAGAAGAGGGATTAGTGCCGAAATTTCATCACTCGTGTTGTGACTATTATCTTAGAAATTAAGAGAAAATAGCCTAAATTAGCAGCATAGTTATTATCATCCTAGTTATAGGTATTACACGCTTTTATATAACTATTGGGGCTAAAAGGCGCATCTAAGTATTAATTGTAATGTTCTTGTTTGTAATATTCCCCTTTTCAACTTGCTCAAATCACAAGTTCATTGAAGCGCACCGAATACGATAAAAATCATGCTGTGAGTTGGTGCATATTGGTGCATGTCGAGATCAAAAAAATAGGTGTTTTTTTATTCTTTCACCATTTTAATTTGTCAGTCCTTAGGCAATATCTCCAATGTTCTAAGGCTCGACAAATTCGTAATTAGCATGGGTAGCACGCCTAGTACCGCCGCTAATGTGGTAATAATAGAGTCGAAGGCAATATTGGCACTGAAAATCACTAACAGAAATAATAGCCCCACCAGCATAAATAATGGCGGCCGCAAATTATGCCAAATACTAGAACGCGTTTCTGCAAGCCATACCTCAATGTGCTTCGCAGACTCTGCGCTCATGACAAACTGCCTAAAGCTCTCATTCACCAAGTGCCATCCACAATCTCGATAAATAAGACCCCTTCGTTGTAAATGCCCAACAATTTCAGCACTTGCTGGGTTTAATTTAGCACCCTGGGCAAGCTGTAACAGAATAAGCCGTTCGTTCGTTGTACATTGCTCCCACCGCATTCGATAAGCGGGCCGGGCATGGTGAACAAAAAACTCAACTATTTGCTGAGGAGACCAGAAATCGTCCAGTCTCAGTGCGTGCTGCACCTCTTTTAGGTGAGTCACATTAACTCCATTCAGCGACGACAATACTGCATCTATATTTTCTGCTGAGCGCTTCAGCTTTATTTCTAGGTGGTAAATGAGAAACGCCCTCTGCACATCGAGTAAATCGGGCCAATGAGTAGATTCATGCGCCAATACCGAAAAGGCAGTAGGCGATGTGGTGAGGGTATTTTTCTTACTGGCCACCCAATAATAATGTATAGAAAAACTGCGAAGTAATTTGCTCCACTGCCACAACTCGTTTTTACTCGGTAAATGTTCAGTTTCAAACGCAGGGAAGCTCTCGGCGTGGCTAAGTAGCTGCATCGGTGACATTTCAGATACTAATATCAAGTGATACTTGTGTTTTTGCAGGGTTTGAATAAGCTCAAACGCGGCATCTCGTTCGGTGTGATCAAGCAGTGCTTTGTTTAGCCCTTTTAGAATGATGGTTGGCGTGCTTTTATGTTCGTCTATTTTAATTATCTTTTCAAAATCGGGTTCTTTCACGCGAGTGAGCCAATCTTGAATGTCACCCACTTTATTTTCGAAAATTGTATGTTCGTGCGCTAAGAACGCGTTTTCTAAATCAGATTGGCTGAGTTGACTAATAAATTGCACCTGCATACGTGTTGAATTTTGCGGTGTTAGTTGCTTCCAAATGTACTCACTTTCTTCTGATTCAGATGGCGGGCGTAAACGATAGCTGTCAAAAATATGCTCTCCTAACAGTTTGCGACTAATAAGCAATAGGGCTGCACAAAACACACTGAAAATGAAAATAATTGTAATCGCTAATATCTGTAAAAAGTACAAGGTGCTAGATGCCCGCATGAATCGTTGTGACGAGTAATGGAGGATTTTGTCATTGGTTGTTATTATGTCGGTCCCCGCTTTGAATCTATACTCGGCTGCAGAATCCGTTTGCAACGCTAAACTTCTGACAATAGCGTTAATAAAGGTATCAGTGTTATTGTTCAATACCGATGAATAGTCCTCGGCGTCGTCTAATGTTACCCAATCTTTTCTATCTAGCGCTGGGAATATCGTCTCAAAGGGAATGTCGGGGTCAGCAGCTGGTAGCCCTTCTCTTTGGCTCGATGGGTCTTGATGCATTAAAGTTCGATACTTCTGGCTTTCCAGTGAAACTTGTTGCTGCCTTTCTAGTAGATGTTGATTCTGGAAGGTTGCCTGCCCTTCTAGCATGTAACTGTTTACGCTATTCACTAATATAACCGTAGGTACAACGGTAATAAGGTAAATGCATCCCGCTAAATACCATATGTAGCTGTTTGGCACGCGGCTGCTCAGCTCAGACAAACTACTGGGATTTTTAACTGATTGAACAGCAATTCCTTCGCGGACCGATTTCATCCACATCAAATAAGTTGAATACAAAAATAGCCCGATTCCGACTAGTGGAAAAAGTAACGACTCGAAGTTTAAATGAGATACATGGCTGTTTTCAGTGTTTGTGACAAATCCCGATAAAAGCAGTAAAGACAGCATGGCGAAGCAAGCCAACGGAATAAAGAACGGCATTCTAACTAATAAACTAGGTGTGCTTCCGTATCGCCATGCTAAAGCCTTTAATGATAATTTCTTACCCTCTACTTCAACGGGCACAAAGATAAATTGCAAAATGATGAGCATGAAAGTTAACGTAAAAGACAAAAAGGCCAACCGTGGAATAACAGTATCAATGATGCCAATGGTGAAAAGTTGCATAGCACAAGCAGACCAAATCCATAAGGCCAACCAGCGATAGGTTTTACGCTCTCCTCCTATGACGTTTGCCTTAGGTGTTGCGGTATTTTCATCATCGTACTGATAATGAAACAAACGCGCCCACACACCTTGCGAGCTAACGTATCGACTTACAAGTACTAAGGGAATTAACAGTGTTAAGTAAAGGATAACCGCTAGAAACACCAGCAGCATATTAACTTGCGACGCTTCTTCTTGGTTGTAGAACACCACAAGCGCCCATTCAGGTATTGTGCCGTGCAATGGCCCAATAACCATGCTGTGTTCTTCTCCGCGATAATCTAACTGTAGCTTCGCGGGCTGGTCAACGTCTATATTCTGTAAGTTGGATAGCGTCGTTAAAAGCTGTAAATCGTGTCCGTTTTCAGCCACGAAATTTTCCACTAAACTTCGCTCTTCGTTACTGTGGTAGAGCACTTTCCCCACTTGGTCGATAACGGCGTACCCTATATTTTTCGGCATTATGCGCTGATTTAAGCTAGTCAGTAGCGTACCTATAGAACTTATACGCTTGATTATTTCGCCTGTGCCATTTTCCCCATCTTTATCGATATGTTCGAAAACCAATTGGCTATTAAACCTTGCATCATCGATATTGCGTATTCGTTCAATGAAAAATTGCTGAGGTATGGAGTTAGTTGATTCAAGCAATTTTTCACAGCAAACTTTCCGCCCTGTGGTTTTATAGTGAAATTTACCAACAAGCTGCGTGTCTAAACGCCACATGCCTCCATTCCACGCTCGTTTATAGTATTCCCGTTCATTTAAAGGTGTTTTTTTGAAGTTATGGAGGTTTTTATGCGGGCGAAAAATCATGTCAGGCCTGTTCTCTTTGTAGCGACTCACCACACCGCTTTTGCCAAGCAAGAACCAGTTTTCAATAAAATAAGCGCTGGTATCAGCTACTGATTGCTCATTGATAAGCGAGCAATTCAAAAAATCAGTAGCGTTAACATTATCGTTGCTACCGCCTGAATCTACACAGCCTGAAATGACTTCACTTTGGCTTCTTTCAAAATAACGAGAATCTAATAACAACAGTTCCGATAACTCTTTATCGAAATCTGAACTTATCATTTTGTGTATATGTGCGGAATCTAACGTTTTTTGTTGGAGCCAATATCTAAAGAATAGCTGATCGCTTATCGCTATCGTGGCAACCCCAAGTAAAATAAACAATCCTAAAATACATTGGGTAACATCAGAACGCGTATAGCTATAGGTGGGAGCGCAGTATTGAATTTTAAGAATAGGAAGTGTAGCAACGAGTAATGTTAAAAAAAGTACTATCCATAACGCTGTATTGTTACCAATTTTAAGGTTATTGAGGACCACTTCTTTTTTTTCTACGAAGGCTAGCAGATAGAGAGTCTTCGAATCGGCTGTACCTCCAGCATTTAGGCCCGTTATTGTAATGGGTTGCCGATAAACCCGAAGGTATAGCCCTGCAATTTGCCTATCTACAGAATCACTTGCCTTTAGATTATCTTCACTATCCGATTTATTATTTACCTTTTCGCCCAGTAATTCTTCTACGTTTGAAAAGCGAAGATCAGACAGCGCTTTCGCGAAATTACTATGTCTTTTTTCCGCAATGACCTCACCATTATCATCACTGATGACAAGCAATGGAAACGGGCTTAAGTGATTTGAGATAAGGTCAGCGATGGGTACTGCTACTGTATTATGCGCTACGTGAACTTTAAAAATGCGAGACTTTGCGTCAAACTCGCCTTTATCTTTATTTCCTTCGACCTTGGGGTTTTCTAAAGTACTGGCATTGTTTTTAGTGGTATTATTCACTATTACGAGGTGTTTGAAGTTTTCATTCGAACTGATACGCTTTTTAAACTCACTGACTTTTTCATTTCTATTTTCGCTTTCATTTCCACTTTCATTTTTAGTTTCTTGAGGCTTAAACTCTTCTTTCACGCTTGTTAAAAGCATATCAATAGACTGCTGAAGGCTCTTACCCGCCTCGTTTAACTGCCGCAAATAACCATGGTTTTGCTGAATTTCATTCTGTTGAATTCGAAGAAAGTAGTATGCAGAGCCCACTAAAATAGCAATGAGCAAAAGTAGGCTGTAACGTTTGAGGGCTTCATGTCTGCCTGTTTGCATAATCCATACATCCATGTCGAATTAAGATAAATAAGTATGGCTCACACCACCAGATTTGTACACTTTTTAAACAATAAATTTACGATGACTTAAGCTATGAAGAGAGATTTAGCCCGTTTTGATCCATATCAACGCTATTTTGACTGACATAAACCACACTACACCTATCCTTAAACCATTATGACAATGTGTGTATGCTCTCGTTAGTAGACAACAGCAATGCAAACCACGACATTCGTGCCGAACATCATGGCTTATATAAACTTAGCTTAACGCGTAATGCGGATATTGCAGTTGCGAGCAAGCCGGTCTTTGGTGCGAGCATTACTTTTCACACAGACCTGCTTACTCACGACAGCTTCATTGTTAAACCAGATAATTTATTAGGATGGGTAGATATGGGGGGATTGGTTTATTTTAATATTTGTTCAGGTCAGCATCCCCTTGGCATGGGTAAAGTGAAAGGCGATACTACCACCACACTACCGTCACAATTTATTACCGTGGAAAATGGAATGTTACGCTTCACGACTGCGCTTCGCATATACCTGCTAGCGAAAACGCCCAGAGACATTCAAGAACACGGATTATGTTACTTCACCCCTGCGTAGTTAATAACATGTAGCTACGCGCAGATAGGTTGGCAGGAACCGTATACCTAGCTGCGTCTGGGTTTTAGCTTTTAAGTTTTAGGTACTAGGTTTTAGTTGCCCACTTTTACGACTCAAATTATGGTAAGCATTTATAACTGTAAGTGGTAACACGTTATTCATCTTCTAACACACACATTTTAATTGCCTCTGACAAACCTGAAAAACGCTTATCTCGCCGCTCTACCATAGCGCTAAATGTTGTGGTGTTCGCAATAACCAAACACCCATCTTTAGCCCGCGTTAGGCCGGTGTAGACCAACCCTCGATGAAACAATCCAGCAGCTTTTTCGTTTTCAGGCCTAGGCAGTATTAACACCACGTATTTAAACTCTGAACCCTGCGATTTATGTATTGTCATTGCAAATACTGTCTCAAACGCAGGAACCCGAGATAACGAAATTGAACGTAGGTCGCCGTCTTGCGTTTCAAACCAAGCCAATAGCTTGCCGCTGAGATCAGGCCAGATAATACCCACCTCACCGTTCGATAAGCGTTGTGGATGATTGTTTTTCACAATCATAATGGGTTGGCCTTGGTAGAAAAAACCTTCGCGGCGTTTGATATTGTGTTTTATCGCGTCAAACACCAACGCATTCAACCCTTCCACACCCATGTCGCCCTTTCGAACTGGAGTCAACCATCGCACGCGATTGAGCAGACTCAACGCTTCTTTGGCGCTCTGCGCTTTAAACACAGGTTCATAGCTTTCTTGTGCTAACTTTCTCAACACGCTAGTTGTAAACCGGCTTTCAGGTTGAATAAATACACCGTCTTGTAGCCAGTGGCTTTTCTCGCCTGTATCTCTAGATTTAACCGCCGGCATTTTGTCTGTAAGAGCCTCTGAATGCATAGCATCAAGCGCCTGCTTGCTTTTTCCTGCCTGAATAGCGGTAGCAACTTCAGCCACCTGCCCTTTAAATCGCTGAGGCGCTTGCAGGGTATGCACCCAGGTTTTAGCATTCTCGTTCACAGGCAGCAAGGGCAGATGTGGGCACAGGGAAGCAATATGCTGGCGTAGCTCGCTAGTGACTGCGCCTAGGCTATGGCTATTGGTATGTATACCCGATGCGACAAACTCTTCTTCGTCGCTATCGTGTACAAGTTGTTCAAGCACGTTACCTAGCTCTACCGCAGGCAGCTGATCGGCATCACCAATGAAATACAAACGTGCATGAGGCGGTAAAGCGCGAATAATTCTAGCCATTAGCGCCAAGTCGACCATGGACGCTTCATCCACAATAAGCACATCAAGCATGAGCGGGCTTTGCTGATTGTAACGCGTGGCGATGGTGTGTTCCCGTAGTCCTAACAACCTATGAAGCGTAACCGCATCGGTAGGTACGCTGTTTAACAGGTTGTCATCAACTTTACCCCTTAAGGTTTCCAAATTACTCACGATAGATTCGGTCATGCGCTGCTGCGCTTTACCCGTTGGGGCTGCTAATACGATCCGCTCGTTCTGGTTACACGCCTGAAGCGCTAATAGCAGCCTGAGTACGGTGTAGGTTTTCCCTGTGCCTGGGCCACCGTTAATTACGCTAAATTGTTGCACTAAACTTTTCGCCACCGCGACTTGTTGCCAGTCTTGCTCATCGGTGGTGTTAGTTGGAAACATGGTTGGCCATAGCGCTTTAACCCGTGATAGCCCGTCTTCGCTTAGCGCTGTCACATGCGTTCGATTAGCAATACTGGCGGCAATTTCTTGCTCAAAATTATAGTAGCGGCGGCTGTACAACTTGCCTGATTGATAGACAAATAGCGGAAATAACTTGTTACTCTTGTCATCCTTTTCACTGCCTAGTGCGTTTTTAATCACACTGATCATTTCGGTAAGACCTGGAAATGCGTAGCCTAACTTGCGAGATGATGTCTCTGTACTTGATTCTGTAGGAGCAGGTTCTGCTTGTGACTCAATAACAGTGCTGGGATCAAGATCGGGCTCGCTTTCTGCGTCGCTTTGGGGCTCAACAAACAACCGACTTCCTGCGATTTCAGTCAGTAACAAGCAACTGTGGCCGCTGCGCTGCATAAAAGACAATGCCACCAGCAAATGTAACCAGATGACCTGCTCAGCGTCGGTAAGTCTTTCGCAATGGGCAAACTCCAGAGCTACAAAACGATCAATTGCTTCAATACCGAAAAGTTGTTCTAAATACTCGTCACTATTTATCATAGGTCCAACTCCCCTTGCACTGCATCTGGCGACGGGCCATTTAAGGCGTGATCGTCTGAAAGCTTCTGAACTGAAGCTTTATCTTCTGCAATCACGGGGCCTAAAAACAAGGTATCTAAAGCCTGTAGCGTTACCGAATCTATGGACGTGAAAAAGACGCCCTCCCCGTTCGTATTGCTTGGATGCATGCCCCGTAAATACAAATAGTACACGCCACCAAAGTGCACTTCGGGCGTATAGTCAACAATGGCATTCTTTAGGTATCTGTGTAGTGCTAAGCAATAAATTAAATACTGTAAGTCGTACAAATGATGCTGATTATTAGCGTTTAATGCTTGAGGCTTATAGTGCGATACGCTATCACCAAGCCACGTAGATTTATAATCGGCAACATAGTACTTGCCTTCATGGGTGAATATTAAGTCTATAAACCCGTGCATCATGCCCTCAAGAGCCGACATCATTAAAGATGGAACAGGCTCGGCCTGAATAGGCTCGGCCTGAATAGGCTCGGCCTGAACAGGCTCGGCCTGAATAGGCTCTGCTATAGGTAAATCAATGTCTGATTCGCCACCGTGCTCTAACGCAAGCTGCTTTGCCACAGACTTTCTGTGTTCAAACAATATGTGTTTTAGCTCACTCCATTTACTTTCGTTCATGGGAAAATAAAACTCTGCTTCCCTAAGCGTTTGCGCCAGTGAAAGGTCTGACAGGGTTAAATGACTTGGCGACTGTTTTGTACCCAGTGGCGTAGCCAGTACTTCGTCTAACCAGGTATATAAATCGGCAGTACGTGATGCTTCTAACCCAAATCTAACGGCGAGTTCAGCACCATTTTCATCCCAATTAGGCGCTGAAAAATCGTTAAGCTCAAGTAAGTCATGCAGTAAATTACCGGCGCTCGCCCCTTTTTGTAGGGTAAAGCGTATTTGGTTCTGTGAAACGACCTCACCAGAGGTAACCGCAAAAGCATCATCTGATGTTATCTCCTCGTCTCGCACTGTTTGCATGACAGGAATGCTGGGTACTGTTTGGCTAACTTCTTTTGCTGCTTGGCTTACTGACATCACCGTCATGCGGCTAATGGCCGAGAAAGAATACAATCGCCAATCTTCGCTGCTAGTACCCTCAAAGGTTAAGGTACTTAAGGGGACAAGCGTTTCCGTGCTGTCAAAGCTTGAATACTCATGCGCTAGTGAATCGGCACTAATGTGAGTGGCGTGCGCGTCAGGTTCATTAGCAATGGCGTCTAGCATAGTGCCCCAATCACGCCCTTCATCGTCATTGATGTTTAACGCATGGGCCAAGGCACTTTTTTCATGCCCGTCTAATGGCAAGATGCCCATATAACATCGATGTGCGGCTCGGGTAACAGCCACATAAGCTAATCGCATTTCTTCTGCGTCGCCCTCTTTGCGTACCCGTTCAATTGCCGAATTAGTGCGGCCCAATTGTAGCTGCAATTCTTGGCTCTGTTCGTCGTAATAGGTGAATATTTGCGAGTACGATTTTCCACTTTTCGCGGGGTCACGGTAACCTGTAGCAAAGGGTACGAACACAATGGGATACTCTAAACCCTTAGAGCCATGCTGCGTAACCAAGCGTATTAACTGGCTGTCACTTTCAAGTCTAAGGGTCATTTCCTCATCGCTTTCAGGCTGATGAATTTGCTTGTGTAGCCAATCAAGTAACTGCTCCGGGCGCTGATGGGTAGCCCCCGCTTTTTCTAACGTTTCCGCTAGATGCTGATAATTAGTAAGAGCACGCTCTACTTCGCCACCATATGGCGTGTAGTTTTCTTGCATCAGATGCAGCAATACGCTCATGCAGCCTTTTTGTAGCCACATATCACGTAATGAGGAGACCTTGTCGTAAGCCTCATCCCATAGCGCATCGTCTTCGTGATACAACAAGTTTACGAGGGTTTGCGGTGTATACCCCCATAAAGGTGAAGCCAAACTAGAGGCCACCTTGCTAGTATCAGTGTTGTGCCACACACCATTAAGTAACCGCAGTACATCTTTAGCCTCGGGGGTAGCAAATAAATTACTTCTATCGCTTAAATAAACGCAGGCCAAGCCTTGCTGCTGTAATACATATTTAATTACCGAGGCTTCATTACGATTTTTTACCAATATGGCAATATCGGCAGGTTTTACTGGCCTAACGGGGTTAGTGGGTTCCTTTTCATCTACAAAAGTCACCTCGTTAAACAAACGGTAAATCTCTTGGGCTATCCACTGCGCTAACCCACGGCGTAGCGTATTCGCATCACTTTTTTCATCTAAACTAAAACTCACGTAATTCATTGCATCACGTTCATCGTTAGGATCGTGAAGTGGGTGAGTTGCTGCCGCGGCATTGGGTGTAAATTCCACCGGATTGTATTGAATATTAAAGCCAAACACATTTCTAGCGCTAGACTCTTTTGGATTGGGCGTTTGCGGAACCGGCGCGCCGTAAAACAACCGGTTATAGGCCTTCACCATGCCGGCCACCGAACGCCAGTTGGTGTTCATTACCCAACGATAATCCGCCTGCTGCCCTGCTTTTAAATAAGTAAAAATGTCGCCGCCCCTGAAGCGGTAAATCGCTTGTTTAGGGTCGCCAATCATGAGTAGCGCGTTGTCGCTGTTTCGCTTTCCATAACCTGATTCAACGCCAGCATTTTCCTCGAAAGCTAAGCCGGACTCGAAGCCCGTGCCTTCTGTAGCATTCACATCGCCGACATTAGCGTCCGCTTTAGGGTAGACCGCATCTAAAATAGCGTATTGCTTGGCATCGGTATCTTGAAATTCATCAATTAAGGCAACAGGGAATTTCTTTCTAAGCTCGGGCACTAAGCTGTTATTAGGCTTAACCACCTCATCGGCGAGCATACGAATAAGGTCGTCAAAGTCGATAACCCCAAGTTGCTGCTTTTGCGCCGCCACATTGGTTTTAATAAAGCTAATGGCGTCGTTAACAAGCGTAAAAACAGGGATTTTATCGAGGTTATCTTGCTTTTCTTTGCATGCCGCTATTACGGCATCGGCAAAGCCTTTAATAGGCGCAAGAATTTCTTTTACCCCAGACTTGTTTCGAGCAAACCGGCGGCCATCAAGAAACGCGGCGCCCTCTCGCGGTAACGGCTCATATTCAGCGCTTTCAAGCCAGGATTTCAGTGCAGCGAGTTCAGGCGTGCGCACCGCTTTGTGATCAGGCTTTTTAAGTAGTTGTTCGTGAATAAGCGTTTCGTTATCCACAATATTATTATAATGGAACGTAAATTGTGCTGGCGCAGTACTCTCGTTTTCGTGCAGGCTAGCGGTAAAAGCCTTCTCTATGGTTTCTTCATCTAGCAAAACCGGTGTAAGCGCGCTTCTTACACTTGAAGAAAATTCATTTAATAGGCTGTCCGGCACATGCCAGCCTTGTTCAGCCAACAACATGAAATCGGCTTCATTCTGTGAGACTTTTCTTATCCAATCTTGCGCCGCTTGCAAATAAAGATCGCTAGTGTCTTTACTTAAGTTCAGCGCCATTGCAAAACCACTATTAAACGCTAGTTGCCCAATCACATGTTGGCAAAACCCATGAATAGTAAAGACTGACGCGTCATCGAGTTCTAGTTGAGCGGCTTTTAGCAGAGCCAAACTTTCTTTAGGTGCACAGGCTCGATATAAATGGGCATAGACAGGATCGGTTCTGTTTAATAGCGCAGCTAAATCAGCGTTTTCATTTAAACCGCTAGCATCCATTTCGCCGCGAGCGCTATTTTCTTTCTCATTAATCGCACTGCTATCACCTGTATCAGAGTCATCGACTTGCAGGCACGCTTCCCAAAACGCGGTGGCTTCTCGTAGCGTTTTGGCCACACGCCCTTTAATTTCTTCGGTAGCTGCTTTGGTGAAGGTCATCACCAAAATCTCTTTTACGTTAAGTTTTTTCTCTAACAATAAGCGTAAGTATAAACGAGTGATGTTATAGGTTTTACCTGTGCCCGCACTGGCTTCAATTAAATGCCTTCCTTTTAGCGGCATAGCTGGCACGTTTAGCAATTTAGCTTCTTTCGTGGACGAGGCACTTGTAGATCTTTCACTGTTAGAAAAGCTCATAACTGCTCCTCTGATGAAATGTTAACGACCAAAGCAAACAATAAAAAAGCCTGTGTAGTTGGCATATCATGCCAACTCACGCCATCGGGAAATAACCATTTAACATAAGGGTTACTCGCGATATCAGCGGTAAATTGCCCCGATGACTGTAGCCAATTTTTAAGTATGCGCTGGGCATCTTCACTGGCAAAAAATGCGCATATATCAGGTATGAGGGACTTGCCGACTTCTTCTGTATCTTCGGTATCACTATCAAATTGAATACCACCACCTTGAGCACCGTCTTCAAATTCAGCATCAATCTTTGAATTAGCCTCAAGGCTAGCCAGAAATATGGGTAAGGTGACTTTGTTTGCCAAAAGGGTGCCAGGTGATTTCTTAGTACCACTTACTACAGCACTCATTAATGAGCTATACGCTGGCGTAGGGGCACTTAATATGCCAACGAATAATGATTCAATACTTAACAAAACTTGGCGGGCAGTATTCTTGTCCACTGCTGGAAACGTGCGCTTCATTAGCTTAGTTTCACCTTTTACCCAATCGCAGTAAAAGATATCTAGCGGATATTGAGTATGGGGTGTTACATCATCGCTTGCACTAAACACAAGCTGGGTCATAAAGTAACCTAAGGCTCTTATATCATTCACCTTACCTGCGCACGGCTGCATTAAGCTGCTTCCGCCTTCAAGCGCACTGGCAGTAAAGGTAAAGTGGTTGCCTGCAAATTGCGCTCTTTTCGGTTCGGCATCATGAGGCCCCATCGCTTGGGTAAGAGCTACCGCGCTCTCCTTCCACAGCTCTAGCTCTTCTTGAGCTACAGGGTTATTAGGAATGTCACCACGAAGCGCGGCGAATTGAACTACTCTATCGCTGTGCTGAAGAGTTGCCGCATTCGCATCATCAAATGAAGCACTTGAAGAAAACATTGCGTCGAGTACTTGATACCGTACTAGCGCATTTGTTTCAAAAGGTTCGCTATTGTCTAGTAAGGTGAATGACTGGGATAAGTTTACCCCTAATCGCTGCTGTGAAAAGAACTCTAGTGGATCGCGAAACGCGCGTGCCACCTGCATACACTGAAAGCTGGTGTTTTCAGGTGTGCTGTCTACCGCTAAAGGCGCGAGTGAACTTTGTATTTCGCTGCCTTTTTTACCGCCTTCTCTGCCTTTTTTGTTGCCATCAATGCTAGAGCTTTCGGTTTCGGGGGCAGGCGAAACAGCATCACGTAGTGATTGGGCTAGGCGTAACCAGCCCGTTTCATAGCTGGGGAGTGCGCCAGTAAACGCGCTTTCACTGAACGGGTGTAATGGCGCATGCTTTAAATAATGGCCAATGTTTACCTGATAGCCCGTGTCTAACATATCCAGAAATTCACCTAACACTAAGCTAGGTTGGCGCTCACTGTTATTTTTTACATCGTTACCTTGGTAGCTTAAATACAAGCTTTCTCTGGCCGAAATAATCGCTTCTAAAAAGAGGTATCTGTCTTCTAAACGACGGGAACGGTCACCTACTCTTCTATCAGGCCCCGCCATTAAATCGAGACCTAAGGGTGTAGACTTACGAGGAAACTCGCTGTCGTTAAGCCCTAATATACAGACTTTTTTAAACGGGATACTACGCATTGGCAGCATGGAACATACCGTCACTTGCCCCGTCATAAAGTGGTTACCTGCATCAGGAGATGAGAAACGACTTAGCAGTAATTCCCTCACCTGACGTAAACTTAAATCGTAGGTATAACCTGCTTCTTCACATCGAGCTGCCAAATCAGCGGCCACTTTAGCAATAAGGTCCCAGCTGTGTTCTTGCTCTTTGGTAGGGGTAAAGCAGGTATCACGCAGTGCTAATAAATCGGCCCCCCACGCATTCGGGCTTCGTGGGGTATTAAGCTCAGTGGCAAATCTACCAAGTAGCTCAATAACATGGATTAGCTTACCTAGGGTTACCGTCGACTGACCTTCCACATCGGGAATGGTAAGCATGTCATCGATAATACCTTCGCTATCTGGCGCTAACATACCTAACAATAAACGCCTAATTCCCCACCACCAGCTGTAGGTGTTTTCATGGGTGGCTCCTGCCGATACATTGGCTTTGTGGCTGCCGTCTAACCCCCAGTGAATATGAGCTTGCTTAAGCCATACTGTCATTTGGTCAATATCATCTTGTGCAATACTAAAGCGTTTTTGTACCGCATCAAGTTGCAAGTAATCGACAATATCTGATACGCCAAAACGACTATCAGGCAAATGAAGGAGTGTCATGTAAGCGGCAATAAGAGGCTCAGCATCCATGGGGCTTCTATCGGCAATAGTACATGGCAAGCGCACTGGCCCATTGCCTCCTAGCGGTTTAGTTCCCACCCGATGAAATACCGTGTCTACAAAAGGGGCATAGTTTTCTATCGCGGGGCACATCACCAGCACATCAGATGGCGTTCTTGATGCATCTTGCGATAACCAGTGCAGTAAATGATCGTGCAGCACCTGTACTTCACGTAGCGCTGAATGGGTACACATAATGGTCACACTGTCATCAGCGTTTTCACAGGGGTCTGCATCTGTGCTTTTTATACTGGTGAAAGGCGTAGCCGGTAACGCTTCTAATATATCGTTATGAATTTGGTTTAGTAATAAGATTTCACCGCTTTCACTGTCAGCTGGAATGGGCGCGTCGAAGGCACTGACTTCAAAGGTGTCTAAATCGGTGAGCAGATTGAAAAGCTCTCTGCCCTGCTGACCCAAATTACCTAATAACGGGTTACTTTGATTCGTCTGCATCCATTTCTCTAGCCCGTCCATGCGCAGCTGCCTTGCTAGTTCGCTATCGCTTTTCGCATCGCCCCAATAATTAACACTGGGGTTCAAATGAAAAATATGAATATCGATGTGCACCGCTAACGCATCGAAAAAAGCAATCAACTGCGGCGCCATGGTGTTAATAGCAAACACCACAATACGGCTGGGTAATTCGCTAACGCCGCTTTCAAGATGATCGCCGCTATTTAACGCGGTAAGGGTAAGTTGGTGCAGTCTTGCTGGGTGCAAAGGTTCTTGCTTGGATAGATGACGCCATATTTCACTTTGCCAAATTTCAGACTCATCATTCGTTTTGCGCTGGTTTTCTTCCCACGCAAACAACCAATCTGGACGATATAACAAATACTGCTCGTACACATCGGCTAATGCGGTTGCTAATTGCAGTCGTTGTACACCTTGCTCTTGCACACTGCCCGCTTGTAACCAGTATTTATTAACCTGCTCGAACGCTGCTGTAGATTGTAGCGATGTTTCTTTTCCCGCCGCTTCTAGTAAAAGTGCATCAATGCGCCATGCAAGCACTTCACGTCGGTAAGGCGACTGCTTAGGTACTTTATCTTTACCCAACACTAACCTTGCCGTGTTCCACATAAAGCGAACTGGTAAAGGAAAATCAAGGTTCATCGCCACGCCTTGCTCTTTAGCAAGTTGCATACTTACCCAATGCTGCATGCCTGGGCTTTCTACCAGTATGGTTTCAGGGGTGAAAACGCCATTGGGTTGATGCTTAATTAGCGTAGTAAGAAGGAAGCTGAGGTGTTCAAGTTTGTTCGATGGATAAAGCGCGAGCAATCGGAAAATCCTTTGTCGTATTCAGCGGGCGTTATGATATTGAGTGTATCGTAATTCAGTGAATAGGTAAGCTGAAATTAAACAGATTTAAGCGATATTATTAAGGGAAAGAGCGTTTAATTGATGGCTACTAGGAAGAGACAATAAAAAGAAAAAAACCCATACAGGCCTCAGGACACGAAAAACCTGTATGGGTAAGGTTTACGGGTTACCCAGTAGCAACGTGAATAAGCGTTGCCTGGCGCTCATTCACGTTAGCGCTACTGCATAACACAGTTAACAAAAATGATTTTGCAGGTTAAGTGCCAACTTTTAATTCGAATAAAATCAACAACTTAATCAAAGTCGTGTTTTATATAAGTCTTTCCTTAGGTTACTAATGGTGCAGGTGCACCATTTATGCACCATGAATTCAGCCCGTGTTTCGGACTCAACCTGCGACTGATCCCCTAAACCTTCAACAGCATTACGCTAAATAAGTCATCAATAAACATTCACTGACTCTTCGCATTGCAGTACAATTTCCTCAATTAGAAATTAGGTTTACCGCAGTGTAATGCTTAATTTGATAAAGACATCGTTTTAGGAATAATAATGCTTACACAACAACAACTTGCCACCATGCTCGCACTACAAGACAAAATGAACACAAAAGTTAATCCCGATTGGATTAATGCAGGCTACGGTTATTTGCGAGCCGCTATGGTGGAATCTGTTGAAGCGATTGAACACCACGGCTGGAAATGGTGGAAAGCACAGCAAAAAGATTTGCCACAACTGCAAATGGAATTGGTCGATATTTGGCACTTCGCGCTATCTGCGTGCATCATCGATTCTAAAGGTGAAGTCAGTACTGCTGCTGAAAGTATTGCTGCACAATTAGCCTTAGGTGATGTTATCGTCACCTTCGACGGTAGAGAATACCAGCCAAAACAGCAATCGCTGTTAGACAACTTAGAATTAATGACAGGGCTTTGTGCCGCTAAACGTTTTAGTGTGCCGCTTTTCATGGAAATTGTTGAGCAGTGCGATATGCATGCCGACGAACTTTATCGTCAATACGTGGGCAAAAACGTTCTAAACTTCTTCCGCCAAGACAACGGTTATAAAGAAGGCACCTACAAAAAAGAATGGCAAGGACGTGAAGACAATGAACATTTAGTTGAAGTCATGAATGACTTGAACCTGTCAGACGCTAGTTTCAGTGACAACGTGTATAAAGGGCTTCAGGCAAGATACACCGCCTAATTTAACTGACATTGCGCAAGTCGCTTTTTAATTAGCTGCACTTACAAAAAAAGCCGAGCATAATAATATGCTCGGCTTTATCATAATTTACGCTGCTCACTTACTGAGTTAAGCATCTACCCATACTAATTTTTCTATGTATTCACCTTGAATTACACCGTCAAAACGCTCTTCAAGCACATGGCGTTTCACTTTAAGCGTTGGCGTAAGTAGGTCGTTCTCAATACTCCACTCATTTTTCATGATAACCACACGATCCATCACTTGGTGGCTCTCTAGCTTCGCATTGATGTGTTCAAAGGTCTTTTTGAGGCTAGCTTCAACACTTGCCTTATCGTGTTTTTGCGCGTCTTCACTTAGTACTAACAAGGCGACAGGTTGAGGAAGGTTATTCCCCGTTACACAAACCTGTTCTACGATAGGGTTTTCCATGAATTTAGCTTCAATAGGTGCTGGTGCTACGTATTTACCCTTGGCTGTTTTGAAAATATCTTTCAATCGGCCGGTGATCTTAACGTAACCGTCTGCATCAATAACACCTTTATCGCCCGTGCGAAGGTACTTATCTTCAGTAAAAACTTCTGCTGTTTTATCGGGCTCAAGGTAGTATTCGAGCATGTTACATGGCGCTTTAACTTGAATCTCGCCTTCTTCTGAAATGCGAACATCTACGCCCTGATAAGCTTTACCGATACAACCAATTTTGTCGTGGCGGAAAGGCACGCTACTAGTACCGTAGGCACTGTTTTCCGTCATACCCCAACCTTCTGAGATATAAACACCAATTTTAGCAAACCATTCAATAACAGCAGGTGCTAACGGCGCTGATCCACTGGCCCATAAACGTGCACTGTCGATACCAATACCTTTACGTACTTTCTTCGCCACCAATTTATTGATAATTGGAATCTTCAATAAGGTATCTAGTTTCTTCTGTGGCATTTTAGCCAATACGCCCATCTGGAACTTAGTCCAAAGACGAGGCACAGAAATAAACAAAGTAGGCTCACAATGAAGTACATCACGTTGGAACGACGATAGCGTTTCAACAAAGTGAATTTTGCCGCCACTGTAATAGCTTGCCAATTCAACAAGTACGCGCTCGGTGATGTGGGCTAGAGGAAGATAGCTTAGAAGCCTATCGTCACGGTTAACATCAAGTTGCTCTAGCGATTGCTGTGCAGCCCAACAAATCGTGTAATAACTATGAACTACCCCTTTCGGTTGACCCGTACTACCCGACGTATAAATAATTGTCATGATGCTGTTCATATCTTGAACAGGCGAGTCAGCTATAGGCGAACAATCGATAAACTCTTTCCATTGCTGCTTGGTATCGATATTCGGATAAGGAAAGGCAACAGTCTTATATTCAGCTGGAATAGACGCTACTTGCTCTGCAGTATTATCTAACTTACCTACGAACAATAATTGAACGTCGGCGTGCTTGAGAACGTATTGTACGGTGTCAGGCCCGGCAGTAGAAAAAATTGGCACTGAGACGTGCCCTGCCATCATTATACCTAAATCGGCAATAAACCATTCGGCACAGTTTTTCGAAAAAATACCGATACGGCTGCCTGCAGGCAATGCCATTTCTTCAAGTCGTTTCGCTACGCGACGAGCAAGGTTACCCACCTGCTTCCACGTATAATCTTGATATTCACCATTAACAGGCTGAGTAAGGAAAACGTCGTCCCCACTGGTTTGCTCCCAGTGGTACAACATACTTAATGGCGATTTAATCACTTCAGTGCTGTTTGCGTTTGCTGTCATGTCTAGCGGCATAGGTCACTCATATGTTGTTATAATGTAGCTTATTTTTACAATCATTTCACAGATCTCTAATAAGCCTTATTTTCAGACGAATAACAAGCTTTTTAAACGGACGTTTACATTTCATGCGATGAATGACGTGGCGTAGCGCCGGAAATTTAGATTTCTTATAGTTTAGACTTAACTTCTATGATGATCTAATACGCGTTAATTTTAAGCAAATACCTATTCTTCCATCGCTTGGGAAGTTAACGGCGCACTTAAATTAGTAAACTTCACTCACCATTGCTTAAACAGATAGGAGGAAAGTTCATTGCTGGGCATAGGTTTAGCGTAAAAGTAGCCTTGATGTAATACACATCCTTTTTCAGACAGACTCAGCGCCTGCTCTTCGGTTTCTACGCCCTCAGCAACACTCAACATATTTAAGCTGCTAGCAAGGGTTATTGTGGTCGTTACCAAAGCATCGTTTGCATTGCCTGGTGCCATATCGTTAACGAAGCTTTTATCAATTTTAAGTACCGATAGCGGGTAACGCTTAAGATAACTTAGTGACGAATACCCAGTCCCAAAATCATCTAACGCTAGAATGAAACCTGCATCAACGAAGCGTTCGATTTGACGCAGTGCATTGTCACTATCATCCATCAATACACCTTCCGTGATTTCAAAACGAAACGCTTCTTTTGGCAGATTGAATTCTTTTAGTAAGGAAAAAACAGCGTCTAAATCAAACTCGGTTTTAAAATGAAGGGCAGATAAATTGATTGAAACGAAACCTCTAAAGCCTTCTTCATACCAAATAGCTAAATCTTCGGCAGCCCGACGCATGGCCGACCGAGTCACATCAATGATATACCTTAACTCTTCTAGAACGGGAATAAAGACGTCTGGGTAAATAGGTTTGCCATCTAGCTCACCACGAAGTAGCAGCTCAACCCCGATGGTAGTTTTTTCGTGGGTATTAATGATTGGCTGATAATGATTGAAGAAACTGTCTTCAGAATAAGCACGTTTTATTAAGTTTTCTGTGATGAGCCTGTGTTTAGCTCTGTCGTTCATATCTTTCGTGAAGTATGTAAAACCACTCAGGGTATCTTTCTTTGCAGAATACATGGCCACATCAGCTTGTTTAATTAGCTCAGCGGGCTCTGTGGCATCATCGGGGTAAAAGGCAATACCGACACTGCATGATACCCGTAGCACTTCGTTAGCCAGCGAAATAGGGGTTTCAACCGACTCGATCAACTGTGCTACAAAAGAGGTAAGCCCATCGGTGGTTTCCATGTCTTCAATGACAATCACAAACTCATCGCCGCCCAAACGCGCTACGGTACCTGCATCAGAGGCTAAGTTACGCATTCTATTCGCCACCACTTTGAGTAGCTTATCGCCATAATCATGGCCTAGTGAGTCATTAATACCTTTAAAGCGGTCTAAATCTACAAACAACACTGCCACATGGGTACTTTGTTGACGCGCCCCTGCAATAGCATGTTCTAATCGGTCCAGTAGCAAGCTGCGGTTGACCAGGCCTGTTAGGCCGTCATAATTGGCTAACTTCAGCAGTTTACGTTCTGCATTCTTTTGTTCTGTAATATCAGACACTACAAGCAGATAATGGTCAGCTTGCTCGTCTTTTTCGCTCCCCTTAACAGCGCTAATGTCTATCAGTACGTCATACTGCTTTTTGTCAGCGCCTTCAATAACCGCTTCGTCCTTCCAAAACTCTCCCCCCTTGAGGTCAGAAAGCTTGCCAGATAGCTGCCATTCCAGCGTAGGATAACGGATGAAAAGCCTATCAATCTGCTTTGCTAACGATTCTTTGGTGTTGAATTCAAATACGTTTTCAAATGCGGGGTTTGCAGCCACAGGCACTTTATTTTTGTCAAAAATAAGCACCCAGTCACGGGTTTGGCGAAATGCATCGTTGAAAAGTAACGCTTGCTGCTGCGCTTTTTGGAGTCGAAATAAATGACGCTGGCGTGAAACCACGTACGCAATAATCATCAGCAGTATCAAGATGAAATACATTGCATAGGCAAAGGGCGAGCGCCACGGAACATAAGGCATATCGAACGTTAATGTGGCGGGTAAAACGTTATATTCCACACTGCTGGCCAGTGGTCCCACTGTAAAGTGATAGCGGCCTGGCTCTAAGTTAGTTAAGGTAATTTTATCGTCTTCTGACACGCCATCACTAACCACTTGGTTGTTGCGTAGCAAGGTGTAGTGATACTTTGCTTTACCTACTCCATTCATCGACAAGGATGAAAAGTGGATAGTCATTCCGTAATCTTGATAATCTAAACTGATATTCTGCCCGTTTAAATTACCTAAGGGGAGCAAAAGCTCACGTGAATCGACACTCACATCAGTAATTGCTGTCTGTCTGGAAACGAGGTTCGAATTGCTGCCCATTTGTTTGAGCAACGCGGGAGAGAAAACCACAACACCTGATGTTGAGCCATAAGCGAGACGCCCGTCAATAAGCTCAAGTGATGCCCCTTGATTAAACTCCGACACTGATAATTCTCGGCCGTAAATAAAGTTTTGTACTTGAGCTGAGGCTGGTGAGTACCGGTGCAGCCCAGAATGCGAACTAAACCAAATATCTCCGTTACTGTCTTTTTGTAAGCCGTAAACGATGTTGGAAAGTAACAAGTTACTTTCGTTTAACTTATAAAGCGGTTCAAAGGTATCGGCATCTACTCCGAATAACCCATAACCACTAAAAGCGAGCCACAATACACCTGTGTTATCGATAACCCACGATGTTATCGAACGCTCATTCGCGCGTTGTTTTTCTGAAAAGCGATATACCAACTCATGCTCTAAGGTAACAGGGTCGACCAACCATAGACCGCCAACCATGGCAAGAAACAGACGGTTATCGTGATAAGAAGAGGCACCTAAAAAGCCAATGGAAAAATTGATATCGAAGATATCCTCATCCAAACCGATAATCTCTAATTTTTCCGCCTCTAAGTTGTAGCGGTAGTAATGATTACCGACAAAATATAAGTCGCCGTCAGCACCTATGGTAATACTAGAGTTCCATGCATTGAACACATCGCTATCAAAAGATGATTGCAACGGTGGTATCGATAATTTTCCTGTACTGGGGTCGAACAACCGGATCCCCATGTAAGTTTGCACAAACAACCTGCCATCGCCTGTGGGGACTAACTTTTCAATTAACCACTCTCTTTCGGCCACAAATTCACTGTCAGAGGTAATGAATTGTTCTGATGTGCGCGCTTTGAGGTTAAATCGATTCAATCCGTTTTCGGTACCAATCCATAACACGTCTTTGCCGGTTTGAGTTAAAGACCAAACCACACTGTCGCTTAGCGTGGTACTTTTGTCATTTCGGTTGTTTTGAATAGCATAAATTTCGGCGCTTTTTACGCCAAAATACAATGCCCCCGCGTAAACCGAACTTAACCATAAATTACCGGCATAATCGGTTTCAATATCAAGAATGCGTTTGTTAGAGAGCTCTGTTCTGCCGTTATGGGGCTCAAGGATGTGTTCACTCACCCATTTGTTTTGGATAAGTTGTAATTCAAACAGACCTTCGTTGGTGCCAAACCAAAATGCGTTGTCGTCACGTTGTTCCATCGTCCAGATATTGCGGCTTCTGACTATTTGCTGGAACCCCGAGGGCTTATCGCTAACCACATGAGACAATAATTCAACTTTCGTGGTTTGAAATAGCCCATTAACCGTACCTACCCAAATCCTGCCTTCCGTGTCGTGCATCAGAAATTTAGTGTTTAGGTTATCAATATCGGGCTCAACGCCGTTCAGGTAATTAACGGAAATGGTTTTTGCATCAGCGTTGGATAACTCGAGAGCATCTAATCCATCACTAGTGGCCAGTAATAGCCAGCCGTCTACAACGATAATATCTCGAATGAAATGCCGTTGAGCAATGAGTTCGTCACTGAGTATGAAAACTGTCTCGTAAGACATGGTGCGAGTATCAAAACGAATAACCTGTTCAGGCATGGCAATGAACAACGTAGCTTCATCTTGCCAATAAAACTGACTAACATCTTGAAACCAATCTTCTTGGGTTGAAAACGGTAATGCCACTTGTTTGGTGATAGCTTGGGTGCTGAAATCAAGGCGGTAAACACCCGATGCATACGTGCTTATCCAGAGTGCCTTGTCAGTTTCTAAGCTAATTTTGTTTATTGATGCATTGACGAAAAGATCGTTGGGACCTTTTATAATTTTTGTTCTTACGCCATCCCATCGCGCCACGCCGCCATCAGTGGCTATCCATACAAAGCCATCTTTATCTATAGCGATATCGTTTACAACATCTTGTGGAAGCCCATTTTTCGTGGACAACGATTGGAATACTGGATTTGAAAGACGGGGAGACTCAGCGTAGCTAAAAGTGCTAACGAAACAAACAACAAATAAAACTGAGATTAGGTACCAGCGCATGACAACTCGTATGAATGAATCGTTATTATTATTTTTTATAGTGTATCAGAATGTTTGAGTAAATTGCAGCCAGTACCACTAAGTTCCTAAGACGTGCTTGCGTTAAACTTTATTAATCTTGCTGAACAGGAACTCGCCCAGTATTAATAACTTGCCGTCGAATGCTTGGTTGAGGAGCTAACCGATACAAGTCACCGTTTTGCCCCACGTAGTGTTTTTTTACACCACATTCTTTGGCAATCATCGCATGAGCTTTAAGGTGCACCTCTTCGCCATGCACAGGAATAGCAATTTGTGGCTTCACCCAATGGTACATGAGTTTGAGTTCTTCGGCGCATGGGTGACCACTTGCATGAATAGGCAGCTGACTCTCTTCACTCATGATTACTTTTACGCCTCTAGCACTAAGCACATTATTTACTCGCTTAATGCTGTCTTCGTTACCCGGTATTGCAATAGCGGAATAAATAACGGTATCGCCTTTGTCTAATTGTAAATGAGGGTGACTGTCGTTGGCCATTCTAGAAAGGGCGGTATTTTTCTCCCCCTGACTGCCTGTTGCCACACCGAGCACTTCATTTGGTGGCAAGTAGCCTAAATGAAACGCATCTGCCACTGGCAAGTCTACAGGCCAGATTCCTTGTTGGCGGGCAATGCTGTACATATTGATAAGAGAGCGCCCGTATAGAGCAACGTAACGCCCGGTTTTTTGGGCCACCCTAGCTAGGGTAATTAATCGCGCGATATTACTACCAAAACAGGTAACGACGACTCTGCCCTGCAGTGGTTTAACTGTGCTCAACAAACCGTCGTAGCAATTGCGTTCAGAGATGGAGAAACCTGGTTTTGTCGCGTTGGTTGAATCTCCAACCATGGCAAGAATGTTTTCGTTCCCCAATGCGCGATAGGTATTACTGTCAAAAGGCTTACCGGTAATTGGCTGCGCGTCAATTTTCCAGTCGGCAGTATGTAAAACCGTGCCCGCTGACGTGGCTATTTTTAACGCATAAGGTTCGGGCAGCGAATGGGTTACTGATAACCAGCTTACATCAAAGGGCCCTAATGTCAGCGTTTGCTCAGAGGCTATCTCTACTATAGGTACTTTGTTGGCTAATTTGGTTTGCGCAAGTTTACGGCGTAATACTTCGGCAGTAAAAGAAGTGGTATAGATGGGGCACTGAAAACGTGCCCATAAATACGGTAATGCGCCTACATGATCTTCATGCGCATGAGTGATAACAATGCCGGCAATATTCTCTTTTTGCGCCGCAATGAAAGCGGGATCTGGCGCAACTACCCTGTGATGGGTTTGCTTTTTTGTACCAGTATAGCGATAAGGAGGAATAAGCGGTTCATCGAACGACACTCCACAATCTACCATTAACCATTTGCCGTCATGCCCATACAGGTTCAGGTTCATGCCTATTTCCCCAGTTCCCCCTAATGGCAAAAACCAAAGCTCCTCTTTTTTCGGCGTTATCAAACCTTAACCACTCCTTTAACTGCTTTCAGGTTAGAATATAAAACTTCCATGAGAGTTGTTACTATACTTTCATACGTAAATACTTAAAGACCGAATATTTATCATGACCACACCTTTATCTGATATGGAAGCACGTGTTATTGGTGTACTACTTGAAAAGTCAGTGACTACGCCCGAACAATACCCTTTATCGCTTAATGCGCTCACCAATGGATGTAACCAAAAAAGTAACCGATTACCCGTCACTCAGTTAACTGAAGACGAAGTCATTAAAATACTTGATGGATTGAAAGGTAAACGAATTGTTCAAGCTTCATCAGGCTATGGTAGCCGAGTAGACAAATATTCCCACCGTTTTTGTAATACCGAATTTGGAGATATAAAACTTAGCGATCATCAGCAAGCCATTATTACCGAACTCTTATTGCGCGGACCGCAAACACCCGGTGAATTGCGAGGTCGGTGCCAGCGTTTAGCACAATTTGCTGATATCAGCGATGTAGAAGCAACCATCAGCAGCTTACTTGCTTACCAGCCAGATGCACTTATTTTCTCATTACCAAGAGAGTCTGGTAAAAGAGAAATACGCTATAACCACACATTTTGTCAGCGAGGTGGGTATAACGATAACGGCGAAAGTGAAAGCAAAAGCGAAAGTGCTGATACCGTTGAAACACTAAAGGCGGCTTTACTAGAAGTAAAAGCCACCCTTGCCGATTTAGAATCAAGAATTAATGATTTATCGTCAGACGACTAGTGCAAACGCACATTGAGTTGGTCGATAATTTCAGCCCAATCGGCGTCGTCTTCGATAGCCGTTTTCAAGAAAGCTGCTTGGCTTTCAGACCAGAAGGGCGCTTGGAAAATATGTTGGCTCTTATTTAAGCCTTTGTGCGTTTCAATAAAACTGTCTATTGCTTCATCGCTACTATCTAGCCCTAACTGTTCAAACAAACTGCTCATAGTCGGTTGTTCAGTAAACATGGTAGCTCCTCTTCAATCATGATAGTCCGGTAATATTGAAACGCTAAAAGCAAATGATGAGATCATTAAATTTGCTGTGCAAATTCCTCTGGTTCCATCACTTCACCTTCCTCTCCTGGTACCGGACAAACCATCACCGTAAGGTTATCTTGCGTCATGCCGCCCACCCATTTGGTAAGAAAGTCTTTGGTAGAAATTTCCATCGCTTCACAGTCTGACCAGTCTTCAGTTGCCCATAGCAAAGCAAGAGATGATTCCGGCCATACTGGAATACCATCTTCATCGTCTGTCGTTAACATCACGCAACCATGTTCATCTTTAAGAATAAAAAGTTTGCCCGACGTTTTAATTAATTCAACGCTGGCTTCTAAGCGTTCGAATGCGTTCATCTGTAATAATGGGTGTTGAGTTGTCATAATTTTCTCTTTGCTATTAGGCTGGGTGTATGGCCGATACGCTGGTAATTAAGGCTTCTAGCCCTACACGCCTGACTTGTTTCATGGTGTGAAGATAAACTTTCATGGTTATACCTTCTAAAGGCTGTATTAGTGAAATTGCGATAGTTGGATCAAGTTGATTTACCGCTCCTTCAGGAAGTACAGCAACGCCACCCTCATATTGTAGGTTATTAAGCGCTAAGTTGAGCGAGTTCGTACGTAATTTAGCATCACGAAGTTGAGGGTATAACGTAAGCAATAGATCTCTGGCTTTGCTGCCCCAATCAATGGCTACAAACTCTGCCGCGTCGACTACATCACTGCCTTCGCCAATTCGGTATAACCCTAATTGGTTTTCTAGTAACACTTCACTTTTAACTTCTTCTGACTTTAGCGGCTCGGTTGAAAAAGCCAAATCAGTTACCCGCTCGTGCAATTGACGAGACAGGCCATCGAGAGAAAGTACTTCTGCTTTAACAGACCAATCAGGAAATGTGTTATGAAGGTGGCTTAAGGTGGTAGGCAACATTAATTCACTGGCTAACTGCGTTGCCCCGCATACCACATATTCAGAAGACTGAATTTGCAGTTCTTGCTTGGCTTCATTTAGCGTACTGCAAAGCTGCCGTGCGTACGGCAACAGCTTTTCACCCGATTGGGTTAGCTGAATACTATTTCGCTGACGTATGAAAAGCGTGGTATGAAAGTATTCTTCTAGCAACTTGATCCGCGCACTTACCGCAGATTGCGTTAAATAAAGATTTTCAGCTGCTTTGCCAAAATGTCGGGTTTTTGCAACTTCAATAAATGTGGTGAGAAAGCGTATATCCATGCTTCTTACAAAACCGATAAATAAGTGATTGTAAATTGTCACAGATAATACGGCATGTAAACACAAAAGCACAGCAACGCACTGCTATAAAAGCAGTGCGTTGTATTTATTTTCAACTAAGAAGCGCATTAACTGCCTTCGTGCATCAAACGGCGCTGTTTCTCTCGACGTTGTAAGTCACGATTCTGTTTATTCTTTACGCTTTGGTGGCGCTTAGTGCCCACCTTCTTGGTGTGAAAGTTTTCCTCTTCTACCGAGTCCAATTCTTCACTTTGGTAACGATAGTCTTTACTCATGTCTATCTCTAGGTTATTGCCACTTCGTCATTATTATCTTGGCGCCAAAAATAGAAAACGAATTTTTCTCATCGTTGCGACAATAATTTTTTGTAGTGAGTTTTGGTCATGTATTTCGCTTCGTCGTCTCAATTCACCTACACCTGACCGCCCTTTCATCGCCACATCACAACAATTACAAAATAAATTAAATTTCAATAACTTGAGCATCTTAAAAAGGAGCAGAATCTGTAAATTCACGTTTTTCACGCCCCATAAACTCGTACATTTTTTGGCGTTATATTTTCCAACAAAATTTTTTATTGAGAAGGAAAAAATGTTTTGTTTTATGTTCTGATTCTTTTGTCTTAAAAGTTCGCTTGAAGACAACTCAATGCTGGGTACAACCATGAAAAATTTATCAATTCGCGTTTCTCAAAAACCTTTTATAGATAGACAAAAATTTCCTTATGGCTTTCGAAAATCTGGCGACTTCAGTATTGGTGAGGCAGATATACTAACCGGTTATGGAAAGACCTTACTGGCACTAGAATGCGGGGAGCTATCACCAGAGACAGATGATGAGCGTCACTTTCTAGACTTTATCAGTGGTAAAGTGGAAGCTGAAAACGCTTTAGAGCGCACTTGGGCCAAGTACGTACGCTTATCTCGAGGCAAGAAACACTTCTACACATTACATAGCAGCGCTGCGAGTAACCAATCGGATTACGATGAAGATTACAGCGATGAAGCATTCGATGTAGCCTAATTTTAGATTCGACCTCTTATCAACCAGCTTGGTGCAAATCGGGCTGGTTACCTTTATTTGTGATATTTCCCTCGCTATTCAACCTGTTTGTTGATCCATATCTAGATTGCGCCCGAACAAATCTTTGCATATTTGTAATGTTCAAACAGATGGTTCTATATTAATAACTTAGCATTGTGAAATTGCTATTTTACGCAAACCACGCTGTTAGAAAAATAGTAGAACAATATCTAATGAATTACCCAAGCCTGAAGGCAAAGGAGGCGCAGCGATGATGGTGTCATATAAACAGATTAAACATTTTTCAATTCATGCTACCGATAAGGACATAGGCGGCGTACGAGATATACTTTTCGACGATAAAGATTTCGTTGTTAGATATGTAGTTGCCGATACAAATACGTGGCTTCCCCTAAGCAGGAAAGTGGTTATTTCACCTATTTCGGTCACACGTGTTGATCGGGAAGAAGAAACCGTTGATGTATCCATGACGGCAGACACGCTTAAAAACAGCCCATCAATTGACGAGCACAAACCAGTTTCAAGAGAATTCGAAGAAACGCTATTTCGTTACTTTGGCTACGGCTATTACTGGATTGGCCCTGGCGCGTGGGGCGATTTCGCTCACCCAAACCAACTAGCCGATCCTGAGTTAGCAGCCATGGGTAAAGAGGAGTTAGATAATAAACCTGACAATCATCTAAGAGCTTGCGGCGAAATCAGTGGTTACGAAGTGGCCACCCAAGACGACAATGTTGGGCACATCAGCGATTTCATATTTGATACTGAAGGTTGGCAAATTCAGTTGTTAGTGGTAGATACAAACAACTGGCTACCGGGTGGTAAAAAGCTTGCAGTACTGCCCTCAGACATCAAGAATATCGATTGGTCTTCACATAATGTCTCGGTCGTCCTAACCCACGAGGGGTTGATGGCTAGACCGGAAGTTGACCTTGATAAATTGGGTGACACTGCATACGTAGAGGCCTTGATAGCGAATGCGAAGCTTGTCTAACTAAGTCGAGTGCCATTTGAGCAAGAGCGATTAACTGTCTTTTAGCAAACTTTTAACTAAGGTTAATCGTTCTGAGCGCAAAAGAACTTGTGGAGCAGGCCAATAGTTTGCTTCACTCTTTCGTCGGCTAGCCGATAGTAAATGGTTTGTCCGTCACGGCGTGTGGCCACCATTTTTGATTCTCTTAATAGGGCCAAATGTTGTGAAATCACAGGCTGAGAAACGTCTACTTGGTCTAACATTTGGGTAACAGATAACTCTTTATCCACTAAAGAGCAAAGAACCATTAAACGGGTTTTATTCGCCAACTGCTTTAGATAGAGCTCAGCTTCCATTGTATATTGAGCCATTTCGCTCGTATCTACAGATAGATTATCAACGGCTAGATTATCAGTCATAACAACTCACTTATAAATTTACGTAGACGAGCTACCAACCCGCCATATTATACTAAAGTATACTACTATAGCGGCGAACGCCAAAACTCAATGTCATTTTTTTATAAAAAATATAATGAAAATAGGTGCTAGAAAATATAACCACTTCCTTATATAGTAAACTCATCATTATTTTTCAAGGTGTTCTAATGTTAATTGATATCACTACTAGACTCGCTAATATCCCTTTCCCGCTACGTTGTATTACGGCTAAAGAAGCGATGCAGGAAATATCTTCTAATCATGGTTTATTACTTGATGTTCGTGAGCCCGCAGAGGCAGCGTCTAGCCCGGTTGAAGCTGCATTAAATATTCCTCGTGGCGTGATAGAGATGAAAGTTATCGAAAAATGTAAAGATGCTAAGTTTCCAATCTATATTCATTGCGCCTCGGGTATTCGCGCCAAATTAGCAGCCGAACAGCTAATGAACATGGGGTATGACAACGTGAGCGTGGTAACCTGTTCAATAGGCGATATTAAGCAAGCCACCGACGCATAAGCGCTGACAGCCTCTGGTCGCTTGTGGTATAACCGCTCTATACAGTGACAGAATAATCGATTAGAGCTCGCGATGTTAAAATCTACGTTAGAACAATGGCGCATGTTTAAGGCTGTGGTAGATGCTGGAGGCTTCAATCAAGCTGCCGCATTAGTGCACAAGAGCCAATCTAGTGTGCATCATGCGGTTCAAAAGTTAGAAAATGCCATTGGCGTTGTGCTGTTCGAAAACAGTGGTCGTAAGGTAAAATTGTCCCCTCAAGGGGAGTTGATGTATCGTCGAGCAGCGTTCGTTTTGAATGAAGCTCAAAAGTTAGAAGCGGTAGCGGCTAGCTTACAAGCAGGAACTGAAACACTTCTTCGTATCGCCGTTGATATTATTTTTCCATCAGACTTACTCTATAACGTACTAAGCAAGGTGTCTGAAGAATTCCCGCTGCTGCGTATCGAGATTGAAGAAACTGTATTAAGCGGCGCAAACTCCCTACTAGATAGTGGCAATGTCGATATCGCAATTTCACCTTTCCCCTACCCCGGCGGTTTCAGTGAAGATTTATGCGAGATAGACTTTGCCGCGGTAGCACATGTCAACCATCCTCTGCACGCACTCGACCGCGCATTAACATTAGAAGATCTCAAGTCGCATCGCCAAATAGTAGTAAGAGATTCATCGGCTGAACGTAAAGTTGATGCAGGTTGGCTTGGCGCCGATCAGCGCTGGACGGTTAGCCACATTAGAACGTCGGTAGATATGATTTCTCAAGGGCTTGGGTTTGCTTGGATCCCTATCGCTATCATCAAAAAAGAATTAGAAGAAGGGCTGTTGCTGCCGCTTCCAATTGATAGCAACAGTGGGTTACGCCGCGCCATGCTTTATCTTACATTTGAAGATGGTGACGGCCTAGGGCCCGCAGCAAGAAGCTTTATCGGTGAACTTAGATATCAATCGATGCAGCTTCCTTCTGCTGATGGCATGCTTGATCAATGTACAGAGTCTCTGCATCGTTAGCATAAGCTGTGGGAACACGGTTATAGCAAAAGTGTTATAGCCAAGCTGTACTTAACGTAAAACCTCAGAAGCAAGAACTCGGGTATTTTAACCAATATCTAGTTTGTCCAATTCCAAGTATAGCCAGCGCTTGGTTTACCCAATACCAAGCGCAATTTGTTGGCCGCCATACAAGAAACCAAATAGAGCAATGGATAGCCCAAAGAGTGCTACAGCGCCGTCATCCGTTGCCATACCTATAGCCATAATCAATACGGCGAACGCCGGTATTAACCCCATGAAGGGTACTAATTCTAATGGTACCATCAACAATCCACACGCCGCGCAGCTAAGTGCAATCAATGAACGAAACACTGGTTGACGCATAAAAAACCACCGTGGCATTAAGAATCGGTCAAATCGCACCGCCACAGGTTTCATTTTATTCACCAAAAATTCAATTCTATCAGCGTCCATTTCAATTTTCATAATGGTAGCGGGAAGCCACGGATGACGGCGACCGAGTAAAATTTGCATTGCTATCAGTAAAATTGTCACACCGGTTATGGTAGGTACACCAGGAATGGCTCCTATGGGCGTTGCTGCAATAAACGCAGGTAAAGCCAACATGGGTCCAAACCCCCTCTTTTCCATGGCATTCCAGAACTCGGAAAACGCCATGGCGTCGGTAGTGTTTTTGGGCTGCATCTTGCCCAACAACTCATAAAGTGTCATTGACCTTGCGCCAGTTTCCTCAAACATTTTTATTCCCTATTTATGGCTTGAAGCTTATGCCCCATTTCCATTGAAACCTATGCGTCTTGTGTGATAGCGAAGCGCAATACGCTTTGGGTATTCCATCAAAAATTAAATTAATTCAGCAGTATTTCCGAGCTCAACGATTATATTTTGCGCTAACCCGTAAATAAAAATCTGAGATAAATTTTTCAGAAAAATACGTACAAGCGCTGAATTTTCGCGTTTGGTTATAGAACTACTGTGAGATTGATAATGCGATAACTGTGCCACTGGAGTGGGTCAGCGTTCAAATTTGTGCTTTTTTGGTAGCAATCGGCACAATATGTGCTTTATCAGGAAAAGATATGTCAGTGTGTGAATTATGTTTAGCTAGCCCTCTTTTGCATGATGCGAGGATCGCATCTTGAGGTCAGCCCCAAGATATTGCTGCCCAACTCAACCAAAGTTGAGTATGAATGCGACAACGTCTGCGTTTGAATGTAATAATGCACAAATAATTATAAAATCTGGTCAACTTACCCATCCAATGTGCTGAGACAAGCTATCAGGAAGTGGTTGGTCAATTAAAAAAGGGATATTCAAGTGTTAACTGTTTTACTTGTAGATGATGATGCCGAGTTTACCGAGGTGGCCTGCACTATTATTGAGTTTCTCGGCCACGAAGTTCTAACTGCTGCCACATTAGGTGAAGCGCGAGACTGGTTAAAGAAAGAAACTTTCGACCATGTATTACTTGATTTCATGTTGCCAGATGGCAGCGGTGCACACTTGTTCGATGAACTTAACGCACTTCCCAAACGTCCACGCATTACCCTTATTACCGGACACCCATCGGTAAAAGGCGTCATTAAAGGTTTATGCGGCCCCAATATTGATTACCTTGTTAAGCCTATTCAACGTGAAGACATTGAAGCAGTATTAACGGGGAAACCTAAAGTTGCTGAAGATACCAGCGAAAAAATCGAAAAGCATTTCGACTTGCTTATTGGTGAATCTGCGCCAATGAAAGAACTCTACAAATTAATTGAGAGAGTAAGCAGAACAAGCGCAAACGTTATGCTACTTGGCGAAAGTGGTGTAGGTAAAGAGGTGGTTGCAGCCGCCATTCACCGCGCTTCAGAAAGTGAAGGCCCTTACGTAGTGACCAACTGCGGTGCCTTTTCAAAAGAATTGATTGGTAGTGAATTATTTGGCCACGAGAAAGGCGCATTTACAGGCGCAGTTGGACGTAAAGAAGGTGTTTTCGAACAAGCTGAAGGCGGATGTTTGTTCTTGGATGAAATCACTGAGATGCCTATCGACATGCAGCCAAACTTACTGCGCGTATTGGAAAACAAAGTGGTTATCCGTGTTGGCGGTACTAAAACTATCCCGGTCAATTGCCGCGTGGTGTCAGCGACCAACCGAACCATGGAAGAAATAGCACAAAGCAAAGTGCTGCGTGAAGATATCTACTTCAGACTTGCGGTGTTTCCAATCACCATACCCACTTTGCGCGAACGCAAAGAAGATATCCCTCTATTAGCAAAAACCTTTATTGAAGAATTTAATAAAGATAATGGCTCTAAATTTAGTTGGCAAGAAAGCCAGCTAAACACGTTACAAGCCTACGATTGGCCAGGTAACGTACGTGAATTGCGCCACTTTGTTCATCGCGCCGCCATTATGAGCGATCCGACAAAACAGGTAATAGAGCTTCCTAAAACGATTGAATCGCCTTTTGCTAAAAAACAAAGTACAGCGCCAGCACTCCAAGCAGGACGTACTATTGAAGATGTTGAAAAGGAACTTATTTACGCAACGCTTGAGAAGGTTAATGGGAATAAAACCATGGCCGCTGAGATGCTTGGCATAAGTACCAAGACCCTATACAACCGACTTCACGCGTATGGCGATTTGGTCAAAGAAGACTAGTAAGGCAGGAAAAAGTTATGACTGAAGATGAGTTTGCCCGATTGAGCACCTATGTACACGATGCACGCAAACCGCTGAATCGCATTTCCATGCAAGCTGAATTGGTAAAAATGGCGCTTAATGGTGAAGTTCCCGCCCAAAAAGCGATGGCAGCATTGGATAAAATAATTTCCAGTGCTAAAGACTGCAGTGACTCCCTTTCTGAAATGACTTCAGATTTTGGCGACACATTATTGGATTGATGTAATGCTAAACAAAGTTTTGTCTTCGCTATACAGCTGGGTAATCATGGTGGTATTCGTGATTGCTATTATTACTGCGAATTCATTTTATGTGGTGCAAACCCTTGATGACTTATCAGCCCTAGAAGCGCGCTTGTTTACCACCAGTCGCGTAATAAGTGCGGTAAACAAATTGCACGTGGCCGTTTTGCGCGCCGAATCAGGTCAGCGTGGTTTCCTTCTTACTGAAGATGAAGCTTATTTGGAGGAGTACACACAAACGCTGAATAACTTCACGGCCCTTGCAGATGAAGTTGAAGTGAGTGCTTTGGCGTCTGATTTGCCGGAACAATCAGAACGGATTGAAAAGCTACTCGCCCTTACTCGCGTTAAAATTAACGGTATGGTGCGAATTGTAGAGCTAGTAAGAGTAGGTGATTTAGAGCAAGCCTTTACATTACTTGAAAGCGATAAGGGCCTTGATTTATACAACGACTTCGAGAATATGTTCGAACGCATCGATTCCTCTGAAAGGGATATTCAAGGTACGCACTTAGCCAGTTTGATGAAGCTAAGACGTGACTCAGTGAATACATTATTAATTTCTTCAGGTACCACCCTATTTCTCATTATCTCAATTTTCTTGTTGTTAAAGGCCAACATTCGAGAAAATGAAAAACATAAAGATATCCTGGTTGATGTGAACGAAGATTTGGAGCATAAAATTTCAGAGCGAACCCAGGAGCTCCGTATATATTCAGATGAGTTGGCCCGCAGCAACCGAGAACTTGAGGACTTTGCTTTTGTGGCGTCTCACGACCTGCAAGAGCCTCTACGAAAAATTCGAGCTTTTGGTAACCGGTTAGATTCTGGCTATAGAGATGTTATGGATGAACGAGGACAAGATTTTCTTGCACGTATGCTGAATGCGGCAGAACGGATGTCTATGTTGATTTCTGACCTGTTGTCTTTTTCTCGCGTTTCTACACGAGGTAAAGACTTTGAGCAAGTGAATGTCGGTGATGTCATCGATGGTGTGCTGGGTGATTTAGAAATAGCCATTGAGGAAAAAGGTGCCAATGTTATTGTGCAAGACATTCCGACTATTCGCGCAGACAAATCACAAATTGATCAGCTGTTTCTGAACTTGCTGTCAAATGCGCTAAAATTTCAAACCGCCGACAAAGCTCCCCTTATTGAAATTACGGCGACACCACCAAGTGAAACTGATATGAAGGACATATTGTTAGCTGACGAGTATGACTGGATTAAAATCCAAATCTCAGACAACGGTATTGGCTTTGAACAGAGTTTTGCAGAAAAGATTTTTGCCCCGTTCCAACGCTTGCACGGACGAAGCGAATACAAAGGAACAGGGATTGGCCTAGCGGTATGCCGACGCATTGTTGAACGCCACAATGGTCAAATTTCGGCAAAAAGTTCGCCAGGAGAAGGTGCAACCTTTACTATCCTTCTGCCAATAAACAGCGAGCCTTTTGGCTCTCTAAATAATAATGGAGATACCACACATGACGCGTAAACAAACCCAACCTATTAATATCCTTATGGCAGATGACGATGAGGACGATCGTCTATTAACCGTAGACGCACTAAAAGAAAGCCGTGTGTTAAACAACTTATTTTGTGTTGAAGATGGCGTGGAATTACTTGAATTTTTACGTCATGAAGGGAAATACACAGATGCCAGCAAATTTCCACGCCCTAGCTTAATTCTGTTAGACCTTAACATGCCACGTAAAGACGGCAGAGAAGCGCTGCAAGAATTGAAAACCGACCCTAAATTACGTGGGATCCCAGTAGTCATCCTTACTACGTCCAAAGAAGAAGAAGACATGCTTCGAGGATACGATTTAGGCTGTGCTTCCTATATCACCAAACCTGTGAATTTCGAGGGACTAGTCGAGCTTATGCGCGCGCTAGGTCGCTACTGGATTGAGTTTGTAGAATTGCCACACGATTAATTGAATCATATAAATTCGATTTAAGCTGATGTGAGTCACTATTTTTGGCTCGTTAAGTTTTTACTCATGCCGTACGGCGCTAGCCATTAGTGCCGCTATGTTTTAAAGCGCTGGTTATTTAGCGCTACATTACGACCAATGTTTTATGGAGCGCACAGTGACCGAAGTTATCCGGGTTTTACTGATTGAAGATGACGAAGATGATTATTTTTTAACATCAGATTATTTACTTCAATGTGAAGAACCCCGTTTCCAGCTTACCTGGGTAACCAACAGTGCTGACGCCATAGACGCGTTACAGCGTCGTAATTTCGATTTGTGTCTGCTCGACTATCTACTTGGCGCAGAAAACGCAGTAGATGTATTAGAAGTGCTTAAATCTAATCAGTTCAACCTTCCTGTTGTTATTCTAACTGGTCAGTCAGACTCTCAAGTTGACGAATTAGTAATGCGAGCAGGTGCAGCCGATTACCTGCAAAAAACAGAAATTGAGTCGCCACGTTTCATGCGAACCATCCGCTACGCCATGGTTCGACGAGAGATAGAAAACGAACGATTAGAAAGGCATAAAGTTGAACAACAAAATAAAGCGAAAGATAAGTTTTTGGCTCACTTAGGCCACGAACTTCGTACTCCGCTTACATCAATTTTAGGTTACACAGAGCTGCTATTAGACGACAAAGGTAACGACCCTTTGGCCCAAGAACTTTCTATTATTTATTCTAATGGGAAGCACTTGCTTAGCCTGTTAAACGACCTTCTTGATATGTCTCGCATTATGGCGGACAAACTTGAACTTAATATTAAAGAGGTGCATTTAAGCCCTTTCCTTACTGATATCCACTCATTAATGCGATTAGCAGCGAAAGACAAAGATCTTGTTTTCGATGTGATTGCAGAGACCAAGATACCGGAAATAATTGAAACCGACCCTACCCGTTTGCGTCAGGTATTAATTAACTTAGTCAGTAACGCTGTGAAATTTACCGATACTGGTACCATTACCGTCACCGTTGAAGTTCGTCCACCAGCGCCGGGGAAAACGAACGAAAGGTTACACTTCATTGTTGAAGATACTGGCATTGGCATGCCCCCCGATAAGCTAGAAAAAATCTTTCAGCCTTTCGAGCAAATCGAAGATATCATGCGTGCAAATCATGGCGGTGCTGGATTAGGCTTAGCAATTAGCCGTGAACTGGTGGCTAAGCTAGGCGGAAGCATTAGTGTAGATTCCGTTTTTGGAAAAGGTAGTCGCTTTTCGTTTTCCATCGATCCCGGTGATATTAGCGAGCAAAGTCGTGCTCATCTTGCGCTTAAGGCTCCGAGCAGAGCTGAGGCCAATGATTTAGATTTACAAGTTACTGGCAAAGTGTTGATTGTTGATGATATCCGCGAGATTCGCCGCTTAACCGGGCATTTAGTTAGTCAATGTCACGCTACTGTAGCTTATGCTGAAAACGGGGTTAAAGCGTTAGAGGCAGTATTACAAGCCGAAGAAGATAACGACCCCTTTCATTTAGTGTTAATGGATATCCATATGCCAGTAATGAATGGAATTGAAGCCCTACATGCAATAAGACGGCACAATAGCAACGTACCTGTTGTGGCCGTCACAGCCGCTAGCCGAAAAGGATTAAAACAGTCTTTAATGGATGACGGATTTAATAATGTTATTGGCAAACCTATTGAACGAGCAGCGCTGACTGAAGTGCTCGACCAATATTTGGTTCGCTCTCAAGGTCCAGCCGTGTCGAAGATAGAAAGCGTTAAAACAGTGACACAAAGTACTCAACCTCAACCGACGTCTAAAAAAGTGTTAGTGATAGAAGACGACGAGGATGCAGCAGAGTTGTTGCAATTATTCTTGGTTCATCAAGGCCATGATGTCATTACGGCAAATACGGGCGCGGATGCTATAGAGCGTATGAACGAAGTGGTATTTGACCATGTCTTGATGGATTTAACCCTTCCCGACTACCATGGATATGACTTAGCTGCCGAGTTGAATCAAATTCAACCCAAGGCGAAGTTGGTTATTGTGAGTGGCAACGAGCCAGATAAAGATACTATGAAGCATTTAGGTGTGAGTCAGTCACTTCTAAAGCCTGTTAGTAAAGAAGATTTAATTAGTGTGGTGTCTTAAAAAAACACATCACTTGAACCAGTTAGCTACTACGAGTAGCTAACTTTCCCTCCGCGTTATTTGTTAGATGCTCACCGATTACGAAATTATTACACGGCCTACCTTGCAACTCTTACGTTAAATTGAACTTTAGAAGAACTCTTAAAACTCAAAATCAAATAAAACACTTTAAAAACAATAACTTAAATAATTATAAATATTGGTACAAGCGTTGCAACTCTCTATGTGCAATCTAGCAAACTTAAGGAGAGTACTATGGCGACACAAACTACTACGCCTAAAACAGCGAAAGTGAATAGCGTAACTGAGCCTAGTCACCCAGTCACGGATCAGTTAAAAGAAACACTTCATTCGTCAGTTGATAAACTGGCTGATAGTGCGGCCGTAGCTGAGGACAATATTCGTAACACGGCAAGCCGCTCTGCGGACAACATGTCTGAACGAAAACGTTTAGCTGAGCAAAAATGGCAGGCCTCTGGCGTACGTAAGTACGCTATCGAGAATCCATTGGCAACTGCTGGTATGGCCTTCGCAGCAGGTATGTTAGTTACTTCATTATTTCGCAAGAAATAAAGCATGGAAACTCTACCAGATTTTCGTAGTGCCACATACACGCTGAGCAGCGAAAATCCGTTTCGCCTGACTTCTCCGAGAGGTCAGGCGACATTTCGCATTCACCAGCAACGCACAAACGGCGCTTCAACCGAGTCGTCTAACGACATTCCCCCAGACATTGCTTTTGAAGAGGCGCTTTCTTCTTTTAAAGCGCTTTTCACGCAAAAGAAATATCAAGGTTTTGCCTTAATCGACTTGGTTAACGCTGAACTTCAACTCATTACCAAATCTATTTTTGTCAGCATATTTGGCGCACTTACCGCATTTGCATTAGGTGGTTTTTGCTGGATTTTGCTCAATTCATGTATTGGGTTAGCGATGCATCATGCTGGTATGCCTGCATTGCTTATTATGGTTATATTGTTACTCGTTAATAGTGTATTAAGTGTTATCGCATTTATGCATGCGCAAAGTGCATTCCGTTTTATTAATATAAAGCGGCTTAGCACGTTAATGCAGTCTTTAACTAAATAGCAGCAAACGGGATTGCCGTCAGTGAGTCTAAAACTAAGGAGCACTTATCATGAATATTTTTCTGAAAAAGAACTTGGAGGACATTAGGCAGTGCCAACATAATTACCTAGCTCAAAAACATCACGCTGAAGAATCACTTGAAGAGGCGAAGCGAGACTGTCGACTGCTAATGGGCAAACCTGAAGTATTATTAGGTATTGTTGCTGCAGGGGCTTACAAGGGCATAAAAACTGACGCCCCCAAGAGCAAAAGAAATCAAGCTATTATGACTTTCGTGCGCACCACCGCACTTTCGTTCCTAAAATAATAGTCACTACAATTAATACTAGGAATTACCATGCGCCTACCAACAAAAATGAAAATAGCGGCTTTAGCATGCAGTTTATTTGTTACCGCTTGCACAACCACCCCTATCGCCTCACCAACACCTTATAAATCAGCGGTCACTAAAGAAGGATACGGGTACTCTAGCGTTCAACTAACCGACAATGAATATCGAGTATTATTTAAAGCCACAGATCGCACACCTGCGGATGTTATTCAGCAATTCGCGTTGCGAAGAGCCGCTGAACTTGCAAAAAAACATAATTATGAATGGTTGGCTATCGTCAAAACTGATGTTGATAAAAAGGCCGTCATGGCCAGAGCAGTAACCCACAATACAGATGAGCCCCAACCGTTTGCCACCAATCAGCAATGCACTATGTCAGGATGTACCGAGGTGGCACAGCCCGTGCCAGGTCAGGGGCAAAACACGGTGACGCAGACACAGATTAACGACGTTTACTTTTCTATTCTGGTAAGAATGAGCAATACCCAAGGTAGTTTAGGGAAAAACGTGATGTCTGTTGAAGAAATTCTTGCTAACCAGGCTGATAACGCTAAATAGGCATGATTCGAACAGAAATACGTAAATTTTGATAACACGACCGCCAAGTGGCGGTCGTTTTGTTTTAAGCCCTCGAAGCTATATATGATTTCGTTTAATTTTGCTCTGAATCTAAATGTAATGTATTGGCTCGTTCTACCCAATCAAGATCTTTAGTTTGTTCGTCCAAAGTACCCTTGGCATCTTCTAAGAATACTTTGCAAAAGTACTCTACTGACTGAAATCTTTCTCGGTACTGCTTCAATTGCACTTCCATTTCGTCCATGGCATTTGAAAACTCTGAATTCGATTTCGACAACTCATAATCACATTTAAGATACGCACATAGCACATCAGCGGCTTTAGCAAGTCGAACGTGAACATCATCTTTATCTTGTTCTATTAAGGGCTGGTAGCGCTTCTGTAGCGGCTCAGGCAAGGTTTGAATCAGCATAGCCTCAAACCGACGCTCTAACTTTTTAATAGCCGCAGTAGTTTCAGGATCGTGGTATTTCACCGGGCTTGGAATATCACTCATACCCGCAATTTCGCTACCTTCATGAAATATAGCCATAGCAGCAACTCGGTCAGGGTCAACATCTTCGTTAAACACATCCGCAGCTATTGCGCCTAACATATGCGCTACCATAGAGGCTTCGTAGATATGTGTAGACAACATCTCTTCTTGAAACTGTGCCATCAAGGGCCATCGTTTCACATTTCTTGCCCGTTGCATTAAACCTATAAATGCGGAGTGAGTTTTTGCCATTTCGCGCCCTTTAGAATAACGAGAGTTAAAAAGTGATAGTAGCATCTGCAAATCGTGAATGCTTCTTTGCTTCCTACCCGCCTCGGCCATGTAAAAAGTGCAAATGCTCTGTAAACCTTGTTTACCCTACGAAGAATTCATTAGTAAAAAGTAGCGCAAGATAAGATTAAAATCATTTAAATCAGAAGCTTACCATTTAGGCACGGAGTTCGCATTAGTATCTATGTCAGTAACGGAGCAAAAAGAGGATTTAGCTATGTTAGGTTGGGCAATTACTTTTTTCATTATCGCCATTATTGCAGCAGTTTTTGGTTTTGGCGGCATCGCAGGTGCAGCAACAGGTATCGCACAATTTTTATTCTTTGTGTTCATCGCCTTACTAGTCATTTCACTAGTCGCGAATGCCTTACGCGGTCGGTCACCACGAGCATAAATTTATTACGCTTTTAGATATTTTCAATATCTTTAAGATACTTTTAGGAAACAGGAGAACGGACATGATCTCACAGAAATCATTATTGAAACTTTTAGCAGCTGGTACATTCGCACTAACACTTGCCGCATGCGGTGACGGTGAAGCAGAAAACGCTGGTGAAGAGCTAGACGAAATTGTAACAGACGCAGGCAACGCAGTAGAAGATGCTTGTGAAGATGTTAAAGAAGGCGCAAACGCCGAAGATAAAGACTGTTAATTCACGCTTTATTACGAGAAAAGCTGATGGACTTTGTCCATCAGCTTTTTTTTATACTTCTTCCCCGCCAAGCTCTCGCGCTAAATCGTCTAACTCTGATAACGTTCTATCAAACTCAGCTACCGCATAACGGTAAGATATCAACACGTGACGATCACTGCGTCCAAACTTCACGACAAGTGAATCAACATCCATGTGTTTAACCGTGTTGATAAAACGATATGCCGTCATTTCACTGGCAAAACCAAACTCAACTTGGCTTTTCATTTTAAGCAACCACCTCTGGGTTGTTATCCAATACATTCACTACTCGTTCAAGTAAATGCGTCTCTTGGTCATCGACTTTGCCATGCGCAATCCAATCTTCCAACAACTGCGCAGGAGATAGGCTCTCACCTTTCTCTAGTTTCGCTGTCATCATGGTTAGCTGTACATTGGTTCGCATACTGCTATCGCTTTGGGGGCTTGGTATATCAGTAGCCGCTTCCAAAGCAACGGTTAGCCAATGACGACTTTGTTGAACAGGTGTAGGTTTAGACAGCGCAGACTTCCAACGCTTCCCTAGTAGGTCAGCGTCATCATCACTGATGCTAGTAAAATCGCCTGCCCTCAAACTTTCGCTTAACACTGTAATAACCGATTGAGCACGCTGCTGTACTTTACGTACGTGGCGCTGCTGAGCACGTGTTTGCTGTTGCTTTTGAATAACGGTTATTTTCTTATCAAGTTTTGCACGCATTGCACCAGGCAAATCTTTCGCTTGCGTTTCAATATCCTGAATTGAACTAGCAATCGTTGATTCATCAGATTCCGAGTCAATGGCATTTAATTGAGTAAAAAGGGTATTTAAGGTTTCATCAAATGCAGATGACTGTGCCTTACGCTGCTCTTTTAAGCGTCCAAACAATGCATCATTCGCCAGGCGAAACTCACGCCACAATCGGCTTTCATCACGCTTACCGGCATGGCCTATGGATTTCCAATTGTGTTGCAACTGCTGCGCTGTTTCAGTGGCACTAGCAATATCCTCTTGTACTGACAGCGCTGATGCTTGAGCAACGAGTTCCTGCTTTGCTTTTTTATTCATCCCATGCCACTGGTTCACTTTCGTTTGCAGCGGGCTAATGGTTTTATTCCAACGTTGCTTTAACGACTCGTAATCACGCTTTTCAACTTGGCCACACTCATGCCATTGTTTAACGGTTCTATCGAACACTTTAGCCAGCACAGCTTCGTCTTGTGACAAATCGATGGCGGCAACTTGATCAATCAATGCCTGACGAGCTTTAAGCGCTTTCTCACGCTCTGCATCCAATGCTGCGTAATGTTCGCGACAAGGTTGAAACGCAAGTTCTAAAGCAGCGTCGAAAGCACTTTGTTGTGTGTCATCGTCGCTACCAGCGCCTAACGAAAGCCACTGCTGGCGTAAATAACGAATTGCTTCACCGCGCTGTTTAATATCTTCAACAGGGCTAGCCGCTAATGCCTGAGCTTCCTCTACCAGTGCAGGTTTTCTAGGCGCCGCGATATAATCTTGCCAGCCTTCAAGGTGAGCAATATCTTCAGCGGTTTTCTCAAAACGCTTAGCCAATTGTTTTTTCACATTCTCAGGCATAGATTCGAAGCTTGCAGATAGCTTTTCAAACTTGGTAATAGCCGCGCGGTACTTACCTTGGGCAATCAAGTTGTCAACCACACTGATTTGTTTTCTGCACTGACGAAGCGCGTGGTCTACTTCTGCTTTTTTAGCTTGTTTTTTCTGACTGAAAACGCGCGAAGCTGCATGCCAGCGCTTATTAAGGGCGCTTGGTACTGAAATGAGTTCATTGCGTAAATTATGATACTTTTCACTTAACGCTTTAAATTCAGCCTCAATCGATTCTGGCGCTTTCTGGCTAACGTTCTTGTCTTCAAAATCTTGATCTTGAATGGCTTTGTTTTGAATAGCTTGGTCTTCAACAGAGTCACTTTCAATTGCATCAGTGCTTGCAGCTTTTGACACTTCAGCAGTTTGTTCTTTTTCACCTTTTACTTTAACGTCTTGGGCACTTTTTGCTGGTTCAATAGGCGTACCTGCCGCCTGCTGCTTAGATTCTTCTGCAAGGGATTCCACTTGAGACAAACAAATCAAAAGTTTTTGGCCGTACTGCTGTTGCATCGAAAAGGCTTCTAAACTGTTGTTTAATGCCGCAATGCCAGCTCGAACTTCATCAAGCAGTTTGGCGCTGCCACCTAATGAAGCCATGTGATCAGCACTTACTTCTAACGCGCGTACCGATTCATTAACCACCGCTACATCAGCAAGAGTCGCCTCGCATAAACGCTCACCATAAAGCCAATTAACTTGCGTTGTGGCATGCGATAAGTGCTGCTTACAGAGGGCTTCTATCTCAGCTTTTTCTTTTGCCGCTTTTTGCGCTTCCCACTCAGGTCGAATACGCGATAAGTGACGTGTTACTTTTTCGCTAATACGGGCGAACTTAGCGTCTACTGCCGTCTTATCTTCTGCACTTAATATCGATGCATCTGACATTAAGTCGTTATATTCACCTAACAATTTAACTTGGCGCTTATCAATATCTTCAACATCTGATTTATCTACCAACGCTTGGTACTTAGACAAACATAAAGTAACACGTCGCATTAACTCAATAGGCTTTTCAGCTTGCGCTTTTAATAGCTGAAGTTTTGCAACGATAGCACCGTGAATAGCATTATCTCGGCATTTCTTTTCCAGCTTTTGTAGCACACTACTATCTTCAATTGTGGCTAAAATAGCTTGTTGCAGTGCGTTATCTGCATGTTGAAGAAAAATGGTTTGAGTAAAAGCAGGCTTATCGACTTTGTTAAGCAATGTCATTACTAAGCTTTTGTCTGCCAACAAACTTGCGTCATTAACCAACACGGTCTGAATTAATTCACCATTGGCACTTTCGCGCAAGAATGAAGCTTTTTCATTCGCGTTTATATTGACATCACCCTGCCCCATCAATGCGGCTTCAACGGTGCGTTCAGCAATTTTTTTCACTTTCGCATGTTGCGCGCTTTGTGACATTTTAAGCCACAATACAAAAGTATTTAATTTGCTTAAGGCTGCAAGGCTGACATCAGCATTGGCATCGTTAAATGCCAATTCATGTAAAATTGTTTTGTCTGTAGGCTTTTCCGGTGACAGGTTTTGAATGGCTTCCAGTCTTTTTTCGGGATTCTGACTGGTGTGAGAAGGAGCAAAGAACCGACTAAATATCATCCTGTTTAAACCGCGCTATAGTGTTGTTATCATCTTCTTGCTTGGAAAGTGCACGTTTAAAATCTGATTTACTTTTATGCACTATTTCGCCGCTTTCATTTACCGTCATATGTTCCGACGATTTCTCAATTTTTGCTTGATACAGCATAACTGCTTGCATGCAGCTGGCTTTCTGGTCTTCACTTAACGGCGTACCATCAAGCCATTTACCGGTTTCCACCGATTGACGCAGACGTTCGTACACCTCTGGCGTCATACTATTTAGTAATACTTCTATATTCATGAACGGAATCGTTTAATAAGTACAATTCTTACGCGGTTGACAAGATACCACACGAAGCCTGCAATACTGGCTACAATAGCGAGATTATGTTGCAAGTCGCCGGGTCTTGTTCCGCCCCAATACATAAAACCGAATCCCGCCACAAATATGATCATGGCAATAAGCGATTGATTTTGAATGCTCTGTAACTTTTTGAATTTTTGTAGATTTTTCTTACGTTCAATATCTTCTGAGGAAGCATCGCCTATTTTGAAATCACAATGCGGGCATATTTTTGCTTTGTCAGACGTTTTTTTATTGCACGATGGGCAGTCAACGAGTGCCATAATTTGCTCCTGTAGGAATGATGCGAAAATAACCAGGTAGCATTGGTTTTAGAGGTGAGTATTTTACGTATTGAAATGCGTATTGCAAAGCCTATTCAAAGGCAGATGAGCATTAATATAATTTAATTGAATTTGTGGTGTGAAAGCCAAACTTAAAAGGCTACCACGTTGGCTTACACACCCATTCACACTAACGATTATTTTTTATGTCTAGACCAATAATCATTAACGGTTTCTTTCATTTCTTTACTGAGCAGCACAATACCAAATAGGTTAGGTAAAGTCATTACCACAATGGCCACTGCCGACAGTGCCCATACTAATGTGGTATCAGAAAAGGCAGCCCACACAAAGCCAGCTACGTAAATAACACGATATGGCATTACCGAGCGGGGGCCGAGCAAGTAGGTCATCGCCCTGTCACCGTAATACGACCACGCAATAGCAGTTGAGAACGCAAACAGCATAAGCCCGATGGATACTATGTATTGGCCGAAGTTACCGAAATATCCGCGTGTAAAGGCAATGGTCGTTAGTGCAGCAGAGTGCACCAATGATTTACCGCTTACTTCTAGGTTGTCTCGTACTGGTTTACCCTCTTCGATTTTTAACGTACCGGTAAACAAGTCTTCGCTACCAATGTTGTATTTAACATCTTCAGCAACTGAGCGTGAATTTAACAAGGTAAAACCATCGCTAACCGCAGTGCCATTTACTACCGTGATGCTACCTGTGTACGCTTTTATCTCGTTACCTTCTACATCGTTCAGGTAACCGTAAAGTTTATCGACATCGGCCTGATCGCTGTCATCATATTGGCCTTGAACGAAGAACATGTCTGAACGGTCAAATACGTTTTCATGCTTTTCTTTCCATACACCAGAAGACAAGATAACCAAACCAGTCACCGTACAGATAATGATGGTATCGATGAAAGGTTCAAGTAGCGACACCATACCTTCAGACGCTGGCTCTTTGGTTTTCGCCGCAGCATGAGCAATGGGTGCAGAACCTTGACCCGCTTCGTTCGAGAACAAACCACGGTTTACACCACGATTAAATGCATACGCAAGTGACGCCCCTAAGAAGCCCCCTGCAGCCGCAGACCCTGTAAATGCATCTTTAACTACCGCAGCGAAAGAAGGAATAATATTTTCAACGTTCGCGAAAATTACCGCTAACGCACCAATAAGGTAAATAACCGCCATTACCGGCACGACTCGCGCAGTAAAGGCAGCAATGCGTTGAATACCACCAAGGATAACAAGCGCAAGTAAAATACCTAGCACGCTACCTACTGCCCAAGGCTCGAAACCAAACGTGGCTTCAATACTTTGCGCAATACCGTTACTTTGCGGCAAGTTACCTGTTCCGAATGAACTCACTACAGTGGCAATGGCGAAAGCTACCGCTAACCATTTCATGTTTAAGCGTCTGTCCATGTAATACATGGGACCACCCGCCATGGTGCCATCTTCGGTTTTCACACGGTATTTGTGAGAAAGGGTTACCTCAACGAATTTCGTTGTCATACCTAAAAAGGCGGTAACCCACATCCAGAACAACGCTGCTGGACCACCCAAGAATATAGCAAACGCTACACCACTGATATTACCGGTACCAACCGTACCTGATAACGCGGTAGTAAGTGCGCGGAAGTGTGTGGTATCACCTGGATCGCTCTCTTTGTCGAACTTGCCAGTTACTACTTGCCATGCGTGTTTGAAAAAACGAATTTGAGGGAATTTAAGGTAGATAGTGAAGAATAAACCTACACCTAGCAATACGTAAGGAAACCACCCTGCGCCGCCTAAAAAACCATCCAGTATGACGAGAAAACTATATAACCCTTCCAAGGTATCACCCCTTTATTATCTTGTTGTTATGATTTCTATTATTGTATTTATTAATAAAGCCCCGTTGAAAAGGGGCTTTTTTGTGATGCTAATTTAACGTTTAAGCATTTAACTTCTTTACTACGGCATTTACGGCAATAAGTAAATCCTCGCCAAGCTGTCTGCTGCGCTGAACAGACCAGCCGTAAATTTCATCTGGTACATCTGCGTTGTCTTTAAACGGCATTTCAACGGTGTAAGACATGCAATTAAACTTCTCACCTACTGCATTGGCTGCCACGGTTAGGTTCCCCTCACCTGGCGCGTCTTTATCGTAACCGAACTCGTCTTGGAACTCTGGCGTTGCATTTAACAATGCATCTTTAAAGGTGTTCTCTAACGCTTTAATTTCGTCAGAGTAACTTGGGTTACCTTCACAGCCTGCCACAAAATTGTACGGCAGTGCTTCATCACCGTGCAAATCGACAAACATATCTACGCCAATTTTTTCCATTGCATCCATCACATAAAGCACTTCTGGGCTTTTATCAGCACTAGGGGTTGCCCACTCACGGTTTAAATTAGTGCCTACCGCGTTGGTACGCAAATGACCGCGTGCACTACCGTCAGGATTCATGTTGGGGACTACGTAGAACACTGCGTTATCCAGCAATTGTCGCGCCAGTCCGTCTTGCTCATCAAGCAAACGGTAAATGAGACCTTCTGCACACCACTGTGCCATGGTCTCACCTGGATGCTGTCGGGCTGTAACCCACACCTTTTTCTTATTAGGCGTTTCTTCGCCAATCACTAGCATGGACATATCGCGACCATCTAGAGTTAAACCTAGAAAGCGATGTTCACATAGCAATGACATTTGCGCATCGTGCACTAGGTCAAGATGCCTTTCGTAGCTATAAGGGATGAAGTAAGCGAAATAAACGCTAGGCTGTTCGAGTGTTAGTGAGAATGTGAGGTTATCGCCATCAAACTCGCTGGGAATACGAAACCAGGTTTGGCGATCGTATGAAGCAAGCACATTGTAGCCTTTCCAACCCTCTGGATAGGCCGACTTAGCCAAGTCGGTGATGGTCATTGTATGGGTAACGAACGACTCGCCAACTAAGCGAAAGTGAAACCATTGAGCAAATTCAGATTGATTATCTTTAGGTATAGCAAGACGAATGTCTTCGGGTGATTGTGCGCTTAGCACCTCAATATTACCGCTGTCGAATAGACTAGAAATATGCATAAACTGTCGTTTCCCTCTTTATTTGAGCGCTAATTTAGCATAGTCAGCAACACAAATACCATGTGCCAATGCGCTATTTATGCCACTTGAAGGCACGGTTTTGTTTACACAAATAAAAAACCGACCCTAGGTGGTCGGTTTTTTATTCAAATTGAATATTAAAGCGGCAATGTAGGGAAACTGAGCCCTGCCATATCGCGGATAACACGCATTACCTGGCAGCTATAACCAAACTCGTTATCGTACCAAACATAAAGAGTAAGGCGTTTATCGGCTACAATAGTTGCTTGGGAGTCAACCACTGACGCTGCTCGTGAGCCAACCAGATCAGTAGACACAATCTCTTTACTGGCCGTGTAATCAATTTGGTGTTGCAAGCTAGAAAAGAGTGCGGCATCCCGTAAGAATTCATTCACTGCCACTCTATCTGTGCCTTTCGCTAAGTTAAGGTTCAAAATAGCCAATGATACATTCGGCGTAGGCACGCGAATAGCGTTACCGGTTAGCTTGCCAGCAAGCTTAGGGTAAGCTTTCGATACCGCTTTCGCTGCACCCGTTTCGGTAATAACCATATTAAGCGGCGCACTGCGACCACGTCTGTCACCCTTATGGTAGTTATCAATGAGGTTTTGATCATTCGTGTATGAATGCACAGTTTCAACATGACCGTCTTCAATGCCGTATTCTTCATCTAACGCTTTAAGCACAGGCGTAATCGCATTGGTAGTACAACTTGCAGCTGAAAGAATGGTATCGTCTGGCGTGATCTCTTCATGGTTAACACCATGAACGATATTTTTAATATCGCCTTTACCTGGTGCCGTTAGTACGGCTTTAGACGCCCCCTTCGCTTTAAGGTGTAGACCTAAACCATCGCGGTCACGCCAAATACCGGTGTTATCAACAATAATAGCGTTGTCGATACCGTATTGCGTGTAATCAACCTCGTCTGGGCTGTTAGCGTAAATCACTTGAATAAATGAGCCGTTTGCTTTTAATGCATTGCGTTCATGATCAATAGAGATACTGCCATTAAATGGCCCGTGCACTGAGTCGCGGCGAAGCAAGCTAGCACGTTTTTCTAAATCGCCATCGCGCCCACCACGTACCACAATGGCACGTAAACGTAGTTTGTTGTTTTTACCTTGGCGCTCTATTAATAAACGGGCTAATAAACGACCTATACGACCAAAGCCATAAAGTACAACGTCTTGAGGCTTCTGCTCGTCCTCTTTATCAATCACGTCGCCTAACTTCTCACTTAAAAATGCATTTAAGTCGTCATTGTCTACCGCCGAACCGTAATTAAAGTCGAAGGCCAATTTACCAATGTCAATTTGAGCAGGGGCAATCTGCATTTCACTTAGCGCGAGTAAAATTGGGAAACTCTCCCGAAGTCGCAATTTTACTCCCTCGTGCAAGCGTACTTTGCGATGCGCTTTTATCACATCAGTCGCACTGGCATTTAATAAAGAGCGGCCATAAACTGAAATTTCTACTGCGCTATTTCGGTATAGCTTACCGATAAGGGGCAACATCATTTCCGCGTATTCCTGACGCTCTTGCCAGCTGCTTTGTAATTCCTGCTCAAACTGTTGGTTCATGTTTTTGCCTTTATCGACGTAAATTAACGGTATGTGACACGTCAGTTTTTTAATATTTTAGGGTACACTAGGTGAAGATTTCGTCTGACGGTGACGAGCAGTATCTTAAAGAAACAAACAAGGATGACCAAATTGTTGATAAATTTCATGAAATCACAAAATTCGCCAGTTCTAGGCACTTTATTTAGTAATTTTCCAACAGGTTATAAAAATGTTATTGCCACGCTATCGATGACCGTCATGTTGTCTGGATGTAGCAATTGGTTCGAACCGACTATTAGTGAAATTTGCGAAACCCACAGTGAGATGTGTTTAGATTTGAGCCTAGATGCACGTTGTCGTCATGAACGTGCCGATATTATTAGGTTGAGATACAACCACCAAGCAGATACCTCAGATGCGTTCAAATACCCACTGTTATTGGCGTTTGAAGATTACTTAGTGTGTGTGGAAGAAGTTCAGCATATTGAACACGTGAAACGTAAAGGCAAAGAAGCCACCCGCCTTAAGGGAGTAATTACTGCTCAACGCGAACTTACCCGATTAGCGCGTGAAACTAAACGTTCCCTTGACCCTCACCTTTCTTACTACCATTGGTCTCGTCACAATGATAAAGAGGCATTTCACCGGTTTGAGCGCTATGTCGCGAGTAACAAAGTTAACGATCCTGAGTTGCTCATCTCTTTGGCCTCGGCGCAAATTAAGACCGATCCTGAGCGCACTATCGATACCTTGTATAAAGCGCTAAGCCTGTACAAGGATGCCGATGACATAGACAGTGCGGTTTACCTATCATTGGTGTCGTTAGGCATGGATAAAGAAAACTACAGAATGGCTTATGTATGGCTAGGCGTAGGTGAATACTTTGACGAAAAAATACCCTCAGCTAGGCGGGAATCAATCGGTCAAAAGTTTAATTTACCGGTTGATATTTTAGACAGCGTGGTTAGTGATATTGTCTCTGCCCTTGATAATAGCCAGTTCGATGCAAGCGCACTTAAGCTAAATAGACTGTGATAATGAAAATGAATTACATTTTTTTCGTATAAAATAAGTGTTAAAAAAAGAAAAAATCCGCCAAATAAAGGCGGATTTTTTTATTTCAAACATCAAGGCAATCATAACTGTATATTTTTTGTTCGACTGTTTACCTTGTGAAAATCATTTACTCAACGTATTAGCTACGGCGCTTATGTTTAGCCTTTCACCACAACATCACCATTACCTTTAAACGTCAGTGAAATTGAATTTACACAATAGCGCTGCCCGCTTGGCTCTGGCCCGTCTGGAAACACATGCCCTAAATGGGAATCACATTGTTTACAGAAAATCTCTACGCGATGCATACCATGGGTATTGTCGTCTCGGTAACCTACGTTATCGTTTTCAAGTTGTTGAAAGAAAGAGGGCCAGCCACAACCAGCATCAAACTTGGTTTGTGATGAAAACAAATCAGCACCACAGCACTTACAAACATAGGTTCCTTCTCGGGCTTCATCTAACAATGCCCCAGTAAAAGGTCGTTCTGTCCCCGCATTGCGGCACACCCGGTATTCTTCTTCTGACAGTGTGTCTTGCCATTTTTGCTCAGACATAATTTCTCCTAAATTCAGGCGTCATAAAGAAAAAAGGTGCGCCAATAGAACCTAGCACACCTTTTAAATTGGTACAGGAACCGTTTAGCGTTTTATAGAAGTTTGCGGACGTTGGGGATCACTCCATTCTAAGTGATACTTTTTACCCGCAGGCTTATCTACACGTTGGTATGTATGGGCACCGAAAAAGTCTCGTTGACCTTGTAGCAAGTTAGCCGGTAATACTGCGGTGCGATATGAATCATAATAGCTCAACGATGACATCATAGCGGGGCACGGCACACCAGCAATAGTGGCTTGCGCAATTGATTGACGCCAATCAGATTGGAACTCAGAAATTTGATTGGCAAAGAAAGGGTCCATCAGCAAGTTCGACAACTCTTCGTTGTTTTCGTATGCCTTAGAGATAGACTGCAAGAACACCGCGCGGATAATACAGCCTGCACGCCAAATCTTGGCAATTTCACCAAACTCTAACTGCCAACCGTGTTCTTTGGCAGCAATAGCCATTAGCTGGAAGCCTTGTGCATAAGCACAAATTTTAGAGCAGTATAACGCTTGCTCTAGTTTATTAATGATGTCTTCTTTTTGCTCATCAGAATGAACAACAGGTTCAGGGCCACTAAGCACCTTACTTGCTGCCACACGCTCATCTTTCAAGCTAGAAATACTGCGCGCAAAAACGGCAGACGTAATAGTTTGGGCTGGGCTACCCACTTGCAATGCACTTACCGCAGTCCACAGTCCAGTGCCTTTTTGTCCTGCTCTATCAAGAATTACATCAACAAGAGGCTGCTGGGTATCAGGGTCAAGTTGGTCGAGCACTTCGGCGCTAATTTCCATTAGGTAGCTATTTAGCTTACCTTCATTCCAGCGTCTAAATACGGCTGCAATGTCAGAAGGCGACATTTGCAATGCTTCGCGCATCACATGATAGGTTTCACAAATTAGCTGCATATCGGCATATTCAATACCGTTATGTACCATTTTTACATAATGGCCTGCGCCAACTGGGCCAATATAGGTGGCACATGGCTCACCTTCTAATATTGGTTTACCTGGCACGAAACTCTCAAGCGGCTTACCCGTTTCAGGATCGACCTTCGCGGCAATCGCTTTAAGTACAGGCTCAATACGGGTCCACGCATAGGGATTGCCCGATGGCATTAATGATGGCCCAAAGCGCGCCCCTACTTCACCACCAGAAACGGCAGTAGAAAAGAAGATAAATTTGCCTTTGTATTGCTCTTCGCGGGCAACGGAGTCTGTCCACAAGCTATTACCGGTATCAACCACGATATCGTCGGCATGAATACCCGCATCAATAAGATGATTACATACATGGTCGACAGGGTCGCCAGCTGGAACAGAAAGAATAATAAGATGAGGGGCTTTTAGTTTGCTGAGTAATTCGGTGTAAGAGCTACAACCTTCTACGCGAGGTTCAGCGTTGGCATCTCGCTCACTGGCGTCTTTTGCAAGAATAGCATCGACCTTGTGCTGATCTAAATCGAAACATGCTACTCGATAACCGTGGTCTACCAAGTTCATTGTAAGGTTATTACCCATTACGCCTAAACCGATAAAACCAATATCACACGCTGTTGTGGCGTGCTTACTTCCACCTTCATTTTGCATAGAAAAACCCTCACATTCAGATGGGAGAGCATAATACCACCTGTACCAATAAAGAACAGCATACCGTGCCGATATCCGTTCGGTATGCTATTTTTTTCGTCAGAGGTAAAGCTTACGAGGTAAATTCGTTAAAACTAAACAAAGTAAGAGACTTACCCGCTTGTAAAAAGACCTTCTGAATACAGATTTTAGGTTGCTCGCTGAGTGAAGCGTAACGGGTATCTAAATGCAACGTCCAACCTCCTTTGGGTGACAAACTTGGCAAATTAAATCTCACGTCGTTGTCACTGGCATTTACACACATAAACCAATGCTCTGGGGTTTGCTCACCCACCGCGCAGCCTCTGATTTCTACACCAAAAGCTTTATTGTGTGCCGCGTTCCAATCTTCAGACGCTTTATCGGTGCCATCAGGTTTGAACCAATTAATTTGGCTGACATTTTTCGATAACGAGTAAGGGTCATCTTCTAGTTTTATCTCGCTTAACAAGGTAGAACCTTGTTTTAGGCGAATAACATACTGACAAAAACTAAGGAAATCTTGCTGACGCTTGTTCATTTCCCATTGCGTCCAACTAATTGGATTATCTTGGCAATAGGCGTTGTTGTTACCGTTTTGCGTTCGACTTAGCTCGTCGCCACCTAAAATATGCGGCGTGCCTTGCGAGAAAATAAGCGTGGCGAATAAATTTCGCTTCTGCCGTTCACGTAGCGCCAGTATATTTTTGTCTTGGGTTTCACCTTCAACCCCATAGTTAGCTGATAAGTTATGCCCGTGGCCATCTCGATTTTCTTCCAGGTTAGCGAGATTATGTCGGTCTGCATAACTTACTAAATCATGCAGCGTAAAACCATCGTGGTAGGTGATGTTATTCACCGATGTAGAAATATGACGGTAGCCTTTATGAAATAAGTCGCGAGACCCCATAAAGCGAGTAGCAAAATCGGCTGCTAAACCTTCATCTCCGCGCCAAAACGCCCGCGCGGTGTCTCGGTACTTATCATTCACTTCAAGCCAAGGCGTGGGGAAGTTGCCCACCTGATAGCCACCAAGACCAATGTCCCAAGGCTCGGCCAGCAATACAGTTTGCTTTAAAACAGGGTCTTGTCCGATGGCACGAATCAGACCAGCATATTTGTTGTAGGCTTGAGGCTCGCGCCCCAGGGTTACGGCCAAGTCAAAACGAAAGCCATCTACACCGATAGTGGTTGCCCAAAAACGCATAGCGTCTAAAATGAGGGTCATCATATAAGGATGAGAGGTATGCACTGTATTACCGCAGCCAGAGTGATTCGAATAAACCAACTCTCCCCGCTTAGTTTGCTCTAGCAAGTACGCTTGGTAAGGGCAGAAACCTTTATAGGACAAAATAGGGCCGCCTTTACCGCCCTCTGCCGTGTGGTTGTAAACTACATCTACAATCACCTCAAGCCCCGCTTTATGGTATTCATCAACCATATGCTTAATTTCGGCCAACGCATCTTTGTTTGCATAGCGAGGTTCAGGTGCAAAAAAGTTAACCGGGTTGTAGCCCCAATAGTTGGTTAACCCTTTTTCCGTAATGTAAGGCTCTGGCATAAACGAACACATCGGCATGAACTGAACGGTAGTAATGCCTAACGCTTTTAGGTGAGCAATAACCGCAGGGTGGCTTGCCCCAAGGTATTTGCCTCTGTGTTCTTTCGGCACATCGGGGTGTAACTTGGTTAACCCTTTCACATGCGCTTCATAAACAATACGTTTGTGTTTTAAAACGTTTACTTTGCGAATAGCACTTTCAGGGTAATCGGCGTCAGCCACCACCACACACTTAGGCACCATAAATTGCGAGTCGAATTTATATTGCCTTGCATCCCAATGAATCGGTCTACTGAGTTTTTTCGCATAAGGGTCGATAAGTAGTTTATCGGTAGGAACGCCGTGAAGTTGCCCTTCACCACGCTCTACACGGTAACCATACAGATGGCCTGCTTTTACATTGGGAAAGAAACCATGCCAAATATCGCCGCTTTTTTCAGGCAACAATATTTCTTCCATCGGCTCTTCGGTATCGTTGTGAAAAAGACATAGCGCCACTGCTTTTGCATCTGGTGCATAAACTGCAAAGTTACACCCATCATCATAGGGCGTTGCTCCTAGTGGAAACGCTTCACCCAATAAAACATGGCTTGTCTCTGTGACATTCTGTTTCGCGTCCAACGTAATTCCTATTTCGTGATGTAAAATACGGTAGATAATGGGGGTAAATTAATACTAACTGAGTGGTCTCGGTTATTCCATGCTATCGGAGTAGGCGTGACATGGCCGTCCACAGGATAATCGCTACCCCAAAATACCTGACTATCTGTATTTAGTGCAAGCGCCAACTCACCTGCCCCATCTACACCTACACGGTAATGTTCTCTAGGAATAGGCGTAAAGTTACAAATTACATATACTTTTTGCTTACCATCTAAAGACGTGCGCACAAAAGACACCACACTTTGGTCAGCATTTTCATGGTCAATCCATGCAAAACCATTATGACTGTGATCTTGTTCGTACATGGCAGGAGTGTGGGTATAAAACTGATTCAAGGCTTTATACAAGCTTTGAATACCCTTGTGCTTTTTATGTTCAAGAAGGTGCCAATCTAAGCTGGTGTCGTGGTTCCATTCTTTGCTTTGTGCAAATTCATTACCCATGAAGCTTAATTTCTTACCTGGGTGACCAAACATAAAGCCAGCATAACAACGTAAGTTAGCGGCTTGTTGCCATTCATCACCGGGCATTTTGTGTAATAAGCTACCTTTACCGTGTACCACTTCATCGTGAGATATTGGCAGTACAAAGTTCTCGTCAAACGCGTAAACCATGCTGAAAGTAATTTCGCCATGATGATAATTACGGTAAGCAGGATCTTTAGCAATATAGGTTAAAGAATCGTGCATCCAACCCATATTCCATTTAAAGCCAAAACCTAACCCGCCTTCAAACACAGGTCGTGACACTTTTGGAAAAGAAGTCGACTCTTCGGCAATAGTCATGGCATCAGGGTAGTGCTTATACACTTCTTCATTCATCCAGCGCAGCAGGCTGATAGCTTCGTAATTCTCGTTTCCACCGTCGACATTCGGTATCCATTCGCCTTCATTGCGGGAGTAGTCGAGATAAAGCATAGAGGCAACCGCATCTACTCTTAATCCATCCACATGAAACTTGTCTAACCAGAATAATGCATTGGCGACGAGAAACTGGCGAACGGTTTGCTTACCAAAATCATAGATGCACGAATTCCAATCAGGATGCCAACCGCGTCTTGGATCTTCATATTCATAAACATGGCTGCCATCAAAGCGAGCAAGACCATGGCCGTCTTCTGGGAAATGCGCAGGTACCCAATCAATAATTACCCCTAAACCAGCTTGGTGGCATTTATCGACAAAGTATTTAAAGGCATCTGGGTTACCAAAACGGCTGGTTGGCGCGAACATGCCAACCGGCTGATATCCCCACGACCCATCAAACGGAAACTCTGAAACGGGTAATAACTCAAGGTGGGTGTAGCCCATCTCTTTTGCGTAAGGAATGAGGTCTTCGGCCAACTCTTCGTAAGTTAAATAACGCTGCCCGCTGTCTGCACCAGGGCGTTTCCACGAGCCTAGGTGCACTTCGTAAATACTCATGGGGTTTGCGTATTTATTTTGTTTACGGGATGCTAGCCATGCATCGTCGTTCCATTGGTATTTTTCGTGGTCAAAAATTTTTGATGCATGAGAAGGATATTGCTCTGCGCTAAACCCTAGTGGGTCGGTTTTGTGCGGTAATTCATGCCCGTGAGCATCTTTAATTTGGTATTTGTAGCGTTCGCCTTCGCCTAAGTTTGGAACCACTAATACCCAATACCCCAGTGAGGTTTTTTCCATGGGGTGTAAGCGCCCGTCCCATTGGTTAAAGTCTCCAATTAATGAAACTGACGAGGCGTTTGGCGCGTAAACGCAAAAACGGGTGGCAGCGATTGCTTCGCCTTCATCAGGCGTAACGGTAATGAGCTGTGCACCGGCTTGGTGATACAAATTCTCTGGTTTGCTGTCGATGTAATGTACAGCATGATAAGCATTTTCAGCGAATTGATAAGGGTCACAATAGGTGTAGCTATCCGCTTTAGTGGTGATCGTCACCGAGTAAACTTGTGCGCTTTGGGATTTTGTGATTTCACCTTCAAATAAACCAGCTTCATTGAGTGGTTTCAGCATAACCTTCGGCAATGCGGTATCTGGCCAACTTATTTCGATGGATGAAGCGTCTGGACGCCATACTCGAATCTTAGTTTTACTTCCTGTTTCAATTGGCCCAAGAACGGAAAACGGCTGAGAACATGTTGCATGTTCTAATTGCTGCGCTATCTGTTTTATCCGCGTTACCTGCATCTGCTACTCCTATTAAAAACCCGCAAGAAAACGCGGGTTTACTGCCCTAATATTAGGCAAAGGCGTGCGTATTTGCACGCCAACATATTCATTTTAAAAAATGAAAACTATAACTTAAGCACCGGCTTGTTTACGTGCTTGCGTTAATTGAGCTGCCAACTCTGTTATATCATGAGTCTCGAAAATAGCCTCAACATTCCTGGTCAGCTTTCTACGCCAGTTAGGGTACTCGTTGAAAGTACCTGGAATATTCACTGGCTTGTCCATTTGTAACCAATCTTCTAACTGTAAGCTTAACAAAGCACTTGAACCGCCAGCCATATGCACTTGCATACCTTTACTAAGTTCTGCTGTCATGCCTGTAGCGTTAACATCTCTACCCACATTATCTGCTACCGAGTGATGGCCATGTAGCGAGTCTAATATAGACTGTTTATTCGCGTGACGGTCGGTATAAAGGGATTGCAGAATTTCCTCTGTAGGGTAAAGACCAATGTCTTTGCCTAACGCCAAATCTAAGCAGTGCCAGTAGCCAATAAGCGTAGGCATGTCGTGCGTGGTGAGCGTAGACATAGACTGCACAGGGTAATGGCTTGGCGAGAAGAAACCACCGTCTTCTGCTTGCTCAAAGAAGAAAACTCGGTATGAGTACACACCATTGTCTGCCAACTTACTGCGAATTTCTTCAGGCACGGTGCCTAAATCTTCGCCGATAACTAAGCTTTGGTTACGATGACTTTCGAGGGCTAAGATACCCAATAAATCATCAACCGGGTAATACACATAACCGCCCTCTTTCGCATCATCACCTTTCACTACCCACCACAAACGTAGCAGAGCCATTACGTGGTCAATACGAAGCGAGCCTGACGACGCCATATTGGCTGAAAACAAGTCGATAATAGGTTGGTAAGCTTGTTCATAAAGCTTGCGAGGATCCATTGGAGGAAGACCCCAGTTTTGCCCCAACGGCCCTAAGATATCAGGCGGAGCACCTACGCTTGCATCAGTGCAGTATAAATCTTTGTTGCCCCAAATTTCAGCGCTACCTTCACTCACCCCTACAGCAAGATCTCGATATAAACCAATTGTCATACCACAGTCAGTGGCTTTGCTGCTTGCCGCTTCTAACTGTTGCGCCGCTATCCATTGCAAGAATAGGTAGAACTTAACTTCGCTAGCATTGGCTTTTTTAAATTTCGCAACGGCGGGGTTATGGTAATCTTTGTATTCTTCAGGGAATACAGGCCATCCCCAACAGTCTTTCCCTTTCGCTTTAAGGTGAGATTGAAGCGCATCGTATACCGCTAGCATATCTAAGCTTTCACCGCCTTCGGCAACAAACGCTTTGAATGCTTTATTTTGCTTGGTATTTTTACGAAGATGACGAGTATCGTAAACATCAAACACTGCTTTTAACGCTGCCAATTTAATATGAGCGACAGCCTCATAATCTACGTGTTCTGTTTCACGGGCATGAGTCAGCGTGTTTTGGAACTCGTCAGCATTCACAACGGCCTGAACACTTTCGTCATCAAAACCTTCAATAGCAGACGCATCAATGTATAAGTAGTTTAGCCAGCGGCGAGAACTAGGACCATAAGGAGAACACGCGTCTGGATTGGCAGGATAAAGTGCATGAATAGGATTAAGCCCGATAAAATCTGCCCCTACGCCAGCTGCTTTTTCAATTAGCGTTGCAAGGTCGGTGAAATCCCCTATTCCCCAGTTTTTCTCACTACGCACACAATAAAGCTGCACGCTTAATCCCCAAATCTTTTTGCCAGCGGCAATAGGCTCTGGGGTGTAGCAGGCTTTTGGCGCAACAATAATGCGAGACTCGGCAAACTGATCATCGTCTGCACTTAACGCTATGGTGTGATAACCAAGCGGTAAGTTAAGTGGCAACGATACTACGTATTCATGGAACTCCACCTCATCGATGTGCGCCATGGTCGTCATTTCTTGGTCTACCGGTGTAAACGTATGTTTTTCAATTTTTCCGTTTTCACAGTGAACTGTAATGACATGTTCATCGTTTACAAGCTCTATAGGTAGGCGCACAACGATAACAATAGCTTCATCGCTACGAACCACTTGAACAGGGTTCAAAGGAGATAACCATACTGAGCTAATGTCGTCTATAATTTGCGACTGAATCTTTTCTTCACTGGCGGTGTCATAACCCAGCACGTTAAGTAATTTGGCTTTACTTGACTCTGCGATGGTTGCTGGTTTGCCCCATGCGTCGACGTATTGAGTCTCTATTCCACGCATTTCAACCAGTTGTTGCAGAAGATCTTGTGTCATCGTAACTTGTTCCTGTATTCCTGTGAGAGGCACGCTTGATTTGCACTAAGCAAATTTGCTTATACGTACAAAATATTAACATTATTCTAGAAACAGTCGCGCTATGAAAACTGAATACGATTGCATAAGCTGTTGTTCGTAATTTTCCAACAGTTTAGCGTTTTTGTTTTGCCAATTATGGCATTTTGATCCATACTTTACGTAATTTATTTTCATATTCAAAAATAATCGAGGTACGTCATGACAATTCGCATCGGTATTAACGGTTTTGGTCGCATTGGTCGCTTAGTAATGCGTGCGGCTGCTGCCCGTGAAGACATCGAAGTAGTTGCTATTAACGACTTATTAGATACAGATTACATTGCCTACTTGTTAAAATACGATTCGACGCACGGTTTATTCGACGGTGAAGTTAAAGTAGACAACAACGACTTAGTTGTAAATGGTAAAACTATCCGCATCACCTCTGAAAGAGATCCTTCTAACCTTAAATGGAATGAAGTAGACGTAGACGTGGTAGTTGAGTCAACAGGTCTGTTCTTAACGAAAGAAACTGCCGCTAAGCACATCGAAGCGGGTGCAAAGAAAGTGGTTATGTCTGCACCTTCTAAAGATGACACGCCTATGTTCGTTATGGGTGTTAACGATGAAAGCTACGCTGGTGAAACTATTGTTTCAAACGCATCGTGCACAACTAACTGTCTAGCGCCTCTAGCTAAAGTACTTAACGATAAGTTCGGTATTGTAGACGGCCTAATGACAACAGTTCACGCGACTACAGCTACACAGAAAACCGTTGACGGTCCTTCTATGAAAGACTGGCGCGGTGGTCGTGGCGCTGGCCAAAACATCATTCCATCGTCTACGGGGGCAGCTAAAGCAGTAGGTAAAGTTATTCCTGCGCTTAACGGCAAACTAACGGGTATGGCTTTCCGCGTTCCTACGCCAAACGTTTCAGTGGTTGACCTTACTGTTAACCTAGCTACACCAACTAGCTACGACGCTATTTGTGCGGCAATGAAAGAAGCGTCTGAAGGCGAGCTTAAAGGTATCATGAGCTACACTGAAGACGCAGTAGTATCAAATGACTTTATCGGCAACGCTAATACGTCAATCTTTGATGCAACAGCGGGTATTGCACTTACCGACACATTCGTAAAAGTTATCTCTTGGTACGACAACGAATGGGGCTATTCGAACAAAGTTCTAGACTTGGTTGCTCACATTTCTAAGTAATCGGGTGTATCAATAACGGCAACCCGGTTGCTCGGTTATTGAAGACATTGTTTGTAGATTGAAAAAAGGTGCGAATACTATTCGCACCTTTTTTGTTTTCATAGCACAATAAGCCATTATTAAATGGGAATGCGAGACCTTGTGGAAATCTCGACAACGGTACAATCAACACGTTGCTTCATGGAGGATTTATGTCAACAGAATCATTGCAAGTAAGCGAATCAAACGGATTGACGTTTTTAGAGGTAGATAACCACCTCGGTTCAGCAAAAATCAGTTTATTTGGCGGACATGTTTTATCTTTTATTCCAAAAAGAGATGGGCAGGAACGCTTATGGATGAGCCCCCATGCCTACCTTAACGGTGAACGCCCTATACGTGGTGGAATACCTGTGTGTTGGCCATGGTTTAGTGACGACCATGGCAAAGCGAAAGGTGAGCTGCCTGCCCATGGCTTTTTGCGCACACAAGTGTGGCAGTTAACATCATCAAGCGAAGATGAAACTGGCACGCATATTACGCTTACCCCATCTTTCACGCGAGCAGAAGGGTTTGAACATGACTGTGCTGTTACCCTATCAATTACTGTAGGTGACGCCCTCACCGTATCGTTAATTACAGAAAACACAGGCGTAGTACCTTTTACTTACAACTGCGCGTTACACAGTTACTTTCATGTTGATCATATTCAAGCGGTTCGCCTTGACGGTATAACCGGTGACTATAAAGATAAACTGGATGACTGGGCGATAAAACCCACACCTGAAAATTATACTTTTACCGGTGAAACCGACCGTATTCATATGAGCGCGGTAGAAAAGGCATCTATTGTGGTAAACGATACCTCTTTTACCGATGTTGGCTCAAAAGGCCACGACTCGTTGGTGGTATGGAACCCTTGGCAAGGCGCTGCGTCAATTTCTGATATGGATCCGTTTGGTTATAAACATATGGTGTGTGTAGAGTCGTCTATCACTAAGGGCAAGACACTACAGCCAAGTGAATCTCACGCTATGGTGCAAACGATAACGCCTGTGTAATGCGGTAGCGAGCCCTTTAGCCGCTTGCGGTGTGCTTGATAATCTTAAATAAAAAAAGCCCCGATAATCAGTCACTATTATCGGGGCTTTTTACTATCTTTTTATTAGCTAATCTTGGCACCCGCAACCGCTTCTTTAGCAAGTTGCGTAATACGATCCCAATCTCCAGACTCAATGGCATCATCTGGTGCTAACCAAGAACCACCAACACAAACAACATTCTTAAGGGCTAGGTAATCGTTGTAATTACCTGGGCCAATGCCGCCAGTTGGGCAGAATGTAAATTCAGGGAATGGGCCACTGATCGCTTTAATCGCTTTCACACCACCAGACGCTTCGGCTGGGAAAAATTTCATATGGGTGTAACCCGCATCTTTCCCTTTCATCAGTTCAGACGTTGAAGAAATACCTGGGATAAGTGGAATTTCTGCTTCCATACCCGCTTTTAGCAAATCAGCTGTCATACCAGGGCTAATTGCAAATTTGGCACCCGCCTCAATAACCGCTTTAAGCTGCTGTGCATTTGTTACCGTTCCAGCACCAATAAGAGAATCAGGCACTTCATCTGCAATACGCTTAATTACGTCAATTGCAGCTGGCGTACGAAGGGTTACTTCCAATACTTTAATACCACCGGCCATAAGTGCTTTTGCTAGCGGAACTGCCTTTTCCACATCGTTGATAACCAATACAGGTACAACAGGGCCAGCAGCAAAGATATCAGCTGGCGAATATTTCCATTTACTTGTCATAAATCAGCTCGCAGTATGTTGTTGAAGATAAGCAGCTGCACCTAATAAGCCGTGATCAGGCTCTGCTATCAAATAAGTAGGAATATCTTTCACATAGTGCTTCATCTGCCCTTTTGCTTCGAAACGGGCTCTAAAGTCACTATTTTGAATGAATTCAGGGAAACGGTTTGCTATACCACCGCCGATAAAAATGCCACCTGTTGTGGCCATATTCAACGCCAAATTACCGGCAAAGCTGCCCATAATTCTGCAGAACTGCGTTAAAGTGGCAGCAGCAATATCACAGGTACCCGCTAATGCGGCTTCTGTAATTTGAGCAGGTTCAGCGAATGTAGCTTCTTTGCCTGCATCTTGTGCTAGTGCGGTATAAATATTATGTAATCCCCTGCCAGACATTACTTCTTCAGCCGAAGCACGGCCGAAACTTTTTTGCAGGTGACGCCATACCACAATATCGGTTTCATCGACAGGAGAGAAGTCAACATGACCGCCCTCGCCGTCTAGGGTTTGCCACCCAGTAGAGGTCATCGTGATATGCTCTACACCCAAGCCAGTACCTGGACCAAATACCGCAATGTTACCACCGGCTTTCGCCGTTCCATCACCAATTTGAACAACTTGTGAGTCATTCAGAACCGGTAATGAATGTGCCACTGCGGTAAAGTCGTTGATCACAAACAATGAGTCTAACTTTAACTGCGAGCGTAGCGCATTTTGCGAAAACGCCCAGCTATGGTTAGTCATCACTACTTGGTCGCCCAATACTGGACAGGCAATACCAATACACCCTTCGGTGAATTGGTATTCAGGCATATCACTAAAATACTGTGAAATTGCCAAGTCGATACTAGCAAAATCATTACACATGTATTTCTTTATATCGGTTACGCCTGTTTCGGTAACCCGAGCAACGCGAATGTTAGTGCCCCCTACATCGGCCACAAACTTCTGGCTCATAGCGCCTGCTCCTGGTTGTAGAACAACGAGCATGCACCTTCTTCAGCGCCGGTAAGGATGGCACGCATGCCGCCAAACATTTCACGACCCATACCAATATGGTGGTGACCAATATCAGCAGGTTTCGCTTCACGGGCTTCAAGGGTAGCTTCATCGACGTGCAAGGTTAATGCGCCTGTTTCTGTATTTAGTTCAATCAAGTCACCCGCTTCAACTTTGGCAAGCAAGCCGCCTTTATAGGCTTCTGGGGTTACATGGATTGCCGCTGGTACTTTACCTGATGCACCTGACATACGACCGTCAGTGACCAAGGCTACTTTGAAGCCTTTGTCTTGTAACACGCCAAGAGGCGGTGTTAAGCGATGCAGTTCTGGCATACCAATAGCCGAAGGCCCTTGGAAACGAACGACAACAATACAATCTTTGTCCAAGTCGCCCGCTTTAAATGCAGCGTCTAAGTCGAACTGGTCTTCAAACACAACCGCTGGCGCTTTAATGGTGCAATGAGGGGTGCGAAGCGCTGATGTTTTAATCACACCGCGACCAAGGTTCCCTTCTAGTACACTTAAGCCGCCATCTGGTTTAAATGGTGTTTCTACCGTGGCTAGTACTTCTTTGTCTAACGACTCAGTAGGACCGTCACGCCATTCAAGCTCACCATCTTTCAACATTGGCTCTTTGGTGTAGAAGTCTAACCCTTCACCACAAATGGTATTAACGTCATTATGCAACAACCCTGCATCAAGCAATTGCTTGATAAGCAATGACATACCGCCAGCAGCAACAAAGTGGTTGATATCGGCAGAACCGTTTGGATAAATACGAGTAAGCAAAGGCACAGCATTAGAAATATCTGAGAAATCATCCCAGTTAATGATGAAACCAGCTGAACGAGCAACGGCAATTAAGTGCATAGTGTGGTTAGTAGAACCACCGGTTGCTAGCAAACCAACTAGGCCATTTACAATAGCTTTAGCGTCAACAATGTTACCGATTGGGCGGTATGTATCGCCTAAGTCAGTAATACGTGTCGCTTGAATTGAAGCCGCTTTCGTCAGGGCATCACGAAGCTCTGTACCTGGGTTTACAAATGAAGAGCCCGGTAAATGAAGGCCCATCATCTCTACCACTAATTGATTAGAGTTTGCGGTACCGTAGAAAGTACATGTACCAGCAGAATGATAAGACTGAGATTCAGCTTCAAGTAGCGCATCACGGCCTACTTTGCCTTCAGCGTATTCCTGACGAACACGGGCTTTTTCTTTATTTGGTAAGCCTGAAGGCATAGGGCCGGCTGGCACAAATACCGTTGGTAAGTGACCAAAGCTTAACGCACCCATTAATAATCCAGGTACGATTTTATCGCAAATACCTAACATAAGGGTTGAGTCGAACATGTTGTGCGAAAGTGCAATAGCAGCACCTTGGGCAATGTTGTCACGGCTCATTAAGCTCAAATCCATACCGGTTTGACCCTGAGTAACACCGTCACACATAGCGGGAACACCGCCAGCAAACTGAGCCACACTGCCTACGCTTTTAACTGCATCGCGAATAATCGCAGGATACGTTTCGTAAGGCTGATGCGCAGAAAGCATGTCGTTGTAAGCAGATACAATTGCTACGTTTGCTTTAGTCATCGAGCGAAGATCAGATTTATCTTCTGTTCCACACGCTGCAAACCCGTGCGCTAGGTTTCCGCACGACAGCACACCGCGGTGAGGACCTTGGCGGCGTGCGTGTTCAATTTTTTCTAAGTATGCCTTACGGCTGTCTTTGCTGCGCTCTATTATACGCTGCGTAACTTCTGCAATTCTTGAATCCATCATTGTCTCCTAGGGCGCCCACATCAAGGTTACCGGGGCTCTGTTTACCACGGCCGTGATGGGCTTTTGCGCTTCGGTAGCATTTTCCAGTGCATCAAGCAGTACCTGCTTTTTCTTATCACCGGTTAAATGCAGAAAAATATGTCGACTGTTTAGCAACGCCGGCAACGTAAGTGAAATACGTTGATGGGGTGCAGTTGTAGGTTGTACAGCAATACATGTGCGGCCACTGTTCATGCTTAAGCCATCATTGACTTGTTCAGAACAGGGGAATAGCGATGCGGTATGACCGTCTTCACCCATGCCTAAAATAAGCGCATCAAAAGGCTGGGACATACTTGCAATCGCTTTTTCAGCAGCATTTACGCCTTCACTAGCGTCAGCAACATCGCTTTTTAATTCAACGAAATGCGCTGCACTGGCTTTATTTTGAATAAGATTCGCTTTTACTAAGCTGGTGTTACTGGCTTCATGACCTTCTTCCACCCAACGTTCATCAGCAAGGGTAATATCTACCTTGTCCCACTCTATGTCGGTTTCGCTCAACTGCTTAAAAAGTGCAAGAGGCGTTCTGCCGCCACTCACCACAAGCGAAGCACGCCCGCGGGTTTTAATACCAGTTTTAAGAATGCTAACCAAGTCTTCAGCAAATGCTGAAGTAAGCGCATCGGGTGTATCAAATGAAAGGGTTGTTAAAGCCATATTATTTCTTCTTCTTTACCGTTTTGCTTTCGTACCAACTGCGATTCGCTCGTGCCAAAAGGCCAATTGAATCTACCGGTCCCCACGTACCAGCCTGATAAGGCTCTGGTGGTTCATTAGACGATTTCCATGCTTCAAGAATTGAATCAACCCATGTCCAGGCTTGTTCAATTTCATCACGGCGAACGAACAGCGCCTGGTTGCCTAGCATTACTTCAAGAAGCAGCTTTTCATAGGCATCAGGAATACGATCGTCGGCAAAGGCTTCAGAGAAGCTCAAGTTCAACTTAGATTTTTGTAAATCCATAGACCCAGAGCTGGTTAATCCCGGGACTTTGTTCATTACAGTAATTTCAACACCTTCATCAGGCTGAAGTCGAATTACCAATTTGTTCGGTGGCAAGTTCTTAAAGCTGTCGCCAAACAAGTTGTGTGGCTGACGCTTGAAGTAGATAACCACTTCACTGACTTTCGACGGCATACGTTTACCCGTACGAAGGTAAAACGGAACACCCGCCCAACGCCAGTTATCAATCTCTGCTTTAATTGCAATGAAGGTTTCCGTTCTACTTTGGGTGTTAGCACCCTCTTCTTCCAAGTAGCCTGGAACTTCTTCACCTTTAACAAAACCTGCGGTGTATTGACCACGAACCGTGCTATCGCTAATGTTCGATGAATTGATAGGGCGCAGTGCTTTAAGTACTTTAAGCTTTTCATCACGAATGCTGTCTGCATCTAGTGTTGTTGGTGGCTCCATGGCCACTAAGCTTAAAATTTGAAGTAAGTGGTTTTGCACCATGTCGCGCATTTGACCCGCATCGTCAAAATAACCCCAACGCCCTTCAATACCAACTGATTCCGCTACTGATATTTGAACATGGTCAATACAGTTGTGATCCCAGTTGGTCGCAAAGATAGAGTTAGCAAAGCGAAGTGCAACAAGGTTAAGTACTGTTTCTTTACCTAGGTAATGATCGATACGGTAAATTTGTTTCTCGTCGAAGTACTCAGCGACCTGCTCGTTAATCACTTTTGACGATTCAAGGTCGTGACCAATCGGCTTTTCAAGTACAACACGTACACTTGAATCGATAATTTTGCAGCCGTGAAGACCACGACAAATATCACCATAGATAGAAGGCGGTGTTGCTAAATAACACACCATGGTGCGCGCTGGGTCAACATGATCTTCTAAAACGCAGTAGCTACCGATATCTTTCATATCGACGCACGCATAATGAAGACGGCCCTTCATACGCTCCCATGTTTCTTCACAAAGCTCTTTATCGCCAAACTTTACTAAGTTTGTATGCACTTCGGCGATATAGTCTTCTAATTCCATTTCATGGCGGGCTACACCAACAATGGTTGTATCTGGATGAATGAGTTTTGCTTTTTCAAGCTGATATAAAGACGGCAGTAATTTGCGTCGTGAAAGATCACCCAGTGTGCCAAATAGCACGAAATCACAGGGTTCGTAGGAATTTTCCAATACCATTTTCGTCGACCTTTTAAATGTATGTGTGAAACTAACGTGAGGTAGACGTACCTTCTAACGCCATCCACGTGTTATTAGCATATAGTTAACACCAAATGTAGTAAAATTACAACTTTTGGACACTATTGAATCTCATTTCTATATATTAACGGGTTAGTACCCTATCCAGACCCCTTTTGTTCCCCGCAAGTGATAAAAAATGTCAAAAAATTACATTTTTCTTGTCACTTCCGTCACATTGGGTACTATGAGTCGGGTAACCTACATCAATTTTCCCTTACTAATTGCTATTTCTGTATGAATATTTTAGAAAAAATTACACAAAATAAAGCGTCATTCAGCAAATCAGAACGAAAAGTGGCTGATGTGATCCTTGCGAATCCGCAAACAGCTATTCACTCGAGTATAGCAACCTTGGCTAAAATGTCGGATGTTAGTGAGCCGACAGTTAATCGCTTTTGTCGACGTTTAGATACTAAAGGCTTTCCAGACTTTAAACTTCATTTAGCACAAAGTCTCGCAAATGGAACGCCCTACGTAAACCGTCATGTTGATGAAAATGATGGGCCAGCAGATTATACCAACAAAATCTTCGAATCGACCATGGCTTCTCTTGAAGTTGCACGACAGTCTGTAGACGTGCAAGTGGTTAATCGCGTTGTAGATTTGTTAACTCAAGCACAGAAGATTTCGTTTTTTGGGCTTGGCGCATCCGCCTCTGTGGCACACGATGCATTAAACAAATTTTTCCGTTTCAATGTGCCTGTTGTCTACTTTGAAGACATTTTGATGCAGCGTATGAGTTGCATGAATTGTTCTACTGGCGATGTTGTCGTGCTTATTTCACATACGGGTCGCACCAAAAGCTTGGTAGAGATTGCACAAATTGCCCGCATGAACGATGCAACGGTAGTGGGTATAACTTCAGCCGACAGTCCATTGTCGCATGAATGTACGTACGTATTATCTCTTGAGGTACCGGAAGATACCGATATGTATATGCCAATGGCATCACGTATTGCGCAGCTTACGCTTATTGACGTACTCGCTACAGGGTTCACATTACGCCGCGGTAACAAATTCAGAGAGAATTTAAAACGGGTGAAAGACACCCTGCGCGGTTCGCGCTACGAAAAGCGCAACGAATAAACACTTCTCTTTAACGCATTCGAGTTAGCCTATTTTTATGTTCTACTACATTCTGAGGAGCCTAACTCGGGTTCGTTACATTTTATGAACGTCGCTAAGCGACTAGCTTCCTACCCTATTCGGCAATTAACCACATTTTCTCTCCATACCTGCTACCCTAGTTAAGTGGAAACAAGCTTAACTATTGATTATTTAAAATACAGAAAAGGCAGTGAATGGCATTAACACTCTTTATTGAGATGAATGACGTAACTGGTCGGCTCAGTTCCCAATTCTTCATCTTTCATTCACATTTATGTCAGATTCATCTACTATTCTGTAATAAAATTACGTAAAGCGATTACAGGTTAACCTTTGTACAAATTACATAGGCTAGCCATATATCTATTTGTGCTACATCACTTAAAAATTGCGACGGACTCCTAATGACCAGAAGAACGAAAATTCTTGCAACGCTTGGCCCTGCCACTGATTCACTCGAAAAAATTCAAGAACTAATTGCCGCCGGTGCAAACACGGTTCGTATGAACTTTTCACACGGACAAGCAGAAGATCATATCGAGCGTGCGAAACGCGTAAGACAAGCGGCTAAAAACTTAGGTAAGTACGTTGCCATTTTAGGCGATTTACAAGGCCCCAAAATTCGTGTTGCACGTTTTGCTGAAGGCGCGGTTAAATTGTCTGTTGGCGATAGTTTCACGCTTGATGCTGAACTAGACCGCGATGCTGGTGATGCTAAGCAAGTTGGTATCGACTATAAAGCGCTACCTGATGACGTCAGTGCTGGCGATATTTTGTTACTTGATGACGGTCGTATTCAACTTAAAGTCACCGGCGTAGAAGGCCGTAAAGTGCTAACAGAAGTGACGGTTGGCGGTAAATTATCAAACAATAAAGGCATTAACCGTCAAGGCGGGGGTTTATCAGCTGAAGCCCTGACTGAAAAAGACAAGAAAGACATTATCACAGCGGCTGAGATTGGCGTTGATTACCTTGCGGTTTCATTCCCTCGTAGTGGTGAAGATCTTAATTACGCAAGAAAGCTAGCTGAAGAAGCAGGCTGTTATGCGAAAATTTGTGCCAAAGTAGAGCGTGCTGAAACCGTAGCCACCGATGAAGCTATTACTGACATTATCAGTGCTTCAGACGCAGTAATGGTTGCGCGTGGTGACCTAGGTGTTGAAATTGGTGATGCCGAGCTAGTGGGTGTTCAGAAAAAACTGATTGCCCGTTCACGCCAGCTAAACAAAATCGTTATTACCGCAACGCAAATGATGGAATCGATGATTGATAGCCCTATGCCTACCCGCGCAGAGGTTATGGACGTTGCTAACGCAGTACTAGATGGCACAGATGCGGTTATGCTTTCTGCTGAAACAGCGGCAGGAAGTTTCCCAATTGAAACTGTTCAAGCGATGGCCCGTGTGTGTGAAGGTGCTGAGACACACCCTAGCGTAAAAATTTCAAAGCACCGCATGGATGAGCTTTTCTCATCTACCAGCGAATCAATTGCGTTGTCAGCGGTATATGCAGCTAACCACCTACCAAGCGTAAAAGCGATTGTAGGATTAACTGAAAGCGGCAACACGCCTAAGTTGATGTCGCGTATTACTACCTCGTTACCTATCATTGCGATGTCTCGTCATGAAGGCACACTAAATACCATGGCGTTGTTCCGTGGTGTTAAGCCTGTTTATTTCGATTCATCGAAAAGTGAACCTGGTCAGTTAAAGTATGATGTAGTAGCGGCACTTAAGGCCAAAGGTTTAGTGCAAAGTGGCGACAACATCATTTTGACTTACGGTGATGAAATGGAAAAAATTGGGGCAACTAATACCCTTAAGATTGTTGAAGTAGAATAAGCGTTATTCGTACTTAGTACTTTTTAAAGGCAGCCAGTGGCTGCCTTTTTTATGCGTATTCATCATGCTATTTACCCGCACCTGCCGCCTATTCACATTGTAATTTAGATACTGAACTGGTAGAAATAGTTAGCGTCTTTTACTTGCAGTTTTACTGACCACTCTTTCTTTAACGGAATAACAATGAAAATAATGGCACTACTTTTTTCCGCGCTTTTTGCGCTACTTAGCGTTAACACCATGGCTGAATCTTCCATGAAAAGCGTAACAGTGGCCTCTTCTGAAACCCCGTTAGCGCCAATCATGATTCAAGGGCCAATGCCAATTGAAGCAGAATACTTCGCGTCACTATTAACCGACGTACGAGTTGAGCATTCAGGTAACGCTACCTTCTATTTAGGAACATTAAATGGCCACCCTATCGTAGTGGCAAAAACAGGGAAAGGTTTAGAAAATACAGCTGCGGCAACGGCCATAGGTATAAGCCGTTACCAGCCAAGAATCATCATTAACCAAGGCACATCAGGCGGGCACGATCCTAAACTTAAGGTCGGCGATATCGTATTGGGCGAAAAAAGCGTTAATGCGAGTAACTTCAAGACCCCCAAACTTGAAGCGGGTGAAGGTTCTCGCCCTCTGACTTGGATCCCTATGGATTTAATGGCGTCAGAAGGCAGTGCCGGCGAAGGTGACAGTGCAACAGATGCTGAAAAGATTCGCTTTTATGCGGGTGACGAAACCTTACTTGAACTCGCCATGTCGTTAAGTAAGGAACACAAAACTGGAAACGTTGTGAAAGGCACTATTGGTAGCGGTAATTTTTGGAACAACGAAATTGATCGCATTACATGGCTCCACAAAAATCTAGGTACCAGTGTAGAGGAAATGGAGTCTGCATCGGCAGCGCAAATTGCCCATGCTTATGGCGTACCTTTTCTTGGTATTCGTATTCTATCTAACAACATTACCAATCACGGTGAATATAACCCTGAAACAGCAGAAGCTTGCCAAGTCTTCGTTAAAACCGTTGTTGAAGCCTATATCGCATCGTTGCCTAAGCCTTTATAAACGTCTTTAAAAGCGTCTTGAAAAATAGCTCCATATTGCCGCCAAGTTATTTTACCCTTACAGCAAATAACTTGGCACTTTCATTCTTAAAACACATTGGCATTTACCTTATGAAATTGACCATGCTTTGTAAGCTTACACTACTGCTCACCCTAGTCTCACCATCACTAATGGCGAACAACGCCGACTCTAATGCATCATCGAGTGACTTAACGGTTGCAAACCGCTTTGCCCAACTCGCATTAGCCTGTGTTCATAAAGAGTACCCAAACATCATTAAACACATGATGACAGGGCCAGAGCACGTTAAGCCGCCTAAACAGCTATATCCTGCGTTTTACGGCTGCTTTGATTGGCACTCGTCTGTACATGGGCATTGGTTATTAACCCGAATTGCGAGCCAATATCCAGAAACGCCTCACTACCAAGATATTATAAAACACCTCGATATCAGTTTTACCGAAGAGAATATCGCTGGTGAAGTCGCTTACTTTAACCGTGAGGGTACTGGCACGAGCTTTGAACGTCCTTATGGGCTTGCCTGGTTTTTACAATTAACCAGTGAACTACGTGAATGGAATTCACCTGAAGCTAAAAGATGGCTAACCACCCTACTCCCACTTGAGCAGAAAATCGTGGCCAACGTAACAGATTGGCTTCCTAAACTGTCGTTTCCAATTCGTGTGGGCGAACACAGTCAAACCGCGTTTGCATTCGGCCTTATGTTAGATTGGAGCCAAACGGCTGGTGATGCTGCATTTGAAAATTTGCTCACTAAAACCATCACCAGGCTATACGTAGATGATGTGAATTGCCCACTGGCTTATGAACCATCAGGGCAAGATTTCTTATCACCCTGTATTGCCGAAGCCGATTTGATGCGCCGAGTGTATTCAAGCGAGAATTATGCAACGTGGCTATCTACTTTTTTACCCAGCATTCCAACTGATGGTAATGCCTCTTGGATATCCGTAGCGACGGTAGTGGATAAAAGTGACGGTAAACTTGCGCATTTAGATGGCTTAAATTTGAGTCGTGCTTGGATGCTTGAAGGTATCGCTTCAGCATTGCCTTCAGACGATAAACGTGTAGCAGCAATAAATAGTGCAGCACGTGCACATAAGGCAGCGGGGGTAAATTCTGTTATAAACGATATGCATTATATGGGGAGTCATTGGCTTGGCAGCTTTGCTACCTATTTAGAAACCCAACGTGGACTTTAAACTACTGACGAAAGCTAAATGACATGATAGAGAGTTGGCGAGCTTAAATGCTCGCAAACTCAGTTGTTGTTGCAGTAAACTGTGTCTGGTGGTGAACTAAGATACTCTTTGCGCGGTCAATCAAATCATCACGCTTGAATGTCCAATTGCGCAGATCTGCCTGCTTTGCTTCTGCAAGGTAAAACTCGATACGTGTTTTACGCAATAAATCACGCTTTTGAGATACATCGAATTCGGTTTGTGCAAAAACACGTTCAATCTTTACAATAGAGGCGTGATGAGCCTTGTTTGAATCATCAGCGTTTGCTTTACCTACATAAGCCATGTTATTCGTTAACACGCCTGCAAGCACAATCAGCAGAGAAATCAACACGCCTGAAACTAACCAATTTAATACTTTCATCATTTACTTCCTTTTATACCTAACTTGCGATTATCCATGTAAGAACACGATGGTTCTAAATGACTACTGCACGTTGCAAATCAAAGAATCACTTGCATACTGTATTGCACATTGTGTTCCAAATTTCGTACTGCTATCTAATTACGGCGCAGAGTATACGCAGCAATGGATAGGAAGAAAACCCGACAAAGGTTGTAAGACAAAAGTTGTAAAGTGGATGGGAAAATACTACATGTTGCTGCGAAAAAACGGGATATCGAAAAAAGAGGCTAATAACGCTTTTCTACTTAATACAGGATGTTATTGTAGAAATATCCGTTAGAAAAACATAAAAAAGGGGCCAATTTGGCCCCTTTCATTTCACTAATAACTGCTTAGTTTTTCATTGCTGTTTCGGTAATAACTTGCAAATTGTCTTCAACGTTTTTCACATCTGAAGCGTTTTTGGCTATTTCAACAGCAAGCTGACGCTCGGCATCCGAGTCTACGTTGCCTGTTAATGTAACGTTACCTGCTTCAACATCTACATCAATATCGAAGCCAGAGATATCGCTATCCATTAATAGACGAGTTTTAATTACGGTAGCAATTTTGGCATCTGTTAGCGTACCCGTTTGCTCATCGTATTCTGATTCAGCGTCATCTGACATGTCGCTTGCCATTTTATCCATATCTTTCTCTTCAATAACAGAAAGTTGGTTGTCTACTGACATAACACCGTCAATATTTGAAAGTAGCTCTTCCGCTAATTTCTTATCAACTGAATGATCTACTTTACCTGTTAGAACAACATTTCCGTTGTTTACATCTGTATTGATATCGAATGAATCAAGGTTGCCGTTGAATAGTAATGTTGCTTCGGCCTTGCCGTCTATCCACGCATCCTTAGCGCCTTTTTCCCATTTGTTATCTGTCTCCATGTCACCAGCAAAAGCTGCAGTTGTCATCGAGGTCGCTACAAGTATAGAAAGTAATGTACGTTTCATAACAGTTCTCCTTTGTTGAAACTCCCAATAAGCAATGCGAAACTCGAGCCAACATAGCAAACAACTGATTTATAACAAGTTACCCTACTTTCATTCTAGTTATCACTTGTTAACATCTCTGCAAACTTTTCGGCCTATGAGCATTTTTTACCTACAATTTGCCTAACCGGAACGAAAATTGAATATTCATTAACCAATATACTTATTATTAATCGAACAATAGCCGAGTTTGCCTTTTTTAAAGCGTTTGCAAGCAAGCTAATAATGCAAAAAACAACTTAGTCAGGAACGACAATGAATATTTTACTGAACACCATGGCGATATTTCTTATCGCTGCCACTTTAGCGCCTTCACTCCCGTCGAAGCATTGGCTGGTTAGGGTGTGGGAATTTCCACGGCTACAGCTACTAGGTTTAATGGTGATAGTCTTGATTACCCAAGGGGTTATGTATCCATCGGCTCTTTCTGTATTTAACACGCTTATTACCTCATTGCTTTACATTGGATTAATTGCCTGCGCGATTTACCAAGCTATTTGGATCTTGCCTTATACCTTCTTTTATAAAAAGGAAGTGGTTAAAGCATCTTCTCAAGATGCTGGTGAGAGCATTAGTATTTTATCTAGCAATGTTTTTATGCCCAATGAAGATTACGACAAGCTATTAAAGCATGTGCGTAACACCAATCCAGACTTCGTCGTTACTCTCGAATCTAACAAGCGCTGGGAAATAGCCCTATCGGCGTTAAACGAAACTCATCCACACCAGCAGCATTGCCCGTTGGAGAATCTGTATGGCATGCACCTATACAGCAAATACCCATTGAAAACTGCCAAGCTCAACTATTTAGTAGAAGATGATGTGCCCTCCATGCTTGTCACTATCGATATGGATGGACAAGATGTGACGCTTTACTTTTTACATCCGAAGCCACCTAGCCCTACAGAAAACAAAACAGCTAAACCCAGAGATGTCGAACTTACGATGGTAGGCCAAGAAATAGCTAAAAAAGACGGGCCAATTATTGTGGCGGGTGATTTAAACGATGTGGCATGGTCACCTACTACCCGAAAATTTAAGAAAATAAGCGGTATGCTGGACCCAAGAATCGGTCGTGCATTTTTCAATACGTTTCATGCCCACTACCCATTAGTTAAATGGCCATTGGATCATGTGTTTCATTCAAGTCACTTTATGCTTGAAGACATTAGAAAACTGCCTGACATTGGCTCAGATCACTACCCGCTGTTAACGCGGTTGAAACTAAAACCAAAAGCCTGAATACAGAACGTAAAAAGCCGCTATAAAGCGGCTTAATTTTGAAAATGCTTTACGATTAGGTAGGCACACGATGCGCTGGAACTGACCTAACCGCTTTCGTATTGTGATTAACACACCACATAACGCTTTCGCATGCTTCTTCACGGCGTTTAAAGTGTGCAAGACCAATAAGTTTATCTTCTCGCGGCCACACCGCTTGTTTTAAAATAGCGGTGTCGGTTTCGCTAAGTGCGCTGGTGTCTAAACTCATTTCAACCGCTTTTTTATTCGGTTTAATTAAAGAAGGTTGAGCATCGGTGATAATACTTTTTTTGACGCACACATATTCGCGCAATACAGGATCTCGAACCACACCTATGTATTCGTCATCGCAAATAATGGCTGGCCACCCTTCAGATATTCGGCTCTGCCAGAACATTACAACTGTAAAGGCCACTAAAACAAACAGGGTTAAACCAATAAACTGACTGTCTAAATCCGGTGCAACAGAAACAATTATTCCTACTAATGCAGCAAATAATATCCACCCACCAAATACCCTTCGCATGGCATTGGGTGAAATACCAGAAATAACACTAACTTGTTTTAACTGGCTTTTTTCATAGTTGCGAAGTTCAACTACCGATTCAGAGTTCACAACTCTCTCCACTTGATTTTTACTCACTTTATAAAGATATGATTACGCTCACAAGTGAACCATAGTTTATTATACTAATTAAGATTTACGCTGACTTAGGAAGTTCCGTCGACAATTGACATATTTCAAAATGCATTGAGTCTGCAAGATTATCTTGCTGACGACGTAATTTTGTTAAGATCACAGACGGCTCTGGCTCTCCGAAAAAAAACCATTCAGCAAAGCGCTTTCCAAGCCCGCCACTTCGTAACTGATAAACATGCACTACATAGCGGTATCCATTTACGTAAGCATCTTGGTAAGCACGGCTTTCGTCTACTGATGTCAAACCGCCTCTAGGGTGAATAGCAAAGCTTTTCACCCCTGCTCCTCGTTTGGTTAAAAACGATATTCCCGCTTCAGATACACGCTTAACCGCAGCCTGCTTAAGGGCCTCTAGCGAAATATGCAAATAGGGCACATCAATTTTACCGAACAACCTACAGGCATTTGGGCATCCTGGCGCTAGCCCCACTGAAAAAGCCGTGTGGTCTCGCCCTTCCCAAGGGCGGATCCATACGTAAGGGCTAACGTGAACATAAAGTTCAATGCCATCACACTGGATGCTAAATACGTCTGGGACCTCTGGATTTCTGGCGTTTACTAGCTCGTTAAGGCGCTCGTCACTGTATTGCATACTAGGCCTCCAATAAGATATTTTAAGCTAATGCGCTGTGAAAAACCTAACAAAAGGGCGCGCTATTAATGCTTAGCTTAATGATTGACTAGTATGACATATTCGGTATTTTTTTGTTAGAGCGTTCTGTAATAACAAAGCAAAAACTGACGGTGTATATTTACACTGCCAGCTTACGTTTTTAGATGGGTATAGAAATAATATACTGGGGGAATTAACGCTGTTGACGATGGTTTTCAGGAACCGCTACCAGTTGTTCCTCAACCAATTCGCAAGTACCTTCCACGCTGTCACCGCGACGGGTTTCAAAAGAGACCGTATCGCCCTCAGATTTATCTTCACATGCTTCAATAGCTTCAGGTGGCGGACCATTCGGTCGACCCTGTTGCGCAAATGCGCTTAAACTTCCTGTGAGAAGAGTGGCAACGAATACAAGCTTTAACAATTTCATGACTTTTCCTAAGAAGATTAACTAACTCACATTCAGCATACGCGTTAAATGTGCAGATTCAGTGTAGAGAAGATGTAGAAGTAACGGAATAAAAGCAGAAACAATTGTTAGCAACGTACAAGCATAGATATACTCAGCACAATGAAACTATCCCATAAATTACTTGTTATTCTTGTTGGCTTTACCTGTGTGTCTTTGTCGCTTTCACTAGCACTTGCACGATGGAGCTTCGAGCAAGGCTTTAATGAATTTATTCAAAATCAGGAGCGAGAGCGCCTGATGAGTTTACGTCGCGTGCTTATTGCAGAGTACCGCAGCAATAATAATAGTTGGGATAATATTGAAATAGAGCGTGTTGCACCTACTGGCATCCCTCATCGCCGCCCCGGCATGCGCCCTCACCCCGGTGGATTCCCTCCCCCTAGGCATCAGATTGACGATGTATCTGCCGGCCCACCTACGTTACTGACTAATGCCTCTGGGAACATTATATCTGGGCAAGATTCCTATGCAGACGAAAACGAACGAAATGAAGTAAGCGTGAAACTTGAAGTCAACGGCGAGCTCATAGGTTGGCTTACCAGTTACCCACCCAAAACACCTGACTCTGATGTCGCTCGTGCTTTTTCTGCACAACAGTTGCACGCCATTATTTTTATAGGATTGGTATCACTTATCGCCTCGCTTGTACTGGCATTGGGCGTTGCGCCCCACATGCTAAGCCCTTTCAAGGCAATTTTACAAAGCGTTAAAGGCCTTACCGCACATCAATATAAAACCAACTTGCCAGAAAATCGTCCTGATGAGTTTGGCGAGCTAATGCGGCACATAAACACATTGGGAAATACCCTTGAAGCGCATAAAAATACTAAAAGCCAATGGCTAGCTGATATTTCTCATGAACTTCGTACTCCCCTCACTATATTGTCTGGCGAAATTGAACTGATAAAAGCAGGAATTCGACCACTTGATCAAAAACAACTCGCTTCGTTTGACCAAGAGGTTTCGCGCTTGTCTTTATTGGTTGAAGATTTATACCAATTATCACTGTCTGATATTGGCGGGCTTTCTTATCATTTCTCGTCAGTGGATCTGAGCCAAGTAATAGCGCAACAAAGCGAAAGCCTTGCGCATATTTTTGATACAAAAGGGCTTACCTTCACTTTTTCCTGCCCACCCAACATCACCATTAATGCCGATCACCAGCGCTTGAAGCAACTTATGCTTAACTTGTTAGTTAACGCTTGTGAGTACACCGATGCGCCAGGTACCGTGGAGTTAGTGGTTTCAGAACAACCTTCGTTTGTCGTTATTATTGTACAAGACTCAGCGCCGAGCATTGCGAAAGAAAATACAGCAGCATTATTTGAACCTTTGTTTAGAGAAGATGCCTCACGTAGGCGTCGAACACAAGGCGCCGGCCTTGGTCTATCAATTAGTAAACAAATTATAGAGGCCCATGGTGGCAAAATTAGCGCGTCAGTTTCGTCACTCGGCGGCGTTAAAATTACAGCAGAGCTGCCCAAATATTTCACTACGGATAATAACTAATGACATCGCACAAACATGTACTCATTGTTGAAGATGAAGATAAAATTGCGCAAATTTTAGTTGAGTTTCTTGCCTTGGAAGGGTTCACATCTACCGTACTGAATGAAGGTACCCATGTTGTTGATATGGTAAAAAAGGAAGCCCCCACGGCCATTATACTAGATAGGATGTTGCCCGGTGTGGACGGACTCACCATTTGCAAATCGTTACGTAGTTTTTCTATGGTACCCATTATCATGTTGACCGCTCGAGTCGATGAAATAGACCGACTTATTGGTCTTGAAGCGGGTGCCGATGACTATGTTTGTAAACCTTTTTCAGCGCGTGAAGTGGTAGCACGGATACAAGCTATATTGCGGCGAACCACTCAACAAACCAAAACTGAGTCTTCATTAGAAAAACTCACTTTTCGCCACATCGAGTTGGATATGTCTCGCTTTGAATGCGCTGTGGATGGCAACATTATTGAGCTCACGCCGGTAGAATTTCGGTTATTGAAAACGATGATGACGAAACCCGGTGTAGTTTACTCGCGAGACCAACTTATGGAACTTGGCTACGAAGATGGCAGAGTAGTCAGTAACCGCACCATCGACAGCCATATGAAAAACTTGCGCCACAAGTTAGCTACGGATGAACACATCAGTCCTATTCATGCGGTATACGGCATAGGCTACAAAGTACAATAGCCTGTTTTAGATAAAGTACAGTAGCCTTCTATACATCTTCATTAAAGCCTCTTTGAACCTGCACATAAACTGCACTTTTTAGCGATAGTCTTTGATTAGGTATTCCAATAGATATTCAAATCTAAAAGACAGTTCTGAGGCATTTTATGAAGACGTCATTTTACGCACTGCTTGTACTTACGTTGCTGGGCACATCCGCCTGCTCTGATAGCGACAATTCCAATAACACTTCAACAGCAGCAAGCGATACTTCCACTGGCTCAGATTCAGATGGCGATAGCGATGGTGATAGCGACGCCGACAGTGTTGTTACTGGTCCCAACCCAGACTATTTTTTAGCCGCCGGCCTGGCCGAAACTATTACTACCACGACGTGTACGCTTACGGATGGTACCACTACCGAATGCTACAAAGTCGTTATCAATGGAGCTCCTGCCAATACGGAAATTGGCCCCTTTTGCCCTTCGAATATTACAGATGATGCCACTAAAGGCGGTATATGGTTTGATGGAAGTGGCGACGTATATCAGCTGGAAGGACAATTCTTTGTTGACGTTAAAGCCCTTTATGGCGATGACTGGGAATTATACGATGAAGATACTGGCGATATTTTTGTGACCGATACACAGGTGGCGTGTGAAGCTGCAGCCCGCCCAAATGTAGCAGCGGAATATCAAAACCACTGCGTGCAGTGTTCAATTAGTTATTACGACGGCGGTATGCAACAAACTATTCTTATTCCAGTTACCCCAGTACCTTTATCAAACCCCGAATCTATTGGTGCTGACTTGGGCGTTTCACTTAATGGTGTAGTGATAGCAGGCCCTGCCCCTGTGTCCCAAATACTGGCGGCAAATACCATTGCAGCATTCGACGATTGTGGTGGCCACGTGAACCCCGCTGAAGGCTATCATTACCATGCTTCGTTAGGGTGTAGCGAAGTGGTAACCAGTATTGATGAGCATGCCAACCTAATGGGCTATGCACTTGATGGCTACGGTATCTACGGCATGTTAAATGCCAATGGAGAGGAAGACTATGATCTTGATGAGTGCAGAGGCCATGAAGACGATACAAGAGGCTATCACTATCATGCAGCAAGTGCAGCAGAAAATATGTTTATCGGCTGCTATCAAGGTGCCCAAGGCAGTATAGAGGTAAATGAATGATGTCCATATGTGCCAAATCGCTCAAGATATTATTTGAAAAGTCAGCCGAACGTTTACCTCTACTCTCATTGGTAACGGTACTAGCAATGGCATACTCGACGACAGTTTTGGCTCACAGCGGTCATATTCACAACGAAGCATTTGAAGCCTGTAAAACAAAAACGAAGGGCGAAGCGTGTCATTACCTTGTAGCCGATACCCAGCGTTATAAAGGCAGCTGCCAAGTTTTCAATTTAAAGACCTTATGTGTTCGAAGTGAACCCATCGAATATTTACAAAGCTTGCCAGATAAAATAGGGATAGAAGCTATAACAAACAATGCAAGTCCGCAGCAGCCAGATACTGTTCAAGCTAACAAAGTTAATGCGGCTAACATTCTCTCCCCAGTGAACCAAATCACTCCCAGTGAGCAGCAAACCTCTTCTAAAATGGGGCATTAGCCCCCATTCTCAAACTATGAAATAGATTCACACTGAGTGAATTCTTTGCAAGCCTAAGCACTGGCACCCTTCACAAAAAGAAATAATCTCCAAACTTTTCAACATATTAGACTAAGGTCTAATTATTGCTAGATTACCTGCAAGTAAGCATTACAGATAAGACAGTTAGTGCAACGTTTGATAGCGATGACAGAAGTTCGGTTATCAATCACTCACCAAAGGGAAATTAGGAGGTTTACATGCATTCACCCGTCAGTGTTGTCACGATAGTAAAAAGTCGTACAGAAAAACTCTGCAGACTCATAGAACAGCTTGAGTCGTGTAACCCACTACCCGATGAACTTGTCATTGTTTGGATGTGCTCTCCTTCAACGCTTTCACTAGCGAAGAGTGAGAAATTTAACATCGTGCATAAGTTCGTGGCTAACGGCGCGTTACCCATTGCTAGAGCACGCAACCGAGGCTTACAAGAAGCCAAGAGTAATCTTTTAGCTTACATAAATGTTGATGCCATCGTGGATAAAAACTTCATCGCTAAGGGGATGAACGCGTGGTGTCCAGGCTCAGTGGTATTTACCAAAGTGACATTCGTTCCAGAGTCACAATGGACTTTTCCCCACGACACTTTATGCCACATTAAAAGCCAAGAATTACCAGACGAAGACAATAACGAAATTCCGTCAAGACAACAGGAAGATGATCATGGAAAGTTTAGTGACGATAGCATTTGTTCTACAGTGTTTTTTATTAGCAAGACAGATTTTAAGAAAACCGGCGGTTTCGATGAAGGTTACGACGGCTTCGGACTAAACGACGAAGACTTTTTTACAAATTGTCGTTCACTGGGTTTTTCTTTAAATCAAATTGAATTGCAGACCTTTGCTCCAGAACGACCAAACTACCGCTGCCCTATTAATCACCTTCTTGATTTTGTCAGAAACGCTGAGCGTTATCACGCGAAATGGGGCGTTAACCCTTGTATCGATGTGCTAAATGCATACGCAGAAGCCGGTTACATTAATGAAGATTTTGAAACCGCTGGCATTCATGTTCTGCAATTGCCTAAGCGGGAAAAACCAGCCTCTGAAAACGATGATTCATCGCAAGAACATGATACAACGTTGATTAAGCAATCTGCTTGAAATTCGTGGGAAGACTAATCAAGGAGTGAGTATGTCTATTTTAAAGCCTGATTTAGAACACAAGGTATCAGCCTTTATTGATCAAGCTGATTATCCCTGCGTAGGGGCTAAAACTGCTTTGAACAAAGGCAAAATCACGGTTAAACAGTACGATAATTTTCGATGCGACATGAATGACACCGACATCTTGACGGACATCTACGACTTCATTCATCGTTTTGAGCTAGAAAAAGACATGTATTCCTCGCTGGTACTAACTTTCGAACAACCGGAAATTTTGAGCGAGGTCGTTTTTGATAAATTACTGTGGCGCAAGCTTCAGCAACTTCATGATATCGACACCTGTATGCACGACTGGGATAACCAAGTAGACGAAAATCCGCATAGCCCTAACTTTAGTTTTAGCTTGGGTGGTAAAGCGTTTTTTATCATTGGACTTCACCCAGGTGCAAAGCGAAAAAGTAGACGCTTCGAACGCCCCGCGCTGGTATTTAATCTTCACGAACAATTCGAATTACTTCGTGAACAAGGCAAATTTGAAGATTTAAGAGACCACATTCGTCAACAAGACGAAGCCTTCTGTGGGTCAAAAAATACCTTATTGCAAAATCACGGCGAGCAGTCAGAAGCCTATCAGTACAGTGGAAAGCAGCAGCCAAAGCGTTGGCAATGTCCTTTCCACGCAAGTCAAAACTAATTTACACAAATTCAAATAAAGAAAATAAAGAGGCAGCAATGCGACAAACCATTCAACCAAGAAGTGGCACAGCATTCACCATTAAAAAAGGTGAAAGACTTAAAGTTATTGATCCTGAAGGAGAACAAGTTGCCGATTTATATGCTTTCAATGCCCACGATAAAAATGAGTTCATGTCGTCAGGCCGTTCGCTAGATTATAACGAAAGTACCCATTTTGCAGCTGGCTGTAAGCTCTATTCCAATGAGAGTCAGGTGATGTTTGAAATTATTGAAGACACGGTAGAAGAACACGACTTTCTCTTAACCCCTTGCAGTGTAGATACCTTCAAACACTTCTACCCTAGTGAAACGCCTGTACCTGGATGCCATGGTAACCTAGTGGCCGCTTTTGCTGAATTCGACATTCCTGCACACCACATTGGCACTACATTCAATACCTTTATGAACGTGGATGTGAGCCCCGAAGGAAAAATTGCCGTGTTACCACCTACAAGCAAAGCAGGCGATTTCACTATTTTTGAAGCCAAAATGGATATGATTGTAGGCCTTACTGCATGCTCTGCGGGCGAATCGAATAACTTTCGCTATAAACCTATTCAGTTTGAAATTTTGCCTGCGTTATAGGCAAAACTAATAATGCCATCTCAAAAGAGGCATGACTCGGTATGGGAATACCATTTTATAATAAACACCCCATAACGTTCAATTTGCTGGCGATTGTTAAAACCGCCAGCAATTGCAATTTACATTACTTGTAAACCGTGGTTTAAAGCCCGAACCTTTTGACGCAATAAGGTTTCGAAGCTAGCCTTTGGGTTTTCTGCTCTATCTCTTGCAGGCCAGTATGCCATAATTTCATACTCGAACGAGGTGGCGGGTTTAAAAGTAATCAAATGATCGAACTCACCTTTAGCTACACTACTAACCTCATCTAGTTGATAAAACACAGCTAGGCCAAGTAAGTCATTGTCACTTAACACACTCTGCTCTCCCCATGTAGCAATAACGCCCCATTTGCCTTCTGCAAATGCGATTTTCGTCATTCCCTCATGTGCTACCAGTCCTGTAACTATATTCGATGTAGGAGATGACGTTTTAACCGTTATACGTGTTGATGCATCTCCGGTATTAATCTTATAGCGGGTTTCCACATCAACCCCGTCATTTGAGTTTTCCCGTGTACGCCAATTACTGTAGCTAACATTGAAGGCTGCAGTTAAGTGCGTATTCTCAGTTAATGCCCATCGGGTATCGTCAACATATTGAAAGTGCAGAACCCCTTCTTCGACTTGCCTTCCTAGTGCACCCAGCCCAAGTGACTTCCCTACTTTCAACGCATCACCGCCCCAGTCTGCAAGTTTATGGTAAGCGTCATAACCGTCGTTGCCTACTTGTGGCAATACCACATCATCCGACGTTTTGGCAAAAACATCGATAGCATTTCGCCAGTCTAGGTACAGTCGATAGCCTATCTTGTCATTTTCCCAACCGGGTCCTTCATACTTTAAAAAGTAAGAGTGGTCAGTCAGCTGTGAAGGTGCAGTAAAAGATTCTACAGGCTGAAATGAAAAACCATCTGCCGTATAAGCCGCGCCTTCCCATTGCCCCCCTGAGCGTACTGATAGCTCAGCGTGGGCGGTGTCGGTTACCGACTCTTTGGTTTGAACTAGAGAAAATTCTTTTTCCGCACCCGGTTCCATCTGGATATAAGCGTACAAAGTAGCCTCACCACTTGCGTTCTCACGCCATTCCGATGCTACCTCTTTTAATAACCAACCACGGTATTCTTCGTCCAATGGTATTGAAACCTCTTGAGTGACAAACCCTCCTTCTGCTGGGTTTTTAACCATCACACTTGGTATATTATTATTTTCGCCTTCAGAACACGCCGTTAATATTATTGGCAAAATTAGCGCTAAACCTATAATAAATCTCATATTTTCATCTCCAATCACTGATTAACAATGCATTATTTATAAAACAATATATTGACAAATGCCACCGGTGGCAATTATTTTATAAATTGTTAACTTAATGTGTAAATTTGGTTAGGATAAAAAGCACATTTTCTGAGAATAAGAGGAAATGAATATGGTGAACTTTAATTTAGAAGGGAAAACCGCCCTCGTTACCGGAGCAAGCCGGGGAATTGGACAAGCACTGGCCTTATCCTTAGCCGGTGCTGGCGCTCACGTTATATGCTCAAGTTCACGAGAAGGTGGATGTGAAAACACGCTTCACAAAATAGATGCCATAGGTGGTAGTGCACGGGCAATAAGTGCTGATTTAAGCAACCTAGATGCAGTTGCCAATTTAGCGACATCTGCCATTAAACAGGGCAAACGAATTGATATATTGGTCAATAACGGCGGTACCATATTTCGAGCTCCTGCTACAGAGTTTCCTTTAGATGCTTGGCAACAAGTGATGAAAGTGAACCTTGACGCTGCATTTTTACTAAGTCAAGCCATTGGAAAACATATGATCTCTCATGATGGCGGCAAAATTATCAATATAGCTTCCATGTTGAGTTTTAGTGGTGGTGTAACGGTTCCAGCCTACACAGCAAGCAAACACGCAATTGCGGGATTAACCAAAGCACTCGCCAATGAATGGGGTACTTCGAATATTCAAGTTAACGCTATTGCACCAGGTTATATCAAAACTGATAACACCCAAGCCCTACAAGATGACGCTAAACGCAGCGCAGAAATTCTTTCTCGAATTCCCGCTGGGAGATGGGGTGAAGTTGACGATTTAGCGGGGGCAGCTGTTTTTCTAGCAAGTTCAGCAAGCAATTACGTAAGCGGCCACACCCTCGCGGTGGATGGCGGTTTTCTCGCAAGATAGATGAAGGAAAAGATGATGAATCCAGAGATTGATGTTCGCTATGCCATTGGCAAAAAAGAAGCAAACGCTTACAACACTGAAGAACTACGAGATGCTTTTTTAACCTCCTCACTCATGTCGAAGGGCGAAGTGGTTTGGATTTACACCCACTATGAGCGATTCATGTTGGGAAGCGCAGTACCAACCACCGATGTGCTTACCCTTGATACTATTGAAGACCAGTTAAAAATGCCTTATTTCACTGCACGCCGCGAAGTTGGCATCATCAATATTGGTGGCGCAGGTACAGTCACAGTGAATGGTAATGAGTACCACCTTGCTCCCGAAGAAGCCTTGTACATTGGAAAAGGAAATGAGCAAATTTCTTTTGCGTCTGACGATGCGAATAATCCTGCTAAATATTATATGAATTCTGCGCCTGCTCACCATGCCTACCCCTGTAAAAAAGTAGGTAAGGACGATGCCAACGTGCTGCATTTAGGCAGCCAAGAAACCTCTAATGAGCGAGATATTAAGCAATTACTGATTAATACCGTTGTAGACACATGCCAATTACAAATGGGGCTAACACGCCTTCACAATGGCAGTGTTTGGAATACAATGCCGGCGCATCAGCACGATAGAAGGAACGAAGTATATTTCTATTTTGATATGAATGAAGAAAATCGTGTGTGCCATTTTATGGGAGAACCCCATGAAACACGTCATTTATTTGTGGCAAATGAAGAAGCCATTATTTCCCCTCCGTGGTCAATTCACTGCGGCGTAGGTACAGGAAGCTATGCATTCATATGGGGGATGGCGGGTGAAAACCTTGACTACGATGACATGGACAAGTTTCCACCTTCAGCCTTACGTTAATGAATGGCATGGATAGTATTATGCAGTGTTTTAGCAAGTTTATGGTCTTAGTAATGAGCGTATTTACGCTCTTTGCGTGCTCTCAACACGAGAGTAGCGGCGAAATCACCGTACTGCGTTTGGGTCATACTCTAGACACCCAGCACTCAGTGCATAAAGCCATGGAGTTTTTGGGGGAACGCCTTGAATACTATTCAGACGGTAAGATGACAGTCATCATTTACCCTGGTAGCCAATTAGGTACCGAAAGGGAAATGATAGAGCTTTTACAAATTGGATCTTTGGCGATGACCAAGGTTTCAGCAAGTCCTCTTGAAGGCTTTTCGCCAGACATGAAAATCTTCAGTATCCCTTATATTTTCAAAAACAATGAGCATTTTTGGCGGGTGCTAAACAGTGAGCTTGGTAGCGACCTGTTGAATGGCGTTGAAGATTTTCGTTTAAAAGGCTTGGGATATTACGATGCAGGAAGCCGAAGCTTTTACTCCAACGATCGCCCTATCAAAACACCGAGCGATTTAAAAGGGATGAAAATTAGAGTACTCAACAGCCCTACCGCAGTGGCAACAGTAAGGGCTCTGGGCGGTGCAGCAACACCTGTATCTTGGGGGGAGCTTTATACTGCACTTCAACAAGGCGTAGTGGATGGCGCTGAGAATAATCCGCCTAGTTACCACCTTTCTAGGCATTACGAAATAGCCAGATATTATAGCTTGGACGAACACACGAGTGTTCCCGATGTAATGCTTTGTTCACTCCCCGTTTGGGAATCCTTAAACTCACAACAACAAGAATGGCTGACCAAAGCGATGCAAGACTCTGTTCAGTTTCAGCGCCAGCTTTGGACAACCTCAACAGCAGAGTCACTAGCACAAGTTGAAGCAGAAGGTGTAACCGTTATTCGTCCAAACAAACAACCATTCGTAGACGCGGTCAAACCTTTTCACGATAGTTTCACCGGCACCCATATTGGTGAGCTCATTACGCAAATAAAAGCGATGTAAGTTGATGATTATTAAAACGCTAGACAAGTTACTTGCTGGAACCTTGATTATTGCCATGACAAGTATATTACTCACCGTAATTTGGCAGGTAATATCGCGATACATTTTGCAAGATCCCGCGTCTGTGACAGAAGAACTCTCACGCTTCTTTCTCATGTGGATAGGCATACTAGGCGCAGCTTACGCGTATCGCCAGCATGCTCACCTTGGTTTTAATTTACTCGTAGAGCGTCAATCCCCTTTGGTAAAACGCGTTCTGTTAACCCTAGTTGAAGTATTCGTTATCACGTTTTGTGCTTTGGTCATGGTCTACGGTGGCACTGAACTAGTGATGTTAACTCTAGAACTCGATCAAATTTCTGCGGCGTTAGGCATAAAAATGGGGTTGATTTATCTAGTACTCCCCCTTTCAGGCGGACTTATTGTTATCTACAGCATAGTGAACATTTTTACACTATGGCATTCACCTGAGAAGGAGTTTAACGAATGGAATTAACCGGTATAGTACTTCTTGTGGGATTCTTTTTGCTTTTACTGCTCAATGTGCCCATCTCTATCAGTATAGGATTAGCCACTCTTATCGCAATGTTGATGAGTATGGATTTAGCGCCAGCAACCATTACTGTTGCCCAGCGAATGGCTGGAGGACTAAATAGTTTTGCCCTTTTGGCTATCCCTTTCTTCGTACTGTCAGGCCTAATTATGGGTCGAGGTGGGATTGCAAAGCGGTTAATCGAATGTGCTATGGCTCTTATTGGTGCCTTACCAGGAGGCTTGGCACTGGTCAATGTGGTGTCTTGTATGCTATTTGGTGCTATATCAGGCTCTGCGGTTGCTGCCACATCCGCTATTGGCAGCTTTATGCTACCTGAAATGAAAAAAGCAGGTTACGAACCAAATTTCAGCGCTGCAGTAACCGCCGCCGCGTCAACTACAGGGATGCTAATCCCTCCTAGCAATATCCTTATTGTTTATGCCATCGCCAGTGGCGGCGTGTCGATTGCCGCTTTATTCATGGCAGGATATGTACCGGGAATTATGGTGGGGCTAGCATTAATGATTGTGTGTTTTGGCTATGCCAAAGCCAAAGGCTATCCACTGTCTGCCCGACTTCCCTTATCAATAGTGTTACAAAAAATAGGCGCTGCCCTGCCCTCATTATTTCTCATTGTATTAGTCATCGGTGGGATTGTGGGCGGTATCTTTACTGCCACCGAGGCTGGCGCGATTGCCGTGGTTTATGCTCTGTTACTTGCAGTGGTGTTTTATCGCGAAGTAGAGGTTAAAGCACTTCCTAATATTTTGTTGAAATCCGCAGAAACCACAGCGATTGTTATGCTATTGATTGCAGCATCTACCGCAATGAGTTGGTTACTGTCGTATGAAAATATTCCGCAAATCTTAAGCAATGCATTGCTGGCAATTAGCGACAACCCCATTCTAATTTTACTATTAATCAATTTGTTACTTATTGTCGTGGGTGCCTTTTTAGATATGACGCCGGCCGTACTTATCTTTACGCCCATATTTTTACCCGTTGCCATTCAACTGGGTATGTCTGAGCTACAGTTCGGTATAATGCTGGTTTTAAACTTGTCTATTGGGTTGTGTTCTCCTCCAGTAGGCGCGGTGCTTTTTATTACCTGTGCGATTGCAAAAACAAAATTAGAGAATATTATCAAGCCGTTGCTCCCTCTCTACTTTGCCATGTTCGTTGTATTGATGTTAGTTACTTACGTTCCCTGGTTTAGTGAAGCCCTGCCTAGGGCGCTAGGCTTTTGAAATATGTCAACGAACTGGTGTCAAATGGAATGACTTTATTTTATGGTACTATTCATTCAATAATGTTCAGTAAATTCAATACTCAACCTGCGGAAACTTACCGATAATGAACAAACGCCCCACAATTAATGATGTAGCCCGCCTTGCTGGCGTATCGAAACGAACGGTATCTCGGGTCATTAATGGCGCATCTAATGTGGGCAAAGCAACGCGCGAGCGAATTGATGAAGTAATAAAAGAAACCGGCTTTTCACCTGACAAGCAAGCCCGAGGGCTTGCTGCCAGTAGGTCATTTCTTATCGGGCTTATTTACGATAACCCCGATGCTCTGTATATCGATCAGGTTCAGCGTGGCGTACTAAGCGTCTGCTCTGAAAAAGGTTATGAACTGGTTGTTCATCCTTGCAACTACAATACCGACGACTTTATTAGTAACTGTATTCAATTTGTCAGTCGATCTCGTATAGATGGCGTCATCATATTGCCACCGGTATCCGAAGCTAAAGAGTTAGCTGAAGCACTCAGAGAAAAACAGATTAATTACGTTCGTATGGCCTCGGTGGACTTAGATGATCACAGCAACATTGTTGTCTCAGATGATCGGGCTGCCCTTCGTGACTTAGCCCGATACATGGTGTCTCTAGGACACCGAGACATTGGTATCATTAGCGGTCCACAGCGTTATTACTCATCTAAAGAGCGACTTGAAGGTTTTTTAGAAACATTGAATGAGTTGCACGTTGAAGTTCCCGTAGACCGTATTATCGAAGGTAAGAACAGTTATGAAAGTGGTATTGAATGCGCCAGAACCCTGCTCATTCAGTCCCCCCGCGTTAAAGCTATTTTCGCTAACAACGATGAAATGGCCGCTGGTGTACTCAAGGTTGCACATGAAATGGGCATTACTGTTCCTGATGAATTGTCGGTAGCAGGCTTTGATGACAACTTGCTGGCAGCACGAGTAATTCCTGCATTAACTACAGTTCAGAGGCCTGTAGGCGATATGGCCGCACTTGCGGCTAGGAAAATAATCGCTCAAATCGAAGGCACTGAAGTGAGTGAAACAGAGACCTACTTAGTTAAACCCCACCTTATTATTCGTGATTCTATAAAAAGAGTGTAATTTTTAGCCGCCACCACTAATAAATGATTAGTTTTCCTTTACTATGCCACCGGTGGCACGTATATTACAAAGTGTTAAAATAAACCAATCTGTTTAGTACGTCCGTTAGCCCAAGCTTTTGGTGCTAGTAACGCAAAGTCTGAGGGTACGCGATGAGTTTACAAACCTTGTTAGTGAAAGTTCATGCCAGTGACAATGTTGCCGTGGCAACACAGGACATAGCCGCACGTACCTTTATTGAAAGTCATAAAATTTTTATTACCGAACAGATCCCTGCTGGTCATAAGGTGGCACTTCGCAATATTTCGGTTAATACCCCAGTTATTAAATATGGCTTTGAAATAGGCGTTGCCACACAAAGTATAAAATTGGGAGAGTACGTACATAGCCACAACCTAAAGACCAAACTTGATGGCAGTGAAGTATACGAATACACACCGACTCGAACAGCATTAGCTAAGCCTGCCCATATCCCCACTTTTATGGGGTATCGCCGAGAGAACGGTAAAGTAGGTATCCGCAACGAAGTTTGGATCATCAACACGGTGGGCTGTGTTAATCGAACTGCAGAACACATTGCGCAAGAATGTGAGCGTCGATACTTTGGCGAGTGTGATGGCTTTAGAGCATTCACCCACCCTTTTGGGTGCTCTCAATTAGGCGACGATTTAGATGACACAAGAACGATACTCGCCTCGCTAGCTTCGCATCCAAATGCCGGCGCCGTTTTAGTTATTGGGCTGGGGTGTGAGAACAATCAGCTTAAATCGATGCTACCTGAAATTGATAAGCCCGACTCGAGGCTGCGTTTTTACAATGCGCAGGAAGTTGAAGACGAAATTGAAGCTGGCGTAAATGCTGTTTACTCCCTATTGAAAACACTTGATGAGGATAAACGAGAGCCTATTGGTGCCAACGAGTTAGTGCTAGGCATGAAGTGTGGCGGTAGCGATGCGTTTAGCGGTATTACCGCAAACCCAACGGTGGGTCGAGTCACTGATTTAACCTGTCAATTAGGTGGCTCGGTTATTCTTACTGAGACACCAGAAATGTTTGGCGCCGAGCAACTCCTGATGAACCGCGCCAAAAACAAGTCTGTTTTTGACGATATAGAAACCTTAATTAGCGAGTTTAAACAGTATTTCATTGCCCACAATCAACCCATTTACGAAAACCCATCACCAGGTAATAAAGCTGGGGGTCTTACCACGTTAGAAGAGAAATCATTAGGCGCGGTTCAAAAGGGTGGGCAATCGACGGTGCAGTCGGTGCTCAACTATGGTCAACCGAGAACTGTTAATGGTTTAAATTTGCTTCAAGCGCCAGGTAACGATGCAGTCAGTGCAACTGCATTGGCCGCGTCTGGCGCACATATTGTTTTATTCACCACAGGTCGAGGTACTCCCCTCGGCTTCCCTGTACCCACAATAAAGATATCGTCAAATTCAGATATCGCTAATAAGAAGCCACATTGGATAGATTTTAACGCCGGTCAGGTGTTGGAAGGCATGTCTATCGATAAGTGTGCCAACGCGCTGCTCCAACAATGTCTTGCAGTAGCATCGGGTCAATTAACCTGCAACGAGAAAAATGGCAGCCATGAAATTGCTATTTGGAAACGTGGCGTCACGCTTTAAGAAGAGATTGTTATGGAATCAATTTTATTACATGAAGACAGACTATTCCCATCTGACTCGGCCACTAAAAAAGTAGCCCGTACGCTTTATCAAGAAATACGAGATTTACCGATTATCAGTCCCCATGGACATACTGATCCGCGGTGGTTTGCACAAAATAAAAATTTTACTAACGCCACTGAGTTATTTATCACCCCCGATCATTATGTTTTCAGGATGCTGTATAGCCAAGGTATCTCACTAGAATCATTAGGAGTTCCTCGGTGGGATGGCGGGGCTACTGAGTCTGATCCTCGCAAAATTTGGCAAATCCTTGCAGACAATTATTATTTGTTTGCCGCTACTCCATCAAGAATGTGGCTAGATACCGTCTTTCATGACGTGTTTGGTCTTACTGACATGTTGTGCAGCAATAATGCCACCGAATACTACGAGCATATTACCACCAAACTTCAGGACGCCAGTTTCAAACCTCGGGCTTTGATGGACAGATTTAATATAGAACTCATTGCTACCACCGAAGGGGCGCTTGATGAGCTTTCTCACCACGGTGCATTAAAAGGTACAGGGTGGGATAAACGCGTTATCACCACATTTAGACCTGACGATGTGGTTGATGCTTCGCGGGAAGACATCGTTGCCAATATAGAAAAATTAGGTGCACTGACCAACGAAGACACTCAGACTTGGCAAGGTTACTTAAACGCTATTCGAGCCCGACGCACTGTATTCAGAGCCCACGGCGCAACTGCCACCGACCATGGCCACCCAACTGCTAATACTGCTGATTTAAGCACTAACGAGTGTATTACTCTGTTTGATAAGGTCCGCACAGGGCAAAGTAATGCCGAAGAACAGGAGCTTTTTAGGGCTCAAATGCTAACGGAATTAGCAGGAATGAGCGTTGAAGATGGCATGGTTATGCAAATTCATCCGGGCTCGTTTAGAAATCACAATACTTCACTGTTTAACCAGTTTGGCCGTGACAAGGGTCACGATATTCCTATGCAGACGGATTTCGTACGTGCGCTTCGCCCTTTGCTTTCAAAGTATGGAAATGAGCCTAGCTTAAATATTATTTTATTTACCTTAGACGAAACCACTTATAGTCGTGAATTAGCGCCGTTGGCTGGCCATTATCCGTGTTTAAAACTAGGGCCTGCATGGTGGTTTCACGACAGCCCAGAAGGTATGTTACGTTTTCGCCACCAAGTAACCGAAACCGCAGGTTTCTTTAACACCGTCGGTTTCAACGATGATACGCGTGCTTTCTTGTCTATTCCTGCTCGTCATGACGTTGCCCGACGGATAGATTGTCGATTCTTAGCAGAACTAGTTGTTCAACATCGCATCAGCGAAACCGAAGCCGCTAGTATTGCTAAAAAGGTCACATATGATTTTGCAAAACAAGCGTATAAGTTGGGATAAACATGGAAAAGCAACTTAGTATAAAAACACTCGATCAACTAAGCCGTGACGTTGCCGTTCCTGATTACGACTTGCGAAAATCACAATGCGGTATTGTACATATTGGTCCCGGCGCTTTTCACCGTGCACATCAAGCTTATTATACTGATTTAGCATTGGCCTACGGTGGGAATTGGCGCATTCACGGCGTATCGATGCGAAGCGATACATTGAAAAAAGCACTGGCCCCCCAAGACAATCTTTATTCCCTTGCGGTTGTCGATAACACGCCATCTTTACGTGTGTTAGGTGCGATTAAAACTCTTTCCACGCTAAGTGAAGATAGAGATGTCATTACCGCTGCATTGTGCTCCCCTGCGATTAAGATAATATCTTTAACCGTGACCGAAAAAGGGTACTGCTTAAATAACACCGGAAGTCTCGATGTAGAGAACCCTGATATTCAACACGATCTTGCTAACCCAGATTTGCCCATTAGTGCTGTAGGCCTTATTGCCCAAGCTTTAAAAGCGCGAGAGCATTCTGGCGATGCCGACGTTACCATCATAAGCTGCGATAACGTAACCGATAATGGCAAGAAACTCGCAAAAGCGGTCATTGATTTTGCTTATTACCTTTCACCAGAATTGGCTAAGTGGATTCAAAACAACATCGCTTTTCCTTGCACTATGGTAGATAGCATTACCCCTGCAACTGACGATGAGGTGAAATCTAACGTGAGTGCCAATCTAGGACTTAAAGATGACTGGCCCATTCAGCGTGAGACCTTCACTCAATGGGTCATAGAAGACCACTTTTCAGGACCTCGACCACCGTGGGAAAAAGTAGGCGTTACCTTTACCAAGGACGTGACCTTCTTTGAAAAAGCAAAATTGCGCATACTCAACGGCACTCATTCAACACTGGCTTATGTAGGCCTGCTTTTTGGTAAGGAAACTGTCTATGACGCCATTTCCACTCCATCAATACAGGTCCTCATTAGCGCGCTGTTAGAAAGAGAAATTATACCTTCGATAGAAACCGATAATATTGAAACCTTACGCCAGTATGCTGCTGATATCATCGCTCGCTATCACAACAAGCATATTCGTCACATGCTTTCACAAATTGCGTGGGATGGCTCCCAAAAGCTGCCTTTTCGAATCTTAGACACCGTTCGTGACAATCTACATGCCAATCGAGATATTAACTTACTCTGCATCCCGATTGCAGCATGGTGCTTGTTTGTTTCTCGTAAGGCCAAAGCGGGTGAAAGCATTACCGATCCGAAAGCAACTGCACTCATCGAAAGGGCAACTCGACATGCTTTCGATCCCGTTGCAGTCACTAATGATTTACTGAATGAAACCACAATCTTTGCTGAACTCAGCGCAAATTCGCTATTTCGAGATCATGTGTTAGCGCAAGTAAAAACGTTAAGTGCATGGTCTACACAAGACGTGGATGAAACATTAGACCCGATTTTGGAAGACTTGTAATGAGACATTCTACTGATAGCATGTGTGGGCTTTATGGGGCCTCAGTATGAAAAGGCTAATAATATTTGGCGAGTGTATGGTTGAACTTCGCACTCAACATGGCGATACCATGGCGAAAAGTTTTGCCGGTGATACCTATAACACTGCAGTGTATTTCAAGCGTTGCTTACCCGTATCATCGATAAGTTACTTAACCGCCATTGGTGCCGATTTTTTAAGTGATGAATTGATACTAACAATGGGCGAGCACGAGATTAATACCGACCTTGTATTTCGCTCTACCGAGCGCAATTTGGGTTTGTATATGATTCGCAACGATAATCAAGGTGAACGAACCTTTGCTTATTGGCGCGCTCAGTCTGCCGCAACGCAAACTATAAACCTCATGCCAGATGATAATATCAGTGCCGACTGGTTTTACTTTAGTGGGATCTCAATCGCAATTTTAGATAATGCACAGCGTGAAAATCTATTTAGTTTAATAAAAAAACTAAAAACACAAGGCTGTAAAATCGCCTTTGATCCCAACTATCGCACTCGACTGTGGGAAGATGAAGACATCGCTCAACATTGGACTACCCGAGCTTACCAAGAATCAGATTTAGCATTTCCGGGCGCAGATGATCATTTGATGCTGTTCCGTCACACCTGTGCTGACGATATATTCGCCTACCTTGAAGATAAAAATATTACCGAAGTAGTGATGAAAAACGGCGCGATTGGTGTTCATATTCTTGCTCAACAAGAGCAATGTATTGTGCCCGTCGAACACGTCAGCGCAGTGGTAGATACGACCGCGGCAGGAGATGCTTTTAATGCAGGCTTTATGGCGGCGCGTTTGTCTGGCAAACCCGCAGTTGAAAGTGCAAGCTTTGGGGCAAAAGTCGCTGCAACAGTAATCACCTACCCTGGCGCAATTATTCCTTCAGGCATATTTTCAAGCCATATAACGCCGCTAAAGTAATAGCCTTTGTTTGACACCGCTTTGTACCTTTAACAGCGATTCAAGTTCCCCACTACGCTGCGCTCAATTGAGCGCTTTATAAGGTATCTCGGTAAAAGTAGTCGCTAAGGGGGTGGTCTAACGTTTTTAATTCTCTTACAAAAAACTGAGCGACCTTAGCGGCGCCCACTACATTCAAATGAGTATTATCAATCTTGCCCTGTGGATATCGTCCATACAAATCGGGCGGAACCTGAATGAAGTATTGTTGGCTTTCGGCCTCACCTGTTTCTGTTAAAAACTCGCAGGTTCGGCGGTTCATGGGCACAAATAACACCCCTTTTTCACTCGCCACACGACGTGCAGCCAATGCATAGTCGGTTAACGTTCTTTTAAGCACGCCGGTATCCGTGTAATGACGCCTGCAAATAGAACTGGCGATTATGGCTGTCGCGCCCTTGCTTTCCACATCATCAATGAACTGACGCAGGTAGTTGACATAATCTATATCGGCACTGGCAAAGCGTGCAGGGTCTTCGCGTTTCTGATCATTGTGCCCAAATTGAATCAGCACATAATCATTTGCAGATAGTGATGAAAGCACACTACTCCATCTGCCCTCATCGACAAAGCGTTTAGTGCTGCGGCCATTGGCTGCGTGATTCTTAATACTAAGCTGAGGCAATCCAAATTCAGGTAAAACTTGCCCCCAACCTCGCTCAGGGTAAGCTAAGTTAGTTTTATCCGACATGGTAGAGTCGCCCACCAAGTGAAGACTAATTGATGGCAACTGTGTTTCAGCCTTTGCACCGACTATTCCAATTAATAGTGAAAGCGCAATCGCGAGTTTCTGTCTCATTACTTTTCCATTGTTTTGTTCGTATTGCCTTTATTAAAAAAAAGGCCATCAATAAATGATGGCCAGGACACAACCGCAACATGCGGTACACACACTAGGCTAAAGGGAGTAACGTGCCCCTAAGAAAATTTGTCTTCCAGTATGGTTATATTCACGAACAAGGTTTAGTGAGCCATCACCTGTTGTAAATAATCTCTCATATTCATCGGTAAGGTTAATTATTTCAAACGTAAAAGTAAGTGCCTCACTGAAATTATAAAACGATGAAAAATCCACTTGAGTTGGTCCAGTCGTGCCATGAGCGACATTCCCATTACTCCCTGTAAAATCAGTTATATAGTCGTCTCGCTTATTAACCGATACACGAGCACCGTAAACATCCGTTTCATAATAAAGCGTGAAGTTGTATGACGTCTCACTCATTCCTTCGATGTCATCGGCGTTAACATGGGTATAGTTAGACACCACCCCCATATTTTCAAAAACTCCTGGCAGGAAGCTAAGTGGCTGCTGATAAATAAGCTCGTAGCCACTAATACTGCGCTCGTCTGCATTATTCGGGCTACTGTGTTCATAAGCTACTTCACGAGGGTCTAACGCAATTTGCGGGTCGTATTGTGCATCATTATCGATAAAGTCAAAGTAGGCGGGGTCAACAAATCGCTCTTCTGATGAACGCACTATCCAGTTATCAATATCTTTATAGAAAACCGTAGCGGCTAATAATGCTTCATCATCAAAATACCACTCAACACCGAAATCTACGTTATTTGATGTGAAGGGGTCTAGGAAAGGGTTGCCGACAGAAACAGAACCATTTATGTAATCGAAGCTTGGATTACCAGGGTTCAATGAATTTAGACTAGGACGGGTCATCGACTGCGTTACCGCAAGTCGAACCACGACATCATCGGTAGCTTCAAGTGCTAAATTTACAGCAGGAAGAAAATTACTGTAATCATTCTCAATTTGAACTGCTTCTCCCTGAACAAACCCTTCAGACGTGGTAGTCGTATTCACATATCGCACACCGTAATTGGCACGTAGCAACATATCCGAAATTTCATAGCTTGTATCCATTTCCAAATACAAAGCGCTAGTTTCTTCGCCTACCTGCCAACTTTGCGCGGAGCGAGGTGTCCAAACCACATCCAATAAGTTGGCATTTATCGCATCAAAATCTGCCACAAGGAAAGGTTCAAGCGGGCCGTCAAAGCCACTCCCAAAATCATCAACCGGCATCATTTCGGCGTAACCAACTGCTGAATCTTGATCGGGGAACCCGTTAATTTGCTCTTCTGCATAGGTAACCACTCTATCGTTATACGCAAAACCCGTTTTAATGGTTACTTCATCACCAAAGTAAGACACGTCAACTTTAAATGTGTCATTTTCACGTTCAACATCGGTAGCTCGCAATCGTCCATCACTCAAGTTATAGTTGCTAGCATCGTTGGTATCGTAACCATAGGTAAGCGCTGGTGCATTCTCATTGTTGCTAAAATCGAAGCCATATGTTGTGCTTTCTAACAGCGTCATGTTGTAACGGTACTGCTCTGAGCGTGCGTCTGACTCAGCGGTGCCAAACATCGCTTCCACTTTTACGTTCTCTGATGCAAACCATTCACCAGACAAAACAAACTGGCTAAAATCAGTCGTTGACTCTTGTAATCGGCTTTCAATTCTTGATTTTATTCCCTCATAAGAGCCTGCAAGTACTTGCTTGCCATTCGGATGCACCGTAATTGCGGTGGGAGTGATTTCATCGAACGTACTTCTAAACATGTGGAAAAAGTTATACATCGTCCGCGTGTTTTCTAACGAGGAGACTAAACCGTCAAGCGTAAAGGTTAAATCGTCACTTGGTGCCCACTGAATGGAACCGGTAAACCCTACCCTTTCTTGGTCATTGCCAAAGTAATCTGGACGAGGTAGTCGTGGTGTCCAAAGGCAATTTAGGGGATCTACCTCAACACCATCGTCCACGCAGCTTCCTACATCGGGTGTGCCGGAAACGACCGTGTCAGATGTATCTGCATACAAGCCACCACCATCTTGGACTGGATTCGTCCAACGAACAGTACCGAAGCCTTCTTGACGAACCGTACGTTCAGACATTGCAGCAGAGAAAAGCACACCAATTTTATCGTCAGCAAAACGATTTGAAATCATAAATGCGGCACGAGGATCAGTTTCTTCCGTCACATTGTTATAACCCCCCTGTACTGAAGTGACTAGCTTAAACCCCTCGTAATCGAAAGGCTTGGCAGAATATAAATCGACTGTACCTGCAATACCTCCTTCTTCCATTGAGGCTGTTGGTGATTTCTGAATGTCTACTCGGTTAAACAACTCTGACGCAAATACGTTAAAGTCGAACCCGCGTCCGCCGTTAACGCCACCGCCTGAATCTGTGCCATCTGTACTTGCGGGGACTTCCATCCCGTTTAATGTGGTGCGGGTGAATGAAGGACTAAGTCCACGTAGCGTTATTTGCCTTCCTTCTCCACCCTCTCTAGAAATAGCGACACCTGGCACGCGCTGAATAGACTCAGCGATATTTAGATCGGGAAACTTACCTATGTCTTCAGCAACAATAGATTCTTTATTATTAACTGAAGTACGCTTTTCCATAAGCGACTTATTCAGCGAGCCGCGAAATCCTGAAACTTCAATAATCTCTAGATTTTCATCCTGTGGTTCGGCGCTTTCGTTAGCGACTTGTTGAGCATTCACGTGTGCACCTGACAACGCTAACGCAACAAGTACAGCAAGCTGTTTTCTTCTAAGTACCATGGTTGTTTCTCCGGTTTTTATATTTTATTGAGGTGCAGGAATTACAACGTCATTGTTGTGAAACTTTTTTGAAAATACAGACCGTCAGCCTTTTGCTACCGTGAAACATTTTATTCACAAATAAAGTGAATATACGGTAGCACAGACGACTAATCAATTATCTTCAAAGCCTTTAATCATTCCTGTTAACTTCACACCAATTAACTTTTAGTTTTAAACTTCCAGCGTTTATAACCCTATAAATATAAGGCCTGTAGGGCAATACAGCATGTAATCCTTAAATACACTCACCTTCTAGGGAAAACATAAATCACGCATAAAACCAACATGCTTTACATTTGATTTACATCCTATATTTAAATGCTACCGGTGGCAACCGTTTTTACTAAATTATCATTTTTTGTTTAGTTAATACCGTACAGCCCTTTAGAACCGAGGAGCACAAGTCATTTAGCTAGAAAAGTAGTCAGAAAACAGACTTTCTATTTAATTTCATGTAGTTAGTTTAATTTTAACAATAAAACCACTGCGTAAACAGACTGTTAATATTGTGGCACTTTTTCGTTGACACGATAACAAATGCACCTCATTATGCTACCGGTAGCATTTATAGTTTTAACATTGTTTTAAGGTCATATTATGATTAAACGTATTGCCAAAGTGGTTTCAATGGCCACTGTATTACTTGTCTCCCCACTTGTTGGTGCGCAGCCTTCAGTATTGGATAACACTAAACCATGGTCGGAACGAATGATTGAATCTGAAATGGTGCGTTTTCCAGAAGCGTGGCAAATTGATTGGGATGAATCGGCGCAGTGGGATTATGTCCACGGCCTCAACCTTTTGGCAGTGTCGAAGGTATACCTGCATACGAAAAACCAACGCTATTTAGACTATATACTTGGCTACTACGACATGCTCGTGAATGACGATGGGACTATTAGTACTTACGATATTGATAAATATAATATTGATATGATAAACCCAGGAAAGGTATTGTTTTTTTTATACGAAGAAACGGGGCAAACTAAATATAAAAAAGCAGCTGATTTATTAAGAAAGCAACTTGATAGCCACCCAAGAACGAACGAAGGCGGTTTTTGGCACAAAAAACGTTATCCAGAGCAAATGTGGTTAGATGGGCTCTACATGGGCGCTCCTTTTTATGCTGAATATATCGTTCGATATGGTGACATGGCAGAACTAGACGATGTGTTTCTTCAGTTTGAACTTATAGAAGCTAACCTATACGACGAAAAAACTGGCTTACCTCGTCATGGTTGGGACGCATCGAAAGCCCAGAAGTGGGCAGATGAAACTACCGGTTTATCCGCACATCATTGGTCACGGGCGCTAGGTTGGTATGCCATGGCAATGGTTGACGTGTTAGAAATTGTGCCAGCAAAGCACCCTAAATCAGCATGGCTAAGAGCAAAATTCCAAACCTTCATTGATGCCACTCTAGCTTATCAAGACAATACGGGCACCTGGTATCAAGTTACCGATTTAGCAGAGCGAGAAGGGAATTATCTAGAAGCCTCTGGGACGTCGATGATCACCTACGCTATCGCAAAAGGTGTGGCGTTGAAACTGTTACCAGAGCATTACCGAGACCATGCGGAAAAAGGATTTGCAGGACTTATTGATCAGATGATTTCCGTAAACCCATCCGATAATGTCATCAGCTTAAACCAAGTTTGCGCAGTTGCAGGACTTGGCGGCAAACCTTATCGAGATGGCTCTTTTGATTATTACCTTAGTGAGCCTATTCGCGCTAATGATGCAAAAGGCGTAGGTCCGTTTATTCTGGCTGCGTTATACCTAGGCAAGTAATTCTAATCATTGAGTAGTGTTGCACCACGGAGTTTTTATGACATTAAATAAACACCGCCGTCATCTTTTAAAAGCAGGGCTGGCCGCTACGTTATCCCCTGTTATCCCATTTTCTGCAGGTTGCTCTATGTCAGCTACAAGTACGCCCTCAAGCACGACAAGAAGCCAAGCACAGTGGGATAAAGAGGCACAGTTAATCCGAGACCGTGTAGCCCGGCCCACCTTTGCCAATAATACCGTGTTCATTGAGCAGTTTGGCGCCTTACCCAATGCACTAGATAGCGATAGCCTGCCCGCGCTCAATGCGGCTATCGCACATCTCGTATCTATAGGGGGGGGTAAGGTCGTGGTGCCCAAAGGGGAGTTTTTTTGTAAAGGGCCCATTCACTTAAAATCTAATATTAATCTGCATATTGAAGAGGGAGCCACGCTTCACTTTTCTACTGATAGTCAACACTACAAGCCCTATGTACACACCCGCTGGGAAGGCATGGAATTAATGGGCTACTCTCCTTTGATTTATGCTTTCAAGCAGAAGAATATTGCCATTACGGGTCAAGGCACCTTAGATGGCGGGGCTTCTGCCGATAATTGGTGGCCTTGGAAAGGAAAGTGGAAAACTTCTGAATGGGGCGATCATGCCGTTGAGAATCAAAAGTATACCAGAGATACACTCCAAGTTATGGTTGAAGATGGCACGCCTGTTTCTGAGCGAGTATTTGAAGAAAACTATCTTCGCCCTCCTTTTATTCAACCTTACCTGTGTGAAAACGTACTCATTGAGGGAGTCACCATACTGCGCTCTCCCTTTTGGTTAGTTAATCCCGTGTTATGCAAAAATGTGACGGTAAGCAATATTCACTGCCACAGTTTTGGTCCTAATTCAGATGGGTGTGATCCAGAAAGCTGTACCGATGTTCTCATACAATCTTGTGTTTTTGACACTGGTGATGATTGTATTGCCATCAAATCGGGACGAAATGCAGACGGCCGACGGCTAAATCAACCGAGTGAAAACATCATTATAGAAGATTGCGAAATGAAAGCCGGTCACGGCGGGATAGTCATAGGGAGTGAAATCTCCGGCGGGGTTCGCAACCTTTATGCACAGCGCTGCGTGATGAGTAGCCCTAACTTAGACAGAGGTATACGAATTAAAACCAACAGTATACGAGGCGGTCATCTTAAAAATCTGAATTATCGGCATATCTCAATTGGTGATGTAAAAGACGCAATAGTAGTGAACTTCTTTTATGAAGAGGGAGATGCTGGAAATTTCCCACCGAAACTAGAGGGAATTACGGTAGAGCATATGACGGTAAAACGAGCAGACCGAGCCTTTATGCTAAGAGGCTATGATCATACCCCAATTACAGGGTTGTCCCTGCACGACATCTCTATTGCCTCTGTTGAAAAGCCATCTGTTATTGAGAATGTGGAGGCAATACAGACATCTAATATTGTCATTGCAGGAAAAAAAGTGGGATTGCGTGATGCTTAAACGGCTGCGCGTAATAATCGAAAGTAAACGTCAGGAGCGGATTCAGTTAGCATTTTATATAGCTAGCGCTTTCTCACAGAAGCGCTTGGCCCTGTTTTTTTTATGTTTTATGAGTTACGCAGAAGCGACGCAGCAACCCAAAGCAAATGCGCTTGTTAGCCAAGTCACACTGGATTCCCCTCTTCCACAATACACACGGGTGGCTGATGCAATTAACGCTATTCCTGCCCAGCATTCTGGGACGTGGGTCATTGAGGTCCAACCTGGCATTTACCAAGAGTCGATAATCATTCAAACGCCTAACGTTCACGTAAGAGGCGTAGATAAAAAGACGACTAAATTTGTCTTTTCTCGGTACGCTGGTCAGGTAATACACCCAGATACCGATGAGGTTTTTGGCACTGGAAGAACAGCCACCGTTGAGATAACCGCATCAAACGTTCATCTTTCAAACCTGAGCATATTGAATAGCTTTGATTATCCCGCCAATGAAATTCGCTCACAAGAGGATCCTAATCGCGTATCTGGGACCCAAGCGGTCGCGTTAAAAACAGCAGTAACAGCAGATAAAACGTTTTTAGATAATATCGAGCTTTGGGGCTACCAAGATACACTTTATCTCAAAGGAAATAGAGCCTACATAAAAGGTGGCTTAGTGGCAGGCCATATCGATTTTATCTTCGGTGGTGGCACCGCTTTTTTCGACAGCGTAGATATAGTCTCACGAAAACGAAATACAGGTAACGGCATTACAGGGTATATAACGGCGCCAAGCACTCTCAACACACGACCATTTGGTTTTGTATTTTCTAATTGCAACTTAGCCCGTGAAGCCGGTGTTCCGAACCAATCTGTTGCCCTTGGCCGCCCTTGGCACCCCACGACGACTTTCTCTGATGGAAGGTATGCATCGCCTTACGCTATAGGGCATTCTCTTTTTATCAATACCTATATGGACACCCACATTTCGCTGGAGGGTTGGACTAGCATGACGGGTAAAACTAAAAATGGGGGTATAAAATATTTTAATCCACTTACCGATGCTCGGTTTGCAGAATTTAAAAGCCATGGCCCTGGCGCATTTCAAAACGAGGCGCGCCCTACCCTGAGTGACGTGGAAATGCTTTTTTATAGTAAAGCATCAGTTTTACAAGGCTGGCATCCTATGTAAGCGCAGCATCTACTACTTGTGGCTAATTCAGCGAATCTTAAATTGCGTAAATGCTTGGTATCAATTATCTTTTAGATACTCCAAGAAAAACATTATCTCTATGTCCATTCGCATTCGGTACACCCTAGCGCTGCTTCTTATTGCCTGTCTTGTCACCGCATCTGTTTTCACAATGCGAGCATTGCTAAACGATCAGCGTCTTGATGCAGAAATTATTAATATCGCAGGGCAGCAACGAATGCTCTCCCAACGCATTGCCCTGCTAGTAGAGAAGATAAATGGATGTGGCGAAGACAGCGCTTCGGCTACTGCCATGCTTGAAACAGCTATTAGTACCTTTTCAAGCAATCATAGAAAACTTACTTCTTTACCTTCTTTACCAAGTTCAATATCTAATATGTATTTCGGTACTACCCAGCTTGATACCAAGGTTAACCAATACATCACTCAAGCAAGAGCACTTGTTAAGTCGTCTCAGTGCTCACCATCAGTTGGTATTCCTATAGAACAGGTTACGGGGCTTTTGAAGCAGCTTAATACTGTGGTTTATCTTTTTGAAAAAGAGGCGAAAAGTAATGTTGATGCGGTCTCGTCTCTTGAGTTCTATTTGTGGTTAGCCACATTGTTTCTGCTTGGGGTTGAAGCTTTTTTCATTTTCGCACCTATGGATAGAAAAATAAAAAGAACGATACAGCACCTTTATGAAGCATCGGATAAAGCCGAAGTAGAAGCGCAAAAAGCACACGAAGCCAATAGAGCTAAGTCTGAGTTTCTCTCAAGTATGAGTCACGAATTACGCACGCCAATGAATGGACTGTTCGGCATGATTGAGTTGGCGATGGACAACCCAAACAAGAGCGAAAACTATTTAAGAAAGGCCAAAGCCGCTGGACGACAATTGCTTACCCTTATCAATGACATTCTTGATTTATCAAAAATTGAAGCAGGAAAAATTGTAGTTGAAAAAAGCCCTGTCGACTTGCTTCAACTGCTTGATGAGGTCGTATCTATACAGCGTATATATTGCCAAAACAAAGGCTTAACTTTCCATTATAATAAACAGCAAACGCTGGCGCCGGTTATTCAAGGTGACATTACGCGAATCGCACAAATATTACACAACCTTTTGAGTAACGCCATTAAGTTTACCGAGTCGGGTAGCGTAACCTTGTCGGTCAGCCAAACTACTATGACAAATGGCAATACCTTATTGTTCTCGGTTAAAGATACCGGTATTGGTATTGATTCTAAAAAGTTATCTTCTGTCTTTCAAAAATTTGAGCAAGCAGACCAGTCAACCACCCGTCACTATGGCGGTACCGGACTGGGGCTGAGTATTGCTAAAGAATTAGCACAGTTAATGGACGGTGATATTTTAGCCACCTCAACGTTAGGGGTGGGCAGTGAATTTACGCTAACTCTTCCCGTTGTTGAAGAGTCTCTGCCAGCAATAGAGATTAAAACCGACGCTACATTACAATGCGCCATTGTAGATGACTTACTGACAAGCAGAGAATACCTAGAGCATGTGGTTGCCGCGATGTCACTTATTCCTACGTCTTACTCAAGCGCCAAGGACTTTCTAGAAGATACGCCCAACAAATACGATGTTATTATTCTCGATTTAGCGATGCCAGAGATGAGCGGCGTTGATTTATTGCGCGAATTGGTAAAATTAGATATTTCACCATTTCCAAAAATTATTTTGATTTCGGCTGAACTCGAACAGTTAGATTGTGAGCAAGCCATAAAAGACGTTATATGGCGGTCTCACGCTAAACCCATTATACGCAAAGATTTAGAGCTTGACTTACAAAGCCTTGTGTCAAGAGCGAGTAAACCAGAGGGCTTCCCTGTTAAGGCAACGCCTAGGTTGCGTATTCTGATTGCAGAAGATAATGATATTAACGCCGAAATTGTTAAGGCTATGCTTGAAGGCGAAGGCTATAAAATTATTCATGTAAAAGATGGAGAACAAGCCGTTGCTGCCTGTGCTAAGCACTTGTTCGATTTCATATTAATGGACTGCAACATGCCTGTAATGGATGGCATCATGGCCTCAAGTATCATTCGAAATGAGTTAAAGATACACACCCCTATTGCCGCTCTTACGGCTAACGCCTTCCCTGAAGACAAAGAAGAGTGTTTAAAGGCCGGTATGAATGACTTTCTTACCAAACCTTTAGATAAAGAGCTGCTACTTTCGAGCATTAAGCAGTTTACTCAAAAATGGTAACCAGCACCTAAACGAGAAATGGGCTCCCCTCTAAAATAAGCCCAGTTACTCGTAGCGTTTTTCTTCGCTAATATACCCTGGTGCAATAGCAAGATTATCGGTATTTTCCAGCGTTTCTTGATTTCGCAACCACAGTTGGTATTCACCCGTTCGCAGACTGGCATGTTTAGTACAATCTACATTCCACCGGCGAAGTAGATACCCTGCCATAGCGGCCCGTACTTCAAGCTGAAGTACTCCTTCTTCCATACCATAATCGAGCTCAATGGCAGTAGGATGGTTTATATTTTTCGGGTGCGGCACTACTTCTAAGGCTATTTTTCGCTGCCATGCCTCATCGGCCAGGCTCTGTTCGCTCAACGCAGGGTCGGCCTTTAGGGTAACTTTACTAATACGGGTTAGCACGAAATCCCTGAAGCTTCCGGTTTTTCTATCAAACGCACGCACGTGCCAACGCTGGCCATTATCTACAATGCTATGGGGCACCAATTCTCGCGCGCCCGAACCACTTGAAAGCGATGTATAAATAACACTCACCGCTTTGTTACTAACGATGGCTTGTACTAATTTTGCCACCACATAAATGTCAGGCACATTTAACGACGATGCACTTTCTACTGGAAAATGAATATCACCTATAGCATCGAAACCGTCTGATATATCGTTCGCCAACTTCACCAAGGTTCTACGAGGATCGTGCTCGAACAAAGGTACAAAAGTATCGGTTTGAAAGTAACGCTTATCTCTTGCGTCATAGGTAAGATTATTTGGCGCTAGCACTTTATACAAACTGAAATCGCGAGAGCCCGCAGACAAGCCCACTTCAAAGCGGCCAATAAGATCTTGGCGATAAATCGCCCCTTTAAACAACAAACAAAAATCGATATAAGCCAACCGCTGGCGCTGAGCAAAGCTGACAGTATCAAGACTTGCGTTTTCTGAAGGAGAAGCATCGTTAAGGCCGAATTTTCGCCCTTCATTACCTAGCATTTGGGTGGCAGACATAACATTTCCATATAACTGTATTTTTAACCAGTGTGGTTTATTTCAAGCTGGTTGTAAATAGAAATTTTATCGTATGCGCTGCTGGTAGCCTGAACGAGAAGCTTGAGATGATTTCGCGAGTTTAAAATATAAAAAACCCAGCAGATGCTGGGTTTTTATTAAAACGCTTTGTAAAAAGCCTTTTTCACTTTATCGCAAGGATATCTCGATTAGCGACGAGCCTTAACGCGCGATACCATCATACCGAAGCAAGCAAGTAGTGCTAAAACACCTGTGCTTGGCGCTGGTACTGAGGTCGCTTCAACAGAAAACTCTGTTGAAGCAGTTGATACCGGCGTTCCTACAAATGAACCAAACTCACTCACACTAGCTGTAAGCCCGAAAAGCGCATCTGAAACGCTGCTTAAAGCGGTAAATTCAAGCGAGAAAAGTTCGAAAGACGTTAGTCCTGCTTGAAGGGTAAAAACACTAGGGGTAAAGGCAGCCGATTGTATAGAGTATACGCCGAAGCCTACAGGCAAAAGAGCGCTTAAAGCCCCTGCCCCTAATTTATCACCAAACATAATTGAACCATCATTGTATGAAAGGCTTGTAGCATCTGCCATCAATGACATGACAAAACCACCAATAAATGGTTGTGCCAGATTACTACCTTGTAATTCGACGATATCAATCCAAACATTGGCGGTTATGGTATCACCCACGTTATACGATGCTTGATCAGTGCTGATGTTAATAATCGCTGCTTGAGCACTAAAACCAACTAGCGCAAATAAACCGATAATAAATTTTTTCATTTTTTAATTCCTACTTATTCTACTGCACAACCAGCGCGGGTACACATGGCCATCAAGGCATTAAGGTCAAAGAAGTTAACCATGCCATCGTTGTTAAAATCATTCGCCAAATCGCTCGCACCACCTGATAAGAACAAGCCATAGAACGCCATAATGTCGTTGTAATCTACGTCGTTGTCGCCATCAAAATCACCAGGTTGAACTGCATCTGGGAAGTTAAGTACTACCAAAACTGGGTCGTGGTCTGAAGAGCGGTATGCATCAGCGCCGTAATAATCAGTGATTTGCGCGTCAGTTTTGTACTCTTCGTTGTAGTCAAATACACGTGGCTCATCTGAGTTAATGTGCCACACCGTCGCATCAACTACATATTGAGTTAAGCTAGGGCTTGATAGTGCGTGATCTAGGTAACCTAGCTCACCATCAAAGGTATATGAGTATGCCGAGTCGCCACCAAAAGAGTTAACTAGGTTGGTATATCCTGCACTTTCAAGGGCCAAAATAGGCTCTTCTGCTGCATACGCGTTTAAGTCACCCATAATTAATAAGCGGTCAGATAAGGTATCGCTATTGTTTTCTACAATGGCAACCAAACCGTTTGCAGCATCGGTACGCAATGCGTTCCAACAGCCTTGACCATCACCTGAATCGGCGTTATCACCGGTAGCGCTAGAGCAGCTTCCTTTCGATTTAAAGTGGTTTACGGCAAGAGTGAATGCTTCACCGTTGGCGTTCACTGTAAATGATTGAAGAAGCGGCTGGCGGTTACCGAAGTCAAACGGTGATTCAGAAGACGTTACTGCATTACCAAATGGCGTTACTACCGCAGGCTTATAAATCATGCCTACGGCAATTTCGTCAGTACCTAATGCTTCACTAATTGACACATAGCTATAAACATCGCCGCCCATTTCAGCATTCACCGCAGCGGTTAGCGTTGCAATGGCAGAATCTTCACCGTGCCCGTCATTTTCAACTTCTACAAGTCCAACAACATCTGCATCCATTGCTGCTAATGCTGCTACAATTTTCGCTTCTTGGCGTACCAATTCGAACTCATTGGTGGCACCACGAGATGTTGGGAAGTCTGGTCCGTTGAAATAGTTAAGTACGTTAAAGCTTGCCACTTTTACATCGCCGGTTAAACCGATTAATGGGTAAGCTGTTCGTGCATTAGTGCGCACTAACTCTAGGTCGGTTACAGGCAATAATTGGTACTCGCCAAATGAGTAATGCATTACACCTGTTAGGTTTTCAACTGTATCGCCTAGGCGAAGTGGATTGGAGTGAGTTAACCCACCTACAGGGAATGGAATACCATCTAAGTTTTGGCTGTTAGATGCATCATCAACTAACAGTGTATTGAGGGCATTTTGTTCCGCTAACGCTATAGCTTCAGCTGTGCCCGCAGGATATTGGTTGGTAGGGATCATTACGCGTTCAGAACCCACGTTAAACTGACCATAACGACCAAGGTTGTACACATCATTCACTAACAAAGACTGTGTAAAGGTAATTTGCATCCCTTCATAGGCTTCAAGGTTAGTATCAGCATTAAATGGCATGCTAAGTTCGGTGTATAACACACTGCCGCCCGCACTTAGCACTTCGACGTCACCCGATAATACAAACTCAGTCAAGTCGTTATACTCAACCACATCACCTTGTATGCGCACTACATCACCTACCGCAGGGTAAGTTTCAAGCGAGGTTGCATACACAAACACACCTTCAGATGTTACATCGTTACCATCAGAATCAGCCGCTTCTTCCTGAACGAAGAAACCAGATAAGTCTTCAGCTACTTTGGTCACAACCGCTTCAATAATCACAGTTGTGTCAGCTAATGGTGAAGCATCACCTTCGCCCTGTAGTTCACTGATAAGAACCAATTCAACCGTTGGGTCTACTGGGTCTACTGGGTCTGTAGGGTCAGTTGGGTCGGTTGGGTCGGTTGGATCTGTAGGGTCTGTAGGATCTACAACACTGCCGTTGTGAGCACCAAAATAGTCATAGGTATTTTGGCTGTAGCTATCCCACTCACTGTCTGCATCGAAAGCTGCGTTACGTGTCGCATTACCTTCCGTAATTGAAGCTTTACGTACTAGGGTTACATCTTTACCCCAGTTAGTTTTTACCCCAAACGTACCCACAGCATCAATGGTTACATCGCCGTAACTCAGCTCAATGTAATCATCACCATTAAAGTTCATCACAAAGCTACTTATTGTTGAGCCAGCGGTCAGCGCGTCATCAGCACTAGCATGACTGAAGGTAGCTACTGCACCAGAGGCTAACATACCGGTGAGCTCTAATACCTTTTCATCATCTACACTGGTATCGCCGTTTGAAAGCAGTTTAAGCTTATAATTGCTTAAATCTACGGTCTCAGTAGAACCGTTGTAAATCTCAATAGCTTTATTGAAGCTGCTGCCTTCAATATATTCTGAAATAAATACTGCATGACCTGAGCCTGTACTTCCGTCGGTTGTATCACCGTCTGAGCCGCCTGTATCACCACCGTCTGAACCATCTGTGTCACCGCCATCTGAATCGCCAGCATCTGAGCCATCACAACTTTCATTGAAGATTAGTGAAGCAAGCTCAGGCTTATCAATAAACGGGTTACGGTTACCTTGGAATTCGAAAACCTTACTGTTTCGTTCTTCCTCGAATTCATCTACTGGATCGCTTTCATGCCACTGCAACAATACGCAAAGTTTACCGTGTGCGGCTTCATCTGTGCTGGTTAAACGGTCAACCAACACCAAATCATCTTCCGACTCGCTGGTATCGCTGCCATCGTAACGTACGTCCATATAGAACATAGCACGCGCTACATCACCCTTCACTGAATCACGAGGTTCAAAAGAGTCACTATCAATGCTGTTTTCTGGCGCTTCAGATAGTGCACCATCACTGAAATCAAAGTCTAAATTACCGCGAGAACCATTCACCGAAATATCGGTTGGTCGAAGATGATGAATATCGGTATAAGCAGCAAGACTATTACTAGAGAAACCATGGCTGTTAGCCCAAACGTGTTCTCTATTCCAGTTATCTTGGTTGCTACTTTGCGTACCGCTACCGTTACTAAATTTAGCTAACGATGTCCCCATGTAAAACAATACAACATTATCTGGGTTGGCAGGGTCTTGGTCAGTATCGGTAAGGGCTGTCCACGCTTCTGAATAAGAAAGCTGATGGTGGTCTAGCGAGATAATATTCTGTGCCAGCGCTTTGAGTGTTTCAGCGCTTTCATTGTTCGTTATTGCGGTATCAAGCTGTGCATAATAATCAGCTTCAACGTATTCGCTGGGTAATTTAACCGCCGTTAAGTCAGGGCAGTTGAAGCAAGTTTCAGTTAAAGTACGAAGTGTGTCCTCAGATACTTCACCATCATCGCCGCCTTCATCGCCACCACCGTCTTCGCCAGTTGAGCCTGATAAAACAACACTGTTTACCAGGTGAGATTCTGTCCCAGCATTGTTCTTCATTGCTAGTTTTATTTGAACCGTGCTTGCATCAGGAATAGCAGAATTAACGGTTACACTAGTGTAATCATCTATAAGGGTGTGAATATCTGATCCCAGCGCATTGGTGACTAAGACAAACTCTCCGCCATCAATTGAGTACATCACATCGACATAATCTAAGTCTTCTTGCGTACCACTTTCTGATACTTCGACATCAAGCTGCAAATCCGTTAAGCCGTTTACAACAATAACCTCAGACAACCATACGGTATCGCCATCTACGTCGCGAGCACTTAGCTGGCCATTATCGACTTTAAACCAATCTGATGTTGCAGATAAATCAGCATCTGAAACATCAATACTCCAGCGTGATACGCCATCCATATCGATAGTAACACTGTCGCCCCCAACGGCTCCCTTACCGTCTAATGCGGCTGCGTCGAAGTTCTCTTCCCAAATTACATCTGATAAAGCGTTAAAAGAAAGTGGCAGAGTTAACACACTACCTAATATTAATTTTACGCACAAAGCTGACTTACTCAGCTTCGCTCGCCCTTGTTTACCCAGTTCCGCCATGTTGTTATCGTCCACTTTTTTTAGGAACGTATAAAATTATATACTTGCGTATACACAGCAAGAACTTGTGCAAAATAATATCATTTTTTTATTTAGCAATGAAAATCATAAACTTACGCTGTTTAAATAAGTTTATTTTTTGTTTAACTCAAGTGTACTTTGGTACAGGTAAAACTAAGTGTGCAAATTTTGTGTAAAAAAAGGGGTTGTCACAAAAATGACGCTTAATCCGCTTCTTTATGACATTTTGAAGTATAAAATAAAAAAGAGGCTGCCGGATGGCAGCCTCTTGCGTCGAATTACAGTAATACTGTTGATTTGTAAAGATATTACTTAAATCTTATATTTACTCGCCGTATTTGGCTAAGAATTTATTAAAGTCTTCTTGGTATGTCGCTTTTAAACGCAAACACTGTTTCGATTCATCCAACATAATGTCGAAACTACGGGCCATGCCTTCATGCTTATCTTTGATTGGCTCGTAAAATGCTTTTGCCATGTCTAAGTTTTCAGCACTACAGGTAGTAGACACAAATTCAGGCATACGCGATACATGGTAATCTGGCATCTTCGCAATCAACGCATCTAGATTTGAGTTTAACCATTTATACAATACGGTTTTAAGCTCTAAGTTGCGCGAGACTCTTACCAACATATAAAGTGTATTCGCCGGAGTAATGTCGTCGGTTAATGCTAAATCTAGCATTTTGTTTACCGTGGCTTCATCGGTGTAGCGCATTGAATAAAGCAAGGTGCGTTTAACATTAGGAAGTTGTGCTTTTTTAAATGCAGCTACCAATGTTTCGTATAGCTCTTCTTCACTATGCTTCGTGGTTACTCCTATTGCGGTACCGGCAATGCCTGCTGGAACGGCACTGCTATCTTTAATGTACTGCTTAGCAATCGATTCACTTTGCTTAATCAAGGTTTCGTTGTTTGCTCTATTTCCAAGCAGGCTGTAAAGCTGGTTACGTAGGCTAATAACGCTTTCCGATTCATCGCTAGTTTGCTGAAGCGTAAGTTCGTTTAGCAAAGGCAAGTACTCTTGATTCAACAATGCAGCATAATTTGCTTTATTGTCGTCGTTAACTAAGTAATCAAACTCAGCCAAAACACCTACCGCAGCACGTTTAACAACAGGGTCGTTATCTTTCGCCAAGGCATTTAATACTGGCATTATGCTATCAATGTTAACTTTACCCGCGTTAAGCAATGCTTGCATATTATAAAGCACGTTTTTCTTTTCGCGGTTGTTAAGTACATCCAAATCGCCAAGCAAGTTATCAAGTTGCTTACTTGTAATTGCCCAGCGGAAATAGCCTGTGGCGTTATCGTTAGGGAAAACCCAGTCAGCTTCAGCAAGTTGAGGCAATTGAGTTTTGGCTTTATCAATAAACACCACTTCCTGCTTTATTGCACCGTTTACTTTATAAGTAAGTTTAAGCGGCACGGCCCAAGTTTGTGCATCTACGGTTGCGCCCGCGTAATGGAAACGTTCCTGCGTAATAGTACCTTTATCGTCTATAGAGATAAGTGGGTAAGCAGGTTGTTCTAAGTAAGCTTTCATCATGGCGCTTAGATTAATGTCTGATACACCATCAAGCGCAGCCCACAAATCATCAGCAACCGTATTGCCCCACGCATGGGTGTTCATATAGTTACGCACACCTTCACGAAACTTTTCAGTACCAATTAACGACTCTATCATCTGCAAAATAGACTCGCCTTTTGAGTAGTTCAGCCCCAAGCCATCCATAACATCGGGTTGAATACGCACTACTTTTTTAACCGGTTTAACCGTAGGGCTAGCGTCGGCACCAAACGCAGACTCTTGCACAATACGATCGGCAAAATTAAGCTCTGGATAGAGTTCCATCATGGTGTAGCTTGCCGCCCACGAGGCAAATGCTTCGTTTAACCATAAATCATCCCACCATGCCATGGTCACTAAGTTACCAAACCATTGGTGTGCCAGTTCATGTGCAATAACGTTAAGCGGCCCTTTGCGTTCGGTTAAACCCGGCTCGTCTGCTAGCAATAACAAACTGTCGCGGTAAGTAATTAGCCCTACGTTTTCCATCGCACCATGAGTGAAGTTAGGTACAGCGACAAAATCGAGCTTTTTGTAAGGGTATTTAATATCGAAAAAGTCTTCTAGCGTGGCTAAAATTTCAGGGGTGTGCTTCACCACAAACTTAGTTTTGTCTGCATAGCCTTTAGGTACATAGATTTTACCTGGTACCGACAAACCTTTTAGTTCAACACTATCAAACGGCCCTACGGTATAAGCAATTAAGTAGGTTGGCATAGGTTTGGTTTTTTCAAACTTAACGGTTTGCATGCCTTCGCTTACATCATGACTTTCAACCGGCGTATTCGAGACCACCACTTGTTTTTCGGGCGCCGTAATGGTCATTTGGTAAGGTATTTTAAATGCAGGTTCGTCGAAACTAGGAAATGCTTTACGTGCATGCATATCTTCAAACTGCGTAAAGATGTAATTTGTTTCTTCAAAACGAGACAAATACATGCCATCAGATGACGTATTCACCTTGCCTTCGAAGTCGATGACTAGGGTGTATTTGCCCGGCGCAATGTCAGCATCAGCCATGCCCCAATTAATATTGTAATCACCTTGTTCAACATTAAGTGCTATTACGCGCTCATTTTGACGAAGTTCGGCATGAGTAACGGTAAGGTCTTGCTGATAAAAGCCCACTTTTTTCGTGACTGAATTAACCGTAATGTTAATGCGGGTAGAACCAGAGTAGTTTGGTGCATCAGGATCTAGGGTTAAATGAATGTCTTGAAAGGTTGGCGTAATGGAAGATGGTAAACGGTATTCCACATCTTTTGCTAACACTTGAGTCGTTAGCAGCGCCAAAACACAACTAAACAACGTTATGATTCGTCTCATATCTTATAATTCCATGTAGAGAGGGGGCCTCTTAAAGAGAGTATTCCCTTTGAAAGAGAGTATTACCCGTAAAAAGGAGCATTGCCCTAAGTATAATCGCGAAGGAGCATAATCAGCTTTAGCGCGTCACGCAACGTAGGCAGTCGCAAATGATATTTGAAATTGTTACGAAAAATGTCCAGCGCAACAGATAGTTCGTTCAACTTATTAAATTCCTCTTACACTTTATATCCCCCGTTTTCTTATGTCTGAATCACAACTTGTCCCCTATTTGAGCAGTTACCTTCAACAAAAAACATAAACTGTATTCACGGTTTTACCGATTATTAAGCCACTCAATCGCTGCTAGTCTTTCATTGGCAAGTTAAACACAACTAAAAAATGAATTAACAAACGAATGCGACCAGAGGAATATGAACATGGCTTATAACGGCTACACCACTTTTACCGCAAAGCAAGACGGTGCAATACTCACCATAACTTTCGATTTCGGCCCTGTTAATGTACAAGGTCAAGAGATGTTAGAAGACTTAATGGGTCTTGCCATGCGCCTTGAGCGCGACCGCACCGTTAAGGTGGTGGTATTTCAATCAGCTAACCCTGAAATTTGGGTATGTCACTATGACACCAACCTGCTAAAAGACATGTCTACCGAAGCGGTAGCACGTGGCGATGTAAAATTGCTCGACCTTCAAGTGGTATTAGAACGTATTAGCAAACTACCTCAAGCCACGATCGCTAAACTTGAAGGCTTTGCCCGAGGTGGCGGTCATGAATTTGCACTGGCCTGCGATATGCGATTCGCCGCGCGCGGTAAATACAAGTTTATGCAAATGGAAGTCGGCATGGGCATATTGCCTTGCGGCGGTGGCGCGTCTCGTATGGCTCGTCAAACCGGTCTAGGCCGTGCCCTTGAAATCATTCTAAGTGCTCGCGATTTCAGCGCCGACGAAGCCGAAGCTTACGGCACCATCAATAAAGCGCTGGAGCCTGACGAAATTGGTCCTTATGTCGATGCCCTTGCTAAACGCATTGCCCTGTTTCCTGCAGAATCGATTAATGCCTGTAAACAAGCGGTATACGAATCTATCGACAAGCCCATAGATGAAGCGTTACGTGCAGAAGCTTACTGGTTATATCAAGCCACCAGTAAAACCCCCGCAGTTAAACGTTTTAACGAAGCAGACATTAAAGGCATGGAATACGACATGGAAAATCAACGCAATTGGAATGATCTAGTCGTCGCCGTACAAGATATTAAATAACACTATCCAATTAAATTGACGCATCGAAAAATTTTAGGAGCACATTATGTTAGGTGAAGTTCACTCATTGCAATCTGACTTTCCAGAATACAAAGATACCATTGAGAAACTGGTAGAAAGTGACAGTACGTTTGCCAGCGAAAACAAACAGTACAACGCTTTAGATGAAGAAATTCGCAAACTTGAGCTAAAGGGCGCCCCAACCACCGACGAAACATTGCATCAAATGAAGCATGATCGTGCCGTGTTAAAAGATACGCTGTACGAAAAATTACAGGCCGCGATATAATTTTCTACCGTTAAAGGAGTTAATATCGCCTCCTTTAGATAGTGGTGAAGCGTTAACCTCTCGAACGCTTCACCACTACTTCATATGTACTTTCCCACCAATAATTTTAAACGCAGGCGCGCCTCTTATTGTGGCTTCCCGAGCAAAGGGTTGCTCGCACCCAGGGCATATACAGGGTGTAGTGGTATAATCTTCAACAATACGCTCTTTAAAGCACTTAACCAGTGCGCCTTTGCCGCCTTTTCGGTATTTGAAAATGGGCGTTTTGCATTTCGCACACGTTATTTGTACCGTTCGAACTGGCCCTTTCTTGTTCGGTTTTGCCATACCCCAACTTTATTAATCAATTTGCTTACCACAAAGATGAATCTAAACATTTGTAGATGTAACAAGAAACCTTTCTACATCCGTTAATCTTAGATAATACACCAACATACCAATCACGTTTGTTCAGTCTTAGCCTGCCATAAATGGAAGTTCGCGAAAACTTCACCTATTATGATAATAAGCAACCTATGCTTATACTTGTCTTCAGTCATTTATATGAAGTATTCAGTTTAGCGATAGTTAACATGGACTTGCCGTACCTTTAGCTTGATTCTTTACTTATTTTGTCGATTAAGGAAGAGGCACACTAACGTTCAGTACAGAAGGTTTAAGATTTTTCGTAAACTTTCACTGATAATACCTAGAACTTATACTATTCTGAGTTCGAAGAATGAATTCATATTATCGCACCTAGCAGGATACATGCTGGATTCGACGACACAGATGCAGCGGCACTATCGACTAACGCCTTACGATAGAGCAAATGCCTCCTGCAATAGCAGTATCTTTAGATTTAGTATTTTAAGGAATAATGAAAATGAAAGCGAAAGCGGTCCTATTACTTAGTTTAATGTTTGCACTTCCTGTAAGTGCAGCAAACGTAATTATCGTTAGTGCAAAAAATGGGTCGGGTATCGATGCCGAAGCAGTCAAAAGAATCTACCTTGGTAAAATGAAAGCATTTCCTGACGGTAGCAAAGCACTTCCTTTAACATTTGAACAAGGTAATGATATTCGTGGTGCCTTTAACACGGGCGTTTTAGGTAAATCTGAGAGCCAATATTCTGCGTTTTGGTCTAAATTAGTTTTTACTGGCCAAGGAACACCGCCAGAAGAGGTATCTACACAAGAAGAAATGCTGCAACTTGTTGCTGATAATCCCAATACTATTGGCTTTGTGGATGAAAGTTTAGCGAACGACTCTGTCACGGTAGTCGGTAGCTTCTAACCAAAAAACTAACGCAACAAGAGCGCTTTTAATGATGACATTGAAAGCGCTTTTTTATTCCCAAATAAGTAAAACGTCCTTCCTACGCTTCACTTATTCCGCTAGCATTTATCGCCAACCCTTTGTTCTTTGGGCTAGCGCAAGAGTCTCTTTGCGTTACGGAACAGGAAATCATTATTTTTTGCGAGTGCCTGTCTTTATCATCTATCAAATCAAGAAGAAGTTGGGCAGCTTCTTTTCCAATAATGTAGGGTTCTTGTTTTACTACCGTAACAGGGACTTTAAAAAACTCTGTCATGGGAATATCATCAAAACCTAACAAAGAAACATCGTCAGGAACACTCACTCCCTCTTGGTTTAAATGCGCTAAAAGCTCAGTCGTGATGGCAAGATGCTGAGTAAAAAACGCGGTAGGCGCAGCATCTGATTGAAGAATTGCCTTTGGCGAGTTTTCAAACCCTGTTTCTCGTTGCCAATACTGCACTAACTCTTCGTTAAATTGAATACCATGCTTTTTAAGCGCATCGGTATAACCTAAATAGCGCTCATTCCTCGATTTAACGTTCTGGAATTCCTGCGTCACAAAGCAAATTCGCTCATGCCCCAATTTGATTAAATAGTCTGTGGCATCAAAAGCGGCTTTGCGGTAATCAGATAAAACAAGGTTCTTCTCGCTGCCGTCATGCTCTAATTGCACGTGGACTATCGGCAGCCCCTTATGAATATACTCTTCAATAAGGCCATTGTTTTTACCCGATGACGCTATGATTATCCCGTCTACTTGCAACTGAAATAATGCCTCTAGCGACTTAGCTTCAACCTCGGGATCAAAGTCAGTGTTGTAAATAAGCGCGTTGTAATTTGCTTTTTTACAGAAGTCGTCCACACCGCGAATGGTCCGGCTGGTATCAAAACCGGTAATATCCCGAACGATAACCCCTATTGTCTTGGTTTTAGTGGTTTTTAAACCTTGAGCAAAGCGGTTAGGCGTGTAGTTTAATTCTTTAATAGCAGCCCGAACCCGAAGCTCGGTTTCTTTCGACATATAGTCGAACCGCCCATTAATGTACTGAGATACCGTACTGTTCGACACTTTGGCTAGGCGCGCCACATCCGCCAATTTCACTTTTTGCATAGCTTTTTTTAAAGGAGCCTGAGGTTCATTAAACCATTGTTAACAACTTGTTGACATTATGCATTTGTATGCTAGGTTTAGTCAACTAAAACGTTTTACTAAAACGTTTTATGTTTTCATCCTAAGCAGAGGGAAGACTGGTGAAGATTGAAGAAATTAAAGTATTTGTGTGCAGTCCGGGACGTAATTTCGTTACCGTGAAAGTCATTACAGATAGCGGAATTTACGGTATTGGCGATGCTACGTTAAATGGTAGAGAAATGGCGGTGGTCACATGCCTTGAAGAGCATATTGCACCTTGTCTGATTGGCCGCGACGCCCACGACATTGAAGACATTTGGCAATACCTTTACAAAGGGGTGTATTGGCGTAAAGGCCCCGTAAATATGGCCGCCATTGCGGCCATTGATATGGCATTGTGGGACATAAAAGGTAAAGCTGCCAATATGCCAGTTTATCAATTGCTGGGCGGGAAAAGCCGTACGACAGTCACTTTGTATGCACATGCGAGTGGCGACACTATTGAAGACACCATTGATAAAGCGCAAGCCCATATTGATGCTGGGTTTAAAGCCGTGCGTTTGCAAACTGCCATCCCCGGATTAGGGGTTACTTATGGTGTTCTTGGCGATAAAAAAGACTACTTTGAATTACAAGGCAACCGCCCTCTCCCCCCTGAAGAACCTTGGTCTACTCTAAAATACTTTAATATGGTGGAAGACCTTTTCAAGCTAGCCCGCGATCGCTTAGGCAACGACGTTCATTTACTTCATGATGTGCATAGCCGCCTAACCCCTATTGAATCTGCCCGATTGGGCAAATTATTAGAACCTTACAACCTGTTATTTCTTGAAGATGCTTCCGTAGCTGAAAATCAAGAGAACTATAAGGTGATCAGGCATCACACCACTACCCCATTAGCCATTGGCGAAACCTTCAACACCATTTGGGAATGCAAAAACCTCATTCAAGAGCAACTCATAGATTATATCCGTGCAGCAGCTACTCATGCGGGCGGTATAACCGGCCTTCGCCGCATTGCCGATTTTGCCAATATTTATAATGTAAAAACCGCGCCTCATGGAGCACCTGACTTATCTCCAGTTTGCTTTGCTGCACATATGCATTTAAATATTTGGGCACCAAACTTTGGTATTCAGGAGTTCGTTGGTTTTGGTAATGAACAACTTAACGAAATCTTCCCCCATCGCTATGAAGTTAAAGACGGTACGGTTGCCGTTTTAGACGCACCCGGCTTAGGCGTAGATTTCGATGAATCAGCATCGCAAAAATACCCTTACAAACGCTCTTACTTACCGGTAAGCCGATTAGAAGACGGCACCCTGTGGAACTGGTGAAGCTATTTTGCGCTGTAACAACAAATTCGATAAAGGAAAGAACATGAGTAACCCTATCAAGGTATTAATTCAAGGCACTGGATTTGCAGGCCAAGGGCATGCAGAAGCCTTTAGATATGCTGGTGCAGACGTTGTTGGCATAGTGGGCAGAACTCCAAGCGTTGTGGAAAGTGTAGCCAAAGAACTTTCAATCCCCTATTTCAGTACCGACTGGCAACAAGCGCTTAAAGACTGCAAGCCAGACATCGTCTCTATTGCCACACCCGGCGGCGCCCACGAAACGCCCATAATTCAAGCTATTGAATTTGGCTGTCATGTATTTAGTGACAAACCACTTTCTACCACTGGTAATTCTGCTAAGAAACTGTATGAATTGGCCAAAGAAAAAGGGGTGAAAACCGCTTTTGCTTCAAGCTTTCGCTACATGCCTCATGTTATTCACGCCAAACGTTTAGTGGAAAAAGGGATGATTGGTGAGCCACTAGAAGTAGAGTGCATTTCACACTTTAACTTAGAGCGTGACATTCCTTTTGGCTGGTCTCACCGCAAAGAGGACGGTGGCGGGCGCTTAAACAACAACTTTACCCATAAGCTTTCAATTGTCACCTCAATTGTGGGTGAAGAAATCTTATCTATGATGGGGGAAGTACGAGATGATTTGGGTAAAGCCCCTATTGTTGAAGGCGTACACAATTTCAAAAAGCGACGCGACTTTATACCAAGTGATATCAACGACCCAACCCTCAAATGGGGTGAATCGAATGTAGAATGGTCATATACCGTACTTGCACAGCTAAAAAGTGAACTTGCAGCAAAGCCTGTCTCAGTATTGTTTAAACATGGCGGTTTACAACCCCGTTTTACCGACGACCATATCGTTGTTTATGGCAGCAAGAGTGCCATCTTTATAAAAGGTCATTATGCCAGCGGCCCCCTTTATTACTATGACGAAAACAACCAGTGGACAGAATTGCCGTTACCGCAAGACATCATAGACAACACTCCCGAAGGCGAAGGTGACACCGAACGTAATTGGCGCTATTTAATTCGCGAATTAGTGAACGATGTGAAAGGTGAAACGGTTTCACCATATCAAACCTTTAAAGAAGGTGCGCAATACCAGCAACTCATCGATCTTATTCGTCGAAATGACAATTGGGTAGACGTTAGCCAACTGTAATAAAAGGTCGTCCCATGATATATGAATATCTCGTTATTGCAGGGTACTTCTTACTGATCCTCGGTATTGGTTTTGCATTTAAATCGATGGCGAAAAATTCCACCAGCGACTACTTTCGTGGTGGCGGTCGAATGCTATGGTGGATGGTTGGCTCAACCGCTTTTATGGCACAATTTTCTGCATGGACATTCACAGGCGCAGCGGGGAAAGCCTTTAGCGACGGCTTTGCCATAAGCCTAGTATTCTTCGCCAATACTTTTGCGTATTTTTGTGGCTGGCTTTACTTTTCAGCCCGCTTTAGACAAATGCGTGTCGACACTCCCACTGAAGGCATTAAGCGCCGTTTCGGAAGCCAGAACGAGCAATTTTTCTCTTGGGCACTGATTATCTTTAGCATGATAAACGCTGGCGTGTGGTTAAACGCCCTTGGTGTTTTCTCTAGTGCCGTATTTAATGCCGACATCAGTTTAACCATTATTGCTACCGGTCTTACCGTGCTGTTTGTGTCGGTATTGTCTGGCGCTTGGGGCGTGGTAGCGTCTGATTTTGTACAAACCCTTATTGTGGCAATCATCTCGATAGCCTGCGCTATTGTAGCGCTGGTAAAAGTAGGTGGACCCGTTGCCTTGGTAACCGATTTCCCTGTCGATTTTGTTATGGGGCCAGACATGAACTACGGCCTACTACTTGTTGGCACTTTTGTTTTCTTTTTGGCAAAGCAACTTATCACTATTATGAATCTAAACGACTCGTTTCGGTTTTTAAACGCAAAGGACACCGTAAACGCACGTAAAGCCGCATTGCTTGCCATGATATTGATGGGCGTTGGCAGTATTATTTGGTTTATTCCCCCTTGGGCATCGGCCATTTTGTATCCTGATGCCGCAACCGCCTACCCCGAGTTAGGCAATAAAGCAGGTGATGCGGTATATCTTGTGTTTACGCGTAATGCCATGCCCCTTGGCACTGTTGGGCTGTTGCTGGCGGGGTTATTCGCGGCTTCTATGTCGTCAATGGATTCAGCGCTTAATAAAAACGCGGGTATTTTTGTACGAAGCTTATACCAACCTTTATTACTGAAAAAACAGAAACAAGTGTCAGATAAACATCTGTTGAATGTTAGCCGTTTAGTCAGTTTTATTAGCGGTATTATGGTTATCGCCGTTGCACTGTTCTTCAAGTCATTAAAAGAGCTAAGTTTGTTTGAGTTAATGATGAACGTGTCTACCATGATTCAAGTTCCGCTACTCATTCCCTTAATATTTGGCCTGTTTATTAAAAAAACGCCCCAGTGGGCACCTTGGTTAACCGTCGCTATAGGCCTAACGGTGTCCTGGTTAATGATGAATGTATTCACTCCTGAGTTTTTTGCCAACTGGATTGGACTAGAACAAGCACTTACCCGCCGTGAATCAATCGATCTTAATCTCATGCTAATTATCATTGCCCACTTGGTTATTACCGCTGGCTTTTTCTGTGCAACTTCCTTTTTTTATAACCCCGAAAAAGACGCGCATAAAGCAGAAACCGAGCGATTCTTTGATGATGTAGAAACCCCAGTGATTGCAGATTTTGAGCAAGACGATTACGACCGCCAGCAACGTAATAAACTCGGAGTTATGGTTATTATCATGAGCGTAGGCATGCTAGTTATGATGCTTATCCCAAATCCTTTGTGGGGACGGCTTATGTTTTTAGGCTGTGCAGTCATTATGCTAATTATAGGCTTACTGCTTAAACACAGTGCTAGAAAAGAGATTACTACGGCCACCTCATCATTGAGTAAAAAACCATGCTTAGAATAAAGCTATTTAACGCGTTTATAAGCAAGTTTTTTGCTTGTGTATCAAATCTACAAATACTGGCGCACTGGTTAGGTATGGGTTTACTTTCACTTATGCTTTTCGGTTGCTCAATGAGTAATGAGAATTACAGAGTACGCTTAACTGAGGGTATAGATGAGTCGGCTGGGCCTGTACCTGCTTATATAATTTCAACCCCGTCGGCCACTTACTATCTAGAAAAACACGGTGGTGGGTTATCTAGCATGCTTGATAAAGACGGGGTAGATTGGATTGGTTTTAACAACATTAAGGGTTCAGGCCACAAAGGTGAATACCGCGGCTTCCCCAATGCCATCCATAAACAAGACGGCAGTTATTTTCATGCTATGAATGCAGGCACTGACACTGCCAGAGGTGAAGTGCTTATCGAGCTTGAGAACCATGTACGTATAGCATTTACCTCAGAAAACGGAAAATGGGTAGGCCAATGGGATTTTTACCCTACCCATTGTAATTTCACAATGACAACGGTAAGCCCTGGCTATCATTATTGGGTGCAATATGAAGGGGTGCCTGGCGGTAGCATGGATGACACCGACTTTTGGTATAATTCTGCTACTGACATACGCCACCCTATCAATGATTCATTCAACGGCGATTTACCTAGCCCTGAATGGTATGCCTTTGGCGATGAATCATCTCCCCGAATGATTTTCTTGCTAAATCATGACGATGATACTCACCCCGACAACTACGTAAGCCGTCCTTACATGACTGTGCTCGGTTTTGGCCGCCATGAGAAAAACAAGTTTTTGAATACACCTAAAACATTTTCCATAGGCTTTGTGGAATCGGTAGAGTATGAAAAGGTGTCAAAAGAGGTGGCTACTGTATTGAAGCAAATATATTGAACTAGCCCAGTGGCAGAGTAAAAAATTACCAGAGTAGCGAATTGATAGCGTAGCAGGGTGAGCAAGCAAGGAGTGCTTTAACACCATCAATAGCACATTCTCACTTTGCACATAAGTATCGGGAAGCGGCACAAGGTATTAATACAAGCGCTGGAATTAACCAACTCTAGCGAGAAAGTGAGCTATTATAAATACATCTCCCAATAATTAAGTCACTAGAAAGAGCTTAAAATTCCTAACTTTGCTTTAACCATCGATAAAGACGCGTTTAATCAAATACGTCGTCGTAGACTCATGCAAATTTGTGGAGTATCAGCCCTCGGGCTGGTGGCTTCTCTTTCTGTGGCGCGCAATGTTACCTTTATAATTATTGCTGCCGGCCTTACCTGCTTAATTGCCGCGTTTGTGTTCGCATATAAACATAAAGTACTTGCCTCGGCGTCTACCCTGCTGGTGTCATTATCTTCCATGTTGTTCGCGCTAGCAGCAACCGGTGCAGGGTTATTCGACTTAGCTATTTTGGGCTACCCTACCCTAATAATTTTCGCCGCTATTTTAGGCGGTGTGGGCTTATTCTTAACGTTGCTTTTTTTCGTGACCTTGCAATGTGTTGTTATTGTTGGGTTGTCATTACAGGGCATTATCACTCCCCATATCCCTTCACTTAGTTGGGAACATTTAATCTTTACACTAGTGATATTCATCGTCACAGGCTTTAGTGTTTACATTTTAGTTCGTGACATCAAAGATTTGATGACATCGCTTCAGGGCGAAAATATAAAAGTGGCGCAAAGTCGCACGCAAATTCAGCATTTGGCGCACCATGACAGCCTAACCAATTTGCCTAATCGGCTGTATGGTGAAACCCTGTTTAATTTATCGCTAAGCGAGTGTGAAGAACATGGGCAGTCATTAGCATTACTATTTATTGATTTAGATAATTTTAAGCCAATTAACGATGCGTTGGGCCATGCAGCGGGCGATCAATTGCTTAAATTACTTACCCAACAGCTCACAGAAATCTTGTCGCCAAAACAGTATCTCATCCGCTTCGGTGGTGATGAATTTCTGGTTATTGCCCCTATCAACCCTGAAAGTGATGCGTTGACGCCCCTCGCTGATTCTCTGATTGGGCAGTGCGCGTCTGTTTTCGATATATTTCAAAATCAAGTAAGGGTTTCAGCCTCTTTAGGGACAGCCAGCGCACCAAAAGACGGCACTGATTTTAAGCAGCTATGCAGAAAAGCCGATATCGCTATGTATAAAGCGAAACAAGATGGCCGCAATACCTATCACCATTACGACGAGAGTTTAGACAAAGCCAGCGAAAACAAGTTTAAAATGCTACAACTGTTACGCCCGGCACTAAGTGAACAACAATTCGAGCTGCACTACCAGCCTATTGTAGACTTAAAGAGTGGCAACATTAACACCCTAGAAGCATTACTACGCTGGCCTCAACCTGATGGGAGTATGATCCCGCCAGACTTATTCATCCCTTTGGCAGAAAGTAGTGGCTTAATTAATGAGTTAGGTAGCTGGGTAGTACGTCAAGCCACCCAATTTTGTGCCCAATTACGCCAGCAGGGACAAGCTGATATACGCATGGCAGTAAATTTATCGGTGATGCAGTTTAAAGATGGTCAGCTTCAACGCACCATAGAAAGTGCATTGTACGAAGCGGGCTTACCGCCAGACGCATTGGAACTAGAGTTAACCGAGTCGTTGTTGATTGATGAAACCGAGCAAATACAAAAGCAACTCGCTTCGCTGAGCAAGCTTGGCATTACCATTGCCATTGACGACTTTGGTACGGGTTATTCTAACTTAGGCTATCTTCGAAACTTTAACGCTTCAAAGCTTAAAATAGATAGATCTTTTATAAGCCCTTTATGTTTCTCGGAGCACGATGAGTCTTTGGTAGGCGCCATCATAAACATGGCAGCTAGCTTAGGCTTGAAGACGGTGGCTGAGGGAATTGAAGATGAAGAGACCTTGCAAAAGCTACTTTTACTTGGCTGCGACATTGGGCAAGGCTATTTCTGGTCAAAACCCTTGCCCGAAAACGCGTTAATGGAATTTTTGAAAAGCCGTAACACTTAACACGGCAGCTTTTATTTACCCATCTTTATCCGACCCTTGTTTACTGAACTGAAATTTCTGAGCTGGGTTTTCTAAGCTGAGTTATCTGAGCTGGGCCCCCTGAGCTGGGCCTTCTCAAACTGATTATTCAATTGATGTTTTCAGTCCTTTGCTGAAACAGCAACTTTCGTTATTTAAGTAGCTGCTTGATCCAATTAACAGATAAATCCAGCACTTCTTCTTTTTTGCTTCTATCAGGCTCATATACGTTGAAGATATGATCGGCGTCACCTATATAATAGGCATCTTCACGCACCGCATTACTCGCCTCAAAAATAACGTTTTCATGGGCAGGCAAGTAGTCGTTAGAGCCTCGTATTGCTAGCACTTCTCCTTCAAAATCACCTAAATTGCGAATAGGATTGTAGCCTAACATTCCCACTAGGTGTTTTCGGGTAAGGGTCAAATCAACCCAGCTTTTTAACGTGCTTTGCCCTTGTTCTAACGCCTGTCGAACTTCTTTAAAGTTTTGACTATTCGTCACTATTTCATTTGGGTTTAGGGCTGTAGACCATAACACCATGCCATCAAAGGTTTTAGGGTGCGTACTGACCAACTCCATAGCCGTCGCGCCCCCTAAACTAAACCCTACAACCACCAATGGCGTGTTAGGATACTGCGCTTGCAAGTAATCTAGCCCGGCCTGCGCATCTTCTACCCGGCTTTTAAAGGTACTCGATAGCGTATAATTACTTGCTTCACGTTCCGCTTCCCCTCGAACATCAAACCTGACAGAAGCAATACAATGCGCGCTTAACTGGTGCGATAAATCTTTATATAAGTCGCCCACTTCATCTTTTTGCCCTGCCCAACCGTGTATTAGCAGTACCGCGCCTTTTATTTCAAGGTTGGCATCATTGTTAGCGGTGCAACTAGACTTTTCCAGTACCCCTTTGGCTCCCGAGCTCAAGCTTATGTTTTGGCTTAAGTTTACACTCTGGCTTGAGGCTGCAGAATTGCTTAAACTTTGATTATGTTCAGCTTCATCTGATTTTGCATCAGCCGCTGTGCTTAACAGCAATGCACTTGATAAGGCCGTTATTGCTAGCACCAAACTTACTGGCACTGAACGTAATAGCCTTGTAGTGAACGGCCTTGTACTAAATAGCCCTTTAATAAATAGCCCTTTAATAAATGCCCCTCTAGTAAATAGAGCAGCCCCAAGGCTCAAACTTTCATTACGCTTACTGCTTACACAATGTGGTTTAACACTTGAATATCGAGCCATTGTCATCCCTATTACTGCTATTTATTCTTCGGCTTAGCGCTAGTGCTAAGTGCTTGGATTTATGCCTAGCGCTAGCTCTGTTGCCCAGCTTTATTGATTAGTCTTATTGTTCAGACTCAAAGCCGGTTAGTACAAATTTTTGTACTCGTCGGCCTGTACTGACTTCTGAGGTGTACAGGTTACCCTCGCTATCAGCTACCACACTATGAAGCCAAGTAAACTGCCCCGGATAGCGACCAGGTCGACCAAAACTACCCAGCACTTGATAGTTCTCATGTAATAAAATCCAAATGCGACCATTCATCATATCGGCCACGTACATGTATTTATTGTCGGGCGAAAACGCGATATCAGAGGCTGTACCTAAGCCGCCGGTTTCGCCCGCCACTATCACGTCTTGCATAAAATTAACCGTGCCGCTTTCATCAGCTTTGAATACTTGAATCCGATTATTCCGTCTATCGCACACATAAATTCTGCCGTCACTTGCTTGAGTAACACAATGTACAATGTCACCAAAGTTTTGTGCTTTTGTGCTGGTAGCACTGGCATTCGCCGTGGCTTGAGAAACATCGAACGCACCTTCTCGCGTGCCGCCGCCAGGTGCTGTACCGTACGCGCCCCATAATTGGTCAAACTCGTTGGCCTCTGTGTTAAAAGCTGTCACCCGTTTATTAATATACCCGTCGGCAATAAAGACTTTATTAGTGTGAGTGTTATGAAAAATATCGGCAGGGTTACCTAGCGTTGATTTACTTAGGTTACCATCTGTTTTACCGCGAGTACCAAACTGGCGAATAAACTCCCCTTTTTCCGTGAAGTTAAGCACCACATGGTCACCATCACCATTTCCGCCCAACCATACCGTATTTTCATCATCAACGTATAATCCATGAACCGTTGCGGGCCACTGGTTTTCACCGTTTATTGAAGGTGATATTTCAGGCCCGCCCCACGCATTCAGTAAGTCGCCTTGTGGTGAAAATTGTAAAACGTGAGGGGCAGCTTCACAGCAAAGCCCCATATTGTTGGTAAGCCCGACATCAAGCTTACTTAGTGAGTTTGGTCGGTGTAGTAACCACAGGTTATCGTTTTTATCTACCGATAACCCTGGCACCTGACCAATAATTAATGTTTTCGGCATTTTAGGCCAGCTTGCATCTACACTAAATTGAGGAACTGGATGGCTAACATCTGCTTCAGGATAGCGCTCAACGTTAACCAAGCTGGGGGATAGAAGCTCTTGACCATTCGCCGAGGCTTGGTTTTTAACGTTGGCTTGCCGCTCGACATCAGCGGCACTCACCGTGAAAGAAACCACTACGCTGCTAATGCACAAGCCAGCTAGCTGCATAAAAGATTTAGCGGATGGTAAAGAGATACAAAGCATTGCGTTAACCCTTAAATGTATTGAACGAGTAATATTGAATTTGGTGTAATTGATAAACTTTGTCTTGCTAACGTCTTAGCACACGCGTTTTGGTACAAGCTGTTTTATACAGGTCGTTTACTATAATCGGCTTGGTAACAACCGTTTAAATCATAAGCCAACTGATGAATAAACACACTAACTAGTACGGTCATGTTCGCTGAAGTGTCGTTAATTTCCGGCCAGTGATAGCAATTTTTTAGCGGCATCCCACTGCGCTGGTGTATTCACGTTGGTTAGCCGCGCGTCGTTTTCAGGCGAGACTTCAATTGCATCAAAATTTGTACACATGGTATTGACTGAACGTTGCGGTACTTGCCCTTTAACAACATCTTCAAGGTACTGTCGAACCTCTGTCGTTAACGGCAAAAACAAGGGTAGATAGTGATGGGAAAAATAAACAGGCCGTTTTGCACTGGTGCCTTTGTCGATAAGCTGCTCTAAATCTTCTGTTCGCAACAGGGGCAAATCGACGGGCGTGATAATTAGTGCATCCGCGTTGCTTTGAATAGCAATAGAATATATTCCGCCCAAAGGCCCAATATTGGCCACTACATCATCCACCACTTTATAATTATCGTCATATTTATTAGCATAATTAATAGAATAACTATCAGCGTCACTAGGCTGAACACTAACAGTGGTGGCTTCATTTCGGCTAATCAATAGACGTTTAATAGGTAATGAAGAAACTAAGTCAGTTGTGTAAGTAAGCATATCGCGCTCATCACGTTTCAAAAGTGCCTTGTCTTCCCCCATTCGGCTTGAAAGCCCACCTGCTAGTACTACGCCATCGATGACCATATCGTCTCCCTTTCCCCTATACTACCTTTAACACAACTCCAGCCGACCTTATCACGCAATTAGCATGCGGATAATCATAAATTTCAGTCAATTGAAATTAGTCTAGGCTCAATGTAGTTAGCGATTTACGGTAATTGAAAGAGGATATCTATTACGCACAATCCGATTGTTTAAGCCAATGGAAGCGCTTAATGGCTAGAAACACTTTTAACTCGTGCTATTTTTGATTGGCTATGGCCTCAAAACGCGCATCTATTTGACCGCGCTCGCCAGATTGTTCAATAAACGCTAATGCCGCATTAAATTCATCGATGTGCGCTTGGGCATTTTCAAGCTCTTTAGAAACAATATAGTAAAGCGGAATAGTGGCTACAGGAATATCGATAATGCTGACACTGTCAAATACTTCAAGGAGTTTTGAGTTATGATCTCTTTGCAAGTAACCATTGGTAAAGCCTATATCGCCCCACCCTTTTGATACTTGAACAATACAGCCTCTTGCATCAACCGCTCGTTGAACAGAAAGCTTATATGCGTTGATAAACTCTGACTGTTCGATGCTTAAGCTATAGCCATATGGCAAACAAAGGCGAGCCCCTGTCACATCAGCCAGTGTATTAACTTTCATCTCTTTTGATGTGTAAATACGTACGGGAATTGTATTAATGCGTTTCGAGTAAATAAAAGACTTGGCTCGTTCGTCGGTATGAACATAAGGGAATGTTCCTTGGTACTTGCCCTCAAGCGCCCATTTGAAACCACGTTGCCATGGTAAAATGTCGATATAAACGGGTGTATTCATGTGCTTGAAAACAGCTTTTACCAAAGAAACAGACCAGCCACCATCCTGCACATTTTTATCAACATAAGGGAAGTAGCTTGAACCAGTAGTTAATAGCGTATCGCTATCAAGCAGTGGCGGCTTTGGGTTTTGCTCGGCCACACTAAAGTAAGACGAAAACCCCAAACACAGCAAGATAAGCTTTACTACAACGCACTTTTTCATGTACTACTTCCGGCCGTTTTGGTTATTTCATCGCTATTTAGTGTTAAATAACCATTACTTATAATTTAAATTAACTATAAAGAAAAAATAACGAGATAAAAGTAAAAACCGAGCAATGCTGCACAAAGCAGACCTGTGTTTAAGTCTACCGCAGCATTACATAATAATGATGACAAGAAGCAAGTAACTAAGACTTACCTGCTGCTTTCTCTCCCCAAATCTCCTCTAAGCGCTGATCGCGGCCACAATTCCAGCGATAAAGCTTGTAACGCACAGGGCTTTTTTTATAGAAATCTTGATGACCTATCTCATCGCCTTTAATAGGATAAAATGTGGATGAATCCAAAATAGGGGTAACCACGGTTTGATTTGGAAATTGCGCTTTTACCGCATTTTTAGTGTCCTGCGCAATGGCACGTTCTTCATCATTAGCGACAAACACGGCACTTAAATAACTGGGGCCTTTATCACAAAACTGCCCTCTTGCATCAAAGGGGTCGATATTCACCCAGTAATGGTCGAGTATTTCTCGATACGACACTTTGCTTTCATCAAAAGTTATCTTCACAGCTTCATAATGCCCCTTATGGTTCCCATTATAAGTAGGATTGGGCACTGTTCCTCCGGTAAAACCCGAGACCACATCGGTTACGCCCTCTAATTTTTCAAAATCAGATTCCATACACCAGAAACATCCACCAGCCAGAACAGTCTCGTCAGCAGTGGCAATTGGGGCAGCGATAAACGTGCTTAACAATAATGCGGGCAAAATAGATTTCATTATTAACCTTAAAATTAACTATCGAAGACAAAAACATACGGCTCACTAATACAGAACGGATTAAGTCCTAGAAACTTTCATTTTCAGTGACATTACAATTACGGGTAAAATTTTCATTTAGTCCTGTAACCTTCGCATGCCGTAACGAAATTAAACTCATGACACTAGCTGCGTTAACTCTCATCACTTCAACGCTATCGCCCGCATGGCCTTGGTTTGCAGAAAATCAGTGACATCGGCAGAGCACTTGCATCGTTAAGCTTTTAAAATTCAAACCATGTAACCGGTTTGGTCAAAACGTAAGGAAATAGCAAATGAGCATAGTTAAATCAGGCAGTGCGGCATACAAACCTTTAGGAAAGCAAGGCAAAGGCAGTATTTCTACCGAAACAGGCGCATTGTCTAATCAGCCCTACGGATTTAATACACGCTTTGAAGATAGCAAAGGCACCAATCCCGAAGAACTAATAGGGGCGGCGCACGCAAGTTGCTTCACCATGGCCTTATCTTTTGCGTTATCAGGCGCAGGCTATGATGACGGAGAGCTAAACACTACCGCTAAAATCAGTTTAGATAAGACAGACGATGGTTATGAAATTAGTCAGTCAGCGTTAAGCCTTGAAGCTAGCGTTGAGGGAATTACCGAAGACGAATTCGCTAAAATTGCTCAGGAAGCAAAAGATAATTGCCCCGTTTCGCAGCTTTTAGATACGAAAATCACCCTTGAGTACACGTTGAAGTAGTAATCTTTTTCATAACGCCATTAGGCAGTAGCGATAGGGCTTAGGGCTTAGCGCTTAGCTCTTAATCCAGGCTACTGTATCAATATAGCGGATAAACCAGCAGGCAATCGAAGCCTACTGATGCTTTTATTCATGGCTATTTTTTCGCCAGCCCTTTATCCATTACTTCTCCATTCCTCAATTCTTTATCCGCCAGTCTTTTACCTGTGACTTTACTCTGCCGCTGCCGCCAGAGCCTGTAAATCTTGAGTTAAACTAGTTTCTGCACGTTCTACCACTCGTCCTATTTCTTCACCATCACGCATTAATATGAAAGTAGGCGTATATTTAAGCGCATGCTTTTCTGCTATGCCCTCTGGATCGCTCTTTTTCCTGTCAACCGCGAATAAAGTAAATTGAGGGACATTTAACCCACTAGCATCTAGTGTTTTCAATAGTCGGGGGACTTCCCTTTCACTGTCATGGCACCATGCGCCAAATAGTATGAGTAGCGTATCGTCTTCCAAAGCAGATACGGCTTCAATTTCAGCGTCGCTAGGTTGATACGACTTATATTCGTCCATAAACGCTGGATGCTGTGCAAGCAATGCTTCACCGCTAATTTCCCCGACGACATCCGGAATGTTATCTGCACTCAACACATTAGCTGAGGCTAATACTATTAGTGCAGTTAACACTGGTTTCAACAATGGCTTTAACACATTAGATACGAATTTATATGTAAACACCTTCTTTCTCCTTAAAAGCGTATAGCCATATTCAATAGTGCATTGAAGTAAAACGCAAGTTCGCTATTCTACGCTTAACCCTTTTTAGGTTTGTTGGCCTGGACAGTTGCGAATAACTCAAACACACAAAAAAAGCGGCATTTCTGCCGCTTTAATTATCAATTTTGCTAAATACTAACATTGATCTTCAAGACTGGTTACTTACCAATCACGCCGCAAGCCACTCGCTCGCCGCCACCGCCAAGTTTAGCTGGGGAATCTGAATAGTTATCGCCACCTGCATGAATCATAATGGCGCGCCCTTCAATGTCTTCAAGCTCCAATTCAGGTGCGAATACAGGTTGAGTGGCATTGCCACTTTCATCAACATACAGGGTTGGCAAATCACCCTCATGACCTTCTTCAGACCAAGGTACGCTGTGACTGCCCGTATTTTCAGGGTCGAAGTGCCCACCTGCGGCACCGCCTAACACTTTTTTACCATCTTTCATTGCTGCTGAGCAGTCGCCATTTTCATGTACATGAAAGCCGTGAATCCCTGGGGTTAGCCCTGATAGTTTCGGTGTGAAAACCACACCGTCGTCATCGTAGCTGCTTACCATCACGCTTCCGATAGCTTCGCCTGTTTTCAGATTATTCATCATAATCTTTTTCCCTTCATCCTCGTGATGACCGGCGAAACAACTTGCGCTCAAGGCTAGTGAGACTGCACCCACCATGGCGGTTAATGTCAGCTTTTTCATAGCGTTCTCCTTCTCTGCTTAAAATTCGCAATAATGAAGCCCGTGCGATTATTAAACGAGCTTGCATTACAACTTACCTTAAAGAAGAGCATAATTTGCACCACAAGTGGTTAATGCGCTGTAACCCCATGAAAAATAGACATTAAGAAGATTTTGCTGATATCGACATTCTAGGCGCTTTTGAATAGATGTAACGATTTAACTCGTCATGTGTAATGTTTACGCAAACAAGCACTTATAAAATAAAGCTTACATCAATACTGCTACCGTCTGTTTCTCGTTGCAACGGGAATAGCAACGCTTTATTCTCAAAGTACGAAAGTGATTTAGTGCATCAGTATGCATTGGATTAATAGTAACGATTAACGTGGTACGCTACTTTGTTAACTAAATCTTTTAAACTTTGTTTCACTTTATCAGTGTTGCCATTGTTTTTTTGTGTCCCCGCTTCGGCTACCTCTAGCTGGCACACGCTTCATCAGCCCACGTTTTACACGCCTGTAGCCAAGACTTCATTGATTGACGGCCCAATACTATCTGTATTGGAAACTAACGACGGATTTAAATGGATTGTTGATTCCAAAGGGTTATGGCGATGGGATTCCCAGTCTTTAAAATCGGTGTCATTTGAAAATAAGCAAAGCGATACGCCTTCGCCGCAAATTCAAGCCACCTTTGTTACCAAAAGCGGTGAAGTATGGGTAGGTACTCAACAAGGCCTTTACCGTTTAAATCAAGAAAAACTACAACTCAATGCATATGAGGAAAGTTTACTTTCGGATGTATCGATACTTAACCTCAACATAACCTCTATTGCCAACAATAAGATTTTCACGTTTGCATCAGATAGATCGTTGTTTATTTTCAATGATAAAACGAAAAAACTATCGGGATTCGAACTACCAGATAGAGCGAGGATCCATGCACTTCATGTAGATAGCAAGCACCAATTATGGGTAGGGTCTGGACAAGGGCTGTTTCAGTTTCCGCTCGTTGATATCGTAAGTAGCGGCGTTGAACATTCTCCACTACGAGTAGAAGTGGGTAGTTATAAAAAACCTCGTATCAGTAGTATTCTTTCGACCGCTTCAGGCTACCTCGTTGTGGGCACCGCCGACAAAGGTTTGTTTGTTCAAAATGAGGATGCACCATTTCGCCAATTAGCGATGGGGACCTCGACATTGCCTTGGCTTTTCACTATGAGCGAAATAAAACCTGATTTGCTGCTGCTTGGCACCTTTGGGCAAGGGTTGATAGAGGTGAATATTAATACTCATGAAACCCGCCAGTTTTCGCACAACCCACTTCAACCATCTTCGCTTGCTGACGACAATATTTGGTCTACCTTTGCCGATAGCAAAGGATTAGTGTGGATTGGCGCTGGGCACACGCTAAATATTTTCGATGCGAATAACCAATCGATAATTAATATATTCGGTGGTGCAAATATTGATAAAAGCTTGAGTTACCGAAAAGTACACGCGGTACAGTCCCACCATGGCGAACTGTTCGTAGGCTCTGGTAATGCCGGCATCGAAATCCTGTCACCAGTAAATGGCAAAATAGAACAGCTCTGGGAAACATCAGAAAACCCCGTTGAAACCTTGCATGTAGCTAAAAATGGTGACGTATATGCGTCAAGCAACTTTGCATCAGTGGAACTTGACTCTGCCACTAAGCAAGCCCTACCGTTAGCAGTATCAACACGTCATCCTTCAACATTTACCACTGCCTTTTTATCGACAGAGACGAGTTTATGGCTAGGCGGCACAGACGGTTTATGGGTGCAGCACAACGCTATAGAAAAACAAATCGAATTTGCTGACAGTATCGCAGAGCGGCGTATTGCGTCGTTAGCAATTGATGAAAATCGCTTATGGATTGGTACATGGCAAGGATTGGTCAAAGGTGACATTCAAATAGGTGAAACTATCGACTTGGCTACAAATTACATTGCTCACCCCATATTAAAACAACAATATATATCTAGCTTATTCGTTGACGATAATGGTTACCTTTGGGTCGGTACAGGCTCTGCAGGTTTATTTGTTAAACCTACATACGCAGACTGGACTCAAATTGAGAGCATTAGTGGTTTGCCAGGCAATAATATTGCTGCTATCGCAGGAGAAAGTGAAGATCATATTTGGGTGAGTACTACCCAAGGCATTGCCGCAATAAACCGCCATTCATTTGCTGTTAGCTGGGCAGTCGCTGCACCAAGCGTGGTGAATGCCCCTTATGCACCTTCAGCAGCTACAATAACAAATGAGAATGACATTGTTTTTGGCGGCATTAACGGCTTAACCATTATTGATAGTGATAACTTCACATTTTCGAAGCCGCCTGTACCAGTCGTGCTCACGGATATTACTTTGGTTCACCATGACGATACAATCGAATCGCTGGGGCAAGCCGCGACTGATTTAACCTTTCCTCCACTGACAAAACGAATAACCTTCGAATTTGCGGCACTTGATTATCTTACCCCTGAACATACTCACTATCGTTATCGTGTAATAGGGTTAGATGGAAACTGGATTCAGGCAAATGCTGAGCAACGTTTAGCGGTCATTACGATGCCGCAACCTGGCGACTATACTCTGCAAATTGAGTATTCTTACGATGGGGTAACGTGGGAAAAGAATGCATTGCATCGTAAGTTACTTGTTATGCCAGCGTGGTATCAAACCGCGCTAGCAAAATTTGTCGCTATCTTATGTTTATGTGTCGCTGTGTATATAGGTCACTTACTAGGGGTAAAGCATCACAGACACCGTCAAGCATTTCTAAAAAAGCTCGTGAATGCGAGAACTACTGAATTATCGATAGCTAATAAGCAACTCAGTGAACAGGCCGCAGCGCTTAAAGAGGCCAGTTTGACTGACCCGCTAACTGGGTTACACAACAGGCGCTATCTAACACAACATATTGAGCGCGATATTGCCCTAGTGCAGCGTTATTACGCCAACTGCGATCAAAGGTACACCGAGCCTAAAAACCATTACGACATACTGTTTTTCGTTATCGATTTAGACCACTTTAAAAATATCAACGACACTTATGGTCATCAGGCAGGTGACAAGGTTTTAGTTGAAACCCAAAAGCGCTTAAAGCGTATATTCCGTGAGACTGATTATCTCATTCGCTGGGGCGGTGAGGAATTTTTAGTCGTCGTCCACAACACACCTAGAGAAGAAGCGTGTGTGTTGGCAGAGCGAGCGGTAGATATAGTGGGTTCGATTGAATTTCAACTTTCAGAAGAAACACGTAAGCATGTCACCTGTTCAATTGGCTATGCTGCTTATCCACTTTCTCAGCAGCATTACGATATTTTTGATTGGCAAACCACAATAGGGCTTGCTGATACCGCGCTTTATGGCGCGAAAAATAACTGTCGTAATACCTGGATGGGCTTAACATCGATTCCACCAAGCACTGACCGTAAGGCGCTAGAAAAAGTTGCCAAGGTTCCTTCATCTATTTTTACATACGCCCAAGTTCAACAACCCAATAGCGCTAAGCTATAAAGAACATCAGGCGAGTTTAATGAACATAAAATAGTAATAACCAACGAAATAGCCCCCGCTCGTTGGACTTTCCAACTGCGGGGGCTTTTATTAAAAACACATGTCTATATTACGACTAGCTGTTTCTTTCTTGCTTGTCATCTCGGTCGCCGCGTTCACCACGCTTGCCACGCTTTTCTTTCATCGATTCGAACTTTTCTAGCTGCTCGTCAGTTAGAATTTCACTCACTTTCACACGTACATCGGCCATTTTAAGAAAACGTGCTTTCGCTTTTTCGGCTTTTAGGTTTGCAAGCTCGTTTAAGTCTTGCTCGTAATTAGCGTCTGACGGATCGAGCGCCTTAAATTTTGCTCTAAATGAGTCTTCGCTGCCTTTCTCTGGGCGATTTGCTTTGCGCTCAGCTTTAAGTTCGGCTTTCAACGCTTTTAGGGCGTCTTGCTGCTCGTCAGTTAAATCTAGCACTTTCGTCATTTTGTGAATGGGAAAGAAGTCAGGACCTTTACGGTCATCAGAATGTTTACCACCTGCATAAGCAGTAGTGGCGATACATGCACTCAATAAAACACCGGCAATTAATTTTTTCATCTTAATATTCCTACTTGTTTTGGTCATGATGCTGCATGACATGGGGGAAACGTTTTGTTTCATCAGTTTTGTTTCATCAACGGGGCTAAGTATGCATAAACGATTCGATAAGTAGGGTTAAGCTAGTGTAAAGTTCAGTAAAGTTGAAAAGTCCTCAAAATAAAACGGTTAATCTCTATTTTATGGAAAATGAAAAATACAAAATCTTACTGGTAGATGACGACGCAGAACTCTGCGCGCTACTGAGTGAATTCCTGCAGACCGACGGCTTTGCAGTTGAAACCTTAAATAGTGGCGATGCCGCCGTTGCCCGCTTATTACAAAGCGATGAATTCGATACGGTCGTTTTAGACATTATGATGCCCGGCATGTCGGGCCTTGATGTGCTGCGCAATGTGCGCGCAAAAAAACAGACTCCTATTCTTATGCTAACCGGTCGTGGTGACGACATAGACAGAATTCTTGGCTTAGAAATGGGTGCCGATGATTACCTAGCAAAGCCTTGTAACCCGCGGGAACTTGGCGCGCGTATTCGCGCCATTATTCGCCGCACCCAAAATGGCAATGCGCCAACCCAAGCGGTTGTGCATGCTGAACTCCACGGCATTGTGCTGGATAGCGGCGCTAGAACGGCGCTTGTTGGCAACTCCCCTTTGCCCCTAACGGGCGCAGAGTTCAACGCGTTAAGCTTATTAATGGAACGCGTAGGGCAAACCATCACAAAGCAAGAAATGACAGAAGAAGTACTTAACCGGCCACTTGAAGCCTACGACCGCGCCATGGATGTGCACGTAAGCCGAATACGTCAAAAGCTGAGTGCGGTGGGTATAAACGATGTGATTAAATCGGTTCGTGGTGTGGGCTATCAAATGCTTACTTCACCTGCACAAAACTAAGGCATAGCATGAAGCGTTCAGAGGTTTGGCATTCAATAAAGCATGCGTTTGGGTTCAAACGCCTGTTCTGGCGAATATTTCTTACTTTCTGGTTAGCTAGCTTATTAGTCATGACTGCCACAGGGTATGTGCTAGTCAGCAAATACACGTCTGATGAATACAACCAGCGATATTTTAATGGCGTAGTTAGCCAAGCCGAGCGCATTGTATGGCGTTACGAACAAGACCTTGCAAACGGTAATGTCCCTAAAGGGAAGATAAAAGATTGGATAAGTCATAATGTTAGACATCGTAGCGATCTTATTGCTATGCAAATATCGGATAACACGGGTAGAACCATTTACCACTATCGTATGAACAAGGTGCCCCAAAGGGATCGGACGGTAAAATTAGTGTATGGCCTATCTGCACTGCCCTATCGAGTAGAAACCCGACTGCCAGAAGCGCCTCGCATCTATAAACAAGTACTTTACCGGTTTCAATCTTTGCAGTTCGTTTTTATCTTTATTGCCTCAGCCATTGTTAGTGCACTGTTAAGTTGGGGCATTGTACGCCCTATTAACTACCTAGGCGCGTTTAGTCGCCGTTATGCCAACCAACAAGAAGTTGCTACGCCACCTAAAGCCATTATGGCTCGTGGTGATGAACTAGGCGATTTAGCCGCTGATATTAGCTTTATGGTCAACAAAACCCATCAAGCAGCTACTAATCAGCAACAACTGTTGCATGATGTATCCCATGAACTTCGCGCACCACTGGCTCGTTTGCAAGCATCGGCAGCCATTATTGAGCAGCACACGCCTGATAGTCGCCATGTAAAACAAATTCATAATGATTGCGTTCGTATGGATGCACTTATTCAACAAATATTGGATTATTCAAAGTTAGAAAAAGGTAACCCTACCCCAGAAGTTTGCGATATCAACGCCTTATGCGAACGTATCGCCGACGATATGGCTGTGCACTACCCGGGCATTCCACTAAATCTTAACTGCGAGCCCAATGTTATCATTACAGGTTATGCAGAAGCTCTTCATCAGGCACTGGAAAATATCATCGGTAATGCCTGTAAATATTCATCTCGCGGTGAATTGGTTGAGATGAGCACGGAGAAACGGAATAACACTGCTGTAATCACCGTGCGCGACCATGGGCCTGGCGTTGATAGTGACGAAATCGAAAAGTTGCTTCAACCTTTCTACCGTGCAGGTAACCAAATGCACACCTCAGGGTTCGGGTTAGGGCTCAGTATTGCGAAAAAAGCCATTGAAAAACATGGTGGAAGATTACAAATGACTAGCCCTGCTGATGGCGGTTTAAGCGTGCAGATAGTACTACCGTTAAATCAATAACCCTGCGTGAATTAACCGCTAACCATTTTATATTAATCGTCGATACCAGCCTGAAAGTTAGGCATATAACCTGCTTAGTTATATTGATTAAGTAACTTGCTCATCGTGTTTCCCAATGCAAATAGCCTGCGTTGGATGCTTGAAATACAAGTACGAAAACACTGAGTAAATAATACGTTTCTAGTTAACAGCGTGTTTTATTACAGGTAGGATGATGATGAACAAAACAAGGATTGCGTTAATTGGCGGCGGCCCCAGCGCCCTTTCTATTCTTAAAAAAGCGTTAAGCTTTTTTAGCAAGCAGCTTGCTGATGGTGAGAGCTTTGATGTCGAGAACTCTGATGCCAATAACTCTGATGGCAGAGTATCTCCTCACTTAATCTTCGATATCTTTGAGCGCAACACCGCGCTAGGTAAAGGCATGCCCTATAGTAAAGATGGGGCGTCGTGGGAACATATTACCAATATTTCATCCGATGAACTGGCACCGTTTGATGAAACCTTACTTGAATGGTTGCGCCAGCAAAGCCCCGAGTACCTCGCAAAATATCACATTTGTAAAGCGAATCTTCATGAAAAACACGTGGTACCACGGCTGCTATTTGGTGAATATCTACAGGCACAGTTTTCCGCACTAATTGGCAAATGCCGTACAGCAGGGATAATGGTTAACGTGCACCTACAGTGCAACGTTTTGGACATTAAACCCAGCACTGAGGATGAGAACAGCCCTGAGCGCATAAATAGCCTTGAGCCTCAAGACGGCGATAACCATTCAGGCATCAACATTTTGACTAACAGTGGATGGGTGACAGGGTTTGATAACGTGGTGGTGTGCACTGGCCACGTTTGGCCCAAGACTCACGAAGGTAAAGTAAAAGGGTATTTCGACTCTCCCTACCCGCCCACCAAGTTGCAGCGAAAATACAACCATACCATAGCGATTAAAGGCAGTTCCCTCACCGCTATTGATGCAATTCGAACGCTAAGCGAGGCTAATGGCGAGTTTTATCAAACTGATAACCAATTGCAGTATCGTTTATTCGACGACGTTCCGAATTTTAAAATAGTCATGCATTCGTTAGAGGGCTTATTACCCAATATCCGCTTTCACTTGGACGATCCGCTGGTATCTGATGAAGGCATGTTAAGCGAACAAGAAATTGTTCAACATAGGGCCGATAATGACGGTTTCTTAAGTTTAGATTTTATCTTTGAGCACAATTTCAAAAGAACTTTGAAAAAACTAGACGCAGATTTTTATCAAAAAATAGCGAACAAAAATATAGAAGCGTTTTGCCAATGGATGCTTGAGTCGCGTAAAGCGTATGCCCCCTTCACCTTGTTTAAAATTGAGTATCTGCAAGCTGAACAGTCGATTAAACAAGAAAGTACATTGCAATGGAAAGAAGCCATCGCGCTGCTGAGCTTCACCATTAACCACCCAGCTAAATACTTTAGTGCAGAAGATACCCTACGATTACGCAACCATCTTTTACCGATTATTGGCCTTATGATTGCGAACATTCCACAGTCATCCGCGGCACAATTGCTTGCCCTACACGATAGTGGCGTACTCGATATTATTGCGGTAGATAGCAGCAGCCACCTTGAAATTGAAGACGACTGTGATTTTCATTTTTCTTATACGGACAGCGATAACAAGCCGGTCGTAAACACATATAAAACCTTTATCGATTGCACGGGACAGAAGTCGCTGCCAATAGACGCATTTCCCTTTAAATCTATGTTTAAAGATGCCGAGCCATTAGTGGCTAAGGTACGGTTTAAAGATAAACATCAAGGTAAACAACATTTAAAAGAAAACCCCAAAAGCGTGTGCATAGGTTCTGACGATGAATACTATTTAGAAACAGGTGGTTTTGCTATTAACGATGACTTTCAACCAATGTTAGCTAACGGTAGTCTGAATGAGCGCTACTTTGTTATGGCGGTACCGTATATTAGTGGGTTCAACCCAGACTATTCAGGTTTCGATTTTTGCGACCAAGTCGCCGAGTTAATAGTAAATAAACTCAAGTGAGTCAATAAAACTGTGCACTACCAATGCTAGAGTGGCGTATCATTTGGGTGTGAGAAATCTATTTTTAAGTGATTACCGTATTGGTCTTAGACGCACTATTAGAACGTGCTTTAAAAGGATATAAAAATGAAAAAAATAATAGCCGTGTTAGTCGCGGTAGCTGGACTAGGCGCATGTACCGACAATGAGGTTGGAGATGTGTCGTTGGGTGTATTCACCACAAAAGATATTAAATTAGATGCCATGCAAGACCCTATCGTGACAGGCGTAACTTGCCACATCTCTAGCATTGAAGCGAACTTAGATGTGTCTGATCCTTCCGATAGCTCTATAGCCTGTCGTCAAACCGGTGAAATTACTGCGCAGATGCTGCGAGATATCGACAAGTCAGATTCAGGCGACATTATTTTTAGAAAATCGAAAAGCATTTTCTTTAAGAACATGAAAGTGAGACGCATATTCGACGCTAAGTCACAAACCCTGATGTATCTTTCGTATTCCACAAAAGAAACATCGGGAAGTTATAAACATAGCCTATCGACAGTGCCTTTATGGGGAACAGCGGCTTACGGTGTGATTGTTTCCGAAGACTGACATCCGAAGACTAGCTTCCGAAGATTAACTTTCGAGAATTAACCGCCGAAGGCTAGCTAGGACTTAGTTTAGTTTTAATCTAGGATTGAAACCCGTGGTACGTGACGAACTCTTCATTGTCGGCACGTACCGACCTTACCTCGTTAGCAGCAAAGTTTTCATCGGGGTACCCTAATGCGATACAAATCATAATAGCTTCAGAGTCAGGAATTTGTGCATGCTTGTGTACAACATCTGACTGCATAATACCTTGGCCGTTAATCACGCAACCAAGACCTAAATCCCATGCCGCTAATACAATGCCATAAGCCAAAGAACCTAACCCAAATTGCGTGATGCCCGCTGGCTCTAGAGCTTTATCATAGGTCAGTACTAGCGATACCGGCGCATCGAACTGCCTAAAACCACGCATCATCCAATCCATGCGTTTTTCTTTATCTTCTCTGGCTATACCCATTACATCAAATAACTGCATTGCAACATCACGCTGGCGTTGTTTATGTACGCCGTCATAATCTTCCTTGTAAGGAAAGTCTCTTACGTAAGGCGTTCCCGCTAACGTTCTCTGGGTATTACCTTCGCGAATTTTATCAAGCACATCACCCGATACCGCATGAATTTTCCACGTTTGGGTGTTGTAAGATGAAGGGGCCCACTTTGCTGCGTTAATAATGGCATCCACAGTTTCTTTAGTGACAGCTTGTTTTGTAAAACCACGTACGCTTTTACGTGATGCAGCAAATTCAGCAAAGTTCATACTTACTACCTATCTTAGTCATTACTCTCAATTGTTAAAATAGAGTAAACACAGCCAGATAGGTATGCAATAAGCACCAACCAAATAATGGATTGTTTGTTTTTATAGATATGTATTCGGGGTAACGTCTGGGGTACTGATAATGACGTTAACAACACCCCAAGAGTAGTTTTACTGGTATGGACTAACCATCAGAAGTGATAGTCTCAATTATCTCGTCTAGAACGGCTTCCGCTCTGCTGGTTTCGACTTGGCACGTACCAGCGTTTAAATGACCGCCACCGCCGTACTTAAGGCATAGTTCACCTACGTTGGTGTTTGAAGTACGATTAGTGATTGATTTGCCAATAGCGAACACAACATTTTGCTTCTTAAGGCCCCACATTTTGTGAATGGAGATATTGCAATCGGAGTACATGGCATAAATCACAAAACGATTAGTCGCGTAAATGGTTTCTTCTTCTGTTAAATCAAGCACCACAAGGTTCTTATGAACGGTTGCACATTTAGCCAATTGCACTTTCGCTAACTCATTGTGCTCGTGATACAAAGCAACACGCTCGGCAACATCTTCCATTTCCAGAATTTCTTCAATACTTTTATCTTTACAAGCATCAATTAATTTCATCATTAACTGATAATTAGAAATTTTAAAATCACGGAAGCGACCTAAACCAGTACGGGCATCCATGATGAAGTTCATCAATACCCAATCGGTTGGCTCTAGTATTTCTTCTTCAGAGAATTGTGCTGCATCACCCTTATCTACGGCATCCATCATATCAAGGGAGATATCAGGAAATTTTTCTGCACCGCCATAATAGTCGTATACCACACGCGCAGCAGAAGGTGCCTCAGGATCGATTACATGATTTTTAATATCACTCGCGTTTCGAACTGTTTCACTCAGATGGTGATCGAATGCGATATGACAACCCGCCACATAAGGAAGGTTAGTAGTTATATCATTTTCGGTAATATCTATTTTGCCATCCTGCATATCTTTAGGATGTACAAATAAAATATCATCGATGAGATCTAAGTCTTTCAAAAGAACGGCACAAACTAATCCATCAAAGTCGCTTCGAGTAACTAGTCTAAATTTATTATCGGGCATGTGGTTTCCATCTCTCCATTAGGCTGCTGCTTTTAGTGTAACAGCTAAAATGAAGTTTAGCGTAATACCATAACAGTACAATTCTCCCTTTGTAGAAGCGCTTTAAATCGAACCTAAAATGCATTAGCATTACCCACCTACATTGCGTTAATTGTTGAAAGCTTTTGCTAACTAGTAGCGTTAATTAGCAGTTGTTTGATTAAACAAACGCTCCCTGGATCAGCAGACAGGGCATAACTGAGCTGGCATCTTTAATTTAATTATTTTATGGAGCCAAGTTATGCCTGAATTATCGCCCTTAGATAAACCTCAAGTTAAGTCTAGATCTAAAAGCCTTTGGATTAAAAACCCGCAAGCCGTTTTTACGGGAAATGATCTCGATGCCGCCGGTGGCATTGTGGTGCAAGGCAGCAAAATAGTAGAGCTTGTGAGTGCTGGTCAAACTCCTATAACCCCTATTGATGAAACAGAAGATGCATCTCAGTTAGTTATGCTTCCTGGGCTTATTAATACTCACCATCATTTTTACCAAACACTTACCCGTGCTTGGGCGCCTGTGGTTAATCAGCCGCTATTTCCATGGCTTAAAACCTTATATCCAGTATGGGCAAAGCTTACCCCTAATGCATTGTCGCTAGCCTGCGATGTGGCGTTAGCTGAACTGTTACTGTCTGGATGCACCACCACTACCGATCATCATTATTTATTCCCTACCGGCATGGAAGATGCCATAGACGTGCAAGTAGATTCGGTAAAACGTATGGGTATGCGCGCCCTACTTACGCGAGGTTCAATGAGCTTGGGTGAAGATGAGGGCGGGCTACCTCCACGCCACACCGTTCAAAGTGGTGATGCAATACTAAAAGACAGCCAACGGCTAATAGATACCTACCACGAACGTGGTGACGGCGCGTGGATGCAAATAGCCTTGGCACCCTGCTCTCCTTTCTCGGTTACCCGAGAAATAATGGCCGACAGCGCGCAACTGGCAAAAGACGAAGACGTGCGTTTGCATACCCATTTAGCCGAAACTCTCGATGAAGAAGACTTCTGTTTGAAAATGTTTGGCATGCGCACCGTCGATTATTTAGAAAGTGTGGGCTGGCTAAGCGATAGAACCTGGTTGGCACATGGTATTCACTTTAACGAAGATGAAATTCGCCGCTTGGGCGCAGCGGGCACAGGCATTACCCATTGCCCTGTTTCTAATATGCGCTTAGCCTCTGGCATGTGCCCTACCCTCGAACTGATTGAAGCGGGTTCACCTATTGGATTAGGTGTCGATGGTTCAGCTTCAAACGATGCATCGAACATGATGTATGAAGCCCGCCAAGCACTTTACTTACAGCGCTTAAAGTATGGTGCAGCGAAAATCACCCCAGAGCTTATTTTGGGCTGGGCGACTAAGGGTTCTGCATCGCTTATTGGGCGAAGTGACATTGGCGAAATTGCTGTAGGGAAACAAGCCGACCTTGCCTTTTTCAAACTGGATGAGCTGCGCTTTAGTGGCAGTCACGACCCTATTTCTGCGCTGCTATTATGCGGTGCGGATAAAGCCGAACAGGTTATGATTGGTGGAAAATGGCGGGTAAAAGAAGGGCAAATTATTGGGTTAGATACCCAAACGCTCATGGCGCGCCACCGTGCAGTGGCGGCGCAACTCGTGAGTTAACTTAACTGGAAAAAAGTAACACAACAACTAGCCTGCTTGGCTAAGTATATCTTTATACTTAGCCAAATAAGCATCTACATCTACATTTGAACAAACCGACTGTGCTGGATAATCGGCCCACTCATCGATAGGAAAGCGCTTTTCTACAGTTTTTTGCATAGTATGGCCAATAGCAGGGCCTTCTGTGACAACACGAATTGGGCCATCTACAGTTTCAAATAGTTGCGGTGCTATCACCTGCATAATTGCTGATGAGTCGTGCACGTATATACCATCAACTTGGTCGGTCTGTTGATGGAAGTTCGCGTAAAAGCGGGTAATATCATAAATGAACGGCCCATATATAGGCGAACATTCAGCAAGGCTTGCCAAATAATCGTTACTCATTATCACCTTTTTAGTAACGTCTAGCCCCACTACAGTTACGGGCCAGTCAGCGGTAAGCACTTCGTCGGCGGCATGAGGGTCGCCAATAATATTCGCTTCGGCAAAGGGGGTAACGTTGCCTGTATTACCATGATAACCAAACGCGCCGCCCATGATCACCACACGTTTTACTAACTTGATAATTTCAGGGCATTTACGAAGCGCCAGTGCTAAATTCGTCATACGGCCAACAGCCACCAATGTAATCTCACCTGGGCTGGCTTTCACTTTTTCAATAATATAATCGTGAGCGGCAAGCGACACTTCACTTGGTAAGTCGGTTTCGTCTACCTCAATGTTGCCCAACCCGTTATCGCCATGAACAAAATCGGCTGGCTCGTCTACCGGAATGACGAGCGGCTCTTTTGCGCCCCGGGCAACATCGGCGCTTAAATTGAAGCGTTTTTTAAGATACAAAGCATTACGCGTGGCGGTGTCGATATTCGCATTACCAAAGCCGGTGGTAATGGCCACCAAATTAATATCAGCACTTGCTTGTGCAAACAAAATCGCCATCGCATCATCAATACCTGGGTCGGTATCAAAAATAATCTTTTCCATTTTTTATTCCTTAAGCGTGGGCGCGCAGCTCACGTTTCTCCAACAATAAACAAAGACCGAATACAAGCGCCACAAAGGTATAGCCTACCCATGTCATGATAATTGCGCTTTGAATGCCAAATAACTGCACTACCCAACCAGATAACATGGGCGCAATTGTGCTGCCTACGTTGCCACTGAATAATAAAAAAGTGACAAGCACCGCGGGCGCTGATACAAGCTGCTGGGAGCCAACAGATATTGCAATTTTATAAATACAGGTAGTGATAAAACCAAATAGATAACTGGTGAACAAAAACCACTCGACAGAAGATGCCAGCACAAATGTTAAGGTAATCAGGCTCGCCAAAACCGAAACCATCATCAATAACATGCGCTGAGGAACTTTGTTAACAAAAATAGCCGCGGTAATTAAACCAAATATAGACATGCCCCAATAATTTCCCACTGCTTGCGCCGAAACTTTTTCGCTTACCCCAAATGCATGTTGTAAGTAATTAGGTGACCAAGTTAAAAAAGTGGTTTGGGCAATTAAATAAGCACATACGCCCAACGCGATCAAACACACCCTAGGGGTTAATACGCTTTTAAATTGTGAGAATGCAGAGGCAGCATTGGTATCGTCCGCCTCTGTGGCAGGAAAGCGAACAAAAAATAACATTGCCCACAGAGCAAGTGCCAGCGCACCTACAGCCCCATAGCTATAAACCCAATCAAGTTGCACAGCAATAATCGCTGCCGCTAAAGAAGGGAAGATAAATCCTGCGGCGCTGAACGCGCAGTCGGTGGCTAAAAATGCCGACGCTCTTTTTGCTTCATGATAAATTTTCGATAAAATGACCGCCCCACCAGCAAGGCCGCAACCACAGCCAACTCCAAGACCCCAAAGCAATACGGCAAGGGGCCAATACGAAGTAGGCGCTACTACAACCAATACCAGCATGATCAACAAAAATAGCGTGTAGTTTGCAATCAGTACTTGCTTCAGTGAATGGCGAGCATACAAAAATAATGATGCGAATGTACCACACAGCGCGCCGCCAGTAAGCCATGAGAACACACTAACGGTGGCTGCTGGTGTGGCATTTAGCGAAGACGATACTGCATTCAAAATAATGCCAATTTGGGTAAGTAAACCCGACATTATCATGTAGCTAATGAACGCTATTGCGGTAAGGAAAACTCGATTCAATTCTAAAGCCTAGGTGTTAGTAGTACTCTTTTATACCTAGTTAAAACCGAAACAACAATGCCACCCACAAAAATATTGACCATTTAGTCAAAAAACAGCTTTATAGTGATACTACCTGACCTTGTTTCGCTAATATAAAGTTAAAGCCTAATGCGTTATCACTTTCTAATTCTTGCGTAATTACAGCGCGCGGTTCAGCCCCACTTTTTAAACTGTATTTAATATGGCTGATGATAATTTTCATGTTGGTAAGCTGCGCTTTATCTTCTACTAACCCGTGAAACTTGGTGAGTTCTTGCATCAACCATTTAGGTGTAAGGTGGCCGAATAACAGGTTATCTGGGCGTGAGTTATCGAACGACACTTCAATAGAAATACCGCGAAGGGTTTTATGCTGCATTTGCTGCGCGAGATAACGCCATACTGTATCTAGCTTTCCTTGCTTTTCTACTTCATCGGGCCCGGTATCACCAAAATACACAAACATATCGTTATTATGCTCAATCACAAATGCAGTGGACTCTAATGGATGGCTTAAGCTGAAGGGCGTTACCGTTAGTGCGGTATCTTTAATTTCTACCGTTTCTTGAGGCGCTAGGTCGATAACGTCGTACTTATTTAACATTGGCGCTATGCCACGGTTGGTGAAATTAGCCCATGCCTGCCAGTTAAAATAAGTATCGCTCATGGTTTGGTTTACAGACGAAAGCGCATAAATAGGCTTGCTACTGTCATCAGGGGAGGCAATCAATAATCCGGCAACGTGGTCGAGATGACCATGGCTAAGCAAGTAAGCTTTAACGTGATGATGCAGAATATTACCGTTTGGGTTTAACGCAGAATCTGGTGTGGTAGTTAAGCTATCAAACGCATTGTTTTGAAGCGCCACGTTAATACCATTCACTAATGACCCCGCGTCTAAACCAATGAAGTTTTCATCGTTTACACTGCGTAGTAAAAACGAACTTAAATTACCGTCTTCAATACCGCCCGTATCGCCTAAGGTAATAAGTTCGAACACCGGTGACATACTGCTATTCGTTTGTGTTTGAATGTCTTGTTGAGCTTGGGTGTGATTGGCTTGGGTGTGATGAGCCTGGCTTTGATTAAACTGACAGGCGCTCATTATCAAAATAAGCAGTAACGTACTTATGTATTTCACGTAATTTTCCAAATAAATTGTTTACCGTTAGCGAGTGGGCTATTTTAACATCGAGTTATTAAAGTGGGTTATCGCGCCCTTCTCACTACAAGGTTGAAAAGAAAGCTTGGCTTTCACTGACTATGCGCGCCGTTTCAACAGGGTCCGGCTTAGTAGTCCAGTCGTTCAGCTTGAAAGTCCCGCCTAAAATCATATAGTCGTTTCTAGAGAACATATACAGAACATCTGAACCGCCACCTACCGTTAAATAGTCGACGGCGGGGTCTGGCGGTAACAATACCAGCTGCCCTTTGGCGGGCATAATACCTTCATCGTTAAATAATGCTCTTGAGCCCAACCCTGTGCAATTAAAAACAATAGGCTCGGCAAGTGAATGTATGTCGTCTTTATCTTTAAAGTCACGAATTATAAACTCACCACCCGATAATCGAATATCGGTCACTAAGCGCCTTAAAAAGGTAGTGGTTTCTACCAACATAGTGGCAGATGATGTGCAGTAATCGGTTGGAAATGGGTGCTGCGCTGGCCCATACACGTGTGTGTAAGGGTAGTATTGCCTAAACGGTCCTTCACCATCTGGCTCTGTGTCTCCGGCGGTATATAATTCTTTCCATTGAATGCCGTAATCCTTGCCCACCATTTTCGCAAAAGTGCTGTGTGCGATTTTTGCTGCTTGCTGTAATTGGGTTTTAAACGTGCTGCTAGATACCAAGGGGTCGTGCACACTGTATGGCCCCCATTCTCCGCCCGCCACTTGCGACGTTGTAAAGCGCGGCATCGCTTTGGTGTACAAGGTCACTTTCCAACCCGCTTCTTGCAACAAACGGGCTGTGGTTAACCCCATTACTCCACAACCGATAATAGCCGCTTCTTTAGTTTCAGAATTAGCAACTTCATTCACTGCCAGTGCCGAAGAGCCCCAAGATAGGGAAATACCACCGCCTCCATGCCCGTAATTGTGCACCAAGGTTTTATTCCCGAATGCTTCACTTCGCACCACAAAACCTTCAGGCCTATAAGGTCGATGCCCCACAATTTCAGTCACGATATTATTGGCAGAAATTTTAGGTGCCACCATGGGCTTGCGGGAAAATGGGCGCTGAAACCCTTTGTTCGTTGTGGTTTTAGTTGGTGATGCAGTGCACGCGGCAAGTGATGCTGCTAATGTACCCGCGCCAATACCTTGCATAAACGCTCGGCGTTTTAGTGGTTTGTTCACCATGCCCATTCCTCAATTTGTTTTGTTCTGTTTTGTTCTGTTGTGTTCTGTTTTGTTTGATTTTTTCTCAGGCTTCAATGCGAGACACTAGGTCTATAGTGCAAAGTAAAATGGAAGAAAGCAAAACACTTGCCAAGGGCATTGATTTACAGTGAAAAATAAAATAAAGGAAAAAGAAATAGAGAAAAGTGAAATAGGAATCGATGAAATCAAAAACGATGAAGCAATATCGCTAAAACACGGGTTATCTCGAAGCGATAACCCGTGAACAAGCGTAAGTAGAGAATTAGTGATTAAGAACGGGCTGCTCTTCTTCAAGGTGCGTACTAAGAAACTCAATGAGTGCGTTGTAATATACCGCCGCATCATCAGGATCTGAAAAGCCGTGTCCCACGTCGTCCATCACCATCCACTTATGTTTTATACCATGGTCTTTCAATGCAAAATGCAAACGATAAGAATGCTCGATATCGACATTATTATCATCTGTGCCATGGGCAATAAAGACAGGCTTTGTGATACCTTTAAATTGATATAAAGGAGAGTATTTAAATAGCTCATCTTGCTGAGTTTTAGGGTCGCCCATTATCTCTGTCAGTGCTCGCATCATGCCATCCCTTTGGGCATCGCTTCGTTGGAACCGTAAAGCAAGATCGGTAACACCAGCAAAAGACGCTGCACACTTATAAAGCTGAGGGGAGCGAATAACACTGTACAAGGCTGAATAACCGCCGTAACTGCCTCCCACAATACACACTTGGTTCGCATTTACCTCGTAGTTATCTTTAGTGAAGGAGAGCGCTTGCTCAATATCATCTTCAATAAGCCGCCCCCACTGCTGAAGCCCCTGTTGTTTAAATGCCTTCCCATAACCAGCAGAGCCTCTGTAGTTAACTTGCAGTGTGGCAAAGCCTGCATCAACTAATACTTGTATATTGCCCGAATAATGACGGGAGTCACTTACGCCGATAGGGCCGCCATGAGGAATAACCACCAATGGAGGATTTTGGGTACTTGGCAGGGTTAAGAACGCTTCTAGCGTTACCCCATCTTCCGCTTCTAAGCGCAGTAGCTTTGTTTTACTAAGCGACTTATTGGAAAGCCAAGGATACAAATCAATAAGGTGACTGAAACTGTCAGTAGTTCGATTGTAATAGTAAGTTTGGCCCGGGTTCGCGCTGTCATCAGCCACGAAAATAATATTATTCCCCGACTTATCCATATCTACTGCATAAACCCCTTCGATTTTCGTTGATTTACTGAGCCTAGTGGTTAGCGCGTTGTAGTCGTCAGAAAAATAGACCTGCTTCGCCATGCCTTTTTCAATAAAAGACACACCGATGATATCTTTCGTTTCAGGATGCCTAATGGCAGCAGTTAAATCGTAAAATGGGTGCTCAAAAACAACCTCAGCAAATTGTTGAGATTCAATATCGAAGGTACGTAAATTGATTTTGTCGCTATTGTGATTGGTGAGCAAAAGTAGTTTTTCAGCATTACCGCCAACGACTTTAAGAACATCACCTTTTTTACTTTCCCACACAGACTTGTAACGGTATTTCTTGGGCTTGCTTCCTGTTCTTGCAAACAGCTCAGTGACGTCATCAACGGTTCTTGTGCCAGCTAATCGCCAACCTTTACTGTCAAAGACCCAATTGTGAAGTTTCGGCCCTGTTTTATTAAGTCGTAGTTTTCTACGAAAATTTGACTCAGAAATCTTTTCAGTAAGATCTAGCTTAAACAAGTCTATGTAATAATCGTAATCATCAGAGTGTTCATAACGAGCAAAAATAGCTTTGTTTGTCTGATTAGGCAATGTATCGACCCAATAACCATTTTGCGAAATATAGGAAAGTCTAAAAGCGGGGTTAGGCTGTTGACTTCTGTCTGCGAACTCAACAAGAACATAGCGATGGAAGCGGCCGTTAGAATGTTGCTTAAGTGAAAGAAAGCTATCTGAAAGCCACTTTAATTCATAAATTTTATTATGATGGGTTTCCCAACTCATTATCTTGTTTTTATGTTGAACTTGAAGTTGCTGACGCTCGAACGTTATTGGATCGTCCATAGTGCCCCTTTTCAAGTCGTAGATAATAAGGTCGTAGGTAGCTTCTTTAGGTTCAATAAATGCTACCGCTGTGCCTGAAGGGTTTATTGAAAATAATTTGTACTTAGACGCTTTGAAAAAGTCGCTTATGTTTTCACCATCGGCTTCTTTATCTTCAGCCTGAACTGGTTCGCACAGTAATACTAAGCTTGAAAGTAATGCCAAGAATATCAATTTAAAATGTGACATATTTTACTCCCCCCCTTTTAATGCGTGGGTGAGATAAAAGTCGATATAGTGATCGTTCGGATAAATACCGTTTACTACATCGAATTTGCCAATGTAACCTGGGTGATCTTGCTCAAGAATTTTGAGAATAATCGACGCTCTGTTTAGCTGTCTCACCTGAAGTCGGCTGCCCAGCTTTTCAATCATTAGTAGGCCAGTGTAGTTCAACACACCAGGCTTTACGGAAAAGGTTAAATTATCGTCAGATAAATCGTAATAAACCTTTAGTAAATTACCATTCTTTAAAGAACCGGTACGCTCGTATACTTCTGTCCACGAATAGGTACCTGCTGGCATTTTTATAACTTCGATATGTTGGGAGTAGTTTAATGGACCAAACGTATGTTTGTTTCCGAAGCTATTGCCTTTTAAAACAATGCTTTCTGAGTAGCCTTTAGAATACAGTGCAATGGCAACGTATCCTTCATCAGGCCCAAGGGGTTCTATTTCTGAAAATGCCTCAGCAGAAAATAAGGCAAGTATCGCTAGTAAAATAGCTTTCACGCAGTTCATTCCTTTGATTTTTTCTAGTTATTTTTGCCTGACACTTTACTTAACTGGTGAATAATTTCAACGGTGTTTTATACAATATAAAAAATCGGCTCTGTTCGTGCCTGGGCACTGAAGCTTCGTCTATACTATTATCACTAGAGGTGTCTAATGTTGACTTACTCATTTTTGCTTAATTAAAAATACGATTGAGTTTTGTCAGCTAAACGCGCGGTTTAAACAACCATTCATATTTATTAACTCATTATGAAATATACAAAAAATAAGGTTGAACACAGCTTTTTTGATTGTTATTTCAGGTGTAAGAGGCAGCTATGGCCCCCCCGGTAACAACGCCCAAAACTATTCGCAAAATTTTAATTCAATCTATCAGTTTAATGGTGGCTATAACTGGGCTAGTTATCTCTAGTTATTTATGGTTTTCAATCAATTCAGACATTAAGCAACAAGCTATAGAAGAGCGACAAGAGTTAAAACATGAATTGTTAGGCCTGCTAGATATCACCGATAGCTTAATGAAGCAGCAAGTGGATGCTGCGCTAAATGTATTGATCGCCAATACACAGCGCCTAGGAGAACCAAGAATTGTCACGAACTCAGCTTCCACTCCCTCGTTGTATTTTGGTGACATTCTAATTAATGATTCAAATGCGCTGGTGGATGAAGTTACTAGGCAAGTTAATGGTACTGCTACCGTTTTCGTTCGTGAAGGCGATGATTATAAGAGAATAGCCACCAATGTGACCAAGCCTAATGGCCAGCGGGCAACAGGTACACTGTTGTCTAAAGGCGGTTTGGCGATGAAAGCCATCAACAATAAGCAAACCTTTGTTGGCCAGGTTGATATATTAGGTAAACCATACATTACTGCATATCGCCCTATCATAAGTAACGCAAACGAGGTAATTGGTATTCTCTATGTAGGCTATAGCGCAGATATTAGTACCCTTACCAAAGCCATTAATAATGCCAGTGTGCTATCTGAAGGTTATGTTGTACTTAAAGATGATAAAGGCAGAATTCGCGCTCACAGCGACAATATCAGCGAACAAGAAATTAGCGCAAATGCTAATGAAAGTGCGCGTTGGGACATTCAGTCTTATCCGTTCGAAGCGTGGCGCTACAGCCTATCAATTGGCTATTCTAAAGATGAAGTAGCTACTCGCGTTATGTCGAGATTAGGTATTTTATTGGTTTCACTTTTTGTAGCCTCTGCGCTACTGATTGCTATTTTGGTGTGGCTGATTAACCGTACTGTTTCAACGCCACTTAATGCGTTAACCAGACGTATAAGCGACTTAACTGGCGATGATGGCGACTTAACGCAACGTTTTGCAACGGGCCACACTGAGGAAATTAACGATATCAGTAACAGCTTTAACCAGTTGTTAGACAAACTGCAGACCACAATCTCTGAAACGAGAAAATCCACTCAGCAAATTTCGTCGAGTTGCTTACAACTTTCTGATATTTCCCGTCGCTCAAATCAAGCAGTATCTAAACAAGTGATGGAAACTGAACAGGTGGCTGCGGCTATCGCGGAGCTAAACGCCACTGCACAGTCTGTCGCGCAAAGCGCTACTACCGCCGAGACCCTTTCGGTAGAAATAACGGGGGTTGCTGGCTCTACCCGAGACTTAGTGGTAAATACATCAAATTTAGCGAAAGAACAACGTGCTGCATTAGTTGAAACGGCTCAATATTCTGACAACCTTACCCAACTTTCTAGCAATATTGGCAGTGTACTTTCTGTTATTGAAGCCATTGCAGATCAAACCAACTTACTGGCTCTAAACGCGGCCATTGAGTCGGCAAGGGCTGGTGAACATGGACGGGGGTTTGCGGTGGTCTCTGACGAAGTTAGACAACTGGCCGTGAGAACTCAAGAATCGATAAAAGAAATCCAGAGCAATATTTCCAAAGTGCAAAATGCGGTGGTTTCAGTTAATACCTCAATTACTGAGTGCTCCACATTATCAGAAGATGTAGAGGCCCAATGTGAACGTATCGCAAACGAAATCACGAATCTAAACGACAGAATTGACAGCATTCGCAACACGAATATTGAAATGGCAAGTGTAGCAGAAGAGCAAAGCCAGGTAACCGAACAACTGAGTGTAAATATTGAGACCATACGCGAGTCTGCACAAGACAGTGCTCGTTATGTAGAAGAAACATCGAAATCGGCACAAACTACGTCTGACACTGCAGTTTCAATAGACAAAGCACTTAGTCACTACAAAGTATAATAGGAAAACCGGTGCCAACGGAAATCCCCGCACCCAATTTAAAGACCCTTTTATTATTTCATTAAACTGAAGCAAGCCCAGGCTACCGCTGGCTATTACTTAAATAGTGTCACTTTTTACAACGCCCTTAGCTAAAACGAGAAGGCACCAATATTGAGATACTTTGCATTTTCATTTTTATTAATAACGCTTTCAGCAAATAGCTATGTTTTTGATCCCAAGCAAGCACGTCAATCGCACAAGGTTATAGTGGAATGCAAAGACATCGCGTGGTCAGACGTTCAAACCCTTGTAGAACCCTATTTATCCGACGATCTTAACGCTGCCCTTGTTATGCAGGGGCAAAGTGCTAATTACAAAGTGTCGTTAGCTGCCGAACAAGTTATTGGTGAACCGGTTCCCGACATAACTAAAACTCTACTGGAATCTATCATAGCCGCAGATTGTTAATGTGATAAGCCTCGTGATAACTAAAAAAGTAAGTAAGATTCCCTACCCCGCTTCAGAATTTATTCTTTATCTGCGTAATCAATTCTAAACTCTTTTACACAATGTGCCGTAGCAATATTGAGCCCTAAATCAAAATCAAGGTCAGCGACCATGATTGCAACGGAAACTGGCTTTATTTAAAGCCCTGAAGGATATTTACAATGGCTAAAAGACCCCAATTAACAACATCAGCTGGCGCCCCAGTGGTAAGTAACGAAACAACCAAAACCGCAGGAGAGCGCGGCCCAGCTCTTCTTCAAGATTATCAGTTGCTAGAAAAACTAGCCCATCAAAACCGAGAACGTATTCCAGAGCGTGTTGTTCACGCTAAAGGCTGGGGAGCACAAGGTACTTTCACGGTTACCCACGATATCACCGACTATTCTTGCGCCGATATTTTTTCACAAGTAGGCAAGCAAACTGAAGTGCTAAGCCGATGGTCAACCGTAGCAGGTGAGTCTGGTGCGGCTGATACCGAACGCGATGTGCGTGGGTTCAGTCTGAAGTTTTATACCGAGCAAGGCAACTGGGATATGGTAGGTAATAATACCCCAGTGTTCTTCGTTCGCGATGGCTATAAATTTCCTGACTTTATTCGTACTCAAAAACGTCACCCGAAAACTAACCTTCGTTCACCAGAAGCTATGTTTGACTTCTGGGCAGGCCAGCCAGAAAGCGTACACCAAGTCACTATTCTTATGTCCGATAGAGGTATTCCTGTCTCGCCAATGCATATGAATGGTTATGGAAGTCACACTTTCAGCATGTGGAACAAAGACGGCAAACGCCATTGGGTGAAGTTTCACTTCAAGACCCAGCAAGGCATTAAGAATTACACCAATGAAACGTCTGAAAAAATTATTGGTAGTACCCGTGAGAAGTATCAAGAAGAGTTGTACAACGCTATTGATGAAGGCAATTTCCCTAAATGGACCATGTACATTCAAGCCATGCCAGAGGAAGATGCTGGCAAGCAAGCCTTCAACCCTTTCGACTTAACAAAAGTATGGCCACACGACGATTATCCGCTTATTCAAGTAGGCGAACTGGAAATGAACAAGAATCCAGAGAACTATTTTCAAATGGTTGAAAATGCGGCGTTCAGCCCATCTAACATCGTTCCAGGTATTGGTTTCAGCCCTGACAAAATGTTGCAGGCACGTATCTTTTCCTATGCTGATGCCCACAGATACCGTTTAGGTACGCATTACGAAGCACTACCTGCCAATGCGCCTAAAAACAGTAAGGTAAACCACTATCATAAAGACGGTGCTATGCGCTTCTTTACCAACGATTTTGGCAACCCTGATGCGTATTACGAGCCAAACCAACACGAAGGCCCTGTGGCAGATTTCTCAGTTAAAGAACCACCACTTCGCATTGACGGTGATGCAGACAGATATCATCAAGAAGATGCGGATGTTGATTACGTTCAACCCCGTAAACTTTATGAGATGTTTGATGACGCACAAAAAGAGCGTATGTATAAAAACTACGCGGCGGCCATGGGTCCATGCTCAGATAGCGTGAAAGAGCGCTGGTATGCGGTGTTAGAAAAAGTACACCCAGATTATGCAGCAGGTGTGAAACACGCTGTTGAAACCTTGGATACCGACGTTAACACAGTACCTATTACTGAAAACACGCCGATTGAAGATAACTAATTTCAATCGGAAACGTTTCAATTAACGTTACGCTTCTATAGAAGCGTAAAGCCCCTAACACGAAGTGTTGGGGGCTTTTTTGAGATTCAAAGTAAATAAGAAAAAATCTTAATGATGCGCAAAGGTTGAACTACATCATGCCCAACACTATATGCCCACGACTCCCGCATTTGTCGCTAGGTTTTAATCGGGCTATTTCTTATCAGAACGCTCGGCTCTTTTCTTTTTCTTCCGCTCGTTTTTATCGGTTACGATCTTAATCGCTTCTTCTTGCGTTAAGTTAGGGTGTTTAGCCACTATTTCTTTAACTCTGTCATCAAATTTTGTCATTTATAAATCTCATATTTTGTATGTTCAATATTACAGCGGTTCTAGCTTTCAACGGGAATAGATGTGTAGCGGTTCAACTTCTTGCCGAGTTTGCAACTTAAGGCAAGATAAGGAAAAAGCGCATGCTTTATACTCAGATGTCTTCGCACGAATAAACTAGAACAACACCTTATGCGTGATAACACTATTTTACATCAAACACGAAGATAATGATGTCGAAATCGAGTTAAAATTTGAGAGGGGTTTAGTGGAGGCTTTGTGGGATTAATTTTGTGAAGACTAATTTTTTGGACAGCCACCGCCAGTATTTAATGGAGAAAAAAGCCTTAAGGAGGAAAACGGTAGGTGATAAGAGGATCAGAGTACTTTGAAACCGTAAGTTAACTCTGACCCTTTTTTACTGCCCCTTTTTAGCGATTGCTATGCCGGTTTAACGTGTAGAACACCGACTTCAACTTTCACCACTTCAGCCGTTGCACCTTTTTTTAGAATAGACGAAGACTTAACAGACCATACCACGCCAGAAAAGCGGGCTTTACCTGGCTCACCAGGCGCTACATCACTTTCTAATTCGAATTGGGTACCAATCCAGTCGGATTTTACTTCTTTCGGCGCTCGATCTCGTTGTAGTAGCTTCATTGGCCGCCACAGCACAAAGGTAAGTACCGAATCGATAATCGCTATAGCTATAAATGCGTCTAACAATTCCTCATCTAAAATCCCGATATACATAAGGCCCGACGCGAGCATCATAGAGATACCTAACGTCAAAAGTAATATGGTGGTGAACCCCATCATTACTTCAAGAATAAGCAATGCTAAGCCTATGCCGATTAAAAAATGAGGTAAATTGGTAAACATATTATCCATTGCTATGCCTTTTTGCCTATTGCGTTCGCAATTGTCATTGCTTGCGCTACAACACTGCCTATTTCTGTCCCGCTGTCTGGCAACAAAACAATTGAAGACTCTTTAGCAATTTTCTCTTTTGCTTGAATAGCGCCTTTTGCCAGCTCAAGCTGCACCGCTTTTTGGCCCTCTTGTGTGGCTGCCGCTTTACCAACGGTTTCGATGGCCTCGGCATCCGCTTGTGCAACACGAATAATAGCCTGAGCCTCACCATCGGCTTTCAGTATTTGTTCTTCTCTGTCAGCTTCAGCGGCAAGCACTATTGCTTGTTTATCACCTTCGGCACGGTTAATAGCCGCTTGACGATCACCTTCAGACTCTAAAATTTGCGCGCGCTTCAATCGTTCCGCTTTCATTTGCTGTTCCATAGCATCTAGTACTGAATTCGGCGGATTAATATCTTTTAGCTCGTAACGTAACACCTGAACGCCCCACGGAGCAGCGGCTTCATTAAGCGCAGACACAATATTAGTGTTTAACAAGTCTCGCTCTTCAAAGGTTTTGTCTAACTCCATTTTCCCGAGCTCAGAGCGCATGGTGGTTTGGGCCAACTGCGTTACGGCAAATGTATAGTCTTCTACACCGTAAGTGGCTTTGTAAGGGTCGACGACTTTAAAATACAATACGCCATCAACGCTTAATGTGATGTTGTCTTTCGTAATTGCAGACTGTTCAGGTACGTCACCCGCCTGCTCTTTCAACGAGCGATTTGCCGCAACAGTATCAATAAAGGGCACGATAAAATTTAGACCGGCTTCCAAAGTGGTGTTGTACTTACCAAAACGTTCGATAATGTACGCGCGGTTTTGAGGTACAAATTTTATTGAGGATTTAAGGCCAATAACAATAAGCACAAGTAAGATGACTTGATACGAAAACACGTAGTCTAAAACGGTTTCTAATTCCATTTATGTACTCCTAAACGATTACTACAACTGCTTGTAATTAGCTTTTATATCACAAAATGAAATCACAAAAAGCAGTTTAATTGTCAGGAAATGTAACGATTGGGTCGAGCGACTTTATAGCAACCTTAATGACACCCACCGTAAAGAACTAATCAAATATTTATCAACTAAACACATTATTTTCTATTACTTTTTAACAGCTTAGCCTCTGCTTAAAAAACAACCATTGCTATACATAGAAGTATTATGTAACTTATACATAACACTCCTATGCAAAGAGACGCTATGGCTTCAACAATTGCAAAAGACTTAGTCGCTGCCTCAGCTACGCCGTTGATCCTCTCTATTCTGAAGAATGGTGATAGTTACGGTTACGAAATTATTCAGCAGGTAAAAGCGCATTCAAACGGTTTGCTTGAATGGGCAGATGGAATGCTATACCCCATTTTGCATCGGATGGAGAAAAACGACTTCATTGAATCCTATTGGGGTAAGGCCGATACGGGTAGAAAGCGGAAGTACTACACCCTGCAGGATGAAGGCCGCAAAGAACTACTTAAGATGCAAGATCAGTGGCATCAGCTATACACTTTACTTATGTCTTTCAAAGGAGAATAAGGCATGTTTGATCTCGATAACGCTGTTGAAAATTGGTGCAATAAGGTTGTCTCTCACAATATCTGGGATGCAGATAAAATTGATGAATTGAAAGATCACCTATATTGCATAATCGAACAAGATGTAAATTCGGGCACCGATGAAAAACTCGCTTTTGAAAAAGCAACCAGTGATTTGGGCTACCCCGAAGCAGAAATTAAGGCGTCTTCTGGCCGAGCCAAAATTATCCAAAGAATATGTCGAGTATTAAATAAAATTGAAGGCAATTCCTCATCAGATTCACCATTGGTGATAGGTCACGCGATAATATGGGCTAGCGTAATGCTTGCAATGGCGCTAGTTGTTAAAGATAAAGACGCTAATGGGGCTGTATTATTGATTTTACTATTAGGGTGGTTTGCCAGCTTTACCATTCTTGACGGTACGAAAACTTCAGCAAAAAAAGAGTGGGCTTGTTTAAAACGCTTCGTTGAACGGAAATTGTCTTAATTCTCCGACTTGGTGGGTGTTAGCGTGATGTTAGTATTGTTGGAAAAGTAGAGCAAAGGCTTAACCCCACTATAAGCGATATCATTAATAAAAATAAAACCGTCACGTTTTTGCAGAAATTAGTAAAGGGCCTCTTTAAGTGAAGAAAGAAAGTTTTGAAGCGTTAAAAGTTGTTATGGAAAGCTACGCTCCCCTATCAAATGAAACCTGGGATAACTTCTCCAATCTTTGCAAAGTAAGAACATTAAAAAAGGGAGCTCTTCTCTATGAAGCGGGAAAACATCCAAAAAGTTTTGCTTTTGTGGTGAAAGGGCTGGTCAGAGGGTATGTTATTAATGAGCAAGGGCAAGAATACAATAAAAACTTCTTTGTCGAAGGGCAGTTTCCCGGTTCAATGACAGCCCTACTTACCTCGCAACCTTCTCGTTTGGCATTTGAGACTGTTGAAGACAGTCTGTTGGTGGAAATCGATTTTGCAGGCTTTCGCCAATTACTTTTTTCCAATAACGAGTTGATGAAATATCAAATCATTTATCTGGAAAAAAATTGGTTACTGCACAAAGATGCTCGAGAAATAGAATTAGTTCAGGATAATGCCACGCTACGATACCAGCAATTTACCTCTGAGTTTCCCAACTTGGCGGACAGGCTGCCACTATACCAAATTGCTTCACACCTCGGCGTAACGCCAACACAACTAAGCCGGATACGCAAAAGTCTCAATAATGAAAAATAACTTTCAAAATCAACCTATGTAAAGGAAGTACATTTCATACCCCGATAATCTTAGTTGAAGTACAACAAAGACGACATACGGGATATGACATGAATGTAATAAACGCATTAAACTGGCGCTATTCAGTTAAAAGTTTTTCCGAACAAAAGCTACAGCAATGGCAGTTGCGCGAACTCCTTGAAGCAACTCGATTGAGCCCTTCTTCTTACGGACTTCAACCCTATAAGGTCATCGTTATAGAATCAAAAAGCGTGAGGCAGCGTTTATTGCCTTTTGCTTATGGTCAAGAGCAAGTAATTAAAAGCTCTCATTTACTGGTATTCGCTGCCAGAACTGACATTGGTTCCCACTTAGTCAGTGACTATATTCAGGAGGCATCGAAAAATAATGATACGTCTTCTGAATCTCTAACAAGTTTTGCTGCAATGGCTGAAAAAGCGCTAGAAACTATGAACACAAAAGAAGGTTTGCACTGGGCACAGCAGCAGGCTTTTATTGCACTAGGAAACATGTTGACCAGCGCAGCTATGATGAAAATTGATACTTGCCCAATTGGGGGATTCGACGCTCAAGAATTTGACGCCATACTTAATCTTACAGCCAACAACCTCGCTTCCACGGTTATTTGCCCTATTGGTATTCGTGACCCAAATGATAAATACAGCCAACGCCGCAAAGTTCGTTTTGATCATCAACATCTAGTAATGGAGATATAATATGTGGGCCTTCCCTGCATTGGCTGTACTAGCCGGTGCCGCTATTACTTTTCAGGCCAGTATGAACGCTCGTTTGGGAGTTCTTCTTAAAAACCCAGTGCTAGCGACAGCAATTGCGTTTTTATTTGCCTGCTTTTTTACATTATTGTTTATGCTGATAAATCAAAGGCAACTTCCGGTATATGCGGATATCAGGTCTATTCCAACTTATTTATGGTTTGGCGGCATTCTCAGTGCATTTGGTGTTGGCAGCTATTATTATCTGATCCCGAAAATGGGTGTGGGCAGCATGATGTCTTTTGCACTGAGCGGACAGTTAATTCTTGCAATTATCGCTGGGCATTTTGGATGGTTTGAGCAACCAATTAAACCTATTACTCCCAAAGTTATCATTGGTATTTTCGCCATGGTACTTGGCATTAACCTTATAAACGGGGGGACGAGAAATGTCTATTGATCAACAGAACATTCATAACCTGACCGCGTTATGGAATAAATACGGCACAAAGTCCATTACTCATGAGGGAAACAGTACATTACTGACAACCCTAGGGTGGCCTTATCGCAGTTGGTTGGAAGGTGAAAACAACCTATCGCTACAAATATCTGCTACTCCTAAAAGCCACCGAATTACCTCTTGGCCTTACCCCTTGCCTAAAGCAAATAATGTGGCGTCTATTTCTCGCTTGGACGAAAACTGGCATTTAGAGTTTGAACAAACAGCCATGTATCTGAAATTGAATGAAATTACATTGCCAACTGAACAACAAAACAACCTAGATTTACGCATAGTCAAAGATGCCGAATCCCTAACTCAATGGTTGCAGATAAGTAGTGAAGCGTTTGGCTACGAGATGGATCAAGAAGTGTTTAAGCCTTTATTGACTGACTGTGACATCGAAATTTATCTAGGCTACCTTAACCAGAAACCTGCCGTAAGTGCCTTACTCTATAAGACAGGCAACGTCACTGGACTACATCAGATGGGTGTCAAAAAAGCTTTTCAAGGCCAAAACGCAGCAAAAAGCGCCATGTATTTGTTACTTGCTCGTGCGCAGCAACAACGGTCTGAATTTATGGTGTTACAGGCATCTAAAATGGGCCTTCCTCTTTACCTTAAGCTTGGCTTTCAAGCGCAGTTCAAACTATTAAACTTTCATTTTGTTGAAGAGAATAGTGATGCGTGATGCGTGATGCGTGATGCGTGATGAATTATAGCGCTGTGACCGAGGCTTACATAACAAAATTGAAATGATATCAAGAAGCTCGGATGGTTTTAGATACGTTGAAAATTACAGAATGAGAGTGATGACCCATTGAGCACATCGGTTAACGAATAAGATGCTGTTATCAATCGAGTGAGGTGGATGCTGATCCCTCATTGATGGGGTAGAGCTGTAAAGGCTATAAGCGTCATGAAGATAGGAGAAGTTGGTCGGTGTGAGAGGATTTGAACCTCCGACCCCTGACACCCCATGACAGTGCGCTACCAAGCTGCGCCACACACCGACCGAAAGAGCCGATAAGTCTACTTATTTTTAGTCACAATGCAACGACAATTGTGCAAATCCTTGGTTAAGCGCTTAATTGCTAATCAGTTTGTAAAATAAAACTGCACATCCGGTGTGAAACATCATTTTTATAACGTTAAATAACACACTGCGGTTACTACCAAAGCAACAATCACGTTTAGTACTATGCCCTCTCGCGCCATGGTTTTTATATCAAACTTTTCGGTGGCATAGGCTATTGCATTTGGTGCGGTTGCCACTGGCAGCATAAAGGCGCAACTGGCGCTAATAGCAGCGGGGATCATCAGCAGTTTTGGATCTACGCCTACCGCAAAGCCTGCTGCTGCCAATATTGGCATAAGTAGTGTGGCTGTAGCGGTATTCGATGTTATCTCGGTTAGGAAGGTTACAAATAAACAGATACCCAGAATAAGGAAAATTACTGGTAAGGTTGAAAGCCCAGTAAGCCACTCCCCCATTAAAACGCTTAAGCCCGATGATTTAAACGCTTTGGCAATGCAAATACCACCAGCGAACAATAACAACATGCCCCAAGGAATATTATTGGCGGTTTTCCAGTCGAGTAATTTATCGTGTTGGCTTTTGCGCGTTTCGGTGGCAGGCGTTGTTTCACCGTTGTTGGTCATGAACATGGCGACCACACCAGCTACTGCAATGGTGCTATCGCTAATGGTGGTAATGCCTAACCACGCACTCCAAAAAGGCCTGAATACCCACGCCATAGCGACAGTGCCGAATATTGCCAAAACGCGCTTTTCAGCTACTGTCCATTTGCCCGGTTGAGGTAACGCAATGTTACCCACTTGCGTTAATCCCCGCGCTAGCCACAACGCCATTAACGGAATAGAGACTAGTACAATGGGTACCCCAGTTTTCATCCACTCAATAAAGCTGTACTCATGTCCTTGGGTTTCTTCGTAAACACTCATAAAGATTATATTGGGCGGCGTGCCAATGGGCGTGCCCACGCCGCCTAGGCTTGCGGCATAAGCAATACCTAAAATAAGTGCCACACCAAAGCGGGGATTTTCCATAGCATTAATAATTGCCATGGCCATGGGTAGCATCATCAAAATGGTAGCAGTGTTGCTTATCCACATGCTTAAAATAGCGGTTGTCAGCATAAAGCTTAAAATTAGCTTTAGTGGGCTACCTGCCCCAGTTACCCGCAACATGTAAATAGCGAAACGTTGATGCAGGTTAGCTTTTTCTAACCCTTTCGACAGCATGAACGCGGCCATTAGTAAGATAATAACGTGGCTACCTAGCGACGAAGCCGCTTCGGTATGCGTTAACACACCAGCTAGAGGAAAAAGTGCAAATGGAATGAGTGAGGTTGCGGGTATGGGCAACGCTTCCGTTACCCATAATATTGCCACAAACAAGGTAATGCCTGCGGTAAGTGCAATATCAACGCTTATATTTGAAAAATAAATACCTGAGCCAAGCGCTAGCGAAGTAACAAGGGCAATAAGAATAATAAACGAGCTTTTGTCGAACGGCTTATTAGATCTCATTGCATACCCTTTTTTTATACTTTACTTCATGTTTTGCTACATGCTTTCTTTATATAGTTTACGCGCTAAAGATTTTATGCGCTGTTTTTATCGTCTGACGATATACGACTAGCTACTGCACCGTCTTGCCCTTTATATTTGGCATCTACTCGCGCGTTGTAGGGCTTCTCGGCGGGGTTCGATAACACTTCAAAGCTTAACGCACCAATTTTCATTTTCGGGCGAAGGGCTAATGGCAATTTTCCACTGTTATAAAACTCCAGCACGATATTGCCCGACCAACCTGGATCGATTCTGTGTGCAGTTACATGCACCATTAAGCCTAAGCGTGCTAGCGATGAGCGCCCATCTAGCCATCCAACAATATAATCAGGCAAGGTAACCGATTCATGCGTAATGGCCAATGCAAGCTCCCCTGGGTGCAAGAAAAATGCTTTGCCTTCTGGCAGTTCAATTTCGTCACTCATTACGTGATCTAGCGCTTCTTGCACTTGCGCTTTAGGCCCACTTAAATCGATGTAAGGTGCTTGATGGTCTTCAAATACGCGAAATTTATTACCTAGGCGAATATCTACTGTCACCCCACTAATTTCTTCGTAGTCGGGTGTTGGGTCTATTTTTATTTTCCCAGCTTTTAAATGTTCGTATATATCGCGGTCGCAAAGGCGCATGAGCGGTAAGTCCTTACTATAAAGTGTGCGGTATTATGCGTATGTAGCTCACACCAATCAACTGGCTATAAGCTCTATTTACTTTAAATACCAAAATTAATAACTGAAACGATTAAAAGTGACTAATTTCTGTTTAGGTTTGTAATTTATAGCTTGCCGTCTAAAGCTTTCTGGCTACGCCAATGGGGTCGCCTTTAATATGCTTGTTTTGCTGCGTTCTAGGGGCAACGGTTAACGCTAATTGCATCGATAATGCTCTAGCTGCTTCGCGGTAGCTTTCACTTAATGGGCTATCTGGCGCACTTACCAACAATGGTGTACCCGCATCGGCGTGTTCGCGTACGGTAATATCTAGTGGCAATTGGCCTAGCAGCGGCAAACCGTGTCGCTCGGCCAATATTTCGCCGCCATCTTTTGAAAATACATAGTCTTTGGCGCCACAGGCGCGGCATTGGTAGTAACTCATGTTTTCAACTAACCCTAATACCGGCACACCGACTTTTTCGAACATGCTAATGCCTTTTTGAGCATCGGCCAGGGCTAAATCTTGTGGTGTGGTAACTACTACCGCAGCTGTCAGCGGCACTTGCTGTGCCATAGTAAGCTGAATATCACCTGTACCCGGTGGCATATCTACAATTAAATAGTCGAGTACGGGCCACAATGTTTCATCGATAAGCTGCTTTAATGCCCTGCTTGCCATTGGGCCTCGCCATACCGCAGCGTCTTCTTGAGGCACTAAATAACCAATGGAATTTGCTACCAAGCCATGAGCACTTAACGGCTGCATATGTTTATTATCACTGCTATGCGGGTGCGCATCGGTATTGCCCAGCATAATAGGCACCGATGGGCCATAAATGTCAGCATCCAAAATGCCTACATTGGCTCCTTCCTGCATAAGCGCGAAGGCCAGATTAATACTGGTGGTCGACTTCCCTACCCCACCTTTACCCGAGGCCACGGCAATAATATTTTTAATATTGTTTACAGCGGGATTTTTAGTTTCACCCGACGCTATATGTTGGCTAACGATGAGTTGCTGTTCGGTAAGCTCGCCTTTTAACGCTTCTAGCACGTGGGCTTTTACGTTCGCTTGCTGGGTTTTATAACAAAACGGTAAGCTGATGGTAAATGCGTTGGCAGGGTTTGTGTCGTCAACTTTTACTGCATCAGTGGCTTTATCTACATCTAACTTATCTGAGCACCATTTCGCGGTAATGGTGGCTTCAACACTGAAGTAGCTGGCTAAAATAGCGGCAACTCTGTCGATGAGTAGCTTAGCTTTACGGGAAAAGAACATAAATTATCCTGTCTACGGGGTATTTTGTGAATTTCGTAATGCAAAAAACGCGGATTTCCGCTAGTATTTGCAGCCATTTTGAAACGCGAAGAATCTATACGTAATTATGTCTGAAAATCGCCGCATTCTGGTAACCAGTGCGTTGCCCTACGCCAATGGCTCTATTCACTTAGGCCACTTGCTTGAACACATTCAAACCGATATCTGGACACGGTTTCAGCGTCTGCGTGGAAACGAATGTTACAGTGTTTGTGCCGATGATGCACACGGTACGCCTGTTATGCTTAAAGCGCAGGAACTGGGTATTACGCCAGAAGAAATGGTTGCAAGAACCCGTGCAGAGCATCATCAAGACTTGCTCGATTTTCACGTAGAGTACGACAACTACTATGTAACCCATTCGCCTGAAAACAAGGCCTTGTGTGAAGAAATTTACACCCGTTTAGATAACGCCGGTTACATTAGCAAGCGCACTATCAATCAATTATACGATCCGCAAAAAGAAATGTTTTTGCCAGACCGCTTCGTTAAGGGTACATGCCCAAGCTGTGGTGCTGAAGATCAAAACGGCGATAGCTGTGATGTGTGCGGTGCTACTTACAGCCCTACTGAAGTTAAAAACCCTCGCAGTGTGGTATCTGGTGCTACGCCAGTATTGAAAGAATCTGAACATTTCTTCTTCGACCTACCTAAGTTTGAAGATATGTTGAAAGGCTGGATCCGTTCTGGCGCTTTGCAAGAAGAGATGGCCAATAAACTACAAGAGTGGTTTACCGAAGGCTTGCAGCAGTGGGATATCAGCCGCGATGCGCCTTACTTTGGGTTTGAAATTCCTGGTGCACCGAATAAGTTTTTCTATGTGTGGGTAGATGCCCCTGTTGGTTACATGGCCAGCTTTAAAAACTTCTGCGACCAAAACAATCTGGAATTCGACGATTTTTGGGGCGCAGATTCAGAAGCCGAGCTTTACCACTTTATCGGTAAAGATATTACCTACTTCCACTGCCTATTTTGGCCTGCCATGCTAGAAGGTGCGGGTTACCGTAAGCCTACTGGTGTGAATATTCACGGTTTTGTTACTGTGAATGGCGCGAAAATGTCTAAATCTCGCGGCACCTTTATTAAAGGTCGCACCTATTTAGACCACTTGAACCCAGAATACTTACGTTATTACTTTGCGTCTAAGCTTGGCGATAGCGTAACGGATATCGACTTAAACTTTACCGATTTCGCACAAAAAGTGAATTCAGATTTAGTAGGTAAAGTCGTCAACATTGCTAGCCGTTGTGCCAGCTTTATTACTAAGCGCTTTGACGGCAAATTGTCTGACAACATTTTAGAACCCGAGCTTATTGCCGAGTTCCAAAATGCAGCCGACACTATTGCTGACTTATTCGAGCGCCGTCGTTACCACCAAGCGATACGTGAAATCATGACATTGGCCGATAAAGCCAACCAATTCATCGATACCAATGCCCCTTGGGTAACGATAAAAGACGAAACCAAACAGCAGTTCACTCACGATGTATGTTCGTTGGGTATTAATATGTTCCGCCTGTTGGTCATTTACTTAAAACCTGTGCTTCCAGTACTGGCAGAAAAAGCAGAAGGCTTCTTGAACGATGAGTTTACTTGGTCGTCTCTTGAAACCGTGCTAACTGGCCACGCTATCAACAAGTTTAAGCCGATGATGCAACGCGTAGAAATGGAGAAAGTAGACGCCATGGTTGATGATTCAAAAGAAAACCTAGAGCCAACAAAACCAGCGGTTAGCCCAGACAGCCCGTTAGGTAAAGATCCTATTAGCGAGACAATCTCGTTCGACGACTTCGCTAAGGTAGACTTACGTATTGCACGTATTGCTAACGCTGAACATGTTGAAAAAGCCGATAAGCTTTTGCGACTTGAATTAGACTTAGGCGGCGAAACCAAGCAAGTATTTGCTGGTATTAAGTCGGCCTACTCGCCCGAAGCGTTAATTGGAAAGCATACCGTGATGGTAGCTAACCTAGCACCACGTAAAATGCGCTTTGGTATGTCTGAAGGCATGGTATTAGCTGCTGGCCCTGGTGGCGATGAGCTTTATATCTTAGAGCCGCACGAAGGTGCATTACCTGGTATGCGCGTTAAGTAATATGTAGTTACTGCCTTAGGCAAGCCAACCCCTATAAAATTTGAAAGCCGTGTTGATAATCTCAACACGGCTTTTTTGTTTTTGGGAAAAAGATGGGCGTGTTCTTGTTTCTCTGCTTAATTTAAACATGAGTCTAAAATTGGACATCCATGTTTTAACGTCACTCAAACGATGCAGATCAATTGTGGACACCCACTTTTGGAACAGCCAGCTGAATTGTGGGTGTCCAAGTTTCAACTTAAACCAAAACTATGGGTGTCTCAGTTTTTGGTTTTGTTATACGAAGAGGTTCTGGCACTGGCTGCGCCTACGGGTGAGAATTGTCGCTTCAATTGTAGTTTGGGGCGAATGGCTGTCATGGGCATCACCCGCTTTCTGGCTAAAATTACATACATTGCGCTGCACCACGGAAAGTAAGCAGATAAATAGTGCTGAATATTTTTTGAATACTCCCAGCGAGGCTGGAAAAATAAGGTAGAAAACATAATTTGGCGCTGTTCTACAATTTCAAACCCTAATAACTGCAACCAATCTTTTATGCGATACGAGGTAAAAAAGCGCGCATCATGCAACTTGTTATCTCGCTTAACCGGCAAGAACTTAGCGATGCCGGCTAAACTCAATGGGTTAAACCCGCTAATTATCACATAGCCACTTTGGGTAATAACTCTATCTACTTCCCGTAAAATTTCGTGGGGGTCTTGCGCAAAGTCCAATTCGTTCGCTAACAAAAAGCCGTCTATGCTGTTTTCTGAAAAAGGTAGCTGATGTGACTGTCCAACTATTTTAGGGCTTGCAGAACTGTCTTTGCCCATAAATGTGTGGCTGTCCGTTAACGTGTTCGATAACGTGGCATCTGATAACTTACCATGCTGATGCTTAGCGTCTTCTAAACTTTGTGATGAACTATTTACGCCTTCCATCCCCTCAGCACTGCTGATAGCACTGTCGCTTAATTTATCACGCGATACGTGCATTGCGCTATATGGGACTTGGCTAATAATGTTGCGTATAGGGCTTTGCTTTAACGGTATTTGCGCACTTAAACTGCCAAGTTTCACGAAGTGATAGCCAAAAATACGTTGAGTGTAGTCGTCGCACACTTGCGTGATGGCTTGCTTAATTTGCTCTCCTGCTGGAAAGTCGGTCCAGTCTTCAGGATAGCGGGGGGCTTGGGAGCGAAATGCTGATCTCATAGTTGCTAAGCGTGCCTTAAGGTTGCTCTGTGTACAACAAGTTCTTATAGTATCGCATAATTATACCTACACAAGCAGGTGCACCATGGCGACTGACGTTCTTCCTCACGGCATTTCAATTTTTCCAATCGAAGCATTTAGCGACAATTACATCTGGTGTATTCACAGTAGCGAGCAAGCAATCGTGGTCGACCCCGGCGACGCAGAGCCTGTACTTGCGTTTTTGAAAAGTGAAAACCTTCATTTAGCGGCAGTGTTAATCACACATCATCATCATGACCACACCGGTGGCATTGCTAAATTAGTTTCTGCAAACCCAGGCCTTCCCGTTATCGGCCCAAGAGGGGGTCATATTCGGGGTATCACTAAATCTGTTTCACAAGGCGATACCTTACAGCTCCCTGTATTAGATTTAGAATTCCAAGTAATGGAAGTCCCCGGTCATACCCTCGACCATATTGCATTCTTTGGCCACAATGTTTTGTTTTGTGGTGATACATTATTTTCAGCAGGCTGTGGCAGGTTGTTCGAAGGTTCACCTGAACAAATGCTTCACTCGTTAAACAAGCTGAAACGCTTGCCCGATAACACACTGGTTTACTGTACCCACGAATACACGCAATCGAATGTACGCTTTGCATTAGAAGTAGAGCCAGAAAACCAGGCCCTTCAAGCCTATTCATCCTGGGTAGATAAAAAACGAGAAATTGGTATGCCTACCCTTCCCTCAAATTTGGCTGAACAAAAACAAATTAACCCTTTTTTACGTTCTCATGAACTTTCTGTACAAACTGCTGCCGAAGCTTATTGCGAAAAAAACATGGGCGACGATGTAGCAGTATTTGCTGCAGTTCGACGCTGGAAAGATGAGTTTTAATGCAAAACTAACGCACTGAAGGTAGAATGTGCGGTTTGCAGATATTCGAGAGGTTCCTTCTACATGCAGTTGAAGTTGTTTGTTTTGTCACCCGTATTACTAGCGTTAGGGCTAAGTGGGTGCCAAATCACAGGAGAACAAATACAAGAAGACGTAGTGAATGTGCAAAATGTTGAAGGCTCAACTGAACCTTGCAACACATTACACGAAACGCCCGAAGCAATTGAAGACTGTGAAATAGCGCGCGATGGCGTTATTGATGTAGTGCACCCTAAAGATAATTTGCTGTCGGAAGCAGAAGCGCTTATTGATGATCCGGCAGTAGAAACCGAAGCCATTATCACCAATGTATGGCAGCGAGTAAGCGATGGGCTTAATTTATATATTCCTGATGATCGCCGCGTTGATGTGCAAAAAAACTGGTACCTAAAGCATCCAGAGTACATGAAGCGTGTGGTTACTCGTGCAAAGCCCTTTCTTTACTACATTGTTGATGAAATAGAAAAGCGCGACATGCCAATGGAATTGGTGTTATTGCCTATTGTTGAAAGTGCCTTCGATCCGTTCGCTTATTCTCATGGCCGAGCGGCTGGCATGTGGCAATTTATCCCGGGTACAGGCAAGCGCTTCGGGATGGATCAGACATGGTGGTACGACGGCCGCCGTGACGTTATAGCCTCTACCAAAGGTGCTTTAGACTACCTGACCTATCTATCAAACATGTTCGATGGAGACTGGTTGCACGCGCTGGCGGCGTATAACAGTGGCGAAGGTCGTGTTTCTAAAGCTATTCGCGCGAATAAAAAGGCTGGTAAACCTACCGATTTTTGGTCGTTAAACTTACCTCGTGAAACTCGCGCATATGTGCCGAAATTATTAGCGTTGGCTGATATTTTAAAACACCGCGATGAATATGCTTTTGCATGGCCTGAAGTTGAAAATGTTGCCGTTATCGAAGTAGTAGATATTGGATCACAAGTAGATTTGGCTTTTGCTGCAGACCTTGCGGGTATGACGCTTAAAGAATTACATGCGTTAAACCCAGGTTTTAACCGCTGGGCTACAGCACCTGAAGGCCCCCACCGATTAGTGCTGCCGTTAACAAAAGCGGCCGATTTTAGTGATGCGCTTGCTAAAATTGATCGCACTGATCGATTGAACTGGGTTCGCCACACGGTGAAGCCAGGCGATAGTTTAGGGAAACTTGCGAATAAGTATCACACCACAGTAAAAGTGATTAAGCAGGTTAATGAGCTAGATTCGAATGTGATTCGTATTGGCCAACCTATTATGGTGCCAGTGGCATTGAAAGCCCTCGATAATTACGATTTATCGCAAGGCCAACGTCTAGCCAGCGTGCAAAATAAAAAGCATGGTGCGTACAAAGTTACTCATACCATACGTTCGGGTGATACGTTATGGGATATCGCCCGTAAATATGGAGTCACTACAAAAAAATTGGCAAGCTGGAACAATATGGCGCCTGGCGATATGCTTCACCTTGGCAAAAAGCTTGTGGTGTGGCAAAACTCCAATAGCAACGCAAAAAATGCAGACGCCATTACCAAGCGCGTGACCTATACGGTAAGAAATGGCGACTCACTGTCGCGTATTGCGAATAAATTCAATGTTAGCATCAGCAATATTGGCAAATGGAATAACATCAATACCTCGCGTTACTTACAGCCTGGCCAGAAGCTTAAGCTGTTTGTAGACGTCACTAGACTAAACAGCACAGGCTAAACAGTACAGGATAAGACTAATGCTAAGGGTTAACCGGGATAATTTACGTAACAGTCATGAAACGCCCTGGTTAGTCCTAGATTTAGTCATGCTAGGTATTTTATTTTTAAACCTAGCATGGCTAATTTTCGATGCCTTGTACGCTACCGACTTTATCTATTCTCAAATAGATGCCTTCTTTCCCGCATTAATTAACGCTTACGACCCCATTCACCACAACTTCTTGTTGGTTGATTTAGTCTTCATTGGCATTTTTCTTACTGAATTTTGTTTTAGGTGGATAGTAGCCATTATGCGTAAAGAGCACCTGCGCTGGTACTTCTTTCCCTTCCTACACTGGTACGATTTAGTAGGTCTAATCCCGCTTGGTGCTACACGCCTGTTCCGCTTTTTACGCATATTTTCAATTTTACACCGATTGCACAAGTATCAAATTATCGATTTAAACCGCACTGCTATTTTTCGCTTCTTTGCCTTTTACTACGATGTGTTTGTAGAAGAACTCAGCGACAGAATTGTGGTAAAGGTGCTCAGCGATGCCCAAAAAGACATTGCTGCAGGCTCGCCCTTAGTTGATGAAATTACCGAGCAAGTTCTTGCGCCCCGTCGCCCGGTTATCACTCAATGGATGGCAGGCGTTATCAATCACCTTGGGCAATCAATAAGTAGCGATGAACATGGTGAAGTAATACGCGAGCATGTCCGCAAAAGCGTAGGTAAAGCGGTGCGCGGGAATGCGCAAGTATCTACCCTGAATTACTTGCCAGTTATCGGCAAAACCATTGAGAATACGTTGGAAGAATCGGTAACCGATATCGTCACTATGTCGTTGGTAAATTTATTGTCTGATATAGACGCTGAGCGCATCGACCACTTCATTTCTGTTGGTATGCACGATTACACCCCTACAGCCGATGCATTAGATAAGGAAGTATTACAGGTGGTGAATGAATGCTTAGAATTGATGAAAGGACACATTGCGCAGCAACGCTGGAAGTCGGAGCTCGCTAAAAAAGAGGCTAGCATGCCAATGACAGATCCTTCAGAGGAAAATGGTTTAAACAAAAATTTATAAATAAACCTTATTGCCACCATTAAAACTTAATGATAACTATTATTATTTAAATACTCATATGATAGACTTTGCCTCATATAATTGGTTTTAGTCTTACATTTTGAGGAAATAAAGAATGTCGAACGGTCGTAAAGGTTGGTTTTACCCTTCCTTAACCGCATTAGCGATAGCGGTAGCTACATCACCTGTTGCACAAGAGCAAGAAGATGAAAGCCTTGAGCACATTGAAGTAAACCCTATGCAGTCGTATAGAAGTACAGCCACTAAGTCTTCTTTACGCCCTATCGATTCACCAGTAAGCATTAGTGTTATTGACCAAGAGCTCTTACAATTGCGTCAGGCGCAAACCGTATCAGAAGCCCTTCGTTATAGCTCTGGGGTAACCACTGAAAGCCGCCCTACTATCACTATTTTCGACCAGTTTACTATCCGAGGGTTCGATACCTACCAAACCTTTTACGATGGGTTACCGCTTTTAAGCAACAATAGCTGGAACCTTTATCCTCAAGTGGATTCTTTTGCCACTGAGTCACTAGAGATTCTAAAAGGCCCTGCGTCATCCCTTTATGGCCTAGTTCCTCCAGGCGGTATGGTGAATCAAGTCGCCAAATACCCGAAAGACGAAGACGAAACCTTGGTTCGTGCAGCTGTAGGGTCGGATAACTTGCTTGAGCTTGGTGTAGATACCACAGGTCAGCTTACCGATAACGCCCGCTATCGTCTTGTGGCATTAGGCAGAAAGCAAGATGGCTTCCAGGACACTACTGAAAATGAGCGCTACACCATAGCGCCTTCTGTCACCATAGATCTTACTAAGGCTACTGAACTTACGCTGTCTGCGTATTATCAAGACGACCCTGAAATGGTGCCATCTACCCCACTACCTGGTGTTGGTACGCTTTATGAAGCCCCTTACGGGAAGCTTGACGCCAGCGTTTATGCTGGTGATGAGAACTGGAACAGTTATTCACGTGAAGTGCTTATGCTTGGTTACAAAGTTAACCACGAATTTAATAACGATTGGTCGGTATTACAAAAATTCCGCTATACCGATGCCGATGCACTGCAGCAAAACTCTTATCATTCGGGAGAACCAACGGATGGTATTTACTTAACCCGCTCTGCTTATTTAACCGATGAAGAAATCGATGGCGTAACTGTCGATACCCAACTGGCTGGGTTTGTACAAACCGGTGATGTGGCACATAACCTATTGTTTGGTTTGGATTATCAAAATTCAGACTCTACCGTAGCGTATCGCGATACTTTGACCACAGATACGCCGGTGCTTGATTTGAGTAATATTGATAACGATCTTTTCGATGTAAGTTCGCTTCCATTGGATTTTTATCAAGAAGACCACGTTATCGATATTGAGCAAATCGGCTTTTATCTTCAAGACGAAATTCGCATCGATAACTTCACCTTCTTGTTAAATGGCCGCTACGACCAATTTGAAAGCACCGATGTGGCAGCCAATGAATATGCTGGCTTTCCTTATGGAAGCACCACAGAAATTGACCAAAATGAGTTTTCAGGCCGTGTGGCCGCTATGTACACTTTTGATTCAGGCTGGCGCATGTATGTAAATTACTCTGAATCTTTCGAACCTGTTTCAGGCACCGACTCAGTTACTGGCGAGGCCTTTAAGCCTACTACCGCAGACCAAATTGAAGTTGGTACTAAGTATATCAGCGGTGATGGCGCAACCACATTTACGGGTGCTTACTTCGTACTGACTAAACAAAACGTAGTGGTAAATACGTCAGACTTTGCGCAATATACGCAAAATGGCGAAGTTGAATCTAAAGGCGTTGAGCTAGAACTTAATACTCGTGTAACCAACGCATTGTCGCTTCAAGCAAATGCAACTTTCCTTGATATGGAAGTGACCGAAGATACATTAGACCCCGACGTGGTTGGTAAAACACCAGTATGGGTTGCTGAAGAAAGTGCCTCTGTTTGGGCTAACTACTTCTTCGACGACGCATTAGACGGCCTAATGCTAGGTGCAGGTGTACGCTACGTGGGTGAAACGCAAGTAGATAAGTACAACACCGACACTGTGCCTTCGTACACCTTGATTGATGCGGTGTTGTCTTACGACATGCCACAGTATGATTTAAAACTAACTGGAAGCGTAAGTAACCTTACTGACAAGGAATATGTAGGTGCTTGCTACGATACCAACAACTGTTGGTATGGCGCACAGCGTAGATTTGAAATTGGTATTGAAAAGCGTTTTTAAGCGAATAGTTATTTGATAATAAGGGCTTAGCTGATGACGTCAGCTAAGCCCTTTTTTGTTTTTAGCGCCTAACCTCTGCGCCAAGTCGTGCCTGCAGGTCCGTCCTCTAATACTATATTTTTAGCATTAAGTGCGTCACGAGCTGCATCTGCGGCAGCCCAGTCTTTGGCAGCACGGGCATCGTTACGCTGTTTTATTAGCGCTTCAATTTCAGCGGCTTCATCATCGTTTTCACTGCCGCCTTTGAGGAATGTATCTGGGTCGCTTTGCAGCATACCCAAAATAGCCCCTAAACCTTTAAGTACCGCGGCTAGCTTGCTCGCTTCTTCCGCATTATCTTTGTTACGGTTTATTTCACGTGCTACATCAAACAATACCGAGAACGCTTCAGGCACGTTTAAGTCGTCATCCATAGCAGTTTCAAAGCGCGCTAAATAACCGCCGTAGTTGAGGTCGGTAGACTCATCTACTGCTACACCGCGAAGCGCAGTGTATAAACGCTCTAATGCCGCTTTCGCCTGGGTGATATTATCTTGCGAGTAGCTCAACTGACTGCGGTAATGTGCCGACATTAAGAAGAAACGTAAGGTTTCAGCATCATGCTCTTGTAACACGTCACGAAGGGTAAAAAAGTTACCCAGTGACTTAGACATTTTCTCGTCGTCTACTTGCACCATACCAGCGTGCATCCACACGTTTACGTAAGGTGTGTCAAATGCGCAGCATGACTGCGCCACTTCGTTTTCGTGGTGCGGAAAAGTAAGGTCAGAACCACCACCGTGAATATCAAAATGTGCACCTAGATGCTTTTTATTCATGGCAGAACATTCAATGTGCCAACCAGGGCGCCCTTCGCCCCAAGGGGATTGCCAAGCTGGCTCGCCTGCTTTCGCGGGCTTCCACAGGACAAAATCTAATGGATCGTCTTTATCAAATGCCACTTCAACACGCGAACCCGATTGAAGCTGATCTAGGTCTTGCTTGCTCAACTTACCATAATCGGGGAATTTGCTTACGTCGAATAATACATCGCCATTTGAAGCTTGATAGGCAAAACCTTTTTCCATCAATATTTTAATAATATCGATGATTTCATCCATATGACCGCTAACTGTCGGCTCTACATCTGGCTCAAGTAAATTGATAGCCGCAAAATCTTCGTGCATTTTGCCAATAGTGCGCTTAGTTAACGCTTCGAAGGTTTCACCGTTTTCATTTGCACGGGCAATAATTTTGTCGTCAATATCAGTAATATTACGAACGTACTTCACATCAAAACCTAAATGACGTAAATATCGAACAAGTATGTCGAAACTAAGGTAAGTGCGAGCATGCCCCATATGGCTTAGGTCGTACACGGTAATACCACACACATACAAGCCCACCTTCCCTTCTTGAAGCGGCACGAATTTCGCCTTGTCACGGGTACGGGTATTGTAAAGGTGTAGCATAAAGTGAATTCCTAAGTATCAAAATGGCCGCAAAGTTTAGCACTGTATGTTGCCAAATGGTAAGATTTTGCGATGCTTTTTATCATCGCTACTTCCCCGCATGGCTGGTTATGCGGTAATATTACCGAGTATTTACTTTTATAAAGGCAGGACACGCACAAATGGTTACTCTCAAAACAAACTTTGGTGATATCACCCTAGAATTATTTGAAGACAAAGCCCCTAAAACCGTAGAAAATTTCTTAGCTTATGTTAAAGAAGGTTTTTACGATGACACTATTTTTCACCGTGTCATTGACGGTTTCATGATTCAAGGCGGTGGTTTCACTGCAGATATGGATCAAAAAGACACCAAAGATACCATTGAAAATGAAGCAAACAACGGCGTTGCTAACGAGATTGGTACTATTGCGATGGCTCGTACTAACGATCCGCATTCAGCAACTGCGCAATTTTTCATTAACGTTGGCAACAACAGCTTCCTTAACCACACTAGCGAATCAGTAAACGGCTGGGGCTACTGTGCGTTTGGTAAAGTTACCGACGGAATGGACGTAGTTGAAAAAATCAAAAGCGTGAAAACCGGTTCAAGCGGTTATCACCAAGATGTGCCAGCAGAGCCTGTTATTATTGAAAAAGCAGTTGTAGCCTAGGTCTATTTAGTGGGCGTTTGAAACTTCAAATGCTCGCTATCGCTACATCTTGAGTAAAGGCCGTATTAGTTTAAAGCGGCCTCTTCTTTTCGAAACGCCTTTCAAAGTTGTTCATTTCTATGTCATTTACTTACTTCATCGCCGATTTACACCTAAGTGCAGACCGCCCAGATATCACCGGGTGTTTAATACAGTTCTTAGAAAATGAAGCCAAAGAGGCCGATGCCCTTTATGTATTGGGCGACTTATTTGAAGTATGGATTGGCGATGATGACGTTACCCCATTTAATACCGCTGTTGCAGAGGCATTCAAGACTTTAAGCCAACATGTGCCTATCTATTTCATGCATGGCAATCGAGATTTTGCTATACGCGAAGGCTGGGCAAATAAAGCGGGCATGACACTCATCAACGAACCCACTGTCATTGACTTATACGGGACACCCACACTTATCACCCATGGCGATGAGCTGTGCACCAACGATGTGGCTTATCAAAAATTCAGAAAGAAATCTCGCGGTTGGTGGTGGCCAAGGCTAATGCTGGCCCTACCTTTATGGTACAGACGCCGGGTTGCAAGAAATGGCCGAGCGGAAAGTAAAGAAAACCAAAAGCACCTTAAACCAGACATCATGGATGTGACACCCACAGAAGTGGTTAAGGTCATGGAGCGACATAAAGTACAGCGCTTAATTCATGGACACACACACCGACCCAACATCCACTCACTGACAACAAATGGCAAACCCGCAACCCGAATCGTATTGGGTGACTGGTACGATCAAGGCAGCACTTTGTGTGTGTCACGCTCTAATGTTATGTTACAACATCACAGTTTTAAGTAGTAATATCTGATACTTAGCATCCTGTCACACTAAAAATTTCATAAATTTAATTTTATTATTTGTCTTTTAAGTATGCTTTTCTAACGCCCTAATTTGTAAAGATAATTTACAAATAGTCTTGCATCCCTTCTTTTAAATTTTGTACTTAGTAGTTGCTTTGTTAAAGCCCGTTCAAAAATCTGTCAAATAAACGTCATTTACACCATATATCGTTGAAAATAGCGCAGACAAATGATAACGAGAATTAATTTCATTTGGGAACGTACGCACTAGTTAACAATAAAACTGACAATCACAATCAAATTTCAATGTAGGGAACGACGATGAATCGTACTTGGAAAACGAAGTTAAGTGCTCTTGCACTTGTTGCTTCATCTGGTTTGCAAGCAGCTGTTTTACCCGAACACCAAACAGATAACGCATGGTATTCAGACGCGCAAAGCAAACTTACTGAAAAACTAGTGACAAACAACCAGTTCAAAGCCAAAAACGTGATTTTGTTTGTAGGCGACGGAATGGGTGTTTCTACGCTTACTTCTGCGCGCATCTACAAAGGGCAGCTTGAAGGCGGTTTGGGCGAAGAAGGTTATTTGGCATTTGAAAGCTTTCCTCACACAGCCTTAGTTAAAACCTACAATGTTGATGCACAAACTCCAGACTCAGCGGGCACTATGACCGCGATGATGTCAGGCCTAAAAACGGATGTAGGTGTTATTGGCGTTGATGAAGATATTGAACGCGGTGAATGCGCTACTGTTGCCGGCAATGAAGTTATTACTGCACTTGAACTTGCTGAAATTAAAGGTTTAGCGACCGGTATTATCTCTACTGCACGTATTACACACGCTACGCCTGCGGCCACTTACGCTAAATCGGCTGACCGCAACTGGGAAGATATTTCAGATATGCCAGAAGAGGCTGCTGCGGCCGGTTGTATTGATATTGCCGACCAACTAGTCAATTTTGAGAGCTTCCTAGAAGAAAGATACACAGGTATTGATGTAGACGGTATTGAAGTTGTTATGGGCGGTGGCCGTCGTCACTTCTTACCTAAAGACGCGTCATTTAACAGCGCCGATGCGGTTAGCGAAGTAGAAGGCGATCGTACAGACGATCGTGACCTTACCGCAGAATGGCAGCAGATGTATGAAAATGGTGTTTATGTTGTTGATCAAGCAGGTTTCGACACTTTAGACACTGAATCAACAGAACGGGTTTTTGCTTTGTTCAACGAGTCACACATGCAGTACGAAGCAGACCGCGCCAATGACGTAGCGGGCGAGCCATCTATTGCTGAAATGACCGAAGCTGCGGTAAACATTTTAGATAACAACGATGCTGGTTTCTTCTTAATGGTTGAGTCAGGCCGAATTGACCACGCCCACCACGCTGGTAATGCAGCCGGTGCACTTACAGATACTTTGGCGTTTGAAGCCGCTGTTATGGCTGCTTATGAAAACACAGATCCATCGGAGACACTTATCTTAGTGACTGCTGATCACGGCCATGTATTTACTATTGCAGGCTATCCAAAACGCGGTAATCCCATTTTAGGTAAAGTGGTCAATGTTGGAGCAGAAGAACCTGCAACAGCGTCTGACGGCACGCCATATACCACATTAGGTTACACCAACGGCTTAGGTTTTCGTGACCTTGGAACAGAAACCGATTCTGATGAAGGCTACAACTACGATAATGCGGCAGGTCGTGTGGACTTGACCGATGTAGATACCACTACCGCCGGGTATCACCAAGAAGCACTTATTCCACTTGGATCTGAAACTCACTCTGGTGAAGATATAGCATTACACGCAACCGGACCAGGAAGTCAATTAGCACAAGGTGTGATAGAACAAAATGTTGTTTTCCACCTAATCAACCAAGCCCTTGGCCTGATAAACGAATAAGTGGAGAAGAACAATGAAACTTTTTAAATTGAGTATTGTTGCATTAGCAGTTGCCGGCCTAACCGCTTGCTCTCTTGAAGGTGACGACGGTAATGATGGCGCAGCAGGAGTTGATGGCTCAAATGGCCTTAACAGCTTAACCGTGCAAACTGCGTTAGCGGTAGGTGATGCAAACTGCCCGAATAGCGGTGTACAGTTTGATTCTGGCCTAGATACCAATGCAGATGGCACGTTAGGTAGCGACGAGATTACCGATACAAGCTACGTTTGTTCTCCAGGCAGTTCTGAAGTTGCAACCGGTGAGCTACTTACTACTTTGAACAATGACTGGTTTATAGCCGCCAGTGCAGAAGTGGAAAACAACAAGCAAGTGTGGATGGATGCGACCGGCACCTCAGCAAGCATATCTAGCGCTAATATCGAAGTAGCTCAAGTAGCTAATGATGAAGAATTACAGGCTATGGTAGCCGACCTTCGCGGTAAAGCGAAAAACGTTATTCTGTTCGTTGGTGACGGCATGGGCATTTCAACCATTACAGCCGCACGAATTCTAGATGGCCAATTAAAAGGGCTTGATGGCGAAGAAAACCAGCTTAGCTTTGGTAAATTCCCATTCTCTGGACTGTCTAAAACGTATAACGTTGATGCACAAACTCCAGACTCTGCTGGCACCATGACAGCCATGGTAAGCGGTGTAAAAACAGATGTAGGTGTTATTGGTGTTGATGAAGACATTGAGCGAGGCGAATGCAGTACGGTTGCTGGCAACGAACTCGTAACCGCATTAGAACTTGCAGAAATAGCGGGGAAATCTACCGGTATTATATCTACTGCTCGTATTACTCATGCTACGCCAGCCGCTACTTACGCCAAGTCAGCCGATCGCAACTGGGAGGATATATCTGATATGCCTGAAGATGCGGTTACTGCTGGCTGCCTTGATATTGCTGATCAGCTAGTAAACTTCGAAACTAACTTAGAAGCTAACTATGAAGGCTTAGACGTTGATGGCTTAGAAGTAGTAATGGGTGGCGGCCGCCGCCACTTTCTTCCCAAAGATGCTGCATTTAATAGTATAGATGCTGCAAGCGAAGTTGAAGGTGATAGAACGGATGGCCGAGACCTTACCGCAGAATGGCAAGAAATGTATGAAAATGGTGTTTATATTGTCGACCAATCTGGTTTTGATGGCTTAGACACTGAAACGACAGAACGCGTATTTGGTTTATTTAATGAATCGCACATGCAATATGAAGCTGATCGCGGCAACGATATTGCTGGTGAGCCTTCGGTGGCAGAAATGACTGAAGCGGCTATCAATATTCTTGATAATAACGATGAAGGCTTCTTCCTTATGGTTGAATCGGGTCGTATTGACCATGCTCACCATGCTGGAAATGCTTATGGTGCTTTATACGACACTTTAGCCTTTGCAGATGCTGTTGCCATGGCTGACGAGCTGACTAACGATGAAGATACACTTATTATTGTTACTGCTGACCACGGCCATGTATTTACCATTGCAGGCTACCCTAAACGTGGTAATCCTATATTAGGTAAAGTGGTAAATGTTGGCGCTGATGAAGCCGCTACCGCGTCTGATGGTACACCCTATACCACATTGGGTTACACCAATGGTCTTGGCTTCAGAAACCTTGGCGATGAAACCAATTCAGATGCGGGTTACGCTACAGCGTACGATACAGGTCGCAAAGACCTTACTGATATCGACACCACAACCCCGGGTTATCACCAAGAAGCGTTAGTTCCAATGGGCTCAGAAACTCACTCAGGAGAAGACGTGAGTATTCATGCTAAGGGCCCTGGCGCTTTCCTAGTAAATGGTACAAACGAACAAAGCGTAATCTTCCATATTATGGACTTCGCGGGTGACTTCGTTACCCAAGCAGACGCCGTAGTGGAATAAAAAATTACGTTTATCGTCAGTTCATAAGGGAGCGTTTACGCTCCCTTATTTCGGAGTTTTATATACATGAAGTACCTAGTTTTACCCTCGTTAGCTTTAGCCACGTATGTTATTTCAGCCCTACTAACGGCAGCGCCTAGCCTCGCAACATCTGTTATCACAAATTTGGACACCCACTCCAGCACCGCAGAGTTGGACAGCCACACAACTAGTAATCTGGACACCCACACAAAATGCGAACTTGAAGCGGGTAACCTGAAAGCAGACTATACCGTCACTACCCGCCGCGGATTCACTCTGGGCAATAGCACCGAAATTTCGCTTTTGCGCTATAACAATACTGTTGCTCACCAATACCCCAAGGTTGGCATTACTGAAACTTGGACAATGGTACGAAACAAGCTAATCAAGCCTGTTCGTTATTTTGATAAGCACGAACGCGCTATCGAATATCAGCCAGGCGAAAGTATTCACGGCCGAATAGAAAAAGACTTTTCATTTCGTTATCAGTTAATTAGCAATACTTTGCTAAACAAAATGACTTTAGAGCGTTCTGAAGGCAAAGGTTGTATGAGAATTGAGTATTTAACTTATCAAAATAACAAAGTGGATATGGTGCTCGCTTTGCTACCTGAGTTAAAACTAATCCAACAGTTTCGTGTGATTGAAAAGAATACTACCCGAGAGTGGTCATTAGTTTCAGTTGACCACAATTTAAACTTAGAAGCATTTTTTGAAAGCCGTGATAAATACAAAGCTACCGATTATGCTGACATTGGCGATGATCATACCGACCCCTTTTTAACCAATATGGTAAATCAAGGGTTTATAGAAGCTGGCGCTAGCGGATTTTACGACCAAAATGGGAATGTGATAGGTGAAGGCCACCGACATTAAACTTTAGGTTTATCATATAAAACTGTCCCTAATTTGGTCGTTTTTCACTGGATATATAAACAGAATGTGATATAAAAAGGTTAGTAAAAACTTCATCAGGGACGGTGTAAATGTTAGATATTTTGCTGAGTGACGCTAATTTTTGGTTTAGCATCGCGTTAGCCACAGTAGCTATTTTATTTATTATAGAGATTGTGGGGCTTGTTTTTGGCATAAGCATGGTTGGCTTGCTTGACGATATGCCTATCTCAAATATTGATGTAGAAAGTAGTTCTATTCTTAGTTTTGGAAACTGGCTCAATTTAGATAGAGTCCCACTGTTGATATGGCTTGTGGTGCTTCTAACCATTTTCGGTTTACTCGGGTTTGTGACTAATTTCGCCACCCAATCTATCGCTAATATCACCCTCCCCGTTTGGGTTTCACTCCCTTTTGCTGCCGTTGTCGGTATCATATTCACATCGAAAGTGAGTGTGATAATTGCCGCTGTCATTCCCAAGTTTCAAACTTCAGCCATTCAAAGCGACGACTTCATTGGTGCTGTAGCGCATATTACTATTGGCATCGCATCAAAGGGGAATCCGGCAGAAGCTAAATTCACCGATGATTATTCACAGCCCCACTATGTTTTAGTCGAACCTTTTGAAGACAATGAACTCTTCAAGCAAGGTGAACGCGTTATCCTTGTTAAGAAAACTACCCACAGCTGGTTAGCCACCCGTTATCAATAATAAATAAGAGACTGAGTATGGAAACCCTTCAAACATCAAACTTACCTTCATTGCTATTTATTGCAGGTATTATTGTTATATCCCTTATCACCATTGGGCTTATTTTTGCCAAACTGTACACTCGAGCGACCAAAGAAACTGCCTTTGTTCGAACAGGCCTTGGTGGCGAAAAAGTCATCAAAGATGGTGGCGCGATAGTGCTCCCTGTTGTACATGAAATTATTCCAGTCAATATGAACACACTTCGTATAGAAGTGGAAAAAACGCAAAAAGATGCGCTTATAACGAAAGATAGAATGCGCGTTGATGTTAAAGCTGATTTCTATCTTCGCGTGGCGCCTAATTCAGCCGGAATTTCTATGGCAGCGCAAACTTTAGGTACGCGTACAACCCGAGCAGAAGAAGTTAAAAAACTAATGGAGTCGAAATTTGTCGACGTGCTACGCGCGGTAGCAGCTGAGATGACCATGACTGAAATGCATGAGCAACGTGCCGATTTTGTACAGAAAGTACAACAAAGTGTAGCCAACGATCTTGAAAAGAATGGATTGGAGTTGGAATCTGTAAGCTTAACGGGATTCGATCAAACCGACCTAGAATTTTTCAATGAAAACAATGCATTTGATGCCGAAGGTAGAGCCCGTCTGGCTAAAATAATTGAAGAAAAACGCAAAGAAACTAACGATATTCAGCAAGAAAACCGTATTCTTATTGAACAACGTAACCTAGCTGCCGAGAAACAGTCTTTAGAGGTTAAGCGCGATGAAGAAGAAGCTCGATTGATGCAAGAGCAAACCCTTGCATTTAAACGCCAAGAACAAAAAGCAGAAATCTCAAAGCAGCGTGAAATGAAAGAGCGTGAAGAGCGGGAAGCTGAAATTGCTAAAAACCGTGCTATTGAAGCGGCTGAAATTGAAAAGTCTCGCGAAATAGAAACCCAAGAGATTGCGAAAAGCCAAGCTCTTGAGCAAGCCCGCATTCGTCAACAGCAGGAAGTTGAAGTTGCCGAGCAGGTGAAACAAATTGCAGTAGCTAACAAATCGGAAGAAGAATCGGCGGCTCGAGCAAAAGCTGCGGAAGCAGAGAAAACCAAAGTTGAAAAAGAAGAAGCCGTTATTACCGCTAAATTGGTGGCCGACGCTGAACGTAAGAAGCAAATTGAAGTCATCGATGCGCAAAAAGAAGCGGAACGCGATGCGGTGAACATTACTGTTGAAGCAGCTGCCAAGAAAGAAGCAGCTAAAAATACTGCAGAAGCCATTCTCACTGAAGCAAAAGCCAGTGCTGATGCGAAGATGCTTCAAGCCGAAGCCGATGAAAAAGTACTTGCTGTAGAAGCTGCAGGTAAACAAGCCCTTTATGAAGCTGAAAATACGCTGAAAGACGAGCAAATTGAACTGCAAAAATCGCTCGCTATGATGGAAGTATTACCTGAACTGATTGAACAAGCGGTTAAGCCACTTGAAAACATTGAAGGCATAAAAATTCTTCAAGGTTATGGGCAAGGCAATAGCCAATCTGGCAATGGACAAACCGTTTCCACAGGGGGAGGTTTAGCCGACCAGGTTACTCAAGCCGCCCTTAGTTACCGTGCCAATGCGCCAGTGGTAGATGCTATGCTTCGTGAAGTGGGCTTGGTGAATAGCGAAAACGGCACCCTTGATGACCTACTTACTGGCAATAGTCAGATACTGACAGGCACCGCCGCCAGTGCGTCAGTGGCTAAAACTCCAGCCCCACCAAAACCGGATAAACAAGCTAAGTAGTTTTGAACAGCCACTGATATATTTAATTTAATAAAGCCCCTTCCTAGGGGCTTTTTTTTCGCCTAAATGAACCTAGTTCATTTTTACGATTTACCTCTTTAAACCCGAGTTCAAACTTGGACACCCACAGTGTAGGATTTCACCTTAGACAACCACACAAAAATTTCACTTAGGCTCCCAATCAGCTTTGGACATCCACACAAACCATTCTCAAGTTCAGTAGTTATCTATCTTAACTGAAGTCATGATAGTAAAACTTATTGATATCGTAGTTTCACAATATGCCACGCCCAAGAAAATCGCTTATTAGCCTACAAGATACTCCCTACTATCATTGTGTTTCGCGTTGCGTCCGCCGAGCATTTCTGTGCGGCGAAGATCACTACAGTGGTAAAAGTTACGAACACCGTCGCCAATGGGTTGAAGACCGATTGCTCACACTAGCCAATGCATTCGCGATAAACATTTGTGCTTATGCCGTGATGAGCAACCACACTCACGTGGTATTGCATGTAGATAGAGACGAAGCTCTAGCCTGGAGCACTGAAGAAGTTTTGTCGCGCTGGCATTCGCTTCACAAAGGCACTGAATTAACACGCCAATATAAGATAACTGAACAGAGGATGTTAATGTCTGAAGCACAGATCCAGGCAGTAATATCGACCGCAAACATTTATCGTCAACGTCTGTACGATATCAGTTGGTTCATGCGGCTGCTAAATGAATATATCGCACGTCTTGCGAACAAAGAGGATGACTGCACAGGCCGCTTTTGGGAGGGTCGGTTCAAGTCCCAATCGTTATTAGACGAAGCAGCATTAGCTGCTTGTATGGCATACGTCGATTTGAACCCACTTCGAGTGGGTTTAGCGAAAACGCCTGAGACCTCTGACTTTACGAGTATTCAGAAAAGAATCACGGCGGCAAAAAAGAGTGCGCAACCTAACTTTTTACTCCCATTCACCAATAGCGTTAGTAGCACGGTTAAAGGCTTGCCCTTCAAACTCAAGGATTACTTGGAATTAGTGGATAACACTGGCAGACATATAGTGGCGAATAAAACTGGGAGTATCGACCATAGCTATTCCCCTATCCTAGTCCGCACTGGGCTACAACATATAGACTGGCAATCTATGGTGATGGGCATTGAAAATCAATTCTCTACGTCGATAAGCCTAACTATAGCTATAGGTATAGGTATAGGTAAAACACAGAAACTTAAGCTAGCTTAACAAGCAATTCAGCTGCTATTTGCATCACAAGTTATCGCCTTTGTAAGAGAAGCCTAACATCTGTGATGGTCTTTCAGTTAAGTAAGTCCTCTCCACGCCCCTTGAAATAAGCTTTTGATATCAGCTAATAAACCTCCATCAGGTATTTGTATCACTATCACGGAAACTTTCCTTAGTAAAATATGTAATGCTAACCTTCAGCTTAAGACACCCACAAACTTGCAATATACATAGTGTGGGTGTCCAGATTTCACTCCCTTCCCGAACTAGAATTGTCTGTGGGTGTCTCAAGTTCGGAGCCATAAGAAATTGTGCGTGTCACTTCTGCGGGTGTGTCACTTCTGCGGGTGTCCAGATTTCACTTATAATTAATTAGTACTTTCTACAGACTTAGAGCCTTCCTTTCCACTATCTCTTGATTTGGAGTTTGAAGCGCTGAGGCTGTCTTCATATTTATTGTTATAAACCGTTTGGTTCAATCCTGTGACTTTCGATTTAACTCTCAGTACATCCGTTTTATTTGCGCATGTTTTAAATAGACTGATCACATCAGCTAAATCGGAAGAGCTTTCACTGTCAGCACTTCCCGAACTAGAATTGTCTGTGGGTGTCTCAAGTTCGGAGCCATAAGAAATTGTGCGTGTCACTTCTGCGCCGCGCAGGTAATAAAGCTGCTCTGAGAGTTTGGCTACCTCACCCTCTAAGCGTTTTTTGCCGCTTCGTGTGTATTCCATGCTGGTTTCTTCAAGCTGAGCTTCCAAATACTTTTTAAGTAAGACCCTATTCGGTAAGCTACCTAGCACTAAGCTTATTAATAGAAAACCTGTGTTGTAAACACGCGTGCGCCCTTGTACGTCTACTTTGTCGTGTAGCAAAAACATGCCTAGTAAAAGCCAAGCTGCATCGGAATACTCAAGGTCATTGCTATGTACTAAGCCAAGAAGCTTTTTCAAATCAGCAGTGTATTCCATCAGAATATTCTTACTTCTTAAATGGCTAATACCCAAACCTAAATTCTTAGATGAAAGGTTCAACTGCTCTATGAAGTCGTACATTTGTTCATCTTCAGCCACAATATTTAGCATATTATCGCGAGTATCTTTTCGCGTGAAAAAATTATCTAACTGTGTTTCTTCCGATAGCAATATGCCACTGTCTGAGGGATGGGAGCGAGCAAACTCAAACAATGAACGAAAGGTAAAATCACGTGATGCCTCTTCAATGGTTGAAATGAGTCCATCTAAATTACCAATTAAGTTGCTCAATACTTCAGGGGAAAGTTCAAGCGATTTTGGCGGCGGCTTATGACCATGGTAATTCGATAAGTGCTCCGGCAATTCAAACAGAATGTCTTCAGACTCAAGCAATACCGCAGTACACGCACGTTTCGCTTCGTAAATAGAGCGGGTAACCTTTGAATTAATATCTGAAATTTTCTCAACTGAACTGTTCAAGTGAATAATTTCTTCTCGAATCGAGTCGTTCTGTTGAATGTTCGTGGCCAAGCCGGCTATTCGAATAGCTACCAAGGCTCCCGCAAAACCCAATGCCCAACCGCCTAGCGCATCAAACAACCCCGTATTCTCTTGGGTAAGTCGCGAAGGCATAAGGTCTTCAGGTAACAAATTCCATTTAAGGGTTAACCAAAAGAACACTAAACTAATCAAACCAAACAGAATAGTAGAGAGCGTTAACTGGCTAACATGCGCTTCATCAAGCCATTCCAAAAAATGCTTAAACGGGCCTTTCCCTCTTGAAGGTGATGTATTTGACATCAAATTCCCTCCAGCGGAGAACTCTCACTGCTATTCCCTTTACCTTCACTAGCGCTAGAGCCCTGTTCGTCACCACTACCTTCAGAGTCTTTAAGCGCCTCTAACGCCCGCTGTAGTTGACTACGTTTCTCTTCGCTTAGCCCAACTAGGTCGGTTTCAAACTGTCGAACCCACTTCTTGGCTTCAATATTTTGTTGGTAATCAGAAATTTTTCCATCAATACACTTTTGTGCATCTTCAGGAGCATGTAGCAGGTCATCGAACAGTTCATCAAAGGTTTCTTCGGTAAATTGAATCATAAAGCCCACAATGCGCTCCACTTGAGTGTGGTGCAACACGCCTTTCGCTAAGGGTATATCGATGGATATTTTCAGTTCGCCATCCGATGGGTCTAGCGACATCGAAAGAAACTTGTATTCAAACTGATACCACGCAATTACAGATGCAATAAGTGAATACGGCGTTTTAGCAAAATCGAACTTATACATCATGGGGGTTTGAAATCTAACTAAGTCATCATTCCCGTAATTGATGTGAATTAGCAGTAGGCTCTTTCCATCGTGGTCAGAGTACTTGTCTAAATTCATACCAAGTTCAATCGACTGCCTTTCGCTGTTATCTCTGAATTTCCATTCCTTTCTTTCAAGGAACTGAACAATCGCTTCTTTCGGCGACACTACTTCAAATTGGCTGATATCAGAATCGGTAGGTGCACTTTCAGTTACATTATCGCGCGGCGCTGGACTATCTTCAGAGGCTGACTCAATTTCGCCATTATCAGCATCGCTTTCATCTGCCGATACTAGTTCAATTGCCTGCTTTACCGCGCCTTTAAGCATTTGCTCTAAACGTCCAACAATACCTTCGAAATTTTCGGAAAATTGGTCGAAGCTAACTTCCGATACATCACAAAACACACTGAAGCCTTTACCATCAATGAGCGTGTGAAAGGGACCGTCACTATTTTGATAATCATCGCCGCCATTTTTGATAAGTACCGCTTGTGCCACATTTCGAAGATTTTCTTCACTGTGTAAATGCAAGCGTATGCTGGTGTCATCGTCTCGCTCAGATATATCTAACGTGTAAGGTAAGGAAGAATTGTTATCAGTTTTTATAATAGAAATAGGGGTAGATGATGATAAATTCCAATCATCTTTTTGTTCGACAAAATCAGCGATGAGCGCTGAAATCCCTTTAATTAAATCCATGGCGACACCTTAAAACGTTTTGAGCTACAAAGAATTTGAGTCTTTTCAAAATCACAATATGAAGTATAAATTATTGACTTTCAAGCTGTTTAGTTATTTCATTGTATATTAGCAGGCTGATAAACATACCGATAAATCAGGATTCAAATACAATAGTTAATTATTCGATTCGTGAGTTAACAAACGGCACATCGCGCCAGTTTAATGTGTGGGCAAAACAAGAAAACCAGCAACGAACACATAATCTGTATAGCAGTAATTAAGTACAAAGGAAGTTTACTGGTGAAGACCCTATTACTCACGGCAAAACATATTGCCGTTGAAATGCGAGCTAAGCACATAGAACTCGCCTACATTCAAGTCGCCGCAGAATGTCTCAACGACTTGAACATTGAAAAAGCGAATGCTGTCAAACTGATATTAAGTAAAAACTTATCCCGCAGGCTGCATTTTGACCTAGCCCAGCAGTTTAAAGACACCGTGACGTTAGAAAAGCTAAATGCTGTAGAAGCCCTGCCTATGGTGCCCTTTACCGATGAAGTAACTAAAACCATCGAAACCATTCTTGATTCGCCTGCTTTTAGGGACGGCAACCTACAAGATAAAGTCTTTAAGCTACCTGAAACTCACGAGCCCACAATCGTTAAGCGTCTCAGTAAATTTGAAGCGTTAAAAAATAAGCTTACACAAGAAGTATTTGGGCAAGATATTGCCATTGAAGCGTTAATCGATAGCCTGGTAAAAAACGATTGGCAAGACACGGCGCAGCGTCCAAAAGGTATCTTTCTTTTCTTAGGCCCACCCGCCACCGGCAAAACCTATCTAGCCGAGCGTTTTGCTCACCATCTCGACGATGACTGCGGCTATAAGCTGTTTGATATGGCTCAGTACACTAACTCAAATGAAGCGTTTGGTTTGGTTGGCGGTAAAAAGACATACGATGATTCAGAGCCTGGCCGTTTAACCCAGTTTGTTAAGAAGCATCCGAAGTCAGTTATCGTGCTAGATGAATTCGAAAAAGCCCACAGCCAAGTATTGCTTAGCATACTTCAGCTTTTTTCAACCGGCTTTCTAACCGATGAACATACCGAAGAAGTGATTGATTTTAGAAGCGCTATTGTTATTTTAACGTCTAATTTAGGTACCCAGCTTTATAATAATGAAGCATTTCTCACCCAGCTTGAACAGCACCCTAGTCAAGGGCAGAAAGCGCTAATCAGCCACCTTGCAAAGGAAACAAAACTCGAGCGTGAAAGAGAAGTAAAAGCTATACCAAGCGAGTTACTTTCTAGGCTTTCACAAGGCAGTATTCTTTTATTTAATCGCCTTTCACTGGACAAACTTGCCGATATTACACGAGTGCAAATTAAACAAGATATTGAATCTTTCTCTCAGCAATACGGGCTTACTTATACCCCGCCAAGTGAACATGTGTGTGAATTACTGTTGCTGCATTTTGCTCCCTTGTTTGATGTTCGCGATATAAAATCGAGTATATCCCACTTAATCATCGACCCGCTGACTGATTTTTTCCGTCAAGCCTCTATAAATAGCGCGAATGATCTATTAGCCACTGACAAGCCGGCGACCGATATATCGGTAACCGTAAAGCTGAGTGAAAGCGCACTGCAGTTTTTATCTGAAAACGATGAAATTAAACACCCAAAAAAGCTAGTGCTTAAACACCAAACTATTAATTTTGATGTGAGCGTCTCAGCTAACCTTGATGTGGGGGTCTTAGCTAATTTGCCTAATGAAGGCGACTCAATTAGCTCCACTGGTGTGGGTGTCCAGGGTAGTTCGGGTGAATCAAATGCTTCTGGTCAAATACAGCAGTTGATAGTGACTATCGATGCGCCTCAAGTAAACCAGATTGTGTTTACCGAAGATATGGGGGTAAGCGGTGGTATTAATATGGACTTCCCCAATATCGCGTTTTCAGATATTGCGGGGCACAAGTACATAAAATCCAGATTAGGCGAAGTAGCTAGTTTGCTTAAACAGCGAAACACGCTTACCGAACTCGGGGTTTCTATGCCCGCAGGCATGTTACTTTACGGCCCACCAGGCACGGGGAAAACTATGCTTGCTAAAGCCTTTGCTCATGAAGCGTCGTTGCCATTTATTGCTTGCTCTGGCACAGATATATTGTCGGAGTCTTTCATATCCAGCATTTTCGAGCGCGCCCGTAAATACGCGCCATGTATAATATTTATCGACGAAATTGATGCACTGCCAAGCCGGGGCACGATGGGCCCTAGAGCCGATGCATTGGTGAATAGATTGCTGGTTGAAATTGATGGTTTCGCGTCTTCAAAAGACGAAATTTTTATTATCGGCGCTACGAACCTTAAAGATAAGCTCGACCCAGCGCTAACGCGCTCAGGCAGATTAGATTTGAATTTTGAGGTGCCCTCGCCTGATAAAGCCGCCCGAAAATGGTTGCTTTCTGAGCTGCTGTCTCACTCATTATATGATGACGGTATTGATGTTAATGCATTGCTATTACCCACCACCGGCCTGACGGGGGCCGACTTAAATAAAATTCATCGTGAAGCGGTACTCACGGCTATTCGCAACAAAGTAGAAACCATAACCCTCACCATGTTGCTAGAAGAAATCTATACCCTTAAATACGGCGCAAAAAGTGTAGTTAACAACAAAAATAACGGCAACGAACGCTTGCGAGAAACCGCCATTCACGAAGCTGGTCATGCAGTAATTTCTAAGCTACTAATGCCAGAGCGCAACATTGAACAAGTTAGCATTATTGCTAGAGAGCGGGCGCTTGGCATGGTGTCTTATGAGGCGGGGCAAGAACTCAAACAAACTAGGGCACACTGGGAAGCGCTTACCTGTGTAGCCTTAGCAGGCCGTGCTGCTCAAGTTGAATATAGCGGCGAATTCGGTATTGATACCGGTGCAAGCAGCGACTTAACCCAAGCCACTCACTATGCTTGGGTTGCTATTGCTAGATTTGGTATGCACCCGAATTTGTATAATTTAGATATCGATTATTTAAACAAGCAATCGAAGTCATCACTGTTTGAATGTGACATAGAACAAGCAGTACAAGAATGGATTGCAGACGCTACCGACAAAACCAGTGAATTAGTTACTAAGCACTGGCAAGAGATTGTGAAATTAGCGGATGCACTTATCGAAGAAGAAACAATTGATGAAGCACAGATGATGGCGCTACTTGAAGCGCCATCATCTTAGGCTTTTTTTTAATCTTACTCGCAAAGGCTTACTTTCTACTAATAACCTCAGGCTATATTACAAGAAATGAGTACTAATTCTATTAGGCACTAGCACATAGGCATTTCTAGCGCTGGTTTTCAGGGCAACTCATGCAAGCCTTAAACTAACTTTCGCGCTGACTCATCAACCCTTCCATTACCTTATCCATGGTGATCGGAAATTCTCGAATTCGCACGCCTGTTGCATCAGCAATAGCATTGGCAATAGCTGCTCCGGCGCCAGTGATCCCAAGTTCACCAATACCTTTAGCGCCAATGGGCGATGCTTCGTAATCAGGCGTTTCTAAAAAGTCTAACGTCACATCGGCAATATCTCGGTTTACCGCAATATGATATTCACCAAAATCTGGGTTAATAAAACTAGCTGAATCTGTGTGATGATGAATGGCTTCGGTAAGTGCATACCCTGCCCCCCATACCATCCCGCCTTTAATTTGCGAAGACGCTGTTTTTTCATTGAGGATTTTACCTGCTGAAAAAATGCCATATTGTCTTTTCAGTCGCACTTCACCTGTGTGGGTGTCCACTTCCACTTCGGCGAAATGGGCACCGCATGAGTACTGTTCATCTTCAGCGGTATCATCCTCGCTCACCTCACCTATTTCAGTTAATGGGAAGTCGCTTTCGTCGATGAGCTCGCTTAAGAGAAAACGTTGTGGTTCAGTATGGGTGTCTAGTTTGGAACTCTCTATTTCTGAAGAAGTGTGGGTGTCCTGAACATATACCACCAGCGTGTCACCTTCCAAGGCTAATTCGCCTATAGAATTAGGTAGCTTCTTCTCCAGAGCTTTCTTCAATGATTGTTTCAACAACTCACAAGCTTTCATTAGTGCAGAGCCAGTACTAGCTGCACCGAAAGAGCCGCCAGAACCACAGGAGGTCGGTAAACTACTGTCGCCCAGTTGCACATCTACATTGTCCACTTGTGTATGAAACGCGCCTGCGGCTATTTGTGCAAGAATGGTGTAAGACCCCGTCCCTATGTCAGTCATATCTGAGCGCACAACCAGCTTACCCGCGCTATCAATACTGATACTGGCAGCACTAGGTACCAATACATTCATTCGCATAGCACTTGCTACACCGTGTCCAATAACCTTTCCTTTTTTAGGCGCAGCTTTGTGCTGCCAACCAAACTTTTGAGCGCCTTCTTGCAAGCAATCTCCCAACCTATGAGTAGTAAAGCGCTTGCCGCTCACTGGATGAACTTGAGGCAAGTTTTTAATTCGAAACGTTAGGGGATCTATTCCTGCTTTGAGGGCTAATTCATCAATAGCCGACTCAAATGCAAGAGAGCCAATAGCATCTCCAGGCGAACGCGTAGAATCGATAAGTGGGATATCGGCATCTTTAATTCGATGGGTACTTTTTATATGCTCTGCGCGATAGGTTACCCGCGCACCAGCGCCCGTGGCTTCGGCAAATTCGTACCCTTTCGCTCGAGGCATTGCACTATGGTGTGTTATGTCACCTAATAACCCTTCTCTGTTACAGCTTAACTGCATAGATTGGAAGCTATTTCCCCTATGAGGAGAGTTGTAAAATACCTGACGCCTGCTTAGCACAACCTTCACTGGCCGCTTAAGATATCGAGCCCCTAAACAAGCTAATACGGCATCGTAATGCAAGCCTAACTTTGAACCAAAACCGCCCCCAACAAAGGGGCTTTTCACCTCAATGTTCTCTGCATCCAACTCGAAGGTTACCGCTAATGCCTCTACGGCTGATGCGATAATTTGCACACTGGTGTACACCGTAAGTTTGTCGCCGTCAAAATTAGCGATTGTAGCGTGGGGTTCCATGGCTGCAGATATCTGAGATGGTGTGGTGTAATCTGCGTCTACCGACACAGCATTTTTATCGTGATCACTGTTCCCACTTTCGACATCAGCTTCAAATCCACCATCTAAAGAGTCAGGCACATTAGTAGCCTGGTCTGGAGATAAGAGTAAATCGGGTGTTCCAGCATCAATCGTATATTCAACCAAGCTAGCAGCATAACGTGCTTGCTCTAACGTATCGGCAATCACTAAGGCTACTGGCGCACCAAAATGCCGAATATGAGGCTCATTTAATACCGCTCGACTCTGTGTAAAGCGGCTTTCGCTCGCAGGTTTACTGAAAGGCTTAAGGGGGCCGGCATTTTTATACGTGAGCACTGCATGTACACCCTCAGCACTTTCGGCTTTGTCTGTAGATAGCTTAGTAATCTCACCAATTGCTGTATCGGATGACACCAACCACCCTATTAGCGGCTTCTCGTCAAACTGCTGCTCGGCAGCATATCGTGCTTGTCCAGTAACTTTCAAAATGCCATCTACACGACTAATGGGCTTACCCAATACATTCTTTGCAATATCAATTTTCATAAAGCGCTCCTTCATGGTCGCCACTTTCACGCTGATGTTCATAAAGTGAATTCAGCACGCTTTTAAATGTATTGCGAAGCAAATCAGGTTTAAAATTATTACTTCCGTACACTTTCGAGTCGGCCAATTCGGCGTCAATAGCAAGGTCTAGCACGTCGTCAGAAAATGTTGCACCGGTCAGGACTTTTATGGCGGACGCGGGATACCAGGGTTTAGTACCTACTCCACCAAACGCCAATGTCAGCTTTTCAATGGTGTCGTTTTTAAGAACAAGCCCTGCCCCAACCGATACAAGAGCGAAGGCATATGAAGAACGATCCCGTACCTTACGATAATACTGTGTGCCATGGCGCTGCTTAGGAATAATCACGGCAGTAATGACTTCATCGTATTTGAGTACATTTTCAATATGCGGCGTACTACCGGGCACACAGTAAAAGTCCCGGAGCGGAATGTTTCGCACCTCGCCAGTTTTAGACGTTAATTCAACCTGCGAGTCAAGGGCCATCATTGCTACTGCCATATCTGACGGATGAGTCGCTATGCAGTCGTTACTTGTGCCCAAAATGGCATGAATACGGTTCATGCTCGTTAATGCAGTACACCCTGAACCGGGCTGGCGCTTATTGCAGGCTTTAGTGGTATCGTAAAAGTAGTAACACCGCGTGCGCTGCAGTAAATTGCCACCAGTTGTTGCTCTATTTCGAAGCTGAACTGTGGCGCCGCTTAATAACGCCTGAGATAACAGAGAAAGTGATGGCTTGTGATAAGCGTAGTTGGCAAGTGCCGTATTGGTAACCATGGCACCAATACGAAAATGATCATCGTTTTCGGCAATACTTTGCTCATCTTCCCACTGACTTAAATTAATAAGCTGGGGAGGTGTTTCCACCTGTAATTTCATCAGGTCGATAAGGTTAGTACCGCCCGCGATATACTTAGCGCCGTCTTCGGTAGATAAACCGGTAATATCTTGAGTACGTTTAATATGTTGTACGCTAAATGGATTCATTATTGTGGCTCCAAAGCGATAACATCTTCTATCGCATCTACAATATTGGGATAAGCGCCACAGCGGCATAAATTACCGCTCATTCTTTCGCTGATATCTTCTTTTTGTGAGTAATCAGCGCTACAAGTTACCGCACTGGGGTTCTTTGCCGCTAGCTCACCAAGTAGCGCCACGCCCGAACATATCTGCCCAGATGTACAATAGCCGCACTGAAACGCATCTCGCTCTACAAAGGCTTTTTGTAGTGGGTGTAATTTAGCGTCGCTATCGTTAGTTTTATTAGCAATACCTTCAATTGTGGTAACCGATTTACCTTCTAGCTGAAACGCAAAAACCAAGCATGCATTTATTCGTTCACCATTAAGCAACACGGTACACGCGCCGCATTGACCATGATCGCAGCCTTTTTTGGCGCCAAACATGGATAAGTGTTGATGTAAAAAATCGAGTAGTGTGGTTCTTGGATCTTCAGGGAGGGAATAAGCTTCTTCATTAACAATAATTGTAGACATGGCGTTTTCCTATACCGTACAGCCACCAATCCATTACTGCTCAGAGGGAGTTGGCTGAATAATTGTCGTTCACCTTGTCTTTACGCTATCGGATTGTTTATGGTTCAGAAGCAAAAAAAGGCCGCCTCCTTTTGTTCTGGAGTCAGCCTACTACTGCTGACTCCTGCACGAAAGGATATGCGGCCTTCAGTCTTGGTACCTTTATAATTATCTGTGAAGCTTAATTTTCCAGACTACACATTTTGGCTAAATAAATTCAAAAGTACGTAATCAATTACGCCTTACTGATAAAAGTAAGGCCCTGTCCAGCTTACCTTTTTACCGTCTATTTTCACGCTATGCTTCGCGTTTTTCGACACGTCCACATTCGAAATAATAAACAGCTGCTTTTCACCTTTGATATCGGTAATTGAAACGCCAGTATATTCGTCGCTATCAAGAACAACCTTCAAATCTGTAATACTGCTTTTTGAATTTTGTGATGATTCACTTACAGGGCTGTAAGAACCATGAGGTTCAACCACAGAGACGAATAAGGTGTCTTGGGTGTCTGTCCTACGAAGGATAATGCCTGGGTCACGACGAAGATTAAATTCTGGGTCATTTGCTCCAATACGAGTAAGCAACACTTCGTCATCATTATTGGTAACGGAAGTGATCGTGTAATACTTACCATTATTTAACCATGAGAACTTCGTGTTATGCCCTGCGGCCATTCCTTTACCTTCAAGATATAGGTGTTGATACCCATTATCTTCGCCAAGTGGGTGCAAACTGGTAGGCGAATCGTATTTGAAGTTCATATCTAATACTTGCCCAAAGTAGTAAAAGGGAAAGTCGTATTGATTCTTGGTATCCGATTCAACACGCATAATGTCCAACACAAACGGTTTTTCAAAATTATCATTAACAATCATCGCCATAGTGCGATGCATTAACGTACCTGGATAGGCATTTTCTTCTGTTGCACTCACCACTTTGATATTGTCTTGCTCAGCATCAAAAGTGAATAACTCTGAGTGGTGCTGACTTGCAACATCGTAGTCGCCTTTAAAGTGCATTTCCTGGTTAACAGATAACGTATTGTGCGCAATAGTCGTTTTCGCCCAGGTCTTATTCTCTTTTAAGTAGTTACCGCCCCCTTTTTGTTCAATATTAACAAAACGAGCTAAACCATAATCTTGTAGAACTTCTTCACCCTTTTCATACATTGAAAAAGAAAGTTTATCGTAGTGACCATGGCTTAGGCCTTGGGCTGCATACTTAAATACCAAGGTCATATCTTCATCACCTTGGCGCAGTACACCTATACCACCTTGTTTACCATTCACACCATCGCTCAGATTTACTGATCGCTTAATAAATGGCTCAGCTTTGTTATCGCGCACATCAATAGCCGCTTGCAGTCCCGATTCCTGTAACAAGACCTCACCTTGCTTTTCAACAACACTCAATAGTTGCGGATTTTTGTCACCGTAAAAATAGGCTAAATCTACCGCGCTAACCAGAGAGTCTTTGTAATATGACATCCCTTTCTGAGCATCATTGATTGGGAAGAATTCACCGTCAGCATCAGATAAGTTAAGTAAGGCATTCACACCTTTTAGTAACACATTATCTTTATGCTGAAGTACTTTTAGGTCTGGACGGCTATTGTCCATTGCCAAGGCGAAAATAAGGAAGGGATACATAGCATAACGCTGGTAATATGGCCCTTCGGTATAATAACCATCTGGCGAGAAAGGTTCTTCTAAGTTAGCGAAGAAACCTTTACGTTGGCCTTCTACTTTAATAGTGCCACCGTCGTTGTCTTTACCGCCAACTACTAAGCCATCGTCCTCAATGCCATATAACGCACGCTGAATAAGCTCTTCGTCGTTCATAACGAGGCCTATCATACCCACCGCGGCAATGCCCCAAGTGCTATGGTTGTGAACGCGGTTGAAAAACTGTGGGTTCTCAAGCGAGATAAAATCAGCAAACGGACGGAACAGGTTAGTTTCTAGGGTTTCACGCTCTTGCTCTGAAAGATAATCGTAAATAGCATCGTAAGCTTGGCTCATGTAAACCAACCAATTACTGTCGTTTAAACACTGCCAAAACAATTTACCCCGTGAATACGAGCGCTCTTGAGGGTGAAGCGGTAGATCTTTATACATGGCTTCATACTGAAACAACATATCGCGAATGTACTTCGCGTATTTTTCATCGTTTAAAACTTGGAACAACACTCCCGCCTTTTGGGCGACAAAGAAGTTTTGCTTATGGCGTTGATGAGTATAACCGCCAGAAAAATCTTTAGGAATTGGTGTATCAATACCCATGGCAATTTCAGCATCTACTTCTTTTTTAACACTTGATAACGTTGAATCAAATAATGGTACTTGACCCAAATTGTCTCTCATTCTTTCTACTCCAGGCTTAGTAAGAATAAGATTAGGATGTTCTTTGGCTTGTATGGTAAACGGCGACATGCTGATACCAACGGTTAACAGGGTTAGGGTAAATTTTTTTATATTCATATTATAAGTTCCATTTTTCACAATTCGTCTTTTTAGAATGAATTAACAACGGGTGTAGGGTAAAAAATTGTTAACTGTAAGATAGCGAATTGGTGGTTAGTACAATACCAGAACCACTCTGGTATAAAAGCTGACCACTGCGAGAAAATGCAAAAACAATCAACTATTTGTTTATAATTTAGTCTTACTTGGTTTTTTCACTGAAAATTCTGCACAAGCAGACATGAAATAAGAATGTTAATAGGATGAAAAACGTGGCGTACCGCTTTTTACGCCACGTTGAATAGATTATTCTGAACCCGATTAGGTTTTACCCAGCTATCGCATCTAGCTCGATAATCGATTATCGATTATCGATTATCGATTATCCGTGAAAGAAAAATTAGAACCCTTCTAAAACAATTTTACCAATCGCCGTACCTGCTTCTAAGGTTCTATGCGCTTCTATCAAGTTTGCCGCGTTGATCTTACCTAGGTGCTTACCTACCGTGGTTTTTACATGTCCAGAATCAATCAATGTGGCTACATCACAGAGCAATTCACCTTGAGCTTTCATATCTTCTGTTTGAAACATAGAGCGAGTAAACATGAACTCCCAGTGTAAAGAGATACTCTTTGGCTTAAGCTTTGAAATATCGAGCGCTTCTGGGTCGTCAATAAGTGCAATTTTGCCCATTGGCTTCATGATTTCAACGTACGCATCTAAGTAGGCATCAGTGGCATTCAAACTTGCCACATGGGTAACTGGCCCAATGTTTAACGCGGTTATTTGTTCAGCCAATGGTTGGCGATGGTCAACAACATAATCTGCACCCAACCCCTTCACCCATTGTTTAGAGCTTTCACGAGAGGCAGTTGCAATAACCGTAGCGCCGGTTAGGGTTTTTAGCAGTTGAAGCATAATAGAGCCGACGCCACCTGCCGCACCTACCACTAATACGGTTTCGTTAGTTTTCTGAGTCTTGCCCGCCTGTTGCTTTTCAAGCGCCAAATGTTGGAACAATAGTTCCCATGCAGTAATTGCGGTAAGTGGTAGTGCCGCCGCTTCACTATCAGACAAACTTTTAGGAGCACGTCCAACAATACGCTCATCAACTAACTGAAACTCTGCATTGGCGCCCTGGCGAGTTAAATCACCGGCATAATAAACCCGGTCACCCACAGTCAAGATTTGAACATCATCACCCACTTCAACCACTTCACCTACGGCATCCCAACCTAAAATTTTTGGTTCACCATTTTCAGGTGATACACGTTGGCGAATTTTAAAGTCTACCGGGTTAACAGCAATGGAATTGATTTTAACCAGTACATCACGTCCCGATGCAGCAGGCTTGGCAAGCTCTACATCCATTAGTGCGTTTTCATCTGTTATAGGTAAAGATGTAGTGTATCCAATTGCTTTCATCAAGAAATCCTCTTCTGTTTAAATAACTTACTGAACGAATGTGCATATTGATATGCGATGAAAATATAATACGCCTTGACTGTTTCAAATTAAACAGCACAATATTTGAAACATTTTCAATAAAAAATAGATAATCTATGTTACTTGAAGATCTCGTCGTTATTTTAAAAGTAGCCGAGTTTCGTAGTATTACTGCCGCAGCATCGAGTTTAGACATGCGCACTGCAACGGCCAGTGCTGCAGTTAAACGAGTTGAAAGTACGCTGGGTTCCGACCTTTTTATTCGAACCACTCGCTCCCTTCGTTTATCTGCCGCGGGTGAACGCTACTTACCCATTTGCGAGCAAGCCATCACTATGCTTGAACACGCAAAGCAAAACTTGCAAGAAGATACGGGTAATATTGAGGGCGAATTACGCATAGGCTTATCGTCAGATTTAGGCCGTAATGTTATCGCCCCTTGGCTCAACAGCTTTATGGATGAACATACTGGTATCACCCTGAAACTGCATTTAAGCGACAGCAATATCGATTTTTATCGCGACCCCGTTGATATCGCCCTGCGATATGGCTCGCCAAACGATGCCAGCTTATACGGTTTTAAAATATGTGAAGTGCCTAGGCTATTGGTAGCCTCCCCCACTTATTTAGAGAAACATGGCACGCCCAAAAATTTAGAAGACCTACCTAAACACAACGGCCTTTTTTATCAGTTGCACGATATTATTTATAACGAGTGGGAGCTTACTTATAACAATCAACCTGTAAAAATTAAAATGCAGGGTAACCGTGCTGCTAACGACGGCGACATGGTGCGCAGATGGTGTGTGAATGGCCATGGCCTAGCGGTAAAATCGAGTTTGGATATGTGCGATGACCTACTTAATGGCCGCGCAGTGGCGTTAATGCCTGAATACATTGTTAAACCTACCCAACTATGGCTAATTTGCCCGAGCAGACAAACCATAACGCCAGCCGTAAGGTTACTAAGAGATACCCTTAGGACGCACTGCCAATACCAACTACAACAACTTGTGGCGGCAGGTGTTATTACCGAAGATCGTATCTAAAGCGTGATGAGTCCGCTAGGGGTGCCGCACTCTGGACCATGTTGTTGAACATGGTCAATTAAAGCAGGGAAAAAGCCTAAAAACAGGCTATCTAAGGTTGTGAAGTTTGCTGCTATATCTTGCATGCACTCAGCAAAATCATTTTTAAATCGTATGCGTTTCGCTACTGCTTGTATGGCGTAACCTATCCCTTCAAATTTCGCATAGTCTGCAAACCAATTGTGCGTAATCATATGTGAAACACTGCGCTGCATAGGCGTGGGCATAACAGGTAGATTTTTCTCTAATAACAAAAAGCTATGCTCACAAAATGCTTCAAAGGAAATGTTAGAAAACCGCGACCAATGCGTAATTAATAGATGGTCGAACAGTATATCTATCGCCACGGGCGCAAAGCGCCTGTGCTCTGGTTTAAAGAGCGCTTTAGCTTGTTTCACACAAGTATGACTGTCAGTAAACCTATCTACTGTATAGTGGTTTTCCAAGCCTTTGCTAACATCATTACTCAGGGTGTCGAGTGCGATGCCTTTGCGAAAATCACCAAGTAAATTTCCATAGTGAGAATCGGCATTGGGCTGGGCTAAAAAAAGATGAGCAAGGTAATTCATGGCTTCATTATACGGTAATTAACGAGCAAATCGTTCACCGTTGTAAAACATGTTTATATATTTAACAAGCCATCCATCGGTTCAAATGGCTGAATGTGATATAATCGCACTTTGTGTTAGCCCTAATTTAGTTTTAAAGACAGTGAATACGACAGAATTACTCGCCCCTATAAATACGTTTTTACACGCTACAACACCAGATGAATGGGTTGAAGAAGCTACCAAGCCTGAAAACTTTTCCATGCTGCTTTTAGATCATTTGATTTGCGAGCTTAAAGCATCTCAGTCGGCCATGTTCCTTATTCGAAAATATGCTGTTGATAAAGAAAGTAGCGATGCCCTTTTGGCGTGGCTGCAACCTTTCGAACAATATGTGTATAAGCGCGAAGGCGACTGGCGAGATTTACCGTCTAAGAACAAATTGTCTAAGTCAGTTATTCCTCGTTCCGACTCAAAGTACGGCCAAGATCTTATTGATAAAATGGTGTTGCTGATTAAAGAAGAGTTACACCACTTCTTTCAAGTACTGGAAATGATGGACCATTTCGATATTGAGTATCGAAGCATAACCCCTTCGCGCTACGCTAAAGGGTTACTTAGACATGTTAAAACCCACGAGCCTGACGCTTTAGTCGATAAACTCATATGTGGTGCGTATATTGAAGCACGTTCATGTGAGCGATTCGCGAAATTGGCGCCCCACGTAGATGCAAAGCTTGGTGAGTTTTATATTTCATTGCTTCGCTCTGAAGCTAGGCATTATCAAGATTACTTATCGCTAGCCACCGAAATTGCGGGCAAAGATATTTCACAAAGGATTGCTTACTTTGGTGAGGTAGAGGCGGAATTAATTAACTCCAGAGACAGCGATTTTAAATTCCATAGCGGGCTTCCAGCTTAAGGTATCTAAGAAGCACTTATAGGTTTAAAACCAGAAGCATTAACATGTGATAATGCGTGGTGTCATGCCACGCTTTCAACTAACCATTTCTTGCCTCCTTCACGCTTCTCTCTTTAAGTCTTGTATACTTATTTTTATTCATACCCTTTTTCTTGTCTGGATGCTCTTCTCTAGTTATTTAAATTCTCTCATTTGGTTACTCTCAACTAATTGGTCTCGCCTGATACTCTTACCTGATTACTTTTACTTGGTTGCACTTACCTAATTGCTCTTATTTACTTGGCTAACCGGGTCGATAGCACCGCCTTACCTAAGATAATCCTTATATTTATTAAGCTATTTAGCCATCAATTCGTTTAAATTTCTGCCTAATTTCGACCCATCTTGGTGCACCTTAGTAAATTAGATTAATAAGTGCGTTTTAGGGGCTGTTTTTTACACTATTTATTTGACTGATTCATCATCCTGTAGCAAAATTGACGTGTAAATTAAATGTTGCATTTTATACTTTAGTATTAACATTGATTCTTATAAAAAATAATACTCTTCAGACTTTCTCAGAGGCGAAGGACAATGCTTTTAAACCATGTTATTGGGATGTACACGCATCCTAAAGAAGAATGCCGTAATATCGATCGACGCCAAGAAACATTTTTCTACGCATTTAGCCACATTGCTATTATTGCGTTAATACCCACTATTGTGGCGTATTACTCAACGGTCTACACTGGCTGGAGTATGGGCGGAGAGCTCATCAAGTTAAGTGAAAGCAGTGCGCTATTAATGGCGACAGGTATGTATTTCGGATTAGTAGCTGGCGTAGTAGCTTTGGCTGTGGTTATTCACGAACTCGCTAAAGCATTTGAATCATTAACTACTTTTACGCAATCATTAGAGTTAGCCGCTTACACCGCTACCCCATTATTTATGGTAGGTTTTGCAGGTTTATATCCTGAGCTCTGGGTGGTTATGGCTGCACTACTGATAGGTGTAAGTTATTCAGTCTATCTACTTTTTTCTGGTGTGCCTTTGTTAATGCAATTGCCACAAGAAAAAGGGTTCATCTATTCAAGCTCAGTAGTTACCTGCGGGCTAGTGTTAATGGTTATTTTAATGACTGGCGCAGTATTATTGTGGGGTATTACAACAGGCCCTATTTTTGCCAGCTAGTGATAGTTAAACAAAATATGTGAATTGCTTTACCCATTCTGCTACAAAGTAACAAACACAAAAAAGCCGCTTAATAGCGGCTTTTTTTATGAGTAAAGCACATAGTCAAAACTATATGCTAGGCAAATTGCCTAGTCGTTAGAATCGATATTATGCATATCTAAATTGCTCAATTCTGCTTGCAGAATGGGCGCTTCGCGAGACTTCTCTCCACGCGAGATATCAATACGTTCAAGGTAGTCTTGGTCTACATCACCGGTAATATAATTGCCGTCGAAAACAGAGGTTTCAAAACGTTGGATTGAATCATTTTCTTCACGTACTGCTTCAACTAAATCAGTGATATCTTGAAATATAAGACCGTCCGCTTGAATAAGGTCTGCTATTTGATCGATTTCTCGGCCATAGGCAATCAGTTCGTTGGCAGAAGGCATGTCGATACCATATACGTTAGGGAAACGTATTTCAGGTGCAGCCGAGGCAAAATATACCTTCTTAGCGCCAGACTCTCTGGCCATCTCAATAATTTGCCCAGAGGTAGTACCGCGAACAATAGAGTCATCAACCAATAGCACGTTCTTGCCTTTAAACTCAGAAGAAATAGCATTTAGCTTACGGCGTACAGACTTCTTACGCATAGTTTGGCCAGGCATAATAAACGTACGGCCAATATAGCGATTCTTCACAAACCCTTGGCGGTATGGTAACTCTAAGGTGTTGGCAATTTGCAGTGCCACATCCATAGAGGTTTCAGGAATAGGAATAACAACATCAATGTCTAAATCGCTCCATTCACGGGCAATTTTTTCACCTAATCTGCGGCCCATGTTCACGCGCGAAGCGTAAACTGAAATACCGTCAATAAAGCTATCTGGACGTGCAAAGTAAACAAACTCAAAAATACAAGGTGAGGTAATGGGGTTCTCAGCACACTGTCTGGTATGAAGCTCACCATTTTCAGTAATGTATACTGCTTCACCTGGCGACACGTCGCGGATAAATTGGAAGCCAACGGCATCCAGTGCCACACTTTCTGATGCTACCATCCACTCTTCGCCAAGCTCTGTCATACGCTTACCTAGCGCTAACGGGCGAATACCGTGTGGGTCACGAAATGCAACAATACCCTGGCCGATAATAGCGGCAACAACCGCGTAAGCACCACGAATTTTCTTGTGTACTTTGGTGACTACTTCAAAGATATGTTCAGCAGTAACACTTAACCCTGCCACTTGCTGTAGCTCGTGAGCAAGAATGTTCAACAATAACTCTGAATCAGATGTGGTGTTGATGTGACGACGGGCAATTCGAAATACTTCTTCTTGCAGATCGTGAGCATTGGTTAAGTTACCATTGTGCGCAAACGCAATACCAAACGGTGAGTTCACATAGAAGGGCTGTGCTTCGGCTGAACTCGAGGTACCAGCAGTAGGATAGCGAACATGCCCAATACCCATATTGCCCGATAGGCGTTTCATATGACGCGTATGAAATACATCACGAACCAAACCATTTGCCTTACGCAAATTAAACATATTTTGGTCGATGGTCATTATTCCAGCAGCATCCTGTCCACGATGTTGGATTACCGTTAAACCATCGTACAAAGACTGAGCTACTGGTGTTTTACCAACTATTCCGACAATACCACACATGTGCGTTACCTATATCAAGCGGGATTTAAGAAACTGGAGGAGCCTTTCACATACGTGAAAAACCACTCAATAATGACACCAAATTCGGGAATAAGTACCGACGTTTGCCACCACTGCGATGAGGCAGCAGCAGAGAAAGTGTCCATGAAAAAGAGAAGCGCGCTAACGATAAGAACTCCGCGGAGCGCTCCAAATACAATGCCTAAAACGCGGTCGGTACCTGACAGGCCTGTTGCCTGAACCAGTTGCCCGATTGCAAAATTCAACATGCCGCCTAACATCAGAGTTGATACAAATAAAGCGGCAATGGCAGCGCCATTTCGAAGATACAAATCATCGATGGCAGTAAAGTATACGGCTAAGTCGGCATAAAAATGGCTGGCAATAAAGAGTGCGCCAAACCATACCACAAGAGAGATGGCCTCTTTAACAAACCCTCTAATAAGGCTTATTAAGGTAGATACCGCAACGATACCCAATATGGAAAAGTCTACCCAGTTCATTGTCTCTTAATTGCGTTATAGTCGCGGAAGTTGTTAGTAGCGACATGCCGTTGGCGAGATGGCGCGCATTCTAACAGAAGCCAGAAAAATTACCAATGTGTAATATTTTTAGTCTCTGATTTTTACAGCATAAAAAGTACTGTGTACCTATGGGTTTACACTACTCTACTTTAAACGTGGTAACCTTCCCTTTAAGGTCGGTGAGTTCACGTAAATGGGGCAATGCTGCCTCTAATTTTTGCTTTTCTAAGTCTGGGCCGACAAACACTTTGTTGAGCGGGCCAGAGTTAGTCATTATCCGGCGGCTGAACGCACGATACCCCGCTTTTTCAAGCTTATTCAATAGTGACTTTACGTTCTTCTCATGGCGAAAACTGCCTAGTTGTATCACCCAGCCTGCGTCATCCACTGTGGAAGAGTCGGGTGCTTCAATAACAGTTTGACTAGCTAGAGAGTCTTCCGACGTTATAGAAGCCTCTTCGGGTTCAGGTAACGCTTGAGTCTCACTGGGCGCACTTGACGTTACGCTTTCATCATCCAGCGCCTTTTCGTCCGTTACCGTAACGGGCAACTGTGCTGCTTTAGCTACCCGCTCGCTTGGAAAAGCTTCGGGCTCTACAATGGGTTTCTTAGGAGGACTTGCAGGAACAGATACAAACGGTTCTTTGTTGGTTTGTTTCTTGCCATCGAGAAAGTCTGGTAAAAAAATAACTGCCAGCGCCACAATGATGATGGTGCCCACGAGTCTATTCTTTAATGCCGACGTCACTATTATCTCCTGTTGAACTTATTGTTCGTTTTTATTGTTGTTCATTTGCGTTGGTACAATCTAACACCTCAGCCACGGTAACAAAGGAACCAAAGACCAATATGAGTTCGCCTTCATGGTAATCGTTACGTGCTGCTTTATAAGCACTTGTCACATCAAAGAAGGTTTGGGTACAAGTTTTATCAAGCTGAGCATCCAAAAGTGCACCGGCCAGCACGCTTGCATCGCAGCCTCGAGGGCCAGATGTGCTTGCTAGGTACCATTGTGCATTCAGCGACGACAAAGGCGCAAGGGTTTCTACAATAGATTTGTCTTTTAACATACCCACCACCACGCGTATTTTACTTGCAGGATAACGTGTAAGCCATTCCTGCATTGCTTTGGTTGCTTGGGGGTTATGTGCGACATCCACCACCACTAGCGGGTTGTGGCTAATTTCTTGTTGGCGGCCGGGTAAACGGGTGTTGGCAATAATCTGCTTTATCGCCGTTTCATCTGGCAGTAAGTCTAGTAACTCTAGTGCTGCAAGTGCCGTAGCTACGTTTTGCAGCGGAATGTGCGGGTATGGTAGTTGGGTAAATTCAGAATGCTTGCCCTTCCATTCCCATGTTCGACTAGGGCTATGCTCAGGGCTACTATCTGCCACAGCATTTTTAACGACGAAAAAGTCTTGTTGGGCCCACCGCCCTTCGACATTTAATTCAGCTACGATTTCTTGTAGCGAGTCTGGTGGTAAAAGCTCACCAATAACGGCTTTACCATTTTTTCGCATAATACCGGCTTTCTCGCGAGCGATTGCTTCGCGGGTATCGCCTAGCCAGTCTTGGTGATCGAGGTCAATGGTAGTAATGATGGCTAAATCTGGGTCGAGAATATTAGTAGCATCTAGCCTTCCCCCCAACCCCACTTCCAATACGGCCACATCAACACCCCAATCCTGCATCATTTTCATTGCCGCTAAGGTGCCGAACTCAAAATAGGTTAACGTGATATCGCCACGGGCTTTTTCGATAAGCTCGAAAGCGCGGCAAAATTCGTTTTCTTCCGCCAATTCACCATTTAACCGCACACGTTCGCAGTAACTCAAAAGATGAGGAGAGCTAAATACCGCTACGGTTTTACCTTGCGCAAGCATGGCTTGTTCTAGCAAGCGGCAAGTTGTGCCTTTGCCGTTCGTACCGGCCACGGTAATAAGCAGAGAGTCTTTTAAATGGATATCCATGGTATTGGCCACAGATTTAACGCGTCCAAGCCCCATATCAATGGCACTTGGGTGGATAGATTCAAGATGAGAAAGCCACTGACTCAACGAGGTTGTTGAGTCAGTATTTTGATTTTTTTGTGTATTCACTAATTCTGATGATGCAGCTTAAGTAACAAGCCGTGTAATTTATCACGCATTTCTCTGCGGTCAACAATCATATCAATCGCGCCCTTCTCAACAAGGAACTCACTACGCTGGAAACCTTGTGGTAACTTTTCGCGTACTGTTTGCTCGATAACACGAGGACCAGCAAAACCAATCAAGGCTTTTGGCTCAGCAACGTTAACGTCACCTAGCATGGCTAAACTAGCAGAAACGCCACCCATCGTTGGGTCGGTTAGTACAGAAATGTAAGGCAAACCTTTTTTACTCATTTTTGCCAATGCTGCAGATGTTTTTGCCATTTGCATGAGCGACATAAGCGCTTCTTGCATACGTGCACCGCCACTGGCAGAGAAACAAATAAGGGGTGTGTTGTTCTCAAGACAAGCATTTACCGCAGCAACAAAGCGAGCACCTACCACAGAGGCCATTGAACCACCCATAAAGGCAAATTCGAAACTGGCTACTACAACTGGCATACCTTTTAGTTTGCCCTGCATAACAACCAAGGCATCTTTTTCATTGGTTAGCTTTTGCGCGGCCACAATGCGGTCTTTATAACGCTTTGAATCTTTAAATTTCAAGATATCTTGTGGTTCGAATTCACCACCAAGTTCTACGCGGTCACCTTCATCAAGAAAACCGTCTATACGGCGACGGGCCGTAATACGCATGTGATGATCGCACTTAGGGCAAACTTCTTGAAGTTTTTCCAACTCGCTTTTGTACAACACAGCTTGGCAAGAGCCGCATTTTGTCCAAATCCCCTCAGGTACATTACCTTTTGTGGATGTTTGCGTACGCGGAAGAATTTTTTGAATCCAGCTCATGGAAAAGGAATCCTTTATATTTATTAGCGCACCGACACTGTTTTTTCATTCGTGCTTTGTGTCAGTACTACATGAATATTTCGGTTACTTTATTGTAGCGCAAGAGAAAAATACGCACTACGTTAGTACAACCACCTAATATAGCGCGCTATTAGACCACAATACAGTAAAATGGAAAAAACAAAACTGGTCTAAGAAGTTGAACGGTAACCCATTGCTACCGTTCAGAGGCGTTCACGCTTTTAAGATTCTGGAAGAAAAAGAGGCCCAAGGGGCGATTTTGGTATACCGAAGTGCTCAGGGTAAGTTACATCAACCAAATACAACCCGTTAGGTTTAGCGGTAGTAGCGGCTTTAGCACGGTCTTTTAAAGTAAGCAGATGCGCCATCCAATCGACAGGTTGCTCCCCTGCCCCAATGCAAAGCAGTGAACCAGTAATATTACGTACCATATGATGCAAAAATGCATTTGCACGGATATCTAACACCACATAACGACCTTGCCTATGTACACTCACGCTACTCACTGTTCGGTGAGGCGTTTTGCTTTGACACAGTGAAGCTCGAAATGTAGTGAAATCGTGTTCACCTACCAACGCCTGTGCGGCTTCATGCATCTTCTCGGCGTCTAACTCGCGGTATTCGTGAGTAACACCATTGTGCAAAATAGCAGGTCGCATACGTGAGTTATAAATAACGTAACGATAACGACGATGAGTAGCCGAAAAGCGGGCGTGAAAATCATCAGAGACAGGTCTAGCCCAGGTTACGGCTATCGAGTCAGGCATGTTAGCATTAATGCCAAGTGTCCAAGCTCGCTCTGGACGCTCTACATCGCAGTCAAAATGGACTATTTGGCCAGTTGCATGCACACCGGCATCGGTGCGACCAGCACAAAATACTATAATAGGCTTATTTGCGATAACGGTGAGTGCTTTCTCTAGGTATTCTTGCACGCTAGCCACGTCTTTTTGACGTTGCCAACCATGTACCGATGCACCATCATACTCGATGCCTAAGGCGATTCGCCCCATGTTTCAAACACCTCTAAATAGAAAAGCCGCTAAGTGTAGTCATACCGCACTCAACATGCAATTAACTGATGGATTTTAAAATACTCTCAGCTTCTTGCTTTTGTTCTTCACTACCTAGATTCATCACATCTTCGAGTAATTCCTTCGCTGCAACGATATCATCCATTTCTAGATAAACACGTGCAAGGTCGAGGTTTGCGTTTTGACCAGCATCTTTATCAATATCAATCACGTCATCGGCATCATTAACACCGGTGAAATCAGAAAGGCTTACGTCTAAATCAAGTTCTGCACTGTCTGGGTCTATCTCGTTGTCTTCGCCATCATCCATAAGCGCTTCTACATCCAAGAAGTCTTCTGGCGGTGTACGTGACTCGGCTTCAGCATCGAGATCCACATCGTTTAACAACGCACTTAAATCTAAATCTGGGTTATCTAGCTTAAGTTCAGGCTCTGGCCCATCTTCAAGGTTTAAGCTTTCTGTCGATTCAGTGGTAACAGCTTCAAGGCTTGGTTCATCTGCCTGCTCTGATTCAATGCTTTGCAGTAATTCATCAAACTCTGCACCATCTAAATCGTCAAATATCTCTTCTTGTTCTGATTCTTGTGTTCCTGATAACCAGTCATCTAACCCTGGCACATCTTCTAATTCGTCGAAGTCGCTAGGGTCTTTGGCTGAAAGCTCTTTATTAGCTGAAGGCTCTTGATTAGCTGAAGGCTCTTGATTAGCTGAAGGCTCTGGCACCACGCCATCGACTTCATGTTCTAATTCAAATTCGTCAATTTCATCAAAAGCGCTATCAAGAATACTGTCGTCGTAATCGTCGCTTTCTGGCTCTGGCTCTGGCTCTGGCTCTGGCTCTGGCTCTGGCTCTTCAGCATCATCGCTCGACTCACCAAATGTAGGAATATCATCCATCATTTGTTTATCAAACGCCGCTAACGCATCATCAAGTGGATCGGCTTCGGCTTCGGCTTCGGCTTCGGCTTCGGCTTCGGCTTCGGCTTCTTCGGCTTCGGCTTCGGCTTCGGCTTCGGCTTCGGCTTCGGCTTCGGCTTCGGCTTCGGCTTCGGCAAGAGGCTCATTAGCGTCAGGCTCTATGTCAAAAGTATCTTCTAAGTCATCTTCATTAGTTTCATCATCAGCGTCTGGCTCGTCTGGCTCGTCTGGCTCGTCTGGCGCAACCTCTTGACCCGTTTCAATGTCAGAATCAAGCTCAGAAAGTAAATCATCAGTTAGTAGCTCGTCTTCTTCGTCGATCTCTTCATTACTGGGACTTTCTTCATCGCTGAGGGCACTATCTACACTTTCGGGATCAGCAGATTCTAAAGCATCCTCTGAGTCATTCTCTTGGATATCCTCACGGGTATCTTCAAGGGCATTTTCACTGTCATCGTTATCAAAGTCGAGTTGAGCTTCCGCTGGCAGTGCTTCATCTACTATTTCGTCTTCGTTAAACCCATCCACGTCGTCTTGCGACTCGGCTTCTTCTAGCGAAGCTATATCTTGTATTTCTGCTTCAGGATCATCAATGACTTGATCAGCAGAACCTAAAGACTCAAGCTCTTCAAAAGGCTTATCGTCGTCTAAATCAGTTTCTAATTCATCTAAAGCTGACTCTTCTTCATTTTCGTCTGCTGGAAGCGGCTCATCAACAACAAGCTCGGCCTCTGGCTCACTATCGGCGTTAACAGCCGCTAGCAACTCATCGGCTAATGCATCGTGAGTTTCATCTTCAACGTCACTTTCAGGCTGCGCACTGTCATCACTGGTGATGGGTTCTTGTTCTTGCTCTTGTTCTAGGTCTGCTGCCTCTGCTGGCTCATCTATTGTTGACTCAGCATCTTCTATCGCTTCTTCTTCGATAGGCGTATCGATATCATCTTGCCCATCGGCTTTATCTTCACCTTCAAGCGCAATTTCTTCTGCAGAATCTTCCAGCGCATCGTCTAGTTCGTCTAACTCTGATTCTTCTGACTCTGTTGACTGATCAGTGTCTTCATGTTCGTCCTCAGAAAGCACGTCATCAACAGACTCTTGTTCAACGGGCTCTTCTTCAACATGCAGTTCTTCTACGGGCTCGTCATCGGCAACCGCGTCATCTACATTGTCTGGTGCTAACGCTTCAGGCTCAGTTGCTAATACAGCATCCTCAGCAAGCTCTTCATCAACAAAAGCATCCTCAGCAGACGCTTTGTCAACAAGGTCTTGGTCAGACTCGTCAAAATCATCAGCTTCTTGCGGCTCGATTTCATTGTCTAACAGCGCATCGGGCTGAGTTTGTTCAAAATCACTGTCGATATCAGCTTCAAGTTCAGCAAGAAGCTCATCTGCAAGGGCATCGCCGGAATCTGTGTCTTCATCTGACTCAATATCTGCTTCTAGCTCAGCGAGTAAATCATCAGTAAGTGGATCATCAAAGTCACCATCAGCTTCTGGAGCTTCAGTAGCAGTGGTTTCTTCTGGCTCATCTTGAGGCGCTTCGTCTGGCTGGTTTTCAGCTTCTAATTCAGCTAATAAGTCGTCAGTAAAGGGGTCATCAAAGTCGCCATTTTCATCGAAGGCAGGCGTAGCTTCATCTGCCGCTTCGGGCGCTAAAGCATCATCTTCGGAATCAATACCCGCTTCTAGTTCTGCAAGCAAATCATCCGTTAACGGATCATCAAAATCAGTTTCCGCTAATTCAGGTTCAGCTTCCGGCTCAACACCTTCATCATCCGATTCAATGTCAGCTTCAAGCTCGGCGAGTAAGTCATCTGTAAATGGGTCAGAAAAATCATCATCTGCAGATTCATCGCCCTCAGGAGCATTCTCTTCCTCGGAGGCGCTTTCTTCCTCAAGGGTGTTTGCATCAAAGCCCAACTCTTCTTCACTTTCAGCCTGTAATTCGGAAATTAAGTCATCAGACAGGGGATCAGAGAAATCATTTGCATTCTCCATGTCTTCAACGTCAATTTCATCTAGGTCGTCAGTAATATTGTCTAGGCTCTGAATTGCTTGTGGAGAAGGTGCTGAAGCAACAGACTCTATTGTATCTTCTTCGCTTTCACTGTCTTCGTCACCTTCGTCAAGGCCACCCATCATCTCGATTTGCTCAATCTCGTTGAGCAAATCATCGGTAATACGATCGAGTTCTTGGTTCTGCTGATTAATTTCATCATCAAGCTTATCAATCATATCTTCATTAATAAGCTCATCTTTACTGTCTAGCTCATCAAGCAGCGTTGGCTCTGGTGCATTTTGTTCAAGTAAATCATCAATACTGATTTCAGGCGTTTCGTCTTCGTCATCAACACTGGGTAAAGTGGCAGTATCCTCTTCGCTTTCATTCGATGCAGACTGTGCGGCTTCAAAAATATCGTCTACTGAATCACTCGTTTCAGCTTCTGCCATCGCGCCATCTAAGATATCATCGATATCAAAGTCGTCATCTAAGGCGTCGGGTTCAGACGCATCTGGCGCTTCCTCAAAATCGGTATCGTCTTGCGCCTCGTCTAACTCTTCATCAAGGTCTGCGTCCAAAGAATCGTCAAAGTTAGCTAAGTCATCATCGTCATCACTAGATAAATCAAACCCTTCTAAACTGGTGTTTTCGTCTTCACTCAGCTTATCGGACAAATCATCGTCATCAAACAAGCTGTCTAACTCGTTCTGATCAAGCTCATCGCTGCCCGACTCAAATAAATCATCTGTATCGTCGTCAGGCACCAACATGTCATCATCAAGGTCGCCGAAAGTTTCTAAATCATCATCAAGACTTTCTTCTAGTTCAGACGTAAGCACATCATCAAGCAAGTCATCGTCGTTGAAAAGATCGTCGTCCGTCAGCTCCATGCTATCGCCAAGATCTGGCTCCAGAGCACTTGCCAAGTCAGCCATGTCAGTGTCTGGAACAGGTACATCATCGGAAATTTCTGGTACTTCAGGTGCTTCCGCAGCTTCAGCTGGCTTACGTTTCAACAACCAAGCAATCAGCCCGCCTACCAGTAATAAGGTAATAATGCCGGAGCCTATAATGAGAAGCATTGGGCTAGAAAGCGAACTCCACATCGATTTTTGTTTTTCTGCTTCTCGCTGCATTTGCTCGGCTTTCATCATGTCGAGCAGCTCTTGTTGCAGCGCCACTTGCGTATCTATTTGAGTCTTAACATCGCCTTCAACTTGATTACGAAGCTCTTGAAGTTCACCGTTAACCTCGTCTACTCGTTCATACAGTTTGCGATTTTCATTTAACAAGGCTTCTACGTTTTCTAAAGACGCAGCAAATTGCATCCGAAGCTCGTCAAACTGACGGGTTTGCTCTTGATCTAAACGCGTTATTTTTTGTTCTATATTGGATTGGGTTTGGCTTAAATCGTTTTGATTTACCAAAGGCGCAGGCGGCTTGATATTTCGTACGCTGCTACCTGGTTTGTTTAGTAACTCAGCGAAGGTTCGCTCGTCACTTTCTGCTCGAATTTGTGCTTGCCTAGCATCGATGCGAGAAATATACCGTTCTGATGGCAACTTCAAGATTGAACCATCAACTAATAAATTTAAGTTCTGCTGTTCAAATGCATTGGGGTTTAGTTCATAAATAGCTGACATAACCTGATAAACCGACAGGTTATTATTTTGACGATAACGCTCAGCTATACGCCAAAGGGTATCTTGAGAATCAATGGGGCCGTATTCTAATCCAGAATACTGGCTGGTCGCGTTCTTGGGCCCTTTCAGCAGGGTAGCGCGTTCCTGTGCATCGACATTATTGTGGGGGGCTAGTAAACATAAAGTAAGTAAAACTAAGCCCGTCAAATGCAATTTCATAGCAATCCTATATGCCCTCAAGCGTCAACACCACCAAGTGTCATGGTGGAGATTCGTAGCTAAACCTCTTTTCATTGGCGCTTAAATGCGGCAAACGGGTTCAGCTTTTTATTCTTATCATTGATAGCGCCTGCGCACGAATGAAAATGCCCTATCAATACAGATTTTCTATATTACTTACCGCTATTTTTTACCTTTATTGATGTATCGACAACATCACTTAGGCCAACGGTATTTTTAATCTGGTTTAGGAAACTATAAACCAGTTATTAATGGCAATCTAGTTAGCCCTTCTGTTTTCGGTATCTATTTGTTGAATATCGATATAACTGCTTATCGGCCGAGTAAGCAAAATGTTTACTTACTCGGCAAAATCAATGTTATATCCCCTACTTTGAGCTTTGCCTACTTATCCTATGATTACAGGTAATCGCGAATTAGAGTTTCAGCAATTTGGATACTGTTAGTTGCTGCACCTTTACGGATATTGTCTGACACAACCCAAAGGTTAAGACCACAGGGGTGAGTGATATCGTTTCGAATACGTCCAACGTGAACCATATCATTGCCGCTAGCACTGCTTACCTGAGTAGGAAACTGATCGGCAGCATCATAAACTTTAACCCCTGGAGCATCTGCAAGTAATTGCTTAACCTGTTCGGCATCTATTGGCGCGCGAGTTTCTAAGTGAATGGCTTCACCATGCCCGTAAAATACAGGAACTCTCACTGCGGTCGCATTAACCAATATGCTGTCATCGCCCATAATTTTTTGTGTTTCCCACACCATTTTCATTTCTTCTTTGGTGTAGTCATTGTCTTGAAACGCATCAATTTGAGGAATAACGTTAAAGGCGATTTGGCGGCTAAACGCTTTAGTTTCGAGCTCTCGCGCATTTAACAGGCTAGCAGTTTGCTTCACCAGCTCTTCCATCGCTTCTTTTCCTGCACCAGATACAGACTGATACGTACTCACGTTAATACGGTCAATACCCACAGCATCGTGTATTGGCTTCAACGCCACCATCATTTGAATGGTTGAACAATTCGGGTTGGCAATAATGTTTCTGTTACGAAAATCAGCCAGTACGTGTGCATTAACTTCTGGCACTACAAGCGGAATGTCTGGCTCGTATCTAAATTCAGACGTGTTATCAATAACAATACAGCCTGCATCAGCTGCACGTGGCGCGAATTCAGCAGAAATGCTGCCGCCCGCTGAGAAGAAGCCAAACTGTACCAACGACCAATCGAAAGTATCTGCATCCAACACTTCTACATCTTCGCCCTTGAAGCTAATACTGGTTCCCGCTGAACGTTTGCTGGCTAGTGGATATAAACGATTTACTGGAAAGCCACGCTCTGCCAATAGTTCTATCATGGTTTGCCCAACTAGACCGGTCGCGCCTAATACGGCAACGTCAAAGGCTTGTGACATAAGTGTTGTTTCTCCTATTAATGGTATTGCTTAAAATTAGAAGGCGTTAGGCTGGCAAACTAGGCTTGCACCAAAAAACCTAACCCTTTCAATTGCTGTTTAATTTCATCTGAAGTGTTACTGGGCAATATTAGCGTATACGCACTGCATTCCCGTCGCACCCGATAGCTTTTGCGCATAGTAGCAAAGGTGTGGCTGATGCTGGCAGTAATTTCTTTGCTATCTGCACTTTCATTTTGCTGTCTTTCCAGTGCTTCCCCTAACCTTTCCCGAAAGGCGGTATCGTCATCAAGCAAGTTATAAACCTGTAGCATTAATCCTATCAAATCTTGTTTCGATAATGTGGAAGCTGACGCAGACGCCAATTCTACTTTGATGGGGTCAACAGCGGATAAATACTCGCCAAGGGTTTTAGTGCAAGGTTCTTCCAACAAATTGCATATTTGTTCGTAAACATACTGGGTACCGCGCACTTTGCCCTCAACTGAATGCCCAGCTATATGAGGTGTCATTAACCAACAATACTGCACTAGTTCGGGGTTGATGGCGGGCTCATTTTCAAATACATCTAACACTACTGTGGGCGCGTTTGGTTGTTTAAGCCTATTTAACAAAGCCTGTTCATCAATCACTTCACCGCGACACGCATTAATAAGCAACTGATTGCTACCTAGCTGCTCTAGCACATCAGCATTAATCAATTTACCTGTGGTGTGGCTGCCTGTCTTCACATAGGGCACATGAAGCGTGATCACATCACAATCGATAATGTCTTGAAAATCAACGAAGGTTCGTGGGTCATCCGCTGCACTTAGTGGGGGATCGCACAACTTATAGTCAATGTTCAATGCGGCTAATCGTTTTGCCAAGGCTGTACCTACATGCCCTGCTCCTACAATACCAACGGTAATAGCATTAATGTCTATTTTACCTGCACGGTCGGCCAAAAATAATGCGCTTAGCACATATTCGGCCACGGCCACGGCATTACAGCCGCCCGCTGAATTCCAGCTAATCCCCTGACTATCAAGCCAGATTTTATCCATGTGATTAGTGCCAGAGGTGGCAGTAGTAACGAACTGAAGTTGCGAAGCTTGGCTTAGCAACGTTTCATTGACTTTGGTGGTAGAACGCACAGCCAAGATATCTACGTTTTTGATATCTTCCGGAGTAAGGGTTTGCCATGCATAACGACTTACGTCACCTAAGCCACTAAAGTACTCGTGGCCTAAAGGAATAGTGTCTTCAAAGAGTATTTTCATGATGCTAAGTTTACCTCAATCCTACGGATTAGTAACCTTGAGCACCATGAATCAACACAGTTTTTTAGTCTAATTTAGCGCTTATTCGTCGAAACCAGGGAATCGACGTGCAACCCGCCGTTTAATACCCGGCCAAGCTAGGCTGCCACCCGCTTGCTTGGTTACCTCTGACGCTTGAGCGCGGATCCCTTGTAAAATAGCAGAATGGATTGGAATTAACTTCTGACCTGTGGCTTGCGCTTTTAACTGAATTTCGCAGGCTCGCTGAAAAATGAACATAAATAAAAACGCATCGGCAATGTTGTCGGCACAGGTAAGCAGGCCGTGATTTCGTAAAATCATAAATTGCGTATCACCTAAATCACGCACTAGGCGCGCTTTCTCATCAGGGTTCAAGGCTACGCCTTCATAGGCGTGATACGACAACGAGGCTAACGGGAACAAAGACTGCTGTGAGTAGGCTTGTAGTCCTTCCTCTAGTACTGAAAGTGCTACCCCTTCGGTGGTATGCAAATGCATAACGCACTTCGCATCGTCTCTGGCTTCGTGCACCGCACTGTGAATAGTAAAGCCCGCAGGGTTGATGTCGTACTCACTTTCCATCACCTTATTGCCGTGTAAGTCTACCTTTACCAGACTTGACGCTGTGACTTCATCAAACATCATACCGTAAGGGTTTATCAAAAAGTGATGCTCAGGCCCTGGTACCCTTGCAGATATATGAGTAAAAATTAAATCGTCCCAACCGTACATGGCCACAGCACGATAACACGCCGCCAGATCTACACGGGTCTGCCATTCTTGTTCACTCACCTGAGCTTTTGCTTTTGAACTCATCATTCGTCTCCTACATTTTTTTCTACCTTACGCCTAATTTACAAGCTAAACTGTCGGATAAACGACACTGTAATAAAAATGTTAACTCAAGAATACTCAACCGTTTTAACCAGCTCGATGTGGTTTTCTTCACTTCCTGAAAACTTGCAATGCGCCTTGCTCAATAAGGTACGTTTTCGTCATTTAAAAGCAGGTCAACAACTGCATGCTAAAGGCGAGGAAGGCATTGGTTTTTATGGTGTATGTGAAGGCCGCTTGCGTGTAATGAATATTGGCGCCAATGGCAAGGAAATGCTGTTTGCCTTGCTCGGGCCCGGCACTTGGTTTGGTGAAATCTCTCTGTTTGATGATTTACCTCGCACCCACAATAGCGTGTGCGAGATAGATACCGTTATTGCGGTTATCCCCAAAAATGCATTTAACGCAGTGTTAAAGGCACACCCTGAGCTTTATCCTCACTTTGCCCGCCTGCTTTGTTCACGAGTAAGAAGTGCATTTCAATTTATTGATTCCAGCGCAGGGCTAAATTTACAACATCAGTTAATTAAGCGCCTACTAATGCTAACCACCAGTTATGGCCAGCATTTACCCCAAGACTGCGCCATTACCCTAACCTTATCGCAAGAGTCTTTGGCGCAGATGATAAACAGTAGCCGACAAACGGTGAATCAGCTCTTAGGTGATTTACAAAACCAAGGATTACTGCATTTACATTATGGAAAAATAACGATTAGTCGCCCAAACGCTTTGTTCGCATTGCTTGTTGATGAAGAGTGACAAATAGTAGTAATAGCTGAACAGAAATAACTAAAAAATAATTGGACCGGATAAATAGGCAGTTATTCGTATGAGCGGAAGATAAGTGTGAAGACGGACAACTCGATGGGGGAAATAAAGTTCCCCATCAAGCCTTTAACCAAGTCTGTCAGCAATTCTGATACAGACTCGCTTACCGCTATTGCTTAGCCTTGGTAACGCTGCATCACTAACGTTGCGTTAGTGCCGCCAAAACCAAAACTATTAGACATAACGGTGTTCAACGTTGCTTCACGTGTTTGTGTGACAATGTCGAGACCAGCTGCTGCATCGTCTAGGGTGTCGATGTTAATTGATGGTGCAATAAAATTATTTTCCATCATCAACAAGCTATAGATAGCTTCGTTAACCCCGGCTGCACCTAATGCATGACCCGTTAGTGATTTTGTTGCACTAATTGGCACACCAGATTGACCGAACACTTCCTGAATAGCCGCCAGTTCTTTAACATCACCTACCGGTGTTGAAGTACCATGGGTGTTCAAGTAGTCAATTGGAGCAGATACATTCTGCATGGCCATTTTCATACAACGAATTGCGCCTTCGCCTGATGGAGCCACCATGTCGAAGCCATCAGAAGTAGCACCATAACCAACCACTTCACCGTAAATTTTTGCACCACGGGCTAATGCGTGTTCAAGCTCTTCCACAACAACCATACCGCCACCGCCAGAGCTAACAAAGCCATCGCGCGCTGCATCGTAAGTACGTGATGCTACTGAAGGGTTGTCATTATATTTAGAACTCAGTGCGCCCATGGCGTCGAACTGACTCGACAGTGCCCAGTGCAATTCTTCACCGCCACCTGCAAATACAACATCTTGCTTACCCAGTTGAATAAGCTCCATGGCGTTACCAATACAATGAGCACTGGTGGCACAAGCTGATGCGATTGAGTAGTTAACACCACGAATTTTAAATGGCGTAGCAAGACACGCTGAAACCGTAGACGCCATACAACGAGGTACCATGTATGGTCCAACACGTTTTACGCCTTTTTCACGCAAAATATCTGCAGAAAGCACTTGGTTTTCAGAAGACGCGCCGCCAGAGCCAGCAATAATACCCGTGCGATCGTTAGAAATATCGCTATCTTCAAGGCCTGCATCTTCAATGGCTTGTTGCATTGCAACATAAGCATAGGCCGCCGCATCACCCATAAACCGCATAGCTTTACGGTCGATGTGCTCTTTAAGGTCGATATCGATATTACCCCACACTTGGCTTCTTAAACCCATCTCAGCGAACTGCTCAGAGTGTGTAATACCTGACTTACCTGCTTTTAATGAAGCAAGTACATCTTGTTTATTGACGCCGATGCTTGAAACAATTCCAAGACCGGTGATAACTGCTCTTCTCATAGTTTACCCTTTGCGTTGATGCGGCTATGGTAACGATTTTGATTGGTAAAGTGGTCTGCTTTGCAGCTAAAGACCCAGCACTTCACTTTTTCTAACCGCATCCTGATGCATTTGCTTTAATTATTTTTGCGCCACGTGAATTGCTTCATCCAATGTATCATGAAAGGTATATTCAAATACTAGAAGAAAATCGCAAGTTCACAAAAGCTTCACTAAATTATCAAAACAATTCCTTGGGGTTATCGGCAAGGCAAATGCGTTGATGATGATTGATATCATTATTTAATTTTATCAAACTGGTCACATTTCTTATCCATTCGTCTATCTTTAACAATTAAGATAAACACCTTGAATCAATTCAGATAACATTGTGCAGTATCACTATTCACCGGTGCGTTTTAAAACGTGCGGTTCTTATAAGATAAAAATCTTCAGTCAAATTTGTACGGGAATACACATCACCATGGCCACGTCTAACTTTTGGGGCAACGAACTCGAATTTCGTCGTACGGTATTAAGAGTTGTTCTACTTGTTATCATTGTTGCAGGTGTCATTTTTACTATCAATAATTGGATAGTAGGCCACAGGGTATTAGCCTTTGTTGAGTTGTTGGTTGTCTTTCTTTCGCTGGCTATTTTATCGGTTCACAAAAAGACACCGAACTTGAAGTTATGGTCCTCCCTCTTTCTATTCGCCCTGTACACCGTCATTCTTATTGGCATTTTAACTGCTTCATTTACCTCGGCGCTGTACAGCTGGTTATTCATTGTTCCAGTTCTATCCTATTTGCTGTTGGGTACTAAATTAGGCACGATTTACTCTGTAATATACGTACTTTCAGGCTGCGCTATTTTGACATACCGACACATTGTGCAGAACCCTGGCACACCCGTTATCGCCATTGTAAATATTGCGCTAACACTAACGGCTATTTGGGCGTTATCCTATACCTATGAGCAAAAGCGAGCACAAACCGTGAAGCGGTTGCAAGAAATGGCATCGTTAGATCCGCTCACCGGGCTGAACAACCGCTTGCTACTAAGCTCAATTTTCGACATGCTCTGCGAAACCTTGCCTGAAAAACAAAAATCTGTCTCTATGGTGTTAGTCGATCTTGACCATTTTAAGAAGGTAAACGACAAATATGGCCATGGCGTGGGTGATGCAGTACTAGTTGACGTATCACGAATTATCAATAGTATGCGCAGACGAAACGATTGGGCTTTTCGATTTGGCGGCGAAGAATTTTGTTTACTCATACCCGACGTTACGCCTCATCAAGCACATAGCATTGCAGAGCGTTTGCGGCATTCAGTTGAACACACGTTAAGCGCAGAAGGCTTTGACGCCACCATAACCGTAAGTATCGGCGTGGCTCACTGGCCTGAAAATGGTGACGCGTTGTCTCAAATATACAAGGTTGCCGACGAGCGGCTGTATAAAGCCAAAGAACAAGGTCGCAATCAGATAGTCTCTGAATAGTCAGTTATCAACCGCATAAAGAGTTAAATTACACCGGTGAAATCTCAACAAGCAAGCGTGCATTTCAATGAAAACGGCACACCCGTCGCCGACCATTTTGGCGACGTATACTTTTCCAATGACAGTGGTATTAACGAAACCCAGTATGTATTTATGGGTGGAAATAGCATTGTTGAACGCTGGCAGGCACACAGCGCCCCTAGCTTTGTTATTGCGGAAACCGGCTTCGGCACTGGGCTCAACTTTTTAGTTGCCATGCAAGCATTTAAAAGCTTTAGAAACGCCAACCCTAGCCACCCGCTTAAGCAATTATTCTTTTTAAGTACGGAAAAGTTTCCCCTTCCTAAGCCCGATATGGAGAAGGCGTTACTGGCGTTCCCGGCGTTAAAAAAAGAAGCTACCGCATTAAGCACGCGATACCCCATGGAACTAGATGGCTGCCATAGGCGTCATTTCGATGAATTTGCGACCACATTGGATTTGTGGATTGGGGATGTACACGATTTATTACCCCAATGGCATAGCCCAACAGCTGGGCTAGTTGACGCGTGGTTCTTAGACGGCTTTGCACCTAGCAAAAACCCTGATATGTGGGCCGACACTTTATTTGAACAAATGGCGCGGTTGTCGAAAGTCAGCGCTACCTTTGCCACCTTTACCGCTGCTGGCTTTGTGAAACGTGGGTTGGCTGCCGCCGGATTTACCGTATCTAAACGTAAAGGCTTTGGTAGAAAACGAGATATGTTGGTGGGTATTTATGAAACAGAAGCCGCCTCTACCGTAGCCGAAAAGCGCGCCTTTGAAGGCCCCTATTATCGTTACAACCAAGCTGCTATTACCCCCAAAAGCCACGTCATTGTGGTGGGTAGCGGTCTTGGGGCAGCAACCGTGACACTAGCTTTAGCTAAGCGTGGTATCAAGGTTACGCTATGTCATGACCGCGACACTTTAGCTACAGGCGCGTCTGGCAACCCACAAGGGGGCTTTTTTCCCCAGCTTCATTCCGAAGCCAGTATTGCCAGTCGTATTCAAGCCCACAGCTTTTTATATGCTTCGCATATTTACCACACCTTGCTTGATGAAAAAGATACTTCAACAAATACTGCTATAGACAAACCATCTGTGGCACACGACTTTTGTGGTGTTGCACAGCTGAACTTTAATGAGAAAGTTGCAGTTCGACAGAAAAAGTTGGTGAGCAATGGTGTTTGGCCAGAGGCGTTAATCAAGCCAATAAGCCCTGAAGCGCTATCGGAAAAAGCGAGCATCGACTTACCCTACGATGGGCTATTTATAGAGCAAGGGGGCTGGTTGTCGCCACCTGACTTAGTGCATGCCCTAATAGAGCAAGCAAAACAGCACACTGATGTAACTGTGCTTTCTAAACATGAGTATCGTTCTCACATTGTCTTAACTGAAAACGACAAAGCATCGTTACCAGATGAATGTCCCCAAACACACTGTCTTGCGGTTGAGTTTAATATAAAGGCCAGTTCAGAAGCATCAACGAGCAATACAGAGGCATCGTCAAATAATAAGACCTTGTATGCTGATCACCTTATTTTGGCTACGGGGGCTGGTGCCGTGGGCAGTAATGCGTTTGCTGCATTGCCTCTGCGCCCTGTGCGCGGGCAAGTAGAGGCCATTGCCACTCAAACGCCTATAAACGCGTTAACCACCGTGATATGCCATAAAGGCTACATGACCCCTGCTCTCAACAACAGGCACGCCCTTGGCTCAACCTACGTTAAAAACGACCTATCTACAGAGGTTCGCAATCAAGAGAGCGAACAAAACCTGCAAACCCACCAGCAAGCCATGGCGAATACCGATGTTGTACAACAACTTGAGCATGACGGCGAAGCAAGGGCAGCCACACGATTAGGTTCACCAGATCATCAACCTGTATCTGGCATGCTTACCGATTTTTCGGCACTTAAAACTCAATATGTTGGCTTGTCGTTAGGCAAACCGCTTTATACCGCAGAACCCTTGCCAGCAACCCCAGTAAGCACATTATGTTGTTTAGGGTCCCGCGGGCTTACTACCGCGCCGCTGATGGCGGAATTACTAGCAAGTACGTTAACCCATGAGCCTTTGCCGTTAAATAACGACTTGTGTCAGGCAGTGCATCCTGCACGGTTTATGGTGAGAGACTGTATTCGAAGTATCTTTGATGAATAGCGATGGTCTTTATCGCTATTTTTAAGCTGCAATAAAAAAGCGCAGTGCTGATGCCCATTTTCAAGGTCACTTCACACTGCGCTTTCTTGTTTAATTAAATTGTTACCGGCCGTTAAACACCCACCAAGGCGCAATGCGTTATTCTACTGGCACCTGGACCGTTAAGCCTTTATTTAAATCGGTAACGATAAATGCAGGAATGTAAATATTCGCACTGGCAACAACCTGCTTGTTTTGCATTGAAACAATACGGGCATTTATACGAACGCCCCTGTCATCTTCTATAATAGTGCCTGTCACTACATGATCCATCGACACTTGTTTGGCCAAAGCATTCGCTTTACGGCTTAATACAAAGTCGCCATAAGGGGTTATTGTCACGCCGCCAGCCATTTTAAAATCAACAATAGCTAGCCCAAAATCTTGAAGCTCGGCAATAAGGTATTCAGAAAGCTGATTTCCCAACACTGTGCTATCGCCTAACGATTCATTTAAGCGCACAAAACTGGTTACCCCCACCATATCTTGCTGAGTAAGGCGGGTTGCGTTATCCATTAACTCCATCGCTAATTGCGACGCGTAATCATTTAAGCGTTTGTGGGTTTGAGAAGGAGAAAAACCTTGGTGTAATGGGTCTCTGTAGCCTGGGTCTACGGCAACATGCTGCTGATATTCACGGTCGCGAGAGTCAGGGCTGTAAACAAGCCCTGATCCTCTTGGCACAGGAACGGGCTCAGCGGAGTGAGAGATTTCACCGTCATCGCTTAGCCAAAAAGAGCCGATTGATTCAGTACTGGTACACGCCGTGAGGTTAACGGTTAACCCCATTGCCAGCAAAGCAATAAGCCTTTTCATGATTAACCTCTACTTAATTTAACGCCATCGCGCATGCCATTCTTTTGACTGCCGTCGCTAGGGATCAATGCTTCTACCACATAAAATGGCACCAACATTTGTGCACTGGCCACTACCGCGCGAGATTCTATACCCAATATTCTGGCGTTAACCAACACGCCACCTTGGTGTTTAGCCATGGTGCCGGTAAGTACGTAATCTATTGGTAAACTGCTGCTTAACTCTAAATAATCTCGGCTGAGAACGAAGTCGCCACCGTCGGTAATACGAATATAGTCTGTAGCTTTGAAATCGATAACGGGTACACGAAATTTATGCAGCTCGTGAACAAATGATTCTGCCATTTGCTTACCCAGTAAATCAGTTTCTTGAAGATTGGTATCAATTAGCGCGAAATGCGTTACACCAATAGGCGTTTTTTCATTCACATATTCCATGTTCGCGATAAGGTCTTGGGTCATATTTTTGACGTAATCACCAATATGCTTAGTGAGCGGCCGACCTTTGTAAGCCCCTTGAACACTTGAATAAAGCGTAGGTTGGCCTATGGCGCCAAACGCATCCATACCTTCGTGCTCGTTTGACTGTTCGTCATCATCTTCTTTTTGCGGCGAAGGGCGGTCTATCGCCATAATGTCTACTACATTCATGGCCGGTCGAGACGTTTCTTCAACTGCCACTTCTTCTTCGCCTAACATCATAGAGCAACCGCTCAGGGCTAGCATTGATGTTGCTAGGATACATGCCGTACATTTAGCCGTGCGTTTAAATAGTGCGTTCATCCCGTTACCTTCCACCTTCAGTTCTGTAGAGTCGACCATTACGGCTCGTTACTCGCTCTTCTTCCCAGAAAATCTCCGCCGGGAAAAAGCGGGTAGCTGCCGCCACCACGTCTTTATTTCTTACGTTGATAATTCTTGCGTTAACCACAGCCCCAGACTGTTGGTAAACCAAGGTACCCGTTATGTAGAAATCGACCCGTTCAATATCGGACAATTGGTCGATATTGCGCGTAAGTACTCTATCGCTTTCGTCATTAACAATTATATCGTTCGAAAGCTTAAATTCTTGAGTAGTAAAACCACGTTTTGTGGCTTCGGTCATCATACCCTGCTCTAATTGATGCCCTAACATCATCAATGGATGTTGATCATTCTTGTTGTATTTCATGGTATCAACCGGCACGAAGCCTGCTACCGCATAGCGCGCTTGCCTAGAAGGTCTCAAATCGGCAAACAGCTCATTGGCTAAAATGTAGGTGTGATATTCAACATTCCCAAGGGCAGGAACCGCTAAGGGATCAGACTGTGACATTTGGGCTTTGGCATCGTCCGACGATTGGCAACCACCAACAATGGCAAGTATGAGTCCGACAGACAGCACTCGCAAGCTCAAGCGCAGACTAAAGCGCGGATAACTTCGCGCAGCACAGTGCTCTGTTCTTTTGGATGTGTTACCAGCACTACGCTTGTAACCCGCAAGTTGAATTAAACCGAACATATATTCACCTAGAAATAAGCCATTTGTGAAAAGCGAGTTGTGTCACACTTGTTTTCTTTTCTTATCGACAGTGAGAATTAGCAATATTCGCACCATATCCTTTGTGGGCTTGTCGCGCAGGGCATAAAGAGCGCTAAAAAGTTAACGCTAATAGGCAATCAGTTAAGGGATTATGTGTTAGGAAGAGGTGCAGGTATAGGTGCTATAAGCCTTTAAAACACGGCCATGCGCCGCATTAGGCCGCCAGTTAGAGCTTAACGCGAATATACGGCAATCAAAGTAGTTACAGGTTTAAAATAACACGAAAAACGCGAACATTTGAAAGGAATTGAGAGCGCCAAAGCGGCAAAGCCATGCCGCTTTCAGGCGTAATTTGCCGGATTTTATTCACTGTAAGTATTCCCTTTGCGAACCCCCATGTATATTCCATGCATGGGGCTTTGTCGGGCACTTTGCATTGCACTTTTAATTACACTTTCAATTACAATTAGTCGGGCGGTTTGTAGTACGCTTATCCGTTTCTAAGCTTTGCGCTTCGCTATTCGTTTAATTGCATGCTTGGTCGAATAATCGTGACCAAAGGCCCTTAACCTGGGCAGCATCATCGCCCTCTAATTCTTTATTATCAAAAGCGGCTTGCAAGCTAGCGGCCATATCTGAATCCAGCTGCTGCATAGTTGCGCTACTTTGCATTTCTAGCTGACGCGATACCACTGCGAAATGGCCTTGTAAGTAACTGGCTGTAAACAGCTCATCGTCACTACCATGATTAACCACATCATCTAACGCAGCCTCTATCGCTGCAATTTGGTTTACTACTTGTTGGGGGGCTGAAGCCGGAGGTAACACGTATTTCTCCTATTCTTTAACTTAATTTAAATCTTAAAAAGCTATTCGACGATATCTATTCGGCGTTATAAAGAACCTTGTCTTTGTAGCCGGTGATAATAGTGAACGCACCTTGTAGCGATGCATCTAACTCGGCATCGCCAGAATCTAATCGTAATGGTTTATTACCAAGCGACTGTAACTTTTGTTTAGTCGCAACAACTCGCATATTCTGTTTGCCAATAGCGCGAATAAAGTCTGGGCTAAGCTGTTGATTCCCGCGCCCCAAAATATGACCTTGCCCACCAATAACGGTTAACACCACTTGGGTTGGCTTTCCTTGCGTAAGCGAAAGCAATTCAGAAGCGGTTACATCGCTAGCTACAAGCGTTTTATCCATTACCACATCAACACCTAGCAAGGTATTTTCTAAACCCAGAAACTCCATAACCGCGCCAACGGTAGAGCCCGAGCCCATAACAAAATAGGTGTCTGGGTTGTCGTCCATTAATTCGCTAATGGTCGCGGCAATATCATCAAGAACGAGCGCTTCGTCCTCTTTGCCGCCCATTTTTACCGCCTGCACGTAAGTGAGTTCGGCGGGTACTCGCATCTCGCCGTAGTGTTTTGCTATTACCTTTCCGGTTCGAAATGCGTTTTCATCGATATCTCGTACTTCGCCGTCCATCACACTGACAATTTCGCCCTTGATCATTTGGCTAATGACCTGCCCTGCGGCAGACGGGGTAACACAGTACACGCCCGAGTGGATTTTACATCCCGCCGGCACACCTAACACCGGCACTTTGTCACCCACAATTTTACACACATTGCGGGCAGTACCATCGCCACCTGCAAACAAAATAACATCAAGATTACAGCCAAGAAAAGCCTGTACAGCGCGCTCTGTATCTTCCCCTTCTGTTTGTTGCGATGCACTTCTGTACACCACCTCAAAGGGTAACCCTAACGAAGCACACACGTCTTCGCCCATTTCGCCACCGGCAGTAACGATAGTAAATTGTTCAGAAAGGGCCTCTAGAATAGACAGCGCTTTGGCCATTTTTTCATTAGCCTTTTTTTCAGCGCCCATTGCTAACGCTTTTTCACGAACATCGGCACCGTCACTGCCTTTTAATGCAAGCGCGCCGCCTATACCTGCAAAAGGGTTAACTACCACACCTAATCGAAATACCGGCTTATTCATAGGGTTACTGTGCTCCAGATAATTTCTGTGTGTTTTTTAAAGCATCGATGAAGCGCGCCGCCCGAGGGGGGAAACCATTGTTTTTATACCACGCTAACTGGGCTTCAACATTTTTAGTGAAACCTTTTCTATCGGGCTCTGCACCATTTAAATTATCGGTACTAACTTGAAATTGGCGCCCTGCGGCTTCGGTAAACGCCCACTCAATAGCTTGCGGCTTAATCTCTACACTTTCAAATTCCGCTTGCTGCTTGGCATCTCGCCCATCAGGACAATACCAATAACCATAATCTTCAAGTAAACGACGCTTCTCACCTGCCACACACCAGTGCGCAATTTCATGCAGCGCGCTGGAAAAAAAGCCGTGGGCAAACACAATACGATGATAGGGAATATCTTCATTGGCAGGAAGATAAACAGGCTCGTCGTCACCTAATACCAGCTTAGTTTGAAAGTCGGTAAAGGTGCTGTTAAACAAAGTAATTAGCGCAGGTACGTCAGGGTCTATCTCATTCGCCACGCTGAACAACTCCAGTAGCGAGTAGGTAAGTTAGCCGTGTTAGATTGCACAAAGTACTAAAATTCAAAGACGTTTCCTGTTAGCCATACATTTAAGGGCGGGCATTATAACAGTGAAAATATGGCGGGAATAGGCTTAGCAGCTTGCATGCGCCACTCGCTTGCGTCAAGCTAGTAATAAAGCACTACGGAAGGATGTTATTTGCGTGTCACAGAATATCGTTAAGCATATACATAGAGTGAATGCGCTTCGAGACCTAGCGCTAAAAGTGGGGATCATGGATGGTATTCACGAACTTCAGCATTGGCAATGTGAACGCTTGTTAGTGTCTCACGATGATTTAGCCAAACAACCTCGTTATCAAAAAGCCATGCAGTTTTTTGTAGATGAACTGTATGGGCCTAAAGATTTCAGCCAGCGTGACGCCGATTTAGTTCGGGTCATTCCAAAGCTTGCTAAAGTGCTTCCCGACAAAGCTATGAATGCAATGAACGATGCATTAGCGCTTAATGCCCTTTCATTCGATTTAGACATGCAAATGGTGCATCAACTCAAAGGGGCGCCATTAAATCGGGACAGTTATGCCCTAGCCTACCGCAATACTGGCCGGCAAACAGACAGGCAACGCCAGCTCGATATTATTGCGCACCTTGGCGAACAACTTGGTGATGTAATTAAAATTAGGGGGATTGGCATGCTGATTAGATTATCAAGACGCCCCGCCAAATTAGCTGGGCTGTTGTCGCTGCACGAACTACTAGAAAATGGCTTTCACTCATTTAAAGCCATTGGCGATGTGCAAAGCTTTATTCACCCGGTACTGGAACGAGAAGAAGCGCTGATGCATGCATTGTTTGATGAATCAGTCTCGTTACCCGAAGAGAATCCTTTACCTCATGTCTCAACAGCTTAAACCTCTGATGCCCGAGCATAGGAAATATAAGCATTTGAAATATAAGCACCTGATAACTGAACACGTGATGTGGCAACTTATTAACTGTGAGTTGCCTCAAATTAGCAATAGAGATTAACGACTATGGCAGCCGCTTCACTACCGTGGCGATACCCGTCGCCTTTTACTAAATTATGGCAAATAGACGCCAGTCATTTAGATCACTACAACCACGTTAATAATGTGGCTTACTTAAGCCAAGCAGAGGCATTGGCGTGGTCTCATTCCAATTCACTTGGATTGCAGTTTTCTGACTATCAGTCGCTCAACCGAGCCATGGTGATTAAACGCCATGAACTTGATTATCATCTTCCTTCTCACGAAGGTGACAGCCTGCAATGTGCAACATGGATTATTAGCTGTGATAATAGACTAACCCTAAAAAGGCAGTTTCAATTTATCTGCGAGCGTAGAAAGAAAACCGTGTTTGAAGCACTAACCACCTTTGTTTGCGTAAGTTTAGATACTGGCGCTCCCAAGCGCTTGCCCGAACCATTTAAGGAAGTTTATGGTAATGCATGCATTGAACCCAGCCTCTAACTGCAAAGCGCAGGGGAAATTTTAGCGATGAACAAAGGGTTATTAGCGTGTTTATTTGTGGTGCTTGCTGCATCTTTGCTATTAAACGGCTACCTGTTTCTTTCATTGAACCAAGCCGTAGAGATAGCGGCGGCGAATAAAGCGTCGCTCATTCAATCTTCAGCCAACCTAAATAGCTATAACAACGTGCCCGCTTCCAATGAACACAGTAATCAACGCAATAATAAACACAATGCGGTAACTACCAGTAAAGTAGGCACAGAACTAGAAAACGCTCCCCAAGTCGCAGAAGAGTATGTACATGAACTCACCCTACTGTTAAACAGCGGAAATTACGCTTTGCTAAAGCAACAATTAAATAGCGCATTACAACAGTTTCCCACCGATGAAAGCTTGTTATTGCTTGAGGCTGAGTTAATAGTAAGAACACAGCCGCTATCAGATGCGCTTATTCACTTTCATGATTTAGCAGAGTTGTCCCTATCGCCAGCTAGCAACACAAAGGTTGATAAGCGAATTGCCAACCTTTACAACACCGCACAAGACGAGTTGTCGGCTAACGGACAATGGGACTTATTGGCTAACTTAAATGAGCCCCTATTCCAACGGGTGCCTGATAGCAGGCAGTATACTCTTCAACTTGCCGAAGCCTATGCCAGGCAGCAAAAAATTACGCTGATGGAAGATGTTCTGGCCAGCCTTTCTTATAACGACAACCAAGCTAATGCGATACGAAATATCGCGTACAGTGAAAGCAATCGTGATAACCAAAGTGGCGCTGACGAACGTATTGCTAACAACGAACTTCTAGGGAATGATGTTACCCGAGTGGCACTTTTGCGAGACGGCGATCAGTACCGTGTTGCGGTAAAAGCCCTTAATCAACAAGCTGACATGGTGCTAGATACCGGCGCCACCACAACCGCCATCACCACAGATTTATTCAGCCGCTTAGGTGGGCTACGCCGCCTTACCTTTATTGGTAATTTTGATGTGAACACTGCCTCTGGTACCATCAGTGCGCCCTTGGTACACATCCCTACTTTTTATTTTGCAGGCTTCCGTTTTGATGATGTTTCAGCGCTAGTGCTGCCTGTCGATGCATTACCTAGCGCCGATGGATTATTGGGCATGAATATTTTAGGTAAATTCGACTTTTCAATTAGCCCACAAGACAGTGAATTAGCGTTAAAAGTACGAGAAGAAAGTAAAGCCCCTAATTAGATCGAGTACATTCCATCTAGCGCTCATTCATACCTAGCTTAATACAGCGCCTTAACCAACTCGACGTCGGCTTGGTTTTTTAAACGCTAGCTTTCTTCGCGAAATTATCTGCCAACACCCATCATCTACACGTAAAAAGCCTCACCAAAACCTACCTGCGTGAGTACATATTTTACAACTATTCTCTTGACGCGAACAAATTTAAGCTTACACTTGTGCGCCGAGTGAGCGTACACTTGTACGCTTAAGGTGTTTTTACTCTCTAGCAAAGTCTGTTTTGAAAAATTAATAGGTGTGATCTCTACGTTGAAACTATTACTCGATAATCTAGCCCATCGCTTTCTCCATCACGATTCATGGAGAGGATATTGGGAAGTGCTTATGCAGCAGTTTAAGCCTGCGTGGCGAGATGGCTATTACAGAGCGCAAGTTGAAGCTGTCAGAAACCTTAAATCTGACATGGTGGAAGTTATTTTGACACCTGAGAAAGCTTGGCCTAGTCATATTGCAGGGCAACATATTGCACTAACCATTGAAGTGAATGGTAGGCTAACTACCCGTGTGTTTACCGTCGCTTGCGGTTCAAGCTTTCACCGCGAAACGAAAAACATTCGGCTTATCACTAAGGTCAATAACGAAGGTGCAATTACCCCGTTCCTTTCCTCGGTAACACCCAGCACATGGGTGAATATTTCGGTGCCTAAGGGTAGTTTCACACTACCTAATACCGATAAACCCGTACTTATGGTAGCGGGCGGTTCCGGCATAACGCCGTTTATCGCCATGCTTGAAGACGCCATTGAAAACAAGTTAATACACCGCGCACCTATCCACCTGCTCTATTTCGCAAAACCCAACGAGCACGTGTTGCAAAGCGAACTACTCGCCCTTCAAAAACGCACCAACAATTTTACTTTTGCCTTGTTAACTCGACAAAAAGACGGTGATGTCGAGGCTCATCTATCCCACTTCGCGGATGCTCACTGGTTGGTGTGTGGCCCTAACACTATTTACGAACAGGTTCAGAAAGTAGCGAAACTGGTGGAGGCACCGTTAGACAGTGAACATTTTGCCGCATTGCCCACTGTGAACATTGGCAGTCTGAGCGAAAAGGAAACCTTTTCTTTGGCACATAACGGTCAGCATTTAGCGGTGAACAATCAGAAATCGCTGCTTTCGCAGCTTCAAGAAGCGAAGCAGCCTGTGACGTATGGCTGCGGTATGGGTATTTGCCATCAATGCCAATGTGTGAAAAAGCGGGGCGTAGTGCGAGATACCCGCACTGGCGAGTTATCCGATAGCGCCGAGCAACTTATTCAACTGTGTGTATCACAGGCCGTAACTGATTTGGAGATTCAACTATGAACACTGGCGGCTTAATTAACACCAAGGAACTACAAGAAGCGCCTAGTCAAACTGACGCGGAATTACAAAAAGCAACTACGCCATCGCAGAGCATAAGTAAGCCTGATTACGCTATATTGGAAGCTCAGCTTGATGCAATAAAGTCGGAAGTAAAAGGTAAAATAGGCGCTGAAGATGCTGCCTATATTCGACGTATTATCCTCATTCAGCGTATTTGTGAATGGAGTGGCCGAATATTATTAATGCTAGGTTTCTTACAGCCCGTACTTTGGGTAGCTGGCGTACTAAGTTTAGCCGCAGCAAAAATACTAGATAACATGGAAATTGGCCATAACGTAATGCACGGTCAGTATGACTGGATGAACGACTCGTTTATTAATTCAAAGCGGTATGAGTGGGATATTGCCTGCGATGGTGCAAGTTGGAATCGAGTGCACAACTACGAACATCACACCTACACCAATATTATTGGTAAGGATAGAGACTTTGGCTATGGCCTACTCCGCTTATCGAATGACTTTAGATGGCGGATAAAAAACCTCTGGCAGTTCGCTACCTATATTTTGCTTAGCGTAATGTTTCAGTGGGGTGTGTCATATCACGAGATGGCCGCAGAACGCGTATTCTTCGGCAAGAAGAAAAACAACCGCAAAAACCAAGTAACCCATAGCGAGCTTAAAAAACGCTTTTTCAGTAAAGGCGCACGTCAGTTGGTAAAAGATTATGTGCTCTTCCCTCTTCTGGCTGGCCCGTTATTCTTATGGGTATTGTCAGGTAACCTTATAGCCAATTTGCTACGTAATTTATGGACATCTACCATCATCTTTTGCGGACACTTTACCGGTGATGTAGAAACCTTTAACGCAGAGGATTGCAAAAACGAGACACGCGGCCAGTGGTACTATCGTCAGGCCTTAGGCTCATCAAATATTGAGGGCGGAAATTTATTTCACGTACTTACTGGGCATTTAAGCTTTCAGGTAGAACACCATTTATTTCCTGACATTCCCGCCAGACGATACCGAGAAATGGCCCCTAAAGTACAAGCCGTATTTAAACAGCACGGTATGCACTACAACACTGGCAGTTTTTGGAAGCAGTACACTAGCGTACTAAAACGTATTGTTCGCTACTCTTTTCCTTAAGCTTTCCTTAAACTTTCTTTAAGCGTAAAAACCTACCAGCCGGCCAAAGCGCTTGCGCTGGTATTTTTGCGCGCATAGGTACTTATAGAAAAACACTTTCAGAAGCAGGTACTGGCAGTACGAGCTTTAATTCAATCTAAGTACGATAACGCCGACAAAAGCGGCGGCTAACCCTAGCACTTCTTGACGGCTAAATGTTTCTTTTAAAGCAACATGAGAATAAAGGAGAATAAGTAAAATATTCATTCCTGAAATCGCGGAAACCAACCCGGTATTGCCAATAGAAAAAGCGGATATTATTGCAACCATTCCACTTACATTTGCGACCCCGACTATCAGTCCGCAAGAGAAGGTTTTTATTTCAGACCAATGAGTTTTATCTGAATATTGAGACGCTATAAAGTTCTTACGTTTTACTAGCCATCTCATGGCAAAAAGGAAACTACCAAAGCCAAACATCGAAGTTAACGTTGCAAAAACATCTGCCTCTAAGAGCGTGGATTGTTTACCCATTAAATCAGTAAACGTAAAGCACAATGCAGCAAGTAGCCCCCATTGCGCCCCTTGTAAATTGTTAATAGAGATATCCGAAGAATATCTAATAATACAAAGGCCACAAAAAATGATAACAAATCCAATTAATTGAATAGAGGTTAACGTCTCTTTCCAAATTAAGAATGCAAAGATGAGGACGAACAAAGGCGTTAACCCTGATAACACGCTAATAAGTGATGCTTTTCCTACTGAAAACCCTTTGTGTAAAACAGCATTAGCGGCAAAAGATCCAAAGCCTAACCCCATACCAACAGCTACATCAGCCCAGCCATACCAACGTTGGTTTAACAACACTACGCCTACTACGCTGATGATAAAGCCTATGCAGAAAACACCAAATAGCAGCAGGTCTCGATTTAAGTTTTTTTGTGATGTCCATTGATACAAGATCCCTCGCAAACCAAAGAAAAATGTTGCGAGCAATGCATAAACAATCCACATAATAAATGAGTCTCTTGTTCGTTATGATTTGATAGCTTAAATTGAAAAAACAGCGTTTATAAATTAATAACCTGTTTTATTTATAGATGTGTGGGATTTTACTGTTTCATTATATGCTTTATTGAAGATTAGTTTATTTCAAATAGATGAAAGTGTTAGCGCAGATAAGATGTTTTTATACTTGCTATTATACGTGCTAAAAAGTCGGTGCCATAAGGTGCCATAAAATGAAGAGCGGCCACTGCCTGTATCAACTAAAGAAGTCCGTTAAAGACAAAGTGCGGACATTCACTTGCAGGGATTCAAGTAAATATGTCCGACTTCAATTTGCGAAAAATAGATAGTGAAGCTGATGCCTATGAATCACGCAGATTATTCACTTCATTACCTTTAATTTCCCGTTTGCGCCAATTTATATCGCAACTCGTTGACATCTTTCGCCGGGGAGCGCCCGTACATTCGTCCGTATTCACGACTAAACTGAGATGGGCTTTCGTAACCAACCTGAAACGCAGCAGTAGCCGCATCAAGATGTTCAGTTAACATCAAACGTCTGGCTTCTTGAAGACGGATTTGCTTTATATATTGCAGCGGGCTCATCGCAGTCATATTTCTAAAGTGGTGATGAAAAGTAGATACACCCATGTTTGCTACCTGAGCCAAATCCTCCACTTTGATGTGTTGAGAAAACTGAGACTTGAGCCATGCGATTGCCTTTGCTACCTGATGCGTTTGTGTCCCCATTGCGGCGAGTTGCCTAAGCTTTTCACCCTGCTCCCCGACAAGCAAACGATAAAATATTTCTCGTCTTATCATGGGCGCGAGCATCGGAATATTTGTACTCTCATAAGCCAAATCAAGTAGTCGTTGAAACCCGCTGATTAACGCTGGTGTTAGTTTACCCGTTGCCATACCACGATCTGAACGTTGCCCCTTGGGAGGCGGTAGTTGGCTGTCCGCCATCAGTTGCGTGATTTCCTGATAGTCGAAAGTCAGTTTAAGACCAAGATAAGGATGTTCGGCACTTGCTTCCGTGACTTGAGCTACTACCGGTAAATGAACACCTGAAAACAAATAGTGCTCTGTGTCATAAAAGAAGGTTTCCTCACCTAATTGAACACGCTTTGCTCCCTGTGCAATCAGACACACACTGGGTTCATATGCGCCAGCCATCGGAATGTTCGCGTCAATTTTCTTGAATACCGTCAATCCAGGAACATTTGTTGGGCAGTAATCATCGTGTACGGTCAGCTTCGAAATACTTGATGCTAAGTGCTTCATATTGTTTACATGGACAGGATCGGTCTTCATCTTTTTTGCCATATTACAGGTGTTTTATATATAGCCAGTATAGCCACTGTGAAGGCGCTAATACATAGATCTAATTTGTACTCAGAGAAATAGGCAATTATCGAACAGAATTTGAATACTGACTTTTCCTCGCCGTTACTATCCTAAATAACGTGAGATTCACTATTGATGTGTGAGCGCTATTTGGCACCTTTTTAAGTAACGGGAAAAATATGAAATCACTGGTTAAAACGGCTGCATTCCTACTGGCGGCAAATCTATTGTCTGCTGAAGTATTGTCGGCGGACTATCGACAGAATCCATTTACGTTGACGTACGAAGGGGCCATTACGAAAAACGTTGAGGGTAAGGTCAATATTCATGCGGTGAGTTATAAATTAAATAACATCGACATCGCCGCGAATGTGTACACTCCACCTGGTTTTGACCCGTCGAAACAATATCCTGCGATTGTCATCGCTCACCCTAACGGTGGTGTGAAAGAGCAGGTTGCGGGGCTGTATGCTCAACGACTATCGGAACAAGGCTACATCACCATCACTGCTGATGCCGCTTACCAAGGTGCCAGCGGAGGTGAGCCTCGAAATATTGATAAACCGGCTAACCGTATTGAAGACATCAACGGCATGGCGGACGTCATTTCTACCTACCCTGGGGTTTCAACATCCAAGATAGGACTTCTTGGCATTTGTGGTGGCGGTGGCTACTCCCTTAAAGCAGCGCAATCGGACAAACGTTTCAAATCCATCGCGACACTTAGCATGTTTAATTCTGGACGTGTTCGCCGAAACGGTTACATGGACTCTGCGCTAGATACCATTCAGCAACGTTTAACGTCCGCTTCTGAAGCGCGAGAAATCGAAGCCAAGACGGGAGAAATCCGTTATGTCGGTGATGCAAAGCTAACCGACGAACAAATTGCAGCCTTGCCCTTCGATCTTTACCGACAAGGATTCGAATATTATGGCAAAACCCATGCCCATCCAAATTCAACTTTTCGCTATACAGAGAGCAGTTTGTTGTCGCTGATGAATTTTGATGCGGCGACGAATATGGATCTTATTAATCAGCCCTTATTGATGATTGCCGGTAGTAAAGCGGATTCATTGTACATGACCAAGAACGCGTTTGAATTAGCGACCAAGTCTGAGGATAAGCATTTATTTCTTATCGAGGGTGCTACACACATTGAGACCTATTGGAAGCCTGAATACGTTTCACAAGCCATGACGCTACTCAGCCACTTCTTTGATGACGTATTGAAGTAAGGAGTTAATGACATGATTTCGATCATAAGAAGCTATCGTTCGTTGACTCTAGTGGCGTCAACAGTTTTGGTACTGAGTGCATGTAGCACTATCTATAAGACAAATGACTCAGCATCCCCTTTAATGCTCGCAGAACAAGGTAGTTTCGCAGTGGGTGGGACTGTCATTCAAAAAGAAGGGGAATTTGATCCGATAAAATTGACGTCTGCCGGGCAAACGTTACATGGCGATCACGCTTTTGTCTTTTATCAAATTCCAGTCAATGAACGAAAATACCCGTTAGTAATGTGGCATGGTTTCGGGCAGTTCTCGAAAACGTGGGAATCTACACCAGATGGCCGTGAAGGTTACCAGAATATATTCCTACGCAAAGGGTACGGCGTTTATTTGATTGACCAACCCCGGCGTGGTAACGCCGCAAAAGGCACACAACCTGGTAGCTACGAGCCGATTCCGAATGAGCAAATGTGGTTCAATACTTTTCGCGTTGGTACATGGCCTGACTACTTCCCCAATGTACAGTTTCCGACAGATGAAGCGTCGTTAGAACAATATTTTCGACAAATGGTGCCTGATGTCGGCCCTATCAATATCAATGTAAATGCTGATGCGGTTGAAGCCTTATTTACCAAGATTGGCGATGGCATCCTGGTTACCCATTCACACAGTGGTGGCATGGGGTGGCAGGCAGCCACGCAGAGTCAGCACATTAAGGCCATTGTTTCTTATGAACCCGGTAGTAACTTTGTTTTCCCTGAAGGCGAAGCGCCTGCCCCCAAGCAGAGTAGCAGTGGTCTATTAACTGCGGTAGAGGTTCCTTTGGATGATTTTAATAAGCTGACTCAGATCCCAATTGTTATTTATTACGGTGACAATATTCCTGAAAAACCCAGTGAATTGCCTGGCGAAGATGGCTGGCGAATCAGGCTTGAGATGGCTTATGAGTGGGCTGATACCATAAACCGACATGGTGGAGATGCTACCGTTATTCACCTTCCCAAAATAGGTATTTATGGCAACACACACTTTCCATTTTCAGACCTGAATAACAACGAAATAGCAACGCTTATGTCGGATTGGTTGCATGAGAAAGGTTTAGATTAAGAGTACACGAATCATTCTATTACGGGAGGAAATCATGTCGCAAAGTATTAGTTTATCGTTAAAACAGGTCATCGTAACGCCGCTTCTTGGGTTATTTGCGTTGTTCGTCAGTGCCGTCGATGCCACAGAAGAAAGTCAGTCTCTAGACAAACGCCAAGCCGCTATGATTCCGATTGCTGCACTCACGGCATCAGGCGATGTACAAACGCTGAATGAAGCGCTCAAGGCTGGGTTGGAAAATGGGTTAACCGTCAACGAAATTAAAGAAATTTTCATCCACTCTTATGCGTATGCAGGGTTTCCCCGTGCACTAAACGGCATTATGACTTTTATGGATGTGGCTTCAAAACGAAAAGCGCAGGGAATGACCGATGAAGTAGGCAGAGAAGCGACACCGCTTCCGGATGATTACAACGCGGATAGTTATGGTCATCAGGTTCGCAATGCACTGGTAGGGCGAGATATGTCCAATCGCAAAACGGGCTACGCGGGCTTTGTACCAACTATAGAGACATTTCTCGTAGAGCATTTATTCGCAGATATATTTTATCGGGACGTACTAACCGTTAAAGACAGAGAGCTACTCACTATTAGTATGCTTTCTGCGATGCCGGGGGTTGAAGCCCAATTGACGTCGCACATGAAGTTATCACTAAGGGTCGGTTACAGCCCCGCACAGTTGCTCGAATTCACACGCATTCTAAAGGACTCCGTGAGTCAGGACAGCGCAATAAGAGCCAGTCACGTTCTTAGTAGTGTTGCGAATATCGATGTGAACAACGAAACCACCAAGCACGTCACTGTGAGCACTGATTCAACAGTTACACAAGGCTCACCAACTAACTTTAGCGGTGTAGCGAAAGTCAGTTCTCGGTTCACGTCGCCAATAAAAGGCCATTATCGCGGAGCATTGGTGGCGTTTGAAGCGGGAGCTCGTACTGCCTGGCATACCCACCCGAAAGGCCAAACACTCATCATTATCTCAGGAAAAGGACTGGTTCAGAATGAAGGTGGGGATATTCAGCAGATGTTACCGGGTAATGTTATCACTATCCCACCCAATACCCGGCATTGGCACGGTGCTGCGCCAGATTCATTCATGTCACACATCGCAATTTCAACGCCAGACAATGGCGAGACCGTAACCTGGATGGAGTTGGTCTCGCAGGAACAGTCTCATTAATAATTTTAACCTGATTTGACCGGAACAGTTTTATGCAAAACAGAAGACAATTTCTTTTATCGGGGGCGAGCCTGGCGGCTGCATCACTGCTGAGTACCAATATACAGGCGTCAACCTCTGAACAAAAGAAGCGCACAATTTCAACAAGTCCAAACACACGAAAGCTTGGCAAACTGCAAGTTTCGTCTATTGGATTGGGCGTTCAGAACATGAGCCGGAAGTACGACACATCGGTTCCCAATCGACAGGAAATGCATCAAGTGATCCGAAGCGCCTACGAAGAGGGAGTCACATTTTTTGATGCGGCTGAAGCGTATGGTCCCTTCGAAGTCGAACGTATTCTTGGTGAAGGCGTTAAACCGTTTCGGGACAACATCGTCATTGCCACCAAATTTGGCTGGAATATTGACCAACAGACCGGGGCGAGATTACCGGGATTGAACAGTCGCCCTGCCCATATCAAGATGGTTGTCGATGGCATGTTATCGAGGTTACAAACGGACCGTATTGATTTGCTTTACCAGCATAGAGTGGACCCCGATGTACCCATTGAAGATGTGGCCGGTGCAGTAGCAGATCTGATGAACGAAGGAAAAGTCCTGCACTGGGGGCTATCAGAAATGGGCATCAATACACTCAAACGCGCACATGCGACCTTACCTGTTAGTGCCGTACAAAGTGAATATTCGATGTTATGGCGCGGTCCTGAAAAATCTGTTTTGCCGTTGTGCGAGAAATTGGGCATCGGCTTTGTTCCCTGGAGTCCGCTGGGAGTACAGTTTTTAACAGGATGGATTGACGAAAATACTCGTTTTGCACAAGGCGATTTTAGAGCTACGGAGTCTAGATTTAATCCTGAAAACCTCGCTCATAATATGTCACTCGTTAAGCTATTAATGCAATGGTCTGAACGAAAAAATGCATCACCAGCGCAAATCGCGCTTGTCTGGTTACTGCATCAGAAACCCTGGATTGTACCAATACCAGGAACAACAAGTTTGGCACATATGCAGCAAAACACAGCTTCAAGAGATCTTTCTTTCTCTACGGCAGAGATGCGCGAGCTAAACGATTCGCTGGCTTCAATCACGATACAAGGCCAGCGACTACCCGACTTTGTTCAGGTGTTTTCCGACGTTGAAGCACCTGAAAAACTCTGATCAAACCCCATACCCCGGAGACACTATGAAATCAATAATCCCAGCACCATTTTGGCTAATGTTACTGCTATCGGTTTTTCCATTCGGCTCTGTGATGGCACAGCAAAGCCCTCAAGTGAACTTACAAGCCGAAATGCCTGCCGAAGGCGGCATGCAGAAAACAGAGGAAATACTTTCGGCCTTATCAAAACAAAAATGGCAATGGATGGCTGACAAAAATGTCGATGCCCTGGCTCCTTTGTTTCACAAAGAATCAAAATTTGTACATATGAGCGGTTCCTGGAAAAAAGATCGTGAGTTAGAAATCATTAAAAGCGGCAGTATTTGGTACAAAAATACCGTTGTGCATGACTGTGATGTGGAAATTGTTGGTCAAACCGGTGTTGTTTGGAGCCGAATTACCCTGGATGCCCATGTGCGTGGCCAAGACGTTTCAACCGAATTTACTACCACTGAAGTCTATGTAAACACTGACGGAAATTGGCAGTTACTTGCTCTGACTTTCAGTAGTGTGCGTGACACTCACAAAATTGAGCACTAAGGGCTGCCGGTAACGTGGCCTGCGATACTCAATGACTAACAACGAAAATTAAGCCGTTTTAGACTGTGAGTTCAATCGATGTCTGCAACACATTGGCTAAATCTCTGAGCTGGTGTTTCATAGTCTAGCGTCTTTCTCGGTCTTTCGTTGAGTTGTCTTGCGACGCTACTGAGCTTTTGTTGACTGTGTACTGATAAGTCAGTGCTTTTGGGGAAATACTGTCTCAACAGCCTATTGGTATTTTCATTTGAACCGCGTTGCCAAGGAGAATGGGGATCACACAGATATACTTTGATGTCAGTTGCCAGTGTGAACTTCCTGTGGTCTTTGATTTCCCTACCTCTATCCCACGTGAGTGATTTATATAATTCGCTTGGAAGCTTTTGAGCTTGTTTAATTAGCGCAGCTATAACAGTAGATGACTTGCTATCTTCCACTTTGGCTAGCATTACATAACGATAATGGCGTTCAACAAGCGTTGCGATATAGCTGTTCTTTGAGCCGCATATTAGGTCGCCCTCCCAATGCCCAGGCACAGCTCTATCTTCAACGGATGCAGGGCGTTCACTGATTGATAAAGCATCTGGGATCTGGCCTAAGCCGCGTCCTTTGAGCGTTGATGTGCGTGACCTACGAACGGCTCTTTTTGTTCTCAAACACTGCTGTAACTCTTTCTTCAACGCACCTCGCGTCTGAATGAACAGGGTTTTATAAATGGTTTCGTGGGACACGTACATTTCCTGATTATTGGGATATTGTCGCTTTAACCAACCCGCAATTTTCTGTGGTGACCAAGCTCTTTTGAGCTTAACAGATATCAGTTTACATAAATCTGGGGAGCCGATTAACTTACAGGGTTTTGGTCTTAAAGCTTCATCCCAAGCACGCTGTTCGGCTTTAACTGCACGGTAGCACTTCAATCCGCCATTTCTTTTTATCTCTCGGCTGATTGTTGAGGGCGCTCTAGACAAACGCCTAGCAATTTCTCGAATGGATTGATTGCTGACTAAGCAGCGTGATATCTCTTCTCTTTCATCAAGCGAGAGAGACTGTGGGTGCCTTTTTCGGTCTGGCGGCCAATACCCTCCAGTTTGATAGATGGTGGGCATAATCGAAGAATGATAGCGGTCAAACATTCGGGCGATATCATGCAACGAGTCGCCCTTTTTATATCTTTCCCATATAAGTGCTTTTTGTTCAGGTGAATAATAGATACGTTTTCTTTGTTTCATGGCAACGTTCCTCCTTAAATAAGGATAGCGTTGCATTCACCAATTGAATTCAAGACAAGAAGCGGACGTTCAGGGCTCTCTGCTCTTGATTTCGATATTTACCATAAGCGGAAGTTAATATGCTTTATTCTGACTGATTCCTCAGTGGCATAAAGAAGTTGTTCAGACCACAATAGTCCACAGAATACGCCTCCAAAAGCCGAATGTTAAATATTACAATTGATAACCAATCTTAAAACTCCAAATTTTTATTACAAAGCGATTTACGAGCTACCTCCGCATTTTGTCAAAAGAAGTCGAATGATCGTTAAAGGGGTAAGTAAATCCGGGGCATTGATTTATAAACCCAAATGCCCCAGTGCTGTTAATTCACCTTATTGTGAACTAGTCTATAGAGTACAGGTAGTACAACCAGAGTTAACAAGGTCGAGGATATGATCCCACCAATGACCACGGTTGCCAGAGGTCGCTGCACCTCTGCGCCAGTACCTACGTTAAGCGCCATGGGCACAAAACCAAGGCTCGCCACTAGCGCGGTCATCAGTACTGGCCGTAAGCGAGTCATTGCTCCATCAATAATCGAGTTTACTAACTCGCCAGTTTCTTCCATCCTCTGCCTGATAAAAGACAGCATCACCAGTCCATTCAATACAGCAATACCAGAGAGCGCGATAAAACCAATCCCTGCGGATATTGAAAGAGGCATATCTCTGATCCAAAGTGCAAAGATGCCGCCAGTTAATGCCAAAGGGACGCCTGTAAAAATTATCATGGCGTCTTTGACTGAGCCGAATGCAATCACAAGTAATGCAAGGATCAGAAAAAGCGTTGCGGGCACAACCAAACTCAGTCGCTGACTTGCGCTTTCCAATTGCTCAAACGTACCGCCATAACTTATCCAGTAGCCATTTGGCAGTACCACATTGACTGCGATCTGCTCTTTAGCATCATTCACAAAAGAGCCTAAATCACGATCTCTCACATTTGCTGTGACGACGATACGGCGCTTTGCGTTTTCTCGACTTATCTGACTGGGTATATTGGTATATTCAAGCTCAGCCACCTCGGCGATTGGCACATACTCACCAGCATTGGTCATGATTGGGATATTTCTCAGCGCTTCTAAATCACTGCGAACCTCTTCAGGATAACGAACAACAATCTCAAAGCGTCTGTCGCCTTCAAATACCAAACCAGCTTCTTTGCCGCCAACGGATGCACTTAACCACGTTTGCAAGTCAGTTACGTCTAAGTTGTAACGCGCCAGCGCATAAGGTTTCGGGTTCACCGTGAAGATGGGGATCTCATCTACTTGTTCTACTCGTGCATCAGCAGCGCCCGGAATATCTTGTAATACGGCTAAAACATCACTAGCTGAATCCCGCAGCTTATCCAGATCATCACCATATATCTTGATCCCTAAATCTGCCCTAACGCCACTAATCAATTCGTTAAAGCGCATCTGTATGGGTTGCGTAAACTCATAGTTATTGCCGGGTACATTTTGAAGATCCCTCTCCAATTGCTCGACAAATTCCGCTTTCGATAATGCAGGGTTTGGCCATCCATCAATTGGGTTTAGCATTACAAAAGTGTCGGTGACGTTGGGTGGCATAGCATCAGTAGCCACCTCAGCAGTACCAGTTTTAGCAAATACGGTGTTTACCTGTGGGTATTGCATAATAACCTGTTCAAGCCGTTTTTGCATATCGACAGCTTGTTCAATTCCTGTGCCGGGCACTCTCATCGCATGAAGGGCTATGTCACCCTCATCTAGTTGCGGCACAAATTCAGAACCTAGGCGCATCCCAAACCAAACACTTATAACTACGAGTAATGTTGCTGCACCTACTACCAACCATCGTAATTTTAATGCCCACTCCAATACAGGGCGGTAAACTGATTTAGCCCCAGTGATTATTGGACTCTCTTTTTCACTGACTTTGCCTGACATAAACATAGCAACGGCTGCGGGCACAATGGTGATTGAAAATACCATTGCCGCTAGCAATGCCAATATTACGGTAGCCGCCATCGGGTGAAACATCTTCCCTTCGACACCTGTTAAGCTAAAGATAGGAATGTACACAATCGTGATTATCACCACGCCAAATAGACTTGGGCGTATCACCTCATTCGTTGCCTCAAATACGACTTCAAGACGTTCTCTGAGAGGCAGTATTGCACCCGTTCGCCGCTGCGATTCACTTAATCGCCTAATACAGTTCTCGACGATAATAACCGCTCCATCGACAATCAGTCCAAAGTCTAACGCGCCTAAGCTCATTAGGTTCGCGCTAACACCCGTTTGTACCATGCCTATTATTGTGGCAAGCATGGCAAGTGGGATGACAGCGGCGGTGATAATTGCTGCCCGTATATTGCCCAGCAATAAAAATAAGACAACAATAACGAGTAGTGCGCCTTCAACAAGGTTTTTTTGTACTGTATTGATGGCTTTATCCACGAGCGTAGTGCGATCGTATACACTTTGGATAATTACGCCCTCTGGCAAGCTTGCTTGGATTTCATCCACTTTATCAGCCACGTCTAGTGCAACAGCTCGGCTATTTTCGCCTATTAGCATCATAGCTGTGCCCAACACCGTCTCTTGCCCGTCTCGTGTTGCAGCGCCCGTTCTAAGCTCCCTACCGATGGCGATTTCTGCAATGTCATTTACCGTAACGGGAGATTGATTTGTAAGTGTTACCACCACGTTACCGATGTCCTCAACACTCGAAAGTCTCGCTTGTGAACGTACTAGTATTTGCTGGCCGTTGCGTTCAATGTACCCAGCGCCCTGATTAGCGTTATTTCGATTTAATGCCCGCAATAAATCGTCAGTACTAACGCCGTAATTAAGCATAAGTTGAGGATTAGGCTTCACATGATATTGTTTGGTAAACCCCCCAATAGCATTAACCTCTGTTACCCCTTTAACCAAGGCCAGTTGAGGTTTCACCACCCAATCGTGTAACTCTCGAAGCGCCATTACATCAAATTTTCTGCCATCGGCAGTTACTGTGCCGGGCTTCGCGCTAAGCGTGTACATGTAAATTTCACCCAAACCTGTGGCAATCGGCCCCATCTTAGGCTCAATACCATCGGGTAATTGGCTTTTGATAATGCCTAGCCGTTCGTTTATGAGGTTTCTGGCAAAATAGAGATCCGTGCCTTCTTCAAAAACGGCCGTCACTTGTGATAAGCCATAGCGCGATAGTGAACGTGTGTAGTCCAAGTTTGGTAATCCTGCCAAAGCGTTTTCTACCAAAAAGGTGATACGTTGTTCAGTTTCAAGCGGTGAATAACCTTCTGCTTGTGTGTTGATTTGTACCTGAACGTTGGTGATATCGGGTACGGCATCAATAGGCAGCTTTTGATAACTGAATAGGCCTAATCCAATCACCAAAAAGGAAAGCATCAGAAAAATACCGCGCTTTTCGATTGCGGTACGAATAATGGAAACTAGCATCTTAAACCTCCCTTAGAACTACACGCTATTTGACAGGGAAATATCAGTTGTGGTGAGGCATTAATGATCATGGCCTGCCTCCGATTTTTCCAAATCTGCTTTAATTATGTAGCTATTGGAAGCCACGACGCGTTCGCCTGCTTCAAGGCCACTGATGACCTCGATATAGCGACCATCTGAGACACCAAGCTCTACCGCTCTGGGCGCATACTCATCACCCTCAACCACAAAAACAACTTGTTTGGCTTCATACTCTTGCACAGAAGATAGAGGAACCGAATGACTTACTGACTTAGTTGACGTCTTAACTTGTGCTTTGACCAGCGTGCCGAGTGGCCAATATCCAGTACTATTGTCGACAGCTATATTGGCAAGAGAGTGTGGATTGCCATCAGTTGAAGGCGTAATGTAAGCAATCTTGGAGGTTTGGTTGAAACCTGCGTGGCTTAGTTCAACTGACTGTCCAACCTTGATGCTGCTAAGCATTTGTGAAAAAACGGTCAGCTGTGCCCATACGTTTTTATAGTTAGCTAACGAAAAAAGTACTTGCCCGTTTGATAACTCCCCATTATTCGCATGTCGCGCAATCACATTGCCATCAAAAGGTGACGTGATGGAATAACTTTTTAAACTCTCATTGGACTCAACAACCGCTAAAATATCACCTTTCTTAACGGAGTCGCCAATGTTGACTTTTACATCTTTAATAACACCGTCAAACCGTGCTCTTATATGACTAAGTGAGGCGGGGTCTGCACTAATTCGCCCATAAAGCGTACTCGTTAACGCAATATCGCGTGCGAGCACGGGAGTTGCAGAAATACCATTCTGAATTGCTGTTTCATTGCTCATTCTTACGACTTCACCTGCGTGATTGTCTTGATCGCTGGAACTTACATCACTGTGTTTACCTTCTGCGATTGCGGTTAGGCTATAAAGGCTAAGGGTGAAGATAGAAATAAGTACTTTTTGTATTGTGAATTTATTCATAATCATGACTTCTTATCGAAATGTTAGATGACTGCTGCCAATTGTTTTTGTGACTTGGGTGAATTGAGTCATCATTGTGCTCATTCGTCAGCGCGAGACCTGTGAGCGTTTCAATTTCTGTTTTGCTTAGATGCACTTGAGACGCCGCCTCTATTAATGTCAGGCGGGTTGCCAGAAATTCTTGTCGAGTAGTTACCCATTCCAAGTAGCTGAAACGGCCCTCCAAATAGGCGTTCTCGACTAAATCTAACGCGCCCTTTAACTGAGGAATTACCTTGCGCTGAAGTGTGTCAATCTCTAGCAATGCTCGTGTATGTTCGCCTAACGCTTGATTAACTGAATGTAATAGGCTGCGAACGTTGCTTTGTCTTTGCTGCTCTATTGCGTCAAGACGTGCCCTGTTTGCTTCATATTCACCAAGGTTTCGTTCTTTTTGAAACAATGGAACGCTTACGCCGGCAACCAGTGCGGTTTCATCAATACCTTGCATTTTGCGAAGCCCCGCTGACCACTCAATATCAGCGCGGTTATTCGCTTGCACTAAACGAAGCTGCGCCGCTTGCACACGGCTTTGTTTAGCGTATAGGTCAATGTGAGGGCTATTTTGGATTGCGACTGCCAGCGCATCAAACGACGCAACTTTGTTAAAAGCAAAAAGATCGCCTTCCACACGCTTAAAGCTCGGTGCCTGCTCCCCCCACATGATGGATAAACTGCGCAGGCCAAATCGAAGGTCTTGTTGAGCTAGATTAACATCGAGCTTTGCTTGGGCCAGCGCAGCTTGGGCACGTTTTTGTTCTAACAAGGGGGACGCGCCTGCTTCAACGCGTTTCGTTACGGCATTCAATGTATAAAGTGCAAGTGCCTTTGCATCTTTTATGACGTCTAAGTTCGCCTGCAATACGAGTACTTTGATGTAACGACGATTAAGCTCACCGAGGATATTTAAGGTGAGTATTCGCTTTTCAACATCTTCCTGTATTCTTCGTTCAGAGAGTACATACAACCTTGCTGCTGGCTTATCATTGAGCTGTAACACTGAGGATAATGTCAAGGTAACTTCAAGCTCTTTGAGACCTGATACCTCGCCGGTTCCCAAAAAGTTCTCTAATTCAACCCCTGCATTCAATGCGGGTTTAAGCGCTGCCGTTTTTGACTCTCCGTCTATAACACGTTGTTTAAATTCAAATTCATACAAACTTGGATTGTTGGCAAGTGTTAGTCTAAAAGCGTCCTCAAGAGTCAGCGTTTCTCGTATGGGCGCTTGGACACTTTTGTCTACAAATCTGTTGGTTTTCGCCGCATGAGCGGTCGGTGGACTGAGTAATAAGCCCAGTATGCAACTGCACACAATGGCAGATGCATGCCCGAAAATAGGAAACATTTTCATTGGAATATCCTAATAATTTATCAATGTTTAGCATCGCGAGTGTTATCAGCGCGGTGCTATCGAAAAAACGTACTAGGAAGTAATTTTGGGGGGGCGAAGTAATCGGTTAATAGGTGCGTCAATTACCGCATCTAAATAGTTGAAATTGTGGACTGAAACCACTGTTTTCAGACTGTTGATATGACTCTGACTGACCCATTGTGCATGTGTGCCATGGCAGTGGCCGCAATGGTGACAATCAGCAGGATTGTGGTGCTCTGCACTTACTTTATCACTGGTTTCATTGGTAGACAGCTCAGACTGTTCTTGCTTGTGTTCTGAATGCTTATGCTCGTGTTGCAAGTGCTGAATGTCTATTGCATGAAAATCTAACGAATTCGCCACAGCAGAAAACGACTGAAAGAGTATCAGCGAGATCACGATGTAACTTATGCGTTTTAGATTTTTCATGTATGAAAGTTTACCAAGCCTAATTCACTTCGTCACGACATTGCTCATTAGCAAACTCCAGCTCAACTGTCGTATGTTCAAATTTATACTTTTCTAACGAACTGTGTATGTTTTCTTTGAGTGATTGGAGGAGCGCAAGACTGACATCTTCATCAAGAACAAGATGGACCGTCATTACATTACGCTCACCGTCTAGAGACCAAATATGAAAATGATGAAGATCACTTACCTTATCGTTTGCCAGTAAATCGCTTCGAATCTTTGAAAGCTGTTCTTCATCGGGCGTTGCTTGCAAAAACAGCATTAGGGTTTCTTTGAGATTGCGGAACACATTGAAAAGGATGAAAAAAGTAAAGCCAATGGATAAGATTGGATCTAAAATAGGCCAAGGCTTAAACATTAAGACGATGGACACGATAAATACTGCTACCCAACCAAGCACATCTTCCAGCAAATGCCAGTTGAGGACTCGCTCATTTAATGAGTCTCCCTCACTCAGTTTGTAAGCCGCAAAGCCGTTTACTGCCATCCCAAAGACAGACAATAAAACCATCCCTTCAACTTGGGGCATTTCAGGCTCAGCCAAACGAGGTATCGCTTCAAGCAATATCCAAATGGAGCCTACCGTCAGCACAATACCGTTAATCAATGCACCGAGTAAGGAAAACCGTTTGTAGCCGTATGAGAATGTTTGATTAGAATCTTTATCGCTAAGCTTGTTTAACCCCCAAGCAGTGCCAATCGACAAACTATCGCCCAAGTCGTGGACAGCATCTGCCATAATAGCGGTGCTGTTGGTAACCCATCCACCAATAAATTCAATAATAGTGAACACCACATTTAAGCAAAAGGCCCAACCAATACGTTTAGACGCGTTGGCTGAATTTACGTGCGAGTGTGAATGGTTATGATTGTGCATTTCTAATTTTTTCCAATATGGCTTTGTTTTCGGGTGAAATAGGCATTGGCTTGAATGGACTCACGTTTGCCCCACCAGTATTGCCCTCAGGCAATAAGCCAATTGGAGTTTTAGTCAGCGAACCTATCATTCTAAAAATTTGTCCAAATATCTCTTTAAGGTCGCGGCGTTTTATTCCAAATTTAAGCATTTCATAATGCACTCGTGTGTGGTGGTATGTTGAGTACTGACCGATAACATGAGCATCCTCTAAGGCCTTAAATCCTGCTTTATTGTCATTGTTCGAAAGGGATTTATGCGCGGCGCTCAGTTTTTGAAGTATGTAAGGTTTTGCTGCTTGAGTGAAATTCATACGATCTCTCCATTCGTCGAGCTGTTTTCACGGAATTCCTGTCTGGCGTCTTTTAGAATTAAGACTGCGCCTCGTAACACAACGATAGAAACAATAAAACCTATGACCAAATCAGGCCAACGAGTATCGAATAGATAAACCATCGCACCCGCCAATATCACTCCTATGTTTGCAATGACGTCGTTTGCCGAGAATATCCAACTTGCTCGCATATGCACCTCGCCATTTTTTTGTTTTCTGATTATCGCCAAACATATAACGTTGGCGATAAGTGCAACACCGCCCATGCCCATCATAAGCATAGATTCAGGCTCACTTCCAAAGGTTGCGCGACGCGCTATGTCAACCAAAATAAATAGGCCTAATGCCAATTGAAAACACCCACTGATTTTTGCAGCATTGGCTTTGTGAACAATTGTTTTCCCTACTGCATATATACCAACACCGTAAACGACTGCGTCAGCCAACATATCAAGGGAGTCTGCAATAAGTGCCGTTGAGTCAGCGAGTAACCCTACACTCATTTCAATGATAAACATCACAGCATTGATGCCCAATAGCCAGTAGAGAACTGCCTTTTGTTCTTGGTCTTTTATCTCAATTTCGCACCCACAACTACTCATAAAGACACTCGCTTTACTCACCTATGATTCGAGTGTAAACTCTATACTTGGTATAGAGTCAAGCTTTAGGCAAGTTAAAATGAAAATTGGGCTTCTGGCAGCTAAGGCAGGGTTAAGTATTCAGACAATTCGTTTTTATGAGCGTAAATCACTATTGGCTGCACCTGAGCGAACGGCATCGAATTATCGAAGCTACTCTGAAGATGCACTGAAGCAGTTATTGTTTATAAAGCAATGTCGTGCATTAGATATGACAATCGAGGAAATTAAATTAGTACTGGAAACCCGAGCAAATCCAGAGAATAGCTGCGAAAACGTTAATACCACAATAGATAAGCATGTTGACGATATCGAACATCGGATATCTGAATTAAAAGTACTACAAGAAACACTGATTTCAATTCGTTCTGCTTGCGATCATGATAAGACGGTTAAAGAGTGCGGAGTATTGCATCAATTAGATAGCATTGCAGAAGTGTGTTCTTCTAGTACGGAGAATTAGTCTCGAATTATCAGTTTTATGTTGGAGTTGTTCCATAGGTATTCGGCTAAAGCAGCCATTCAATTTTTATTAGTCGTATGACCGTTGATCCCTCATTGGTGCCATTAAAATCTTAATGAGCCAAGGTCTGCTTCACGTACACAGCCGTCCTATAGCTGGCGATGACTGGCATCAATAGACAAGAAACGGACATTCAGTTTCGAGTTTCAATCAGCCGAAGCGTTATCGGTCGATTGGTTTGAATTGGTAGCCGTTTTCTCTATCAATATCGGTGAAGTATCTATGTTTTTGTATTCATAGATGGCTTTTGCTCTTTTAACTAATCTTCTATCCTCTGACAAGATTGCAGTGCAGTATGCTCCCATACCTATATGACCAGCATCACTTCTTACATTTTGAATTTTATTTATGTTCCTGCATTTTTTTTCTGCTTGAAAACCCAATATATCCATAACTGCATTACACCCAATTATGCCAAGGTACAGCGGCCATAACTCATAGCCCTGCTTATCAACGGGATCAAACCCAAAAAACTGATCGCAGCTAATACCAGAACTTTCCATTGATGGTGATATTATGTCCCAAATTTGGGCAACCTGATTTTCCCCAGAAACACCGCCAATAGTTCCTTTTTCATCACCAAACGCAGCTCTGGTCTTTTTAATGTCGTTTCCATTCGAAATCAATTCGTCAACCACCGAATCAACTACAGGTTTGATAGTGGCAACTTTGTTAGTCATTTCTGTTCTGTCAAATGGCAAATCAGATGTTAGTCGTAAAACTTGATCCGCTAAATTATCTGAAAGTTCTTTTAACGGTCCCTCATCTCCACCGCCGTTAACCCACACTTGAAATGGGTCAAATATGGTTTCGTCGAATTCGACGTTGCCTATTGCTTCAATATAGTTCTGATAGTTCTCAATTGGAGTAAGGTCTTCGATCAGTCTTGCTTTACCAGTAATATTCCAATTTTCATCAAGTATGAGATCTAGCATTGTTGCGCCAATGTTGTTTAATACGTCTAAATATTTATCCGGGTCGGAAGCTCGCTTGATTTCTGTAAAGTGTTCCTTCGAATAGATCCATATCACGTCATCTCTATTACTGAGGTTAATATGTCCTTGCAACTGTAGACCTATAATATTTTGATCGATGTAAACTAATGGGATACTCATAAAACTCCGAGAAGACTAACGCCGAAAACTGAGGTCGGCAAAAGTGCACAGCGTTATGCCGGTCCACGCGATCGACCGCTGTGCCTTATTAAAAGTTACTGCCAAGTAGCGCCCAGTTTTTGGAAAAGTATGTTTCTATTCCTTTTCCCGGATTATACTTAGGATATAGCTTTTCGAACTCAATTCTAGCTGCCTCATACGATGTGTCTGGAATTACAGAAACTCCCTTTGCCAAGAATAGCAAGGCTAGTGAAGGGGCCCTTGACTCACCTTGATTGCAGTGAATTAATAGTTTCTTTCCTTGCCCCCAATGCTTATCTGAGAATTCTAAAAATGCTGTAAACAAAGGAGGCATAAACAACGGGACAGGAGGGTCGATAATATTGAGAAATAGGTCATTTTCTTTCTCAAGCACCAAATAGTTCGGGTGTGTATTTGCCAACTTTCCCCGATATCCCACAGCATGCTGATGACATGGGCTTTTGCAAGCATGTACTACAGCAAGATTACTATTGCCATTGGTGCATGACTGGTCGTTTGTGACGATTACTCTTTCATGTATTTCTAGCACACAGAACCTCCTTGTAACTTTTAACAGTTTATTACTGAAACTTCATAGTAGCACCCGTTTCCACTGAAAAACTATATTCTGTGGTTTTATAGGAAGGAGCCAACGTCTGCAATACGTACAGAGCAGCCTAATAGCTTCAGAGGCTCCTTAAGACAAACAGCAGACGTTCAATGATGTGATCTCTTACGTCGGACTTTGGTCATAAGCAGACATCTCAACACTAAGTCTCTAAGAGCAGTATGCGGTCAGTCAGAATTTGGAATTCGTTTTTCAGTTAGTGCTTTAAAATGAACTTATCATTAGGAACAAAAATACTGAAAGTTTTGTTTGTCAGTAAATCTCACAAATATCTCGAAATTTCTTTACGCCTATATCTTTCAAACACTGTGGGCAATAACCTTTTTCATATGGACTGAAAAGGTTGTTTGGTGTGCTTTCGAATGGAGAGTGATTAACCTTGTGACACTGAACAATAATTTTGTCACTACTATTTATTTCACCCTCTGTTCGATTATCAACTTTACTTTTGATACTAACGGATTCTAGTGATTTCAATCCAAGCCTATAGGCAATATACGCTGCACGCAGTTTTAGGCGTGCTAACAAATGCTCAATATGCTTTTTATTACCTGGTGTTGTTTTCCCTTCGGTAACGGCGCAACATAGACAATATGAAAAATTTGATGGGTCATTTTTCTCTGACTTCTGAGACAGCTTGTTGAGAGACTCATAATAAATAGGGTGTTCAATGGTGTGTATTCCAATGACAGTAACCTCGTTGCACCGGAAAGCAACTAAACCTCTAGGCTCAACCCCATCTACAAACGATGCGTTGGGGTGGAAGGTTCGCATGCGTTTGATGTGAACATCCTCATCATAGGTTTTACCCGGAGGTAAGGAGTAACAATTGTCGCAGTATTGTTTCTTCGCCTTGCGTTTGACCGAACCAAATGTCTTCTTCCATTGATTGAGAGTTTTAGATTGCTCGTGCCCTTTCAGACAAGTTAGCGTCACCACAATGCGCCCCTCTGATGATTCACTTGGAGCCGCATCTTCTAAGATACTGGTGTAGGTGTACCACTTTTCAGGGTTGCCCCATCCGGTTGTAGAGATGACTTCCATTATCTTCTCTTTCCACTGATAAATAGTGCCTGCGAGATGAGGGTCATTCGTGAGCGGTGTACCGGAATTATGACAATGAATACAATAGAAACCGTCGTTCCTAGTTAGATGCTCTATCAGCTCATTGGTAGAGATGCCGATGGTGAGTTTTGTTTGGCAGAATGGACACGTAATCTTGCTCTTGAGAGTGCTGACAATAAGCTGTCTCTGGATATCCTCAGAGAGCTTGTTCCAAACCTCTCCCAGACCTTTTTTGATTTTATCTTCTCGCTCAACTTGCTGTCTCAATGCATTATCTTTGGAGATACACTGTCTGCATCCATGTAAGCCGTTACCTTGCTTGAAATACCGCATAGTATTGGTATTTGTGTGCCCACAAGCCATCTGTATAGTGACCTCATCATCTGGAGACAACAGAGCATCTTTGTCAGGTAACACTAGTGAGCATTTAGCTTCGCTCAAGACATTTAGAAATTCTTCTCGGTACTGACGATAGCCGTATTGCTTAGTGAAATTCACTTCTTCCTCTACTCGTTCAAGCTGCTCTGAAGTGGCTTGAATTCCGAGCTTTTCCTCAATCTCAGCGAGTAAGACTTTACTATCAACCCCAGGGCTCTCAATTTCTATGAAGGTATATCCCGCTTTTTCGGCATTGTTCCTTTTTATTGGATCATAAAATGAGTAACGCTCAACTTGCGTGGGACAGCGCCTTGGATCTACGACATCTGTGTGCCATTTTGATTGGCGTTCTATGGCTATCTTGAGTAAATCATTTATAACGTCAATCTCAAGTCGTATTTGCCTATCCTCTTGCCCAAACATCGGTGCTGTGTTCCACCAGGGCCTAACATTGCTCAGCCACTTCCCACTAGGGTATAGCCCTTTCATAATGGCCAAGATCAAACGCTCACCTGTGCGTGCCGTTTGTTGAAAATTGCATTCTCTTGCTTTGGTTAGCGTGTTGTGTTTGATATCTCCTGTTTGGGTTTTATATTCAAAATATAGCGCGGATCCCCTTTTATGTGTTGGGTCTATATTACCTTGTCTTCCAAGACATCTTAGGTAGGTTCCATTGTGAGCTGCGCACTCTTCTTTGAACGATAGCACCGTGTCTTCGTCTGTTTTCTGATACTTCAATATTTTTCGCAATTCAGAAGCGGGAACCTCATTGAGATTTTGACCTTCTGGGTATCTATATAAATACTTTGCAGGGATATAGACATTGAAAAAATGCAACCTCGCTCTGGTCCGAGTAGGGCGGTAATAGCCCAGATAGCAAACGTCTGCGCTTGGGAACTTTGCCTTGAACTCTTTTACAAGTGGTGCAACATCACCACGCACCATCTCGAGTTGTTTGCTATAACAAAGTTCACGATTGCCATAGGCGATATTTCGTATTTCCGTATGCTTGATAGGTTTACCAAATTTTAGTCTGCTTTCCTCATCAAAAAGCTGCACACTAAGGCTTGAAACGTCAAAAGATTCGACGATAAACGACATGCCTAAATTATTCTTTTTAAGAAACGTATCACAGACTTCCCGGGTCACAGCTATGGTTTTACAAATTACACAACCGGTGCCAAGATGCCCTTCTTTAACTGCCCTTAAGTTATCTAGACTTTGGTATTGGCCTGGTCCGCAACTTTTTGCACCACATATTTTACAGCAGAGCGGGAGTTTGGTTTTCACGTTCAACACGTTTGGTAATGCAGCATCGCAATCAATTTGAAGGTCCCCATATTTTAATTTATCGACATGAAGTGAGCTGATTTCCCGATTTATATACCTAATGTTCATTTTCCCGACTCAAGGTGGTGGTCTGTTAAGTGTATTGGCCTATCAATATAAGTGAATCTCCGGCTACTCATCAGGCATTTAATACTCATCTTTTGTAATTGCTCACATTTAATTCTGAACGACCGCAATTTGTCTTTTGGAGTCCGTCAATGTTGGCTGTAGGTAATCTGTGTATCTCAAGTTCAACTAGTATATGCAAGGGTCGAATTGATTATCACAACTCATAGAAGTGAGATGGGTCGACATTAATCTTTAATGGCTCCATTGGATCGTCGTTAAGTGGTTTATCAGTATGTAATATTATTCGCCACTCATCTTGGCCTATAAACGGCTCTATCGGGATTTTGGTCATGACATTAGGGTTATACTGTACAAGGGCTTCAGGTATCCCATCTACGTAATAGCCGATAATTTTTCCTGTAGTATTGGCCCTTGTTCGTTTAAGTCCAAGGTATTGGTACGAGACTTGTCCGTAGCCACATTGAGAGACATTTATTTGCTTTGATGCTTGCTGTAGCACATCATTTGCTAGGTCTGCCAGGCTTTTAATACCCAATGTATTACCGCCAAATCCCAGTCTTATTTCTTCTTTGATGTTTAATCCATGCAAGGACATGACATAATGTGTTGGATGTTCGGTGCCCAGTAATCCGCCATGTTCACATTTGATTCGCATACCACCTTCAAAGTTAAACTCAGTGAACAATCCAGAGACATTGATACCTTCAAAACGGTCTTCTCGACTCAAGTCATCGGCTTCGAGTTCTTGGTAAAATACGTTTGTTCTAAGCCATATGCTACCGCCTGATAAAGTATGCGGATAAACGTCATTTTTTACCGTACGGAACAAGATAGGCTCATCAAGTTTTGTATTTACTATAGCCACTGAGTCACTCCTTGATTTAACGATTGGAAAAACACTCCGAAGACTATAACCTTTGCGAATCAGCAGTGTGAAGCATTTATTTGAGAGTTTCTCATTGTGGTAATGTCAGCTTACGAGCAAAATCAAATGTAAGAAATCACATCGTCAAACGTCTGCTTATCGCTCATAGGTGCCATTAAATTCTGAATGGCCCAACTTCCGCTTGACGTACAAAGCTGCCGCATACCAAAATAGCCCCGAAAGGCTCTTACTGGCGCTTAGCTATCTATAAAAAAATAACGCAGCAAATAAAAAAAGCCTATCCCCGCCGGGATAGGCCTTTTAGAAGATTATCAATGTTGGCGTCTAACAGAGTCAGTAAATATTAACGTACCTTCCTAACCCCACTGTAATGCACACAACATTAATTTAAACCGCTGCGCACACTCGTGTACCTTGGTCGATAGCTCGCTTTGCATCAAGCTCAAGGGCTTCATCGGCACCACCAATTAGGTGATAAGGCATATTAAGCCCTTCAACAATGTCGCGCATTGGCTCTTGGCCAGCACAAATAATTACGTTATCAACGGCAAGCAGTTGGCTTTCACCGCCTACGGTAATGTGTAAGCCTTCATCGTCAATTTTGTCGTAAGTTACGCCTGGGATCATTTTAACCCCTTTTGCTAATAACCCTACGCGGTGTGCCCAGCCCGTGGTTTTACCTAAACCAGCACCCACTTTATTAGTTTTACGTTGCAGCAAGAATATCTCGCGACTAGAAGGCTCTGGCTGAGGCTTAACCCCTTCAATGCCTGAGCGAGCGGTAAAGGTCATATCAATGCCCCACTCTTTCATAAACGCGGGTATATCTTGGCTTGGGGTCGATTTGCCGTGTGATAAAAACTCGGCTGTATCGAAGCCAATACCACCAGCACCAATGATGGCTACGCGCTGCCCTACTGGCTTTTTCGCTTTCAGTACATCTAGGTAGCTCATCACTTTTTCATGCTCAACGCCTTCAATGGCAGGCGTGCGCGGTTTAATACCTGTGGCCACCATCACTTCGTCAAAGCCTTCGTCGTTAAGCATGGCTGCATCAACTCTGGTATTAAGCTTTAACGTAATATTCTTATGCAGCTCAATTTGACGAGCGAAGTAACGTAAGGTTTCGTAAAACTCTTCTTTACCCGGAATTTGTTTCGCCACATTGAACTGACCACCAATTTCATCAGCACTATCGTAAATTACTACGTCGTGACCACGCTGGGCAGACGTTACGGCTGACGCTAAACCTGCTGGCCCTGCACCTACTACCGCAATGCGTTTTTTGTTGTCGGCCGGCACTACGTTTAGCTCTAACTCATGACATGCACGTGGGTTAACCAAACAGCTGGTTAACTTGCCATTAAATACGTGGTCAAGGCAGGCTTGGTTACAGCCAATGCAGGTGTTTATTTCGTCTGCACGATTTTGCTGTGCTTTACGTACGAAGTCGGAATCGGCTAAGAAAGGGCGTGCCATCGACACCATATCTGCATCACCGCGTGCCAACACTTCTTCCGCCACTTCGGGTGTATTAATTCGGTTTGAGGTAATAACAGGAATACTTAAAGCTTCGCGGAACTTCGCTGTTACCCAAGTAAATGCGGCTCTAGGTACCTTGGTGGCAATAGTAGGAATACGGGCTTCGTGCCATCCAATACCGGTATTGATAATAGTCGCACCGGCTTTTTCAATTTCTTTTCCGAGCTGAACCACTTCTTCGTAGTTTGAGCCACCTTCAACAAGGTCTAGCATTGATAAACGGTAAATAATGATAAAGTGCTTACCCACCGCTTCACGTACACGACGAACCACTTCAATAGGTAAGCGAATACGGTTTTCATACTCGCCGCCCCAATCATCGTCTCTATGGTTGGTGCGCTTGGCAATAAACTGGTTTAAGAAGTAACCTTCAGAGCCCATAATCTCAACGCCATCGTAACCTGCTCGTTGTGCTTGGGTGGCTGAAAATACGAAATCTTTAATTTGCTGTTCTATTTCGTCGTCTTCTAATGCCTTTGGCTTGAACGGGTTAATAGGCGCTTGTACTGCAGAAGGGGCTACCAGTTTATCGCTGTAGGCATAGCGACCTGTATGCAAAATTTGCATACAAATTTTACCACCCGCAATATGAACGGCATCGGTGACTTCTTTGTGATGATTAATGGCTTCGTCTGTGTCTAAACGGCGAGTTGATGGATGGGTTGAGCCTTCTTCGTTGGGACCAATACCGCCGGTAACGATAAGGGCGACACCGCCTCTAGCACGTTCTGCATAAAACGCAGCCATATGTTTATGGCCCTTTGGCATTTCTTCTAAGCCGGTATGCATTGAACCCATTAATACGCGGTTTTTAAGCTGGGTAAAACCTAAATCTAACGGGCGAAATAAACTTGGGTATACAGGATGATCGGTAACGGTCGTATTCATCATAAATCCTTAACTAGTGCCTGTTTCTTAATGCTTTTATATTCTGTTTTTACTGCGTATTTCACGTGGGCTATTCGGTCGCCTGCACGCTAGTCTTTCATTTTATTTACTGCGCCATGAAGTGGCTCAAAATCAGGAAGCGATTGGGTTTTCTGTGCTTCCATGGCTTTCATCACATCTTCCATTTGGAACATGCCTGCTTGCCAGGTGGCCATGTAAGTTAAGCTCTCAGCAACGGTATGCTCAGTTGCGTAGTTAATCATGGTTTTCGTGCCTGCTACCGCAACGGGAGAATTCATCGCGATAGACTGCGCTAACTTAGTCACTTCGCTAAGCATGATATCTTGATCATCAAATACTTTATTCACAAAGCCTAACTGCTGGGCTTCTTGTGCGCCAAAATTACGGCCGGTATACGCCAACTCTTTCACCACACCAATAGGAATAAGCTTAGGTAAACGCTGCAGTGTGCCCACATCGGCGGTCATGCCTAACTGCGTTTCTTTTATGGTAAAGAAGGCATCGCTGGTGCAATAACGCATGTCACAGGCGCTAAGTAAATCTACTGCGCCGCCAATGGCACCGCCTTGTACTGCTCCAATTACCGGCATGCGGGCTTGCTCTATGGCCGTGAAGCTGTCTTGCAATAGCATCACCATACGGCGCATGCGTTCAGCGCGACGTGATGGGTCGCCTTTAAAGTCTTTTGCCATGTTCAAAAATACTGACAAGTCCATGCCAGCTGAAAAATGCTTTCCGGTAGAAGAAATAATAATCACACGAGCGGTGCCCTCGTCGTCTATCGCGCGAATAGCAGCGGGGAATTCTGTCCAAAAGGCAGGATTCATACTGTTCATGGCTTCTGGCCTGCTTAACACGACCTTTGCAATGTATCCCTCTTGTATAACCTCAAGGGTAGAATACGTGTTTTCTTGCGACATTGACTCGGCTTCCATTTCACTCTCCTGTTAACATTTTTGCAAACTAGACGGCGTCAAGATAAAATGCAATGTTGACACTGTCAAGATAAAACGTTATCTATTCGTCTCAACCATAAAATAGGGTTTGGTTTACACCAGTATGACAAACGCAGCACAAACTTATCATCATGGCGATTTGCGCACCGCTTTATTAGAAGCGGCAACCAGACGAGTGGCAGAATTCGGTATAGACAGCTTGTCACTTAGAAAGCTTGCGGAAGATGCTGGTGTGTCTCGAACCGCGCCCTATCATCATTTTAAAGACAAAAGCGCCTTGTTAAGCGCCATTGCGGCCAAAGGTTTTAGCCAGTGGCATACCAACGCCAAGCGAATTTTCGATCAACATGATGTTGCACCACAGTCGCGGTTTCGTCAGTTTATTCATGAGTATATAGGCTACGCGGCGGATAACCCCCAAATGTATGAGCTGATGTTTGGTCGTACTATTTGGCACGACAATGGCGCTACACAGGGGCTAAAAGAAGTGGCTTACCCCTGCTTTCAGTTTCAAGTAGATATGACGAAATACTGGCAGCAAACAGGCCTTCTACCAGCTGGGCAAGATGCACTTCGCATGGCTCAGGTGACGTGGGGCACCTTGCATGGTATTGCACGGTTATTAATCGATGGGATATATGCTGATCGCAGCCACATCGATGAAATGTGTGACTGCGCCGCCGATTTGTTTATGCAAGTATCTAAAAACTAAGGCATTAGCTAAATGGGCGCAGCAAGCCCTTCATGCTCGGCTTTAATAAAATCTACCGCTCGTTCTGCAATCATGATGGTAGGTGCATTGGTATTTCCGCCAATAAGGCTTGGCATAACAGAAGCATCTACCACACGTAGGCCTCTAACGCCCCTGACTTTAAGCTGGTTATCGACCACTGCCATAGGATCATCATCGCTGCCCATTTTACAGGTACCTATTGGGTGATAAATGGTTTCAGCTCGCTCCCTTAGAAACTCAAGAAGCGCTTCATCAGACTCAGCGTCAGTGCCTGGATGCAGTTCACTGCCTTCAAATTTATCAAACGTAGGTGCAGCTAACAGCTTTCTTGCCATTCGTATGCCTTCAATCATTACTTGCCTATCTTCAGGTTCCGTGAGGTAGCCAGGGTCGATAAGCGGGTGATCGGCAGGATGGCTGCTTTGCAGCGTAATGCTGCCCTTGCTCTTGGGGTACAAACAACATACATGCACGCCGTATCCGTAACCAAAGGCAAACTTTCGCCCGTGATCATCTAATATAGCGGGCAAGAAATGAAATTGAATGTCTGGTCCTCGGGTAGCAAGGCTTGAACTTACAAAACCGCCCGCTTCAGCCACATTTGAAGAATAAATTCCCTTACGGTGAAAAAGGTAATCGTATGAGGCCTTTAGGTACGAGGGTAACGCACCAGCAGCAATCGCATAACCTTCTCGTGCTTTACAGGTAAATTGAACAATGGCGTCTAGGTGGTCTTGTAAATTTTGACCCACTCCTGGCAGATCATTCATTACATAAATGCCTTTATCTTCCAACTCGCTTCTTGGCCCTATACCTGAAAGCATAAGTAGTTGCGGAGAGTTGATAGCGCCTCCGCAGAGTATTACTTCGCTATTAGCCGCTTCACGGTCAATAAAATATCGCGCAATTTTGCCTTTTTCACGCACTTGCACGCCAATGGCTCTATTGTCGTCAAACAAGACTTTCTCCGCAGCAACACCGGTAAGTACAGTAAGATTATTGCGGTGAAGTGCTTGGCTTAAATAGCCTTTGGCGGTAGAGCACCGCTGTCCGTTGACTTGTGTTACATGATAATAGCCAATGCCTTCACGTATATCGCGGTTAAAATCATCTACAACGTTAAAATCTGCGTGGCTTGCGGCTTCAACGAAAGCATCGGAAAGCACGCTGGTGTGCTTAAGTTGAGAAACATGCAGCGGCCCACCTTCTCCATGGAATTCGTCTTCACCTTTGAAGAAGTTTTCAGAGCGTTTGAAGTAGGGCAGCACGTCCTCAAAACCCCAGCCAACTGCGCCCTGCTCTACCCAATAATCGTAGTCTTCTTTTTGGCCACGAATGTAACACATAGCATTAACTGAACTGCTGCCGCCTAGTGTTTTTCCTCTAGGCCAAAATAGCTCACGATCGTACAGTTCTTTTTGTGGTGCGGTATGATACCCCCATCCTATGCCTTCAAAACGGCTTAATAGCGATAAACCAAAAGGAATATGAATAAGCGGATTAGTGTCTTTAGTACCGGCTTCAAGCATCAGTATTTTCAGGGCTGGGTTTTCAGATAATCGCGCCGCTAATACCGCACCTGCAGACCCCCCGCCTACGATGATATAGTCATACTTACCCTGAATCTCATTCATGCATTGCTCCAAAACACTTTTACGCGGTGAAATACTCAGTTAATGCCTGTATTACTATGCAATTACGAATTGTAGACGCATGACTGAGCTGTGCCGACTCTTATTATTAGATGCTTAGTATTAGTCACTTATTATCAAAAATAAAATGATATGCAGCACTGTGGTAAGACCAGACTATCAAAATAATCAGCCCATCTAAAAGTGATATGTTATATATTTTAAAAACTGTTTTATGTATAACGAGTTAAGTCCATTGCAGCTTGTTCCAGCTACTAAACGTATAGCATGAAAAAATGAAACTAGGTTTACGCGACAGAGGTATGCTTCTTATTTCCCAGCTTTTGATCAAGCTTGGAAGGCTTCGCTACGATCAATTTTCCACTGATGAACTCAATGCATTGTTGTCTGAAAATCTACCTCAATCGTTCCCCTTAGCCATACCAGCCGGCCAAGCTAATGTAGTGGTAAACAGTGGCAAATTAACCTTGAATGCCCTCGACAATCGATTATGCCTTCAATTATTAGCGTCGATAACCATTAACGTTGCCGAAACAACCATTTATCGGGCTCACTTAATTATTACACTAAGTGCCTCACCGGATTACAACGTAAATGAATCTACCCTTTATTTTATCGATAAGCAGGTAGACAACATTACTATGGTGAACGATGACTACGCCTTATTAAAAGACACCCAATTTTTACTTTCTCGCTTTGTACCCGGCAATTTGGATGCCTTGTTGGGGCGCTCGCTAAAAAATATATTATCACTGGTAACCGTCGGCACTTCCGACCAAGCGGTAGAATATTTGAAGCTCTATTTGAGCGGCTCGAAACAAGCCGTACTCGATTTCCATAAACCTCAAATTGAAAAAGCCATATTAGATAAAATGGCTACACTTCCTGTTCACCATATCATGCGCGAAGACCAATGGCGGGAGGTGCTTTTTGCTCGCTATGGGAAAAGCGTTAGGGTTGAAGAAGCCTCGCTTCGGTTCTATTTTTAGTGTTCGCTTACAATCGACACAGGCACCGACTCTTCATGTTCCCCAATATCAGTAATGCGCAGCCGAGGATTATCAATGCAAGCCTCTAACATCTCGAAGGCTTCTTGCACATAACCTGCTAACGGCTTCAATGTACTTATATTTTTATTGCAGCAAACAATGCCTACATTGGCCACACCTGCGTAGGTCATCAAAGTGATGTTTACTCCGCCCCCTGGTGTCATGGTGGAAATGGGATAGCAGGCAAGTAGTTTACTGTCTTTTAAATATCGTGTATCTCGTGGACCAGGTATGTTCGATACCAAAATATTCGCGATTGGTTTAACCAGATTGGAAATTTTAAGCCATTCAAATACCAACGCTAAGGATTGGATCACGATGGTGTAGCCGCTAAAAGAAGCTGGTCGCGCTCGCATAGCAGCATGTTTTACAATTCTGTGGTTAATAATAATCTGGCGTAAACGAAGATAAGGGTCTTGATCGCCATGGGCCAGCTGTACCGGCACAATAGCAATTTTATTCCCTGTGGTTTTCTCTCCAGGCTTTCTAAGGTTTATAGGCATATTGGTAAACAATGCTTTTTTGAAAACCTGACCATGATCTTGTAGTAACCGATGAACCCCGATATCAAAGGCGCACAGGAGTATTTCATTGGCTGATGCACGGGTGCGTCGGGCCAAGGCTTTTACTCGTTTAAAATCGATATCTGTGGTAGTGACTACCCTTCCCGCTTCAACTTGCCCCGTTAGCACGGTTTTTGTGCCCGAAAAAGGCACGGGCATATAATGGGGGTTCACTCTCAACAGTTTTAAAAAAATGCGAATCAAGATAACCAGTAAATCGAAGCCCGTTTTTATGGCGCTTCCCACACTGACTAAGCGTTTATAGAAACTCGGTGAGTCATTGCGTTTATGCCTGAGTCGCTTCACCGCCCAAATTGGCGTGAATTCTGAATTATTGGAAGCCGACACATAACATGACTGAAACCACCTTACCAAGGTCGCACCATCGCCATACATATGATGTACTTTGGCGTAAATAGCATAAGTATTGCTATTGGTATCGAAGATGAAATGGTATTGCCACAGCGGTTTATCAGGGTCTAATCGTGCGGCGTGCAGCTGGGCTACAAAATCATCTAGATTCTGTCGGTTACTCACATCGTCAATATGATGCAATTGAACATGATAATCCATGTTCAAATGTTTCACTGGCGAAAGCCCAACCGGATAGCCTAGTACGGTTTTAACAACGCAATTAAACGGTGACGTTCCTTTGGCAAACCCTTTAATTTCATTATAAATAGCAGGTACATATTCAGGGCTTTTCGCCCCTTCTGGCATCTCTAGTAATTGAAGGCATCCAACATGTTTTGGGTTGTCATCGGATTCCGTTATCCAAAAGGACTTATCAAGAAAACTTAGTGTTTTACTCATCGACTATTCCTTTGTATTAAACATATCCTGTGGCACATGCTCAGTGACATTGGCTAATGCATGTGAACGCAACGCATCCACAATACTGTTTTGCTGAGCTTCACTGAGTACTAATCGTGGAAGTAAGCTAACCATCATGAGTGACAGCGCATGATAACGCTGAGATGTTTCATCCATATGGCTGTTAGTTTCATCAAATTGACAAGACTGGGTAATGATGAGGCTAAGCAAATCAACCAGCAACGTCAGATCTGAACGTGATGCGACCAACACATTCCTATTATTTAACGTAGCCAATAATTGAGAAAGCTGCTTATGTAAACTTGAAAGAATATTCTTCCGGGGCTTTTCAATTAACGGATATTTTTCAACAATATCCGCGGGGCTTCGATAAAAAAACCGAAATACGTGCAAGCTGTCTACCAACAGATATAAGTAATACATTACTTCTTCTGCGGTAAGTGAATTTAAAGCGTTGGGTACCAATACGCGCTGCATTTGCTTTTCATGCATACGCATAAGCGCACTCACCATGCTTTCTTTGCCCTTGAAATGGTAATACAAATTGCCGGGGCTAATATCTAACTCCATAGCAATGTCCACACTGGTAACGCCGTTCTCGCCATGGCGATTAAACAGAGTGAGCGCCGTAAGTAAAATCCGCTGCGATGTTTTCATTTATAGAAACACCAAATACAATTGAGCGAAGCCAGCTAGTAGGCCTAATAAGGCACCTGTGACAATGAGCTTCCACTCGTCTTGCTGATAAGCAGGGCGCAACACCCCTTCAAATTCTTCAGCGCTTAAGGCTTGCATTCGTTCACTTAAATCTTGGCCTACGTGCAAAGCATCGTTAGCGTAATCATAGGCATACAACAGATATTTATCTGAGTTATCGAATATCTGTTTCACCGCTAACGCTTTCATTTTATGATAGTTCTCAGAGCCCACACCTAGGGCGAAATAAGGCTGAGTGATAGCAACGTAACGTTCAATAGCATCGTTAACGTGTAGCTCAATAAGCTCTAGAAGTTGGGCTGAACCAGAGCCATGCAAAATAACGTGGGTAATGTTTTTGGGCGTGATCAGCTTTTGCTCAATAATTTCAGCGTACACCTCAGACACTTCTTTTTGCCGTTTTAGAAACATACCTTGTATGGTGATTGGGCCAAACTTAAAGGGACGTTTAGGCTCAAAAATAATTTTTATCGCAATCCAATTTGTTGCGTAGCCCACTAAAAGTCCGCCGAGGGGTAAAATCCACCAGTTTTGAAAGAAGTACCATAAAATCATGGTGGGTAACCCGAACAGAAAACCAAAATAGAAGCCTGAACGCACGATAAAAGGAAATTCTTTACTGCCTGCAGTAAGAAAAATCTCGTTGATTAACGAAGGTGAATTTACTAGCTGTTCAACGACGAGCTCTTTTATGTCGAGAATTTCAGCCACATTATGCTGAAAGTCATCCACCATCTTGTGGACGACATTGGGAATATCGTTTTCGATGCGCTGATAAACAAGGTTTTTTCCTTGCACGGGAAGCGCAGCCCACAATTGAGGGGCAGACTCAGACATAACATCGTTAACCACTTTGCGGGTAACTTGCCCCAGTCGACGTTCAATTGCTTTGGTGAGATCACTAGGATTGATGCGCTCTGCGAGCTCTTCAACACTCAGCAACTTACCCAAAACAAGTTCAACTTCAATTTCCGCCATTTGCCTGCGTTTAGCCGGAATTAGCCCCTGCCAACCAAAGATGGGTTTTACCCCAACAAACTCGATAGGGTAGAACATCATCTTTACCGCGAGGTAATTTGTTAACCAGCCAACCAGCGCGCTTATTAGCGGAATTGACAGCAGACTCAGTGTTTCTAAATTCCATTCCATATGGCGAACAACTTGCTCGAATTATTTTTCTTCTCTTTCAGGCTACTGAGTGCTTACGAATTGGTCAATGTTTTATCGGTAAATGCACCAAGGTTTCCAAGTTTTATTAAAATACATCAAATAAACCCCGCTTAATTTTTGACTACTTTTTGTTAGGTAGCGCATTCTAAACTTCCTTTGTACACTTTTTGTATACTCATCCGTGACACTGATAATATGGCTTTATTTGACTTACGTTTAAAAAAATTAGACCAAGACATTGCCCATGCTTCAAGCTATCAAGCATACCAAGAAGCTTGCTTAGCGCATGATGAAATTTCCGGTGCAGAAGCATGGAAAGCCGATGATGCATCAGATGATTACGACTACATACTTATTCAAAAACGGGTACAGCGCTTAAAAATTGCCAGAGGCAATGGTGATATGCATGCGCTTATGTCAATTATTCATGAAGGCTTGCATGGGAATTTAGGCAATATTGCAAACCCTGCTATCCGCCGTAAATGCAAGATGGGCACTAAGTATCTCATCGTGCAATTCATTGAAGAGGTCAAGCTAGCACTTGATCAGATTTACCAAGCTAATGAAGACGACGTAGATTTTTACGAGAAGCTGTCATTTTTTGAAGAAACCGCCCATGCATTCGGACGCAGCTGCCTGATGTTGTCTGGCGGCGCTGGATTGGGCTTCTTTCATTGCGGTGTTGTAAAGTCGCTAAATGAGAAAGAGCTGTTGCCTTCTGTAGTATCAGGCGCAAGTGCCGGTTCCATTATTGCTGCCTTGGTAGGCACACGTACGCATGACGAATTGCTCGATGCATTAAGCGCTGAAAATATCTACGAAACCTTCAAAAAATGGCGAAGCTGGGCGGGCTTTGGTAAGAATAGTTTGTTTGATAGCACGGTGTTAGAGAATGCATTAATCAGCTTATTCGATTTAACCACCTTTGAAGAAGCCTATAAAAAAACCCGTCGGCATGTAACCGTAACCGTATCGCCTGCAGATTTACACCAACATTCTAGGTTACTAAACGCTAAAACATCGCCCAACGCTATTATCACCCAAGCGGTAAGAGCGTCATGTGCCGTACCGGTAGTATTTAGCCCCGTACAACTACGCGCTAAAACACCAGCGGGTGATATCGTCCCCTATATTCCTAACCGACGCTTCGCTGACGGCTCACTGATGGCTGATTTACCCTTTGATAGACTTGCTAGGTTATATGGCGTTAACCACAGTATTGTAAGCCAAACCAATCCACTCGCCGTGCCCTTCATTCAATCTACGCGTATTAACCCTCAATCACTGTGGGGGCTATCGAGCAGACACGTGGGGCAGCTATTAAAAAGTAACAGTATTTTTGCCATCGATATTATTGAAAATATGATTGACAATAAGGGCGCTAAACTTGCTATTCATAAAGTGAAGTCTATTATCGATCAGCAATATGTAGGCAATATAAATATTCTCCCCAAACAACAAATTCGTAATTTGACACAAGTTATTGCTAATCCAAGTCTTGAGAGTATCAATGCTCTCATTGTGAGTGGAGAAAAATCAACTTGGCCACAGCTCGATGTTATTGAAAAAAATACCAAAATTAGCGAAAGTTTGCGGTATTATCTTGGCAAATTGAAACAAAGAGAAGCGGTTGAATTAGGACACAGTGCCTAATAACCCACCCCAGGCAGGAATTTGACTGGCATTGGGGTAGAAAACATACACGAAGGATATCGGTGAGCGCACAAATTCAAAGCCCAGATAGCATCTACACGCAGCAAGTTAAACAATTAATAAACATGGTGTACCCACAAGAGGTTGGCTATGGCTCAGTATTTGAAGATGCTAAACATTTTTTTGCTTTAACGCCTACGCTAGAAGCGCATGTTGAGGAATTGAAGGTACAGCTAAAAAAAGCGGAAGCTTCAACTAAGAAAGAAGTTCTTGTAGATCAGCTTAAAAAGCAAATTAAAAACTCTAGCCAAAAGCTTGAAGAGGAACGCTTGGCGCGCCTTGCGCGTATTGATGAGGTGAGCATTAAGATTATCAAGCTGTGCGAAGGAGACAGCTGGCAAGAAACTCAGCAGCTAAGTGCAAAGTTTCTCGGCACCTTAATGTTACTTACTCAAGGCCCCGAGGGTAAATTTGCACGCATTCACCAGCGCTTTAAGCCGCTTTACAAAGCCGTGTTGGTGTTAAGACTTACTGATAAATTACTCGATCACGACACCATTGCGCACAAGTACCTTTCAAAATATCGTGACGCGATCTCTCGTATGCGTGGTAACCGCTATTGGCGTGAAAAATGGCGCATAGAATTAGGCCGCCCATTAATTACTGCCTCTTTGCTACAAGATGTAGGCTTACAAAGCCCCGCCGCATTAACGATATTACGTGGCGCAGACAATAAGTTGGATGAATTCCGATTACTAGAAGAATCTCAGCGAAAAGACTTGTTGAAGCTTAACTATCACTTCACCATGAAATACCTTACTGAAGGGTTAGGCATTCCAGCCTATGTGGGAAACGTGAAAGAAGAACGTGACCGATTTGTGCAAACACATAAAGAGGCCAATGACTTTGTTAGCCAGTTGGTAAAAGATGCCTTTGTGTCTAAAACTGGTTTAGGTGAGCTAATTAAAATACCGCAAATTTATGCGTCTGTTATTTTTTCTACTAAAAACGATTACAGCCGTAAAAACCTACCTAAAGGCTACTTACTTATAGAGCAGCTATCTAAAAAAGGCGCGTTAAATAAAAAGCTCGCGGAGGACTTTATTGACTTGGTCGGTTACTTCCCGCAAGGCTTCGGCATTACTTTCATTCCTGTTAATGAAAACGGCCAAGAAAAAGACCAATATGAATGTGCGGTGGTGATAGGATTAAATCCAACTAAACCTGGCGAGCCAATTTGCAAAGTAACCACGCGCAATCAAAAGCATATCAGCAGCGGTCATATCGAAGTTATTGAGAAAGGCAGAAACCTTTATTTCCCAGTTAGCAGAAAGAAGCTAATGAATGTTGATAAAGCGCGCTTGAAAGAAATCATGAGCCAGCTTTCCAGTAATTTCACCCCAGACGCAGTAGATGACTTAATCCCCAGCTTTTGGGAGCCCCACGACTATTTTAGTTTTAAGAAACACCAAAATCTGTGGAGCAAAACGAACTAGGCCCGTGGCGATGTATTAACCCCCGTGGCGATGCAACGCCTGTGGCTAAACACTAACATCGATATTAAACGCGACTATAAAAGAAGAGAGTGCCCTACTCTCTTTTTTTGCGCCTAACGGTGTAGCCAGTAAGGTGCTAAAGGTTTACGAGTCGCTATCTGCCTTACCATCACCGTTGGTTTTCGTCGCAGTTGACGTACCGCTACTTGATGTTAAAGACTTCGTCGCCTGGGGCTTAGTTCCTGAAGCCTTAGCGGCAGTCGTTTTAGTCGCTGCTGGCTTCGATGCAGCGGAAGTCGTAGTGGTTGATTTCGCGGCGGCAGGTATTTTTGCCGAAGTCGATTTACTAGCCGTAGTGGTTTTACTAGCCGTAGTGGTTTTACTAGCCGTAGAGGTTTTACTAGCCGCTTTGGTTGCCGCAGCGGTCGTTTTGGTGGCAGGTTTTGAGGCTGCTTTAGGTGTCGCTTTAGCCGTGGGTTTTGGTGTCGTTTTTGAAGCAGCCTTAGCTGTCGACTTTGGCGCCGCTTTTACCGGGGCTTTTGCAGTTGTTTTTGTTGGCGTTTGGGCTTTCTCTGCCGCTCGTTTCGCGGCAAGCAATGCGACTTGCTCTACCAGTAAATCAACTTTAGCGGAAAGTAACGCTATTTGATGCTCTCTTTCAAGGCGTGCTTTTCCACCAGAAAGTAAGCTAAACAAAGGCGTAGACATCACCAACTGTTGTGCGCTATCAACAAGTGAAACTGGGTTAAATCGACGTTTCAACTCACCTTCGACTTCAGCGCCCTTGCGCTGCATAGCCTCAATTGAGGAGTGAGTATCATCAATTTTTTTACTTACTGTAGTAGCCGTACTCTCAAGTTGCGCTGATATTAAATCAGAACCTGCTGTAAGCCATCCAAATAAGGGTGATGATTTGTGATTATTAGGCATGTAACCTCCCGCTTCGAAAACGAATAGGGCAAGGTAGTTTTACTGTCGCATCGACACTAGCATTTGCGCTAACGCCTTTGTCAGTAACCGTACTACAAAAAACGACAACAACTACCTTGCTGAAAAATAGCAACAATAAAACGTGTGTGCTATTTATTCGCCGCTAACTTAGCTACGGCTTCCGTTAACGCGTCAATTTTTGCTGAAAGCTCTTCAATACGATGATCAGCAGGGTCGGTATCTAAGCCCAGTTTTTTACGTACATCTGCCACACGGTTTTCAACATCATTGGTGGTCGACTTAAACTTACTACGCGCATCGTCTTCTAGCGTTTCACCTTTGGTTACTAAGTCATCAAACATTTTGTTCGCATCTTCACTTAGCTTTTCGTAACGACCTTGTGCTTCTTCTACGCTTTTTCCGTACGCGCCAAGCCCTGCTAGCCAAATTTTGCGAGCCATGTCTTCTGCTTCGTTAATTTTACCTTTAATGGTATCAGTGGTTGTCATCGTCAGCTCCTGTGAATGTTCGATTACAGAATCACTATACAAAGCACAATTAGAAACCGCATACTAATAACAATACAAAACCACAAAAAGTTTACGCTTGGGAATGAAATCCAATCATATTCCCTTCTGTATCAATAGCTAACGCAATAAACCCATATTCACCAATCGCCATTTTTTCTTTCTCAAGAACGCCCCCTGCGTCAACTACCCTACCCGCTTCAACGACACAGTCCTCACACGCAAAATAGACTAAGGTGCTATTTTTACCTACTGGAGCGCCCTCCATGTGAACTAGTGCGCCACTGGCGCCATAGTGCTCCATGTCAGAAGGGAACGTCATCATACTGAACGCGCCTTGTGATTTATCGGCAGAAGGGTCTTCCAGTGATTCTAAGGAAACCTTCAGTACGCTTTCGTAGAAAGCCTGCGCGCGAGGCATATCTTCAACATAAATTTCAAACCAACCAACGGGATTACTGTTCATAGCATGTTTCCTTTTAGTGTTAACAAATGCTAAATGTAAAAAACAGGCAAACGCTAAAGCTTCTGCCTGTTCGATATGTCAGTAAAACATAGTGATGCTAGCTTAAATCTCGACAGCTAGATTTCTATACCTGCCAGGTAAAAAACGAATGCATATTCTAGCGCTGTTGACTCAAAACGTTTGAACCGACCAGATGCACCACCGTGACCAGCTTCCATATCTGTTTGAAACAACAACAAATTATCATTGGTTTTGTAGTCACGTAGCTTAGCTACCCATTTCATCGGCTCAAAGTATTGCACTTGTGAGTCGTGAAGCCCTGTGGTCACTAACATGTGAGGATAATCTTGGGCACTCACTTGATCGTAAGGTGAATAAGATAAAATATAGTCGAATTCATCTTTATTCGCAGGGTTACCCCATTCTGTATATTCACCTGTGGTTAAAGGGATAGTGTCGTCACTCATTGTAGTAACAACATCCACAAAGGGCACATGCGCAGAAATCCCCAAATACAGCTCAGGCGCCATATTCGCAATCGCGCCCATCAACAAACCACCCGCACTGCCGCCCATGGCGAACACTCGTTTAGGATCGGCATATCGCTTTTCAATCAGGCCTTTTGATACGTCGATAAAGTCGGTAAATGTATTAATCTTACTGTGCATCTTTCCGTCTTCATACCACTGTCGACCTAACATTTGGCCGCCACGAATATGTGCAATCGCCACCACGAAGCCTCTATCTACTAACGATAACCAACTACTTCTAAACGTTGGCTCAATCGTGGCACCGTAAGAACCATAGGCATATTGATAGAGTGGATTGGTGCCATCTTTGTTAAACATGTCGTTACGATAGACCAACGATACGGGAATGTCCGCTCCATCTTCCGCTTTAATCATGATACGTTCAGAGGTATACGCCGCTGATGAAAACGTGTCAGAGACCTTAGTTTGTTTAAGGACCGTTTTATCAAAGGTGTTTAAGTCGATATCTACAATGCTCGCGGGCGTAGTTAAGGAACTATAGTAAATACGTAAAGTATCGGTATCTTGCTGAGTGTTACCTGTGAAGTAAGCACCGTAGATAGGATCATCTGTAGGTATTACTGTGACTTTATCAGCTTTTAAATTGTGCGCAACAAGACGTAAAACACCCTCTTGCTTTTCTTTGACCACCAAAAAGTCGCCCAGCACTTCTATATCTTGAATGAATACGTCAGGATTATGGGCAATCACCTCTTCCCATTTGGACATATCATCGGTTGCAGAAGCTGGCGCTTTCATCACTCGAAAGTTAGTTGCCTCATTGTTCGTCAGAACAAAGTAACTATCACCCGATTTTTCAATGCTGTATTCCTCATTTTCCCTAATAGGCAAGAATGGGACTGGCGCCTTAGTAGGTTGGTTCGCATCTATTAAGGTCACTGCACTTTTGTCTGTGTGACTATGATGAATGTAAATCATGTCATCATCTTTGCTTTTACTAATGTAGGTATAAAACGTAGGGTCAGTTTCCTCGAACACTAACGTATCGTCCGCTTGAGGTGTGCCAAGTGCATGACGATAAACCTGAAACCCAAGTAAGGTTTGCAGATCTTTTTTCACATAGAAAAGGTGTTTATTATCGTTAGCCCACTCTACTGCACCAGAGGTACCTGTCAGTTCGTCTGACAATAACTCACCCGTAGCTAAATTTTTCACAAAAATGGTATAAACGCGGCGGCTCAACGTATCTTCAGAATACGCGAGTAAATTATTATCACTGCTTACCGAGTAGTCACCAATATTATAATAGTCATGACCTTCGGCCATCACATTCATATTCAGTAATACCTCTCCCTCTGCATCCATGGATGGTTTTCGCAGATAAATAGGGTATTCATTTTCCCCTGAGTACTCGGTGAAATACCAATAATCATTCTTTAAATAAGGAACCGTCGTATCATCTTTTTCTATTCGGGCAATCAGCTCTTCGTACAAGGTTTCTCTGTTATCTTTTAATGGCGCCATAACAGTTTCTAAATAAGCATTTTCTTTTTCTAAGTGCGCCAACACTTTCTCGTCTTCACGACTATCATCTCGCATCCAGTAATAGTCATCATTGCGGACGGTACCGTGAGCCGCTAGCTCATAAGGAATTTTCTGTGCAACAGGTGCTGGAGTATCAGTAATCAATTTAACGCCTTGTTGTTTTTCTACTTGTGAGGATTGTTCCATGCTAGTGCTATTATCGCTGCACGCTCCTAGCGAAAGACTCGCCGTTAACGTCATGCACGATGCTATCCATAGAGATTTCATGATAGGTCCTTTTCCGGAAGATGATAAGTGACAAAACTTAACCCCAAAGTATAGGTAATTTTTAACGTTAATATAGGGTTAAAAAGCACTAATGTGACCAAACTAAGTACTAAATAGTTACAAGCTGTGTCTTAAAACAAAAAAACGCCCTGAAGAGGACGTTTTTGATAGTACTGAAGTAACTTACGTATTTAGCTTAAGAGGAATTCGCTTCTCTCCACTGCCATTGTATTAATCGACAATATCTTTAGGCATGCTGTCTCGCACTTGCTGCCAAACTTTACCACTTTCAATACCATAGTCTCTTACTACTACAGGTACTTTATCGTGTCTTTCGTTTTCTGCAGCATCGAGCAGTTTAGCGTAATAGGCTTTGGCCACATCTCGCGCTTGCTGATGATCGAAGTAGAACCCACCAATACGTGAGTACATGCCCCTAAAGCCATTCATCATTAACACAAACACATTATTGTTTGATGCCAATGCTAAATCATGGGTCATTTGGTAATCGAATTGCGCAAAAGCAGCGCCGTCTTCTTCCACGTCTTTATAACGTGTAATAATCTCAGCAGATTCCTTCGGGTTGTTGCGAATTGCCCCTCGAATAAACACAGCACTTAAATTAGTACGCGCCGCTAAGAGGTTGTCCACTAGTTCAGGAATGCCCTCTTGATCAAGACGAGCTAAGGTTTCTAGAATGTTCAAGCCACAGCTTTCCCAAAAGTTATTCACTTTTGTGGGTTTACCATGTTGAATGGTTAACCAACCGTCACGAGCCAAACGTTGCAAAACTTCACGCAAGGTTGTGCGTGTTACACCAATAAGTTCTGAAAGCTCTCTTTCTGCAGGCAAAATTGTACCCGGCGGGAAGCGTCCACTCCAAATCGATTCAACAATATATTCTTCGGCAAATCCAGCGGGACTCTGCGCCTTATAAATCATAACTAATCGCCTGCACGTTATTGTTATTCTGCGACTGATTGTACCAGATGCGCTTTTATTATCACAATGAAAAATCCCCTGCTAACAATTTTTGTTAACATTTCATTAAAATAATCCTTAAACCTTTGCGTTAATGGTTTTTTATCACGCAAAAGCAGACTTACTTAACGCAATAAACTACATTGTTAGGTTGATTATCGACCTAACTTGAGTAATTCCGCTAACTTTCCTTTTATGGGGTCTGTGAATTGCTTTCTCAAGGTTGTAATATCATGTACGCTTAATTTCGGACTATTATAATGAAAGCAGCAAAACTGCCCGATTATCGACAACTTGCAATCACTTGCTCTCGATGAAAGTCAGTTTATGTTTGCAATAACCAGAAATTCAAAACGTAAAGACGCAACGTTAGCGCCTTTGTTGTAAAAGGAATAGGAACTCATGCAAACCTCAATGATCTCGGCGGTCTTTAGTAACTTTCTGGGACACGCACCCAATTGGTATAAGCAAACCATTATCGCCTTTCTCATTATAAACCCAGTATTGTTTATGGTTGACCCCTACTTGGCGGGTTGGACATTGGTGATCCAATTTATTTTTACTCTCGCCATGGCGTTAAAGTGCTACCCATTGCAGCCAGGCGGCTTACTACTCATTGAGGCCATGTTCATTGGGATGACAACGCCCGGACACATGATGCACGAAATTGAGGTTAACCTTGAAGTACTATTACTTCTGGTCTTCATGGTTGCCGGTATCTACTTTATGAAAGATCTACTTATGTTTTTATTCACCAAGTTAGTGATTGGGGTTAAAAACAAAATGGTCTTGTCACTGTCGTTTATCTTTGCATCAGCTTTTTTATCGGCATTCCTTGATGCTCTGACCGTGGTTGCAGTAATCATCAGTGTAGGTTTAGGTTTCTATTCTATTTACCACAAAGTAGCTTCGGGTAAAGAATTTCACTCAGATCATGACCACACGAGTGATGACGGCGTAGATTCACTAGGCAGTAATGATCTAGAAAACTTCCGTGCCTTCCTTCGTAACCTAATGATGCACTCTGCGGTAGGTACTGCACTGGGCGGCGTAATGACGATGGTAGGTGAGCCACAAAACCTTATTATTGCTGATAAAGCTGGCTGGGATTTCGTTGAATTCTTCATCCGCATGGCGCCTGTTAGCTTACCTGTTTTCGTATTTGGCTTATTAACCACTATGGTTTTAGAGAAAACAGGTTGGTTTACATATGGTGCAAAACTACCAAATTCAGTGAGAAAAATTCTTACCGACTATAGCGAGCATATGGATAAAAGCCGCAGCAAACGTGAAAAGGCTAAGCTTGTGGTTCAAGCTCTCATTGGCGTATGGTTAGTGGTTGGCTTGGCAACACACATGGCATCTGTAGGGTTAATCGGTCTTTCTGTTATTGTATTGGCAACATCGATGAGCGGCATTATTGAAGAGCACGCGTTAGGTAAAGCTTTCGAAGAAGCTCTGCCTTTTACTGCTTTGCTTTGCGTATTCTTTGGTGTTGTGGCAGTGATTATCGACCAAGGCTTATTCCAACCCGTTATTCATTGGGTACTAAGCTTTGAAGGTGAAACTCAGATGGTGATGTTTTACCTCGCCAATGGTGTGTTATCGATGGTGAGTGATAACGTGTTTGTAGGCTCTGTGTATATCACAGAAGTTACCGCAGCCCTGCAAGCTGGCCAAATTACCCGTGACCAGTACGATATGCTAGCAGTTGCAATTAACACAGGAACTAACTTGCCTAGTGTTGCTACACCCAACGGTCAAGCTGCATTCTTGTTCATGTTGACCTCTGCGATTGCACCTTTACTACGCTTGTCGTACGGGCGCATGGTAATGATGGCACTGCCATACACCATCGTACTTACTATTGTGGGCTTGGTGGCTACCTATGTAGGCTTAGCCGATGCAACCCAGTGGTTGTACGACATGCACTTAATCGAACATCATACCGCGACAGAAGCTGTTGGCGGTGCTGTTTCACACTAGGAATTAGACATGCGTTCAGTAGTACATCGCATTAGTCGCTGGGCAGAGCACAAGTCTTCATGGCTTGTGCTTTTCGCCACGTCATTAGGGCTAGAATTAGCCGCTCTTTACTTTCAATATGGCATGGGCTTAAAACCCTGCATTATGTGCATTTACCAACGTACTGCCATGTACGGCATTGTGTTGTCAGCGCTGTTTGTTTTGATTAAAAACAACGGCCTTACACGCATGGTAGGTTTTGCCGGTTGGGCAGTATCTGCCGGCTGGGGCTTTTTAATCGCTAAAGAACATATTGCTATTTTGAATGCGCCGAACCCTTTTTTCGCCAGCTGCGAAATAGTACCTAACTTTCCATCATGGCTTCAGTTACACGAATGGATACCTGCTATTTTCGCCGCACAAGGTGATTGCTTAGAGGACAGTTGGCAGTTTCTTTCAATGGGAATGGCACAATGGATGCAAATCCTCTTTGCTGCGTACTTTATAGTATTTGCTATTGTATTTGCATGTCGTTTGCTGGATAAAAAACCCTTTTGATAGACCTTTCTATTTTGCCGTCAAGGCTCCCTCCTATCCACACAGAACAGGGGCCGGTGACAATACAGCGCATAGCCCCTAAGCATGCTGAAGCCTTATGTGAGGCTTCACAGCAATCTATTCACCATGTGAAACCTTGGTTAGGTGCAGCGCTGTGCCCAGTTACCCCTGCATTGGCGAAACAATGTATTCAATCGATGGAGGCTGCGAGAGAGTCAGGTTATGGGTTAACCTACTTGCTAATGCACGATGAACGCTGTTTGGGCATGGGGATCATCAACTATATCCACCACACCCATTTAACCGCGAATTTGGGTTATTGGCTTCGTTCAGACTCATGTGGAAAAGGCCTCGCCACTGCCATTTGTGAAGCGCTAAAGAAGCTAGCCTTTACGCAAATGAATTTACACCGACTAGAATGCCTAATTGAGCCTAACAACAAAGCCAGTTTGCGCGTGGCCGAACGTATTGGTGCTGAAAAGGAAGGGCTTTGCCGCAAGCGCATTTTCGGACGAGATGCGCTGCTTTACAGTATTACCGGTTAATCTAAATCTTCCAACGGCCAAATAGCAATATAATCTTCGAAAGCATCTAAATCCACATCGGTTTCAAACACCGTTTTATTGCGTACAGACATGCCATTTTTGTGCATCACATGTTTCTTGCCCTTATTCAGCAACGGATGCCAAGACGGCAAACCTCTCCCTTCATGAAGACGGCGATAAGCGCAGCTTGTGGGCATAAAAAAAATGTCTTTTAAGTTGGCTTTCGTCAGCTGAACACAATCGGGCACAAGCTCAGTTCGCTTTGCATACTGGGTACATTCACATTTTTTCGTATTGAGCAGAGAACAGACAATATTGGTGTAATGAATTTGTTCATTGGCATTGATGTAATCCGTAGGCGCTTGCGCTTCTTCGTTTTCATCATCAATAAACTTATGTAAGCAACACTTTGCACAGCCATCGCATAATGACTCCCATTCCTTTTGGGTCATTTCTTCAAGGGTTTTGGTTTCCCAAAAAGGAGCAGTCATTAGCTAACAACCTTTGTATTAACAGTGATTTTATCATGTAAGGTGGCTTCAATGGTGTCACCCGCAAGTAACGGCCCTACTCCTTTAGGGGTACCCGTTAGCACCACGTCACCCGCATCTAGGGTAAAGGTTTGGGACATATGCGCAATTAACGGCACTATTTTGTGCAGCATCATTGCGGTATGCCCAGACTGACGAACTTCACCGTTTATACTTAATGTAAAATGTAAATCTTGTAAGTCTGTGATGCTATCTATTGGAACAAAGCCTGACACTGGAGAGCTTAAATCGAAAGACTTTGCCCGTTCCCAAGGTTGGCCTTGCGCCTTAAGCTCGCGCTGCACATCACGCAAGGTTAAATCCAAACCAAGCCCTATACCCCAAATGGCCGCTAACACTTCATCTTCTGTAGCTTTGCATAACGCGTGTTTAAGCAATACAGCCACTTCAAGCTCGTTATGGCATTCACCTTGATTGGCAGGAATAACCAGCGGTTTGGCCAAGTCACACAACGCCGCTTTGGGTTTTAAAAATAACAAAGGTGACTCTGATACAACCGATTTCATTTCTTCGATATGATCAAGATAGTTACGACCAATACATGCCACTTTCCCTATCGGCAATGCGATGGGATTGCCCTGAAATTCTACATGTTGATACATATTAATACCCTCGTTTTATACGTTCTGAAAGGTAACCTACCGACACGCCGAAGTAACTTGAGCGGTTCCATTTCATCAAGGTATGAAAGTTATTATAGACAAGGTAAACCCGCCCTTCACTGCCATCAGGCATAATAAGAGAAGCCGAAATATCAGCGTTTGGCAAATCGCTACCGTCGAAGCGTCTAACGCCTGCTTGCTGCCAATCGGCTAAGGGCTTATAAAGGCTTTTTGAAAGACCGAACGCTTTTATAGGCTGGGTTAAAGACACCTGCCTACCCCACGTGCCGTTCTTATCCCACCCTTCTGATGATAGGTAGTTTGCAATAGAGGCAAATACATCGGCTTCGGTTTGCCATATATCTTTTCTACCATCACCATCATAATCTACCGCGTAGTTTAAAAAGGAGATTGGCATAAATTGGCTTTGCCCCATGGCACCAGCCCAAGAACCTTTTAACGCATCAACGCTAGTATGGCCTTCATGAAGAATAGTCAGCGCGGCAAAAAGGTTATCTTTAAACAGTTTTTCTCGGCGGCCTTCATACGCAAGTGAGGCCAAGGCAGACAGCACGCTGTAGTTACCTTGAATACGTCCAAAATTTGATTCGTTACCCCATAGTGCAACAATAAATCGAGGTTGAACCTGATACTTCTGCCCTATCTCTTCAAGCAGCGGCTTGTGCTTGTTATACATTTCAACCGCTTGCTGAACTTTCCAGTCAGGCACACGACTAGCTAAGTAACTATCGAGTGTAATTTTCTTTTCGGGTTGGTTTTTATCAGACTTGATAACCGTTGGACGGAAACTAATATCGTTAAAGGCGTCGGTGAGAAATGATTCATTGAAGCCTTTCTGTTTGGCTTCGGCTTTTAACGCTGTTACGTACTCAGCAAACCCTTGTGCTGTTTTTTCTTCGGCCTGAGCAAAAGCAATGCTTGCCACAAACCCCGCTACTGCAAGTAGCGATGCTGTTAACCGTTTAGCCATGCTTAAAACTTTTTATCTGGTGTGGCTTGTAAACCCAAAGACTTACGATGGGTCATCAGTAAATCATCTTCTTTAGGTGGCAACTGAAGATAAAAGCCTTTATCTTCAAGTTCAGCAACCAACTTTTGCTTATCCACCCCAGCCAGTTTCTCGTGCTTATCTAGCGACAATACTGTGACTAACTCTGGCTTGCCAAACTTGTCTTTAAGAATTTCTGGCACATCATCAAATTGGTCTTTATTAGGCACATACAAATACATGCCTAGGTGTTTTCGAGATTTATAAATTGCGCACAACATCATTTCGTAAACTCTTCAACGTTAGAGACTAGGTTTATTGCCTAGTAACTTTTCTAAATGGGGTTCGAATAGCGGCGCTCTCCAACCAGATAATACATCTGGCTTAAGGCCTAGCACTCGGGTTTCGTCACTGTCGAACCAGTACCATTTTAGCACTTGGTTCAATTGTTTTTTAGATGCAATAACTTCTGGCGATACATCGTTTTCGCTGGCAATTTTATCGCTCACAGCTTTTAGCGCTGCTAACGTTTGTTTGTAGCTTGCAACGTCAATTAAACGACTGACTTTAGGTAACCTAAGTGACTCAGAAGTGGCCGCATATTTATCTCGAGCTTCGCTTATTAATGTGATTATGGTCTCACCGTAGCGCCTGATCGATTGTGGGTTCACCCCATGTAGTTGAGATAAGCCTGACTTGCTTGAAGGCATAAGACGTGCAGCTTCATAAAGATGTATTTCTTTAAATACAAAATTCAATGCCATGTCTTTCTTGCGCGCAGTAGCGAGTCGCCATGCGGCAAGCGCTTGTAGCACGGTAAGTTGCTCTTTTGATAAACGCCAGTTGTTTTTAATCTGCATATAAGCAAATTCTTCCGGCATTTGACTGCGCTTTTTATCGGCTAGTTGGGCTATCTCTTGGTATACCCAATCTAACTTGCCTGCTTCATTTATTTTTTCAACTAAATGTTCATAGCAAGGTAATAAATACAGTACATCGTTGGCCGCATAGCTAAGCTGCGCTTCTCTTAAAGGGCGAGCTATCCAGTCGGTTCGAGACTCGCCTTTATCTAGGCTTACATCGCACAATAACTCAACCAGCTTTGCGTAGCCTAGCGATGCGCCTAAGCCTAAAATACTGGCAGCAAATTGACTATCGAATACGGGTGTTGGCACGGTGTTGAATGCGGTCAGAAAGGTCTCGAGATCTTCTGAGCATGAGTGCAGCACTTTTACCACACTGGTATTTTCCATTAAAGCAATAAATGGCGAGAGATCATCAATCGCAAGCGGATCGATTAGCACTAACTGATGCCCGTCATACAACTGGATTAAACCAAGCTGCGGAGACAGGGTTCTAGTGCGAACAAATTCTGTGTCCAGCGCCACTGCTTTTTGTTGCTGGGCTAGGTTACAAACGCTATTAAGGTGTTCGAAAGTTGTTACTAATTCATATTGCATAATAATAAAAAGCCGGCTTACGCCGGCTCTACATGTTTCCTAATTCACTTACCGAATTAATCTCGTAGTTCCCGACGCAGAATTTTACCTACATTGGTTTTAGGTAGATCTTCTTTGAAGACTACCTGCTTAGGCACTTTATAGCCCGTTAAGTGTTCTCTACAGTGCGCAATGACCGCTTCAGCAGTTAGCGAGTCGTTGTTGCGAACAACAAATAACTTCACCACTTCACCACTGGCTTCATTTGGCACACCAACAGCTGCTGATTCAACAATGTTGTCATGCATCGCAGCCACTTCTTCAATTTCGTTTGGAAACACATTGAATCCAGAGACGAGGATCATATCCTTTTTACGGTCAACAATATAGAAATAACCTTCATCGTCTACCGTGGCGATGTCTCCGGTGGCAAGCCAATCATCTTTAAGAATTTCGTCAGTGGCTTCTGGGCGATTTAAATACCCTTTCATCACTTGCGGGCCTTTCACCCAAAGCTCACCTGGCTCACCTTTTTCTACCTCGTTACCATCATCATCAAGAAGTTTGATGTCGGTAGAAGGTACTGGCATACCAATGGCGCCTTTGTACGCGTCAATTTGTGGTGGGTTTACTGTTACAACAGGCGAGCATTCCGTAAGGCCATAACCTTCAAGAAGTACAGTACCGGTAACCTTTTCCCACTTTTCAGCAACAGGGCGTTGAACAGCCATGCCGCCGCCTAAGCCAAACTTAAAGTTTTTAAAATCAAGCTCGCTAAACCCTGGTGTGTTTAACAAGCCGTTAAACAAAGTATTTACACCCGGAAGAATAGTAAAAGGGTATTTGCTCAATTCGTTTACAAACCCTGGCATATCACGAGGGTTAGTAATCAGTAAGTTTTGGCAACCGTATTTAAGGAACATCAAGCAGTTCGCAAGCAATGCGAATATATGGTAAAGCGGCAACGCGGTTACCACGAAGTCTTCGCCTTCATCTATTACGGTTTCTAAAATGCCAGAAACTTGCTCAAGATTCGCAATCATATTGCGATGTGTCAGCATGGCGCCTTTAGATACACCCGTGGTGCCACCGGTGTACTGCAAGAAAGCCAGTTCATCGTTGGTTAAATCTGGACGGGTATAGGTTAACGATTGCCCTTGCTTTATAGCGCTTGTGAAAGATGTAGTCGCTGCCAAATTAAAAGCCGGCACCATTTTTTTCACATACTTAACTACCGCATTCACTACCCAACGTTTTGGTACAGGCAGCATATCGCCTAGCGAAGTAAGAAACACTTCTTGAATGTTTGTTTCACTGATCACTTCTTCAAGTGTGCACGCAAAGTTTTCAACAATAACAATTGCCTTAGCATTCGCATCATTTAACTGATGCTTTAACTCTCTTGCGGTGTACAGCGGGTTTACGTTAACCACAACCATACCAGCACGAAGTACACCAAACATGGCTACAGGGTACTGAAGCAAGTTCGGCATCATGATTGCCACGGCATCACCGCGCTTTAACCCGCTATTTTGTAGGTAGGCAGCATATTGTGCAGATAACTTGTCGAGTTCGCCAAAGGTCATCGACTGACCCATGTTGATAAACGCAACTTTGTCTTTAAACTTTTTTACTGATTGTTCGAATATATCGACAACAGATGCGTAACGATCTGCATCAATTTCTGCAGATACACGAGGGTCGTAAAACTTGAGCCAGGTTTTTTCCACCAAAACCTCCTTCACTTATTTTTAACACAAAGGCGCGTGAAGTATCACGCGCGTTTGAGCAACTGGTCTAATAACTTGCGAATAGTATAGGAAGTGTAAAAAAAAATAAACTATGCAGTTTACATTTGCTCAACAAACTGACGGATTAACATGCCAACTTCATCAGTTTTTTCCATGTGAATATGATGGCCGCCTGTTAATTGCTCAAACCGAGCATTTTTAAACCAGGATTGCCTTTTGTCATAAACACTGTCCAGGGTTTTAAAGCTGCTTGACGCACCTACAAAAAGTATAGGACAAACTATCGCACTCATAATGTTTTCTGCCTGTTCTTCGGTTAATCGAAGGACAGATTTGGTGCGAAGACGCGGGTCGCTCGACCAAAAGCAATGGCCACCGGCATCTTGCGTAAGATTCCTTTCTAGAATTGCGCGCGCATGATCAGCTGGAATATCAGAGACCTTACAGCGGGCTTTCACCGCATCATCTAAATTAACCAAGGTTAACTTATTGCGCTGTTTTTTCTTCCTACTAAGAATGGCTTCCCGCATCTGCGCTTGGCTAGTATCCGCCTCTAGCGTTAACGGGCCACACGCATCAAGGCTGATCACCCCCCTCACTTTTTCAGGGAATAACCCAGCATACAATGACGCTAAAATACCCCCCATAGAATGCCCTAACAGTATAACCTGTTCCCACTCTTGATCTTCTATCAACGCATGCAAGTCTTGTAAGTAATCGGCTTGATTATAGTGCATGCCTATCGGTCGATGGGATGAACGACCATGGCCAGCAAGATCAAGGGCGATAAAGCGTTGAGATTGCAGATATGGGGCCAGTAACCGTAGGCTTTCTGCGTTATCTAAATAACCATGTAGCCCTATCACTACGGTGCCAGCGCCTTGGTTTTCTAGTGCGGCTAAGTGTAAATTTCCTGCTGTAAATTCAATTTCTATCATGTTGCTCCCTCACACAATACGGCGGCAATTATTTGCCCATAAAGAACCAAATGCTGCCAGATAAAAAAATAGGGAGGCAAAATCTTGCCTCCCTAGTAAATACATATTTTTATTTAAATACGATTATCTTTACGAACATTTTCATCTGGTAGCGTACTTATTTCGCTTTATCCTTGCGCAATTTATCATTCGGACTTGAAATAGTATTAACGTTCGACCTATTTTTTGAAGGTTTAGGGCTAGACGGAGAATTATCGTAGCGTGTTACCCGCACTCTTCTGTAGCTTGGGTAGCCCCAAGGTCTATGTCGCATAAACGGTGAATACCAACCTGTACCATAATCAAAATAGTACATGTTCACGTCGTAAACCTCTTGTTTACGCCACATGTGGTAGTCGTCAGCTAATATTGTAGGGTACATGTAGGGTTGTTCACCTACCATGCCCGATGTGGGTGGTACTAATTTTCCTACAAAGGTGGCAGAACGACCTTCTTCAAAAACAATAGGATCGACAAAGCCGTCTATTTGCACTTTAAAGCGCCCGATGGTTTCGCCACCACTATTAGGCTTTCCGTAATTATTTAGTGGAAAATGAACAAGTTCGATGAACGTTTTGTTTGGCTTATTTTCAACCCCAACAATAACTCCGCCCCACCGAGCCATTTTACCTTGTGCATTAGCACCCGAAGTAACGGCTTTGGAATAAGAAACTAGCTCAGTACCTTTAGGCACTTCTACGCTTTCTGGCACAATCGCGCAACCTGCGAAAAGTACCACACTTACTATCACTAACATTCTAACCAGCATGAAGCCTCCTTTTGGCCGCTTAAGCACTTTTAACTTGGAGCTGATACTAAGCGCCGAGAAAATATATAGTACTACAAATAGTAATGAATCAAACCATATTGCGCTGAGTAACGGTGTAACACTGTTAACCCGCTCATTCACCAGAAATAATCATTAAAAGTGATATTACTAGCGGGATACTTTGCCCTAAAAGTTAGCATTGATACTTAATAAATGCCATAAAGAACATTGATTTAAACGATTGTTAATCTTTAGACGGGTTTTTCGGCAAAAAGTTTAGTTGGGATTAATAACACGTGATTGGAAGGCGCGTAATTTACGCATTATGGTACAGATTTCTCTGCTTATATCAGGCGATATACAACGCAAAGATAACACTAACGACACGCTAAATTAGTGTAAGCGTTAGGCGTAAATATCTACACCAAACATGCTTTGTACCGACTCACGCTCTTGCTGTTTTTCGAAACTGGTATACGACGCAATAGCCTGCTGAGAATAACCCGCACTATCTTCACGTACGAAACGTTGATAAGCCTGTGCATTGTCGGTGCCCTGAGCGTCTGGAGCCACCACAATATGATTATTCTGCTGCTTACCTTCACCATTGCCTTGCTGCTGCGCATCTTTATTAACTTTAGCAACGCGCCCTTGTGAGGGCTCTGATTGATGCGATGAAGGTATCGAAAAATTGTTAGTTATATGCATACCAAAAACGTGTCAGTCTTTTAAATGAAATCAAATAAGTAAATACGTGATGAGATGACTAAAACAAATATTAAGTCGTAAAAGTCATCCCCTGAACGATACACCGTTCTATTTAATAATATCATCTGCAAGAATTGCAAGAATCGCGCCCATATACCACAACGCTTGCCTGATCATTCGAGAAACGCACTTGAGTTATTGCTTTACATGTAATGTGTTGCGGTTAATGGCAGAAAGGCGACTTCCCCCGTTATTCGCGGCCCGGTAACTTTTTCCACGTCACTTTGTCGCGTAGATAAACAGGTTTTACATCACTAGCCACTTGTACGTCACCTTTATTAGCAAGTTGCTCAGCAAGAGGCAGCATGTAAACCGCATCAGGAAATTGAATAGATACCTCATGATCTATAGGTAGCAATGCCTCAAGTGGCGGATAAGCCTGCCAGCCGGTACCGACAGGCTCAAACCCATCAATAGCGTCACCTTGGTTAGCAGCAATGGTGTCTTTAATAAGCTCTACCGCGATTTCAGGAGGACACACTTGCTCTGCAACCACTTCTTTTAATGAACCATTTTCAGATTTGTAGATGGCAAAATAAACCTCGCCCATGCGGGCATCGGTAGCACACACAACCCACACAACCTGCTTGGTTGTAGTTTGCTCAGTGGCTAGCGCTTGTTGCGCCATAGCCGCAAGCGTGCTTACACCTGCGACTTTTAAGCCACTACCCAGTGACAAACCTTGAACCATGCCGGTAGCAATACGCACGCCGGTAAAGCTCCCCGGGCCTCGGCCAAATGCCAATAGGTCTAAATCGGCCAGCACTAGGCCTGCATCTTTTAACACTTCATCCAACATAGGCAGTAAACGCTGGCTATGTTGCTGTGGACAAATTTCAAATCGTGAAACCACCTCGCTGTTAGTATTAAGTGCTACTGAACAGGCTTCTGTTGCCGTATCTATGGCTAAAACTTTCATTCTTTACTCTTCATCAATTCTTGCAAGGAAAGACTCTACTTCGTCTAAACTGCGGGTTCTTCGCATATTCGGCAAACTACCTATAAAGGTTTTCGCATAAGGTTTTGTGACTAAACGATTATCGCAAATAACCAATACTCCCTTATCGGTAGGGTCGCGGATTAATCGACCAGCCCCCTGCTTTAAGGCAATAACGGCCTGAGGTATCTGAATAACACCAAATGGATTTGCGCCACGTTTTTTAACGTCGTCCATTCGTGCTTGTAATAGTGGATCGTCTGGTGATGCGAATGGCAGTTTATCTATCATAACGCACACCAAATCATTACCTCGAACGTCCACACCTTCCCAAAAAGCGCCAGTGCCCATTAATACCGCTTTTTCATCAGCCAGGTAGGCATCTAATAGCGCCTGTTTAGTCGTTGTGCCCTGCACTAATAGTGGGTTGTCAATTTCATCTTCTAGCTTACCGGCAATTTCACGCAGCATGGCGTGGCTGGTAAACAACAAAAAGCATCGGCCTTTACTGGCTTTAATCAACCTCTTTGCGGTATTCAACAAGGTTTCACGCATAGAAAAACTGTTCGGCTCGGGCAAATACCGAGGTACACACAACATGGCTTGTTCAGGGTAGTTAAAAGGGCTATCTAAGCCTAGCGTTCTTGAGTCTTCTAATCCCATCCGGCGTTGAAAATGTTCAAAACCGCCGTTAACCATCAAGGTCGCCGAGGTAAATACCCACCCGCGAGGAGGCGATGCTACAAAACGGCGGAACTTAGCAGCAATCGATAACGGCGTTAAATGCATAATCAAATGGCGAGTGGTAGTTTCATACCACAAGCTCACATTTTCTTGTTTTTCATCACTTAACGAGTCGAGTTGTTCCCTCACCGACACAATTCTTTCGTACAGATTATCTAAATCTTTATCTCGACCAATGTGCAATTTACACACTTCATGCAGCACCCCTAGCGCTTCTGCTAGTTTGCCCACTTCTAAGCGCACATCATCACGCATTAAGGCTTCAGCCCAATTTCCTCGCTGGGTAGTATCGGGGAATAACAGGCGTAAATCGGCAGCAATCATGCGGCATTTGTCGGCAGCTTTATCTAACTGCGCTGCGTCTTTCAACACAGTTCTAAAAATAAGGGTAATATCTTTGGCTAAATCTTGAATTTGGCGCGTGGAAAGCGATTCACCAAAGTAGTCTGCGGCAATATCAGGTATTTGATGGGCTTCATCAAATATAATGGCGTCGGCTTCTGGGATAAGCTCTCCAAAGCCGGTATCTTTTAATGCCATGTCAGCGAAAAACAAGTGGTGGTTCACCACAATAATGTCGGCATCCAAGGCTTTACGCCGTGCCTTAACCAAATAACACTCTTCATAATCGGGGCAGTCGCGCCCAAGACAGTTATCAACGGTAGACGTAACTAATGGCAACACTCGCGCATCTTCGGGTAAGCTTTTGAGCTCGCCCATGTCGCCAGTTTTTGTGGTGGTAGACCACAGCTTTACTTCAGACAACTGCCCTAACACGTCTTTCTCCACTAACGTGGAGTTGCCGCCATGTTGTTCTAGTCGGTGCAAGCAAAGGTAATTAGCACGACCTTTTAACAGTGCGGTTTTACGTCTGCTGCTAAGGGCTTTTTTCACCAAAGGTAAATCTCGATGAAATAGCTGCTCTTGCAGGTTTTTCGTTCCCGTCGACACAATCGCTTTGCCTTCAGCTAACAGCGCAGGGGCTAGATAAGCGAAAGTTTTCCCCGTACCGGTCCCGGCTTCAACCACTAGGCTACCGGTTTCATCAATGGCTTCTTTTACCGCCTGCGCCATTTCTGTTTGCGCTTCACGGGGAACAAATCCATTGATGGTTTTTGCAAGTAAACCCGTGGAAGAAAAGATGTCATCGATAGTTGGCATAGTGTACTTAACGTAAAAGTGAATATTTGGCCGCTAGGCCATAAAGCGGTGCATTATGCCAAAGTTTTTCGAAAAATGGTTGGTATTCGCGAAAATTCCATACCGAATGACAGATTTCATGCCCTTCTGAAGCCGACTGTTCACACATTAGCAATCCATACCTGATAGCCCCAAGGGTCAATTTGAACAGGCTTCTCGATATGTAAGTGTTCGGTTTGGCTTGATAGCTCGTGATGGGAGGTATTTGAATCGAGCGTGCACTTAGAATAAGTGCCATTAAGTATAGGGTCGTTAAATGTAACCTTGCACAAAGCGTCTGAAAAATTGATGATAATTAATACCTTATTGTGTTCATCCATTCTTACAAAGCTAAATACCTGTGACATACAATCACTTGGTACCTGAATCATACGGGCACCAAATTCGCCATTACCCAAGGCAGGAATAGATTTTTTTATCTTAATTAAGGCGTTGTACAAATCACCGATACGGTGAGGCTGCCATTCAATAGGGTCACGTTCAAAAAACGCTAAACGCTTTGTTTCACCTGCTTCTTGGCCATTATGAATTAGCGGCATACCTTCACCCAATACCGATAATACAATTGCAGCCTCTAACGCATCGCCAAACTGCTCTCGCTGGGTGCCATCCCACGCATTTTTGTCGTGGTTGCTCACAAAAGTCATTCGATAAGCACTGTGCGGCCACGCCCGTTCATTCCATGAATAGTATTTTCTTAGTCTGTCGAGAGAACATCGACCATGGGCGAGCTCGTGCATGGTTTCATTCCAGCTCCATGCATAAGTCATGTTAAAGGCAGTTTCGTGTAAATCGCGATTTTCCCACTCGGCTAACATAAATACCGGCTTTATTGCATCTAAGGCAACCCGCGCTTGATGCCAAAAGTCGTTTGGAACATAACCGGCTACATCACATCGAAAACCATCAATATCAAAGCATTCTACCCAATAGCCCATGGCGTTAATCATATACTCACGTAGCGCAGGTTGGTCGTAATCAAACTCGATAATATCTGACCAGTCCCACCACGGAGATGGGCGAAATGCACCGTGATGATCTCTGGCATACCAGTGCGGATGCGTGTCGACCAAGGGGTTGTCCCAGGCACTATGATTAGGCACCCAGTCTAAAATAACTTTCAAATTCCGTTTGTGCGCTTCTTGTACTAACTCTTTAAAGTCGTCTGCATTGCCAAATTCGGGGTTAATGCCCAAGTAGTCTTTAACCGCATACGGGCTGCCAAGCTTACCTTTGCGATTTTTTTCACCAATAGGATGAACAGGCATAAGCCAAAGGATATCGACACCTAAATCACATATATGACTTAAGCTACTTGTCACTTCTTTGAATGTACCAGATGCTGAAAACTGGCGAGTATTCACCTGATATATAACGGCATTTTTCGACCATTCGGGCTGCGTTACACGATAAATTTTCTTGGGTGCTGTCTGATATGTCATCTATACATCCTTTTTCTGACAAACGATTCCTGTTTAAAACTGAGCTCTTAGAAAATAGGCAAACCAGATACGCCAAGCAATAGCACCCAAGTGCCAAAGAAAAGCTTAAGTTTTTGGGGTGAAAAAGCCAACACAACAAACTTGGCTAGCATGCCACCAATAATAGCGCCCGCGCCTGCAAATATCACTACGTCCCAAACTACGGCATGGGTTACTAACACGTGATAAATCACAGCGCCCCATACGGTAAAGGCTGACAAGATAACAGCTGCTGCGATGGCCATAGTGACATTGAACCCTCTGATGATGAGATAGACAGCCACCAACTCGCCTACCCCCACTGAAAGCCAAGCAGTAACAATTCCACCGAAAAAAGATACAAATGGCAGCGCCACAATATCAAGTTGCTCAGCATCTTGTTTTAAGGCAACCCGCTTTAAGAAAGGAATAGAGGCAAAAATAGCCACGGCAAGCAATATAGAAAATGCGCCAAACCCCAAGTGAATTTGTTCTATTCCGCCTTTAAAAGGTGAAAGAGCAGTAAACGTTTCTGGCCCAAACTGCGCAAGCCAGACGCCGCACAGTGAAGCGGGTACGCTTAGCATTAAACTTGTAGGCAACGCACGCCACTGACTATCGGTTTGATGATGACAGCGTTTATATCGCCACCACGTTATAGCGCCAGCTGTCATACCGCAGCATTGAATAGCGAAACTGGTGGCCACCACACTCTGAGGTGAAAATTGTAAGTGGTTAAAGAAAGGAACAAACACCACGCCCCCACCAGCACCGGTAGCGTTTGCGAAAATAGCGCCAATGATGCCAAGCAAACTAAAAAGGCTATTCTCAGCGATGAGAATAAGCGGCGTGGATTGAGAAAAAATCACCGCTACCCACAGCACAAGCAAAAGAATTTTAAATGGGCTTTGTATTACCCATTGAGATAAACGATTCAACACATTCCCCTAAACGACGCATGGAGATGAAACTCTCGTGTACAGCCAATGCTTTTATTTAAACAAATCACGACGGCAAAATGCCCAATGCCTACTAATATTACTAGGTAGTCACCGTTTTATCCTTTGAACTTTATGTTAGAAACCATTTCACTCCATGGTAAGAGGAGGTTACGGCTTACGCCTAACCGTTCAGCCAGCTGGCAAGATACTAAGTGGCTGATGTTGATATTTGCCGTTGTAGTCTTCACTATCGCTATTGGCTGGGCGGTGGTAGGAGTTTGGGTGATTTTACCCTTTGCTGGTATAGAAGTCGTATTGCTTATTTTTATCATGTACCAAGGTTCCCGCAGTACGTACCGGTGGGAAACCCTTGATATTGAGCCCCACACGATTCACTTTTGTACCCGCCACCGCACTCTCTCTTTCACTCGTCCGTCAGCGCATATTATATTTACCGAATCTGAAAACGATTGGCACCTACCCATCGTCACCTTAGTGGATGGTGAACAACGTATTGTCTTGGGGGAGTTTCTTAATCTTGAAGATCGCGCATTACTCAAAGAAACACTAGATAACGAAGGCATTATGGTATGCCGGAATCATTGGTGGAAAACCTAGCCTTGGTTCTTACTTCTTGTAGTTTAGCTTGCGCGTACTGCTTTCATTTTAGCGCTAGTTTTGGTGAGGTGAAGCGAAGTTTAAATTAAATTTAATATCCGCTTTTCCGCCCGTGAACTACAACTAGTAATGTCTACTCGTGTTATATCGGAGAACAATCATGAATCTGTACATAGAGTCAATTGAAGGCGGTAGCTATTTAGCGGCGACAGGATTAGGTGCATCCCGCACTTTAGTAAGAGACAAAACGTCTCGGCCAAAAACTTTTCATTGTCTAAATGAGATTAAAGACCACTTTAATTCTGAAGAGTTTGAACATGTTTGGCTCCGTCAAACCACCCCTTACGAGGAAATGGTAGGTCAATCACAGATTCCAGATGCGCTGGAACTCGAAATTGATTGGCACCGATAGCAGCTCTCTAGTAGCTCTTTTTTAACTGTCCTTCTTTTAACTACTCTGTTGTGAGCTGAACTGGTTTTAGCCATGACATGGCTCACACGACAGAAAACATTCAATACTGGTTAAATAGACCTAGTTGAATAGATGTTACTTACTCGGTAAAGTGGCTGATTATCATCTAACAGGACAATATGATGAAGTTCAGCCCACGTGCTTTTAGCTTAGCGCTTTTACTTACAAGTTGTTTAGTAGGGCTAACCACGCCAGCCTTTTCCGCCTCGGTTTTCAAAGTGAGTAACGGCGAAAACACCCTCTATATTGGCGGCACGCTTCACCTACTTAGCGAAAGTGATTATCCTCTTCCAGATGCCTACAACACCGCTTACCAACAGTCAGAAACGTTAGTGTTTGAAACAGACTTAGACGCCTTAGAAACACAAGAATTTGCGCAGTCTATGATGAAACAGCTAACTTACAGTCAAGGTAACAGCCTAGCTAATGATCTTTCGGAAGAAACCCTAGCCAATTTATCAGCACACATGGAAGCACGTGGTTTATCACTTTCTAACTTTATGATGTATAAGCCTGCATTTTTAAGTATTACCTTAAGCATGATTGAACTTCAAATAATGGGGCTAACCAGTGAAGGCGTAGATAAACATTTCTTTAATCGTGGCAAAAATGACAATAAAACCATTCTTTGGTTAGAAAGCCCCGAACAGCAACTTTCGTTTATTCAGAAAATGGGTAACGGCGATGAAGATGCGTTTATTCAATACACCCTTGAAGACGTTGAAACACTCCCACAGGTTTTACCAAAAATGAAATCGAGTTGGAAAGCCGGCGACATCGATAAAATGTACGAAGAAAGCATGGCCGATTTCAAGTCCGAATACCCTGATATATTCGATACACTTTTATCATCTAGAAACAAAGCTTGGATGCAATTTTTAGTAGAAGCATTGGCAACTAAACCCACTGAATTTGTGCTAGTAGGTGCATTGCATTTGCCCGGTGAGTTGGGTGTATTGAATATGCTAGAACAGCAAGGTTTCGATGTTGAAAAGGTGCAATAGCAATAACATTTACATTCAAAACTAACCTTTGAGCACATTTTTTGCGTACTAGGATTGTAGTGACATGCAATAAACGATTAAACCGATCTGTTTAGGTTTTTTTAATACCTAAACCCAAAGTTTAGATAGTACGTTTTAAAATTGAATCAAAGGAAAAAATATGAATTTCAAAAGCTTAACTTCACTTTCATTGGTAGGTTTAGTTTTACTTGCTGTAACTGGCTGCGCCTCTATGGGTGACGGTAGTGTTGCTGAAAAGCGACAAGCTATTTTAGATATGCAGCAAAATGCATTGGCTAGGTTATACACTGAAAAGCCTGATACCCGTTCTCAAGTTCGAGATGCGGCAGGCTACGCGGTATTCACGAATGCAAATATTAACGTCATTTTCTTTGCGGCCGGCACGGGTTACGGCGTTGTGAACAACCAAGTTACTGGCACGAAAACTTACATGAATATGGCCGAAGGCGGTGTTGGTCTTGGACTCGGAGCGAAAGATTACCGCGTAGTAATGGTTTTCCACACGCAAAAAGCCATGAACTACTTTATCGAAAATGGTTGGACAGTAGGTGGCAACGCTGATGCTGCGGCTAAAGCGGGTAACAAAGGCATGTCAGCAGAAGGCGAAGGGTATTTGGGCAATGTAACCGTGTACACCATGACTGAAAGCGGTTTAGCCTTACAAGCTACCGTGAAAGGTACCAAGTTTTGGGTAGATAAAGAACTTAACTAGTAGAAACGGTGTTAACAGTAATAATCGGGTGCTGTCCCTTTTAATTTTTTAAGGAATTCAGCGCCTGTCTTCTATTTCAAATCACAATGATACTTCCACGCTCTGCTACCAATCTCGAACGTTGATTTCATTACCAAAATACAACATATTAGTACTGAGAAAATTCAGGCTTTGCCTTCGCAGGGTCACTCAACGATTATAGCCCAGTGCATACGCTACACCTTTGTTGTTGCGTTGACTTGAGGTAAACACCTTTAATTTCACAACTATTGATTTTGAGCGGTGTTAAACGAATTCAAAGGAAAACCATGGACTTTACTAATAAACACACGGTTAGAGTTACATCGTATTTACTCTTCTTGCTGGCCGCTACCCAGGCGCTTTACACCCTACTTCGCATGGCCGACATCGATTTTCCACGCCAGCTATTCTGGGGAACAGAAAGTATTATTTTTACCTTCCTTATGGCATTTGCTGGCGCCGCGATGGTGCGCGCAAAGCATTACCACGTAGGATGGTCTGCCATTGCATTTAGTGCAGCGCTTAATTTAGTACAAGTGAGTGTTGGCCTTACTATGTTTACACCATTTCGCGAAGCTACAACGCAAAACGAGAGCCTAGGACCTTTAGCGGGTGCAGTAGTGGCCTTGTCTTTCATGATTTATTACGCAGCAAAGCTCTTGCTAGGTTTTGCGGCACTTATTTTCGGCATCGCAAAAATGCAAGATGGTGCTAAGCCCTTAGGTGGAGTGACTGCGGTAGTGGGTGTTGTTGCCATGCTTGCCAATGGAATTTTGATTGTATTGGGCCGTAACGCCTTCTTACCTTCGGCGGTTGCTGGTGGGTTTGGTGTCCTCGCAACCTTGCTTCTAGGTGTCTGCCTGTTAAGTATTAAACACCATGATGAACAGTAAATTTTAACATCAGCTGATAACTTCCCCTCACTATGACTAACAGACATTTGGAAAGATAATGATTATTAGAAATGCAGTTTTAGAAGATTCGCCCAAAATAGCTGAAATCTATAATTTCTATGTTGCTAATTCCTGTATCACTTTTGAAGAAACTGAAGTTTCTAGCGAAGAGATGTCTAATAGATTAAGGAAAGTGTCAGAATCTACTTTACCATGGATAGTTGCCATCGAAGACGAAGCAGTTATAGGGTATGCATATGCCACTAAATGGAAAGAAAGAACCGCATATCGATTTTCTGTAGAGTCGACGATTTACCTTTCTAACGAAGCCCAAGGAAAAGGGTTAGGCACTGAACTCTATGAAGCACTTTTAGATAAACTTAAACGTCTGGGTATCAATAGTGTAATCGGTGGCATCACTCTACCTAACCCCGCCAGTATTGGTTTGCACGAAAAATTAGGTATGGAAAAAGTAGCTCATTTCCCTAAGGTTGGGTTTAAATTTGGTGAATGGTTAGATGTGGGGTATTGGCAGCTGGGCCTTCACACTTAGGGCTTTTAGAAGCATTCTTTATGTTCAAGTTGGCTATTAAGTAAATTGTGTACAAATTTAGAAGTTAAAGGTTACATAAAATCAGGGAATAGTATTTTTATGGAAAAGCGTTCAAAAAGCTCTCATTTTTGTTTGGTTACTGGGTTTATCCTGCTATCTAGTGGCTGTCATTCAATTAAAGACATGCATGATTGTTCAGCGCGAGTCTTTGAAATGCGTCAACAGGTAGTTGATGAGCAAGTATATGAGAACGACTTATTTTTAGAGACCGACGATCCAGATCGATATAAGGGTTCTAATGGGAAAGTTAACCTTGCTCTAGACTTACTGCTTAGTGACGAATTTGAATTACCGCCTCAACCACCTCGCTTACCGCCAATAACCTGCGATTAATCAATTAGTCTAAAACACTTGATTTTTAAACTAAAGTTGAGTGCCCAGCCCCTATCCTGTAGCCACCGAAGTGATAATATTTGGTTGTGATTTGTTACTTTCCTTCTAAACGCTTACGGGTATTAATATGACAACGCTACTTTCTTTAAATGCAGATGATTTACTTATTGTTACTGGTATTGCGCTTATGTTTATCAGTTATGCGTTTTTACTGCCTACTGAACTAAAGCGTGCAATTAAAAGCAGCGGCAACAAATAATATAAGCTTACTGAATGTAATTTTGTTCTGCAGAGTTACTTAAAGGCGGCATAAGAGAGATGACAGGAATGAACCCGAAAGCCGCCTGCACAGTTAAATAGTAATATCCACATGCTTAATGCCCCGCGGTATTTTAGTGCCCGTTGCATCTGAGGTATTTAACTCACGGCTTTCACGTTCGTCCAATTGCTGCCCTATTGATTTGTCGTCTTGCTTGTCTTTTTGCTTGAGTTCTTTTGTATTAGCTTGGTTGTCTTCTTGTTGAAGACTCCCTTGTTGGCGATTTTCTTGGTTGCTTGGGTGCTCATTCTTTTCGTTTTGCTCGTGCCGTTCACGCTGTTCCATTTCATCAACGATATGTACTTCATCATGCTGCTCTTTTTCGTCTTGATTGAGCGCCTCCGACTTTTCGCTGCGCGCCACTTTTTTTACCCGGTTATCTGTTTCTATGGGCACTTTGGTATTGCGCGGTAAAATGGAAAAAATTAGGTCATTACTCATGGCGACTCCAACCCGTAAAGGTCAATTCTGTGATATTTCATCCTGAACACTACCTAATAGGGAAAACGATCACATTGGCTCAGATCAAAAAGTTTTACTATATACATATTAAATTAGACTGAAACTGTAAAAAGAGTTCACTTTCGCCTTGCAAAATCGGGGGCAAACCGCTAATGTTTCAGCCGTTCGGAAATAGGTATTAAGAAATCAAATGAATAACTGCGCTGTAAAACATCACCACCATCATAAAGCATAGCCTTTCAGGTTCGTGCTGGAAGGTCTATTATTCCTTCCAGTGGCGCAGATAGAAAAAATTCTCGACCCCCGGAAGGAAACTTCCGGGGGTTTTTCGTTTTAGGCGTAATCGTTAAGACAGTAAAAAGTAGTACAACGTGTAAGGAACGTTTCAATGAGTAACAGCAAAAGACTTCGAATTGCCATACAGAAATCAGGCCGTTTAAGCGATGACAGCATCGCTCTACTTAAGGCTATTGGCATAAAATTGAACATTCGTGATCGCCTGCTGATTGCGCATTCTACCAACGAGCCTATCGATTTGTTACGTGTTCGCGATGACGACATTCCGGGATTAGTTATGGATGGCGTAGCCGACCTTGGCTTCATTGGCGAAAACGAGCTAGAAGAAAAGATGTTAGAACGCAAAGCGGCTAACAAGCCTTCTGACTATGAAGTATTGCGTCGTTTAGACTACGGTGGTTGTCGCTTGTCTATCGCCGTTCCTACTGAAATGGACTACACCAACATCCAGTCTTTAGAAGGCAAGAAAGTCGCTACCACTTACCCATTCCTACTAGAGCGTTATTTTGCAGAGCAAAAAATTAACGCCAAAGCAGTCATGCTTACCGGTTCGGTTGAAGTTGCACCTCGCGCAGGCGTTGCCGATGCAATTTGTGATTTGGTATCCACAGGCGCAACCCTTGAAGCGAACGGACTTGTTGAAGAAGATGTAATCTTCCGCTCAAAAGCAGTGTTAATTCAACGTGCCGACGGCAACATGAGCGATGAAAAGCAAGCCCTTATTAATCGCCTTATGCCTCGTATCGACGGTGTATTGCTAGCGAAAGAAAGCAAGTACATCATGCTTCACGCACCAAAAGCTTACCTAGAACAAGTGAAAAGCTTGTTACCGGGCGCTGAAAACCCAACCGTATTGCCTTTGTCTGGCAATGAAGAGCATGTAGCTATTCATGTTGTTTCTACTGAAACCCTATTTTGGGAAACCATGGAAAAACTAAAAGCATTAGGCTGCTCTTCAATATTAGTAATGCCTATCGAAAAAATGATGGGCTAAAAGGCAAAAGATTATGATTATCTGGTCATCTCTATCAAAGCTTGAGAAAAAAACAGCGCTTTCGCGCCCGGCTATGGCCAATAGCCTACAGTTAAAACAAACCGTGGGCGAGATTATCGCTAGCGTAGAAAGTGAAGGCGATGCAGCCGTTATCAACTTCACTCGTAAGTTTGACTGCCCTGATTTGCAGTCGTTGGTGTTGTCGCAAGAAAACATCGACACGTTAGCAAGCTCGGTTACCGCAGAAGTAGCTGGCGCTATTGACATTGCATTTAACAATATTAAAGCGTTTCACGATGCGCAGTTGCCAAGTGATATTGCCCTAACCACTACACCTGGTGTGAACTGCGAATTACGCTTCACACCTCTTGATGCGGTAGGTTTGTATATTCCAGGTGGTAGCGCTCCTTTGCCCTCTACGGTATTGATGTTGGGTGTGCCTGCACTGGTAGCCGGTTGTGAAAACAAACTGCTTTGTACGCCACCCAACAAGCAAGGCTTAATTGCCCCTGAAATTGCGTATGCCGCAAGAAAATGTGGCATTGAAGCCATATATCTTTGTGGCGGTGCACAGGCCATTGCAGCCATGGCATTAGGTACAGACTCTATACCGCAAGTTGATAAAATATTCGGCCCGGGTAATAGCTTTGTGACTGAAGCCAAACAGCAGGTAAGCTTACGTGCTGATGGTGCAGCAATCGATATGCCAGCAGGCCCGTCTGAAGTATTGGTATTAGCAGATGAATTTGCCGATGCTGAATTTGTTGCTTCAGACTTACTTTCTCAAGCAGAGCATGGCCCAGATTCTCAAGCCATTTTAGTGTCTAACAGCGAAACCTTAATTGAGGCAGCAAAAGCAGCGGTTGAACGCCAATTGTCTACGCTTTCACGTGCCGATATTGCTCGCCCTGCGATGGAGAATGCCCGCTATATTTTGGCAGATTCAGTAGATGACGCCATTTTAGTAAGCAATGCTTATGCGCCTGAACACTTAATTGTGCAAATAGAAGATGCTCGCAGCCTACTGCCGAAAATCAAATATGCAGGTTCGATATTCCTAGGCCCTTGGTCGCCAGAATCTGCCGGTGATTATGCCTCGGGTACAAACCACGTATTACCTACCTACGGTTATGCGAAGAACTACTCTAGCTTGGGTTTGCTCGACTTTATGCGTCGCTACACTATTCAAGAGTTATCAGCAGACGGCATGCGTAACTTAGGCCCCGCTATTATGGTCTTAGCCAGCGCTGAAGGCCTTGATGCTCACGAACAAGCGGTAGCGCTGCGTATGCAAAAGCTAACAAACGTTACCAATAAGGGAGATGCTTAATGCCTGCTCTTGTTGATACGCTTATTGATAACCTGATTAATGCTAATTTGGTGCCGCTTAAGCCTTATGAGTCGGCAAGGCGTTTATATTCAGGCGGCCAAGATTGGCTAAATGCTAACGAGTCGCCCTATGCGAATGAGTATGACATAGATGCGAGTAACTTTAATCGTTACCCGTCGTGCCAGCCATCATCAGTAGTTGAAAGCTATGCGGCTTATGCAGGCATTGATACTTCACAATTGATTGTTACCCGTGGTGCAGACGAAGGCATTGAATTACTGATTCGTACCTTTTGCACCCCAGGCAAAGATAATATTGTTATTTGCCCGCCTACTTACGGCATGTACGCGATTAGCGCAGAAACCTGTGATGTGGGTATTACGACAGTGCCACTAAAAGGCGATTTCAGCTTAGACGTTGAAGGCGTGTGTGCAATCGATAACGCTAATGTTATTTTTATTTGTGCACCAAACAACCCAACAGGTACACAGGTTGCCAGGGAAGATATTTGGGCAGTACTCAACCACTTTTCTGATAGTGCACTAGTGGTGGTTGATGAAGCTTATATCGAGTTTGATGCCGAAAATACCTGGGCAAATGAAATAGCGAATTTCCCTAACCTAGTAGTATTACGCACGCTGTCAAAAGCCTTTGCGTTAGCAGGGCTACGCTGCGGGTTCACGTTAGCCCAAGCGCCCGTTATTCAAGCACTACTCAAAGTGATTGCACCTTATCCTATTGCAGAGCCTGTGGCACAAATTGCTGCACAGGCGTTATCTACTGATTCACTGACATTAATTCAGTTGCAAGTAGATACTATCAATAGAGAAAAAGACTTATTGGCAGCGGCCCTTGCTGATATCGACGGCTTTGAATTGGTAGGCGATAGAAAAGCCAATTTTGTGCTATTTCGTTACGCACGTGCCAGCGAGCTAATGCCATATTTAGTGAGCAAAGGGTTATTGATACGCGACCAATCTAAACAGCTTAATCTTACAAATTGCTTGCGTGTAAGCATTGGTACTGAAGAACAAAACCAGCGTTTACTGCAACTGATCAACGAATTCATAGAGGAGCTAGCGGCATGAGTCAGCAAGCCATTTTATTTATCGACCGCGACGGCACGTTAGTAGAAGAGCCGCCAGTAGATAAGCAGCTAGACAGTTTGGAAAAGCTGGTTTTCGAACCTAATGTTATCCCTGTGCTGTTAAAACTAAAAGCAGCAGGCTTTAAGTTTGTGATGGTAACCAACCAAGACGGCTTAGGCACAGACAGCTTTCCTCAAGCTGATTTCGACGCGCCGCATAATGCCATGATGGCCATTTTCAAAAGCCAAGGCATTACGTTTGACGATGTGCTTATTTGCCCGCACTTTGAAGAAGACAACTGTACCTGCCGTAAGCCAAAATTAGGGCTAGTAAAAGACTACCTTCAACAAGGTAAAGTGGATTTTACCCGTTCATACGTGATTGGCGATCGCATGACCGACATGCAACTTGCCGAGAACATGGGTATTAAAGGGTTGCAATATAACCCTGAAACCTTGAACTGGGACCACATTCAAAAAACCTTGTTGTCGTCTTCACGTATTGCCGAAGTTATCCGCACCACCTCTGAAACCGACATTAAAGTACGCGTAGATTTAGATTCTACCGAAAAATCGCACATTCACACTGGCTTAGGTTTCTTCGACCACATGTTAGATCAAATTGCGACCCACGGTGGTTTTGAGTTAAACGTAACCGTAGATGGCGATTTGCATATTGATGATCACCACAGTGTGGAAGATACCGCATTAGCCTTAGGTGAAGCACTTAAGAAAGCCTTGGGTGATAAACGTGGTATTGGCCGTTTTGGTTTTGCCTTGCCTATGGATGAGTGCCGCGCTGAGTGCATCATGGATATTTCAAACCGCCCTCACCTTAAGTTCGATGCTGACTTTAGCCGCGACCAAGTGGGTGAAATGGCCACTGAAATGGTGCCACACTTTTTCTATTCATTGGCGCAAAGCATGGGGCTGTCGCTCCACCTTTCCACCAGCGAAGGCAATGCTCACCACCAGGTAGAAAGCTTGTTCAAAGTATTTGGTCGTGCGTTGCGCCAAGCCATTACGCGTCAAGGCGATGCATTGCCTAGCAGTAAAGGAGCGCTTTAATGCCTGAAGTACAAAAATCGCAAAGACAGAAAATTGTCATTGTGAACACAGGTTGCGCGAATATTTCATCGGTTCGCTTTGCGTTAGAACGTTTAGGCGTAACCGTTGAAGTGTCTGATAACAAAGATGTGATCACTCGCGCTGATAAAGTCTTTTTACCTGGTGTTGGAACTGCCGCTGCGGCCATGGCAAGTATTACCCAAAAAGACCTATCAAGCACATTGCAAAGCCTAACCCAGCCTGTATTAGGCGTGTGTTTAGGTATGCAATTGATGGTAGAAAGCAGTGCTGAAGGTAGCTTAGAGAACCGCTTAGGAGACTCGCAGGATGATATTCCTTGTTTGTCGCTAATGCCTGGTCATGTTGCGCGTATGGAAGCGAATGGCTTACGTTTACCGCACATGGGTTGGAACACGGTTTCTCATAACGACGACACCTTGTTTAAAGGCATTCCACAAGATACCTATTTCTATTTTGTGCACAGCTTTGCCGTACCAGAGTACGCCCATACTTTAGCTAGCTGTAACTATGGTAACCCGTTTTCAGCGGCCATTAACAAAGACAATTTCTTTGGCGTACAATTTCACCCTGAACGTTCCAGCGATGCTGGTGCGCAACTACTGACTAACTTTGTGAACCTATAATGATTATTCCAGCAATTGATCTTATCGATGGCAGCGTAGTGCGTTTGTATCAGGGCGACTACGAGCAAAAAACAAAATACGAATTCGATCCAGTAGACGTGGTAAACGACTATGCCGACCAAGGTGCTACTTGGTTACACATTGTTGATTTAACTGGCGCGAAAGATACCAGTAAACGCCAACTTACTTTGATTAAATCAATGGTAGATACCAAGCGCATGCAGTTTCAAGCGGGCGGCGGTATTCGAAGTGAAGAAGAGGTGGCACAGTTACTCGACATTGGCGTAAGCCGCGTGGTAATTGGATCACTCGCGGTTAAACAGCCTGAACTAGTAAAATCGTGGGTAACCAAATACGGTGCCGAACATATCGTGTTGGCCCTAGATATTAATATTAGTGAAAACGGCGAGAAGTTAATTGCCACTCACGGTTGGCAGGAAAACTCTGGGGTAGCCCTAGAAGACTTGCTAAACGACTTTGCATCGGTAGGCGCTACACATGTGCTGTGCACCGACATTAGCCGTGACGGCACCCTACAAGGCGCTAACGTTGAACTTTACGAAGAAATGAGTGCTCGCTTTCCTAACGTTAGCTGGCAAGCGTCTGGCGGAATAGGCAGCTTAAACGACATTTCAGCGTTGAAGCCCACTAACGTTGGCGGAGTTATTTTAGGTCGTGCCTTGCTTGAAGGTAAATTCACCGTGAAGGAGGCTATCGCATGTTGGCAAAACGCATAATTCCTTGTTTGGATGTTCGCGACGGTAAAGTTGTTAAAGGCGTTCAATTCAGAAACCACGAAATTATTGGCGACATTGTCCCTTTAGCAGAACAATACGCCAAAGCAGGCGCTGACGAACTGGTGTTTTACGATATTACTGCAAGCTCAGATGAGCGAGTGGTAGATAAAAGCTGGGTAAGCCGCATAGCACAGGTTATCGACATCCCCTTTTGTGTAGCGGGCGGCATTAAAAGCATTGAAGATGCTGGGCGCATTTTAGAAATGGGCGCAGATAAAATTTCAATTAACTCCCCAGCCCTAAACAACCCTGCATTAATTAATGCCATGCATGACGTGTACGGCCAGCAATGTGTGGTTATTGGGGTAGACAGCTTTTACAACGAGGCCACTGGTCAATACGAAGTGTATAAGTTTACTGGCGATGAGAACCGCACTCAAAAAAGCCAATGGCAAACCTTAGACTGGATTAAAGAAGTGCAGTCACGTGGTGCCGGTGAAATTGTGCTTAACTGCATGAACCAAGACGGTGTACGAAAAGGCTACGATATTGCACAGCTAAGTGCTGTGCGTGAAGTGTGCGAAGTGCCCCTTATTGCCTCTGGCGGTGCCGGTGAAATTTCACATTTTAACGACGTATTTCAACAGGCCGATGTTGATGGCGCCCTCGCCGCCTCAGTATTCCATAAAGGCATTATTAACATTGATGACCTAAAAGCCGATTTAACCGCTAATGGCGTACCTATGCGTAAGCGTCATGCCCTACCAAACGCACAAGGAATTAAGCCGTGATTGTAACTTCCGAAAACAGTAATACCCTAGCGTGGGAAAAAATGGATAACTTGCTCCCCGCTATTGTACAAGATGCCCTTTCAGGCAAAGTACTCATGCAGGGTTACATGAACCAAGATGCCCTAACTACCACCTTAGAAAGCGGTAAAGTAACCTTTTTCAGTCGTTCTAAGCAGCGTTTATGGCAAAAAGGAGAGACATCTGGCAATACGTTAGATTTGGTGAGCGTGGCCGCCGATTGCGATTTCGATTCGTTATTAGTGTTAGCCAACCCTAACGGCCCAACATGCCACACAGGCGTTGAAAGCTGCTGGTTTGAGGGGAATACCCCTAGCTTTACTTTTCTTGCTGATTTAGAGCGCTTATTGGCTGCCCGTAAAGGCGCAGATCCGAAAAGCAGCTACACCGCCAGCTTGTACAATAAAGGTATTAAACGTATTGCACAGAAGGTGGGTGAAGAAGGTGTTGAAACGGCACTTGCTGCGACGGTACATGACAAAGAAGAGCTTAAAAACGAAGCCGCTGATTTGTTGTATCACCTAACCGTATTGCTACAAGCGAGTGATATGTCCCTTGATGATGCCTTATCGGTATTACGTGAACGTCAAAAATAAGTGTTAAGGCTATTCGCCTGCATTTAGTTCGATATACTGTAATATAACGAGCTTAAGAAAAGAGCAAATTACTCTCGTAATTTGCTCTTTTTTATTTTAATCACCCGCTCTTTCTACTCAAGCACTGTCCCAATATTTATCTCCCCTCGCCGTGTTGTTTGGGCCATGGAAACGTTAACTCTTTTGTAGCAACTTATCTTCAAGTCGAGAAATTTCTTGTCTTCTACCTAAATCGGCAAGTGGGCGATCTCTTCTAGCAGGGGCTTGACTGGCTTTTTTAACATACGCTCGAGCTTGATCGTACTCTCCATTGTCATACAAAAATTCGGCGTAGAAATAGTTTGGATCAATACCATCAGGGTTTATTTCCAGAGCGTGCTCTAACAGCTTTTTCGCTTTTTTGTCACTGCCAAAGCTAATCGGCCAACTCGGTAGCTTATGATAAAGCACCCCTAAGCTCGTTATGGCTGATCCTGCTAAGGCTTTTTCGTCCAGCCGCATTGCATGCTCAAAACACTTGCGCGCGGCTTTAGCGTATTCAAGTGCACCTAAACCGCCTTTAACCCCTGCCGCGCTCGATTGAATGATACCCAGCCAAATGATAAATTCAGGGTTGTTAGGGTCTTGCTCAACAAAAAGCTTCGCTTTTTCAATAAGCGGAGAAAAAGCGCTTTCTTTTTGCTTGTCCGCCAACACATAGTTGATATGTGCCCACTCATGTTGAAGCACGGAAAGAGGAGATTGAGCCTCTTGCTGCAATAACGGCGTCAATACATCGCTTGACGATTGATTTACATCATCTTGTGCAAATGCGTAATTCACATCGCTTAAAGTTATTATAAGTAGGGCGATTTGGGTTACGAGGGCTATATTTTTCATCATGATCACTCCGGTATTAAACCAACTTGCTTGATAAGTCATTGTTGTTTTGCACACTGTTTAGATGCTGGTTCGGTTCACTCTTGCTGAAAGTATGCCGTTTAATAATGGACAGCTGCTTTGCTAACGCGTTATCTACTACGTTTGGAAGGATGGCATTTAATTTGGCAAAGCACCGCTCAGCAAAGCCAATGCTAAGCCGCGCTTTATCTTGCTCTAGCAATTTTATGAGTGCTTGAGCAACAACGTCAGGTGTATCAACTTGATTACCAAGCGCTTGATTAAGTGCCACTACTCTTTCATCATTAATAGCCGTATATGTTGCTCGGGGGGCTAAATAGTGAAACTGAATATTACTGCCGTGATATTCACGATGCAGCGATTCAGTCCAGCCTTTAAGCGCAAACTTAGTCGCGCAATAGGTGCTGTGAGCGGCAAAACCAATACTGCCAAATGCAGAACCTACATTGACCACATGTGCGTTGGGTCGCAACGCTAAACATGGAATTAACCCTTGGGTGAGCAACATCGGAGACAATAGATTCGTTGTTACCACTGACTCCACTGGCGCACTTGTAAATTCACCAACATGAGTCGTGCCGGCATTGTTTACCAAAATACTTACCGGTAATCGCTCGCATGCGTGAATGAGTTTCTCCCGCCCTTCGTGAAGTGAAATATCCGCTGTTAAAAAAGTATGATGATGCTTGAGGGACTGTTTTAGCTGTTTCAACTTTACTTCATTTCTGCCAGTCAAAATAAGGTGTGCGCCTTTTTCATCAAGCGCTTTGGCAAAGGCTTGCCCGATGCCACCACTTGCACCGGTGATCAGTATCACTTGGTTTTGCCATTCAATATTCATAATGCTTTACCTTGAATTAAACTTACCTGAAACCGAGGTGAACGAATCATGCAATTTGTGCAATGGGACGCAAGCCATGCTGAGGGGTAAGTTCCCGAAAAATATCACCATATAAGCGATAAAACATATTGGCGCTACGTATGATCATGGCCTGCTCTTGGGGATCTGATATTTTATTCATCAAACTCTCAAAGAAAACGATATGTTCTTGGTCAAGGGTGCCGTGTGAGGTTAAATATCTGAAAGCAGATTTTGGTAGCGATAGCTTATCTTTAATTTGTTGGGCAGCGGCATCAGCCAACGCAATGCTTGTGCCTTCAAGTACGAATACCATTCCAAAGAAGTAAAGTGGGCTTTTACGTGCAATTGCGTCAAACGCATAGGCAACCATAAGCTCGGTAGCCGGAGCCGGATGGCCATGGCGTGCTTGCTCTTTGTCTACTCCACATGCGGCTAAATCGTTTAGGATCCACTCTTGATGTCCCATTTCCTCTTCAATGTACTCACCAATAGCTTCACGAAGCCACTCTTTGTCTTCAGCCAATTTTGCGCCGGTTGCCATAAGTAGTGGCACCGTAAATTTAACGTGGTGATAGGCCTGCTGAAGGAAAGCGATATAATCATCAACCGAGAAGTTGCCACTAAAACAGCGCTGTATTATTGGCGCTTGGAGAAAGGTGCTTCTAGCTTGCTCGGTACTATCTTGCAGTTGTTGATAAAAAGACATTATTTACTCTCCAAGGGTAATGTGTTGAGTCGCACTCTTTTGAGCGTGCGAGAAAAAACTAGATGTCGCATACAGTGCCGCTATATTGTTACTGTAATAAGCGATCACGCTGTCTCGTTTGATCTTACCCGTTTGGGTAAGTAATCCATTTTCTAATGTGAAGGGTGCAACGACATCAAAGTCTTCTACTTGTGCATAATCTGGTAGATGCTGATTAATTAATGCTGTGGCTTTGCGTAATTCATCAATCGAAATATGCGGGGACGTTGGTACTAGCAGGGCAACACAATAAGGGCGAGCCTCACAGAATATAAGTACCTGTCGCAATACCCCACTCCCCATCAGTAAGGACTCAATCCATTCAGGCGATACGTTTCTACCTGAGCTGTTAACCATAATATTTTTCTTACGTCCGCTTAGAGTCAGTACCCCATCGGTAATTGTGCCAAGGTCTCCGGTTCTCACCTGTGTAGGATAAAAACTTTCTGGTTGATTCAAATATCCTAAAAAGTGGTTGCCGGTCACGACAATTTCGCCGTTGTCGATACTAAGTGTATTGTGGCCTAGCGCTTTACCTGCAGAACCCGGCACATTGCACTGTGGAGTATTCAACGTAGAGACAGAAACAGCCTCAGACAGGCCGTATCCTTCATAGACAGGTAGACCTTTCGCTCTTGCTTGAGCCAGTACAATAGGTGAAACATGCGCGCCGCCCACAGCGATAAAAGTTAACGACACCGGCGGCAGCCAGCCTTTTAAGCAGGCTTGTAGAAGCATCATGAGTAATTCTGGCACTAAGATAATTGAGGTTGGCTGGAGACTGTCTATGAGGTCTAGTAATGCGTGTGGATTCACAAGACGACTACCCTCAAACCCTCTGGCACTCGCTGACGCAAGCTCCACAGTACCGCCATGAAATAATGGCGCGTAAATACCCGCTATGTTTTCGAGCAATGTAGATAAAGGCAGTAAGCACAAATGGTGGACATCATCTTGTTCAAAAGCGCCATCAATAGACTTAGCAACCCGCCACTGGGATTCGCTAGAAAGGCATACACCTTTTGGCGTGCCTGTTGACCCAGACGTGAAGGTAATTTTATTGGTACCCGTAGGCATAAAAACTGCCGTAGAGTCTGAAACAAGGGCATAGCCAATAATGTTTAAGCTATCACTTAAAATCTCCTTCTTCGAAGAAGGAAATAACGTTAATGCCTCGCTTGTGAGTAGGTATTCACACTGACTTTCTTCGATAACATGTCGCTGCTGCGTTTCGCTGAAAAAAAGTGGAATAGGTACACAGCAAACTTGTGCTTGCTGGCACGCGAGATCACTTACCACCCAAGCAAAACTATTGTCAAAAGCGATGCCTATACGACTAACATTGTTGTTTATAATCCAATTGGCAAGTTGCGCGACTGCTTCTTTAAGTGCCAAGTACGTCAACGATTTACCTTTATGCTTCAGCGCAATATCGGTGTCGTCACCGTTTAAATAGTGTTTAAGCAACATGGGATGCTCCTTTGTGCTCGCAAACTAAGGTATCGCTTAACTGCTGTTCGCTATCAGAAGCAGCGACGAGCCCAATCGCTTGTAGATAATATTTACGAAGCGGTGCGCTGCGCATCACATGATGGGTAACATTTCTAAGAGATAGGGCCATTACTTGCGGTGCTGTGTCGTAGTACGCCCCCCAGTCGTCATGATTGGAAACCAGCTTTTTAGCATCCGCGTCAGCCAAGGCAGTAAGCGAAATACCGGCGCCTTGTAGAAGTTGTTTTAGCTGCTTGGTCGCGCTAAACACGAGATGCTTTTTACCGAGTTGAGAGAATAAAAAGCACAGTGAAAGTAAAAGAGGTAGCGTATATCGAGATGAACTACTAAATAAGTTACCCACCTCCACTATTTCGTGTCTTTTCGCACTAATTCCATGGTGCTGCAGTGCGCTTTCAATGGTCATAACTAGGTATTGCTCAATGAAAAGTACGTGGTTCATACTTCCAGTAGCACCGCATCTCGCACCGACGGCAGCCTTAATTCCATTAACTTCAAGCGCAAACAGCATAGGCATGAATGAAGTGATGCGCGCGTTATAGCGCGTAGCGAAGCCATTAGAAATAAAGGTTTCAATTTGCTGCCTTGCTGAGTGAGTAACATTTGCAGCAACGAAAGTAAGCGATGTGCGCAATTTTATATGCTGAGAAGTATCCACATCATCGCTTAGATTAGGTGCTACCGAAAAAGTAAGGCTCATACATACACTCTTGTGTTCTTTGTTAGTATGAGTATTGACGTACTAGCTTAAGAGAACCTTAAGTTAGTCATTGTTTTTAGTAAGGCTAGATAAAAAGTTATCACGCTGAAATACAGTGGCGGTATAACGCAGCGCGCTGCACTAGCGTTTACGGCCATCATATCGAACAATAATGGTCTAATATCGCCCCCAATTTGTCATGAACGGTAAATAGGGCCATCTGAAAGCAGTTTACATTCCACATCAGCGGCTGTTGAAGGGATAAGTAGCCACTCGTCTCGATGTGCAAAGCCCAACGATACCGCCCTGTCTAAATCGACACACTGAAATAAGTAGTCTTTAGGCGCCAACAAAAAACGTGTGGGCTGGGCTTTGAGCCATGTCCATGCAGTGCCATTCTCTCTATCTTTTTCAGTATGGTAACCAAAGTGAGTGACGGGAAACGGAGCAAAAAGTAGGTATTGTTCTTTAAAACTGACAATACCCACATCCAAAATATTGATGTCGGGTGAAATAATATTACTTTGCGTTTGAACACGCATTAGTAACTGCGTTGGCGTGCGCAAATCATTGAGCACCCATACGCCTATTGTGGATGGAACAACAGTTGTTACCACTAACCACAAAATAAGATGTTTAGAGAAATTTAAAAACTGCGTGCTCAACCCCATTATTCCGACTAAGAAGCAAATAGCACCTAGTGTGGTTATCATGCTTAATGTACTGTGAAAGCGTAACATTAATGCGCTTACTGTTTGCTCGTTAAACATAAGCACAGCGGCAGCTGCGATTGCCCCTAGCGAAATCAGGAGCGTCACTGAACGCGCAAAAACACTAATTGTTTTTGAAACGCCACCACGAGACAGCAGAAGCCCTGCAATCATAGCGACAGCAGGAAGTGATGGAAGTATGTAAACACCCCGTTTCCCTGGGCTGAAACTGAAAAACACTACAACTAATACCACCCATATCGCTAGCGCAAAGTAGGCTGGATTCTTCATCAAAACCCGTTTAATTTGCTTTCTCTTAACTGCTAACACCATAAGAGAGGGAAACCAAAACAGTGGAATAACCTCGATGATATAGTAATACCACGGCTCAATATGATGCCAAGCATTTGCGTATCGCTGAGCTGTTTGCTTCAACAAAATATTTGATAAGTATTGCTGAATTATTGGATCTTGCTTATATGCACCTAGATAAAGTACAGGTCCTAACCAAGCCAAGACTATACTCAGCATTATCAACGGCCCTAGTAATGCGCGCTTTTTCCATCTTGTTGTGGGGAGTTGTTTTTTAATGGCTAAAAAAGATAGAGGAACTAGGATAAAAAGAGGCAAGAAACCCACGCCTTTAGTAATAATTCCCAGACCCATTGCGCCCCAAGCGATAAAATAGCAACGCCAGCTTTCAGCTATACAAAAATGGCGAACAAAGCCATAAACGCCAATCCAAACACAACAAGCAACCAACGCATCTATTTGAGCAAACTTAGCTTGAATTAGAAACTGTGGGCTTAACAATAGTAGTAACATGCTCATTATCGCTGCTCTCTCATCAGCGAGAGCTCGTGATAACCGATAAGTTACTGTCAGTGTTATAAGACTTGCGATGGCATTTGGTAAAAGCATGGCAACGCTTAAACTGCCAGTCAAGAGGTAGAAAACTGCGATACTCCACATAAAAACAGGAGGCTTATCAGGATAAAGTTCTCCCCCACGCATTGGAATAAGCCATTGACCACTTGTGACCATCTCCTTGGCAACTAGAGCAAAACGTGGTTCGTCGGGCGGCCAAGCATCGCGAAGGCCTATACCACTGAAAATAATGATGGTCGCAACAACGAAAAGTACGATAGCCGTACGCTCGTGACGAAATATATTTGTCACTACGCATTATCCTTGCGAGTAAAGCGCATCATAGAAAGTATTAGCATAACGCTAACCACTAGACCTGCTATATGGACAGGTTGCTCGAAGGCATTAATATAACGTGAGCCACTTCCTAGCATTGAAAAAAGTAAGGTTTGCGGAATAAAACCTAATGCGCTTGCCGTAATGAAAGGAATAAAAGGCACTCTAAACGCGCCAGCAATAGCATTGGTTGCAACATTGGAACCTATTGGAAACAATCGAACCATGAGTACTGTTCGAAAGCTGTTTCGAACGAGTTTCTCACGCAGTTGCGAAAAACGGCTCTCGTAAGCACCTAATTTAATGAGTTTGGCTATGCGCTTTCTCAGAAAACCGCGTACTAATAGATAGGCTGTACTTGCGGACACGCAGGTAAGGAGCAGCGCTATTAAGCCCCCCTCAAAAGCGCCAAAGCCAACACCACAAAAAAAGCTAACTGCTTGCCGGGGGACACCTAATGTCATCAATACAACAAAGGCAGCCAATACCAAGAGTACTTCTTCTGTACCACGCCCCGTTATGTATGATGTTAACCAGTTTGGATCGGCGCTGTGTATGAAAACTTCACTGGTCACTTGAAGTGATAAATAGCAAGCAGCCCCCATCATTAAAGTACCCACCAAGAAGCTGAGAGTACTTCTAAAAGGAAAGCCATCACTTTTCATACGTAATTGCCTTGTTAATGGTATCGAGTTTATTGCGATACATCAGCCATCTCACACCGAGCATATCTATAACACCGGCCACCCCCCTGTTCCATGCATTGTAGTTTGACTGCCCTTCAAGCCGCGCTCGGTGATTCACTGGCACACAAACTATATTGCCACCAAGTCGCTTAGTAAGAGCGGGTATATACCGATGCATATGATCAAAATAAGGGAGCTGTAAAAATGTGCTTCGCGGAAGCAGCTTTAATCCACACCCCGAATCAGATGTACCATCGTTTAAAATCCACTGTCGTATGCAATTCGCCACTTTAGATTGCATACGTTTCCATTGCGTATCTTTCCTTTGTTGACGATGGCCAATGATGCAGAAATGAACGCCACTTTCTTGTTTAGCTGTTGCTATTAATTTGGGGATATCCGCAGGATCGTTTTGACCATCAGCATCTAATGTAACCACCCACTTTCCCCGAGCCGAGAGTACACCATGATAAACAGATGTACTTTGTCCACAGCTATTAGGGTGCGTGATTATCTTGCAAGCAAGGGGAAGTGAGTCCGTCAAAGAAACAAGCAATGCTGACGTGTCATCGTCACTGCCGTCATCGACTATGATGATTTCAGTTGCTTCAGGCGTTAATGAATTTGCAATTTCTATTAATAAGGAAGGAAGGTTTTTTGCTTCATTTTTTGCGGGTATTACTACACTAATTTCAATCTGGTGCATAGGGTTGATGTCTAAAAATAACTATGCACAATACTGTAAAAAAGAAACCTTAAGAAAATCTTAAGGTAATTCATTTTTGTTAATTAAAACTCGAATTCTAGTGACATTCGCAATGTATGATCTTTGCTGTCTCCATTAAGCCCCGCGATAAAGCCAAATTCCCATTTTAATTGCTTTTGCTTTTCAAAGCGTTTGATACCCATAAAAGCTGGACCAACGCCGACATAGTCCTCTGCTACATATAATTCAATACCCGGCTGAACTTCAGGGATCCACCGGTAGCGATACTTTGCTTTGAATTCACCCTCCCATTCATTAGTAACAGTTTCTCCCCATTCGTATACCAAACTTACGTTGGTGGTTAGGCTAAACTGGCCAAACTCTTTCTCTGTAAGTATGCCCGCCTTTGCTGCCCAGTCATCGGTATTGTGTTGTTTCTCTAACTCAAACAGGGTTCCCCAATCGGCCCAATACTTTCCACGCTCGGTGACCATCCAGCGAAGCTCAAGCTCATAAGATTCCAATCCAAAATCTTGATTTTCATCGCGAGCTCCCACTAGGTAAGTTTCTAAGATCACAAACTCAGAAAGGGCGTACCCAAACGAGAAGCGTTGCATCAAGACATTACCATTATCATTTTGGCGTGAGGTTAAACGCCATTCGAATTCGCGCTCAAAAGGCAATACATAGGGTTGGTAGACACGGTCTACGGTAAAGTTGTCAGCACTCACGGAAAAGGTTGCAAGAAGGACAAACAAAAATAAAACTATACGCATCATTGTATAACCTCCACTTGTTGCCACAGTGCAGGTATGCGCTTCCTTATTGCAGCAATGGCGTTGGGCACAGCTAAGGTAAATAGAAATAACATTACGTAACTCATCGAAGGAGTGGCTTCATAGCCAATTAATGCGTTCAATAAATGCCCATACTCGCTCTTGTCGCTAATGAAGTGGCTACTATCCCAAACTTGATGGGGAGTAGGAAATATATCTATTTGCTCCAGAAGTAGCGCTACGTTCGCTACTTGCGCGGCAACAAAAAGTGTGGTGAAACGAAATGTCGCTTTTTGGCTTACAAAGTGAGTTAGTGCAATATTGAGCAAAATAGCGATGCTAATGCTGATACCCAACCCGATTGTAGTGCCAAGAAAAAGCAGCGTACTATCACTGTTGTGCGAAAGCTCCGACACAAAGTACACCATAAAGTGCAGACTGTTAGGTAGCCCTATACCAAGCATAAGCAACGTAATACCCATACTGTTTAAGTTACGTTTCGAGAAAGGACAAATAACAAGCACACAAATACCTATCCACGCACTTACTAGTAGCAAGGATTTTAGTATTTCAAAGCCAGCGCCTTCGGCCATTTGAGAGATAAGACCTAAGTATGAATAAGAAATTACGGCGATTACAAGCAGTAAGACTATTCGCCATATTAGTGAAAAACGAGACACGCTAGGTAACGCTATAAGTAAACTAAGTAATAAAAAAATGGGCAATGTATCTCTTAGGAAGAGTACGACGGTATTAATGAGCATTTGGTTCCTCCTCTTGTGATTGCACAACTACTTTGCCTACCGCACTGTTAGGGTGGAACTCACCAAAGAAAGGATATTCACCTGGAGCCAGCGGTCCTATATAAATAATGCCTTTGCTGTTGGCAAAAATTACTTTTTCTCTGTTAAGGGCAAAGCTGTCTATTTCCTCAGGGGTATCATCAAAATTGATGAAAGTAAGGCGTACCTTTTTTCCTGCTGGAACCACTACATTTTGGGGGTAAAAAAGGTGATCTTTAATTTCTACCACTACTTCAGGTAGCGCATATACTTGAAAAGAGGCAAATGAGAAAAGGGCAAGAGAAATTTTAAAGTAGAAGTTCATTTTTAAACTCTACCTTTACAACAAGGCCCCCCAACGTAGCATCATCAAGCACAACATAAGCATCATGCAGAGCAGCAATTTGAGACACTATGGCCAAACCAAGGCCACTGCCCGATGTGGTCTTAGCTTGTGTTGCACGGTTAAATCGCTTTAGCACACTGGGTCTTTCACTTGCGGGAATGCCAGGGCCTGAGTCCGCAACACTCAAAGTCACCTTCGATGCTAGCTTTTCAATTCGAACAACAATTTGTGCCCCCTTCTGAGAATAATTACTCGCGTTGGTAATCAGATTTTGCAATAAGGTGTACAACATAAAATGGACACTGTTTAGCCAAACCTCATCACCTTCCAAGGATATTTCTTGTTGTTTGGCTTCAATTTTTCCGTATAGGTCGCTAATAACTTCCTGGGCTACATAGTGTAGGTTTACCGCCTCCTTTTGCTCTACAAAAGTCTCTGGACTGGTGCGTGTTAGTAATAAGAATTGGTTCACCGCATGAATCATCCTATCGGTGTCTCGCTGAAGTATTTCAAGTAATTTACCGCTATCACCTAACTCCTCAGCGATATTATGAATATTGATTTTCATCACACTTAGCGGTGTACGCAGTTCATGTGCTGCGTTAGATGCAAACTGCTGTTCTCTTTCAAACGCGGCACTAAGCCGAGAAAACATTGAGTTGAGCGTAGAAACAACAGGTTTAAGCTCACTGGGTTCTCTATCAAGTGAAATGGTAGAAAGATCATTACCTGTTCGCTTAGCCAGCTTTTGGGAAAGTTGTTTTAGAGGAGCAAGACCCCAAGTTATTCCCAAGAACAAAATTACAGCAAGGAGGGGAACACTGATAATAAAAGGAGTTATGGAAGCAACGGTTAATGCATCCGTTAACGTAAAGCGATTACTCAAAGGTTGAGCCACCATGTACCAAGAGGTTTCATCTTTCACATAAGAGGTATTCACTCGCCATCGTGTTCCTAGAACATTCTTTTCTGAGAACCCGTCTTTAAAGTCAGAAAGTGGCGCTTTTAACACTTCGCTTGAGCTTTTTATCAACTTATCGTCTTGCCAAATTTGAAATAACAAAGTGTGGTCTTTATTTGATGCCTCTCCATTGAAAGAGGCAATAGCGCGACTCAACGCTGTTAGCTCATTATCTAGTAACGTAGTTGATATATCTATTGTGGCACGATATCCATGCAGCGCCGCACTGAAGACAATAAGTACTAGGGCACTGGTAAGGGTTAAAATAAGAAAGCGACGAATCGACGTCACGTTAGTCTCCAGAGTTGGATATGCAATACCCCACGCCTCTAATGGTTCGAATAAAGTTTTCTGGCATCTTTTTTCTCAAATGGCTGATGTGGACTTCTATAGTGTTGCTTGCTACTTCCTCCCCCCATTCATAGAGCTTGCTCTCAAGCTGATGCTTACTCAGTATACGTCCAGCGTTTTCAATTAGCGCCTTCAAAAGCATAAGCTCTCTTCGAGGTAGATGTACCTTGTCTTTGTCAATGGTCAGTGTATGGTGCGCGGTATCAAGACTGACGTTCTTCACAGTGATAACACTTTGTGAAGCCGTACCTAGTCTACGCTCCAAAACCCGCAGGCGCGCCAGTAACTCATCAATTTCAAAGGGTTTTGGGAGGTAATCGTCTGCACCTGCATCTAGCCCTGAGATTTTGTCGGTGGTTTTGTCTCTTGCTGTAAGAATTAAGACTGGCAGTACTGGGTTCGTTTTGCGAATACGCTTAAGCACGTTCAATCCATCTTGATCTGGCAGACCTAGGTCGAGAATGACAATGTCGTTTTGCGACATCTTAAATGTGTTCAATGCGCTGGCGCCGTCGTAGACACAGTCTACAACATAGTTTGCCTTACTCAGTGAAACCTTAAGCGCACTGGACAATGGCTTATCGTCTTCTACTAACAGTATGCGCATATCATTCCTATAATTAGCTAATAAATATAAGGGTATATTAGCAATATTAAGAAAACCTTAAGCTTTTTTATAATCAAACGGCTAAGTATAAGGCAATAAATGTTCGGAGTGAAATTTGACTAAATACACAAGGAATAAAGCCATGATTGCCACTACCGAAAACAGTAATACCCCAGCGTGGGAAAATGAACAACTTGCTTCCAACCATTTATTTTCCCTTACAGTGTTGTTTTTACGATGTACGTTTAAAAATGCAATTCACTATTGTTTTGAAGAAATAGATGCCCATGCTTAAGTTGTGTTGGACAAGCCTAATTTCAATTATGAGTTCACAGCCGGCTTTTAGTCATTCAATGTAAGCCAACAATGAAGTTTGTCGTATAAACTCTCGATATGACTAACTAACTGAGGAGAAATGTATGAAAAAAACGCCGGGGGGCATTTTCTCAATTACAGTATTAATTTACTTATTAGCCGGTTGCACAACATCAAACGAAGGCAATATTATGGGGTTGAGTGAAAATGAAATTGAAACTAGATTAGATAAACTACCGACTTCCCTTACCTCAGGCGATTTGTTTAATACAAGCATTCTCGAACCTACTCAGCTATTTGATAATCTTTATTTTGTAGGTTATGTCAGTGTAGGTAGCTTTGTTATCACCACGTCAGAAGGTATTATTTTAATTGATACTATGTGGACCCCTTACGACGCAGAACATGTCATTGTTCCAGGGCTTAAAGAATTAGGCTTAAATCCTGAAGATATCAAATCCGTGATAGTGACTCATGGTCACAGCGACCACTATGGTGGCGCTCATTATTTTGAAGCAAAATATGGCGCTACAATTTTAATGGGTAAAGATGAATGGAACTATATTCACGATCCAAAAGCCCCTGTTCTAACAGATCCTTTCGGTAACTTTTCTACAGAAATACCATTACCAGACACATACACCCAAGTAACAGATGGTGAAATCATCCGGTTAGGTAACGCTAACTTAACGGTACTTGCTACACCAGGGCACACCCCAGGGGGGTTATCTTTATTAATACCGGTTACAGATAACGGCGAACCACACATGGTCGCAGTGTGGGGCGGTACAGGATTACCAGATACAAAAGAAGAAAATCAAAATTACTTGCACTCTTTAAACTACTTTCAAAACATAGCGAATAAAAAGGGAGTTGATGCGAGTATTTCAAACCACCCATTTTCCAATAACTTAATTGAAAAAATGAATGCATTGAAAAATCGTGAGTTTAATCAATCAAACCCAATCGTAACGGGCAATAAGGCGTTTAATGAATATATCGACAATGAGTTACGAATTAACGTTAAAAATAAGCTGTCATCATTTAAATAGCGCGAAAGAGGCAATATACAATGCCTCTTTTGAATTTACTTCTGGCACTAAACTAACGTAAATGTCTGGTTACACGATAACTAGATAGCGGTTAGGTAAGGTGGAACATGTCAAATAACCAGATTGCTAACATGGTTTGTTTGCATACTTACGCCACGTAGTGAATTGACTAGGCCACATGTTGTATATAGGACCATCTCAAAAACTACACATATCTTGAAACACTTTTCGTATGAACTGTTTCCAATCTACGCTTTCTATATTTAACGCAACTTTGGCGGCCGTTACTGGCGTAATGTCACTTGTACGTGGTGATAGGCTAACGCTACACCGCACTAACCACCTACTGTTAGGAATAAAAATGAAGCAACAAACTGGCTCGTTCATTAAAAGAAATTTACCTTTCATTCTATTTGTTGTACTGATGTTTTCATTCAGAAGTAGCGTAGCGGATTACTATCATGTACCTACGGGTTCAATGGAGCCCACCATACAAGTCGGTGATCGTATTGTGGTAGATAAAAGTGCTTACACCTTTGAGCTGCCGTTTACCAACATGGTGCTTGCCCATACAGGCAACATCGCCCGTGGGGATATTGTGGTTATTCAAAGCAGTGCCGCAAATACTCGGTTAGTCAAACGTGTTATCGCTGTTGCTGGTGACACGGTGCATTTAAGTAACAACAACCTAACCGTAAATGGCGATCACGCCTTAATACAGCGGCTTGACAACTATATTTTCCAAGAGAATATGGGCGAGAGTCAGCGCACTATTCAGCTATTACCTGTTAAAGGGGCGCGCACGTCATTTAATGAAGTTGTTGTACCTGAAAAGCATGTATTGGTAATGGGTGATAACCGAAATAACAGTGTAGATTCGCGTTATTACGGCTTTATCCCCGTTGAAGAAATTCAAGGCCAAGCTACGCGCGTGGCTTTTTCGTTAGATAAAGAAAATTACTATCTACCAAGAAGCGCTCGTTCCTTGCTGGCGCTTCAGTAAAATCAAAATAACTGGCATGCCCTTAAGCGGGTATGCCCCCTCTGATTTATCTTCCTCAACATGCCCGTTGCTATACGCCAACAATGAGCTTCAGCGCATTCAGACTCTCTTTGTTTTTTCATTCGTACACAATTTGTAACTAACTCTATTCAAAAACAATAGCTTACTAGCTTGCTACTTTGCACACGTTAGTGCTATTGATTGATTAGTAACCGTTCGCGTTACTGAAATAATAAACAACAAGTAAAATGGAACCATAAGGAAATCACAATGAAACATGGTGTTAAACTTAGTGCGCTCACACTCGCACTGGCTGGACTCTCGTCTATCTCCACCTCGCAAGCTCAAGAAGTAGAAGAAAAAGCTGAGGGAGTAGAACGTATTGCGGTAACAGGCTCTCGTATCAAACGAACCGACATTGAAGGCCCCTCTCCTATTCAATCGATAGATGCCACTATGATAAAAGGCATGGGCTATGAAAACCTACAACAATTGCTAGAACGCATGCCGGCTACCGGCGCGGGAACTTTCTCAACCCGTAACAATAGCCAAGACTCCACCGCAAATGGTGCGGCTTCTGTGTCTCTTAGAGGGATGGGGCCAGATGCCACCTTAGTTCTCATTAATGGCCGACGTGTTGCCATCAGTGCTTTTGCAGAAAGTATTACTAATTCATTTGTGGATATTAACGCTATTCCGGTATCGGCCATAGAACGTATAGATATCTTGAAAGATGGCGCGTCAGCTATTTACGGTTCAGATGCCGTAGCCGGTGTAGTAAACGTTATTTTGAAGAAAGACTATGATGGTTTAGAAGTAAATGTGGGCTATGGCGGCACTACAGGGCCAAGCTACGGTGAAACTACGGCGAATATGCTGTGGGGCAGCCAAAGTGAAAAAAGCAGCGCTACTGTCATTCTCGATTACTTTAGCAACAGCCGGTTAGGCGCAGATGAAATGGGTCGGTTTGGCACGGCGAATCAATCCCCTTATGGTGGAATGGATTTTCGTTCTTCTCGCGGGTATCCCGGTTACTTCTATGTTGATGGTGTTAAAACCATCGATCCCGACTGCCCAGCCGATAGCGCAACAGCATCAGGAAGTTGTTTGTTTGACTATGGTCCATATGGCCTAACTATTCCTGAGTCGGAGCGCGTAGGCTTTATTGGTCAATTCGATTACAAAATTTCGTCGGATGTTACTGCGTTTATGGAAGTTGCCGTACAGCACAATACATCTGAAGCTGGCGGTGCAGCCACGCCGCTTGATGAAGATGCTGGCTTAACCGTACCTGGCACCCATCCTGATAACCCTTTCGGGCAAGATATTGATATTGGCCGTTACCGCCCTGTGGATGCGGGCGCCAGACGCTGGGATATTGAAACAGATACCCTGCGATTTGTGGCAGGCTTGCGCGGACAAATTAATGACTACGATTGGGAAGCCTCTGTACAAAAAGGCAGAAGCAGCTCGGAGCAAAGCGGTGACCAATCGCAAGGTTGGGTTCGCGTAGATTGGCTACAGGAACAGATTGACTTAGGTAACTACAATCCTTTTGGTGGTGTAACTAACTCACCTGAGGTGATTGATGCCATAACCACCAGCTTGGTTCGCCGAGGTGAATCTCGCATGACCAGCTTTGATGCTCATATTACTGGCGAAGCGTTTGCGTTAGGTGATGAAATGGTCATGATGGCAGCAGGTATAGAGTATCGCGAAGAACAAGTATCAGACATTCCAGATATTCAATTCCAACAAGGGCTTATTTTTGGTACTGAATCGGTTTCTGCTAACGCAGAACGCGATCAATATGCTGCCTATTTGGAATTATCAATTCCTATCTCTGACCAACTAGAGCTTCAACTGGCGGGCCGTTACGACGACTACAGTGACTTTGGTAACACCACTAACCCGAAAGTTGCTTTGCGTTGGGCGCCTAGCGATGAAGTCACCCTTCGTGCCTCGTGGGCACAAGGATTTAGAGCGCCGTCATTGGCACAAGTAGGTTTGGGGCCTTCACAAAAGAGTGTATTCTTTGTGGATAGATACCGCTGTGAAGCAACAGGTTTAGATTGTGAATCGCTAGATTACAATATTGAATTTGCAGGTAACCCAGATTTGGAAGCGGAAGAGTCTGAATCGTGGAATGTGGGCGCAATTTGGGCCCCAACACAAGCGCTTGGCTTAAGTGTTGATATTTGGAGTATCACCCAAGACAACAAGATTGATGAGCAGCAATTTGGATTGGTATACGACACTGAGTGTAATAATCAAGACAGCGAAATTTGCGTACGCTTAGATCCACAAGGCGGCGCTAGCTTAGGGGTTATCCAAAAGATATTTAATACCTACCAAAACGTGTCTTCACAAGAAGCTGCAGGTATCGATTTAAGTGCAAACTACATGATTTCGCTTAACGACTATGGCGACGTTAAATTCAATCTTGATTGGTCTTACCTTACCGAGTTTGAAAAAGACGGCTTAGATTACACGGGCGAATATGGTTATCCTGAGCATCGCTGGTTGTTTGGCACTACGTGGAGCAAAGGAGCGTTTGACGCTAATTTGAATATTAGTTTTGTGGGTGAGTTTGAAGATACACCCGATATCGACTTCGACGGCGTGTTAGATTTTGAAGAAAACACATCTCGTATGGTCGACTCACAAATGCTAGTGGATATTCAAGGTGGCTATAACGTGACCGACACTATTCGACTTGTACTTGGCGTAAACAACGTATTAGATGAAGAACCCCCCTTTGCTATAGGGAATGGCGATAGCGACCTTTACGGTTATGTGGGTAGTATCCACAATCCGCGCGGCCGCTTCGTATATACCAAAGCAACGTTTAGGTTCTAAACGCTAGCGCTAACTGTGATTGCCTGAATGTCAGGCAATCACAATCCAAAGTGAATTAGCATTAAGTTAGCAATAGCTGCTACTAACATGGCTAAAAAGGTCAGTAACATACCTGCGATACGTTGCCAACTTGCCCCACTATGATGTCTTAATCCATAAGCATGGAAAATACGCCCGAATAACAGTGAAGATGCTAGTACATGTACCGCCCAGCCTTGCCCCGTATTCGCTTCAAAGCAAGCAATCATAATTAACGTAATAGGGACATATTCACTAAAGTTGCCATGAGCGCGACTGAGCCTTTTCAGGTCTTCATTACCGCCATCGCCCAAGCTAATTTGATTTTTTCTACGAACGCCTACCACTAGAAATGACAAGTATAAGTAACAAATCCCCAACAGACTGGCATAAAACGCCGTTATAGGTAATACCATAGGTTAGCTCCACGTTTATATTAGTTATTCTGCAATTATTAAACGCTATTCGCTTATAACATACAAGTAACAAAAAAGGCCGCTACTGCGGCCTTTACAAATCAACAAGCTTTATTAACCTAGAAGTTCTGCAAGCTCTGCGCTTACTTCGTCAACTGGGCGTGTGCCGTCTAATTTGTGATATTCGCAGTTGCCCGCATCAGCTTCAGCGCTATAGTAATTAACTAATGGCTTAGTTTGCTCATGGTAAATTGCAAGGCGTTTACGCACTGTCTCTTCTTTATCATCATCACGGATAATAAGGTCTTCGCCAGTATCATTGTCTTTCCCTTCCTCTTTAGGTGGGTTGTAAACAACATGGTAAACACGACCTGAAGCTGGGTGTACACGACGGCCACCCATACGCTCAACAATCACATCATCTGGTACGTCAAACTCAATACAATGATCGACAGAAACACCGGCTTCTTTCATTGCATCAGCTTGTGGAATTGTACGTGGGAAGCCGTCTAACAAGAAACCATCTTTACAATCGTCTTGTGCAATACGCTCTTTAACTAGCCCGATAATGATTTCATCCGATACTAGCTTACCTTCATCCATTACACGCTTGGCCGCAAGGCCCATTTCCGTACCTGCTTTTATAGCAGCACGCAGCATGTCACCGGTAGAAATTTGGGGGATCCCATATTTGCCCATTAAAAACTGAGCTTGTGTGCCCTTACCCGCGCCAGGAGCGCCGAGAAGAATAATTCGCATGAGTGCGTTCTCCGCTTATGATTTTGAACTTTTTTACTTGGGGCACTTTACACATTCAGCACCACAGTGACAAGTATAAGCCCCACAGTAGAGGGAAACTAAACACTTATGATGAATATATATACTACTTATGGCCCGTTATAAAATCCGACTTTGGTCTTAACTCACTGCTTCCTTTCAAACATACCGAATGAAATTAGCTAAACGGGTAAAATATAGCATAAATTAATGTGCAAAATAGATTTAAAGACTCTAGAAACAAAAAACGGGCATTACGCCCGTTTTATATTAATTAACTTTTAATATTGAAGCTTATTTTGCTAACTTCATTAATAAAGTGTTTAAGTTTTGCACAAACGCTGAAGGGTCTTTTAAGCTACCCTGTTCAGACAATGCAGCTTGGTCAAACAATACACCAACCCATTGCTTAAACAAATCTTCGTCTTGCGTTTCTGCTAAGGTTTTAACCAAAGCATGCTCTGGGTTAAGTTCGAATAGGTACTTAACGTCAGGCACAGGCTGACCTGCAGCTTGCATCAACTTCATCATCTGTGTAGTCATGCCGTTGTCATCAGCAACAATGCACGCCGGAGAATCAGTTAGACGGTGGGTAAACTTAACGTCTACGACTTTATCGCCAAGAGCTGCTTTAGCACGCTCAACAATACCTTCTACTTCTTTTTCTGCTTCTTCTTGGGCTTTCTTAGTATCTTCATCTTCAAGGTCGCCTAAATCTAAGTTTGCTTTTGCAATAGATTCAAACGGCTTTTCGTTGAAATCACTTAGATGCGACATTAACCATTCGTCAATGCGCTCACCCATTAGCAATACTTCAATGCCTTTCTTACGGAAGATTTCTAGGTGCGGGCTAGATTTAGCAGCTTGTAGGCTGTCTGCCGTTACGTAGTAAATCTTATCCTGGCCTTCTTTCATACGCTCAATGTAGTCTGCCAACGACACGGTTTGTGCATCAGAGTTACCGTTGGTTGATGAGAAGCGAAGTAAACCAGCAATTTTTTCACGATTGTTATGGTCTTCAGAAGGACCTTCTTTCAGCACGTTACCAAATTCGTTCCAGAATGACTGGTACTTCTCGGCGTCGTTCTTGGCCATTTTCTCAAGCATTTGAAGTACGCGTTTAGTACAACCTTGACGCAATGCTTGGGTTACCTTGTTGTCTTGTAGAATTTCACGAGACACATTAAGTGGCAAGTCGTTGCTGTCTAGAAGACCTTTAACGAAGCGCAAGTAATTAGGCATAAACTGCTCGGCGTCATCCATGATGAAAACGCGCTGAACATACAGTTTTAAACCGTGCGCTTGGTCGCGGTTCCACATATCAAACGGGGCTTTAGAAGGAATGTACAACAAACTTGTGTATTCCGTCTTACCTTCAACTTTGTTATGCGCCCATGCAAATGGGTCGGCAAAATCGTGAGAAATGTGCTTATAGAATTCTTTATATTCTTCATCAGAAATGTCTGACTTTTCACGCGTCCACAAAGCAGTAGCTTTATTGACGAGTTCCCACTCACCTGGCTGTGCTGGCGTCTTCTCGCCATCAGGGCCTTCGCTTTCAGGCACTTCTTCTTTCCACATTTTAACCGGAATACTAATGTGGTCTGAGTATTTGCTAACAATTGAACGTAAACGCCAATCATCAGCGAATTCTTTTTCGTCTTCACGAAGGTGCAATACAATTTCAGTACCGCGAGTTGGTTTGTTGATTTCTGCTAAGGTGAATTCACCCTCGCCTTCAGAAATCCACTCAACGCCTTGTGAAGCATCTGCGCCAGCGGCACGAGTGCGAACAGTCACTTTGTCAGCAACGATAAATGCTGAGTAAAAGCCAACACCGAACTGACCAATCAGTTGTGAGTCTTTTGCATTGTCGCCAGAAAGCTTACTGAAGAAATCTTTTGTACCCGACTTTGCGATAGTACCTAAGTTGGCTATCACTTCATCGCGGTTCATACCAATGCCGTTATCAGCAATAGTTACCGTGCCCGCTTCTTTATCAACACTAATTTTTACGTTTAGGTCGCCATCATTTTCATAAAGGCTGTCGTTTTCTAGTGCGCGGAAACGTAGCTTGTCTGCTGCATCCGCAGCGTTAGACACAAGCTCACGTAGGAAGATTTCTTTATTTGAATACAAAGAATGAATCATCAGATGTAGAAGTTGTTTAACTTCCGTCTGAAAACCGTGGGTTTCTTTATGGGCTGCTTCAGCCATAATCCAATATCTCCTCGTTGAATGGATCACGTTACTTTCAAACAGGTAAGGCCGAACTAGCAGTTTTCAACAGCAAAGCGAAAAAATATTATTGAGGAAGCGCCGCAATTTAGAGTTTGCGGCGACCAGAAAAGGCGTGAGTAAGGGTGTTACCGTCTATATATTCAAGCTCGCCGCCCACAGGCACACCATGGGCAATACGAGATGCTTCAACGTTATGGGCCGCACAAAGCTGAGCTATATAATGCGCAGTGGCTTCACCTTCCACGGTGGGGTTGGTGGCAAGGATGACTTCGTCTATGCCACCTGCACTAAAGCGGGTTTCTAATTCGTTTAAGCCAATTTCTTCAGGCCCTACTCCATCGATAGGCGACAAATGTCCCATCAATACAAAATACTGCCCTTTATAACTAAGCGTTTGTTCAATGGCCAAAACATCTTGCGGGCTTTCAACAATACATAATAATCCACTGGCCTCGCGCTCGGGGTGACGGCAAATTTCGCATAGCTCATCTTCTGTAAATGTTCTACAGCGCTTGCAGTGATGAATGTGCTCCATAGCGTTGTGCAGCATATTACTTAAATCTATCGCGCCCTTACGGTTGCGCTCTAGAAGGTGAAACGCCATACGCTGAGCACTCTTATTACCTACCCCAGGCAGGCAAGTTAACGCTTGAATTAATTCATTCAGTAACGGGCTAAACTTCATACAAACTACTTATTATTTAAAATCGGATTACGAAAAAACTACGCATGTTACTCAGTAAAAGTTCTTGTTGCACATTCGCAACAAAGGTTTTCCACAGGCTAGTTTGACTCAACTATTTTTTCTTTTGGCTTTTTCGCCTTTCGAATCAACTTTTTATGCACTTCATCAAGTTTAATTACATACGCATTGCCGCCGAAAATACCTTTAAACTTTTCGTCAGTAAATATAATCGTATTGTCGTCTTTAAAAGTGACCGCTTCTTTTTGCGTTATCAACCCCAAATCAATGCGATAAATATCGCCGGAGAAGAACTTATCCCCTTTGAAGTTTTCGAATAACCAAATACTGGTGGAATCCAATAGCGCTAGCTTAGATCTGTCAGGGCTCAACGCCGCCGAGGTTATCCAGCACAGTTTTTCCATTGTAGTACAAGTTTTGAAAGAGTCGATTAGCTCGGCATCAAAGTTAGCCGCATGATCACCCACTTTATAAACATTGGTGATACCATCAAAAGGCTCTGTTCTATTTTTGGTGAATAAATAAAGGTGGCGCCCTAGGGCAACAAAGGCTTCTAAATCGAAGTTACGATCATTCGGCTTAACCGGTGTTTTCCCATCCATTTCAGGGTACGTAAACTTTATAATTTCGGCGTTCGTCGACTCGGTTTTAATATCGATAGGGTTTTCTATTTTGTAAATAGTCAGCCATTTTCTGTCGTTATCATTATTACCAAAATCGCCTAAGAAAAAGTGCCCGAAGTCATTTTGGGTAATGTCTTCCCAATCAATGTTTTTAGCATTGGCTACCATGACTTCTTTGGTTATATCACCGTTGTCGTCTAAACGATATAATTTAGGATCATCCCCACTATCATTAATAGCCCAAAGGAAGCCCTTTTTGTCGTACTCGATGCCAGAGATTTCGTTTAACTTAGGATCTACGGATAACTGTTTTTTGCTATATAGCCTGTGAGTAGAAATGCCAAAGAGGGTAATGGCTACGACAGCGACTACCGTCACCGACAAGATAATACTTTTTTTCAGCATGAAAATGATGATATTTCTGAACGTTAAGATGGGAGCTATTATTACTGATGGTCTACCATAACTAAAGCGTTTTATGCCGAACCTACTGACCAATCCGTTAAAGCAGCCTAATCCAAAATAATAGATATAAGCAGCCTTTATTAAAAAGCTGATGCTAGGCTACGTAAAACAATGCCTACATAATATAAAAATATACATTACAAAGCGTAACCTATTAACACTAATAGAATTAACTTAGATAAAGCACACTTTTATAACTTTATAGATTAATATCAATTTAAGTGATAGAAATAAACATTCACTCAAACCACCCCGTCACCGTCAGAATTCTTTACACCCATCGCCTTAAAATTAATAATATTCAACAAATTCAATAAATTAAAAACTGGCCAATTTCTTGCTGAGGCACTTTCGAATCTCATAAATAGATCACTCTCAAAAATAAAATTTTTAGAACCTCAGGGATGTAGTTAATGCCTTTCTCAAAAAAAATTATAAAAATTAGTACCTTCACACTCAGCTTTTTATTTTCTGCTCAATATGCCAATGCTATTGTTATAGAAAGCAGTGATTCTGCCGAATTTTTAACCGACGCATTGTTTATTAACAATTCAGGATTAACCATTACCGACCAATCACTATCGGGTCAATTTGGTCAAGCTGGCGTATACATTAATAACTCAGGAACCTACGGGCTGCCTAGTGCAGGCGGTATAGTGTTTAGCACAGGTCAAGTTATCGATTATGTCGATGGGCCGAATGAATTTATCGAAAATGGCTTTGGATTAGTAGAAAGTCCCCTTCCACCTTCTGACAACGGTAATGAGCTAGAGGCGCAGTTCTCTAACAATCCTGTTGATTATTTTGAGCAAGATGAAGCGAGTGAAGGTGGAAATGAGCAGTCTGGGCCAGAAGATGGTGGAGCCGACGAGTATGTGCCTCAAAACCCAGCATCAGCGGCACAAAACACCATTTTAACTCCAATTACCGGGCAAGCTGAACATTTCGATGCGGTTCAATTAGATATTACTTTTGATGTATCTGATGATGTGAATACTGTGTCATTTATTGCTGCGTTTGGTTCTGAGGAATTTCCAGGCTATGTTGATAGTGATTATACCGACGGTTTTGCGCTATTGCTTAACGGTGCGAATGTAGCCTTTGCACCTGTAGCAGAGCTTGCCGTAGACGGTGTGTTTGCCCCTATCTCAATAGACCATCCTGACTTCGAGGCTATTGAAGGCACAGAATTGAACGGTTTATTAGCACCCAATGGCATTCCGCTTTTGCAATTCGATATTCCCGTAGAACCAGGTAGTACTGGAAATACGTTCACTATGTTACTAGCTGATGCATCGGACGATGCGTTAGACACAACAGTATACTTAAGCAGCTTCGGTAATTTCGATGTAGAAAATGGTGAGTCGGAATTTACACCGTTAATGCCTGATGAAGACGTTGAAGTAGGTGAAGAGAGCGAATTCGTATTTACGCTACCTGAAGTTGAAGCTGGCGAAACAATTTGGTTCGATCCAGATGTATCTACCGGTTATACGTACACTGCTGGTAACGGTGGTCAATTTGCCAGTGTTACAGCACCGACTTTACTTAGTGTAAACGATGCCGATGGTTATTTAATTACGTTTACCGATTCTTTAGGGGTAGAAGAGACAAAAGCGCTAATGGCGGGTCAAACCCTAGATTTTCCATTCCCTGTTACCACATTCACGTTAACAGGTATCAATGAAGACTTAATGTTAGATCCTACTGATCCAACAGCGTTTGTTACTGGTGTTTCATTTGAAGATACAGGTTCATATACAGTGTCGCAAGCTGCTATTATAGCCTCTACTACTAGCGTGCCGGCGCCGTCATCAATTGCTATATTCTTGCTTTCTCTAGTTGGCATTTCGCTAACGCGCAAGCACAAGCGGTCAAAGGCGTAAGTTCTCGTTAGCGCAAAACTTAAAAGCCACTAATCGCAAAAGAAATGGAGAGGGGTGCTTACTGCACCCCGAAAGTAATTTACATGATGAAGTTTGTACTAAGCCTGAGCGTTATTTTTATGTCTTTTTCCGCCTTAGCGGCAGACAGTGAAGGTGCATTTAATACAAAGGGCGCGGCAAAGCGTAGTTGTGAAGCCTTCACAAGTACTTACGCTGACCAAGGTGCTGAAACGTATTTATATGGCGGTTGGCTTGAAGGTTATATAACGGCGTTTAATGCACTGCAGCAAAAAACGTTCGATATTACACCATGGCAAACAACTGAGCTTATGTTATTAATGCTAAATAAGCATTGTACCGATAATCCAGATCAAAAATTTCTAGATGCCACTAACATTATGCTGCAAGCGTTTTTGCCAACTCGCTTGCTAACGCGCTCAGATATTATTGAAATGACGATTAACGACAGCACAATTTACATTTATCAAAGCGTACTTGATATGACCACCGACGCGTTAAAAGCGAGCGGTTATACTGTTGATATGGCTGAAAGCGAATTTAATATGTCTTATGTGAATGCCATAACTCAATATCAACAAGCTAAAGGTATCGCTGTAACAGGCTTCCCTGACCAGCAAACATTAGTGAATTTACTGTTGGTGCAAGCCAAGTAATACATAATGCTACTGTGGATATAAGCTGCTGCAAAATATAGAGAAAAGACTGATACAAAAAAGCTCAAGAATTAATTTCTTGAGCTTTTTTTTCGAATCATATTCAGTAGGGCTAGCGCTATAAAATGAAACCGTCTTATAGAGTGAAAGTTGCTTAAAACGGCATTTTGAAACCTGGAGGAAGTGACATTCCACCAGTAACATCACCCATTTTTTCTTTACTGGTTTCTTGAACGCGGCGAACAGCGTCATTAAATGCGGCAGCGACCAAGTCTTCAATCATGTCTTTATCGTCATCCATCAACGAGTCGTCAATGTCTACGCGGCGAACGTTATGGTTGCATGTCATGGTTACCTTAACCATGCCTGCGCCGGCTTCACCTGTGACTTCCAGCTTAGCCAAATCGTCTTGCACTTTCTGCATACGATCTTGCATCTGCTGAGCCTGCTTCATCATGTTACCCATTCCACCTTTAAACATATTCTTTTCTCACTGTGTTTTAGTGTTAGTTAATGTTGCTACCGCGCTTTAACCGAGTCGGTCACTATTGATGCGTCGAACGCTGATAACAACGCTTGTATTGTTTCATCGGTATGTACCACCGATTGTGCATGCGCTTGGCGCATAGCAATAATGTCTTGTTGCAACGCATAAGGCGTTAGATTTGGCGAACCAAGGGTGATGTTAATGTTCTCCCCTTCGCCAAAACTATGATGCAATACATCAAGCAACTGTTGTTTTGCACTGTCTTTTAATAGATGCGCCTGACTGTTATCAATTTCAAGCGTTATACCCTGATCATTTCGCAAAAAAGAGGCATGAAGCACCAATTGTTTAAGCAAGCCTGCAATAGGCATTTGCTCTACATCATTGCTCCACTTATCAATTTGGCTCGCGTGAACAAGCTTACTACCATCATCCAGATAAGCGGCGAGCTTACCTTGATACTGACTTGTGAACTGATTTACTGGTTCAGCGCTAAATTCATTACGGGTATCACTTGGCTCTGGTTCTAAAGGCTGTGGTTCATTACGAGCTGTTTCGCTATTGCCGCCATACTGCGCCACGTCAGTCATTGGTGGTTCAAAACGGGTATCGTGCTCACTGGTAACAAACGGCTCGTTATTATGGTGCACACCGGTATCCCACGGGGGCATATCGGTTTCGCTTTGCGAGCTAGCGTTAGAAGTCGTATTAGAGCCAGCATCTAAACCTGCACTTGAATTTGTATTTAAATTATCAGAGCTAGATGGCGCAGTTGCCTTTGCAGTAGTTGTTTCTTGGCGAGCGTTGCTCTCATCAGCCGCGCCTTTAAATTGTTCATCACCTTGTCCTTCACTAGAAGCGGCAAGTGAGCCTTGGCTGGAAGCCTTACTCATTCTATCTACAAAACTAGTAGTTTCGTTCGCCGCTTCAGGCTTTTTCGCAGCTTGTTCTGCGCTTTCATCACGCTTTTGCTTTAATCGCTGTCGTAGCGCGAGCATATCAGCGGTGGATGTCAGCTGTGCCTCTGGCGTGGGCTTAGGCGTAGATTGAAAATCAGGACCTTCATCTAATAGCGGTGCATTTGAAAGCTGAGCATCGGCAAAATCAGGCGGCATAAATGACGACTCACCATCATCATCGTAAGGCGGTGGCATATCGTCCATGTAAGCATCAGCAGGCGGCATGTCATTAAACGGTGCCGAATCTGAAGGTGTATGCTCTGATAACAAACTTTGGGGTTGCTGGCTATCTTCTTTTGAAGGTAGCTCATCACTTGAAGGCAGATCATCTACTGAAGATTGATTATTTGCTGCAGGCTGAGAGGCACCTGAAGGCTGGCCATCTTTCGGATGCGCTAACTGCTGCGACTGCTCTGTCTGTTCAAAAGATGCTACCGATTGGGAAGCGACTTCGTCATGCACCTCTTTTTCATAAACCGAGGTTTCTTGTTCAGAGGGAATAATCTGCGAAGCGGTTAAACCTGCTACGTCAGAAGAAGAGGAAATGTCATCAGTTTGCGCGTGGTCGGTTTCATCAGTTGCAGTTACTGCATCTAAAACATTAGCGCTTTGAGCATCTTGTTCATTGCTGGGAACCTCTTCACCGGCTGTCGATGACCCAGCGTTTGTACTTTCTTTATGAAATTGGCTTTGGGTGTTTTCAAAGCTATCCGCACTTTTAGCACCAAGAGCGCTAGCGGTAGAAGTCGTACTTTGCGTTTCTGGCTCAGAAATTAGTGTTTTTTTTTCCGCCGATGCAATAGGCAACGCACTGTCAACCGTACCATTGGCTATTTCAGAGGGCGCATCAGCTAAAGGGGTGCTAGGTGCAAATGTCATCATACGCATTAGCGTCATTTCTAATGCGCTCCTGCCATCTGATGAGAAAGGTAAGTCCTTTCTTCCTTGCAGCGCAATTTGATATAACAATTGCACTTGTTCAGCAGAAATTGATTTAGCAAGTTGGTAAATAGCTTTGGCTGAAGTCGTTTCCAATTTACAGGCTTCAGGCACCCATTGGGTTAGCGCTATTTGATGTAGTGTGCTGCCTAGCTCTGCAAGCACATGATCGTAATCAGGTGCTTGTTCCGACATATCCTGAACCAATTGCATGACATCGGCTGGCGTTTTACTTACCACCGCATGCAATAACTTCACAAGCTGGTTTTTATCCATCAACCCAAGCATGTCGGTGACCACTGAAGCGTTAACCGCATTACCACCTTGTGCAATGGCTTGGTCGGTTAAGCTTAAGGCATCACGCATGCTCCCCTGTGCAGCGCGGGCTAACAACGCTAGCGCTTGCGGCTCAAAGGGTAAGGTTTCTTGCTCTAGAATATGATTAAGCTGCCCTACTATTTGCTCTCGCGACAATGCTTTTAAATTAAACTGTAAGCATCGGGATAAAATAGTAATAGGGAGCTTTTGTGGATCGGTAGTAGCCAGTAAAAACTTAACGTGAGGCGGTGGCTCTTCTAGCGTTTTTAGCAACGCGTTAAAGCTGTGCTTAGAAAGCATGTGTACTTCATCAATAAGGTACACCTTATACCGGCCGCGGGTAGGCTTGTATTGAACGTTATCAAGCAACTCTCGGGTATCTTCTACCTTTGTGCGTGATGCCGCATCAATTTCAAGCAAATCAACATAATTACCCTGCTCAATTTCTTTACAGGTATTACATTGACCACAAGGGTTAGACCCCTGCCCCTCTTCGCAGTTTAAACTTTTGGAAAATATACGAGCAATGGTGGTTTTACCTACCCCTCGCGTACCTGTAAATAGGTACGCGTGGTGCAAGCGGTCGTTATCTAACGCATTCGAAATAGCTGAAACAACATGTTCCTGCCCTACGAGTTCACTAAACTTACCCGGGCGCCATTTACGTGCTAATACCTGATAACTCATTGCCTGTATTTTTATCCTTATTCGCCGTCGAACTCACAAAGCGTGAAGCTTTTTATACCCATCGCGGTTAGCTTTTCACGGCCTCCGAGTTCAGGTAAGCCGATAACAAAGCCAGCATGTTCAATGGTGCCACCTAATGTACGGATTAGCTTTGCTGATGCTTCGATGGTACCGCCCGTAGCTAGCAGATCGTCGATAAGTAACACTTTATCGCCTGGCTGGATAGCATCTTTGTGAATTTCCAACGTATCAGTACCGTATTCAAGATCGTAGGTTTCACTAACCACTTCACGGGGTAATTTGTTGGGTTTTCTTACTGGAACAAAACCAATGCCCATCTCTATGGCCAATGGTGCGCCGAATAAAAATCCGCGCGCTTCGGTTCCTGCTACTTTGTTGAATCCCATGTCTTGGAATTCTTCAAGCAACAATGCGATACAACTACTGAAAGCCTTATGGTCTTCTAGTACGCTAGTAACATCTCTAAATAAAATACCTGGCTTTGGATAGTCAGGAACGGTTTTAACAACTGATTTTATATACTGTGCAGTCACAATTATGCCTTGAATGTCTGCGTTATAACCAGAAGGTAAACCAGCCGCAGATGATATGCATCAGCGGAAACGCGAGTAAAGTTACGATAGAAGCTAGAAAATACCACTTATTGTAGACTTCTTTGAAATCTGAATTGTCTGCCATATGCACTACCTAAACAATTTAACTAACAAAAAAATGGTCGTAAATGTTAATCGAAAGCAGACCGGATTGACAGCGCTATTGTGGTCAATTGCCTACTTTCCCAACATTTAACAGCCAAAGTTACACACCCGCGTACAACTTTAGCCTTTCTTCACTTAAGTGCCAGATAAAAACTGGTGATTTAGTGTTCAGTAAACTATTCAGTTAGGTAATAAAATACCTTTTTGCAGCATGTCGCTTACTATTTGCTGCATACCTTGAAGCACAGTGTGTTCTGGTAGGTGGTCTAATTGTTTACAAAGCTGCTCACCTAAGGCGTCTATGTCTATGCCTTGTTCGTGCTGTTCAATGGTATGTAATAACACTGCGGTAAGCGGATTCAAATGCACAAATTCTACGCGCTGCTCTTCATTCCGATACACCACATAGAACTGTTGCTCGGGTGCGGGGGCTTCGGGAATATGATCCACGCCAATTAAATGCACGGGGTAGGTATAGGAAGCAAGAGTAGCCAACGGGGAAACGCTCACCATTGTTACCTGTTCACCCGCATTGAAATACAACACATCATGTGAAGTTTTTCGAATGCTAATATCTAATTCTAGCCATTCATAATGAGCAAGCTCAGCGGCGAATGCTGGTAATTGAAATGGGAGTTCTGGGCTTGTTGATAAATACTCTACAAATTCTTTGCTAATGTCTGAAAAATACGGAGAACGGCTTTCATGATGAATAAAAAAGGCGCGCACCAACACATTCCAGTTTTCTTCGCTTACCAATGATTTTAACACCGGAAAGCCTGTGCTTATAAAACCTGAAATGTTATTAAAAAACAGGGATTGGTAAATATCCATGCGGCGTTTAATGTCGGCGTCGTTTGTTTCAAACGAATCTGGATTTTTAATCGCATTAACAAACTCTTGCTGAACGGATTTAAAATTCTCGCTCATGCAGACTGTCCTGCAAAAACGGTTTGGTGATTTGCAACACACTGAGCTTGTATCGCCTTAATACGCTGCACTTCTTTTAATAACACTTCTATAGCGGGAATATTAAAATCACGTTCTAATAATGTAGGGAACACACCGTGGGTATCATAGGCATATTTAAGTAAATCCCATACAGGCTCAATAACATCGGCACCATGGGTATCTACTTTTAAATCTGGAGCTTCATCGAAGTGCCCAGCAATATGACCATAGACAATTTTGTCGCTAGGTAAGCGGTTTATGAAGTCATAAGCGTCATATTTGTGATTGATACTATTTACATAAACGTTGTTCACATCAAGCAGTAACGAACAACCGGACTCTGCTAGTACCGCATTAGTAAAATCTAGTTCAGACATCTCTTGCCCTGGCGCCAAATAATAGGACACATTTTCTAGTACCAATGGCCGCTCAATAATGTCTTGAACCTGCTTTATGCGGCTTACAACATGGTTAACAGCGTCTTCGGTGAAAGGAATAGGCATAAGGTCATACATATGGCCGTTACCAGAACAATAGCTTAGGTGTTCGCTATATAAATCGATATTGTGTGTGTCTAAAAAGCGCTTTACCGTTTTAACGAATTCGATATCGAGCTTGTCGCTACTACCGATAGAAAGGGACAACCCATGAGTGGTAAAAGGCACTTGTTGAATACTTTGGGCAAACTGACGTTCGTAAGTGCCCCCTAAAGGGATCCAGTTTTCGGGCGCAACTTCCCAAAAGTCGACTTCGCTAGGCAGTGTTGGTAGCAACTCACCTAACATCTCGCGACGAAAACCTAAACCTGCACCTTGAATATGCTTCATTACTTCACCCCAATTTCACACTAAAAAGGCCATCGAATGACGGCCTTTTTTATACTGCAATTGCCGTAGCGTTACATGCTACCGCATTTACCTTCACCACATTTTCCTTCTTTGGCTTTTTCCATTTTACCTTCGGCCATGCTAGCTGCTTTGTCGCCACCGCATTTACCTTCGCCACATTTACCTTCGGTAGCTTTGGCTGCTTTGTCGCCACCACATTTACCTTCGCCGCATTTACCTTCGGTTGCTTTAGCCGCTTTGTCGCCACCACACTTACCTTCGCCGCACTTACCTTCGGTAGCTTTGCCTTCTGCAGATTTGGCTGCTTTATCACCACCGCACTTACCTTCACCACATTTACCCTCAGCAGCGAATTGGCTATAGCCAGACTCTAATGACTGCATTGAAAATGGGTTAACTTCAGCCATAGCAACCGTAGATGCCAACGAGCCAATAACAACCGCACCAAGTGCCGTAGCAACAGAAGATTTCTTAATTTGTTTCATTTTATCTACCCTCAAAAGTATAAGTCTGGTTTTAACGTGCGGTAAGCACGTGTAGTAGTATAGACCTAGGGGACAGTGATCAAATTTCACTTTTTATTAATATTTTTTATATTATTAAAATTTAAAGGTATTTTTAGTTAATTTTTATAGTCCCGGTTTAGAATCGATGTACTACTTAACTCAGCGTAACTCGTTTACCTTACAACTAAAGTAGGTTAAGTTTGCTTTGGTCGGTTTTTAATTGAGCACATTTACCCCATGTTGAAGCAGTTTTATTTGGGCGACTGGCAAGTAGAGCCAGCATCGAACACCCTTATATTAGGTAAAACGAAACGCACTATTGAACCTAAGGCAATGGATGTTTTACTGCTATTGTGTCAACAAGCAGGCGAAGTGGTTAGCGCCGATGACATTGTTGCTCAATGTTGGCCCGACTCACCTGTTGGCGATAACCCTATTCATAAAACGATTACTCAATTACGCAAAGCATTGGGTGATAAAGCCAGCGCCCCTTCTTTTATAGAAACCATTCGAAAGCGGGGATATCGGGTTATTGCCGATGTTCAGTTTTTAGAAGATGAACAAACACGTGCCGCAGAAAGCGATTGGCAAGGTCAGTCTCCGTTCCCTGGTTTAACCGCGTTTACACAACAAGAAAGCCAAGTTTATTACGGTAGAAATGCAGCAGTAAAAAATCTGCTCGCTAGGCTTTGGGACCAATTCACAAAAAAACGCCCTTTTACCCTTATTATCGGCCCTAGCGGCTCAGGTAAAAGCTCGTTAGTGCACGCAGGTTTATTACCTAGGTTATTAAACAACAAGGGCGCGAATGGTGTTCATGCCATCGATTACGCCAGTATTGATATTGCAGATATTCAGGCAGCACAGATTGTAGAAGAACTTGCCGCCTGCATGCTGGATTGGGATTTAAACGATGCCCCCTTATTTGAAGGGGAGAGTGCAGATTCATTAGCAGAAAAACTGAAACGCGATCCCAAGCCAGTTATTCAATTAGCGAAAACTAAACTGGCTACTGCAAGCCAGTACAATAACGTCGCTTTCCCGTGCTATGTAATTGTACTCGATCGCCTTGAAGCCTATTTGGCTTCTAACCATGTTGATAGCGCCCAAAAGCAAGCGGTGTTTACGCTGCTTGAAACATTGGCTGAAAGTGGCTTCATTTTAATGCTTTTAGTATGTCGGAATGATTTTTACCATCACTTAGCAGCATATCCCACCCTAATGAAAAATAAAGAGCGGGGAGCCCATTTCGACCTTACGCCCCCCTCTGCCAGTGAATTAAGCCAGATGATACGTCTTCCTGCTATTGCCGCAGGGCTAGAGTGGGAAGAAGATAGCCATACCGACGTTACGTTAGACGACATTATACTTACCGATGCCGCTGCTGAGCCCAACTGCCTTCCACTATTACAATACACCTTACAGGAACTGTATTTGCAGCGAACAGACAACTTACTGCAAGTTAGTACCTACAAACAGTTAGGCGGTATAGAAGGCGCAATTGGCCACAAAGCTGAACAGCTTTACCAACAGATGCCGGCGTTAGTGAAAACTGCACTCGACCGCGTGCTTCCTCTTATTGTTTCACTCACAAACGATGGCAGCAATTTAACCAGCCGTACCGCATTGTGGAGTGAGCTTAGTAACGATAACGAGAAAAAATTTGTCGAGCTAATGGTAGAGCATCGTTTATTTGTATCGCACCTTTATCAAGATAAGGCCTGCTTTAAAGTGGCGCATGAAGCCGTGCTTAGGCGCTGGCAGCGGGTACAAGATTGGACTCAACAACACCAAAGCGCGCTGGTGAGCAAAGGCCGACTAGAACAACAAACCCAACAATGGCTGCAAGATAACAAAAGTAAGGCGTTTTTACTTACAGAAGGTAAACCCTTAACGGATGCTTTAGCACTAAAAGCAGACGCTAGCCTTACTCTTGCGAACAACGAATTAGCGCTAATTCGGGCGTCACAAAAAACGGTACAACGCAAACGAATTATTCGCGGGGTGACCTTTGCAGCCCTTGCCTTTTTAACGGTAATTTCGTTTGGTGCCATGCTACAAAGCCAGCAATCGCAACAACTGGCCGAAAGAAAGCGGTTAGAAGCTGAAAATTTAATGGGTTACATGATAGGTGACTTTGCCGATAAATTGCGTAGCGTAAAACGCATGGATTTATTGGAAGGCATTAGCGAACAGGCGCTTCATTATGTTGAACAAGCCCAGCAAACGAGTGAGTATGGATTTTTTACCATTAGCCCGCCAAAAGCCAGTTTCGAACTGCGTTTTCAACATGCGCTTTCACTGCAAGCGATGGCAGAAGTACGATTTTATAGAGACGATGTAGCAGCGGCGAAAAAAGCTTACGAAGAAGCCGATGTACATATAAAGGCGCTGTTGAGCGATGCACCCAATCACTTCGAGCTACTTAAAGCTGCGGGGGCAAACGCATTTTGGTTGGGCCACATTGCTTATAATGATGGCTTAATGGACATAGCCAGAACGGCATTCGAGCGTTACCTAACTTACAGCGAACGTATGCTAGCAATAGCGCCGGATAATACTGACGCCATGATGGAGGTAGCTTACGCACAAAATTCTTTGGGCTCTCTTGAATATGAAAATTTCGAATTTAGTAAGTCGATTGAATACTTCAGTGCATCACTAAAGCTCAAACAATATATCGCTGAACAAAACCCTGATGATCTTGATGCTCAGCTTTATGCTGCCGATACCCTGTCGTGGATTGCGGCGGCTACTGTTCATACTGGAGAGTATGAAAAAGCCTATGGGTTTTATAGGGAGGCTGAAGAAGCTTTTGAAAAAATATATTCAAAGCACAGTTCCAATGCCGCAGCAATAATTCCTTATGTACTAGTATTGGTTCAAAAAGCAATTATCACAAGAAAACTAAAATATAGCTTTGATAATATCCAAACATTAGAAAAAGCACGCACTACGTTGCTACTCGCTATTTCTCAAGATAACAAAAATAGCGAGTGGCGAGGAGACTTAATTCGTATAGAGGCGCTTTTGCTATTAACTAACTCAGAATCGAGGAAAAAGTTTGACGCTCAAAATCTGCTGAAAATCGCTTACGACTTAAATGCAGACTGGGTCCTTATTTTATTAATTGAATTTTATCAAATGGAAAGAAGCTGGAAGAACTCCGAAAATATACTCAAAAACATGAATATAGTTCCCCAAAATTCTAATGAACCAATTCTCGGAAATCAAAAATACAATTTTTCACAATATAATCTAATAATAAAATACTTATTAGCTAAACTCGTACAAAATGAGCACAATCCAGATAATGAAATAAAAACAAAAATATGTAGGAACCTTCTCAAGGTGACTTCAGATGTCTTTAAAAAGACTCTCCACCCAGATGTACTCATGCCGCATCTATTAGCCCAAAAATGTGAAGATAATACATGGGAAAATAGTTATTTATATGAAGTTTATATTAATAAATTATCAATACCGTACTACTATAATTTTTTAAAAAAGGAATAAAGTTATGTCTAATCCATCACCAATATTTCAATTCACGGTTTCCGTTAACACCGAAGAAACCCCACCACGCTATACTATTTACGATACATCAGGTAACCCTACTTCTGGTACTTTAACGGTAACTGAATCAAACACCCTCATCTTGTACACATTAAGAGAAGACTCTAGCGAGCTGCAATTTGTAGGCCCACTCGTTTCTGGAGATTTAGACAATGATTTGAATTACAGTATAACTGAAGATGGGCAGACCATTATATTTGTAGATTCGGATGCTACCACTGAAAATATTTGTATGAAATTGGTCACAGCCCCTAAATCTTCAGTTTATACTAGCCAAGACCCACAAATATTAAACAGACAAAAAAACTAGTAGTATGATGGCAGCGTCTTGATGCCTCTTTAAATTTAATACTATAAATGGGAGCTATAAACTCTCATACCTCACTTTTCTATACACCAAACAATACTGATATAATTTTTATGCGCTACTAAAAGTAGCGCGTTTAATTTTCAATTTTTGAAGGGAATAAAAATGAAGTCTATATATAAGAATAGTAGGATATTGCTTAAGTCATTGTTTTTTTAGCGGTACTACTCTCTTTCTCAACGTTAGCACAAGAAGCCACATCAACAACAAATTCAACTGAAGCGACTAACACGGCTACCTTTACCTTACAGCTTTGGGCACCGGATGAAGTGCCGCCTGCCGATGCCAAACATGTGGAAATTGGTGAAGGTTATTACTACCGCTATACACCCGAAGCAGTTGCATTTGATGGCAATACTAATCGTAAATTGAATATCGAATTTTCGCCCGCTTTAAATGACCGTTACGCCTTTCGTTGGGTAACCGCAACGAGCCCAGGTGATGTAACCTTAGAAGATAAAACCGATGCCAGCATTCACATTGGTGTTGATGACGGTGACGATGTTGCCGACGACATCTACATAGAAGTATGGGTACTTGATAAACAAACCGGCGAACACTTCATGTGTGATCCTCAAATTATTAATAAGAAGAGTTAGCATAGATTGAGAGGCGGCTAGCGCCGCTTCCCTCCCAGTTTACAAAAAGCAAATCTGATCCCTTCCCTGAGATTTAGCCTGATAAAGCAACGTATCAGCGGCATTCAGCAAACCTTCTTTTGAACTGTAGCGATTCTCCATTTGGGTTGCCACCCCCATGCTTACCGTTAACTCTGATTCTTGCGATAGCGCAAACTGCCTAGTGCTTAGTTGCGATATATGTCGCTTAATACGTATGGCCAGCAGTTGTGCGGTCTGTGCTGAACATCGGGGCAACACCAAAGCAAACTCCTCACCGCCATAGCGTGCGGCTAACGTATCGCGATTAGGAAGGCTTAACGAAATAGTTTCCCCTATTCTCTTTAAGCATCTGTCTCCAGCTATATGGCCATATTGGTCGTTGAAGTCTTTAAAATGGTCGATATCAATAAATATAATACTTAGCGGTACGTCGTCTTGCTCGCAAACATCCCACTGTTTATCAAGGTATTCGGCAAACCGATGGCGGTTAGCTAGCCCTGTTAAATAGTCGGTATTAGCTTTGTGCAATAACGAACCATACTCGGCCTTGTGAAGCGTAAGGTCGCGGAGTATGCAAAGGTACAGTGTATTAGCCGATGAGAATGCTTCTGGTAGCGTTGATATCGACATCTCCACACACACCTGTGTTTTGTTGCCTTTATCAGCTTGAAGATTAACTTCCATAGGGGGGGAGGAAATTAAACCCTGCTGGCCTGCATCTAAGCTCTCAATAACATAGGTTTGTAACTTACCCGTATCATCTATTACTAACTCGAGTAAGTTATGTCCTAGCAGTTTGTCTTTTTCTATTCCCAGTAATGAGGCGGAAGTAGAGTTAAGCATTTCAATAGTGCCGTTAGCATCTATGACGACAACTGCTTCATTGAGAAAATTAATCATGCGCGAAAGTGAAGAATCCTGGTAAAAGTTAAAAAGCTTTTCTGTGGGTTTTTTATTGCTATTTTTACTAAGCATTGTTGAAAACATTCCTTATCCCCTAGCTCTGGGCTGTATTGATGGAACAAAGATTACGTAAAATTTTCGAATTAAACCTTCTGGTTACCTTACGACTTAACATTATGATTTAAATGGTAAATCTTATAGCGGGAAGGTTAAATCTCGAATCAATTAAGTAGGATGAACTACGTTTAAGCGGGAATATCTGGGACATATAGCACAGTGCATATTTTTCACAGCATGTGTCTTTTTAACACTTTATTTACCTAACTCAATATGGCAAACAAAGAAAAGACCATTTAAATCATAACGTTAATGCTTGGCACAAAGTATGAATCATAAATCTGGAAAGAAATAATGTGATTTTCGAAATAGGAATAGAGATATGTAGGAGTAAGGGCATGAAAATACCTTCGTGCCTTCTGATAGTCATTTATACCAAAAACGGTTTTGACATTCACTTCTCATGTTTAACCCAAAGCATTACAGATGCAAAAGAAGGAATTTATTATGAAAAAGCTAACGTTAGCAATGGTTATTGGCGCAGTAATGTCTACTTCTGCTTTCGCTGCCCATCATGAATCTAGAATAACCTCAGACTTTGAGGCACTAGATGCAAATGGCGACGGTATGCTTTCAAAGGAAGAGGTTGAGGGAAGTATTACCGAGGAGACTATGTCTAAAATAGATTCAGACGGCGATGATATGATTAACCACTCTGAGTTTACTGCCTACATTAAGGCGAAACCTGAAAGGTTTACTGACGAACTTGTTGTTAAAGAGAAAGCAAACCACGACGACAAAGCTGGTGTAATACATCAACCCATGGACGAGAAAGAGGCTATGGGCACAGATGGCGATGTCATTAGCGAAAAAAATAAAGAACTGCGCACACAAATGAAAACCAGTGCAAGCCATGAATCAATGTACAAAACCTCCGCCATGTCTAAAAAAGATTCTATTGGCGCAGACGGCGATGTAATTAGTGAACAAAATAAAGAAATGCGTTCTGAAATGAAAACTAGCGACACACAACACTCGATGAAACACGGTGATGCTATGAGCGAAACGGGTGCTGTAATCAGTGAAAAGAAGAAGACATCACGCACAGAAGTTACGGATGCTGCGAATATGCGATTCGATGAAGCCGATGCCAATAAAGATGGTGAACTATCTAAACGTGAAATTGAAAGCGCTGGTATAAAAGGTGACTTCATGACCATGGATAAAGATGGCAACGAACTTATTACGCGTATGGAATACCGTAGATATTTTGAAGAAATTAAGACAATGGGTCAGTAACACTAATTAATAGTCGCCTAGTTTAAGCCCCGCCCCTGCGGGGCTTTTTATTGCCTGTTCACTTTCTTACAAGCATAAAAAAAGGCTATCCGTTAGGATAGGCTTCGTTGTGAAGCAATCGTTGTGAAGCAATCGTTGTGAAGCAATCGTTGTGAAGCAATCGTTGTGAAGCAATCGTTGTGAAGCAATCGTTGTGAAGCAATTTCTTCGAATGGGATTGCTTCACAACGAACTATGGCAGTGTGGAGGGCCACCCCGTGCTAACTCTGGCAACCATTTCATGGCTTGCACGTTGTCCCATGGGGCTGGGCCACACTAGCTGGGCCACACTGGCTGGGCCGGTCACCGGAACCCCGCACTATCCCCACGCCAGTTACTGGCCGCCGAGTCTCGGCATGCGCTAATACGTTTCACTTCAGAGTTCGGTGGCTCATATACCACTGGGTGCAGAATCATGATGCTTTTTTGGAATGAGCGCGCAAGGAGGACCTGCAGTACGCTCAGTTTTTTACTACGGCGTAACTGCTAATATTATTTTCTATTAGACATAAAAAAAGCCCTTATCATACGATAAGGGCTTTCTTCGAATGGGAGCTTGGCAGTGTGCTACTCTCACATGGGGAAACCCCACACTACCATCGCCGCTAATACGTTTCACTTCTGAGTTCGGAATGGGATCAGGTGGTACCGTATCGCTATGGCTGCCAAGCAAAAACTTTTGCAAACGTTAGTTTGCGTAATACCGACTTATTTAGTCCATATTACTTTAATAATTAACAATTTAGGAATTCTGATATTCACGTAATCAATCTTTTGAGCACTGAGTACTACTACTCTCGTTGCTTTAATCAGCTTTGTCTTACAACACTCAAGATATAAAGCCTCTGCCTCTCGGGCAATTAGTACAGGTTAGCTTAACGCCTTACAACGCTTCCACATCCTGCCTATCAACGTCATCGTCTATAACAACCCTTCCGGACTTTAAAAGTCAGGGATGACTCATCTTTGGGCCGGCTTCCCGCTTAGATGCTTTCAGCGGTTATCCGTTCCGAACGTAGCTACCGGGCAATGCCATTGGCATGACAACCCGAACACCAGCGGTTCGTCCACTCCGGTCCTCTCGTACTAGGAGCAGCTCCCATCAATCATCCAACGCCCACACCAGATAGGGACCGAACTGTCTCACGACGTTCTAAACCCAGCTCGCGTACCACTTTAAATGGCGAACAGCCATACCCTTGGGACCGACTTCAGCCCCAGGATGTGATGAGCCGACATCGAGGTGCCAAACACCGCCGTCGATATGAACTCTTGGGCGGTATCAGCCTGTTATCCCCGGAGTACCTTTTATCCGTTGAGCGATGGCCCTTCCATACAGAACCACCGGATCACTATGACCTACTTTCGTACCTGCTCGACGTGTCTGTCTCGCAGTTAAGCTAGCTTATGCCATTGCACTAACCTCACGATGTCCGACCGTGATTAGCTAACCTTCGTGCTCCTCCGTTACTATTTGGGAGGAGACCGCCCCAGTCAAACTACCCACCAGACACTGTCCATAATCCCGATAAGGGACCAATGTTAGAACATCAAACATACAAGGGTGGTATTTCAAGGACGGCTCCACACAATCTAGCGACTGTGCTTCGAAGCCTCCCACCTATCCTACACATGTAGGTTCAATGTTCAGTGCCAAGCTGTAGTAAAGGTTCACGGGGTCTTTCCGTCTAGGTGCGGGTACACAGCATCTTCACTGCGATTTCAATTTCACTGAGTCTCGGGTGGAGACAGCGTGGCCATGGTTACACCATTCGTGCAGGTCGGAACTTACCCGACAAGGAATTTCGCTACCTTAGGACCGTTATAGTTACGGCCGCCGTTTACCGGGGCTTCGATCAAGAGCTTCTCCGAAGATAACCCCATCAATTAACCTTCCGGCACCGGGCAGGTGTCACACCCTATACGTCCTCTTGCGAGTTAGCAGAGTGCTGTGTTTTTAATAAACAGTCCCAGCCACCTGGTCACTGCGGCCCTCATCTGCTCAAGGAGCAAGTCCTATCACAAACAAGGGCGTACCTTCTCCCGAAGTTACGGTACAATTTTGCCGAGTTCCTTCACCCGAGTTCTCTCAAGCGCCTTAGTATTCTCTACCTGACCACCTGTGTCGGTTTGGGGTACGGTTTATATAATCATAAGTTTAGAAGCTTTTCCTGGAAGCAGGGCATCAACAACTTCACTACCGTAGTAGCTCGTCTCGCATCTCAGCTTTAAGCGTCCGGATTTACCTAAACACTCGGCCTACTTGCTTTCACTTGGACAACCAACGCCAAGCTTGCTTAGCCTTCTCCGTCCCTCCATCACTGATTATATAAGTACGGAAATATTAATCCGTTTCCCATCGACTACGCATTTCTGCCTCGCCTTAGGGGCCGACTTACCCTGCCCTGATTAGCATGGGACAGGAAACCTTGGTCTTCCGGCGTGGGAGTTTTTCACTCCCATTATCGTTACTCATGTCAGCATTCGCACTTGTGATATGTCCAGCAGACTTCTCAATCCACCTTCATCCACTTACACAACGCTCCCCTACCATACGTGTAAACACGTATCCGCAGCTTCGGTATATTGCTTAGCCCCGTTACATCTTCCGCGCAGGCCGACTCGACTAGTGAGCTATTACGCTTTCTTTAAAGGGTGGCTGCTTCTAAGCCAACCTCCTAGCTGTCTATGCCTTCCCACATCGTTTCCCACTTAGCAATATTTTGGGACCTTAGCTGGCGGTCTGGGTTGTTTCCCTCTTCACGACGGACGTTAGCACCCGCCGTGTGTCTCCCGGATAGTTCTCATTGGTATTCGGAGTTTGCAAAGGGTTGGTAAGTCGGGATGACCCCCTAGCCTTAACAGTGCTCTACCCCCAATGGAATTCGTCCGAGGCTCTACCTAAATAGATTTCGGGGAGAACCAGCTATCTCCCGGTTTGATTGGCCTTTCACCCCCAGCCACAAGTCATCCCCTAACTTTTCAACGTTAGTGGGTTCGGTCCTCCAGTTGATGTTACTCAACCTTCAACCTGCCCATGGCTAGATCACCGGGTTTCGGGTCTATACCTAGCAACTAAACGCGCAGTTAACACTCGCTTTCGCTACGGCTCCGCTATTCGCTTAACCTTGCTACTAAATATAAGTCGCTGACCCATTATACAAAAGGTACGCAGTCACCCCATCACTAAGCACCCTGCTTGATTTTTGGCGGTTTACCGTTGGCTGCTTCGCAGGTCAACGTTACGCGCTTATCAAACGGTTGCACTTTGTGAGTCACATCACTAAAGGCACTTAGTGATGGGGCTCCCACTGCTTGTACGTATACGGTTTCAGGTTCTATTTCACTCCCCTCACAGGGGTTCTTTTCGCCTTTCCCTCACGGTACTGGTTCACTATCGGTCAGTTAGGAGTATTTAGCCTTGGAGGATGGTCCCCCCATATTCAGTCAAGATAACACGTGTCCCGACCTACTCGATTTCACAAAAACAAACACTTCGTGTACAGGGCTATCACCTTGTATCGCGCCACTTCCCAGAGGCTTCCACTACGTTCATAATTGCTTAAGGGCTAATCCCCGTTCGCTCGCCGCTACTAGGGGAATCTCGGTTGATTTCTTTTCCTAAGGGTACTTAGATGTTTCAGTTCCCCTCGTTCGCCTCGTTACACTATATATTCATGTAACGATACCTATAAATAGGTGGGTTTCCCCATTCGGACATCTGTGGCTCAAATGCATTTTGTCGGCTCACCACAGCTTTTCGCAGACTTACACGTCCTTCATCGCCTCTAACTGCCAAGGCATCCACCGTATACGCTTAGTCCCCAAATGGCCTTCGTTAACACTTCCTATTCTTCCTAAATTTTCCTCGTTCGCTCAGTTACATACTAAAAGTATGTGCCTTCGCTTACGCGTCGATTTAGTCGACTAGAAACTGTTACCTCGCCCATTGCGCTAATACACACCGAAGTGATATTAAAACAATGATTGAGCGAAGAGCTCTCCCGCCTTTTGAAATCAGGACTGGATGAGATCTAACTCAGTTGTATGCATGACAAGCTAATCGTGAAATTGCCTTGCTATCAAATTAAGATTGATAACAAGCAATTCAAGTCAAGTAGAGTAGTAAGTACGTCTTTCGTTTGATTGATTTACTAATTAAATATCAGCTTTCCAAATTGTTAAAGAACGTTGGATATTTCATGCTAAAAGCATTACTTTCTTCCTTAGAGTAAAAAACCCTAATCAATGCTTACTCATTCGAGTAAAAATTCATTAGGATTCATGGTCCAACATGACACAAAAACAAGCTTTCTAAGTTGATTCATAACTACCGCTAACTTTAGCGAGTAGAAAAACCGTCAGGAAGCTCCGCTTCCGGTTAAGCGGATTTTTTACGACCACTTGCAAAGCAAGTGAAGGTAAATGGTAGGCTTGGGCAGACTTGAACTGCCGACCTCACCCTTATCAGGGGTGCGCTCTAACCAGCTGAGCTACAAGCCTGTAGTGGTGGAGCTAAGCAGGATCGAACTGCTGACCTCCTGCGTGCAAGGCAGGCGCTCTCCCAGCTGAGCTATAGCCCCATTTTCTGTATAACTACAAAAAACTTCGTGTCGTTCTTCATTTAATAACAAAACAATCTGTGTAGGCACTACACTAACAATGTCACCATCGACATGGTAAGGAGGTGATCCAACCCCAGGTTCCCCTAGGGTTACCTTGTTACGACTTCACCCCAGTCATGAAACACAAAGTGGTAATCGTTCTCCCGAAGGTTAAACTAACTACTTCTTTTGCATCCCACTCCCATGGTGTGACGGGCGGTGTGTACAAGGCCCGGGAACGTATTCACCGCAGTATTCTGACCTGCGATTACTAGCGATTCCGACTTCATGGAGTCGAGTTGCAGACTCCAATCCGGACTACGACATACTTTAAGGGGTCCGCTCCACATCACTGTCTCGCATCCCTCTGTATATGCCATTGTAGCACGTGTGTAGCCCTACACGTAAGGGCCATGATGACTTGACGTCGTCCCCACCTTCCTCCGGTTTGTCACCGGCAGTCTCCTTAGAGTGCCCAACTAAATGCTGGCAACTAAGGACAAGGGTTGCGCTCGTTGCGGGACTTAACCCAACATCTCACGACACGAGCTGACGACAGCCATGCAGCACCTGTGTTTGAGTTCCCGAAGGCACGAAACCATCTCTGGTAACTTCTCAACATGTCAAGTGTAGGTAAGGTTCTTCGCGTTGCATCGAATTAAACCACATGCTCCACCGCTTGTGCGGGCCCCCGTCAATTCATTTGAGTTTTAACCTTGCGGCCGTACTCCCCAGGCGGTCTACTTATCGCGTTAGCTTCGCTACTCACGACTTAAAGTCACAAACAGCTAGTAGACAGCGTTTACGGTGTGGACTACCAGGGTATCTAATCCTGTTCGCTACCCACACTTTCGCACATGAGCGTCAGTCTTTGGCCAGGGAGTCGCCTTCGCCACTGATGTTCCTCCAGATATCTACGCATTTCACCGCTACACCTGGAATTCCACTCCCCTCTCCAAGACTCTAGTCTGCCAGTTCTAAATGACCGTCCCAGGTTGAGCCCGGGGCTTTCACATCTAGCTTAACAAACCGCCTGCGTGCGCTTTACGCCCAGTAATTCCGATTAACGCTCGCACCCTCCGTATTACCGCGGCTGCTGGCACGGAGTTAGCCGGTGCTTCTTCTGTTGTTAACGTCACGGCTAGCAGGTATTAACTACTAACTTTTCCTCACAACTGAAAGTGCTTTACAACCCGAAGGCCTTCTTCACACACGCGGCATGGCTGCATCAGGGTTTCCCCCATTGTGCAATATTCCCCACTGCTGCCTCCCGTAGGAGTCTGGGCCGTGTCTCAGTCCCAGTGTGGCTGATCTTCCTCTCAGAACAGCTAGAGATCGTTGCCTTGGTGAGCCTTTACCTCACCAACTAGCTAATCTCACTTGGGCCTCTCTTTGCGCCGGAGCCGAAGCCCCGTTTGGTCCGAAGACATTATGCGGTATTAGCAGTCGTTTCCAACTGTTATCCCCCTCGCAAAGGCAAGTTCCCAAGCATTACTCACCCGTCCGCCACTCGACATCATCTAGCAAGCTAGACATGTTTCCGTTCGACTTGCATGTGTTAGGCCTGCCGCCAGCGTTCAATCTGAGCCATGATCAAACTCTTCAATTAAATAAATATATCGAATATGAATCGTCGTTGTGTGACACTCTTAATGAGTGCCCACACAGATTGTCTTGTTATAAATTGTTAAAGAACTATCGTGCAAAAATCATAATGCGAAGCATTCTGTTTTTGCGCAAGGAGGACTAACACTACATATAGTTGCTTAGACTTCCTCACCTCACCCGAACGGCCGTTGCCTTTTCGATGAGCGCTTCTCTTCGAAGCGGATGCGCATTCTACGCGTTTCGTTTTCGAAAGGCGTGTTTTTACACTTTATTAGATGACTCTTCGTCTTGCTTCCCTTCGCTACTGTCAACAGTATCATTAGCACTATTAGCATCGGCATTAAAGTCTGCATCTTCTTCTTGTTCACCTACCACGTCGTTCAATGTGACTTTATCAACGGTCCTGAAAGTATTAATCGGGCCCGCTAGTGCATAAAGAGAAAATACAATAAACAGTACTAAAGCAGGCTCTGTTGCAACCACTACAAATATAAGTAGCACAATGAGCAGCCCTACGAAGGGAACCTTCCCATGCCAGTTCAATTCCTTGAATGAATTGTATTTGAAGTTACTTACCATTAGTAAGCCAGCGAAACCAGTCACTAATGCAACTATAATTCCGTAGTCTGTACCTACAGCATCATATTCAACGCCTACCCATACTAAGCCAGCAACTACCGCTGCTGCAGCCGGGCTTGCCAAACCTTGGAAGAAACGTTTATCGGCAATACCAACCTGTGTATTAAATCGTGCTAAACGTAAAGCGGCACCTGCCACATAAACAAAGGCAGCTAACCAACCGAACTTACCGAGTTCAGTTAAGCCCCAGTTGTATGCCACCAATGCGGGCGCCATACCGAATGACACCATATCGGCCATCGAGTCATATTCAGCACCAAAATCGCTTTGCGTATTTGTCATACGCGCAACTCGACCATCTAATCCATCAAAAACCATAGCAACAAATATAGCTACGGCTGCTGCTTCAAATCTTCCTGTCATTGAAGACACTACTGCGAAGAAGCCTGAAAATAGCCCAGCAGTGGTCAATAGATTGGGAAGAAGATAAATCCCTTTTCGCTTTTGTTCAGACATAAGTCCTCATATGTACATAAATTACTGCGTTAATTATTTCATAGTTCATAGCTGACGCATAGATAACATTCACCACGCAAGAAAAAGCAGACCAAAATAACTAGGTATAAGCTTATATACTTAAGCACATCGTCTGTTCAGTTATTATCCATTAATCATGTTGAAGTTCACGAAATCTACTCTATCTATAAAAGAGTTAAATATCGTACGAACTACACCTTTATAAAATTAAGGAAGGTTTAGTTAAAATGCGTTTACTTAATGTATCAATACTTACCGCGGGCTTTATTGGTTTAACCTTATTGCCACTTTCAAATGCTGAAGCAGGTTCGAGCAAATGGCATAATTCAGACTACTCAGGATGCAGTTCAAATAGCGGTTCATCTAATACGGATTTATGTGAATCAGCGTTGGGCGAAAATATCTATGATCTCGTAGACGACGGCGTTCAATCAGGTACGGATCCTTTCAGCAGTAATATAACAGTAGGCGGCGTAAATATCTCTGTCTCGGCTTGGTCCGACACGTACGGCAATAAAGATGACATCGTTGTAGATGCGAAGTTAGAAAAGATATCTGATTACTATGGGTATGGCGTAACCAATGATGATTGGGAAACGTACTACAACCCCGACCACGCGATAGACAATGTGAATAAAGTAAACGGAAACGTGACAGACTTTGATTTCGTTTTGTTATCATTCGACCAAGCTGTTACCGTTTCAGGGGCAAGCTTTTCGTGGATTTACAGCAACAGCGACTCCCAAGTATCGGTCGCCGCACTAGACTCTATTTCAGGCTTAACCTCAGGTAGTCAGACTTGGAACGACATTGTTGCGGATGCACTAACTACAGCATCATATGATATTGAAAATTGTGATTATGTAGAGCATCGTGCAGATTTCGAAATCTCTGACACATCCCAATATTGGTTAATCGGAGCTTACAATACCGTTTTTGGAAATATTGGCGGTTATGTTGGCAATGATGCATTTAAACTTTCAAGCGTTGGATTTTCTATCGCGAATGAGAGCCCACCAGCGCCGTCAACTGAAGTCAGTGAGCCAACAACACTAGGCTTATTACTTGCCGGTGTATTCGTTGTCGCTTGGCGTAGAAAAAACACGCAGCGCTCTACGTAGAAAGTGCTACTTTAGACTACACTCGGAAGGTCTTATCTGTCAGTTATTTTTACTGCCAAAGGGCAAGCGAAAAATAAAAATATAAAAAACAGCAACTTAAAGATGCGGCATGAATAATGCTTAACTCCACTTAATAGAGAAGTTTAGTTTAAAAGTGGAAGTATAGCCATGCCGTATTTACGTAAAATTTTAATATCTTTAACGGTTTTATCAACATTAAGCGCACCCGTTTTTGCAGGCGGTAGTCGCGGTGACAGAGATAGCGGTACATCGTCCCCTGTCGATAGCTCTCTTGCTGAAGGCTATTACGATCTAACTGATTTTGATGAGTCTGTAGTAACCTCTTCTACTGGGGTAACGATTGGTGGTGTTAATATTACGCTGACGGGCTGGTCTGATACAGGTAACAGTTCAGACCCTGAAGACTTTGATAACATCGTAAAAACCGCTTCGCCTTACGAAGTATCTAGCTTTTACGGCTATGGTGTTTTGAATCAAGATGGTGAAGGATCAACGAGCCCTGACCACTCTATTGATAACTATTATTGGAATGGCGAAAACTCAAGCGCTGGAATTGCATACGCTGATTTTGATTTCGTCTTATTCTCATTTGATTCAGATGTGACACTCGATAGCATTGACTTTGGATGGGCAAACAATAATGGCTCTGACCAACAGGTTTCAATTGCTGCATTGAATAACAGTCAGCTAGGCTTACTCGAAGGTGCATCAAGTACTTGGTCTGAAATTATTGCTGGTGCAGTTTCAAGTTCATTTAATATTACTAAAACGGGGTCTTACAGCTATACCACTGGTGAGCTTGAACTCGTTAACTCGGCTAAGTATTGGTTAGTTGGCGCCTATAACACCGTGTTTGGCGCTGTTGATGGTGCATCAATGTACAATGATGGATTTAAAATTACTTCTATTGATTTTACCGAAGGCACGCCACCGCCAGTTGCTGAAGTTCATGAACCTGGCGTTTTTGGCTTGATGCTAATGAGTTTTGCTATTCTTGTATGGCGTAGAAATCGCGCTGCGTAATAGTTTCAAAATAATAAAAAAACACGTATCTTTAGAAGGTGGCTTTGGCCACCTTTTTTTATGGCAGTTAGCAGGATAAATTAATAATGAATTTAGGAACTGGACGTTCTCGTATATGGCGTTCTACATTAGCCTCGGCAATATTGGCTTCGGCATTCGCCGGAAGTTTTTTAAGCACAGCTCATGCTACAACTTCAGAGGATTATGAAAAAGCACTTACTGCATTTAACGCAGATAAGTATAACGAAACCTACATTCACCTGAAAAATAGCTTAAAAAAAGATCCTGAGAACTTAGCAGCCAAAATTCTGATGGGAAAAATACTTCTCATTAACGGGTATTTAAATGCAGCAGAACTTGAGTTCGTAGAGGCAATAGAGATGGGAGCAGATATAAACTTGCTCGCGGAACCATTGGGAAATACTTGGCTCTTTCTTAACAAATACACAGACATCGTAAACTTCAATCAAACCAGTAAACTTACGAAAGAAAGCAACCGAGCCTGGCTGCAAATTCGTGCCACTGCATGTATACGATTGGATGACTTAGCATGTGCTGAATCTGATTATTCAGATATACTATCCGATACCCCTCGCTATGTTCCCGCTATTAATGGGCTAGCTTCTATTGCACTTCAGAAAGATAATTTATCGCTGGCCCGCAAGCTTATTAAAGACGCCGAGAATATAGAAAATGAAAATGCCATCACCTGGCGCTTAAAAGGGCAGTTAGCCTATCGCGAGGGAAATACCAAAGCGGCTACTGAATATCTGCAAACCGCATTGTCATTTAATCGAGAAGATCCTATTGCACTTAGGAATCTTGTTGATCTTTATCTACAGGCAAAAGACTATAACCAAGCGAAGTTATTTGTAGATGAAATTATAGAAGATACCCCCAACGACCCTCTTGCCATTTTATTAAATAGCTGGTTGCAAAGCCGTGATACCGAGACGGCTATCGATAACGAGCAACTACTTCAGCTCAATGAATTTATGAGCCAGCTAGATCCTGAAATAATTGCCTCTCAGCCCATGTTGCTATACATAAGTGGACTTACAAACTTCTTCAATAACAATATGGAAAAGGCAGCAAAAGATTTCACAAGCTACCTACAGAATGAACCTGATGATATTCAAGCGGTAATGATGCTGTCTCAGGTTTATCTCTCTACTCAACAAGGCAAGCAAGCCCTACTTCTGTTAGAACGTTATCAAGAAGTATTGCTGGAGAATCCAGACTCGGCGCTAATTTTAGGCGATTTGTTTATTAAGCAGAATAAAGCCTTTAAAGCTGAAAGGTTGTTGCAGCAATTAGAAAAACGTTACCCGTCGGAAAGTAAGTTACAGTTATTTAAAATTAGATTAATGGCAGCAAGAGGCCAGCAAGAAAAAGCCTTAACGATCCTTGAACAAAATTTTTCTAACTACAAAGACAGCCCTTCTTATCTTTTTACCTACGCATTAATGAACCTTCAAGCTGCACGTTACGACAAAGCACTTCGCAGTGCGGAGCTACTTGCCGATAAATTCCCTGAGGATGCTGAAGTTTATAATTTGCAAGCAGGTATTCTTATTCGTCAAGGCCAGTTAGCCGAGGCGAAAAGCAAGATTGAAAAAGCGTTGGCAATTAGCCCAGCATTGTTTCCGGCAAAGTTCAATTTGGCTGCTACGGAAAGCCGGTTGGGTAATATAGAAACATCGTCACAACTCGTTGAAGAGTTACTTACACTATCACCAAAACATAACGAAACATTACTACTTAAAGCGCACAACTTGACTCGCCTTGGCAGGACACAAGAAGCAAAGCAAATTTACCTTGATATACTTACGCTAACACCTCAAAACGTAGCAGCCAAGGAACGGTTGGTAGCTATTTACCAACGTGAAGGTGATAGTAAAAGCGCTTTGTATCACTTAGATAGGCTAATTAAAGATGAATTCGACAATCCTGATTACCTTCTCACTAAAGCCGGGTTGTTAGTTGCGTTAAAAGATTATGATGCCGCTAGAAAAACGCTAAATATTGTTGAGAACTTTATTGCGCAAGACGCTTCTAGGTTACTTCGTTTGAGTGAACAATTATTGTCAATAAACGAAGAAGATAGAGCCTTGGCTGCAATGCAAAAGGCACAATTAGCTGAACCAAATTCTTCAATTATAGCCCTCGCTCACGTACGGCTTCTATTGCAGCTAGAAAAAGTTAACGACGCAAATGCCCTACTTGCTTCTATCGCGGCAGCACAGCAGGGTAATGCCAATTATTGGTTACTGAAAGGTAGAGCATTAGCCGCTGAAAATCGTGATGACCAAGCCCTTGATGCTTATCGACAAGCCCTTAAGCTAGATAGTAATTTCGCTCCGCCGCTAATTGCTATTTACAACTACGCCCTAAATGAACGCTATGTAGACACATTCATTGAAGAGTCAGAGGCGATTATCAAGCAAAACCCAAATAACCTTCTGGCCAAAAGCTTACTTGCTCAATATCTCTATTTCATTCGTGATTTTGAGGAATCAACAACCTTGTACAATGAGCTAGTTCGAATACCCGAAACACCAAGCCCTGCGCAGGCTTACAATAGGCTAGCCATTATGGCAATGGAAATGGGATTAGGAAGCGCGGAAAGTATTGAAAACGCAGAAAGGTCTATTACCAGAGCTTATGAACTCGACCCTTCATCTTCTAAAATTCTTGATACATTTGGCTGGTTGAAAGCACAACAAGGACAATATGAAACCAGCCTTAAAATGTTGCGCGACGCCTTTGCCCGAGATGCCAACGATCCTAACATTCGCTATCACCTTGGTTATACATTGGCGAAGTTAGGCAGAATCGAAGAAGCAAAAGAAGAGCTAACGTTTGCGGTAAATGTGGAACGGCCTTTCTTTAAGCGCCCTGAAGCACAAAGCCTGCTCGATAGTCTTTAATTACCCTCGTTAACTCTTTTACTTTATATAAAAAAGCCACACTATCTACCAAGATGTGTGGCTTTGTTTTATCTACACGTTCATTTTCGCGGCATAGCTAATTAATCACTGATTTGAAATCACTAGCTTTTCATTATCTACATCTATTCTAATAACAGAATCTGGCACCAAATCACCTGAAAGTAACTTTTGTGCGAGTGGATTTTCTATATGAACCTGAATCGCCCGTTTAAGTGGCCGTGCACCGTATACAGGATCGAAGCCAGCATCAGCAAGTTTATCCATAGCTGCGCCAGATAAATTAAGCTTGTAGCCTTTTTCTACTAATCTAGCACGCAGTGCTGCCAGTTGAATTTTGGCGATTGATTTAATTTCGTCTTTGCCAAGTGGGTGGAATACCACAATGTCATCAACTCGGTTGATAAACTCAGGGCGGAAATGCTGCCCTACCACCGACATTACTGACGCTTTCATTTCTTCGTACTGACTTTCTTCATGTTGCGTTTGAATAATGTCAGAGCCTAAGTTGGATGTCATGATCACTACGGTGTTTTTGAAATCAACTGTGCGACCTTGCCCATCGGTTAAGCGACCGTCGTCTAATACCTGTAGTAAGATATTAAAAACATCAGGGTGTGCTTTTTCTACTTCGTCGAGCAAAATAACTGAATAAGGCTTTCTGCGCACCGCTTCAGTTAAATAGCCGCCTTCTTCATACCCAACATAACCAGGAGGCGCTCCAACTAAACGGGCCACAGAGTGACGTTCCATAAATTCCGACATATCAATACGCACCATGGCATCTTCAGTGTCGAACATGAAACCGGCCAATGCTTTACATAACTCAGTTTTCCCAACCCCTGTTGGACCTAAGAACAGAAAGGAGCCAATAGGACGATTAGGATCCGCAAGACCAGCACGAGAGCGCCTGATTGCGTTAGACACAGCCTCAACCGCTTCACCCTGCCCTACTACGCGCTTATGTAGTACATCTTCCATCTTAAGTAGTTTGTCACGCTCGCCTTCCAGCATTTTGGCCACTGGAATTCCCGTCCAACGGGACAATACATCGGCAATTTCAACATCGGTAACTTTGTTTTTCACCAGCTTAGTTTCTCGGGTTTCATTTTCAGAGGCCCGTTCAAGCTTAGCTTCTAACTCAGGAATTCTACCGTATTGTAGCTCCGACATACGATTTAAGTCAGACGCTCTTCGCGCAATTTCTAAATCGAGTTTCGCTTGCTCTAGAGACGACTTAATAGTCTGCGTACCTTGCATGGCTTCTTTTTCATCAAGCCATACTTTTTCAAAGTCATTATATTTAGTTTCAGCTTGCTCACGCTCTAACTCAATCATTTCTAATCGTTTATGACTGGCATCATCGGTTTCTTTGGCAAGCGCTTGCTCTTCTAATTTCAATTGAATAATACGGCGCTCTAACCTGTCCATATCTTCAGGCTTTGAATCAATTTGAATGCGAATACTCGACGCTGCTTCATCAATCAAATCAATAGCTTTATCAGGAAGTTGCCTATCGCTGATATATCGGTGAGATAAACTGGCCGCTGCGACAATGGCGGGGTCAGTAATATCTACCGAGTGATGCAGCTCATAACGCTCTTTCAACCCACGTAATATAGCAATAGTGTCTTCTACACTCGGTTCATCAACCAAGACTTTTTGGAATCGGCGTTCAAGGGCTGCATCTTTTTCAATATATTGGCGGTATTCATCAAGGGTTGTGGCGCCCACACAGTGCAATTCACCTCGTGCCAGCGCGGGTTTTAACATATTCCCCGCATCCATAGCACCGTCGCCTTTTCCGGCACCAACCATAGTGTGCAGTTCGTCGACAAATAAAATAACGCGGCCTTCTTCTTTAGCCAATTCATTGAGTACAGCTTTAAGGCGTTCTTCAAATTCTCCGCGATATTTTGCGCCCGCCACCAGCGCCCCCATATCAAGGGAAAGTACCCGTTTATTCTTAAGGCCCTCTGGTACTTCACCGTTGATAATACGCTGAGCTAAGCCTTCAACAATGGCGGTTTTACCTACCCCAGGCTCACCGATTAACACGGGGTTATTTTTAGTTCTACGTTGCAAAACCTGCACTGCACGACGGATTTCATCGTCGCGACCGATAACAGGGTCTAACTTGCCTTGTTCTGCGCGCTCGGTTAAATCGGTGGTGAATTTTTCCAATGCTTGGCGCACGTCTTCTGCATTAGGATCGTTTACAGTTTGCCCGCCTCGCATGGAATCGATAGCGTTTTCTACGTTATCTTTGGTAATGTTAAGCTGCTTTAAAATTTCGCCTAACCGACCGTTATCTTGAATAGCGGCAAGCACGAAAATTTCAGAAGTAATATATTCATCTTTACGCTGCTGAGCGATTTTGTCGCAAAGGTTAAGCAAAATGCCACTTTGTTTACTTAGCTGCACATCTCCGCCAATGCCATCTACGCTAGCAATACGGTCAACCGCTTCACTTAACGCCGAGCGCAGCGCATTCACATTTACATTAGCTTGGTCGAGTACGGGGCGCACCGAGCCGCCTTGCTGATTCAGCAAAGCCGTCATTAAATGTACAGGTTCAATATATTGATGATCGCGCCCTAGCGCTAAAGATTGAGCATCCGAAATGGCAAGTTGGAACTTATTGGTGAATCTGTCTAATCGCATGGCTAAACCCTAATAATGTCAAAATACCCTATGCATTAGTTATGGGAGCTTATTGAATGAGATTCAAGAGAAACGATTAAAGTTTCGTAAACCTTTGATTTAGCGCAAACCTATTACACTTACCATTCGACCGGTAGACGTCTTGCCTTGGTGGGTGGCTCTGCGGTGAGAATAAAACTGTTTTTCGTTGCAATAGGTGCAAAGCTGACTATTGATAATAGTACCAACATCGAGCGATGCCAACTGCTGAGCAGCAATGGCGGGTAAATCCAATTGAAACTTAGTGGGTATATCACTTTGGCATATTGCTGATGGATAATCCGCAAAGCGTTGCGCTAACGACGCGTCTACTTCATAGCATTGCTGACAAATAGCGGGTCCAATCCAAGCCATTAAATCTGAAGCTTGGCTTGAAAAGTGGTTTACTGTGCGGCTAATAATTGCAGACTCAAGCCCCTTCCATCCGGCATGCACGGCAGCCACTTCCTTACCCGCATTATCACAAATAAGGACAGGTACGCAGTCGGCCGTCATGACTGCACAAAAATGCGAAGTACTTGTGGTAAAAGCTGCATCGCCTTCTGTCTGGGTAGAAGGCAACGTAATAACATGATTACCGTGAACCTGATTTAACCACGTTATAGCTTTGGCGTAAGGCAACCTAGCGCGATTTATCGCCACGGCTTCCTTGTCATCACCTACGTGGTCTCCAACATTACACTGGGCAAACTCCCCACGGCTGGTAGCAACGCCCTCATTGTTACAGCCACTGCCATCACGGGTGGTAGTGAAAGCCACCACGTTTTTAGGGCTATTCCATTGAGGCGTTATCATACCGAATTCCGCTGCGCAGTAGCTAATATTAGTGATTCAGACATTCCGGTTGCACTGATTAAATCATATCTTCTGGGTTTTCTTTAGAGTCTAGGCGTACCGCCGCTAATAAATCTTGCATATCTTGCGGTAGAGGCGCTTGCCATGTCATCCACTCTTCCGTTTCAGGATGATATAAAGAAAGCTGAGCTGCGTGTAAAGCTTGGCGCTGGAAACCACGCAAGGTGTTGATAAAGTCATCAGATGCACCTTTTGGTAAGCGTGGTCTACCACTATAGGTAGGATCGCCTAGCAACGGATGCTTGATATGGGCCATATGCACACGAATTTGGTGAGTCCGGCCCGTTTCTAGCTTTAAGCGCAAATGCGTATACGCACGAAACTTCTCAATGACACGAAAATGAGTCACTGCAGGTTTACCGTTTTCACGCACGGCCATGTGTGTACGCTTAGTTGCATGACGGCCAATAGGCTCATCCACCACACCACCAGCTACCATGGTACCCATAGCAACGGCTTCATACTCGCGGCTCATCACTCGGGTTTGAAGCTGATCTACAAGGTGGGTTTGCGCAGGTATTGTTTTCGCTACTACCATCAAGCCCGTTGTATCTTTATCTAAACGGTGCACGATACCTGCTCGCGGCACTTTATCAATTTCAGGAACATGATTAAGTAATGCGTTAAGTACGGTGCCACTTGGGTTGCCCGCGCCAGGATGAACCACTAAGTCAGCAGGTTTATTAATCACTAAGATATGTTCATCTTCATAAACAATATCCAGCGCAATGTCTTGCGGTTGGCTAGTGACCTGCACTTCTATTTCAGCGCTAACAGTCACCACCTCATCCATTTGCATTTTATGGCGTGGTACTGTGATAACCTGTCCATCAACGGACACATTTCCGCCTTGGATCCAAGTTTTTAGCTTAGAACGTGAATATTCAGGGAACAAATCAGCTAAAACCTGATCTAACCGAAGACTAAAGTGCTCAGCCCCTGTGGTTGCTTCTAATTGTAATGTGTTGTCCGACTGTGTCATAACACCGATTATTAAGTGTAAAAAGGGTATTATAACAAGCTTTCAATCGGTACACTGCGTTGTTTACGAATTTGTATGGTTTTTATCATCGCGAGTACGTTAGAATACGAGAACATGAGCTTAGACAGCGAAGTAATCAATACTGTTTAGCAGGAAAAAAGAACTATTATGAAATCAATTCGATTACTGGCACCTGTGTTATTAGGTGCAATGGTATCTGTCGCAGGCTGTAGTAGCTCCTCCGACGAAGAAGAAAAAGCCGTAATGGCTAATATGGGTGCGCAACAGCTATATAACAGAGCCAAGCAAAGTATGGAAGTGGGTAACTTCAGTGCTGCAGCCCAGACATTAGGCGCATTAGACTCTCGCTATCCATTTGGTCCGCTTTCGCACCAAGTACAATTAGACCTTATCTACAGTTACTACAAATCTGGTAAAAGTGATGAGACGTTGGCCACTATCGATAGGTTTATTCGTCTTAATCCAAACCACTCAGATGTTGACTATGCCTACTATATGCGCGGCCTTACCAACATGGAGTCTGACAGTAACCTGTTTCAAGATTTGATGAACATTGATAGGACTGACCGAGATCCTTCGAAATCTCGTCAAGCCTTTGAAGATTTCAGACGCTTAATGCAGCAATACCCTGACAGCAAATATGCTGCAGACGCTCGCAAGCGCATGCTTCATATTAAAGATAGACTCGCACGATACGAAATAGCTATTGCTCGCTTCTACATGCGCAGACACGCTTATGTTGCAGCAGCTAATCGTGGTAGATATGTTATTGAGCACTTCCCTGAAAGCACGCAAATTCAGCAAGCGCTTGAAATTATGGTATCTAGTTACGAACAACTAGGGTTAGATGATTTGCGTGGAAACGCAATGAAAACATTAAAGTTAAACTTTCCTGAAAGTGACTTTATTAGCTAATAATGCTGATAGCTGGATCAAAAAAGCGCAGTTCACAACGAACTGCGCTTTTTTTTGAATTTATTTTTAAGCTTTTACTAAGAAAAACTACAAAAGATACTGTTACGAAAGGTTAGCGAAAGAAAAGATGGCTAAATGGATTGAGAAGGCGCGCTATACCAGAAGTAAAATGTAAGGGCTGGTCGACGATAGTAAAAACCAAGCAGCCTTGAGCATTGTCAGAACGTGGTGTGTGGGTATTTTGCCCATCCATAAAAATAAAATCGCCAGAGTCGTAGTTATTGAGCCCGTCACTGAATTCGCCGTTAATGACTAACGTATATTCAGTGCCTCGGTGAGTATGTTCAGGAACACTTCCACCTTTGCCCATGTAAATAAAGTTAGCTACACCTTGGCTACCTAAATCTACTGGTGCTTGCCACAGCTTACCTACCAAGCTAGACCAACCACCTGTCTTTTCTTTATACCGCTGAAGTGTTCGTGGCAGGGCAAAATTTCTGCCATCAAGCTCAATAGAATCATTAACAGCAATGCTGACTTCTGTGTTTGTGTTCTGCTTTCTGGGCGATTGTTTCTGTTGTGTACCGGTATCGGCTTCAACAGATGAAGGTGATTGGGTAATTTGCGCAATCATTGCGCTGTAATCGGCCTTAAGGTCAACTGGCTTAAAACCATTATCTTCTAATAACGAACCAGCTAGGCGCTCAGTTTCTTGTTCCACAAATCGCTGACACGTACTGCACATATCACAATGTGCAGAAACCATCAGCGAGACCGCTGGGGACAAATTTCCGTCAACGAATGAAACGAGTTGTTGAGCACTTGGGTGGAACCTAATCATTACTCTGTAACATACCTTTTAATCTTTGAAGTGCTAAGCGGGTTCTCGACTTAACTGTACCTAGCGGGATATCTAACTCATCAGCGACTTCTTGCTGAGATTTACCATCAATATAAATGGCTTCAATCACTGCTTTCTGTTTAACAGGAAGTGATTCAAACAAATAACCTATTTGCTCTAACGTAACTTGTTCATCAAGCGGTGCTTCGTTCAAGTCAGCGGTTTGTTCGCATAGTACTGGCCATAGGTCATCAGAACACACGTCTTCTTTTCGGTTTTGAAGCTTACGAAGCATATCAAAACGAATGTTTCGAGCAATAGTGAAAATCCACGTAGAAGGCGAACCTTTTTCTGCATTAAACAAATGGGCTTTCTGCCACACGTTCGACATGGTGTCTTGTACTAACTCCATAGCAAGTGCTTCGTTACCCATTTGCTTTAAAGCGTATGAGCGAAGTCTTGGAGCGAAATAATTAAAAACCCGTGCAAAAGATGCTTTACAACGCTTTTGAGCAACCTCTACTAGGTAATCTGACATCTCAACCGCGCATTCTTTCGGTTTAATCGTACTCTTACTTTGTTCTAAAGGAATTCCAACTAACATAAGGTTTCGTCCGTTTATCCGATTCGATTACTGTATTTTACAAACAAACGATGAAAGAAGTTCGAAAAAATCGTCAATTCCACATTACAATTGTTTAATGGAATTTAAGAAATTATCTTTTAATTCGTTTTACCGAATTAATGCATACAGATAGTTAAGTAAGCTCTTACCACCACCCTCTCTTAGAAACTGCTGCTTTTGCCCACCATCGACAGGTAACAATTCAAGCCACCGTCTTAACACCCACATTGGGTCGTCAAACCGGGTTTCTTCATAAAGTGATGCTATCTCCGTATACTTCGCAAAAATCTCTTTCAAACGCTCATTTATAGGCGCTAATTGCTGAGGTGATATTTCGCAGTTCCAAGGCGCTACAGAATGACAATGACCTGTACGTAACCCATCTGATTCAACTGCTATATCAGTTACCTCAACTAACTCTAATCCAGCAACCTTTATGCCAAGCAAGCCGTCATCAAGTAAATCGAAGTCAACAACCTTGGCGTAGGTACCAATCGGATAAATATGCTCGTTATGCGATTTGTCGCCAGATGCGTTAAGCATACACATCACAAACCCTTTGTTTTCAGCGCATGCCTGCTTAACCATGCGTGTGTATCTAGGCTCGAAAATGCGTAACGCCATGCGTCCTTCTGGAAGCAAATGGGCAGATAACGGAAATAGTGGAATGGGTGTCTTACTCATAAACTCTTAACTCTTTTAGTCATAAGCAATTACGCCACTGTGAACAAATTGGATCGCTAGGGAAAAAATTTCACACTTTAGTCTAAGGGTAATGATCCGACGCGCCGCTTTATTTGTAAAATGACTATATTAAGAAAACGTTAACCTACTTGGTTACGCTTCGAATAATAGAACGATGATCAAAATAGCGTGTATAGTACTTTCAAGTGGTACTCATAAACAAGCTTCCACGCAGTATTGGCATTAGTAACAACAAGTTATATAGCTGTTTTATATTTCTTTAAGTATTTTAAAAAGTGAAGAAGTGATGACTGTATTAGATAGATTTTCAACCATGTACGCCGATATATGCCAAATCACCCTTGATGATTTAGCAAACATTTATGCTTCCAATGTGACATTTGTTGATCCTATCACTACCCACCACGGCCTTGATGATGTTCAAAAGTATTTTGCAAACTTACTCGAACAAGCAGAACGATGTCAGTTTGATATATCAATGATAGCGCCAGTGAGTAGCAACAGCGTCACTCACATTGTTAACTGGACGATGAACCTCAAACTCAAGCAAAGCGATAAGTTAATTACCGTAGATGGGAATACCCAACTAACGGTAAAGGATGACATTATTGTTTATCACAAAGATTTTTATGATTTAGGGGAAATGGTTTACGAACACATTCCTTTGCTCGGGTTCTTTGTTAAGAAGATTAAAAAGAGGTTAGCGAAATGAAGACATTACTCATTACCGGTGCAACCTCTGGAATTGGCAAAGCGTTAGCACTTCATGCCGCAGATAATGGCTACGAGGTTATTGCTTGTGGCAGAAATCAAGATGTTTTAGATGAACTAGCGTCAAAGCCAAATATTAGGCCGCTTCAATTTGATGTGACTTCTCTTGAAGATGCGAAACAGGCGCTACGAAACGTGAAGTGCGACATTGCCATTTTAAATGCCGGCACCTGTGAATATGTCGATATTGATGAATTTGAGTCCGATATGTTTAGGCGAGTTTTCGAACCTAACTTTTTTGGAGTAGTTCACTGTGTTGAGGCACTCATTCCTTCTTTAAATAAAGGGGATAAGCTAGTCATCGTAGATAGTATGGCTCGCCTTCTCCCGTTTACCCGATCGCAAGCTTACGGGGCAAGTAAAGCAGCCCTTCACTATTTTACAAAAAGTTTAGAGGTAGATTTACACGACCGCGGTATAAAAGTTCAAGCGGTATCGCCAGGTTTTGTTGAAACCCCGCTGACCGACAAAAATGATTTTGATATGCCAATGAAAATTACGGCCACCGAAGCGGCGGAGTCTATGCTTAAAGGCATTGAAACCGACAAGCAAACCGTTTTTTTCCCCCGCATGTTTGGCTTTATACTGCGTTTTATGCATATTTTACCTGTAGGATTACAAAAGAAACTATCGCTATCGATGCGAGAAAAGCAGTAGAGCACAATAACAATGACAAAAAATGTAGCGATTATTGGGACAGGTATTTCAGGCCTGACTTGTGGGTATTTGTTAAATAAAACGGCTGATATAACAGTTTATGAGGCCAATGATTACATTGGCGGGCACACTGCCACAAAAAAGATTAACGATGATGGCATTGAACGACATATCGATACCGGCTTCATAGTATTTAATGATTGGACCTACCCTAGATTTATAAAGCTGATGAAACAGCTTGATGTAGCATATCAACCTACCGAGATGAGCTTTTCTGTTACCAGTAAAAAGGCCAATATTGAGTACAATGGCAATACGATAAATAGCCTCTTTGCACAGCGCCGGAATATACTGCGCCCGAGGTTTTGGCGTATTGTGCGCGATATTCTTAAATTCAACAAAGCCTGCAAGGCTTTTGTTGCCGAAAAGCGCGATACGTCTTCAATGACACTTCAAGATGTTATTAACGAGCTAAAGCTAAGCGATGACTTTGCTCGCTACTATATCTTGCCCATGTGCGCTGCCATCTGGTCTGCAAGCCTCGCTCAAACTAGGCAGTTCCCACTAACCTTCTTTCTGCAATTTTTCAACAACCATGGCTTATTGAATATAAGTGACAGGCCACAGTGGTACACCATTAAAGGCGGCTCTAGCACTTACATTCCCCCATTAACAGCCAGCTTTAAAGACAAAATAAAGCTATCGTGTGGTGTCACGAATGTTAAGAAAGTGGACGATATGTGGCAGGTTACTGACACATCTGGCGCCCAAGCTGAATTTGATGATGTTATTTTTGCCTGCCATAGCGACCAAGCGCTTGCCATGCTAGACACCCCTACCGAAGCTCAGCAAGCTGTGTTAGGTGCCATTGGCTTTGCTGAAAACGACGTTGTTATGCATAAAGATACAAACCAACTTCCAAAACGAAAGCTTGCATGGGCGAGTTGGAATTATCGATTAAAAGACGATGCTGGCGAAGAAGAAAGACCGGCCTCGGTGACTTATGACATGAATATTCTTCAGCGATTAGACGCTGCGAATACCTACTGCGTCACCCTTAATAACACGGATGAAATTGATAAAAGCGCGGTGTTGGGTAGATATGAATATGCGCACCCTCAATTCAGTGAAGTTATGGTGAATGCCCAACAGCGCCGAAACCAAATATGCGGTGTTGATAATCTGCATTTCTGTGGCGCCTACTGGTATAACGGCTTTCATGAAGACGGCGTACATAGCGCATTAGATGTATGCGAGCGATTTGGAGTTAACCTTTGATGGATAGTGCTATTTATGAAGGAAAGGTGTATCACGAGCGCTTTTCACCTACCCAACATAAGTTCGACTATCATATCTATTTGTTCTGGATAAAGTTAAGCGAAGTTGATGCCTTGCCAGCTGTACTTAAACACTTTTCGGTTGATGCTAAAGCAAGAGTGCGCTTTAAACGTGAAGACTACTTAGGTGATAGCAACACGCCATTAGACCAAAGCGTACTAGAAAAAATGAACAGTTTAAGTGAGGATACCTTAAGCGGTGATGTATACATGCTTGGGCAGCTTCGTATGTGGGGAATGTATTTCAGCCCTGTTAATTTTTATTACTTAAAGGGCAAAGACAATGCCTTTACCCATGTATTGGCAGAAGTCAGTAATACCCCTTGGAATGAGCGGCATTATTATTTGGTCGATTTAGCATTGCAAGCAGATACACCAAAAGCGTTTCATGTATCGCCGTTTAATCCAATGGACATGACGTACAAATGGCGAATAACGCAACCTAGCCAACGCCTCGCATTGGTGATGGACTGTGTTCGAGGCGACAAAGAATTCAGTGCAGGAATTAATTTAACACGGCTTTCATTAGATAATGCGAATCTAAGTCGGGTTATGAAACGTATACCTAGTATGACCATTAAAACAATGATTGGCATATATTGGCAGGCGTTAAAGTTACTCATAAAACGAACGCCACTTTATGACCACCCTAAGAAAAGTCAGGAATAATAACTACATGTCTTCCGGTGAATCTGTATTTAGTACCCCTTCAGAAGCGTCTCTTCTAGACAAGGTTTGTAGGCGCGCATTTTTAAAGTGTTTAGAGAAACTTCCACATGGCTCACTTACCATTATGGAAAATGGTAGCACGATTGCCTCATTGGGTAACCCCAACGACGATTTGCACGCAACTATTAACTTCAAAGACGTAAAAGCGTATCGCCAGCTATTGTTGGGCGGCAGCGTGGGAGCGGGCGAAGCCTATATGGATGGCCTGTGGGAAAGCGATAATGTTACGGCAGTGGTGCAAATTTTTGCGCGTAATCTATCGACCCTTGATGCATGGGAGAATAAGTTTAAATGGATTTCCATGCCTATTTTGAAAATTCAGCACTTTGCCCGCCGCAACACACAAGATCAAGCCAAGAAAAATATTGAAGCCCATTACGATTTAGGTAATAAGCTTTACACTCGCTTTCTTGATAACACCATGATGTATTCATCGGCAATTTATCCTGACGTTAATGCCAGTTTGGAAGAGGCACAAAATCACAAACTTAAAACAATTTGTGACAAGCTTCAGTTAACCGAAAGCGACCATCTTTTAGAAATTGGTACTGGTTGGGGTGGTTTGGCGGTGTATGCTGCCAAGCATTATGGTTGTAATGTGACCACCACAACTATCTCTGAAGAGCAATATGCTTGGGCAGAGCAGTGGATTGAGCGCGCACAGGTGTCTGACAAAGTCACTTTGCTGAAAAGAGACTATCGCCTGTTAGAAGGTAAATACGACAAGCTGGTTTCAATAGAAATGATTGAAGCTGTAGGAAAAGATTACTTAGGTAACTTTTTTGAGAAGTGTTCATCGTTGTTGAAAGACGATGGGCTAATGTTGCTACAATCCATCACCATTGATGATAGACGTTACGAAAGTTACGCCAGCAGTGTGGACTTCATTCAAAAATACATCTTCCCGGGTGGATTTTTGCCCTCACAATATCAGTTAAACGCGCATTTAAAGCGCTATAGCGACATGATGATTAGAGATTTACATGATATCGGCTTAGATTACGCCCAAACACTAAATCATTGGTACGAGGCTTTTATTAGCGCCAAAGAAGCGTTACTAAACGACGGTTACGATGAACGTTTCATGCGGATGTGGATTTACTATTTAAAATACTGCGAAGGCGGTTTTCTAGAAAGAACCATTAGCACTGTGCAATTAGTAATATCTAAGCCACATCACAGAGAGGCACTCCAACGCTAGTTGCATGTGCAAACAACGCTAGTTGCATGTGCAAACAACGCTAGTTGAATGTTTAAGGCTCCGTTAGTTGGAAGTGTGAGACGATTTCAAAATAAAAGGGCGAATCATCTGATTCGCCCTTTTTGATTTTGCGTTCTGCTTACAATCTTTATTCATCAACCACGGAAATAGGTTGAGAGGTCATAGGTTTACCTTGATTAATATTGATCTCTACCCGTCTATTTCGCGCTCTATCAGCCGGCGTTGTAGCATCTTCTACCATGGGGTCGGTATCGGCCTTCCCTACTACCGACATTCTGCTTTCATCGAACCCTGGGGCTGTTCGCATAGCTTCGGCTACGGCTACCGCACGCTGAGACGATAAATCCCAGTTGGAACGATATAGCTCGTTAGCAATGTGTTGTCCGTCACTATGCCCTGATATTTCTATTTCCCCTGGCACATCAGCTAACAGCACCCCAATTTTGCGTAAGATAGGCTGGAACTGAGGTTGTAGAAATGCAGAACCGGCTGAAAACGAACCGTTCTCTCTAATGCGAATAGTCAGTTGCTGACCTAAAGACTCTAATTCTACTGCGCCATCGAGAATTTGCTTTTGTAACTGCTGCGCCACTTTTTTCATTAACTCAGCAGTTTGAGTTTGATCTGAACTTTGCGACTCAGAGGAAGACTGATCGGTAGCCGTTTGCTGCGACTGACCACCGCGCTGCTCACCTCTTTGCTTCTGCCTACCGCCTGAAGAGTCTTCATCACCCGCTTGAAACTCTAGCATCTGCTGAGTCATTTCAATGGTTTGTTGCTGAATAGTGTCGATAGGCGACGGGTCTGGACGACCAGGTCTAAATTCCATCGCAATAACACTGGTGCCTTTAGGGATGTCTTTCACTTCAATTTTGTTTTGTACACCAAAAGCAAACTTCATAGAGCCCGCTATTTGCTTAAACTTCAGAACATCCATTTCTGAAAATGAGAGCAGCAGTACAAAAAAGCACATGAGCAACGACATTAAATCCGCGAAGGTCCCCATCCATGCAGGAAGCCCCTCGGGAGGACATTTTGGGCACTCTTCTTCAGCCATTATTCGTCCTCAGCGCCCGTACCGCGTTTACTTGCCGCTAAATAGTTTTTCAATATGCCTTCGATAACACGCGGGTTTTGCCCATCAGCAATACCCACAATGCCATCGAGTACTAGCATTTGGTTAAGCTTTTCTTCTTGTGCGCGGTTACCGAGTTTTACTGCCATGGGTAGGCAGATAATGTTGGCAAGGAATGCACCATACAAGGTAGTTAATAGTGCTACCGCCATCGCTGGTCCAATCGATTTAGGATCATCCATGTTAGAAAGCATGGCCACCAGACCAATCAGGGTTCCAATCATTCCCATTGCTGGTGCAATATCACCCATACCTTTAAATATGGTGGCACCAAACTCGTGTCGCTCGGTAGTCATCGAAATATCTTTCGCTAAGGTTTCTCTGACCACTTCTATGTCGTGACCATCAACCAACATGTCTACACCTTTTTGCATAAACGGATTGTCAATTTCAGCTTCTTCCAATGCAAGAAATCCGCCTTTACGTGCTGCATCTGCCATCTCAACAATTTTTTCAATTAAGTCTTCAGGCGTATCAATTTTGAACATGAATGCTTTGCCTGCAATTTTACCTGCACCAAAGAACTGCCCTAAAGTGTATTGGGATAAAATAACGAAAAGGGTGCCACCAAATACAATCAAGATAGATGGTACGTTGATGAACATGGCAATACTGCCACCCATAACCATGGCCATTACTACAAAGCCGATGGCGCCCAACATACCTATGACGGTTGCTAAATCCACTCACTCTTCCTCATTTTTTGCAGACGCTGCATAACTATTACTCGTATTCTATCGGCATTGTATAGAATTTCTATAACAAGATTATCGCAAATTGCCTTAATTATTGTATACATAATGACGTTAGTCGAACTTTAGGCGGCAGTTTTAATACTGAGGCTTAGTTCACAACGCGTTGTCATAGATAGCTGCAATAGGGCATATATTGACAAACCATTTGACCCATTGGCTACCCTCAGTTAATGTGCGCGTAATCCCAAGAAACGCCTAAAATTGAGTGCTATGGTGGCGAAAGTGACGAAAAAAACAGATTCTCCCTCGTTTGAGGAAACCCTTACCGAATTAGATGCCATCGTTAATGAGATGGAAAACGGTGAGTTACCATTAAACGTTGCACTTGAAAAATTCGAGCGAGGCATTGCCCTTTCTCGTGAAGGCCAGAAGTCGTTAGAGCAAGCCGAGCAAAAAGTTAAAATTTTGCTTAATGAGCAAGGCGAAAGCGCATTACACCCTCTTCCTGAAGACGAGCAACCTTAAACCTCGTGTCGCAACAAACAGGTACGTTATGAATTTCACTGCATTGCATCAGCAAGTTAAGCAGCAGACCGATGCGTCGTTAAATACGCTTATTGATGACCTTCCACACGACGCACCGCGGCTTAAAGAAGCAATGCGCCATGCGTTATTGGTGGGGGGTAAACGCATGCGACCTTTACTGGTTCAAGTTATCGGCAACATCCTTGATGTGCCCAAAGGCGATCAAATGGCTATTAGTATGGCCATTGAGTGCGTGCATGCTTATTCGCTGGTACATGATGACTTGCCAGCCATGGACGACGACGATTTGCGTCGCGGCCAGCCAACTTGTCATATTGCATTTGATGAAGCCACCGCAATATTAGCCGGTGATGCATTGCAAGCCCTTGCTTTTAGCACATTAGCCGATGCGCCATTAAGTGATTTCGCAACCAATAAACGTGGTGAATTACTTTCTTTGCTAGCCCGCGCCGCAGGCTATCGCGGCATGTGTGGCGGGCAAGCTATCGATTTAGCCAGCACGGGTGAAGAAATAAGCCTTGAGCAGCTCAAGCGGCTGCACAATTTGAAAACCGGCGCCTTGCTTCGTGCATGTGTTGAAATGGTATCTATTGTTTCTCCAGAACTTGATAGTGACAGTAAAGCAAACTTATTGGCCTACGCAGATGATATTGGTCTTGCATTTCAAGTCCAAGATGACATTCTTGACGTAGAAGGTAATAGTGAGCAATTAGGAAAGCCTGCAGGCTCTGACATTGCTTTGGGTAAGAATACCTTTCCTGCCAAACTTGGCATAGAAGGCGCAAAACGAGAACTTGATAAGCTGCATCAGAATGCCCTTCAAGCCTTGGCTCGTTTACCCTACAATACAGACAGTTTAATTGCGTTTAGCGAACTATTGGTAAAACGAGACCATTAGTTCTGCAACCATGTTGAAAAAGATAATAAATAATGAGTTTAGACCTCCAACATTACCCCACGCTTGCTATTGCGCAAACGCCGGATAAGTTAAGACAGTTACCGCAAGAGAAATTGCGAGAGTTGTCAGATGAATTACGAGAATATTTACTAAATAGTGTTAGCCAAACCAGTGGACACTTTGCGTCTGGCTTAGGCACGGTAGAGCTTACTGTGGCTTTGCATTACATTTATAACACGCCTATCGACAGATTAATTTGGGATGTGGGTCATCAAGCCTACCCCCACAAAATTCTTACAGGCCGTGCCACACAAATGTCGACTATTCGACAAAAAGATGGATTGCACCCCTTCCCTTGGCCACCTGAGAGCGACTACGACACTTTTGCTGTCGGCCACTCGTCGACGTCCATCAGTGCTGCACTTGGTATGGCTGTTGCCGCCGAGCAAGAAGGTAAAAATCGTAAAGTGGTTGCCGTAATTGGCGATGGCGCGATTACCGCAGGTATGGCATTTGAAGCGATGAACCATGCTGGTGACATCAATAAAGATATGGTTGTGGTGTTGAACGACAACGAAATGTCTATCTCTGAAAACGTAGGTGCGCTTAATAGTCACCTAGCCCGCTTATTGACGGGTAATGTCTTCAACTCTATTCGCGATGGTTCTAAAAAGCTATTAAGTAATGTGCCACCTATCAAAGAATTTGCTAGTCGCGCAGAAGAGCATCTTAAAGGCATGGTAGTACCGGGCACTATTTTTGAAGAGCTCGGCTTTAATTACATTGGCCCTATTGATGGCCATGATGTAGATGCCGTTGTAGATACATTGCGTAATATGCGCAAATTCAAAGGCCCACAACTACTTCACGTGGTAACTAAAAAAGGTAAAGGCTACGCCCTTGCTGAGAAAGACCCGATTAAATTCCACGCAGTGCCTAAATTTAACCCTGCGGATAACGCATTGCCTAAAGCGAAGCCATCTGCACCTACTTTTTCTGCCATTTTTGGCGATTGGTTATGCGATATGGCAGCGCAAGATCCTAAATTGATGGCGGTTACCCCCGCTATGCGTGAAGGCTCTGGCATGGTCGCGTTTTCGCAGCAATACCCAGAACAGTATTTTGATGTCGCTATTGCTGAGCAGCATGCGGTTACCTTTGCTGCGGGCCTAGCGCGCGATGGATGTAACCCGGTAGTTGCCATCTACTCAACCTTTTTACAGCGTGCGTACGATCAGCTTATTCACGATGTGGCGTTGCAAGACTTGCCGGTTTTATTTGCTGTTGACCGTGCCGGTATTGTAGGCGCTGATGGCCCTACTCACCAAGGTGCTTTTGATATTGCCTTTTTGCGCTGTATACCGAATATGATAGTGATGGCGCCGTCTGATGAAAATGAATGCAGACAAATGCTTTATACTGGCCATAAAGCGCAAAAACCTGCTGCGGTACGCTACCCCCGTGGCTCTGGAATGGGTATTACCCCTGACGCTGCGATGACCGAGTTGCCAATTGGCAAATCGAAGGTTAGCCGTGCTATTACCGGCAAGCCAGCGAAAAAAGCAGCAATATTGAATTTTGGAACCCTTTTACCTAATGCATTAGCGGCTGGAGAAGCTATTGATGCAACGGTTATTGATATGCGCTTTGTGAAGCCACTGGATGGCCAGGCTATTGAGAAAGCAGCAGCAGAACACGATATGCTTATTACTTTAGAAGATGGGTGTATAGCCGGTGGTGCAGGCTCTGGTGTGCTTGAGTACTTACAACAACAAGGCATTATGAAACCCGTTCGTACGTTGGGGCTCCCAGACAGCTTTATTTTGCAAGGTACGCAGCAAGAAATGTACAAAGAGCATGGGCTGGATGCCGAAGGCATTACCGCTACGCTTAAAAGCTTACTAAGCTAGCGGTTGGTTTTTTAACTAGCTTTTAAAAACAAAAAGCCCGCAGTAGCGGGCTTTTTAGTATGTTCAATTTTTTGCGTATTATCGAACGAACTTAGGTTAGCCCGATTTTAAAACAAGGTTGTAAATGCTGGCCACACTATCATCATGATATGTAAACATGCGCAAGCCATAGCGCCTGCCACTATATCATCCAGCATAATGCCTGTACCGCCGTGTAAGCGCTTATCGATAGGCCCTATTGGCCAAGGTTTTAAAATATCGAATACGCGAAACAGCACAAACCCTGCTAGTAATGATGGCGCTGTAATAGGTACGAATAAGAAGGTAACAAACATACCTGCCACTTCGTCCCACACAATAGAGCCGTGATCGTGCACCTGCATATCATCAGCGGTTTTTCCGCACAGATAAATGCCAAAAATTGATGCAAAAACAGTGAAAGCGATAAATACCAACACTGGCATATTCGCTGACAATATTAATAATGGAAGTGCAGCTGCTGAGCCAAACGTACCTGGCATAAACGGAATAAGGCCGCTACCGAAACCCAACGCTAAAAAGTGCACTGGATTCTTCATGCTAATTCTAGCGCGATATTCTTTTTGCATAAGATGCTCTGTTAGCTTCTAGAAAGTATGCTCGTAACCACTTTCATTGGTTGGTGCGAACGGCTGATTATCTTTTAACAAGGAAAGCTGACCAACTTGGCCAGTTAACTGACCAATACAAGTTGCTTTTACGCTACTACTGCCCATCGAGGTTTCAAAGTTGCCTCGCTGCTCTTCACCTACTGTAAAGATAAGCTCATAGTCGTCGCCTGCTGACAGTGCGTATTCGATAGCCTGGGCATTATCGACTGCGCTGGTCAACGCCCTAGATAAAGGAAGTTTATCCACGTGTACATTTGCACCGCAGCCTGAAGCTTTCAGTATATGGCCTAAATCAGAAATTAAGCCGTCAGACACATCAATACATGATGAAGCAATACGACGAAGTGCCGTTCCCATTGCTACCCGAGGTGTAGGGTAATAATGGCGATTAATAAGCACATCTCGCGCTTCGCCAGCTACCGATAGCTTATTCTGAAGAATATCTAAGCCAGCACCAGCATCACCTAATGTGCCTGTAACGTAAACCCAATCACCGGGTTTTGCATTACTACGAGTCAGTTCAGAACCTGGTGGAATGAACCCTTGCGCCGTAATGGTCATAGCCATCGGGCCTTTAACGGTATCGCCACCAATTAACTGTACAGAATAATACTGCGTAAGCTCGTACAAACCATCTACGAACTCGCTAAGCCATTCATCATTCACTGTTGGCAATGACAGCGATAAGCTGATCCACGCTGGTTCGGCGCCCATGGCGGCTAAATCGCTTAAATTCACGGCTACCGTTTTATACGCAACTGATTTTGCAGGCGCATCATCTAAAAAGTGCACACCGGCTACTAAGGTGTCTGTAGTAACGGCGAGTTGTTGGTTACTAGGAACGTTAGTTACGGCACAATCATCACCAATACCAATAACAACGTCTTTACGAGTATGGCCGCCATCAGAGAAGTAGCGGCCGATAAGATCAAATTCTTTCACGATAGTCTATTAAACCCTTTGTGACATCCAATGCCACTGGACAAGGTTAATCGCGTTCGTCTTTACGCAACGAGCGAACCGCTTTATCAAGCGCACCATTAACAAATTTATGACTTTCTTCGGCCCCGAAAGACTTCGCAAGTTCAATCGCTTCATTAATAATTACGCGATAAGGCACATCCTTACGCTCTGTAAGTTCCAGTGTCGCTATACGTAAAATAGCCTTTTCGATTGCATCTAGTTCTTCAGGCAAACGGCCCAGATACGGCTTAATAGTCGTATCTAAGTGGCTAGCGCTATGCGCCACACCGCGAAGCAGTGCCTGAAAATAAGCCATATCAACTTTCTTCATATCGTTACTGGTCGCAAGCGCCAGTTCAATTTGTTGAATATCGTTATGACTCATTTGCCATGAATAGATGCCTTGAAGGGCAAGTTCACGGGCTTTACGACGAGCTGAAACTTTCACTTAATTTTTTACCTTAAAGCTTTTCAACAGCATCGATAACGTTAACCATTTCAAGCGCACCTAAGGCAGCTTCTGCGCCTTTGTTGCCTGCTTTGGTTCCAGAACGTTCGATAGCTTGTTCAATAGAATCTGTAGTGATAACGCCAAAAGATACCGGTACACCATATTCTAGCGATACTTGCGCTAGGCCTTTGTTACATTCGCCTGCAACAAAGTCAAAATGAGGTGTGCCGCCACGAATTACCGCACCGAGTGCAATAATGGCATCAAAAGATTTTTTCTCAGCAAGTTTCTTAGCAACAATCGGTAACTCATAAGCACCTGGAACACGTACCACTGTGATATCGTCTTCGTTCACTTCGCCGTGACGGTCTAGTGTGTCTAATGCGCCTTCCAATAAGCTCTCAACAACAAAGCTATTAAAGCGTGCAACAACAATAGCAATCTTCTTACCGGTCGCTCTGATATTACCTTCAACTACTTGCATGATTTCATTCCTCGAGAAAAACGGCGCGAAGTATACCACAACTACGCCCAAACTAAATCGATTGTTTTTGTTACTGGCTGACAAGTCCGTTAGCCCGAATAACAAACGGCAAGGTGGGGATAGGGCTCCGTAAACACGCGGTAAATACTTCCCTGTACGCTCCGCCACCGCATCCATGCGGTGGAGGGTTTACTGCGCCCTTTCCCCACCTTTCCTATAAATTACTTACGTAAATTGCATTAGCTTGTGGTAATGACTTTTCGTGAACAGAGCCTTACCAAGAGCTTCTGATTTACCACCACTTAGTCGTGTACGTACTCAACCACTTCTAGGCCATAGCCTGAAAGAGCATGGTATTTAATAGGTTTGCTTAGTAAGCGCATTTTTTGAACGCCGATAGAAGCTAAAATTTGGCTACCAACACCAATAGTGCGCGACGAGCCCTGCCAATCAGCACCGGTTGGACGCTCGCCTCTGTCTTCAGCAGCAAAGCGGCGAACCTGTTGTTCAATTTGTTCATCTTTACCAAGCAATACCAGAACACCGCCTTCATCAGCAATTTTTTGCATACCTTCAGATAAAGTAAGGGAACGATGAATACCACGAGTTGAGCCCAACAAATCACTGAAGGTGTTATGCAGATGCACGCGAACCAATGTCGGGTTTTCAGCTGTCACTTCCCCTTTTTTCAAAGCAAAGTGTAGCTGGTTATCAATACTGTCTTTAAAAGTATGAAGCTCGAAATCACCATACTCTGTAGGTAGGTTGCACTGAGCAACTTTTTCAATAGTGGTTTCGTTTAAGTTTCTGTACTCGATTAAATCGGCAATGGTGCCAATTTTAAGGTCGTGTTTTTCGGCGAATTTCTCAAGTTCCGGACGACGTGCCATTGAGCCATCTTCATTTAAGATTTCAACGATAACACCGGCCGGCTCCAATCCTGCTAAGCGCGGTAAATCGACACCCGCTTCAGTATGCCCTGCACGGTTTAATACACCGCCTTCTTTCGCAATTAGCGGAAAAATATGACCTGGCTGGACTATATCAGTAGCTTTCGCTTCTTTAGCAACGGCAGCTTTAATAGTAACCGCCCGATCTGCTGCTGAAATACCGGTAGTAACACCTGTTGCCGCTTCAATCGATACGGTGAAGTTAGTAGAAAACTGTGCTTCGTTTTTATCCACCATTAACGGCAGATTAAGGCGTCTACAGCGTGCTTCGGTCATAGGTAGACAAACTAAACCTCTGGCATGCGTAACCATAAAGTTTATGGCTTCTGGCGTCACATGCTCTGCTGCCATAATAAGATCGCCTTCATTTTCGCGATCTTCATCATCCATCAAGATAACCATTTTACCTTGGCGAATGTCTTCAATAATTTCTTTCGAGGTGTTAAATGCCATAGTTTTTATACTTCTTGTAGGGTTACTTTCTCAAAAATCCGTTCTCAGCCAAAAACGCCATATCAATGTCTTTTGATATAGGTGATGCTGCTTTATCACCCATCATTAAGCGTTCAAGGTAACGTGCTATTACATCTACTTCTAAATTTACCGCGGTGCCCACTTCGTAATGTCCCATTACGGTTTCTTTCAACGTGTGAGGAATTATCCATAGCATAAACTCAGCACCGTTGACTTCATTTACCGTAAGGCTCACGCCATCAACAGTAATGCTGCCCTTATGAGCAATGTACTTGGCTAAAGATGTAGGTGCTTTTACCCAAAATTCAACATAGTCGGTGTGTTTTATAATTTTACTGATCTCGCCCACGCCATCGACGTGACCCGAAACAATGTGCCCGCCCAGTCTGTCAGTGGGTCGCATCGCCTTTTCAAGGTTCACCGTAGAACCCGTGCCGTAATGGGCAAAGCCGGTGAGCTTTATGGTTTCAGCAGACACATCAGCGCAATAATAATCGCTACCCATATCAGTCACGGTAAGGCATACCCCGTTGGTAGCGATACTGTCGCCAAGCGCAACATCGGCCATATCCAGTGTAGTTGATGAAACCGTTAACCGTATGTCACTACCACGGTTATCGAGTTTAGTAATCTTGCCTAAAGCTTGAATAATTCCAGTAAACATAATGTTCCTATAAGGCTATTGAGGGCTGCTGAGGCGTGTTGAGACTGTAACGAAGCTTAATATCGTTACCTATTTGTCGACTTTCAATCAGCGACAATTCAATAGCTTGATTCAATTCGGTAAAGGTGGGTAAAGATACCATACTCACCCCTTTGTCTCCCAACAGCTTAGGAGCTTGATAACATATGAGTTCGTCTACTTCACCGGCCATCATCAAAGCACCAGCTAAACCTGGCCCTGCTTCTACCCACACTTCATTAAACTGCATGTCGCCTAACTGCAGCATAAGTTTACTGATATCCACTTTACCGTTCATCGCATCAACCGTTAGGTGTTGGCGATTATCCGTATCGGCGTTATGTTGGGTAGATGCCACAAAGGTGGGATGACCATCGTTCATGCACGTATAGTCCCTTGAGAGATCGTCGGCACTATTTACTATTACTCGCACTGGCTGGCGAATAGCCTCCAACGGGTAATGCGCAAACTTAGCTTCGCCTGCTCTCACTAATAGACTCGGGTTATCGGCTTTCACCGTCCCCGAACCTGTTAACACTGCGCAGCTTTGTGCACGGTAATGTTGTACATCTCTTCTGGCTTCTGACCCGGTTATCCATTGGCTGTTACCATTTTGAAGCGCAATTTTTCCATCCACACTTATGCCTAATTTCACTCGAACATAAGGTTTACCTGTTAGCATACGCTTGATAAAACCTGGGTTCAAAGCGGCAGATTCTGCCGACATAATATCGGATGACACCTCAATGCCCGCATCTTGTAACATGCGAATACCATTACCGCTGACATTGGGGTTCGGATCAGTCATGGCAATGACCACTCGCGAGACTTGTGCTTTTATCAGTGCTTCTGCGCAGGGGGGCGTTCGTCCGTAATGACTACAAGGCTCTAGTGTCACATAAGCTGTAGCGCCCTTTGCGCTTTTCCCAGCTTCACGAAGGGCATGAATTTCGGCATGCGGTGTACCGGCTTGAATATGTACACCTTGACCAATAGATTCATTGTTATTATTAACAATGACACAGCCAACACGGGGATTAGGAGAAGTAGTAAATTGCCCTTTTTGCGCCAGTCGAATGGCTTTGGCCATCCAATAATAGTCAATTTCAACCGCCCTACTAGGCAATTCATTGATTGAACGACTACTGTGTTTTTTGCCTAAGTCGGTGTTTGAGCCGCTATTTACATGCGCATGGGTAGTATTAATTGACACTGCATATCCCGTGGTTAATCCCCTAGTCTGGCTATTTCCTCACCAAACTCTCGGATATCTTCAAAGGAACGATAAACAGAGGCAAACCGAACATAAGCGACCTTATCTAGCTCTTTGAGCGCTTTCATAATAAGGTTGCCTAGCAGTTCACTCCCCACTTCTCGTTCGCCAGTTGCCCGAAGCTCTGACTTAAGCGACAAGATACACTGTTCAACTTTTTCTGTACTCACTGGGCGTTTTTCTAGCGCGCGCTGTAAGCCTGCACGAAGCTTATCTTCGTTGAAAGGCTCTCGCGAGCCATCACGTTTGATAACACGTGGCATCACAAGTTCTGCACTTTCGAAGGTAGTAAAACGTTCGTGACACATTGCGCATTCACGACGTCTGCGCACCTGATGCCCCTCTGCCACTAGGCGAGAGTCAATCACTTTTGTTTCTTGTGCTGAACAAAAGGGGCAAAACATGAGCGATCCTTAACTTACTTTTTACTACGCGTTAGCCTTTGATTTAAAAGACTAACGCGCGGTAACTTTCTTATCTAGGTTGCTTACGCGTAAACAGGGAACTGTTCACAAAGGGCAACCACTTCACTTTTAACACGGTCGATAACGCTGTCATCACCCATGTTATCTAGCACATCACAAATCCATGTAGCAACCTGTTTGGCTTGTTCTTCTTTAAAGCCACGACGAGTAATCGCTGGGCTACCGATACGCAATCCGCTGGTAACAAACGGTGAGCGAGGATCGTTAGGAACCGAGTTTTTGTTAACCGTAATGTTAGCAGAACCAAGAGCAGCATCAGCCTCTTTACCCGTAATATCTTTATCGATAAGGTCTAGTAAGAACAAATGGTTTTCAGTGCCATTAGATACAATTTTGTATCCGCGCTCTTGCATTACCGCCACCATGGCTTTTGCGTTCGCAACAACCTGTGTTTGATATTCTTTAAAGTCTGGCTGAAGTGCTTCTTTAAACGCTACTGCTTTTGCTGCAATAACATGGCACAAAGGACCACCTTGGTTGCCAGGGAATACTGAGCTTTGAAGCTTTTTATAAATGGCTTCGTCACCACATGCTGACAAAATTAGTCCGCTACGTGGGCCCGCTAGGGTTTTATGCGTGGTGGTTGTCACTACGTGTGCGTGTGGCAGTGGGTTAGGATAAACACCCGCCGCAATCAAACCGGCAACGTGCGCCATATCAACTAACAGGAAAGCACCTACGCTGTCGGCAATTTCACGGAATTTTGCCCAATCAACAACACCTGAATAAGCTGAGAAACCACCAATAATCATTTTCGGTTTGTGTTCTTCTGCTAACGCAGCAACTTGTTCGTAATCGATTTCGCCAGTTTCGTGGTTCAAACCATACTGAACAGCATTGTAGGTTTTGCCCGAAAAGTTAACGTGAGAACCATGCGTTAAATGACCACCTTCAGAAAGGCTCATACCAAGTACAGTATCGCCAGCATCAAGCAATGCCATAAATACGGCAGAGTTAGCTTGTGAACCTGAGTGAGGCTGTACGTTAGCGTAATCGGCACCGAAAAGTTCTTTGGCACGATCGATAGCCAGTTGCTCTACCACGTCTACGTGCTCACAACCGCCGTAATAACGCTTACCAGGATAGCCTTCAGCGTACTTATTAGTAAGCTGAGAACCCTGCGCTTCCATAACACGTGGACTACAGTAGTTTTCAGAGGCGATAAGTTCGATATGCTGTTCCTGACGGACAACTTCTTTTGCCATTGCATCGGCTAATTCTGGGTCAAAGTCAGCGATATTCATTTCGCGAGGTAACATGAGGGCTCCTTAACGGCATTGATTGATGGCTTGTTCGTGGCATATTCTAGTCATTTTCAAGGGCTTGTATACCGCTTTATGACCAATTTAATTTAAATGGCGCAGGTTTAACGTAACGCCTGCGCTCCATTGAGATCAGACCTGTTTTTCTAGCGCCTTAACGCGGTCAAATAAACTGCCTATTTTTTGCAGTCTTATGGTATTTCGCTTCCATTCTCGGTTAGACGTGGCCGGCTGACCTGAAGAATAAACTCCTGGCTCGGTGATATCTTGGACAATCATGGAGTAACCGGTAACTTGTACTTTATCGCAAATACTAATGTGGCCATTAATGCCCACGCCGCCGCCAATAATTACGTGCTTACCGATATGACAGCTGCCCGCAATACCAGTGGCGCCGCATATACAAGAATGATCGCCAATAATACAGTTATGACCCACTTGCACTTGGTTGTCGATTATCACGTTGGTGCCTAAAACAGTGTCTTCCATGGCACCACGGTCGATGCTGCTACTTGCGCCAATTTGACTGTCATCACCAATGCGAACAGAGCCGGTTTGTGGGATAGGAAGCCATACACCTTTATCGTTTGCGTAGCCAAAGCCTGCTGCTCCAATGACCGTTTGGCTATGAACCGTAACCCGCTTACCTATTATCACGTCATGATAAATGGTTACGTTTGGGTGAATAACACTGCCTTCACCAATGCGTGTACCTTTGCGAATAACTGTATTGGCACCAATAGTTACGCGGTCACCAAGTATGACGTTATCTTCAATAATCACATTGTGACCTAACGACACATCACTACCAATATTGGCCGACGATGCAATCACAGCGGTTTCGGCAATACCGCTTGCAACGACTGGCGTGGTGTCGAAAAGCTGTGCGATGCGTGCGAACGCTGCGTGAGGGTTGTCTACCACAAGCGCTGGGCACGGTGCCGTGTCTTTTAAACTGCTGTGAAGAATAACCGCACCGGCAGAGGTATCGCTTAACTGTGATTTATATTTCGGATTAGTAAGAAATGAGATTTGATGGCTGGCAGCGCCTGCCAGCGTTCCTACCGCAGAGATAACGACACAGCCGTCTCCCTCTACAACACCGCCTACATGGCTGGCAAGTTCCGATAGGCTGTAAGGACGTTTGTTCATTGTAGTCATACAGTGAATACCTATTTTTTCATTAAAGCGTATGCTAGCGAAGTTTACCTTAATTTGTTAAAGGTGACCGCCGTATTATTCGTACTTTTCGCCTTCTTTTTACTTCAATTGAACAAAATACCATCAAGCATGAGGTTGTATGGCGGTTCGCACTGGCACAGACTATCCTGTTACGAGTACAATGATGCTTTATTTTCTGGCAAGGACACAGCATGGCTCAATACGTTTATAGTATGCATCGCGTGGGTAAAATTGTTCCACCGAACCGTCAAATTCTTAAAAATATCTCTCTTAGTTTTTTCCCCGGCGCAAAAATTGGCGTATTGGGTTTAAACGGTTCTGGTAAATCTACCTTACTACGCATCATGGCTGGGTTAGACACCGAGATTGAAGGTGAAGCACGCCCTCAACCAGGCCTTAAAATAGGCTACCTGCCTCAGGAGCCACAACTAGACGAATCGAAAGATGTTCGCGGAAACGTGGAAGAAGCGTTAGCCGATGTTAAACACGCACTAACCCGTCTAGATGAAGTTTATGCCGCTTACGCAGAAGCTGATGCCGACTTCGACGCCCTTGCAAAAGAACAAGGCGAACTTGAAGCGATTATTCAGTCGAAAGACGGGCATAACTTAGAGAATACCTTAAACCGTGCTGCTGAAGCCCTTCGTCTTCCTGCATGGGATGCAGACGTTAGCAAGTTATCAGGTGGTGAGCGCCGCCGTGTTGCTTTATGCCGTTTGTTACTCGAAAAGCCAGAAATGCTACTTCTTGATGAACCCACCAACCACTTGGATGCTGAATCTGTTGCTTGGTTAGAACGTTTCCTTCACGATTATGAAGGCACGGTAGTGGCCATTACCCATGATAGATACTTCCTTGATAATGTTGCAGGCTGGATATTAGAACTCGACCGTGGTGAAGGTATTCCATGGGAAGGTAACTATTCTTCTTGGTTGGAACAAAAAGACCAACGTTTACAGCAAGAAGAGCGCAGTGAAAATGCCCGTCAAAAGAGTATTAGACAAGAACTCGAGTGGGTTCGCTCTAATCCAAAAGGCCGCCATGCAAAAAGCAAAGCGCGTATGGCTCGTTTTGAAGAAATGTCCACGGGTGATTACCAAAAACGTAACGAAACTAACGAACTCTTCATTCCGCCTGGTGAACGTTTAGGTGACAAGGTTATAGAAGTTGAACATCTTAATAAGTCTTATGGTGAACGTGTACTTATTGACGACTTGTCGTTTAAAGTTCCTAAAGGGGCAATTGTAGGGATTGTCGGGCCAAACGGTGCGGGTAAATCTACCCTATTTAGAATGCTTACCGGCGCAGAGCAACCTGATTCAGGCGATATTAGCTTGGGTGACTCTGTGAAAATTGCTAGCGTAGAGCAGTTTCGCGATCATATGAATGAAAACACCACGGTATTTAAAGAAATTTCAGAAGAACAAGATATTATTCGTATTGGTAACTTCGAAATTAATAGCCGCGCATATTGCAGCCGCTTTAACTTTAAAGGCAACGATCAGCAGAAGTTTATTAAAGACTTGTCTGGTGGTGAACGAAACCGTGTGCATTTAGCCAAGCTGTTAAAAGCTGGCGGCAACGTGTTGCTACTCGATGAACCAACCAATGACTTGGATGTTGAAACCTTACGAGCACTTGAGAATGCCTTATTGGAATTCCCAGGCTGCGCCATGGTTATTTCCCATGATAGATGGTTCTTAGATAGGGTTGCCACACACATCATGGATTACCGCGACGAAGGTAACATTAACTTCTTTGAAGGTAACTACTCTGACTACGAAACTTGGCTTAAGGCTGAATTCGGGCAAGATGCGGTGGAACCTCACAGACTAAAATACAAGCGCATAGCCAAATAGTTTGTCTGAAAGCCGTTGATGTAAAGCGATTATTGGCCGCAGTTATTGGTAGCCGTTATGAAAAGAAACCTGCATAAAAACGCGCACACGAACATAGTATTATAAGTACTGTTATAAGCACTAAAATTGGTTTTCTACATAATATAAAACGGGCTTATATAAGCCCGTTTTTTTATGTCGTGCTGGCTAGCTTTATACCACTACACTTATTGCTAGTTGCCTTGTGTACTAACATCACTAATACTGAGTGAATCAAAGATTTTCTAGCTTGAGGAATTTATGTCGGACAAACGCTTATTTACACGTATTCCATTGGCCGTAAAAGGAACACTTGCTCATCATGATAAGCACATTGATGTCATTATTATTGACGTCTCGCTTCAAGGCGTAAAATTAAGCGCAAACGAAGATGCACTTAACGAATTACCTTTCGATAGTCACGATCCTTATACCGCCACATTTAGAGCCAATGAAGACAGCCCCGTTATCACCTTGCATATTGAGCAACTGTATCGGCAGAATGATAGCCGCAAAGATTCAGTATCTTTAGGCTGCAAAGTATCTCAAATGGACGTAGACAGCATAAGCGCACTGAGGCGCTTAATACTGCTAAATAGTCAAGATGCTGACTTAAATGAAAAGGAATTAAACGCACTGATTGAAGCGGTTTATTCTAATGCGTCTAACGCATCGCTGAGCTGAGATACTGGAATAACTTTCATACCATTTACAGCCTGCTTTGGCGCATTTGCCTTTGGCACAATCGCACGTTTGAAACCATGTTTAGCGGCTTCAATAATGCGCTCGGTGCCATTAGGAACAGGCCTAATTTCTCCGGCTAGCCCAACTTCTCCAAACACAATTAAATCTTTGGGTAGAGAGCGATTTCGAAAACTCGATACCATTGCTAGCAGTAACGCCAAGTCAGCGCTGGTTTCACTTACCTTCACACCACCAACCACATTTACAAAGACGTCTTGGTCGTTCATTTGTACATTACCGTGACGATGCAATACCGCTAACAACATCGACAATCGATTTTGATCTAGCCCCACCGCAATTCGCCGAGGGTTAGACATTTGTGAGTAGTCCACCAAAGCCTGTATTTCTACCAACAGCGGCCGCGTGCCTTCCCAAATTACCATTACGCTCGACCCAGGCGTTTCATTTTCGCCTCGGCTTAAGAAAATCGCCGAAGGGTTATTTACCTCTTTTAGGCCTTTTTCTGTCATCGCAAAAACGCCTAATTCATTTACAGCGCCAAAACGGTTTTTATGGCTGCGTAACGTACGGTAACGACCATCACTTTCCCCTTCTAGCATCATTGAACTGTCAATACAGTGCTCTAACACTTTCGGGCCAGCTAAGTTTCCGTCTTTGGTTACATGACCTACAAGAAACATTGAGATGTGGTGTTGTTTTGCAAAGCGGGTTAGATAAGCTGCACTTTCTCTAACTTGAGATACACTGCCCGGTGCAGATTGCACATCGGCCACATGCATTACTTGAATAGAGTCGATAACCATGATTTTTGGTTTTTTGGTTAACGCCAGTTCGCAAATAGTTTCTACACTGGTTTCTGCCAACATCATTAGCTTATCATCAGGTAGATTTAAGCGTTTTGCTCGCATCGCCACTTGCTGAAGCGACTCTTCCCCTGTTACGTATAAAGCGGTTTCGGTTTGTGCCATTTGACACATAACCTGAAGTAACAATGTACTTTTACCTGCCCCTGGCGAGCCGCCAATTAACATAGCAGCACCTGGCACTATTCCACCGCCCAATACTCTATCGAGCTCTTTAAACCCTGCGCTAAATCGGGGTAGAGATTCCAAATCAATCGCATTGAGCATTTCTATTTTAGCGGCAGTTTGCCCAGCATAACCTGACAAAGTTGGTTTTGAATTGGTTTTGGCGCTACTGACTACAAACTCGCTAATGGTGTTCCAAGCTTTGCATTCAGAACACTGCCCCTGCCAGCGTGGAAATTCAGCCCCACAATCTGAGCATACATAAGCCGTTTTTCGTTTTGCCATATTCCAGTTTTATCCCAGCGTGAAAAGGAGTATTCTATCTTATAAAGGACATCAAGGTACATTCAGCCAGGTCCAACCCAAGTTAACCCAACCCCACTTGGTAGCCCATCTAACAGTTATAGTAGGTTTTAACCCGGTGGTTGTTCGTGCGTCAAACTGCAAAATACTGTTTATTAATGGGTTTAGCATTAGTGCCGATAATAATAATGTCTATAATAATAGAAAGTAACTAAGTTGTGCATACATGAGCCAAGATTTACAGCAATACGCTGACATAATTGAGCAATTGAAACCTCTGGTGAACGAGCCTGAATTTAATAAGGTTCTGTTACAAATTGGCGGTGATATTCCCAAGGAGAAACGCTTTCTATTAAAAATGGAAGTGAAACGCCTTGCGAAGCCTTGTATGCGATCAATAGATTTACGTGGCCAAGTAGACGGTAAATGCAAAAGCTATTTGCATGATGGCAGAACCCATTACATGGATGAAATTGCTGTCGATAAATTCGAAGAGCAAATTAGAATATTTGGTGGGTATACATTCGGTGTTTACGAAGCCGTTCAAAATACTGAAAATAATTACCGTATTATTCGTGAGAAAGCAGAAGAAGCTCGAGACACAGGTTCAACATCAAATACACCTCGCAAAAAAGGCTCTGCTATTTTAGAGCAGTTTAAAGTGCCAACGGTAAACTTACTAGATTATCAACAACGCAATACAGAACGTATGAACTTTGCTGTTGCGGTTGAGCTATTTAACGAAAGTAATCATTCGATTAAAGGCTTAAGCGTTGATGTATCGCTAGAAGGCCTGCAAGTCAAACTCTCCAAAGAAACACTGTTTAAACAAAATGAGCTATTACAAGTCTACTTCCGTGGGCTTGAAGGCGAGTTCGCCATGGATAAGAAAAATGGCATTGCTTATCGCCTTGTGAAAACTATTCGCAAAAAAGATGTTATTTATTTAGCCCTACAGCGTGCGACAGAGCGCCCAGCACCCAGCTTCGATAAATTTCTAGAAAGCTTTATTCACGGCAACAAACGCCGTTATAAAGTGAACATGAACAACACTATTGAAGCGATAACCAGTAAAACGTGTGAACAGTACTTTTCGCCACGAAGCCCAACACTACCTATTTATGTCGATTTAATTGAAGAGCGTCTTATTCCACGCTTTGCAATGGTTAACGAAGTTAATCGCGAAACGGTGAGCTACTGGCAAGATGAAGAAGATGAATGTCGCTTAGGTTTTCTGCTGTCTCAAAATAGATTGAACACCTTGCACGCTAAGCCTGCGCACCGTCGCGAGATATTTGTGTTCAGCTTTACCCACTTACAAAATGACAAAGTCTTTTTTTACTCGGCCTCTTACGAGCAGCTTGTTGAAAAAGACATGTTAAAACAGGTTTTCTTAGGCTTTGGTTCTAAAAAGGTTAGCTGGCGAGTATTTAAACTTACCTTGACCGACATGTTGCCCGAGCAAGCTCATACCCCCTTGTCTATTCCAGACTCTGTGGGTTCGAAAATAAAGCGTCAAAATACACCGCCTTCGCCTCGAGTGATGTCGAAGTTGAAAAACCTAAAATACTTGCTTCATGTTACTGACGTAACCTCTATATATGGGCAGCAGGCGTATAACGAATTACAGTTCAACCGCGACAACCTTTCTCATCTTCGCGTTTTTGGTCATCCAAGAAATCAGAAGACCCCAAACATAGAGTTATTCCGATTCAAATATGAAGATCAACGTTTAGAATCTCGCTACCGTTTGCGCTCTCAAATAGAGCTTAGGTTATCTCATGACGACAGCGTACACGTTGGCGTAAGTGAAGATATCTCGGTACATGGATTGGGACTGCGTGTTGAGTTAAATAAAGAGTACGACGGTGAGCTAGAAGGGCAAGTTGAAGTATCCTTCCCTCGCCTTCAGCAGATTACGCAAAATTTTGACGTAATGCATTTGCAGTATTCGGTAATTTACCACAACGCTGAGAAAAACATTCTTCATTTAAAAGCCATGAACGGTGAAGCAGGTAAAAGTGCAAGGGCGTTCTTTGAAGAATTGATTAAAAAGAACAAACACAGCTTAGAAGAAGACTCTGGTGAAGAAGAATTGCCGGGTATGGGTCAGGCTCTTCGCTGTATCAATGCTCGTAATGCTACATCTCTATCCTTCTTGATGAGTAAGGAAGGGGTTAGGTATACACCGCAAGCGGGTATTATTGGAAAACAAGATGAACGAGTTTCAACGCTAGTTACCTATCTAACAGAAAAGCGTCAGGTAAACTTAGAATTTCTATTTAGAGACAGAAAGCTAGATACGCCTTTCATGCAAAGCGGTATCAAGCAGGTGAAGCTGGAAAATATGCCCTTGCGCCAAGAGCTTTTGATCTCTTTTGATGCCAAGCAAAAAGACCCTCGCATGGCCATTATTCCGCGGTATTCCCACCGGTTTGAAAACAATGAGCAGCGCAAGACCTTTATTACTGAAGCGTTAAACAGAGGGCAATTTATTGCTATTCACGTGATGCTTACCACTACAGGCAAACCAGATTTATCTATGTTACAAACAGAGATAAATTACGTTAGCGTGTATGCTATTCACCGGGCAAAGGAACTTGAAAATAAGCTTTGGAGCTTAGCTGCCTGTTCACACTTAATTGATGTCACTGATGAAGTATTGATTAGATATGAATTCGATGACGACACGATTTCCGCTAACCGAGACACCAAAGCGAAAATAGAAGAGCGCTCTCAGTCCGGTATTCAAGCCTTATTACAAGACCAAGCGTTTGCCAAATAAAGACAAGCTTTGAAGACTCTCGTATCACCTTCAGAGCTTGTACTCGCTATATATTCAGCGCTTCTTACTCTACGCCGCTAATACCCTCGAAAATATCTAACGACTAAAAGTAAGTATCGACCAAAGCGTTTTAGTTAACGCTCAGCTACGCCTTCGTCAACTGCGCCCTAATCAACACTAATCTACTAGGATAAAAAGTACAGTAGGCAATGTAAGCTGCCCAACCGAATAGCAACGTCTGCTTTTTCATTTACAACAGGCTTACCATGGCACGCCACTCCTAACGCCGATTCGGCCATCATGACTAAGTCGTTCGCACCGTCGCCCATCGCAACGGTTTGAGAGCTTGGAACTCCCCAACGTTCAGCCAACGCTTTCACGGTTCGCGCTTTTACCTCAGCATTAACAATTTCGCCAGACACTTCGCCGGTCAATATGCCTTGCTCTATCACCAACGTATTTGAAACCGCTTCATCAATATTTAAGCGGGCTTTTAGATGATTCGCAAAATAAGTAAAACCACCTGAAGCGATAGCTAGCTTCCAGTTATGTTGTTTTAAAATGGCAATCAGCAGTTGTACGCCTGGCATTATAGGCAAGCTATCACGTATTTGTTGAAGCTGGTGCTCTGGCACACCATCTAGGCAAGCCACTCGATGGTTTAAGCTGTCATTAAATGCTATTTCGCCCCGCATAGCCTGTTCGGTTACAGCAGCCACTTGCTCACCAACACCTGCCAGTTTGGCAATTTCATCGATGCACTCAATATCTATTAACGTACTGTCCATATCCATCACAAGAAGACCTGGCTCGTTAAGCGATGGCTGAGTGTCTTGAATGCCTAAATCCACATGATAACGGGCCGATAACGTAGTTATTAGCGACGGCAGCAGTGCTGGCACTGAAGCAGCATCTTGAGCGCCGGCGTTTTCACTTAAGCGCCCTTTCACAACCACCACGCCATCACCCAGTTTGTTGTGTAACGGATGTAAGTGAATCGATGTTGCCTCGAATACTTCGCCCAAACCTTCTACAACCTGACTAACAATATATGGGGTTAATGCTTGACCGATAACGGTTAAAATTGAAAGTCCAGCATCATCTTCATTTGAAGACTTTGTGGTAAGCTGCGTAGATAAGAAAGAGGTATCATGCATTGCATGAGGCGGTATTTCATTTAAAAACGTGATCACTATTAATTTAAACCTTTGTTAGTCTTGCCCATATGCTACCCAAACATTGCACATGTGGAAATACACACTTTCAAATTAGTCAAAATTACCCTACTGTTAGCGCATAAAGATAAAGGAAATTAAGGCGAAATGCTGAACCACTTAGAAAGCGAACGCATGGCTCACAAACACAGCGTTTCACACTCTGCTTACACAGCCTTTAAGCGGCTGATGCATACTATTATTATGGCTACCGCTGTGGCATTAGCTGTGGGTCTGTTTCTAATGTATCAACAGTACCAAACCCATTGGGTTGACGTACAAACGGCGCAACCTGGTACCAGCATAAGCAGTCAATATTCAAAAATCTTACAGCCTGCCTTAATGGCACAAGACACAGTTCGACTAGAGCGTTTAATTACCATTGCGTTAGAAGAGCCTGCCGTTATCTCTTTAAGCGTATTTAATGCCCAAGGCATTTATATAGCGCCTTTACCAAAAGTTGACAGTGTAGTCGCACTGGCCCGAGAACGTGAAGTTGCTCCCAATACTCATGTTGAAAAAATTCTCGATGACGATGGCAAAGTAATTGGTTATTTGAACGTTAACATCGATACTGAAGTGGTGCTTTCTAGTCCGCTAACGCTTCGCCAGCAACTATGGCTTATTATAAGCGCTGTTATTGTATTAGCGCTGATAGTGGGTGTTTATTTAACGCGAGGGTTTTATAAGTTCCGCCCGTGGATAATTCGAGTTTTTCAATCTTGAGTGAAATTTTCACAAATATTAAATAACCCAATTCAGCAAGCCGCACCTATTTTTAATTATTCTTCACCCTGTTACGAAAAAGCGTGAAATAATTTTGGGTGGTAAGTGCGTCTAAAGCTTGTTCATTATACTCCCCAAGTTTATCCAGCGCTGTTAACACATCGCCAAGGTATTCAGGGCTGTTTCGAGCCCCTTGTCGGCCCTGCATTGGCATATCAGGCGAATCAGTTTCTAGTAGCAATCGGTCTGCGTGGTGCTGAAGCAAGTAAGCAATGGTTTCTTTCGTTTTCTTCGCTCTGTCATAGGTAATAGTCCCCCCCACGCCAATATAAAAACCTTTATCGATATACGCTTGAGCCACCTCTACACTGCCAGAAAATGCATGAATAACACCGCCCTCTGTAAATCCTGTTTTTTTAAGACTTTCAAAAATAAGATGATGGCTTTTTCGATGATGCAAAATAACAGGAAGCGCATATTCACTCGCTAATCGCAACTGTGCTTCAAATACCTCTTGTTGAAGCTGCATAGGTATCGATATATGGCCATCTAAGCCGATTTCACCTAATGCTATCATGTGAACGCTAGATTGAGATAAAAGTCGCTGCAGGGCGGTTAAGGCAGTGGCATTATCAGTTTCGTTGGTAGATAAGAAGTAAGGATGCAGACCAAACGCGACATCTACTGAGATGGCGTGCGTACTTTGGTTTGAATAGGATTGTATCGCTTGTTGAGTAGACCACTGCGACACTTGCGTGCCAGGAATAAGAATACGTGTTACGCCAGCACTGATCGCGCGGTTTACCACTACCTGCCAGTCATCTTGAAATGCTGGCAAATCTAAATGGCAGTGGCTATCAATCATTAAAGAATGCCCGGATTAATCCCCCTTAAGGCATTAAACGCTGAGTATTCCAGTTGCCACTTTCATCACGGTTGTATTCAAACCGGTCATGTAACCTGTCTTCGCCGCCTTGCCAGAATTCAATTTGGTGAGGAACAATACGAAAGCCCCCCCAGAAGTCTGGTGCCGGCAGCGTTTTATTCGCAAACTTTTGTTTCATTTGCGCAAACTGAGTATGCAAAAGCTCGCGGCTGCTAATAGGTTTACTTTGCTCAGAAGCATAAGCCGCTAACTGGCTATCTTTGGGGCGAGAAAGGAAATAGGTCGCGTTTTCCTTAAAGGAAAGCTTTTCTACTACACCACACACTCTCACTTGTCGTTCCATGAAAAACCAAGGGAAATGACATGAAACCTTAGGGTTTTGACTAAGCTCTTGTGCTTTGCGGCTGCCTAAATTAGTAAAAAAGACAAACCCAGCTTCACTTACATCTTTTAAAAGCACAATACGCTGTGAAGGCTGACCTGCAGCATCAACGGTCGCCACAGTCATGGCAGTAGGATCGGGAATTTCAGCGCTGATGGCATCTTTTAGCCAACGGTCAAATAATGAAAAAGGATTAGCCGTTAAGTCTTTATCTTGCAGACTCCCTTTTGCATACTGTCTGCGCATATCAGAAATTGCCATACCTACCCCTTTTTATTGCTTTATAACTAATGGATACTAGCTGATTTTTTAGCTGATACGTTTGGGCTTTTGATTTGGGCTACACGTTCTTACATTATATTTTGGGCTAACGACTATTGCGTTAAGCCCAAAACAGATAATTGCTGAGTGCTAACTATCGTCTGAATAACCTAACGAACGTAGAGCACGTTCATCGTCAGCCCAACCTTGTTTCACTTTAACCCACATTTCTAAGAAAACTTTGTTATCAAACAAGTTTTCCATATCTTTACGGGCATGTTCACCAATGGTTTTAAGGTGCTTTCCACCCTTGCCAATAATCATACGCTTTTGCGTTTCACGCTCTACAAGGATAAGACCACTGATACGATAAACACCATTTTCAGCTAGCTTAAACTGTTCGATTTCTACCGTCGTGGCGTAAGGAAGTTCGTCCCCCGTGAAGCGCATTAGCTTTTCGCGAATGATTTCAGCGGCCATAAAGCGACTTGAGCGATCGGTAATGTAATCTTCTGGAAAGAAAAACTCGCTTTCAGGCAAACTCTTCGCCACAAGCTCTCGGATGTCATCCACCATTTTGCCCTGTTTAGCACTAATGGGGATTATATGCTCGAACTTATATTTTTCTGATAGACCTTGAAGGTGAACCATAAAGGCTTCTTTGTCTTCTACTTTATCCATTTTATTGACGATAAGGTAGCAAGGTAGGCCTGAGGCTTTCACTTTAGACAAGACCATTTCATCGTCGTCGTTCCAGCGTGTCCCTTCTATCACAAACAACACCAAACCCACTTCTGCAAGAGAACTTGAAGCAGCCCGGTTCATGTACCGATTCATGGCGCTTTTTTCTTCGCTATGAAGACCTGGGGTATCAACGTAGATGGCTTGATAATCGCCTTCAGTGTCGATACCTAAAATGCGGTGACGGGTCGTTTGTGGTTTACGCGACGTGATACTTACTTTTTGCCCGAGCAATCTATTAAGTAGTGTTGATTTACCTACGTTGGGGCGCCCTACAATAGCGACTAAGCCACATCGGGTTATATCATTTGGCTGTGTCATCGAGTGTCTCCAAGGTAAGTCTTGCTGCTTCCTGCTCGGCTTTTCTTCGGCTATTTCCAGAAGCCGAAACGGGCTTATCTAACGTTGTCACTGTGCAGCTCACTTCAAAAATTTGAGCGTGATCTTTCCCTGAGATAGAGATAACTTCATAAGACGGTAATGGTAGCTTACGACCTTGCAGGTACTCTTGAAGACGGGTTTTACTGTCTTTAGGGTGCGCGTTAGGATTTAACGCTTCAATACGGCTTTCCCATAAATGGTATATAACATTACAGACCTCATCCATCCCTGAGTCCAAGTAGATTGCGCCTAACACAGCTTCTACTGCGTCTGCCAATATTGAACTGCGACGATGACCGCCACTTTTAAGTTCACCAGGACCAAGGTGAAGTAGTTCACCCATGCTCGCTTCACGGGCCAATTCGGCCAACGTATCGCCTTTTACTAAGGTTGACCGCATACGGGTAAGCTTACCTTCAGGCACATCGGGGAAACGCTTAAACAAGGTTTCACCTATGACCATACCTAAAATAGCATCACCTAAAAACTCTAATCTTTCATTGTGCTGCTTTGCTGCACTTCTGTGGGTCAGCGCTTGCTCTAGCAAGGCTTCATTATTAAATGTGTACCCTAACGCTTTACTCAAGCGAATATATTTATCAATACCCTGCATTAATTAATGCCACCTACGCGTTCAAATCTAACGCCCGTTGGGATCCATGTTGGTAAAACACTGTCGCGGCTGCGTTCGAATTCAAATGAAATCCAAATGGCAACGGCTTTACCTACTAAGTTTTCGTCTGGTACAAAGCCCCAAAAACGGCTGTCTCGGCTGTTGTCACGATTATCGCCTAAAACGAAATAATGACCATCAGGTACAATCCATTCATTGCTGCGTGTACCTGGCTGAGTATAGAAGTTACTTGAAGAAATTTCTCTGACTGGGTGGCGTAATATGTCGTGCTCATTATCACCTAGCGTTTCTGTGTAACGCATAAGCTTAGCCATATCCTGCACAAATTCGTCACGGCCGACAAAATCTAGCGGCATAGCCGTAAGCTTACCGCAGTTTTTCGCAGCACCTTCGCACTTAGACTTGATATAAACTTGTTTATCTTGATAAACCACGGTGTCGCCAGGTAACCCGATAACACGTTTGATGTAATCTACCGATGTGTCTTCAGGATATTTAAATACCACCACATCGCCACGCTCTGGTACGCCGGTTTCAACCAGTTTACTGCGAAATACAGGGTCTTTTATTCCATAAGAAAACTTCTCAACCAGAATAAAATCGCCCACCAACAAGGTTGGCATCATCGAGCCTGATGGAATTTGAAATGGTTCGTAAATAAACGAACGCAATACCAACACAAAAGCGATAACCGGGAATATTTGCTGCGAAGTATCAACCAAGTAAGGAAGCTGTGGCTCACCTGCAAAGTTAACCCCTTCCGCTTTTGCCGATTCCTGTAACCGCGCCTTTCGCTTTGGCGCAAACACCATGCTATCCACCAGCCAAACTAGCCCGGTGGTTAGCGTTAGAAGTACTAAAATAAGCGAAAAGTAATTGGCCATTACTTACCTACCTTCAAAATTGCCAGGAATGCATCCTGCGGTAATTCAACATTACCTACCTGTTTCATTCTTTTCTTTCCATCTTTTTGCTTTTGAAGCAGCTTTTTCTTACGACTTACGTCACCACCGTAACACTTGGCGATAACGTTTTTACGTAATTGTTTCACCGTACTACGCGCAATAATGTGATTGCCAATAGCAGCTTGAATAGCGATATCAAACATCTGGCGAGGAATAAGCTCACGGAGTTTCTCAACCAATTCACGCCCACGGCCTTGAGAATTATCACGGTGAGTGATCATGGCTAGCGCATCTACGCGCTCGCCATTAATCATAATATCTACACGTACCATGTCAGAGACTTGGAAACGCTTGAAGTTATAATCAAGAGAAGCAAACCCACGGCTTGTTGATTTCAAACGGTCGAAGAAATCCAGAACCACTTCAGCCATAGGCAGCTCATAGGTTACTGCCACTTGCTTACCGTGATACGTCATTGCGGTTTGCATTCCACGTTTTTCAACACACAAGGTAATGACGTTACCTAAGTATTCCTGCGGCACAAGAATATTCGCTTCCACCAATGGTTCGCGAATTTCGGCAATGTCGTTAACTGCGGGTAGCTTAGACGGGTTATCACAGCTTAAAATTTCGCCTTTGGTGGTTTCTACTTCGTAGATTACCGTGGGTGCCGTCGTAATAAGACCTAAATCGTATTCGCGCTCTAAACGCTCTTGAATGATTTCCATATGAAGCATACCAAGGAAGCCAATACGGAATCCAAAGCCTAGCGCTTGCGAACTTTCTGGCTCATAAAACAATGAAGCATCATTCAAGCTTAGTTTAGCTAACGCATCACGAAAATCTTCGTAATCGTCAGAACTAATTGGGAAAATACCTGCGTAAACCTGCGGCTTAACTTTCTTAAAGCCAGGCAAAGCGCCTACCGCTGGTTGTCTCGCTAAGGTAATAGTATCGCCAACCGGTGCGCCTTGAATGTCTTTAATACCCGCAATAATAAAGCCTACTTCACCGGCGCGAAGCACGCCTGTATCTAGGGCTTTGGGGGTAAACACACCAATTTTATCAACTTGGTGTGTTTGGCCATTCGACATGATTTGAATTTTATCTTTCTTAGTAAGCTCGCCTTCTACGATACGAACTAATGACACTACCCCTTGGTAGTTGTCGAACCATGAATCAATGATAAGCGCTTTTAGCGGCTCTTCACGGTTCCCGCCCGGAGGGGGAATTTTATTTACAATAACTTCTAGTACATCTTCAATACCAATACCTGTTTTTGCCGAGCAGCGAACGGCGTCAATGGCATCTATACCAACAATGTCTTCAATTTCTTCGGCTACGCGCTCTGGTTCGGCCTGTGGCAAATCTATCTTATTTAAAATAGGTACCACTTCCATGTCCATGTCCATAGCGGTATAGCAGTTAGCTAGGGTTTGCGCTTCCACGCCCTGCCCTGCATCAACCACTAACAATGCACCTTCACATGCAGCAAGTGAGCGAGACACTTCGTAAGTAAAATCTACGTGTCCAGGCGTATCGATGAAATTCAGCTGGTAGACTTCACCATCTTTAGCAGTGTAATTAAGCGTTACGCTTTGTGCTTTAATAGTAATTCCACGCTCCCGCTCCAAGTCCATTGAATCAAGAACCTGTTCGGCCATTTCACGATCGGCTAGCCCGCCACAATGTTGAATGAGACGGTCAGACAGAGTCGATTTACCGTGATCGATGTGAGCAATAATACTGAAGTTACGAATGTGCGATTGTTGCATAATGCTGGAAATTACCTGCAGAAAAATTCATTAATATAAAAAAGAATGGTAGCTATTGTTTGTGTTGTAGCTAGCGCGTGCGGATTTTACCCATTTCTTTACACAAAAGCGAATAAGCTTGTGGGTTATATTGCCAAAGATTGGAATAGTGTAAGCCAAAGTAGCCATTTTGGTAATAATATTGCCGAATTCGCGCAAGTATTACGCTAAATAGTATTCAATAGTACGGGTTGAAACTTACCTTTATCAAGCCGTTTAAGCTTAAATGCGATGGCTTTATAAGTTACAAAGGTAAATGCGACGGCGGGTAGCAACCCCCACAATTCATGGCTAAGCCCAATGGAAGATAGCGTGGCATTCCCAAAGGCAAAAACCGCGATAAAAACCGTTAGGGGTAGCAAATACAGCCACGCGGAGGCACTTAACACCCCTTCTTCAGGTACACCCACCGTTACGTCTTGCCCTATCGTTACCGGCATAGGTGAACGCAATGTTAGCTGCTGAGTTTTAGGCGCTAATGCTCTGGATATAGCCCCCGTGCCACAGTCACTTTGGGCTTGGCAACTGCTACAAGTCGATTTAATGGCGGCCTCGACGGTAATAAGATCACCCTCTACAGCAACCACGCGTGCGGTTTCAGTGATCATTATTTATCTGCCATAGGAGAAAGCGAGGTAGCAATAGCATTTGCTGTTTGCAGTGGTATTTCACCCACCACGGTCACTTGCGTGTTTCCATCGGTAAGGGTTAAAAAAGTACTCAAATCATTTCTAAGCACTAAATCACCACCAAGGGCATCTTTTGCTGGTTGTACATAAACAGACACATCGACCAATCCATCACTGTACATCTTGTATTCTACCACTTGCCCCGTTAAGGCAAGACGACGAGTATCACCACGCACTTCTTCCATACCATTAGGCAAGTACTTAACTTCCCAATTAGGTTGGCGCGATTGCTTTTGCGTTAATGCCATAGGCTTAGGTAAAGACTCCTGATTAATTCGTGCGAAATAGTCATCAGGGGCGTCGGTTATTTTAAGTGAAGTTACTTGAATCTGCTCTAACAATCCGCCCTGCAAATCAAGCATGTTAAGTTTCAGTACCATGCCTGAATCTTCATCTAACCATAGCTGGTAGCTGAAGCGACTATTGTCGCGGCTAACGATACGGATTTGTTGAGCAGGTCTACCTGCAACGCGTGCTCTGCCCACAGAGACAAATTCATAACCGCTTTTCAATCTATCAGGATGATGAAGCAGTTCACTGGGGATAGGCCCATTGATAAACTCAGAACGAAGACTATACGGCGATACATCAGGTTCAAACACACTCACAATACCATTAACACGAATTTGCTCGCGGCCTGGCCCATTTTGTAAATTGAGTTGCTCCATACTGGTGCCATCCTCTAGCACTCCATGACGCCATAAAAAGGGAATGGTTTCGCGGCCCGCTCGACTTTGAACAAAAGCAACTTCAAAGTTTTGGGTTTTCACCACTTCACTTAGTTGCATAAGCCAATCTGACGTTGTTTGAGGATGGGGATTCACTACAACTACATCAGTAGCTTGAGGTACTAATTGAGGTACTGTCTGGGGCGAAGTCTGTGAAGCATCTGCGCTTGAGGGCAAAGTTGAAGGCAACGTATCAGCGCGCTCTGAAGATGTATTTTGCGCAGATACATTTTCTTGCGCTACGACGCTAAACGATAAACCCAAAGACGCTACGACGGCATAGAGCATGGCTTTAATGAAGGCCCGAATGCGAATACTTACTTTTACGTTGGCTAAAAACACGCGTACCAGCACTAAAAGCGCTGGTACGTTATTACGATAATCTATTTTCATTAAACGATATTCTTATTAAGCGTCGTATGAACTGCTTACGGGCGGTTATCTGCACTCGCCTCGGCATCGTCAGTTTCAGATTCTTGCGCTTGTTTCAATTTTACCTGCTGCTCGTGATCAGCAATAAGTGCATTGATTTTACGCTTTTTCTCTAATACTTCGTTCATGTCATTGCGAGGCAATGCGCGGGTTTGCTCTAAGCTAACTGGCGCTAAACCACCCTGCGGCCCTGCCGTAGGTGCTGTCATGAAAGGCTCAGTAGGCGCAGGTTGATTGAAGTGCTGAACACCTAAAATCACTGCTACCGCAACGGATGCAGCAACGGCAAACTGACCTGACTGTTTTGCAAAAGGCACTACACCGCCAGAAACTACGCTGCCGAGTACTGGAATTGAACGCCAACGTGAAGCTTTTGGCGCGACAATAGCAGGCTCATTTTCAAGCGCGGCGGCAACACTGGCAGTAATATCTAACTGCGGTGCGACACTGGCCTCTTTGCGCATTGCGCCCCTAATTACATGGTAGCGTTGCCATTTGGCCTGCAATTCTTCATCTTGCTTAATTGCATCAATGATTGCATCGCCATCTATTTCGCCATCCATGAAAGCGGACAAATTTTCTTGCTGTTGCGTCATAAATTCATTTCCTGATCAACTGTGATCAATTAATACCCTAACACAGCTGTTAGTCTGCTCAATATAATGAAAGTTCATTTTCATTATATTTAATTTTCTAACAATGGCTGAATCACTTTATCGATAGCCTCTCGCGCTCGGAAAATTCGTGAACGAACTGTACCCACTGGGCACGCCATCACATTTGCAATTTCCTCATAACTTAGCCCTTCTATTTCACGAAGGGTTATAGCCATGCGAAGGTCATCAGGTAACTTTTCCACCACTTTAAATAAGGTTTCTTCAATTTCATCCGTTAACAAACTGCGTTCTGGCGTGGATTGCTCTTTAAGCGCATCACTGCCTTCGTAAAAGTCTGCTTCGTCTGCGTCGACATCACTAGCGGGTGGCTTCCTTCCTTGCGCAACAAGATAGTTTTTAGCACTGTTTACCGCGATACGGTACAACCAAGTGTAAAACGCACTGTCGCCACGAAAGTTTGGTAATGCCCGATAAGCTTTAATAAACGCTTCTTGGGTAACATCAGCCACATCACCGCTGTTTTTTACATAGCGCGATACCAAATGCATAACTTTGTGCTGATAGCGAGTTACCAGTAAGTTAAATGCATTTTTATCGCCACGCTGTACTTTTTCGACCAATTGTTGGTCGGTTATCTGCTCGCTCATTCGAGCCATTACTCCTACTTCAACTACCCAATAGCTCTAACAAGCATTGATATAGACGCGTACTGTTACAAAAAGTTCTGTATTAGCATTAAAAATATTTAAAAATGCTGAGGGAAAGCCATCTGGATCATTGTGTTTTGCTACTCATCCTTTAGACTTGCCGAACCTTTGCTCGTTTAATATATACAAAAATACATGAAATCAGTGTCATCTTCACTAACTTCCACATCAAATTCTATTGAACATCGATGTGATGTACTGATTATAGGTAGCGGCGCAGCCGGGCTTAGCCTTGCACTTAGGCTTGCCGACCACTGTCAGGTTATTGTGCTCAGTAAGAGCGATCGTAATGAAGGGTCTACCCGCTATGCCCAAGGTGGCATTGCTGCGGTGTTCGATGAGCAAGATTCTATCGATGCTCATGTGCAAGATACGTTAAAAGCGGGCGGCGACCTATGCGATGAACCTGCCGTACGCTTTACTACCGAACGAGCAAAAGAAGCGCTAAGCTGGCTTATTGGTTACGGTGTGCCCTTTGATACCGAGACAACGGAGTCTGGTGAAGAACGTTTCCACCTTACCCGTGAAGGTGGGCATAGTCACAGACGCATTCTTCACGCCGCCGATGCCACCGGTGAAGCGCTGCAAATAACATTAAACGATGCAGTCTCTGCTCACCCTAACATTCACGTTTTTGAACGTTACAACGCTATCGACCTTATTCCTTCGAAGGATGATAAAAAGCGGGTTATCGGTGCGTATGTATGGAACCGCCAACAAGAGCATGTAGAAGTTATTCGCGCGCCTTTTATCTCATTAGCGACGGGCGGTGGAAGCAAGGTATACCAATATACTTCTAACCCTGATGTATCAAGCGGTGATGGTATTGCTATGGCCTGGCGAGCGGGTTGTCGAGTTGCCAATATGGAATTTAATCAATTCCACCCCACGTGTTTATTCCACCCGCAAGCCCGAAATTTTCTGATTACAGAAGCCCTTCGAGGCGAAGGCGCGAATTTATGTCACGCCGATGGCACCCGATTTATGCACAAGTTTGACGAACGAGGTGATTTAGCACCTAGGGATGTTGTGGCCCGGGCCATCGATTATGAAATGAAGCGCCTCGGTGCTGACTGTATGTATTTAGATATCAGTCATAAGCCTGCTGACTTTATTGTTAAACACTTTCCAAATATCTATCGTAAATGCCGCTCATTAGGCATAGATATTACTCGCGAGCCTATCCCTGTGGTGCCTGCAGCCCATTATAGCTGCGGAGGTGTAGTAACTGACTTTAATGGAAAAACAGATTTAGCCAATGTGTACGCGATAGGAGAAGTCGCCTATACCGGCTTGCACGGTGCAAACCGCATGGCATCTAACTCGCTGTTAGAATGCGTTGTGTTTGCCAGTGCTGCCGCCGAGCATATTATCTCTACGTTACCTTCAGCATCCTGTGAAGAAACCATTTTGCCTTGGGATGAAAGTCAGGTATCAGACTCTGATGAAGAAGTTATTATTCAGCATAACTGGCATGAACTACGCCTATTTATGTGGGATTACGTAGGCATTGTTCGCACCGACAAACGGTTAGAGCGCGCCATGCGCCGAATAAACTTACTAGAACAAGAAATTGCGGAATACTACGCGCATTTCAGAGTTAGCAATAACCTACTCGAGTTGAGAAACTTAGTTACTGTGGCTGAATTGATCGTGCGCTGCGCTATGCAACGAAAAGAAAGTCGAGGTCTACACTTCAATCTAGACCACCCTGGGCAACTTGAAAACCCTCAACCCACCTTTTTGTGCCCCGAAAAAGATGCTTTGCCGTCGGTACCGGGAACACTTATTTCTTAACTTTTTGGGGTGAGTTAACACCGTCCCTTAAAGCGTCAAGGTGACTTGGCGTTACAATAGAAATACAAAAAGCCCACTTCCTAATACAGCATATTCAATTCGCTATATTAGGAAGTGGGCTTTTCTATTTACCTTGCGCTTTACGTTGAGCTCGATTTGTTATTGTCTAAATAAACCAAACTAAACAGGTCGACTTACCCGTTAATGAAAACCACTTTGATATAGTATCGAAATAACAACCTCAACTTAAAGCGTCGATACCTCTGCATCTAAATGTACTTGCTGATCATCACTGCTCGTAATCTCCAAAATGGAGCGGTCTTCATCTCGACACATTTGATAGATATTAATGCTGCAAGGCAGCATTACGGGTCGCCTAAAACGACAAACTACATCTGAAATATGCTGACCTTCCGATACGGGTACAAATGATAACGCGCGGGCAAGTGTCCACATCCCATGGGCAATTGGCCGTTTAAAACCAAATGCTTTGGCACTCAATCCAAATAAATGGATGGGGTTATAGTCGCCAGAAATTTTTGCGTAACGTCGGCCGGTATCCGCCGTAACATCGAACTCTGCAAGCAGGTTTCTAGGGCTTTCTACACAGGTTTCAGTGGTATCTTGCACCGAAGCTCTAGGCGCCACGTGTACCGCTTTTACCTTCACCAAATAGCTACTGATTGCTTTGTAAACACAGCGCCCTTGTTGAAAAGCGTCTAAGGAAACATCAACTTCCCAGCCACGCGAGTGCGGCCTAACATCGCTGAATCGAACTCGGCATTCAAAAGTCTCGCTCAAATCGCATTCTTCTAGTACCTCTACACGATTGGCAGCATGTATCAATCCTAGCAAAGGAAACGGGCTTTTCTTATCAAGCAAACACTGCATTTGAAGGGGCAAAGACAGCATTTGCAGATACAAAGGATGCATGGTTGCTGCATCTGGCCACGCCACTTCTTGACAGAAGGCACCGTAGTGCTTGTTATCAATATTAATCTGCTTAGTGTAAATGCGAGGCGGTAATGTGGGTGGTTTGAATTGCATTAACTGTCGGGTGTCGACACGTTTAAACAAAGCTTTTGCATACTCACGAAACATTAATGTTATTCCTTGTTTGGCCTGCTCCTTGAGCGAAGATTATTGCTCGGCACAGCCGCCTATAATCTGCTTCAGAGCATTCACCTTTTAATACCCAGCGTACATGCTCGTAATACGGCTGGTACCATTTTCGCGCAGTTCGTTCCACGTTTAGGTTTAGACCCCATGGCAACAATAATGACGATTTATGAAGATTCACCGCTGGCGAATAAATCTCTTCACCCGATACCATCAACGCCCTCAATGAACCATCGTCTGTAAGCGTGTAAACATCGTTAGATGGCGCTGTTGTCGGTTTGCTTAATTTACGCCATGCATTTCGGCAAAACGCTATATACATCAGCCCACATATAGGCGTGCAAATCAGCGCGCACAACCAAAGCCAACTTGGACTTATCCAAGTCCATACGGCTTCTGGTAAATTTATAATACTGAAACCTAAAGCTGCAATAAGAATTAGCATTCCTACTACATGTCGCCATGGCGAGTAAGTGAGTTTAACCCTGTACTTTGACACGATTAACGATAGTAGACACCATACCAGCAAGTTCTGGATCTTGACATTGCTGATGGCCCATAAACCATGCAAACAAGTCCGGGTCGTCGCTGGTAAGTAAGCGTTCGAATATTTCTTGTTGTTCGTAATCTAGCGAGTCGAAGGCTTCATCAACAAAAGGCATGAGTAACACATCAAGTTCCAACATCCCTCTACGGCATGCCCACTTTAATCTAGCGCGTCTTTTTGGCTCAAACATATATTCTCATTCTTAATTATCGTTTTAACACTATCATCATATTACCACGGTGATGGGCGAAGGATCACTGCCCTTTTAGACAGAAACCCGTTTCAATAGCGCCTTTGATAGCAAGAATTAGCCACAAAATACGATAATCTCAAGGGTTCCCCTTGATAAAGCGCGCAAACCCCTCACCTACTACATTATAAATTCTTCATTCGGAATCTTTGATGACAGCGTTAACGACTCTTTCTGATTTACCTTCGCACTATGCGATTAAGTTAAATGACAACATGCTGATAAAATTGGAAGGCGAGCAAGCTGACAGCTACCTGCATGGTCAAGTGACAGTCAACATTAACGCCTTGGATGGGAATACGGTGAGGCATTGTGCCCATTGTGACAACAAAGGAAAGACTTGGTCTATTTCGTTTGTGGGTCGCCATGATAATGCTATTTTCATGCTGACTAATAAAGACGCAGGCGCACACTCCCTTGCTCAGTTGAATAAGTATGGTGTGTTTTCAAAGGTAGACATAACCGATGAATCAAATCAGTACACGCAATTCTTCTTAGGTGAAAACCTGGGTAAAATGTTGCTTGCCAGCTATTTTGACACCCTTCCTAGTGAGCCATTAACCAGTGTACATAGTGATGCAGGATGGGTATTTAAAAGTGATACTCAGCGCGCTGGTTATTATGTGGTGCTGGACTCTGGGCAGGTCCCTGAGTTCGAGCAAAAAGTTAAAGATACTAACGGCGCCATTTTTGAACAAAATGTATACGATGCTATTATGATAGAAAGTGCAATACCTTCTATTCAGGAAACTGGCATCAGTGAGTACGTTCCCCAAATGATGAACGTACAGGCACTCAACGGTATCGATTTTGACAAAGGCTGCTATATGGGCCAAGAAGTCGTTGCTCGCACTCGATTTTTAGGTAAGAACAAGCGCGCAGCTTATAGCTTCTCAGTGCCAAAAGCGTTTCACATTAACGCTGGCGATACGGTAGAAAAGCAATCAGGCGAGAACTGGCGTCGCGCAGGCATGGTCATTCGAAAGGCTGAACTTAGCGAAGAAACATGGTTTATGGCCGTGCTTTCAAACGATACCACTGAGCAAGATATTCATCGCCTAGCTGATCAAGTTGAAATTACCTGCTACCCTAGCCCTTTACCGTACAGCATTGAGCAGGCAAAGAGCTCATTGGTGAAAAAACGAAAATAAGCATTAAACAAATTTATAACCATCGCCCAGCAGGGCAAAACTACAGGACAAATTATGACTATAACCTCTGACAGCGTTGTCACCCTTCACTACACCGTTTCAACCGAAGACGGTACCGAGCTTGATTCTTCAGCCGGTAAGGAGCCGCTTGTAGTGCTTCAAGGGCGCCGCTTTCTAATTGAGGGACTAGAAGACGCATTGCTAGGTAAGGAAAAAGGCGAAAAGTTCAACTTGTCTGTTGAGCCAGAGAAAGCCTACGGTGAACGTATTGATGAACTCGTTCAGCGCGTACCTAGTTCAATGTTTGAAGGCATGGACGTTGAAGTTGGCATGTCTTTTCGTGCAACCACACCTGAAGGTGAGCAATCGGTCATTATAATCGAAACATCTGATGATGAAGTGGTGGTAGACGGTAACCACCCACTTGCAGGTATTCCGCTTACGTTCGATGTAGAAGTGGTAGATGTACGCGATGCTACTGCTGAAGAGTTAGAGCACGGCCATGCCCATACGCCAGGCGGCTGTGGACACGACCACTAAGTTGCCTTACTACGGTAAGAGTATTACTAACTAAAAAGGGAGCCTTGGCTCCCTTTTTTGTTCTTAGCGTTAACGCTGTATACACCAGCGTTATACACATATGCAACGTTAGGCTTTCTCTTTAGTCAGAAATGACTATTTATATTGCATCTTCGTTTTGCTCACCAGTACGAATTCGTACTGCTGATTCAACGTTAAATACGAATATTTTGCCGTCACCAATTTTTCCTGTTTTTGCTGAGTTTTCAATAGCTTCAATAGCTTGTTCTACTCGTTCATCATCAAGCACTAGCTCAATCTTAATTTTAGGCAGAAAATCCACTTGATATTCGGCACCGCGATAAAGCTCAGTATGTCCTTTTTGTCGCCCAAAGCCTTTAACTTCAGACACTGTCATTCCAGCAATACCAACTTCTGCTAATGCTTCCCTTACATCGTCCATCTTGAACGGTTTGACTATCGCTTCAATCTTTTTCATGGTAACTACTCATCATAAATGGTTGGAATAGGTACGCGCTTGTGCTGTGTACGCTGATAAATGTACAGCAACTTTTCATCTACCTCGGCAGAAACTGATTTACCTTCTAAGAAGTCATCAATTTGATCGTACGTCATGCCAAGGGCCTGTTCATCAGCTTTTTGCGGCGCGAGTGTTTCGAGATCGGCGGTGGGCGCTTTAGTGATAACGGTTTGGGGTGCACCTAAATGAGAGGCCAGTTGTCGAACTTGGCGTTTACTCAACCCAAACAAAGGCGCTAAATCGCACGCTCCATCGCCATACTTGGTATAAAAACCGGTAATATTTTCAGCTGAATGGTCTGTGCCTAACACGAGTCCATCGACCATTCCGGCAATTTCATACTGAATCACCATACGGGTTCGTGCTTTTACATTACCTTTAACAAAGTCACGCTTTGCTTCACTTTCAGGTAATAAACCAGCGCTTGATAATGATTCAGTGGTAGAAGCATGAATAGCATCTGCCCCGGGCTGCACATTCACCGTTACAGCATGGGAAGGCTCAATAAAGTCTATCGACAATTGAGCATCAGCTTCGTCAGCCTGTGTTTGATAAGGTAAACGGACGGCGACAAACTGAAAATTTTCGTGCTTTTCTTGGTTTAACTCATTTACTGCTAACTGGGCTAATTTGCCCAACGTACAAGAATCGATACCGCCACTAATGCCTAGCACCAGTGAATTTAGACCTGACGTAAGAAGCTGCTTTTTAATGAAAGCCACTCGACGAGTAACTTCAAATGCCACATCAATTTCAGGCAGCACTTTCATTTCTTCAATAACTGCTTGTTTTTGCATTATAATGTCCAATTAGTGAGTGGGCGTCCTGATATCTGAGTTTACGATAAACTCGCCTTAGATGTTAGTGGTAAAAGAATTCAAACTTCATTAATTACTAAAATTCGTTGCTTTTGTATCTTAGGGCATGCCTACACGCCTTTTTTTATACCCATTTCAAGGCAAATTGGTTTACCTTGGATGTTCCCGCGCGTTTGTATCTATTGTTGTAAATTTAGAGGCTAACGTTATTATCAGTATTCAACTAACTTAGTAAATAAATATCAGTGAAAACAAAGTCTTCTAACGCTATGCGTCTTCAGTACGGCCTGACTCTTTTAGAGATGCTAATTACGGTAGCCATTTTGGCAATCTTAGTAGGGGTTGTTGCCCCATCTATTAATAGTATTTTAGTCAAAAATAGAGTAACCGGCGACATCAATACGTTAAGCGCTATTGCACAGCAAGCTAGGTTTAGTGCCGTTAATGAGCAGTTTGACGTGATACTTTGCCCTACTACGAATTACGATACGTGTGTAAGCGATTGGGCGAACGCCAAAATGGCCTTTATTGATGAGAATACAAATGGAAGCAGAGACAGCAGCGAACCCCTTATTGCCAGCAGCGACCCGCTAAATTCAGGTAATACAATCAGCGGCATTTCGGGAACTATTTCTTTTTCTGAACAAGGCAGTATTAGTACCAGTGCAACCATTACCATTTGCCCTAGCAGCAAAGATGCCTCGTATGCCTCTGCCCTCTTATTATCACTATTCGGTAGAATATCTGTTGCCATCGACAGTGACGACGATGGCGTTAATGAAGATTTATCAGGCACTGCCCTTACTTGCCCTTAATGCCTTGCCGCGGTGTTCTTTAGTGGCGAAATAATGATAAGCCATATCAAATACAGGCTACCTTCCCCAACACCCATGAGGTAAATTCTCGTGAGGGGTGATAGTGAGTAATCGACAAGGATTAGATTTGTCCAAAAAGCCTAGAGATGCTGTAATGCTATAATTTCCATCCTTAGATTCGCTGTATGTCAGTGTAACGCCGTCTATATTGGATGCCGGCAACCCACTAAGCCCCGAGTATTTACCTTCACTCAACCAGTACCTTTCTTGCTTTATTTGCAGAGAAAGCAAATAGCTAATGGTTTCATGCTTATTCGCAAGCGCGATAGTTGATGAGTAGCTAGGAATGGCAAACATAGAAACAATACCCACAATCGCAACGGCGATCAAAAGCTCGATTAACGTAATACCCCACATTCTCATTAAATTGATTTTCCCTTCCATGGTACAGCAGCCCTCTATTTGTTGATTCGCTATGCTGTAAACCTAACAGTAAACAAATGACAAATAACCGGACTAAGGCATGGTTTTAAACAAAGCAGATGGATTTTCATTGTTAGAGATACTAGTGGTGCTTTGCATTGTGGTCATTATTAGTGCTTTAGCCGTGCCCTCTTTTGTTGAATGGCGACAAGCGAACGCTATAAAAAGTGCGTTAAAGCATACCGCAGACATCGCAAAGTACGCCCGTACGCTTTCTATCTCTGAGCGAAAGCCAGTTACTTTGGTTATCGACGCTTCAGCGAATCATTGCATCAGTATAACGTCAGCGAGTGACTGCGATTGCAGTGCAGCAAGCAGTTGCCACGCTTTTAGCCAGCAGAAGCGGCTTGTTATGCAAAACTATCATGCCGTCATTGCGAGTCCTGCCAATAAAAAGTCATTACTGACGTTCGATGGAACGCATGGAATGAGCTTCGGCAGCGCAATGACAGTAAGCATAACTAACGCTCGATATACCGGTAAAGTTATCATTAATAATCTTGGCCGGGTACGGTATTGCACTTCCACTGCACTAGAGGGTATTCCTCTATGTTAAGGTTATCTGGCATTAGCCTAGTAGAGCTCACTATAACCATGGCAATTAGCACAACACTGGTGCTTTTTTCTGCCATGGGGGCGGCTACTATTTCAAAAGAACTCGGTTATTTTCAACAACAATTAGTACTGCAAAGTGAGTTACGGCTTATTAGTCACTCGCTTTCTTTACAACTACAGCGGGCAGGATACGTAGCTCGCCCCTTCGAAGAAATTTTTGCCAACAGCGCATTACTACCGCCAGCTATTAACATCAGCCATCATCCGCTAGAGGTTGAAAATTCTTGTGTCTTATTTTCTTATGATAAAAATGCTGATGGCGATATTAGCCACGAAAACCCCGCCGAATTGTTAGGCTTTCGATTACGTGACAAAGCCCTTGAGTACCGTGTCGCCAGTAAAAGTTGCGAGCAAGGTGGATGGCATGATTTAACCGACGCATCAGAATTACACGTCACTCAATTCACTATATCTTTACACGGCGAGGTAAACCATGCCTCTGTTTACAAGGTTAAGCTGGCTGTGCAAAGCAAAGCGTCTGCCCAGCTTACCGCCGAGCAACATCTGCATATACGAGTTGCCAATGCGATATAGCACTGATTGTTATTCATTATGTTCGCCCGCTAGATCCTCACTAGCTCACCCCTCACTCGCTACTATTGGCGGTAAAGGGTCGATACGCATAAAAGGCGCCGTATTGTTAAGCGTGGTGGGTATACTGTTAAGCTTAATAACACTGGTTCTTTGGGCAACCAGTTCACTACTTACAAGCGAGTTTCAAGCCAGTAAGCGCAGCATTGCTTATAACGAAGTGATGAATATATTGCACAACGATGTAACGCAGTTAACCGAGCAGCTGCGTACTAGCGAAGATTGGCAGCAAACCGCTGGTTTATTCAACCGCGCATCTGTGTCAGCAACCCACTATGTAGGAAGGGATTCACAACATTTAACCTTGTTTTCAGTGACCATGACTCATCCTGTAACGTCACTCTTCATTAGGCAAGATTTTTTACGCCACCCCGCAATAGTTCGTATTCCTGCCACCGGCGTAGTAACAGGTGCGACTAATTCTATACTTCCTCATCTGTTTGAACGTCATCAAAGTAATTTTACACCGATGTACTTTCCAGAACCGCACATAACAGATGACTGCGACGAACTTACCCGCCATCTCGTATTTTGGGTGCGTGGTTCTTGTCATATTTCGGGCAGTGAAACCATAGGGTCAGCGAGTCAGCCTGTTTTACTTGTAATAGAAAAGGGAGATTTCACCCTTGATGCCCACGCCCAAATTTACGGGTTAGTGGTGATATTAAGCGAAACCAGCACGCCTACTAGTTCTTCGCACTCTTCGCCGTCTATCACCTCGGCTACCTCTTCAGCCCCCCTTATCACCGCTGTCTCCCCTGTCGCTACTATCGCCTCTTCGGCCAAGCTTGTAGGCGCCATGGTAAGCAATGAGGAAGTCACTAGGGTTTTCCATGGGCACATCGATTTCAATCTAAGCGTATTACGCGCCCTTCAACAATCTAGCGGTTTGCAAAAGATGCAACCTATCCCCGGGAGTTGGCATGACTTCAATTAAAAAGACCCAAGGTTTTTCGCTTATAGAGGTAATGATTGCATCAGGACTCTTTGCACTCACCTTTACCGCAGGCCTTAAGCTTTATCAGCAAATATATGGACAATGGCAGCAACTAAACAAGGTGCAGCAAGCACGGCATCAGCTTGAAACCGACCAAACTGATTTACTAATAAATGTGAATACGAATCAGGATACATATGCCACCATTCCCTCCTCGTCTACCCCGAGCGGGTTAAAAGCCGTGACCTTAGTCAAAGTTGTAGAACCTTTACCCAAATTCAACCATACAGAAGAAGCTGCACACACCGATAAAACACATACCGATAAAACGCTTAATGAAGGGAGTGAAACGACAACTGAAGAAACAAATGCAAAAGAGGCGCTTGGTGACGCGCAAGAACTCATCGAAAAAGTAAAAACCGAAAGCCAAGCTATTAACTTAACATTGACGGTTGTAGTGCCACCGCCGTATCAGTCCCGTTGGCAAGATGTGATGAGCATGGGGCCGCTAGTGCCGTTAATGCCCCTTCCACCCGCAACGCCTTAGCTTGCTAACAAGACCAGCAATACTCGCCCGCCGCCAACGAACCATTATTGTTTACGTCCCAGCCTTTGCGGCCATCACTAAAATAAAACAGCGCGCCATCAGCAGCCTGCGCAGTTCCGCTTACTGGCGTTGCTTTTAGCTGGTAACTGGTTGCATCGGCAGACACTATGGTGAGGTTATAGCGTTTATTCGCCGCCGCTTCGGTCGAGGGAGAGTAAGTAGCAAATATGGTTGGTGCTCCCGTATTTCCGCCACCTGCGCCCGCGCCTTGGTAACTAAAAGAGCCACTATGATGACGTTCCATTGCAGCAGCAAATGCCAGCATGTCTGCTTGCGCCGAGCCTCTATATCCATCCGTCATAAAAGACTGGTATGAAGGGTAAGCAATGCTGGCAAGAATGCCAACAATGGCCACCACTATCATTAATTCAATAAGGGAAAAGCCTTTGTTTTTTTCGTCACTACTAATCACCGAGATGTATCCTCTCGCTCAGTTTCGGAATGCCAACTGCCTCGTTGTATTCGCTCAAACTTGCCATAAATATTTTGCGCTAAGCACTCGAACGCTGAACCGCAAGCCTCTTCATTGCCATCATTGTCGACACTGATAACAGTAGATGCACACTCGGTACCAAGGCACACCACAGGGCTGGTTATATCTTCAATAAGAATTTTAGTCTCTGGCGCAATCCCTGTTTGCTGTAACTCTACTGATCTATCCGAACTATCGAGTTCGCCATTATTATTGAGGTCTGATACGGCATTAGCATTAAATAAATTAACGAGATAAGCGCGGCTATTACCAGATGGCGGCGCACACAAACTGGTGCTACTAACCGCAGGCACATAAGTAGTAAAGAATATTTTGTAATCGATGATTAAGGGTGATGCCAATACTTTCTCGCCATCGGTCGTAAGCTCTATATACCACCCCGCCTTATTAGCAAAGCTTGATGCTGCCACACCTTGCTCGCCTTCATCGCTACTGGTGAGCAAATGTTCGGTAGCATTATATAAATCTGACTCATATACCGTACTCATGAAGGTAAAATGACCACTCGCATCGCGATTAAATACCCCCTCGTCTTTGAGCATATAAAAATTGTCTTCTACTGTGACATCAAGCGGTGATGCTCGCCATCCACTGCCCATTGCCACGGCATAATATAATTCCTCACCCAGCGCGACTTCCGATACATCAGGACCATAGTAAAAACGGCGGTTAGTTTCAGCGGTGTCTCCAGCAAAATCTGCCAACCTAGCCCCTTTTACAAAATTGCTGCCCGACTCGCCATTATAAATGTCCAAACGGAACAGCTGCCCGCCCATGTCACCTACATACATATGGTCAGCGAAGCCATCGTTGTCTCTGTCAATAACAGATATACGACCTGGAATACTGTAGTTCATATCAACTAGATTCAAATCTGCATCAGCATTACTGGCGTGCCAAAGTAAGCTTCCAGTGTCGGCATCGAACATATATACCGCATTTCCAACAGCATCAGCACTTCTTACTGATTTATCATCTTGCGAGTCATCGTAACCGCCGCCGATGATCATGACATTTTTCTCTTGGGTGCCGTAGCGCACTTTTGTGATAGTGGGGCGCGACCATGTTTGGCCTAATTTCTCAAGACCCGTGGAGCCCCCTTCAATCACAAACTTAACGGTTGGCGACGTCTTCTGGGTTACATCAAACACATAATAGTTACGGCCACCTCGGCGCATTCCTAAATACAAATAAGTTGATGTGCCCACTGTGCGTAACACCATCTCGCCGTCTAAGCCATAAACGTGATTAAACGTAGAAATATCTTCATAAAAGTGGTGCAAGTTTGGCAGTAACGCCTTAGGCATAATGCCGAAGTTTTCTTCGCCGGTTTCTGCATCGAACGAATGAAGCATACCTTGGTTTGTAGCAACTAATATGGCTGAATCTGTACTACCGTAATTGACCACTACAGGCTGTGAATGAATGGGGTCGCCCATTTGAAGCCGATAGTCAGTGGTATCACCATCGCCATCATTATCTTTGACATCTAGGCCTCGTGCCCATTTGAGCAGCACTTCGCGAAGCTCTTCTGCATCAAGCTCATCATCCACACCTAATAATGCCGTCGTAATATCACTGTTGTCTTCATGCAATTCATTACTAGATTGGACAATGTTGCCAGCACCATCGAAAACATACAAATTACGGTTAGATGTCATTTTACTCGCGGTACCGCCCTCTCGAACATCACTACCATCAGCAAGGGTCGACCAATAGCTATGGGAGGTATCCTTAAAGAACCCCGTATCACCATCAACAGCAACCAATGAATTTTGATCTAAAATATTCTCACCATCTAATCGGTAACGTTTAAGGTTACCTGGCCAGATAGCACCTTCACTGGGCTTAAACAACGCAAAGTAGAGTTCATCGTTATGGGTCAAGCGATTAAGTTGATTCACCGCTACACCGGGTGATACGAAGGTTGAATTAACATCTTTTACGGAGCGTAGAATAGTGTTGAATGCCTCAAGTAGCTCAGTGCTGTCATCGGCTTGATAGAATCCACCACCACTTTGCACTGCCAGTTGGTTCAAGAAGTTGTTGGCAGTACTATTCGCTGCAAATCCTATTGTATGGGTGATCACGCGACGCCCAATAACCGAAGTATCGGAGTCACTGACATTTTTCACTAGATTTAAACCACACTTTTCGCCGCCACTTCCGGTACAGCTTTCACCTAGTAATGATTCGATAAGGGATACACTGTGGTTATTGTTTGCTTCACCATCTGACAGTAAAACAATATGGTTGTTGGTCTGGCACTGCAGATCGCTAACCGGTGATATATAGGTTGCCCCGCTAGGGATATATTCATTAATACAGTCGCTATCAGATAGGTTGTCATCGGAACACCCATTGGGTTGAACCGCATCTGCGCCCAAATATGCACTTCTGTGACTGACTCGCGTATTCTTCCTCACCGTATTTGAAACATTATAATTACCACGAGTTAGCCCGTAATCAACGTCTCTGCCGCCGTAATAGTTAACAGCTTCGTAAAGGGTATCTACGATGGGCGTATAACCACTGGCAGTAAGCTCATCCACTTTACTAACTAAGTGTTCTCTAACTGTCGATGTCTGCCCAGGCGAAGCTGAACCATTGAACTTAACCACTAGTTTTGCCGCGGAAGACTGGGAACCACTGTAGGTATACGCACCTCGATAACCGGTAAAGTCACTGAACACGAAAGCCATCGCATTACCAGATTGCCAGCCCGATCTATCTACAATCTCTTTAACAACACCTGATATATCCGGTGAAGCGTAATCGTTGCCCGATGAGAACGACCCCATATTCCAGGTTACACCCGACGTTTTTCCAATATTTCTAAGCAAATAACGATTGCCTGAGGAAAAGTCGTCAGCATCATTATCTGCAACACCGCGAATTAACATGCTCGAGTTATTAGTGTTGTAGCTACTATAAGCGGTAAGTTCTATATAAGCTTCCGAAATTTCAGCGCCTTGAGGGATGTTTACATTTTGAAATCGAACACCGATATAACTGTTATAGCTGCTTGAGAAAGTAAGCTCTGAGCCTGTATTCTCATACCCGTTGTTGTTTTCTTCTATGTTGTCGTTAGAACGGCTAACCTGGTAAACACTTTCACCACTGATACAACCTGTAGCGGTTGCATCATCATAAGACACCACCAATTGAGGTGATCCGGTTTGCCCAGCGTCAAATGCCCGGGCTTCACGGCTGCTGGCAGCATCTGAACTTGTGCCTTCTATAAGAATATTGAGGTCGTCCCCCCCACACCACTGTGGCAAATCTACAATTTCTTGAATAACCGATGAGATATCGGGCGTGGCAATGATCTCATCAGCAGATGGAAAGTCATTATTACTTATCCATTCAACTTCTGACGCGGTTTTCGTTCTTGAAGAAAGGTTATTATATGCCGTCGAAAATTCCGTACTAGTGGCTGACGCTTCACCGCTTATGGTGAGTGTGGTGCCTGCTATATTAAATTTTTCTGATGTAAAACGAAGGTGCGCACTCACTATCGTGGCCCCCTGAGGAATATTCATCTCAGTAAAACGCATTCCTGATGTAACTACATTTGTGCCTGAACTCAATACTAGGTCATTAGCCGTAGTATTTACCGTACCATTAATCTCTGATGCATCGTGGCTACTTGCCCCTGTTGAGGTGATGAGTTCCGGTTGAATGGCATCATCAATTCCGCTTACTGGGAAAAGTATAGGGCCACCATAATCTGAGAAGCGCATAAGGCCTGCATCTATATTAGTGGCTGAGGTTAACGCCTCTTTAAGGGCATTTTGTACTCTTAGAATACGGGATTGGCCGGTACCATCTTTGCCCGTCATACTGCCGGAGGTGTCCATGATAAAAAGCACATTTGGATTATAAGTTGCCGACTCTGACGCCGTGCCTAAGTAGATATCCAAATCATCACCGACAGCGGAAAAGCCAATGCAAGAAAACATCACTACCGAGACAAAAAAACTACTTACGCGTTTCATAATTATTACTCTTTTTATTGTGATGCAGGGCCAAACACTGATGCCGCTAGAGAGTTCGCAACCACCGTAGATTTACTACCTACTTTGCCGCAGCCTCTAATAATAAACACGTGGCAATTTACGTTGCTACCACCAATCACGTTGCTTGAGCCACGACACGCTTGCTCTCTTATAAACGCAGTACGAGACCAACTCTTGGTACTTGCCATTGTTTGATAAGTACCATTTGTTGTGTGTTCATTGCCCCATGAGAGACCACCTTCGGTCATGTACCTATCAGTCCATTCATTTTCATCGAAGCAGCTCATTGCTTCTGTTTCTGGATCGTAGGGATCAAGCTGGCGTGCCGCAGAAAGAGGATCTACTTTAGTGTCATCTTGTAATAGCGATTCATCCTCTGACTCAAAAAACACTCCCGCAATAGCCGCTTCTGCCGCGTCGAACGCTAGCCCAGTCTGTTGCATCGACATTGCCATTTTAGATTGGGACAAACTGCTGGTTACCGCGCTTACGCCTAAAATAGTAAGGGAGAGCAGCACTAACAATGCAAACACCATTACTAATCCACGCTGTTTCATTGAATGCTCCTAACAAAGTTTTTCATATTTCGAAGTGACACGGTTTTAGTAAAGACCTGATAATAATGGGTCGAGTCTAGCGTGACTTGATTCTCGTTTAGTAAGGCAAATGTAGGGGCTGAGGTTTGCTGTACTTGGTTTTGATAGCTTTTAAGTAAGATAGCCCAGCGCAACGCAACCACCTGTTGATTCTGTGCTCGTAGCGCTGCCAACCTATCTGCCGTCACATAGGTTATCGCTTGCCCGTTGGAATTCTCAGCAACATCACTAACGCCATATTGAAGCTGGAAGTTACTGACATTGTCTAGCAAGGTCACAGTATTCGGTGAAACCGATTGTGTTTTAAGGCCCCGTAATACTCGACCGTCGTAGCCTGTACATCTAAATTCATTGCCGCTAACGTAGTATCGGTTTACCACATGAAACTCATCATCGGCAGCGTAGCCATGTTTACTGCCCGTACAATCTGCAAGTGCAAGTAAACTCACCACTAACTCATCACTTGCGCCACTCGATGCTTGCGTGCTCCCGAGCGTGGCATTTGAGGCAAAGTCTCCGGCCAAACCAATCGGCCTATTTTCAATAAATCCAGCCTCCGCCACCGTATCAACTGAATCATCGATAGAAGCAACAATAGTGTCGTAGCGACCAATTTCGTAAAATTCACTACTGAGCCGGCTAGTTATATAACGTCCAGATTCCTGAACCTGTGACACCGCTTGATTAAGCTTATTCGTTACACTGCTACTCACTAATACCTGAATTATAGCGCCAGATATAACCAACCCTAACGCCAATGAAATCATTAATTCTACAAGAGAAAAACCCTGTGCACGCTTCACAAGGTTAAATCCTTTATTACGCAGGCATTACTGTCTGATTCATTTGGATTGCAACGCGTATTCAAGGTATAAGATTGATTACCTGCTGATGATACTGGCCACGCTAGAATAACTTGCAATCGTGAGCCCGCACTGCAACTGTAAACATCCGCGGCGTTATTATCTGCACAGGTTAACGATAATGTAGTTTGAGGGTTAGTTTGCACTGCTGCGCATGAAAGTGCCCAGCCATCGTATTTCGCCATATCCTGCTCGTTGCAGGTGGCCGTTTCGCAATTGGGCACCCCAGTAGGGCGACTCAAACAAAAACATTTGTATGGGTGAGTAGCACCTGAACAACTAAGCCCGTTAAAATTGTAGTTGCTTGCATTAAAATATTGGTTGTTGACCACAATGCCATCCCCTACCGTTGCCACGCGCGCAGCAGCACGCAAACGTTCAGCTACCTGAGCTGCAACAAATTCGCTTTGCGTACGGCTAATCGCATCTTTGTTGGCAAACGAACCGGTGAATTGAAGTGCGGCCACACCGAGTAAACCAATAGCAAGAATGAACATAGTGACAAGGACCTCTATAAGGCCAACGCCTTGTTGGTTACCTAATCCACTAGTGTTTATCGTTTGATTCATAGTCCCTGCATTGCACGGTGGCATTCACGCTAAAATTTAGACACAACCTTATGTTTAGCATTCTATGCTAAAAATTTCTTGCCCAAGGTATTAGCAACCATAAAACGTATAAGATTGTATTACCATTAGACGATAGCGTAAAAAAAAGCACCGCATATCAATGCAGTGCTTTCAAATGCAACCCAATTTTTATACCTAAACGGCGTTAGCTTACTTGTTTAACTCTAAGCTCTTTGGGAACCGCGAATTCAACATTTTCTTCTCGGCCTGCACGTTCAGAGGCAGATACCGCACCCCATGCTTTAAGCCTATCAACCACGCCTTGCACTAGCACCTCAGGTGCTGAAGCTCCGGCAGTCACACCTATGTGTTCAACGCCTTCAAGCCAGCTTTCCTGAATGCAATTCGCATCGGCAATTAAGTGCGCTTTTGCACCAATCTTTTCGGCTAGCTCACGTAAGCGATTTGAATTTGAGCTATTTTGCGCACCCACTACCAATAATACTTGGCAGTCTTGAGACAAATCCCGCACGGCGTCTTGACGATTTTGTGTGGCATAGCAAATATCGTCTTTACGAGGCCCTTGAATATCAGGGAAACGTTCACGTAATGCATCAATGACATCTGCGGTGTCATCAACTGACAACGTCGTTTGGCTACAGTAATAGAGGTTTTTGGCGTCCTTCACTTCAAGGGTCGCCACATCAGCCTCAGACTCAACAAGGTAAATCCCACCCTCATTGTTACTGTACTGCCCCATCGTACCCTCTACTTCAGGGTGCCCTGCATGGCCAATCAAAATACACTCAGTGCCTGTTTTACTCGCACGGGTCACTTCCATATGCACTTTAGTCACCAACGGACAAGTAGCGTCAAATACCTTTAAGCCTCGATTTTCAGCTTCTTTTCTTACTGCTTGAGAAACCCCATGGGCAGAAAAGATAACAATGCAGTTATCGGGCACTTCATGCAATTCATCTACAAAAATAGCGCCACGCTCACGTAGCCCATCTACCACAAATTTATTGTGAACGACTTCATGGCGAACATAGATAGGCGGCTCAAATATTTCGAGCGCTCTTTCTACAATAGTGATGGCTCTGTCTACACCGGCACAAAAGCCACGAGGGTTAGCGAGATGAATTTGCATAATTACTGGTCACCTTCTGGAGTAGGTGCGGCTTTCACATCAACTATTTCAACATCGAAAATAACCGTTTGCCCAGCTAATGGGTGGTTAAAATCAACCGTGATAGAGTCGCCCGCTACACTTCTGATAATACCGGGTATTTCTGAGCCATCTGGCTGAGAAAATGCAAGAATAGCACCTTCTTGAATTTCTAAATCAGCACCAAATCGGCTTCTATCCATGTAATGGATATTATTTGGGTTAGGCTCACCAAAGGCATCGTTCGCAGCTAGCGTAAATGATTTCTTTTCACCTTTTTGAAGCCCTAATAAGCAAGCTTCAAAGTTGGGGGTAAGACTACCGTCACCCATTACCATTTTCGCAGGCTTATTGTTTACACGGGTGCTGTCAGCGGCTGAGCCATCTTCAAGTTTTAAATCAAAGTGAAGTATAACTTCGCTGTCAGAACCAATAATAAGGTTGTCGGTCATTGTGGCTCCGGTTACTGCTTTGACGTATTGGCTGAATCGGCGCTTTTATGCTTCTCACCGTTCTTGAACATATCAATAATTAAAAGGGCTGCACCAATAAATATAGCGCTATCGGCAATATTGAAGGCAGGCCAGTGCATGTTGTTTACGTGAAAATCGAGAAAATCGATAACGTACCCATGCACTAAACGATCGTACACATTACCTAGCGCGCCACCTAATATAAAAGAAAAGGCGACAGGCAACAGGGTTTGGTTTTTAGGCGATTGTTTCAACCACCATAAAATAACCACACTGACAACAGTCGCGATGGCAGTAAAAAACCATCGCTGCCAGCCACCGGCACTATCAAGAAAGCTAAACGCTGCGCCATAATTATGTACGTACGTTAAATTGAAAAACGGTAATACCTCTATTGATTGATAAAGTGACATACCGCCTAACACTGCGTACTTACTAACTTGGTCGAGCACGAAAGCAATTAGGGTTATCCAAAGAAACCGTAAACCGGTTTCACTGAATAGCTTAGGCTTGGTATCCGCCGAAGTATTAAGCATACTGACGCGTTTCCCCTTCGCCATCAATGTTAGTTACACAACGGCCACATAGCTCTTCATGCCCTTCGTGGGTACCAACATCTTCGCGATGGTGCCAACAACGAACACATTTGTCGCCGCTTGCTTTGTTTACGCTTAACCATAGGCCTTCAACATCGGTAGCAGCAGCATTGTCTGGTGCGCTGTCTACTTTTGTCAGGTTCACTGCTGATGTAATCAATACAAAGCGCAATTCATCTTCAAGTGAGGCCAAGGTGTTAAACAAAGACTCTGTAGCATACAGGTCAATCTTCGCTTCTAACGAGCCGCCTAGCTGACCATCTTTACGAGCTTGCTCCATGGCTTGGTTAGCTGCGTCTTTCACGCTTAATACCTGATGCCAAAGTTCATCGTTAAATACGTCGCTTTGGGTGAAGCTGTTAAAGCCTTCGTACCAGGTTTCGGTAAACACAAATTCACTACGCTCGCCCGGTAAAGCTTCCCAAATCTCTTGCGCTGTAAAGCTTGTGATTGGTGCCATCCAGCGAACTAACGCTTCCATAATATGGTAAAGCGCAGTTTGGCAAGAACGACGTGCATTGCCGTCTGATTTCGCCGTGTACTGTCTGTCTTTAATCACGTCTAGGTAGAAAGAACCCAACTCGATTGAGCAGAAGTGCATTAGCTTTTGCGTTACTACTAGCAAGTCATACTTTTCAAACGCTTCAACAAGTTCTTCCTGTAGTGCTTTAGCACGGGCTACAATCCAGCGATCCAGTGCCACCATCTCTTCTTCTGGCAAAGCATCTTCTGGCACAAAGCCATTAAGGTTTGCCAATAAGAAACGTGAAGTATTACGTAGGCGGCGATATGCATCAGCAGCACGTTTTAGAATTTCATCAGATACCGCAATTTCACCGCGGTAATCGGTAGAAGCAACCCATAGACGAAGAATGTCTGCGCCTAGTTTGTTCGTTACTTCTTGCGGCGCAACAACGTTACCAACCGACTTCGACATCTTTCTGCCGTGGGCATCAACGGTAAAGCCGTGGGTTAATACTTCTTTGTAAGGCGCATGGCCATGCATAGCAGTAGATGTCATAAGTGATGACATAAACCAACCACGGTGTTGGTCTGACCCTTCAAGGTACAAATCGGCGCTAGCTGGAATGTCTTCACGTTGATCAACCACAAAGTAATGCGTTACACCTGAGTCGAACCATACGTCTAGGGTATCGGTCACTTTATCGTAGTTATCGGCTTCGCTACCTAGTAGTGCAGCATCGTCGATATCCCACCAAGCTTGAATGCCTTTGGTTTCAACTTCAGCGGCCACTTTTTCCATAAGTGCAACCGACTCAGGATGAAGTTCACCGGTAAGCTTGTGCACGTATAATGGAATTGGCACACCCCATGTACGTTGGCGAGAAATACACCAATCTGGGCGACCTTCTACCATTTTCTGGATGCGGTTTTCGCCCCACTCTGGGATCCACTTGGTTTGCTTAATTTGTTCGATTGACTCAGCACGTAGGCCCTTTTTGTCCATGCTGATGAACCACTGCGGCGTAGCACGAAAAATAATAGGCGTTTTATGGCGCCAGCAATGGGGGTAGCTGTGCTCGTATTTCACGTTAAGCACTAGGTTACCGTGCTCTTTTACCGTTTCAACAATGGTATCGTTGGCTTTAAATACGAACTGGCCAGCAAACAAAGGGGTGTTTTCTAAATACACACCGTTATTACCAACTGGGTTGTACACTTCAATGTCGTATTGTTTACCTACATTGAAATCGTCAACACCGTGAGCAGGCGCGGTATGAACACAACCAGTGCCTGATTCAGTGGTAACGTGCTCGCCTAAAATAAGCGGTACTTTTAAATCTAAGAACGGATGATTAACCAATAATCGCTCTAGGCTTGAACCTACACAGGTCGCCACTTCACGATATTCTTCAATACCGTAGCGCGTCATGCAGCTTTCAAGTAAGTCTTGTGCTACTACTAACCATTCGCTGGTCGACGTAATTTCAACAATCGCGTAGGTTAATTCTGGGTGCAAGCTGATGGCGCGGTTTGCAGGCAATGTCCACGGTGTGGTTGTCCAGATAACAACACCGGTTTTATGCGCAGTTAAATCTTCACTACTTACACCAAACGCAGCCGCGATAGCGTCTACATCAGCAACAGGGAATTTCACATCGATAGCAGGTGAAATTTTGTCTTGGTATTCTACTTCTGCTTCTGCCAACGCAGAACCACAGTCAGTACACCAGTGAACAGGCTTGAAGCCTTTTTCTAAATGGCCTGATTTAACCACTTTACCCAGTGCGCGAATAATGTCTGCTTCTGAGCGAAAATCCATGGTTTTATAAGGATTATCCCACGTACCAAACACGCCAAGGCGTTTGAAGTCAGCCATTTGGCCGTCAATTTGACGTTGTGCGTATTCACGGCACTTTTGGCGAAACTCAGCAGCCGTCACTTTTTTGCCAGGCTTACCAACTTTCTTTTCTACCATTAATTCGATAGGCAAACCGTGACAGTCCCAACCCGGCACATAAGGCGAGTCGAAATCTGACAAGGTTTTAGACTTAACAATAATGTCTTTCAGAATTTTATTTACTGCGTGACCAATATGAATATCGCCGTTTGCGTACGGAGGGCCATCATGAAGAATGAAAGGCTTCTTACCTTTCTTCGCTTCTCTAATCTTTGTGTATACCCCTTTTTCTTGCCAGTCTTTAAGCATTTTAGGCTCACGCTGAGCAAGGTTACCGCGCATTGGAAAGGCGGTTTCAGGTAGGTTTAATGTGGCTTTATAATCACTCATATAATTGTATTATCCGGTTACCTTTAATAATACCCAACGCCTCGTTAGGCGTTGTATAGGCTTGCATTGGTCGACGCTATGATAAGCGTGGTGACTTTATCACGTTTCACTATTCTAATAACAGGCGCGCCTTAGCGGCATCGGCCTGAATTTGTGCTTTTAGTATCTCAAACGAGTCAAATTTCTGTTCATCTCGTATTTTTGCAACAGGAAACACGGTCATTGGTTTCCCATACAGGTCGGCTGACATATCGAAGATATGCACTTCTAATTGGTTTCGCACACCATTTAACGTGGGACGAGTGCCTATGTTTGCCACACCATTGAATTTCTTTCCATCTACGGCAACGTGTACTGCAAATACACCGTGAATAGGCGCCCTGCAACGTTTCAGCATGACATTCGCGGTAGGAAACCCTATGGTCCGCCCTTTCTTTTCACCATGAACCACGCGGCCATATACAGCAAACGGCCTACCTAACATTTCTTCGGCAAGCGCAAAATCAGAGTCAGCGAGGGCTTCGCGTACTGCAGTAGAGCTAATGCGATGTGCATGCATCATAAAGCTTTGTGTGCTAACCACTTCAAAGCCGTACTTTTGCCCAGCGGCTTGCAGCATGGCAAAGTCGCCCTGACGACCTTGTCCAAAGCGAAAGTCATCGCCTACCACAAGAAATTTAACGCCTAACTTATCCACCAGCAAATCATGCACGAAGGTATCGGCACTTTGACTAGCAAAGGCTCTGTTGAAACGCACTGCCAATAAACGATTGACGCCCTGCTGTTTCAGCAATTCGTACTTTTCACGCAATGGACTAATTCGAGCTGGCGCAGTGTCAGGCGTAAATACTTCCTCAGGTTGAGGTTCGAACACCATCACTGTAGCCGGCAACCCAAGTGCTTTGGCTTTTTGAAGCACATTACCCAGTACTGCCTGATGGCCCAAGTGCACACCATCAAATTTCCCGATGGTAAGTACACACCCACTGTGCTGCGGTTTTACGTTGTTAAGCCCGCGGATAAATTCCACAATTAGCCACTGCCTTTAGTTACTACTGAAAATTCAAAGCTCGCGATTATAAACGACCCAGCACGGAATACCAATATTACCCGCCCCCACTTTTGAAATGACGACGCCTTGCACCTAATAAAATCATGCATGAAAAGAAGGCAGCTGCAGATAATGCGATAGTTATAGCAACATCCATTACTTGTACTATCCATTCAAGGTCGAAAAATTCCACGCCCTTATCACGATAAAAAATCACCGCCCCCATTACCGTACTGGCAATAAGCACGCGAAGTATGAACATCACGGACGTACGGCTAAGCACAAAAACACCTTGCTTGTGCAGGGTAATATACAGCAGTGCGGCGTTCAGCGTGGCCGACATGCTAGTGGCAATGGCTAGGCCAATATAGCCAAAGGGAATAGCTAACAGATTAAACACCATGTTTGCCGCCATGCACCAAATACCAAATCTAACGGGGGTTTTGGTGTCTTGTCTCGAGTAAAACCCTGGCGCGAGTACCTTTACTAACATGAAACTAAGCAAGCCGAAGGCATAAGCTGTTAATGAATAAGACGCCATAGTAGCGGTTTCAGCCGTAAAGGCGCCCCGCTGAAATATCACCGTTAAAATTGGCCTGGCCATTGTCGCCAGTCCTACTGCAGCTGGAATACCCAGTAAGCACACCATGCGAAACGCCCAATCTATGTTTGCTGAAAAGGCTTTCGGATCTTTACTCACATGATTACGTGACAGCGCAGGCAATATTACGGTAGCGATGGCGATACCAAACAGCCCTAACGGAAATTCAAGCAAGCGGTCGGAGTAGTACAGCCAGCTAATAGAGCCCGTCATAAGGAAGCTGGCAATGAAAGTATCGAACAATAAGTTAATTTGCCCCACCGATACCCCGAATAAAGCAGGGATCATAAGGGTGCGTACCTTAACAACGTTTTCATCTCGCCAACCCCATTTAGGCTTAACTAATAAACCCGCCCGATACAGAAACGGCAATTGAAAGGCAAGTTGTACTATGCCACCTATAAAGACCCCCCACGCTAATGCAAAGGCGGGTTGGTCCATATCGGGGGCTAAAAATACTGCACAGGCAATAATACATACGTTGAGTAGCACGGGTGTAAACGCTGCCACTGCAAATTTATTTAGTGTATTTAATATAGCCCCAGCCAGCCCAGTTAATGATACAAAGGCAAGATACGGAAAGGTGATTTTTAACATAGTAGAGGCGAGTAAGAATTTATCGCCCGCTTCATCGCCCTGCATCCACGCAATGAACCAGCCTGTGCCAAATAACGCGGCTAAAACAGGGGATGCTATTACACCAATAAGAGAAACGATAAATACTATGGCTCCGAGTGTGCCGGATATTTTAGCGACAAACGCTTTAAGCTCTGCTTTCTCGTGATTTTGGTGTACTTCGGTTAATACCGGAATAAATGCTTGCGCGAATGCACCTTCGGCAAATAAGCGGCGCAGGAAGTTAGGAATTTTATTTGCAAAGAAAAACACGTCGGCGGCGGCGCCATCCCCCATTAGCTTTGCGACTACCACATCTCGCACTAGCCCTAATACGCGGGATATCAATGTCATTACACTGACAATAAGGCCTGATTTTAATAACTTCCGTGACACTAAGACTATTCCAATAAATGCATTTCATTCAGTTAAGCGCTCAATCATAACGAAACCCCGCAAAGGGCGAAACGTATTATTCAAAATATAAGTGCATCTCATGAATTTTTTTTGCTATAATCCGCGCCCGTTGTGGGTATGGTTTCGTGCTGTTCCATCTGTACATGAGTACATAGCCATTTCGTTCTGCACTTTTTATGTAGCGCTTATTAGCTTTTTACTAAGAACAGGACGAAAAACCAAAGCATTCGATAAACATCTTATTTAATGTAGAAATTAACTTTCTACTTATTGGGTTAAATCGTTTGACTTTTGGCTGGATGATAGGCAAAATCCGCACCCTCGTTTTTGACATGAATTTATTTGGGAGTTACACCTTGGCTAACATCAAGTCTGCTAAGAAACGTGCAATCCAAGCCGAAAAGCGTCGCCAGCATAACGCTAGCCGTCGCTCCATGACTCGTACAAGCTTGAAGAAAGTAGTAGCTGCTATCGCTAGTGGTGATAAAGAAGGTGCACAAACTGCATTTGCTGCTGCAACTCCGATTCTTGACAGAATGGCTACTAAAGGTTTGATTCACAAGAATAAAGCTGCTCGTCACAAGAGCCGCCTAGCTGCACAAATTAAAGCTTTAGCTTAAATTTTACAGTTAGTAAAAAAGCGCCTATTGGCGCTTTTTTTGTGCCTTTTATTTGAGGCTTTTATCAGAACCTTTTATCAGAACCTTAGCCCTAACTCATTTTGCGAATGGTGCTAGAAGGCGCAACACGTAGTATCCAATGTAATAACGCCCACGGCCAACTTGGCACATAAGACACTGCTTTTTCCTTATTAATCGCTTTTACCAACGCTTTACAGCCGGTCTCAGTATCGACAATAAACGGTACTTTCTCTACGGTTTCATTAATTTCGGTACGAATAAACCCTGGATGAACACAGCTCACCTTAATTGGTGTATTCATCACATCCAAACGAATACCCTCTGTCATCGACGTAAGCCCTGCTTTAGTGGCCGCATACACTGTCATGGCTCGCCTAAAGCCTCTTACCGCACTAATTGATGAAATCGTCACTAGGTGACCTGCATTTTGCGCTCTAAAAATGGTCATGGCCGCTTCGGCTTGTGCAAGTGCTGCCACAAAATTAGTCTCTGCGGTTTGCTTATTCGCATTAAAAAAACCCGTGCCAATAGAGGCACCTTTACCCATTCCCGCGTTGATGATAACTCTATCGAGTTGCCCCATCTCTTGTTTAAATGCGTCAAACACTTCAAAAACCGCGTTGTGGTCGTTCACGTCAAGCGACTTAATTAGCACCTTGATGTTAGGGTTTACTGCTAGTAGTTCACTTCTAAGCGCCTCTAGGCGGTCTAAACGCCTTGCGCACAATGCTAAGTTGCTTCCTTGCTTTGCGAACTCCGCCGCCATTCCTTTACCAAGGCCTGAGCTAGCCCCCGTTATCAGAATATTTTGTCTTGTTGTCATTTTCTTTTTCCTGATTTACGAATGGCCTTTTTACAACGCCACATTAAATAATGAATGAATATCCAAAAGTTTTTAAACGCTGGGTTATTGGTTTGCCCATGGTGATAGCGGTAGTAGATTTGCTGTGCAATACCCGCTAAACGAAACAAGCCATACACTTCATAGAAAGTGAAATCATCAACGTCAATATCCATTTGCTTGCAGTAATAAGCCACCACTTCATCTCGTGTCATCATGCCTTTTAGATGAGTGGGCTGCCTACGTGTAGATTGAGCGAGAAAATCATCATCTGCATTAACCCAATAGGCCAACGTATTGCCCAAGTCCATCAAGGGATCGCCAAGAGTGGCCAACTCCCAATCAAGCACACCTAAAATTTTGGTGTAGTCGTTAGGATCTAACACCACATTGTCGAATCTAAAATCGTTGTGAGTAATGCAAATACGCTCTTCACTTGGCATATTAGCTTTAAGCCAGCGCATAACACCTTTGCCCGAAGGGACATTCCAAGTTTTTGCTTTGGTGTAGCGCTCACTCCAGCCGGTAATTTGGCGTTCTATATAACCGCTACCTTTGCCAATAGTGTCTAAACCTGCCGCTTTATAGTCAACTTTGTGCAGCTCTATTAAGCTATCAAGTACATTTTTGCACAACTGACGCGTCTGTTCTGAAGAGGTCTTTAAATCGCGAGGAAGATTCTTACGGGGAATAACGCCAGTCAGCTTTTCCATGATATAGAATTCTGTACCAATCACGGCTTCATCATCGCAATACGCTAGCATGTCAGGCACATAACTATAAACCGGCTTCAGCGCGGCTTGAAGACGATATTCACGCCCCATATCATGGGCACCTTTCGCTTTAGTGCCCGCGGGTGCACGGCGTAATATTAACGACGTATTGTCGTATTCAAGACAGTAGGTCCAGTTAGACGCACCGCCTGAATATTGTGTCACCCTAGGTGTGCCGATAAGGTTTTGAATATGATTTTTCAGCCACCCATCGACAACATTAACGTCTAGTTCTTCGCCTTCTCTTACTGATACTGCTTTATCTAATACTGTATTCGTCATGGGTTACCGTCTTTCCATTGCACGTTTCATCGCTTTAGTTTGTTTTAGCATGTTATTAATATAGGTCTGGGTGGGTAATAGTTTTTTCATCAAAAATGCCCGTTTACCTAATTTGTGGGTAAGGATTAAAAACCGCTTTTGGGTAACCTGATCACAGATACTTTGCGCCACCTCTTCTTTAGTCATATCTGCTTTTTTAAAGAACCGCGCCATCATTTTATGCATAGCGGGGTTGTCGCTTCGCATCGACTCATCAAGGTTGGTTTTGAAAAAACTAGGGCACACCACGCTCACATCGATATTATCGGGAGCAAGCTCTAGCTTCATGGTTTCAGACAGTGATACCACAGCCGCCTTCACTGCGTTGTAACTGTTCATGTAAGGAATAGGCGTTAGCCCCGCTTGCGACGCTATATTTACAAAATAGCCCCCGCCCTGCGCTTTAAACAAAGGCAATATAGCCTTGCTGACACGCACCATACCTAGCAGGTTAATATCGAAAATCCATTTCCACTGGTCAATACTTTCATCACTTAAACTACCGCCAGACGCTACGCCAGCGTTGTTGAACACAAGATCAACACCGCCCCATTGTGCTTCTATAGCGCTAACCAAATTAGCGACTTCATCGTCTTGGGTAATGTCACATGGCTGATAGAAAGCCTCTGTACCTTTTTCTGTTAGTAAGGCAAGCGTTTCTAGCCCTCGCTCCTCATGGATATCAGCGATACATATTTTCAGTTTTTCGCCGCGTTTACTGTGCTCGTTAATTAATGCAAGTGCTATGGCTTGCCCTAGTCCCGTGGCGCCACCGGTAATAAGGATGCGTTTTTCTTTATCGTTTGTTTTTATATGACTTGTCTTTGTACCCATGTTTTTGTACTCGTATGTTTTGCTCTTATTGTTAGCGCTCAGCTTAGGCTTTTTGAGTAGCAAGTGGTTTGTCCTTACCTTCATCACCATCAGCGCTTTTAGTGGCATTTTTCAGGCGCTTCGACCATACAGCTAAAAGCCCAGGGCCTGCATACATGGTTAACCCATAAACTCCAGCCGCTACGGCAAATTCAGGAGAATTTAAGAAGGTAATACAAATTAACATGGCCAGCGCTGCGTTTTGCACACCCACTTCAATAGCCAGTGTAATACCGTCAATGTTCGACAATTTAAAGGCAAAAGCCAAAATAAGCCCCAGTATCACAGCTGAAATATTCAGGGCTAAGCATACTAGCAAGGCCTCTTCTAGTGACGCCATCAAGTTCGCCCGCTCACTAATTAATATGCCAATGATCATGGCAATCATGAACCATAATGAAAACGTTCTAAAAAAGCCCTCTACCTTAATAGAGAATGCAGGTTTGAAGTGCCGTATCGCCATACCAATGATGACAGGCACGATAGACACACATACCAAGCCGACGACGGTAGTAACAATGGAAAATGAAGGTGCGTTCTCACCAGCGAAATAGTCCATGGAATAGTGGATTATAAAAGGCGTTGAGAATACGCAAATAAAGGTAGATAGTGCTGTTAAACTTACAGATAACGCAAGGTTCGCTCGCCCAATATGACTTATTAAGTTGCTCATCGTGCCACCTGGACACGCTGATAAAATCATAATACCTATGGCCATTGCTGGATGAAGAGAAAATGCCATGCACAAGCCAAACGCCAATAAAGGCAGCAATACGGTTTGCCCCACCAGCCCCACTACGATGGCTTTAGGCGCTTTAAGTAGACGGGTGAAATCGGCTACCGTTAACGTAAGCCCCATACCAAACATCACGAAAGCCAAAGCCAGTGGAAGAAGTATTTCGGTAAAAATCGAGGCCTGCATATACACCCTTTTTATTGTAATAATAGTAAATAAGCCAGTTTACAAACTGCCACTAAACTTTCTGTGTAATGGCTGAAACTTCATTTTGGCAGCGATTTCCCCGCCCCACACGTAACAGTTTAGCTACAAAGTCACACTTCAATTAACATTAAATCCAGTGTAACCTCGATAAAAATAAATGAAAATGATACTTCTTTATGGAATTTCATAAATATGATGCATGGAAAAATAGATCTTAATTTGTTTTTTGTACTTAAAGCCGTGTATGAAGAAGAGAGTATTACTGCGGCCGCCAAAGCATTGCATCTAACGCAACCGGCCGTGAGTCATGCAATGTCACGTTTACGAGAAAAGTTTGATGATGAACTATTCGTGCGCCATAGCCGGCGGATGGTACCAACCCCTTTGTGCCAATCTATCATTCAACAGGTGAAAGAAGCCCTCTCGCATTTAGAGTCTACGCTGTCAGATCCCATTGATTTTGATATCAGCCGCTATAAAAGAGAAATTAAGTTAGGGTTAAGAGACATTCTTGAGTCAACCTTTCTACCCACGCTTATTCCCGAGCTTTTGCAAAATGCAGCAAATATTACCGTAACTAGTAGACGGGTTACCCGCCCTGAACTTGAAAACGCTCTTGCTAATAAAGAACTGGATATTGTTATCGATGCATTGGTGCCTACAGGCCCTGATATTCGTTCAACACTGGTATGCGACGAGCATTTCGTACTTATCTGTGCGCGAGAACACTCCATTTTAAAAGACAAAACGCTAGCGAATTATGTATCAGCATCACACGTTCTGGTTACCTTGAAAGACTCTCGATTAGATACGGTAGACTTAGCGCTTGCGAAACAAAACGCCACGCGACAATTTGCCCTGCAGTGCGAACATTACTTCGCTGCCGCAAGTGTAGTCAGTAAATCAGATTTATTACTTACCGTACCAAGTCGTTATGCACAGCAGATTACTAGCAGCCTGCCAGTTGCCGTTACCACACTGCCCTTTGACGTACCACTTATGCCCATTCACATGTATTGGCATCAGCAAGCTGATGAGGATTTAGTGAATAAGTGGATGCGAGAGAAGTTACTGGCGTTAGCCGATGAGCTTCTATAAGAACCAGAGTATGTAGAAAAGCTAGCTGTAACACTATCGTCAAACAAGTGTCACTATTTTGTCAATTAACCTCCATATAGTGGCGTTCCAAGGCAATCGCTTTGGGACCTTGCTATGAAAAAAACACATTACCGCACACTTTGGCTTTCTGACATTCATCTTGGCAATCGTGATTGCAAAGCTGAATACCTACTTTCGTTTTTAAACGGCGTCACTGTCGACACGCTTTATTTGGTTGGCGACATTGTCGATATGTGGCAAATGACAAAACAGTTTCGTTGGCCGCAAGCGCACAATCAAGTTATGCATAAGCTGATGGCCATGAGCCAAGATGGCACTCGCGTCGTTTATCTCCCAGGTAATCACGACGAGCCAATTCAGTCTTATTCCGGTATGGCGTTTGGTGATATCGAAATTGAGCGTCAACTTGTGCATACCACCGCCCAAGGCAAACGTTACCTTGTGTTACATGGCGATCAGTTTGATGGCGATGTCACCATGGGTAAATTTCATGCGTGGATTGGTGATAAAGGTTACGACCTATTGCTGTTTTTAAATCGCGAGTTCAATCGTTTTCGTAGTTGGCGTAAACGTGAGTATTGGTCACTTGCCGGTTACATTAAAAAACACATCAAAGGAGCAAACGAAGCGATTGCTCGCTACCGCGAGGCTTGTTGTTCACGGGCTGCAGAAATGGGGCTTGATGGTGTAATTTGCGGTCATATTCATCACCCTGAAAGCACAATGGAAAATGGCATCCACTATATTAACGACGGCGATTGGATGGAAAACTGTACTGCATTGGGTGAAGACGAAAATGGAAACCTATCCCTGATTTATTCCCTTGAGACCATGATCAAAGCAGATAACGTTACCCCATTAAAAGTGAAAAATTCACCATCAAGAGCAGCATAAGCATACCACTTAAACCCGCGTTTCATAATGCACGAAACGCGGGCCTCTGCATTGTCAGATAACTGACATCAAACTGTGTGAAAAACGTCATATTCCCCTGCTATTGTTCGCAAAAACCGAGAAAGACTATGTTTACAGTTGATGAAGTACTAAATAAACACTATCCCCAAGTGGCTAACAACCCCTTGTTGTTTAGGTCTTTATCGTTCGTGCTGCGCCACCTTTTGCATGAACGAGAAATAATAGAGTTCGGCGAAACTTACCCCCACTACGAAGATATCGACTTTGTAGAGCAGGTGCTTGAATACTTTAATATTAGTTACTCTACCCGCGATGTAGAGAAAGAGCGTATTCCATCACAAGGACGCGTGGTGATTATTGCCAATCACCCTATCGGCTCACTAGATGCCCTTGCATTAATCAAGCTGGTGAGTGAAGTTCGTCACGACTTAAAAGTAGTCGCGAACCAAATGCTCATGGCTATTGAGCCTTTGCACGACATGTTACTGCCAGTAAACAACATGCAAGGCGGTACGCCGAAGCAGCATTTAAGTGCTATACAAGAACACTTGCGTTCAGACGGCGCCATTTTAATATTTCCCGCGGGAGAAGTGTCACGACTACGACCTCAAGGAGTGCGAGATACGCTGTGGCATTCAGGCTTTTTACGCATAGCCCGACAAGCCAAATCTCCCATTCTCCCGGTTTATATCGATGCCAAAAATAGCCCGCTATTTTACGGAGTGTCTATGGTGTACAAACCTTTAGCCACTGCGCTGCTGGTAAAAGAGATGTTTAAGCAACGCAAGAAACACCTTCCTATGCGAATAGGCGAGCTTATTCCCTTTGAGTCTTACCAACAAACTAGCATAGCGCTTAAAGATCAGGTGAAACTATTTAAGCGCCACTTATATCGGATTGGCAGTAATAAAAAAGCCATTTTCGACACCCAAGCCCCTGTGGCCATGCCGGAAGACAGAAAAGAGCTTTCCCGTGCGATGAAGCAATGCGAACACTTAGGCCACACCAGTGATGGTCAGTCGATATATTTATACCAACATAAAAATTGCTCACCGATTATGCGTGAAATTGGCCGCTTGAGAGAAATTGCTTTTCGTGCAGTGGGCGAAGGCACGAACAAACGCCGTGATATAGACCAATACGACACCCATTATTACCATTTAATTTTATGGGATGAGAGTAATTTAGAAATAGTAGGGGCTTATCGATTTGGTGATGCTGAGTTATTGAGCAAACAAGATCACCCCACAGGTTTATATTCAGCCACCTTGTTCGATTATGGTACCGATGACAGTAACGCCGTCATGTTTGGTGCTGGATTGGAGCTGGGTAGAAGTTTTGTGCAACCCTGTTATTGGGGTAAACGCAGCCTAGATTATCTATGGGTGGGCATTGGTGCTTTTTTAAATCGTTACCCGAAGTACCGATATATGTTTGGGGCAGTATCATTAAGCAACGCTTATCCTCAGCCAGCTAAAGATTTGATAGTACAGTTTTACTCCATTTACTTCCCGGCCAAATTTGGCCAAGCTAAATCGAAACGCCCTTATCAAATGTCACAAGACGCCTTGTATACTTTTACCGGTAAAGACTATAAATCTGAGTTTACTCAGTTAAAGCATTTACTCGCTAATATGGGGGTTAATGTCCCAACTTTATACAAGCAATACAGTGAACTATCGAAGACTGGTGGAGTGGCCTTTCTCGATTTCAATGTAGATCCTGATTTTAACGACTGTATAGATGGCTTAGTCGTGGTTGATTTAGAAGCACTGACGCCCAAGAAAAAGGAACGGTATTTAGGGGCAACTCAATTAAAACCTGAACTAAAGAAGTCGGCGTAAATTTATAGGCTTAGCAGAATATCGGTGAAGATATCTTCTAAGGTTACTATATCCGATAAATGCACGTGTTCATTAACTTGATGGATGGTAGCATTTGGCACACCGACTTCCACTACTTGCGTTGTGTCTGATGCGAAAAACCGTCCATCTGATGTTCCTCCAGAGGTGCTGACTAGGGGATATCTGCCTGAGGCTTGCACAATGGCTTTTTCTGCAATAGTAATTAAGCAGCGCTTTTCTGTATTGGTTTTACTCATATAGGATTCACAAGGTCTAGACCAGCTTATCGACGCATCACCATCTATGTCACCGATAATACCTGCTAGCAACTTAACTAGGCTGTCGCGGTTAAATTGCCAAGCGTAACGCACATTAAATTCAATACGCGTACTCCCCGGCACTAAATTATCAGTAAAAGCGCCCGTATCAACGTGAGTGACTTGCAGGGACGTTCCGGGAAAGTCTGGACTACCTTGTTCAAATTCATAAGAGGATAGCGCCTGTATAATTCTGCTTGCTTTGTGAATAGCGTTATCACACGTATGTGGGTAGGCTACGTGACCCTGCTTACCCGATACGAGAATAGTGCCTGATAAGGAGCCTCTACGCCCTACTTTTATGGTATCGCCAGTAGTGTGCGTAGCAGTAGGCTCGCCTACTAAGCACATATCAAGGGTAATTTTTTTAGCATCTAAATAGGCCTTTATCCATCTAGAGCCATATTCAGCCACGCCTTCTTCATCACTGGTAATCAACCACCAATAAGTATATTGGTTCGAATCCATTGATGGGAGCGCTCTTTCTGTGGCTGCTAGCATAGCAGCAACACCCGTTTTCATGTCGGCAGCACCACGACCATAAAGTTTATTTTGGCTTATCACTGGACAAAAAGGGTGAGATTTCCATTTTTCCAGCGGTCCTGGTGGCACCACATCGGTGTGGCCAGAAAAAGCAAAGTGAGTAGGTCCATTGCCCCATTTAGCAATTAAATTAGTCACTCCTTTTACTTTATACTTTTCACATACAAAACCTAGCTTTTCCAAACGGTGCATAAGATAGCTTTGACACCCTGCATCAACTGGGGTGATGGATTCTCGTGCCATAAGCACCTCAGCAAAATGAATGCTTCTAGCGTGTTGAAGTAAGGAAACCGCTGTAGTGTTCATAAGGGTAAATAGAGTTTATTAGTTTGCTTACACGTTATTACACAAAGTAAAGATGACACGGGGATAACAAAATTAAGACAAGGAAATGACAAAGAAAAGGATAAACAAAACGAGGTTAATACAGAAAGGCCAATCGAACTGCTTAGTTACTAGCCCGTGAATTACTAGCCCCTTCGTTACTAGCTTATTAGTTACCAGCCGCATTAATTACTATTACAGGTATCAATGCCCCGAAAATGAAAATAACCCACAGGCTTAACTGAATTCCCCTTATACACTTTACTCATATATAGTTAGGGATATAGTTTGAATTTATCGTTAAACTTATAATCATGCAGCGGGCTCATGCAGTGGAATTAGATTACTACTGAAAGCTACCGCACTATACATAATGTAATAACCCTTTACCGATACAACGCGAGGTCGAGTTTTGCTAAAGATTATTGTACTGATACCACTTATCTTGTCGTTATTGTGGTTTGGCTACTTAAGGGTGAATAGCTATTCCCTAGCGCAGGGTAAACAAGGTTTTACTTACATACTGGTATTGTCGAGTGTTATTGCGGCTTTTTACGCTCTCATGCTTTTTCTCACCCATTAGTACTTTTACTTATTAAAGACAAACGCCCACAAAAAAAGCCAGTGTTGGCGAAGCGATAACAACATCGCTTGTTCAACACTGGCTTTTTTAGTGTATTTTTCGCTTACTTTAAGGTCAAGGCTAGAACAAACCAGCGCTAGGACTAAAACATAATAGTATTACGTTTCAGCCTACTTAAATTCTCGCCAGCCTCTAAACAGTAAGTTCAACAATACTAAAGGCTTTCAGACACTGTCACATCGGCATCAGCACGTAATGCTTCAATGAACTGTTGGTAAACACGTTGACCTTGCATCTGCGCTAAACGAGGTTTCAGACTTTCTGACATCTCAGCACTTAACGTAGGCGCACTGTTCACTTTAACAAGTTCAACAATGGCAACGTCACCGTTCACAGTTGCAATCACATCTACGCGCTTTTCTGCTTCACTAGATAAGGTAAACAGTTTATCTACGATACTGCGGTTTAGTGTACTACCACTTCTCGCAACAGCTTCAGCAGTTTCCCAACTTAGTGATTTTTCCGCTAATGTAGAAGCTACACTTTCGCCTTGTTTCAGCGAATCAACAATACCTGTAGCCCAGCTTTCAGCCGCTTCTTGCGCCTTCTGTGCTTTCACTGTTGCTACAATACCGTCACGAACTTCGTCTAACGCTTGAGTACGCTGTGGCAAATGTTCTACAACACGCACTACAACTACCGTTTCATCATCTAACTCGATAATGTCACTGTTAACGCCTTCATCAATAAGTTCAGAAGAAAACGCGACTTCAGCCAGTGCAGGTGAGCTCATATCTACTGGCACAGTGTTACGACTAAACAAGTCAGTTTCTTGCACAGGTAAATCAACTGCGTTAGCCACATCTTCTAGGGTATCTGGCACTTCAAATGCAATTTCAGCCATGGTATTTTGCAACTCAAAGAATTCTTCTAATGCTTTGTCAGTTAGCAATGTCTCGCGGATTTCTGCTTTTACATCTTCAAATGCTTGAACTTGCGCTTCTTTAAGTTCAGTTAATTTAATGATGTGAAAACCGAACTCGGTTTCAACAACGTCGGTATAGTCACCCACATTGGCTAAACTAAATACCGCTTCGTCAAACGCATCGTCCATCATTCCAGGCGTAATGAAATCGAGATCACCGCCATTTTCAGCAGAAAAGGTGTCATCTGAACTACTTTCAGCTAACTCTGCAAAATCAGCACCATCGTTCAATTGGTTTAAAAGCGCTTGAGTTTTCGCTTTCGCTGCTTCAGCGTCATCGCCAGCTTCAATAAGAATATGTGACACACGACGCTCTTCTTCTTTGCCATAACCGCTTAAGTTATTGTCATAGTAAGTGCGAACGGCGTCGTCATCTACGCTTACGCGGCTTTTAACGTCTTCTACCGTGAGTGATACATAAGCAAGTTTAATTTGCTCTTCTGTATCAAATGCAGTGATGTTGGCGTTGTAATATTCAGCAACATCATCTTCTGTGACTTCCACCGACTCGGCGAATGAAGCAGAATCAATCATCACGTATTTAGCGTCACGAGTTTGAAGTTGCAATGCATTTGCACGTTCAGCTTCACCAGGTAACGCAAACTCAGAATTTGTTAACGCTGCAGCCAATTGATTTTGCGTCATTTGAATTCGTAAGTAGTCACGGAAGTCAGCAACCTGAAAACCGTTTTGACGCAAAATAGTTTGGAAACGTTCGTTGTCGAATTGGCCACCGAACTGAAACTCTGGCATTTGTACGATAGTTTCACGAATTTGAGCATCGCTAACGCGCAAGCCCATTTCCTGTGCTTGTTGCTGAATAAGTTTTTCAGCAATAAGTCTATCTAGTACGTTACGACGAAAGTCACTTAAATACTGTTCGCTTGAAAACAACTGGGCAATGCTTTCGCCAAATTGTGATTCCATTTGTGCCCGTTGGTTCTGATAACCGCGTTCTAATTCCTGAGCAGAAATTTCTTCGCCATTAACTGTTGCTACTGCCGTAGTACCTGAAGACGTCAGGTAGCTTCCTACACCAGCAAACACGAAACTCAATACGATAAGGGCAATAATTGCCATTGCCCATGGGCCTTGAGAACCTTCTCTGATTCTTTCTAGCATGATTGTTGTTCAACTCCGTTGCTTACTACACTTGCCCTTTAGCGTTGGATAATACCTACGCTAACATCATGGCAAAAAATAAGCGGTGATTATAACCTAATACCTGTGAAGATAAACGGCTTAACAAAAACTAATCCTTCTATTGTTCAATAAAACCGCAGCGTGGTACGCAATGCACTGTCGCGCTATAGGTGAGATAAAGAAAATAGTGGGAAATGATAAATTCGGCGTTACAAATAAAAAAGGCGATGGCATAAGCCATCGCCTTTTTCTTGCAAGTTTTGCTTAGTTACAAGCGTCTTTCAGAGCTTTACCAGCTTTGAAAGAAGGAACTTTCGCCGCTGAAATCTGAATAGTCTCACCAGTTTGTGGATTACGACCACTACGAGCAGAGCGCTCACGTACTGAGAAAGTACCGAAACCGACTAGTGCCACTTGGTCACCGTCTTTAAGTGCTGCAGTTACTGAGTCAGTGAATGCATCTAGAGCGCGGCCGGCAGCTGCTTTTGAAATATCTGCGCCAGCAGCAATTTGGTCGATAAGTTGAGACTTGTTCACTATTATGATCCCCTTCGATTGTTATTATACTGTTTGTCCAAAACGATTTGATTGAACGTTATAGCAAGCTTGATTCTGAACATCAAGCATCTGTCACAATTAATTAACTTTTATTGAATCGCTGCAATCCCTTTTGTGGCAAGGCTTCAAGCGAATACAAATTAAAGGTAACACAACTCTTGCGACAAGAAAGCCCTATTTTGAAAAAAATAGGCGAATTGACGAAGGTATGCACACTTTTTAATCAATTATTGCAAATTTAAGGCTGCAAGCCTTTAAAATTAGGACATGCAGCCAACCATTTTAGCTTTTCGTCGCAACCTCAAAAGACTCTACTGGCTCTTGAAGTGCAATATCAAGCACATCATCAATCCACTTTACAGGGTGAATTGATAAATCTTTTTTTACATTTTCTGGAATTTCTTCCAAATCACGTTCATTTTCTGCTGGAATAACCACCGTTTTAATTCCACCACGGTGCGCAGCTAGTAGCTTTTCTTTCAACCCACCAATGGCTAACACTTCACCACGCAGTGTGATTTCACCCGTCATGGCCACATCACATTTAACAGGGTTACCCGTTAATGATGACACTAAAGCAGTACACATAGCGATACCAGCACTGGGGCCATCTTTCGGTGTAGCACCTTCAGGCACGTGCACGTGAATATCGCGTTTTTCATAAAAATCTTCGTTAATACGAAGCTTTTCAGCGCGACTGCGCACAACCGTCATTGCAGCTTTAATAGATTCCTGCATAACATCACCAAGCGAACCAGTTGATGTCATCTTGCCTTTACCCGGCACAGACGTAGTTTCGATAGTAAGTAAATCACCACCAACCTGTGTCCATGCTAATCCAGTAACTTGGCCAATTTGATTGTCTTTATCAGCTTTACCGTAATCGAAACGTTGTACACCTAAGTAATCTTTAAGGTTATCTTGGGTCACTGACACTTTATCTTTGCTCTTATTCAGCAAGATATCTTTTACAGCTTTACGACATACCTTAGAAATTTCACGCTCTAAACTACGTACACCTGCTTCACGGGTATAATACCGAATCATACCAATAATGGCCGACTCGGTAATCTCAAGCTCTTTAGACTTAAGCCCGTTACGTTCCATTTGCTTGCTGATTAGGTGACGCGTTGCAATATTGAGTTTTTCGTCTTCGGTATAACCAGAAAGACGAATAACTTCCATACGATCAAGTAACGGGCCTGGAATATTCATGCTATTCGAGGTAGCCACAAACATCACATCAGATAAGTCGTAATCCACTTCTAAATAGTGGTCACTGAAACTATTATTCTGTTCTGGGTCAAGCACTTCTAGTAACGCAGACGCTGGATCACCACGCATATCAGACGACATCTTATCAATTTCATCTAATAGGAAAAGTGGGTTTTTCACCCCTACCTTTGCCATCTTTTGCACTAGCTTGCCGGGCAATGAGCCAATGTAGGTACGTCTGTGCCCACGAATTTCAGCTTCATCACGCACGCCGCCCAATGCCATACGTACATACTTGCGCCCTGTCGCTTTCGCAACAGATTGGCCTAGAGAGGTTTTACCTACACCAGGAGGCCCTACAAGACACAAAATGGGTCCTTTAAGCTTCTTAACACGCTGTTGTACCGCAAGATATTCTAAAATGCGTTCTTTGACTTTCTCTAAGCCGTAATGGTCTTCATTTAAAACCACTTCAGCGCGAGATAAATCTTTCTTCACTGGGGAGCGTTTGTTCCACGGTACATTGGTTAGCCACTCAATATAGCTGCGCAACACAGTAGCTTCTGCCGACATAGGCGACATCATCTTAAGCTTTTGGAGCTCAGACTTTGCTTTATCTAACGCTTCTTGCGGCATTTTAGCGTCTTCGATTTTCTTCGCTAACGCTTCAAATTCGTCTGGTGCATCATCAAGCTCGCCGAGCTCTTTTTGAATGGCTTTCATTTGCTCATTCAAATAGTACTCACGCTGACTTTTTTCCATCTGCTTTTTAACACGGGTTCGAATTTTCTTCTCAACCTGTAGCAAATCGATTTCACCTTCCATCAAGGCCATTAAATACTCAAGGCGTTCGTTCACCCCTTTCATTTCTAGCACTTTCTGTTTTTCGGTGAGTTTAAGCGGCATGTGCGCAGCCATGGTATCTGCTAAGCGTGCAGCATCTTCAATACCATTAAGCGACGTAAGTACCTCAGGCGGTATTTTTTTGTTTAGCTTAACATAACCTTCAAACTGCGATACCGCAGAGCGAATAAGCACTTCTTGCTCGCTCTCATCGATAGCACCGTCTTCAATTTTATTTACGTTAGCAACAAAGAAAGGCTCTGATTGCTCATAACCTTCAACTTCACCACGCACACTCCCTTCTACTAACACTTTTACCGTGCCGTCAGGTAGTTTCAAAAGTTGAAGAATAGTAGCAATTGTACCAACGGTATAAATGTCATCGGCATCGGGTTCGTCCACACCGGCGTCTTTCTGGGCCACTAAGAAAATCTGTTTCTCGTTTTCCATTGCCGCTTCAAGACAACGGATCGATTTTTCTCGCCCGACGAATAAGGGTATGACCATATGCGGATAAACAACCACGTCCCTTAAGGCAAGCACAGGAATTTCAATGCGATTTTCTCGCTCAACTGTCATACGTGTTCTCTATTAGTTAGCATTGTCGTTTGATATGGGGATGCTAGCGCAAAGTTCAAATAAAACATTATTAATGTACGTAAATTCGCTGCTTTCCCTGCTTTTCTTTACCATTATCGATTTTAGACCGTATGGCAACAGTTTGTTGCCGAATCTATCAGAAAGGATAGGTTAAACGAGTTCGTTTGCTTAAATAACCAGCAAGTTGGGTTTTAAAAGGCAGAAAAAAGCTGATTCACACCCTATTGGAATGCGTAAAATTTTAGTATCACGTTACGAATTTGAAAGGAAAAACTCTTAATGTTGAGTTTGAACTTGAGAATAGCAGTACCTAATGCAGAAATTATTTTTACGCTTTTAGAAAACAAAAAAGGTCCCGAAGGACCTTTTTTTAAACGTAAAACAGCTTACTCAGAAGCCGCTTTCTTATCTGTATTGTCGTAGATTAAAATAGGTTTTGATTCGCCGCGAATAACGGTTTCATCAATAACTACTTTGCTTACATCTACCGCAGACGGTAATTCGTACATGGTATCAAGCAAAACAGCTTCAACAATTGAACGAAGACCACGGGCACCGGTTTTACGATCCATCGCCTTTTTAGCGATAGCGTGCAATGCGTCGTCACGGAACTCAAGTTCCACATCTTCCATATCAAATAATGCTGAGTACTGCTTCGTAATCGCATTCTTAGGCTCTTTAAGAATTTGAATCAAGGCTTCTTCATTCAATTCTTCAAGGCTAGTTACCACAGGTAGACGACCGATAAATTCAGGAATTAATCCGTATTTAACCAAGTCTTGTGGTTCTACTTGCTTGAACAACTCGCTTATTTGCGCAGTGTTTTCAGATTTAGACTTAACAGCCGCACCAAATCCAATACCTGTGCCCTTTTGTGCACGTTGTTCAATAACCTTATCTAGGCCAGCGAACGCACCACCACAAATAAACAGAATCTTAGAGGTATCTACCTGTAAAAATTCTTGCTGTGGATGCTTACGACCACCTTGCGGAGGAACTGAGGCAACCGTGCCCTCAATAAGCTTAAGCAATGCTTGCTGTACACCTTCACCCGAAACGTCACGAGTAATAGATGGGTTGTCTGATTTACGAGAAATTTTATCAATTTCATCAATATAAACAATGCCGCGTTGGGCTTTTTCTACATCGTAATCACATTTTTGCAGAAGCTTTTGAATGATGTTTTCAACATCTTCACCCACATAACCGGCTTCGGTTAACGTAGTTGCATCTGCCATAGTGAAAGGAACGTCAAGCAAACGTGCAAGGGTTTCTGCCAGTAATGTTTTACCACTACCCGTTGGACCGATAAGTAGGATATTACTCTTACCAAGCTCCACACCATCGTGCACATCACCGTTACGCAAACGTTTGTAATGGTTATACACCGCTACAGACAATACTTTTTTGGCGTGCTCTTGACCGATAACGTAGTCATCTAAGTGTGCATGGATTTCATTTGGCTTTGGTAAAGCATCCTGCTTTTGCTTAGGCGCGATTTCCTTGATTTCTTCGCGAATGATATCGTTACATAACTCAACACACTCATCGCAAATAAATACCGACGGGCCTGCTATTAACTTTCTTACTTCGTGTTGGCTTTTGCCACAAAACGAGCAGTACAGTAACTTGTTATCACCGTCACCGCTTTGTTTATCACTCATTACTATTGCCTCTGCCTTGCCTGAACCGAAAACCAAATCGTGCCAAGCACTAGTTCAGGTCTACTATATATAACTATACTACTTAGTTGCAGCCGCGTCAGATCGATTTGTCATAACTTGGTCGATCAAGCCGTATTCTTTGGCTTCAGTTGCACTAAGGAAGTTGTCACGATCGGTGTCGTGGGCAACTTTTTCGTAATCTTGTCCAGTGTGTTGCGCCATTAAGCGGTTTAACTTCTCTTTAATAGACAGGATTTCTTTCGCATGAATTTCAAAATCTGATGCTTGACCTTGGAAACCACCCAAAGGTTGGTGAATCATCACGCGAGAATTTGGTAAACAGTAACGCTTACCTTTAGCACCACCAGATAGCAAAAACGCTCCCATGCTAGCCGCTTGACCTACACATACTGTGCTTACGTCTGGCTTGATGAAATTCATGGTGTCGTAAATTGCCATACCTGCAGTTACAGAACCGCCAGGTGAATTGATATAAAGGAAAATGTCTTTTTCTGGATTTTCAGCTTCCAAAAATAGCATTTGAGCCACAATCAGGTTGGCCATGTGGTCTTCTACCTGCCCTACTAAGAAAATAACATTTTCTTTCAATAGACGAGAATAGATGTCGTACGAACGTTCACCTTTGGAAGTCTGTTCAACTACCATAGGAACAAGTGCATTCATTGGATCAAATGGGGTATTAGTCATAGCTACCTTGATTATCTAGCGTTAAAAACAAAAATGCTCGGAAGGCTCCGAGCATTTAAGCAGTTGCTGACAGGTGAAGTCAATCAGACAGTAAAAAATTACGCCTGTTTGTTCATAACCTCGTCAAAAGCTTTAGTTACTTCGGTAACTTTAGCTTGCTCAAGTACCCACTCAACCGCCTGCTCTTCTAGTGCAACGTTTTGCATTTGCTGCATAAGCTCTTGGTTGTTGTTGTAATATTCTACAACTTCTTGAGGGTCTTCATACGCAGAAGCAGCAGTTTCGATCATCTCGTTTACTTTTGCTTCGTCAGCTTTAAGTTCGTTTTGTTTAATTACTTCACCTAATAATAGGCCAATTGAAACACGACGCTTGGCATTATCGGTAAATAATTCAGCTGGCAGCTCTGGAAGGTTTTGACCACCGCCCTGTTGGCTGAAACGCTGTTTAGCTTGTTCACGTAAAGCGTTAACTTCTTGGTCGATAAGTGCTTGAGGAATATCAAGCTCGTTAGCGTCAACCAATTTAGCAATAACGTCTTCTTTAACCTGAGTTTTAAGTGTTTGATCTAGCTCGCGTTGCATGTTCTTACGAACTTCAGCTTTAAGCGCATCAACACCACCTTCCTGAACACCGAACAAGGTAGCAAACTCTTCGTCAACTTTAGGAAGTGACTGGCCTTCTACTTTTTTCACTGTTACTTGGAATACCGCATCTTTACCTTTAAGGTTTTCTGCGTGGTAATCTTCAGGGAAAGCAACTTCTACTGTTACTTCTTCGCCCGCTTTCGCGCCAACAAGTGGCTTCTCGAAACCTGGGATCATGCGATCTTGACCTAGTTCAAGTTCGAAATCTTCAGCTTTTCCGCCTTCAAATTCTTCACCGTCGATAGAGCCAACGAAATCGATAACAACTTTATCGTCTTTCTTCGCTTTACGTTTAACTTCTTTCCAAGAAGCGTGTTGCTTCTGTAGCGTTACCATCATGTTATCAAGATCTTCGTCAGTAATTTCTACTACTGGCTTTTCAATTTCGATATCGTTGATGCCTTTAACTTCTACTTCTGGATACACTTCAAAAGAAGCAACAAATTCCAAATCCTGACCATCTTCATCTTTAGTCAGTTCGAAATTAGGCATACCAGCTGGTTGAATTTTTTCTTGAACGATAGCCTGGTAGAAGTTTTGCTGCATTACATCACCAGCAATTTCTTGACGCACTGCTTGGCCGAAACGCTTTTTGATTACGCTTACTGGTACCTTGCCTGGGCGGAAACCGTTGATTCGTTGCGTTTTCGCCAATTGCTGTAGGCGAGATTTAACAGCTGAATCAATAGCGTCAGCTGGAACGGTGATAGTAAGACGGCGTTCTAAACCCTGGGTCGTCTCGACTGAAACTTGCATTATATTACCTCAACTTTACGCTTATTTAAGCGCTTTGTTCTCAATCCCCTCTCCCGTCATGCCTATTTGGCATATCACACCGGGGTAGAGGTCGTTTCCGACGTTTGCACTAACAAAACACCACACAATACAGTGTTAATCGCGTATTTGTTACAAACATACGAGTTAAAAAAAGACGCCGTAGTATACAGTCGCAGAGAACCAGAGTCGAGAGGGAAACACAAGTTTGTAACACGCTTTTGAACGATAAGTGTGCAAATAGATAGAAAAAGAGATTTAAAAAGAAATTTTACAAGGAAATATATAGAGGATAGAGTAAATGGTCGGTGAGATAGGATTTGAACCTACGACCCCTTGTACCCAAAACAAGTGCGCTACCAAGCTGCGCCACTCACCGACAATATTACTACATTAGCGCTAAAGAAAGCACTTACAACAGCTTTTGTAAAAAAAGCTTAAAATATGGTGCGGAAGGAGAGACTTGAACTCTCACGCCGTGAAGCACTGGAACCTAAATCCAGCGTGTCTACCAATTCCACCACTCCCGCGAAAAAGTGGGGTGGACGATGGGGCTCGAACCCACGACAACCGGAATCACAATCCGGGGCTCTACCAACTGAGCTACGCCCACCACTGATGGTGCTTGCAATAAATAAACATGTTGAATTGATAGTACATGTTTACCTTTAAAGATTCGACCAATCCGAATCAGGTCCTACCTGACTCGCATGGCGCGTCCGGCAGGATTCGAACCTGCGACCCACGGCTTAGAAGGCCGTTGCTCTATCCAGCTGAGCTACGGACGCTCGGCGAATCTTCGCTTGCAAAAAATGGTCGGTGAGATAGGATTTGAACCTACGACCCCTTGTACCCAAAACAAGTGCGCTACCAAGCTGCGCCACTCACCGACTGTGTAACGATACGTTTGAAGCAATTTGCGTCTGTGCCGTTACGGGGTGCGAATATTACTGAGAAGACCCCACCTCGTCAAACACTTTTTTAAATAAAATATTCAACCGCTCATAAAGCGCCCATAAATGTGCTTTTTTGAGCACTTTGGGCATTTTTCAAGCTAACCGAAACTCAAAAACCTATTATTTAATCCAATCCCGAAGGTAGAACACGAGTTTACTCATGGTAGACATTTTTATTATTTATCGAAATTTACCTTATATAAGCGCAAATCTTTTTAAACTTTTTGCGATTTACAGTATTTGTGTGTTTCTACTGGTCGCCACATGCTGTTTTATGAAACAATAATTAGCACTTAATGACCACACATTATAATCACTTCTATGACAGCTCATTTAATTGACGGCAAATTAATTGCCAAACAAGTTCGCCAGCACGTTGCTTCTTATGTAGATTCACTTATTGACGCGAAGAAACGTCAACCTGGATTAGCCGTTGTGTTAGTCGGCAGCGATGCCGCCTCACAAGTCTATGTTTCTAACAAACGAAAAGCGTGTGATGAAGTGGGGTTTGTATCTCGCTCTTTTGATTTACCCGCCGATACTACAGAAAGCGAATTGTTAGCACTTGTTGACCAATTAAATGACGACAAGGAAATAGACGGTATTTTAGTGCAGTTGCCCTTACCTGCCGGTTTGAATGCAGAAAAAGTATTAGAGCGCATTCACCCCCATAAAGATGTAGATGGTTTTCATCCTTATAATATAGGTAGATTGGCACAACGTATTCCAGCGCTTCGCCCCTGTACTCCGAAAGGTATCATGACCATGATTGAGGCCACTAAGCGACCAGTGAAAGGACTAGACGCTGTGATTGTGGGAGCCTCTAATATTGTGGGCCGCCCAATGAGCTTAGAATTATTGCTTGCTGGTTGTACGGTTACTACTTGTCATAAATTTACACAAGATTTAAAAGCCCATGTCAGTCGTGCAGACCTTCTTGTGGTTGCGGTAGGTAAACCAAACTTTATTCCTGGCGACTGGATTAAGCCTGGCGCTATTGTTATCGATGTAGGTATTAACCGTGTGAGTGATGGTTCATTAGTTGGTGACGTGGATTTTGAGCCTGCCAAACAACGTGCAGGATGGATTACCCCAGTGCCTGGTGGTGTGGGCCCCATGACAGTCGCTAGCTTAATAGAAAATACCTTAGAAGCTTACGTTAAATACCACTCTTAAGTTGAAATCGTGAACGATACACATCTTATAGAAGCCACAATGCGTTGGGTTGATGACATTGTCATCAACCACAACTTTTGCCCCTTTGCCGGTTTCGTACGCCAACCTAGCCAAATTCACTGTGTCGTGGTTAATGGGGATGCTGGCGATGTTATTGCCTCGCTTTTCGATGAGTGTAAACGTTTAGACGAACAAGACGATATTGCCACTACCCTCATTATTGCGCCCTCATCGTCTACAGCTTCCTTTGATGACTACCTAGATGTATTGGCGATATGTGAACGTATGCTATCTGATTGGGGGTATACGGGCGTGTATCAACTTGCCAGTTTTCATCCTGACTACCAGTTTGATGGCGAAGCGAAAGACAGCGTAGCAAATTATACCAACCGCTCTCCCTACCCTTTACTTCATTTAATTCGCGAGCGTGATATTGCCCGCTATATGAAAAACGAAGATGATGCAGAGAAAATTTACACGCACAATATTGCCAAAGCTAATGAACTAGGCTGCCCTTATTTTGAAAAAGCATTGAATGAGATGCGATGCGCTAAAAATAAAAACGGCCTGTAAAAATACAGGCCAAAGGGTTTGATTGGGTCCAGGGATGCCAAATACGGCCGCCCCAGATGTCCGTAATTGGTTCAAGGTTTTAAACTTGAACCCGTACTCTACGTAAACTATGTGAGAATTTTATGACAGTGCGCTATGCAAATGGGATTTTACGGTAATGCCCCTTAATCAGTTCCCCCTTTGTGCCATCGGCCATATACAAACACCGTTTAAACAAAAGTTTGCCATTCCCCGACAACCTAATTTAGCCAAGGCGAGGGGACAAGTCGTGTTAGCGCCGGACTTTGATGACCCTCGTGTCTTTAAAGGTTTAGAAGTATTTAGTCATGTATGGCTACTCTTTCTATTCCATGAGAATTTAGACAAAGGCTGGAAACCTTCGGTTAAAGCCCCTCGTTTAGGTGGAAATGCAACGCTTGGGGTGTTTGCCTCTAGAAGCACACATCGCCCAAATGGTATAGGCATGTCGGCAGTGAAAAATTTAGGTTCTGAAACTGTGGATGGAAAGCTTACCTTGAATGTCGAAGGGGTAGATTTATTAGATGGCACGCCCATTATCGATATTAAACCTTATTTGCCCTATGCCGATGCGCTTCCCCATGCATCAGATAGCATGGCTGAACTGACACATGCCGCCCCTATCCCCAACCTTGATGTGACAATTAACCCTCTCGTGCAAAACTTGTTGCTAGAAGCCGCGGCACAGCACCCCGATCTGCCCACATTACTAAATGCAGTGCTGGCTCAAGATCCCCGTCCCGCTTATCGTCATAAACTAAGCAATGATGAAAAAACTTACCATACTACACTGTATAACTATGATTTTGCCTTCACGGTAAAAAGTGGTGTTGTCGACGTCGTTGGGATTAACGCGCTTTAGACGCACGTGGTTGTAGCACTATTGCTCACAGTTAATTAGAATACGCTCAATTGTATTTTTCATAGTTATAGGAAGACCGCTTCGAATGCGCACTAGTCAATATTTACTTGCCACGCAGAAAGAAACTCCGGCCGACGCTGAGGTTATCAGCCACCAGTTAATGTTACGTGCTGGTATGATAAGAAAACTGGCATCAGGCCTTTACACATGGTTGCCTACCGGGCTTCGCGTACTGAATAAAGTGGCAAACATCGTTCGTGAAGAAATGAACAAAGCAGGCGGTGTAGAAGTGTTAATGCCCGTAGTTCAACCTGCTGACTTGTGGGAAGAGTCTGGTCGTTGGGAAGAATACGGCCCAGAATTACTGCGCATTAAAGACCGCCACCAGCGAGACTTCGTGCTAGGTCCTACACATGAAGAAGTGATCACATCGTTAGTTAGAAACGAAATCAGTAGTTACAAACAACTGCCTATCAATCTTTATCAAATCCAAACTAAATTCCGTGATGAAGTACGTCCTCGTTTTGGCATTATGCGTGGTCGTGAATTCACCATGAAAGATGCTTACAGCTTCCACTTAGACGATACGTGTTTAGATAAAACGTACCAAACAATGTATGAAGCCTATGGCAATATCTTTAATCGCATGGGCTTAGACTACCGTGCTGTTATTGCCGACTCGGGATCAATTGGTGGAAACCATTCCCATGAGTTCCACGTACTTGCCGAGTCTGGTGAAGATGCAATTGCCTTTGCGAGTGACAGCGACTACGCCGCAAACGTTGAAATGGCTGCAACGGCAATGCCAGAAAAACAACAAGCTTCAGGCGCAGCAGCTGAAGTAGTAAGTGGCAAAGATTCAGATAGCGCGCTTAGCATTTATGTTGTTAAAGGCGAAACAGTAGAAGAAAATACAACTGAACAATGGGTAGTATTAGTATTGCGCGCAGAACACGCGCTTAACGATATTAAAGCTGAAAAAGTAGCTGGCGTAGCCAGTCCGCTTGTTATAGCAAGTGAAGAAAAAGCCACTGAAATTTTAGGCGCTCACCCTGCTTTCATTAACCCTAATGATATTACATTGCCAATGCATGTGGATTTTAGTGCCGCTGCACTTGCCGATTTCATATGTGGTGCCGGCGAAAACGGCCAAATCACGAAAAATGCAAACTGGACTGTCGATTTACAAACAGCAGATTTACGTAACATTGTGGCGGGTGATGCTTCACCTGACGGCAATGGTACTATTGAAATAAAGCGCGGTATTGAAGTAGGCCACATTTTCCAATTGGGTAGCAAATACTCAGAAGCGATGAATTGTGGTGTACTAAGCGAAACGGGCAAGCATCAAACCCTAACCATGGGATGCTATGGAATTGGCGTTTCACGTATTGTTGCGGCAGCTATTGAACAAAACCATGATAAATACGGCATTATGTGGCCTGATCCAATCGCGCCTTTCAAAATTGCATTAATACCAATGAATATGCATAAGTCTCACCGTATTAAAGAAGCGGCTGAGGCACTTTACGAACAACTAATTGCGTTGGGTATAGACGTATTATTTGACGATCGTAAAGAACGCCCAGGTGTTATGTTTAACGATATGGAATTAATTGGCATACCTCATAGTATTGTTATCGGTGAGAGAAACCTCGACAATCAACAAATTGAGTACAAAAACCGCCGTACAGGTGAAAAGCAGTTACTAGATTTAGATTCGGCAAAAGACTTTGTTGTTAGTCTTTAACATTGTCTATCATTGAAAGATAAATATTAGTAATCTTGCATTTAATTTTGTGTATAGCTTTGCGATAACGGCAATAGCGGTTAGCTAAAAGAATAAAAACGGTGAACATATGCGGTTAACATTTTACGGCGTGAGAGGCTCTATTCCTACTCCTGGAAAAGCCTACGCACGCTATGGTGGTAATACCGCATGCGTTCATATTGAATTAGCCGATGGCACAGATATTGTGCTTGATTCTGGAACGGGTATCAGGCTGTTGGGGAATAAACTTCGCAGCAAAGATACCCCTATTCACTTATTGCTCAGCCATAATCACTGGGATCACATACAAGGTTTTCCATTCTTTAGCCCTATCTTTCAAAAAGATAGAGATATCTATATTTATCCAGGGCAAACGACCTTACCCGAGCACGATCAAATTTTAAAACAAATGCAAGGCTCAACGTTTCCTGTCCCTGTCAGTGCGTTACAGTCAAAGCTCCATTTAACCATTATTCCGCCAGAGCAAGATATTTGGGAAATTGGTTCTGCTACCATTCGCCGAATACCTATTAATCACCCTGGCAAGGGTAGCGCCTATAGTATTGAAGAAAAAGGCACTAAAATTGCCTACATTACTGACAACGAACTCTACCCGCCGTATAAAAAAGAAACTGACTTTCTAACGTTTGTCGATTTTGCTAGAAACGCAGACGTTATTATCCATGATGCACAATATATGATGTCAGATATGCCTGCTAAAACAGGCTGGGGTCATTCAGTTGCTGAAGAAGCCGTAAAGCTTGCTATAGCGAGTAATTCAAAAAAATTAGCGCTATATAGCCATGATCCAGATCGCACAGATGAGGATATTGATAAGGTGGTTGAACACTGCATGGATTACATCACAATTGCAGAGTCGAGCCTGAAAATATTTGCATCAGCGGAAGGCCAGTCACTGGATTTCACTAATTAAAATAATTTATAAAAAAACAACGACTTACCTAACGGAGAACACCACCAGTGTCAGTGTTTAAGCCATTTTTAATATTGGCTGCAGTCAGTCTGTGCAGCATAAATGCTCTTGCCCAAGAAAATGCGCAAGATGAACAAGAGAGTGATATTGAAGTTATTGATATCATTAAACGAGATACCACAACTGAAAGTGCGCTCGATAATCGCTTGGAAGGTGACAAGGAAGCAATTGATAACGTTTTTGCTATTACACAACATAGACAAAACTATTTACTTCCTATGACTTACATTACCAATCCAAACTCAAACGGTAATGATGAACTCACAGAAGAGAATGTCGATAAAAAAGAAGCCAAATTTCAGGTTAGCGTAAAGCTGCCTCTTTATTTGGAAGACACTGGGTTTGACGGCGTTTACCTTGGTTTTACCCTTACTTCGTTTTGGCAACTATACAACAGCGAAGTGTCTAAACCCTTTAGAGAAACCAATTATGAGCCAGAGATATTTTGGCAAGAAACGGCAGACTATTCTGTTTTAGGGTATAAGTTTAATACCTTTCAAGTAGGGTTTAATCATATGTCTAATGGACAGAGTGGCCTTAGCTCTAGAAGTTGGAACCGTATTTTCGCCTCTGTTGTATTTAGTGACCAAGATGATATTTATTATTTAAAAACTTGGTATCGTATTCCAGAAGATGAAAAAGAAGACCTGCTCGACCCTACCGGTGATGATAACCCTGATATCGAAAACTATTATGGTCGTATGGAATTTGGTTACGGGCGAAAGCTTGGTAATTTCAAAGTAATGGCATTGCTTCGCAATAACCTTAACTTAGGGAATAACCGAGGTAGTATACAGGTTGATTTAACTTATCCACTCACCGACCGTTATGAATTACTGTTTCAGTACTTTAACGGCTATGGCGACTCACTGATTGATTATAACCGCTCTCAAGAGCGTGTGGGCTTAGGCTTCCAGCTACTTTTCCTATAAGTATTAAATCAATAAGAGGCCTTATTTGATGGGCCTCTTATTCAAATAACACCAGCAGCTTTATACAATTGCAAATGAACATCCACTAACGCATCTATGTCGCGCTGATAACCACCACCGATAACCGCCGCAATGGGTACTCCCATACGTTCAGCAAACGCAAAAACCATATCATCTCGAGCACTAACGCCTTCGGTTGTGATATTTAATAAACCCAAGTCGTCATTAATATGAATATCTACGCCAGCATCATAAATAATGGCATCTGCTTGAAATTGCATGGCCACCATGGTGAGAGTTTCTTGTACCGCATTTAAATATTCGTCGTCTTCACAGCCCTTCACCATGCCTATATCGATATTTGAATGCTGCTTTCGATACGGAAAGTTCTTCTCACCATGAACTGACACGGTGAAAATACTATTATCGTATTGGGCAAGCTTAGCGGTACCGTCACCCTGATGGACGTCAAAGTCGATAATCAAAACATTGTCTATGCCTTCACATTTTTGCATCGCTTTAGCGGCAAGAAATAAATCGTTAAATAAGCAAAACCCTGATCCAAAATCTGAGAAGGCATGATGGTAGCCACCGGTTAAATTTAACGCCTTACCATGCTTTATAGCCAATTGGGCAGTTAAACAGGTGCCAGCCACTGCGGTTAGCGTACGTTCGATTAGTTGATCTGACCAAGGAAAGCCGATACGACGCATAGCTTTTTTATCTAATGTGCCGCTTGTTAACTGCTGAACATAGTCTTTGTCAAAGTGAGACTCCAACTCTGTTACCGCAAACGGTGAAGGTGTGTGAAACACACTATCAGCGACACCGTGAGCCGATAACGCATTTCGAATGCCTTGGTATTTATCGATGGGGAAGCGATGACGTTCAGGTAAGCTGAGTTGGCTATAAATAGGATGAAATACCAGTGGGATCATAACGTTTCAATCATTACCTTGTTTATTTGCGGAGAAAGCCCCCAGTGGGATTTTAAAAAAACGGAGCCTATGGCTCCGTTTCATTATACGCAATGTCATAGATTACCGGGTTAAACTGCTCACCACTTTTTCTACGTTAACTGACATACTCTTCATCGACTCTGCCATGTCATCACGTTGCGCCAATTTATGAAAGCGATCTGACGATGCCACCACATTCGCAATAATACTTTCCACCTGCGACAACACTGCCTCTTGCTCGTCAGCTGCTTCATTAAGGGCAACCACAACGCTTGCCGTTTCCTTAATATCATCAACCACGTTATTCAGGGTTTGTAATGCAATAGCAGCTTCAGCCGCATTGCTGTCTGAGAGCTGCTTACCTTCTTCCATGGCCAACACGGCTCCACGGGCTTCGGCTTCAAAACTACTAAGAATATCGTTTATCTCTTTCGTCGATTGCTGTGTCTTCGCTGCCAACGCCCGCACTTCATCTGCTACCACGGCAAAGCCTCTGCCATGCTCGCCTGCCCGAGCGGCTTCAATGGCAGCATTCAGTGCTAATAAGTTGGTTTGATCGGCAATTTCGTTAATCACATTAACCACTTTGAGAATATTTTTACTGCGGCTTTGTAGGTCGCTTACAATATCGCTCGACTCTGTTACTGTTTTTGCTAGTTGCTTAAACCCTGCATTCGCTCGCTCAAAAGTTGAATAGCAACTCGCTACGTTCTCTTCTGAATTTCTGGTAGCCACAGCCACTTGGTCGGTAATCGCAACCAAGTTCTGCACTATGCCTTTTAATTTATCAGTGGTGGCATCTAACGAAAGTGAAGCATCGCGCTGCTCTACCGCGCCATCCATGATTGATTGCCCCACATCGCCAAGGGCAATGAAAGCACGTTCCATTTCTAATTCAGTTTGATGCAACTGGGTAACCGAGCTTTTTAATTTGCTTTGTAATGCTCTGGCAGAATCAGCCAAAATGCCTAGCTCGTGTCCACTTGAGTAAGTCAGCGGGTAATCGTATTGACTAGTAGCGAGGTTAGAAATACACGCGGCTACTTCACGAGTAGGATTAATCACTTGGGAGCGAAGACGACTAATTACATAAACTACAGATAGCAGTGATAGCACAATAGCAGCAAACAGAATTAGCCATAACATCCTGCGCGTACCGTCCTTTAAGTCGGTGATGGCGAGTGCAGATTGATTCGCTATTTCATCGGCAATACTTTCAAGTAGTTTTGCTGGCTCTCGGTCGATACCACGAACATAGCTATCCCCTACTTTCGGGTCAAAGCCCGATGCGATAAAAGCCGCATAACCTTCTCTATACTTTTCGGCCATATAGGCGTGCGCTGTTTGGAATTTTCGAATATCCGCTTTGGCTTTATCACTTACTACAGGGTTCGCTAGCATTTGGCTAAATTGTTGCTTTATCTCGGCTTCGCGTTTTTGAAAACGAGACCAGTACTTTTCACGATCGTCGTTGTTGTGTCCTCTCAGCAGTGTATTTTTCCACTCCTGTACTTGGGTTTTGAAGGTATTTAAGGTTGCGTTAACGTCACGCTCCGCCTGAACAAGTGTATGCTCTAGTGATTCGAAACTGCTTAACAGCGAGAAAGATTTATAGATGGATGCGGCGTTTAGAAAAACCAATAAACATAAGCTCGCAAGCACAGGGGTAATTACCAATCGACTGATACTGGTATAATTGAACACAGCGGTTAACCTTTAGTCTAATAAAAATGCGAAAATCGTGAAACGCCGCCATTAAATGATATGTTAATGACAGAAACGTTACAGAAAAGGTATAACTCTGAATACCTTTACCTATTCGTTAATACGTAATAATTATAGAGCTAACAGCAAGTTTTGAAACTTTCATATCTGACAATAAAAGGGCGCTAACAACTAGGGTTCCAACCAGTTTATACGGCTAACCTCTGCACCAAAGTATCTTGCCCCTTCTAACGTGTGATGCCCATAATCGTAAAATAGCTTTTCTAACGATTCATTTACTCCAGAACACAGTTTCAACTCAGATTGACAAATATAGTCCATCCTATCCAGCAGCGTAACATTAGGAAACCCTTTCACGATAAGGGCGAGCGATTCGTTAATTTCACTCACTGTTCCAGTGAAGTCCACTCTTGTAGTTGTTTTATTACCACTGTAGGCATTGAAATAAGCTGAATTGATATGGTTTACGAGAACCTCATCATCGGCGTACGACTTATCATCTCTGACGACATAAGCAATAAAGTCTGCAAGTGTCCAATTACGTGTTCTGTATTCAGGGAATTCGTGGATATTATTCACTACAATAATTTCTTTCCCAGCTTCTATAAATTTTTCTATAACTTGATTTAAAGAAGCTACATCCTCTAGGTCATATCTAGAAGCTATAATTATAGTATCAGCGTGTTTGAAGTTTGGTACGCCCGAAAGCTCAGAAAAATTCTTATTGATATCACTAATTTCACTCCCATAACGAGCAAAAGAAAATTCGGAGCCGTTATACTTCGAATGTAACAGAACGTTATATAAATCCTTGGAATGAGAATTTCCTATAATCAATGCGTTCTCATAGTTATTATCTAAGTCAAACCACAACTCATTTTCGTTATATTGTCGCACCAACCCCCAAGATTCTTCTCTTAATAGTGTATTACTCCGCGATGCCTCTGAAATTTGAAAACTGTTTAGCGGGTTAAAGTTACCAGGGTTCAGCTTTTGGGAAAAAATTGCACTACTAGAACCAATCACTATAAAACCTATTAATGATACGCAAGAATACGTAAATATCGTTTTACGATTTATTTTATCCTTGAATCTAAAGGGGGTTTCTACATACTTCCAACTTCCATAGGCCAACAACATAGTTAACATGCTAAGGGATAGCATCAAATCATGGGAAGGCTCTTCCACTGAAAGTATTCTGGTAAAGGCGAAGATAGGCTGATGCCAAAGGTAGGCTGAATAGCTGATTAAGCCTATTCCTACGAATAGTCTAAGGCTAAGCAAGCGGCCAACTAATGTTTTACTATCGGCAAATAAAACGATTAACACCACACCAAACACGGGCACTAACGTATAAAAACTAGGAAATGGCACGAAGCTATCGAAGAAAAATGTAGCATAAAGCACCATTAGAAGGCCGATAGATGCCGCTATATTGTTAGATCTCACACCATGTTTCTGAACAGTAAAAGCGGCTAGAGAGCCAGCTAACAATTCCCAACCACGAAATGGAGCGAGATAAAAATTTGCACTTGGACTGTTTCGAGAGCCCCACTCACATGCCAGCAGACTCAGCGCGGCAATAAATGCTATCAGCCAAAAAAGCCGTTCCCTTTTAAAACCTTGTCGCCATGCAAACATAAGTAACAAAGGAAATATTAGATAATACTGTTCTTCTACCGCTAAACTCCATGTATGAAGTAAAGGTTTCTCTTCAGCAGCAGCTTCAAAGTAGCCGCTCTCTCGCCAAAAAAGAATATTGGATGCGAAAAGACTAACGGCAACAATACTATGGGAAAACTCTTTAAAACTGTCTACTGTCATGGTCAACCATGCAATAGGGATACATAAGACAATAACAAATACGAGTGCAGGTAATATTCTTCTAGCGCGACGTTCGTAAAAATTAACTAGGCTGAATTTTTCACGCTCTATTTCTACGATGAGAATAGAGGTAATCAAATAGCCACTTATAACAAAGAAAACATCGACTCCGACGAATCCACCGGCAAAGAATTTGAACCCGGCATGAAATAGAATGACAGGTAATACGGCTAATGCTCTTAAGCCATCAATCTCGGAGCGATATTGCAAAATAAAGTCCCTTTAGGAAATAGCTGCTCTTTCCCCTACTCAGTCGACATCTATAACGTTGCGGTAATAGTGAAGACGTTATCTAGAGGGATTAGTATTATTATGCTTTATTTTCACTTAACGATAGAAAAATTGACACTGGTATTTTAATACTACTATCAAAAAATTGTGCGCTTTTGCGCTTAAAAAGCCTCTTCGCTTTTAACGCAATTTAGGGTAAAACACATTTACTAAGCCTTTAAGCGCACAATAATTAAGCTACGATATTCTTATTCCCATTCAATCGTCGCTGGCGGTTTACCCGATATATCGTAAACAACACGGGAGATACCATCGATTTCGTTGATGATACGGTTCGATACTTTACCTAAAAAGTCATAAGGTAAATGCGCCCAATGTGCCGTCATAAAGTCGATAGTTTCTACCGCGCGAAGTGACACAACCCAATCGTATTTACGGGCATCGCCCATTACGCCCACAGAGCGTACAGGCAAGAATACGGTAAAGGCTTGGCTTACTTTCTGGTATAAATCGGCGTTGTACAATTCTTCAATGAAAATAGCGTCTGCGCGACGTAGTAAGTCGCAATACTCTTTTTTCACTTCACCTAGAACACGTACACCTAAACCAGGCCCTGGGAATGGGTGACGATAGAGCATGTCGTACGGTAAACCTAGCTCAAGGCCAATTTTACGCACTTCATCTTTAAACAATTCACGCAGTGGCTCAACTAAACCTAGTGCCATGTCTTCTGGCAAGCCGCCCACATTGTGGTGAGACTTAATCACATGGGCTTTACCTGTTGCAGAACCTGCAGATTCAATAACATCTGGGTAGATAGTGCCTTGGGCTAACCATTTCGCATTGGCAAGCTTACCAGCTTCTTCATCGAACACTCTGACAAATTCATTACCAATAGCTTTACGTTTAAGCTCTGGATCTTCAATATCTTTTAAACGCCCTAAGAATCGCTCTTCAGCGTCAACACGAATAATATTGAGACCGAAATGATCGCCAAACATTTCCATCACTTGATCTGCTTCGTTCAAGCGAAGTAGTCCATTATCCACAAACACACAGGTGAGGTTTTCACCAATGGCGCGGTGAAGCAGCATGGCAGTCACCGATGAATCGACACCACCCGATAAACCTAATATAACGCGGTCGTCGCCAACTTTTTGTTGAATGCGCGCAATCGCATCTTCAATGATGGCATCAGCAGTCCATAACTTTTCGCATTTACACACATCCATAACAAAGTGGCTTAGCAAACGCATGCCTTGCTTAGTGTGGGTAACTTCAGGGTGAAACTGAACACCATAAAATTGCTTTTCTTCGTTATACATAGCAGCGTGCGGACAAGAAGCCGTTTGCGCGATAGTTTCGAACCCAGCAGGTACTGCGGCAACTTTATCACCGTGACTCATCCATACATCAAGCAGTGCATTGCCATTCTCACCAATGCTATCTTCAATGTGGCTGAGTAAAGACGTAGGTTTAATAATTTCTACCTGTGCGTAACCAAATTCTCGCTTGTCAGAGCCTAAAACACCGCCACCCAGTTGGGCCGCCATGGTTTGCATGCCATAACAAATACCAAAAACAGGCACGCCAGCTTCGAACACGTACTCTGGGGCGCGAGGAGAATTTTCTTCGGTCACCGATTCAGGGCCGCCCGACAAAATAATACCTTGTGGATTAAATTCTCGAATTTGCTCTTCGGTCACATCCCAAGCCCAAAGCTCACAATAAACGCCTATTTCACGTACACGGCGTGCTATCAGCTGCGTGTACTGTGAACCAAAATCTAAAATAAGAATGCGTTGGTCATGGATATTTGTGGTCATGTTTTTACCCGTTATATAATAGAACGAAGGCGGCAATGAGGCGGAAAGGTAACCGCCTCACGATGCGCTGTATATGGTTATATCTTGTCGCGAATCTAGCCTAGGCGGTAGTTCGGTGCTTCTTTAGTAATGCTAACGTCATGAACGTGAGACTCGCCCATACCTGCAGAGGTAACACGAACAAACTGTGCTTTTGTGCGAAGTTCATCAATACTGCCACAGCCGGTAAGCCCCATCGCTGAGCGTAGCCCGCCCATTTGCTGATGGATGATATTCGCAATAGGCCCTTTATAAGCTACGCGACCTTCAATACCTTCAGGCACAAGCTTTTCTGCATTGTTTGATTCTTGGAAATAACGGTCAGATGAACCGTGATTTTGGTTCATTGCGCCTAGTGAACCCATACCGCGGTACGATTTGAAATAACGACCTTGATAAAGTTCAACTTCACCTGGCGCTTCTTCCGTTCCCGCTAACATGCTACCCACCATCACGCAGCTTGCGCCAGCGGCTAAGGCTTTCGCGATATCACCAGAGAAACGAATACCGCCATCGGCAATAACCGGAATGTCTGTACCTGCAAGCGCATCCACCGCATCAGACACCGCTGTAATTTGTGGTACACCACAACCGGTAACGATACGGGTAGTACAAATTGAACCTGGGCCTATCCCAACTTTGACTGCATCAACGCCTGCATCGGCCAGTGCTTTTGCACCATCCCCTGTTGCTACGTTACCCGCAATAATTTGTACATCAGGATAATCGGAACGTACTTTCTTAACGCGGTCAATAACGCCTTGCGAATGACCATGAGAGGTGTCGATAAGTAAAACATCTACACCGGCTTCAACTAAAAGTTGAATGCGCTCATCAGTACCTGGCCCAACGCTAACCGCTGCACCAACACGTAATCGACCCAACGAATCTTTACAGGCATTTGGTTTGTTTTCGGCTTTTTGGAAATCTTTAACCGTAATTAGCCCGGTAAGTTTGAACGCATCATCTACCACAAGAATTTTTTCAATGCGGTGTTCATGCATAAGATCAAGTACTTGATCTGAACTTGCACCTTCTTTAACAGTAACAAGATCGTCTTTACCTGTCATAACATTGCTAATAGGCAGTTCAAGACGTTTTTCAAAACGTAAATCACGGCCAGTAACGATACCAATGAGGTTATTTTGATGGTCGGTTACCGGAAAACCAGAGTAACCTAGGCGCTTAGAAAGGTTAATAACTTCGCCGATGGTGGCATCTTTAGCAACCGTAACGGGGTCTGATACCACGCCACTTTCGTATTTTTTCACTTCACGAACATGTTTTGCCTGCTGCGCAGGTTCCATATTTTTGTGAATAAAACCGATGCCACCCTCTTGAGCAAGTGCAATCGCTAGGCGTGCTTCAGAGACGGTGTCCATCGCCGCAGATACCATAGGGATATTTAACGTGACACCACGAGTTAGACGAGTTTGAAGTTTGGCAGTATGTGGAAGAACTGTCGAGTGGCCGGGAACCAGCAACACATCGTCGAACGTCAGGGCTTCTTGGATGATTCGTAGCATGCAACAACACCTATTCAGTTGAGGGTTAATTGCGGCGCAATTGTAGTGTTTTTTAGATTTCAGGTAAACTCTATTTTATTAAACCAGACGATTTTTTCTTATGTTTACATCTTCACCCTCTACATCGCGACAAATTTTAACAGTTACTAAGCTAAATCGGCTTGCTCGAACCGTGCTTGAAAGCGAGGTAGGACTTGTATGGTTATCCGCTGAAATATCTAATTTTGTGAGTGCCGCTTCCGGTCATTGGTATTTCACGTTAAAAGATAACAAGGCACAAGTGCGCGCTGCTATGTTTAAAAATACCAATCGCACCGTGAAACAGCGCCCGAAAGAAGGCGATAAGGTACTTGTAAGGGCATCTGTAGGTATTTACGAAGCACGTGGCGACTACCAGCTTGTCATAGAACATTTGGAAAGCGACGGCGAAGGCGCACTACAGCAAGCCTATGAAGCCTTAAAAGCAAAGCTAAACGCTGAAGGCTTGTTCAGCATCGAACGTAAACGCCCTATGCCAGAGGTTATTAATCGCATTGGTGTTATTACCTCATCAACGGGTGCAGCACTGCACGATGTTCTTAGTGTGTTAAAACGCCGTAGCCCCCAAACTGAAGTTATTGTTTACCCTTCTATGGTGCAAGGTGAAACCGCGCCAGCTCAGCTTATTAATGCCTTACGAACGGCAAATCAACGAAATGAAGTCGATGCACTTTTGCTAACCCGTGGTGGAGGCTCGTTAGAAGACTTATGGTGTTTTAACAATGAAAACCTTGCTAGAGAAATTGCCGAGTCACAATTACCGTTAATTAGCGCCGTTGGTCATGAAGTTGATTTTACTATTGCTGATTTTGTTGCCGATTTACGCGCCCCTACACCATCGGCGGCCGCTGAAATATTGAGCCAAGATACTAATGCGCTCAGTGAGAGCCTAGTTCAGTATAAGCAACGCTTAACCCGTGCCATGCTGCAAAAACTCAGTCATTTAGCTCAACAGCATAAACTTGGGCACCAACGTTTGCAGTCAGTACATCCGCAAAGCAAAATACAAAATCAGTGGCAAGCCCTCGATAGGCTTCAATTACGTTTAAGCCATGCTATCAATAATAAACTCGCAATCGAAAATAAACGGTTTGAGTATGTGAATAATCGCTTGGCGCAACAAAGCCCAGCGGAGCGTGTGAATCAAGCGAAAGCGCGCATAGCACAAACCCATAAAACGCTATGTAACAACATGAAGCAGTTAGTAAATAGTAAACAACAAGCTTTTGCTGCAAAAGTCGGTTTGTTACAGTCTGTTAGTCCGCTTTCTACATTGTCGCGAGGCTACAGTATTACCATGTCGAGCGGTACGGCAGTTACCTCAGTAGATACTGTTAAAGAGAACGATATACTTAAGTCTCGAGTGACTGATGGAGAAATAACCAGTAAAATAGTGGAAATTCGTCGTCATCAATAAAGGTTGGTTTTTGTTTCCTATTTTTTCGCGTTCGCTCTGGTTACTACTTGCCCTAGCTTCTTTATGCGCACCGGCTGTTTATGGTCAGCAACAGGCAGCATTATCTGAGTTGTCGGTTTTGCCTAAACCGTCATCCTCATCGACGACTGTGTCTGAAAACCCTGCAATAGCAATTTCACTGGCGGTGTTTTCTACTTACCCCAGTGAAACCCTTTTGGATGCCTGTGGCAATACAGAGGCTATACAGGAGTGTATTGAAGATACTATTGCCCCAGAAGCATTTATCTCCACACTGATAACAAAGTCTTGGTTCACTGAGATTAAACCTTTCGGAAATGAATCAGACTATGAGCTGCTTATTGCCAACGTGGCTAAGCAAGGTGAAACCTTAAATCCAAATAAAAAGCTAAGTGCCGAACTAAGCGAAGAACCAAGCAAAGAACCAAGCAAAGAAAAACACTTCACTGAATTAACACTGCAATGGCGAGGCATTGAGATTGATTCTTTGGTTATTGCCAGCCAAGTAAATAGCAATGAAGCTTCAACTGAGAAAGCCATAGAACCGCTGGTATCTTGGTACAAGCATGCTACCGAAAATGGGCTGTTTACCCCAACCTTTTTATATCGTGCGCTGAATGCGAGCGATTACGCCGAGCATTTGAGCGTTCCTGAGTCTTTGGGTGATTTCACTAGGTTAGATACTCAGCTGTATCCAGACCCATTCAAAGGCTCGATTACAAGGTACACCCATCCTTCCTTTGAAGATGCGTTAGTGGATGTCACGGTTTACCCCATTTTGGCGAAACTCGACACGAATGCACCAAGTAATAAAGCGAGCACTGCGGACACCAGCACTGAAAACTCAGCTCGCACTGACGCGTTACTTCATCAGCAATTAGATGAGGATTGGAATAAAGCTGATCACGTCGCTAACGCGCGCAATTTAATCCTTTCACAACCCCAGCCAATATCGGCGTTTAATGTAAAGGGTTTTGCCAATGGGTGGCGACTAGCGCTTAAAGCTGACTCGCCAGTAGACGATCCTATTTTCGCGACAACCTATGTATTTACCCGTAATGATAAAATAGTGAAAGTGGCTACCACCTTCCCTAGCGACTTTTCTGACGATTTAGCCAACGAGCTCATTGCTCATATCACGGTGCCTGAAGAATCTATGCTTATGCAGCAAGTTCGCGCCATGCTTAAGTAGAAGGCACGGCCAATACCCCTGCCAATAGGGCTTTTTGAAAAGCGAGTTATTACAGGCTCATAGAGAATAGCTCGAAGTTAGGCGTTTGTGGCGATTAACTTTTAGCGACTAACTTTTGATGACTAACTTTTAGTGGCTAGCTTTGAGCGACTAGCTTTTAAGCGAAAAGCCCGTAAAAAGCCCTTCGTAAATAATAAATAAACACGTGAAGAATACGCTCACTAAAACAAAAAAGGTCGGCGCTTGTAATAGCGTCGACCTTTTTATATGTGTGAAGTAGTACGTTTCAAAACCCGCATTTCGTTATTACAACAAAGCGCTTTGTTATCAGGCTTGCGCTAATGCTCGGCTATTTTTTCTTACTATGATAAGACAGTAAACGTTTTCGCTTACGCTCTTGAGTAAGGGTGAGCTTATTCTTTTTGCCTTCAAACGGGTTAGCCCCTTCCCTGAATTCAATGCGTATAGGTGTGCCCATCACCTGAAGCGCTTTACGGAAATAGTTCATCAAGAAGCGTTTGTACGACGTAGGTAAATCGTCAACTTGGTTACCGTGAATAACAATCACAGGCGGATTGTAACCACCAGCATGGGCATATTTCATTTTAACCCGGCGTCCGCGCACTAGCGGCGGCTGATGGTCATCTTGCGCCATTTCCATAATCTGCGTAAGCATAGAGGTATTAATACGCTTAGTGGCGCTTAGGTAAGCTTCTTGTACTGATTCAAATAAGTTACCCACACCGGTACCGTGCATTGCAGAGATAAAGTGCAAACGTGCAAAGTCAATAAAACCAAGACGGCGATCGAGTTCCCGCTTTATATCGTTTTTAATATCAGTACTAAGCCCATCCCACTTGTTCACTGCAATTACCAGTGAGCGACCGGAATTTAACACGAAGCCGAGTAAGCTTAAGTCTTGGTCGGTAATACCTTCACGGGCATCTATTACCATCAGCACTACGTTGGCTTCATCAATCGCTTGCAAAGTTTTAACGATAGAGAATTTTTCAACCGCCTCATTCACTTTTCTACGTTTACGGACCCCTGCGGTATCAATAAGAATATATTCACGCTCGTCACGTTCCATTGGAATAAAAACGCTATCGCGGGTCGTACCTGGAAGGTCAAAAACGACAACCCGTTCTTCACCTAAAATACGATTCGTTAATGTAGATTTACCCACGTTAGGCTTGCCAACAATGGCCAGCTTAATAGGCTGATCTTGAAGGCGCTTAAGTTGCTCTTCCGCATCAAGCTCTTCTTCTTGCGTTTCCTCAACAATGCGCATGTCAGGAAAAGACGCTTCAAGTGGCACTAGTGCATCTTGAAGCAATTGGCTTACACCACGCCCGTGGGCCGCGGCAATTTGCTTAACTGTTCCTAAGCCCAGCGCGTAAAAATCAGCGCTTTCGCTATCGCCATCAATGCCATCGACTTTATTCGCAACAACAAAAACTTGTTTGTTAAGCCGGCGAATGTGGTCAGCAATACCTTGGTCTGCCGGCAACAATCCTGCTCTAGCATCAACAAGTAGTAATACTACATCGGCTTCCTCAATGGCTAAAAGAGACTGCTGCGCCATTTCAGCATCAATACCTTCTTCGTCACCCGTGATACCACCGGTATCCACCACGATGAATTGACGCTGCTCAAACTTAGCCTGACCGTACTTGCGGTCGCGGGTAAGCCCTGGGTAATCAGCGACCAGCGCATCACGTGTATTAGTTAAACGATTAAACAAGGTGGACTTACCCACATTAGGGCGGCCTACCAAAGCAACAACGGGCAACATGTATCAAATCCTAAAGGAAAAAAAGCTAAAAAACACAAACCGCAAGTAAGCATAGCTTACTTGCGGTCAGAGTGTGATTGGGCATTATACCTGTTTAGGTATGATGCGTCAGCCTAACAGAAGATATTAGGCTAACAATCCAACAAATTATGCTGTTGAACAGGCTATAACGTAGAGATAGCTGCCACTACGCCGTTACGGGTCATAGTCACTACCACACCGTCAACATTCAATGGTGCATCGTATATAGCATCGTCTTCATCGTCGCCACCTACATCGACGCGAGCAACTATTTGGCCTGTCTCTTGTTCAATCCAATGAACGAAGCCCCAGTTGTCACCCACAACAATATGCTCACCAACTGGCGTTGCCGCAGTAACAGAGCGAGACTTTAAGCCACCTTGTGACCAAAGCTCTACACCGTTTCGTCTGTCTAGGGCATAAATATTAGAGTTGTTATCTACAACAAAAATACTGTTCCCTTCAATACTTAGGTTGCGATATGAGCCGTACTCACGCTTCCAAATAATACGACCACTACGCAGTTCTACTGCTGCCAGCGTACCATTGTAAGAAACCGTATAAATAGTACCGCCAAAAAGTACAGGGGTGGTATCAAGGTCAACAATTCGTTCTAACTCTGTGGCGCCTGTTGGCGTGGCAATTACCGTTTCCCAAGCAAGAATACCTGACTCTAGTAAGTTAACTTGCAATTTACCCGTAGGCGTTCCAATTAAAGCGCCGCCATTTGCCGCCACTGGGCCAGAAATGCCACGAAGGGTTAATGGAGGCGTATCGCCTTCATGTCGCCATAATTGCTCACCCGTACGCGTATCAAAGCCAAACAAGGTACCCGCGCCAGTATTAACTACAAGAATACCTTCGTCTGCAGAAGGAGCTGCTAACACTTCACCAGGAATTGATGCTTCCCACTTGGTTTCGCCAGTTTCGTAGTCAAGTGCCATTACTGCACCGTTTTCTGTACCTACAAACAATAATCGGTCTGCAACAGAAATGCCGCCAATACGTGCACTTGCTCCACTACGCCAAAGACGTGCTATGGAATCCCACCAACCGTCACCTTCAAATACGGCGAAGTTACGTTCCCATAGAACATCACCGTTCTCTGGGTTCATAGCAACAACGCTGCCATGGCGATCAGCGGCATAAAGATTTTCGTAAGCATATACTGGACGAAGGCGAGAGAAGTAATGATCTACACCATCGCCGATGTCTCTGTCCCATTTTACCGAGGGCGTAAACTTCGCATCGATCGGTTTCAAACGGCGAATTTCAAGTTCTTCTTCATCTGCAAACCAATCAGAAACGGTAGAACAACCAGAAAGCGTTACAGAGATGGCCAATGCCATGCCCATCACGCGAGCAAATCGGCCCTTACGGCCACACGTATTGTGAAACAAATTGCTTACCTCTTTATTTTTATGTACCAGCTTATTGGCCCGCCGCAACGGCTAAGTTGTCTAACTTCATTTGCAATAACGGGTTGTTGGCATTTTTTTCAAGCGCACCTGAGTAGGCTAAACGAGCATCATCAAATTTACTTTGTTGCTGATACACATCGCCTTTCAGTTCAGATACTTCAGCAGCAAATGCTTCGTTCGTAATATTGCCTAGCGTAGACAACGCAGCGTCTAGCTGGTTCATTTCAATTTGTACTCGCGTTAACCGAATAGCAGCTAGCGCTTTTAATTCTTCATTTTCTGCAAAAGTAACCACACGATTTAGGTGTGATGCAGCGGCGTCAAAATCGCCAGCATCAACCGCTTGTTTTGCAGCTAGAAGGCTAGCAATACTGGCGTAGCCTGAGTCTTCGTTTGCATTAATAAAGGCAGCAATTTTATCTGCGCTACCTTCTTCACCATAGGTTTCAACTGCATTTTGGTACTCTACTGATGCCGCTTCTTTGGATGCCATTTGCGTATCAGAGTAATAACGCCAGCCCCAAAGGCCACCTAAACCTAATGCTGCACCTACAATAATGGCGGTACCATGCTCTTTCCAAAAGCGTTTAATCGCTTCTACTTGTTGGTCTTCTGTTGCGAATTGTTCCATGATTTCCTCTTATTATGCGTTCAGCAGGTCGGCAATCGTGCTCGACAACGCATCAAAAGCGATTGTCTGTTGCTCTTGACCATCACGTAACGGCTTTACTGCCACTTCACGCGATTGCATTTCTTGTGACCCCAACAACAAGGCAAAACTTGCCCCTGTTTTGTCAGCGCGTTTTAATTGTTTTTTAAAGTTTCCGCCGCCACAGTGCATCATAACCCGCACATTCGGCAATGTATCACGAAGATGTTCTGAAACTTCTAAGGCATAAGCCTGAGCATCATCACCCATCGCGGTAACATACACATCAGCACTACTAGAATCTAGTGCATCTTCACTTAACGTAGTGAGTAAAAGTACTAAACGTTCCATACCCATGGCAAAACCTACAGCTGGCGTTGCTTTTCCGCCTAGCTGTTCTACCAATCCATCGTACCGGCCGCCCGCACAAACTGTTCCTTGTGAACCTAAGCTTTCGGTTACCCACTCAAAAACAGTGCGATTATAATAATCAAGCCCGCGCACTAAGCGAGGGTTAATTTCAAAGGCAATACCTGCCTGTGTTAATCGTTCGCATAAATTATCAAAATGGGTTTTCGATTCTTCATCTAAATGATCTAGCAAAGATGGTGCATCAGCAATAGCCGCTTGCACATTGGGGTTCTTGCTATCAAGAACGCGAAGTGGGTTTGACTCTAACCGGCGAAGTGATTCTTCATCTAGCTTATCTGCGCGTTCTTTCAAATAATCAATTAAGGTTTCACGATAGGCCTGACGGGCTTCGTTTGAACCTAAAGAGTTAATTTGCAACGTAACGTGCTTTTCAATACCAAACGCTTTCCATAGTCGAGCGCTTAATAAAATCACTTCCAAATCGATATCTGGGCCATCAAGGCCGTAGGTTTCAACACCGAACTGGTGGAACTGGCGATAACGCCCTTTTTGCGGACGTTCATGGCGGAACATTGGCCCCATGTACCACAAGCGCTGCTGTTGGTTGTACAACAATCCATGCTCATTGCCAGCACGCACCGTGCTGGCAGTACCTTCAGGGCGAAGGGTTAAACTGTCACCGTTTCTGTCTTCAAAGGTATACATTTCCTTTTCGACAATGTCGGTCACTTCGCCAATAGAGCGCTTGAACAAGTCAGTGCTCTCTACAATGGGCGTGCGAATTTCTTGATAGCCATAACTGGCCACCACTTGACGGAGTACAGATTCTACTTTCTGCCATGTACCGGATACTTCCGGCAGGCAATCATTCATTCCGCGAATTGCCTGAATAGTTTTAGCCACGTGAAATTCTCATACTGCTAAATAGTGAAAAGCCCCGCATTATAGGGGCTTTGAAGATAAACAACAATCGTACAGGCTTAGTCTTTCACCGATACCTGTATTTTGTTGGCTTCGCTCATACGGGTTGCTTTGGCACGAATTCTTGTCTCAAGCTTATCGATAAGGTCATCGTTGGCTAATCGTTCTTTCACGCGTTTACCATCTTCGTATAACCCGCTCATGTTTCTGGCGCCCGTCAAGCCTAAGTCTGATACTTCAGCTTCACCTGGACCATTTACAACACAGCCGATAATAGACACGTCCATAGGCGTTAGAATATCTTCAAGACGTTGTTCTAACGCGTTGACCGTACCGATTACGTCGAACTCTTGTCTTGAACAGCTTGGGCATGCGATAAAGTTAATGCCACGTGAGCGAATTCGAAGCGACTTTAAAATGTCAAAACCCACTTTGATTTCTTCAACCGGATCGGCAGCCAGTGAAATACGAATAGTATCGCCGATACCCTCTGCCAGCAGCATACCTAAACCAACAGAGCTTTTTACTGCGCCTGCACGTTGACCGCCAGCTTCAGTAATACCTAAATGAAGTGGCTGATCGATTTGCTCTGCTAATAGTCGATAAGCACCTACCGCCAGAAATACATCAGAGGCTTTAACACTCACTTTAAACTGGTCGAAGTTAAGCTTATCGAGTATGTCTACATGTCGCATGGCCGACTCAACCAAAGCTTCAGGTGTAGGCTCTCCGTATTTTTCTTGTAAGTCTTTTTCGAGAGAGCCACCATTTACGCCAATGCGAATAGGGATGTTCTTGTCTTTGGCACAATCAACAACAGAACGTACACGCTCCATATTGCCGATATTACCTGGGTTAATTCGCAAACAATCAACACCGTACTCGGCCACTTTAAGTGCTATACGGTAGTCGAAATGAATATCAGCGACCAAAGGCGTGCTAACTTGCTTACGAATTTCTTTGAATGCTTCAGCGGCGTCCATGGTAGGCACGGACACGCGAACAATCTCGCCACCCACGGCGACAATACGATTAATTTGATCAACCGTCGCAGCCACATCAGTGGTACGAGTATTCGTCATAGATTGAACGGCAATGGGCGCGCCATCGCCAATAGGAATATTACCTACATTAATACGCGTGGACTTTCTGCGTTTGATAGGACTTTCTGCAAACATCTAATTACCTACATAGGAAGCGAGAATCGCGCAATCTGGCCATTTTGAAAGGCCGTGATATCCACGGGGTCGCCATTAACTGATATACGTACATTATCCGGTTTGCCGAGTGTAACTGCAACAGGAGGCACACCTTGAATTTCCATTACGCGGCCAGATTGCTTAACACCGTAAGCAATTGCCTCACCGGTTGCGTCTTTTATGTTCACCCAACAATCATCATCAAAGGTAAATGTCATCGATATAGGCACCGCCCCGCTTTGACTGCCTGAGGTTGATGAGTTGCTTGCAACTTGACTACCAAAGCGGATGTCGCCGGAATCTGAGTCGCTCACTAATGCTGTCAGGTTATTACTTTGGTTAATACCTGCAGATGGTGGCAAGCTTTCATCGTCTGCATTACTGCTATTGCCGCTACTGTTGAAATTGCCATCGCCAGATTGAGGAAGCGTGGGACTTTCCGTTTCAGTACTCGAATCAGGAATTGTGCTGTTTAACACACCCGAATTGGTACGAATAGTTGCTTCAGGAATGGAGGTGTTTGCCGCTTCCTCTTTAATTTTGTCAAGATTAGGCGCTTCAACGATAGCTTCATCACTAGGTTGTTGAACCCACCACGCTACAATGCCACCGATTATCAGCAACAAAATAATATAGGTAACCATCATCCAGCGATCATCGTGTGTCTGTTTAGCGACACGACGAGAAAAACTCTGGAGTTTAGCTGGAGGTTCTACACTTGTATGATATTGCTCAAAGGCAGCAACAACCTGTTCGGCATTTAGCCCTAGTTGTTTCGCGTAGTTTCTTACATAGCCCTTGGTGAAAGTAATAGATGTGGTTTTATCCACAGCATCTTCTTCTAAGGCGTTGATTTGCGAGACTTTCAAGAAAAGCTTATCAGCAATTTGTTGCTGAGTTAGCCCTAGCGATTCCCGTCGCTCTCGAAGCATTTTACCTGGGCTTGGCACGGTAGATTCTTGTGCGAAACCTGCTTCTTCAGTCGTTTGTTGTTCTGACACCATTCGACTTCCTATTCCCCTTGCATGTTGTGTGGTACTAACCAAAGCTTCATACCGGCAAAAATCGAGCCAGCATTCTCAATGTTGTTCCACTCCTTCAGCGAGGTAATTTTAATGTTATGCTTTAGAGAAATACGATAAAGGTTTTCGTTCGCCTTTACTATGTGGAATTGCGCTTGCTGGGAAGACAACCCCGTTTTTGTTTCTGTTTCTGTTTCTGCCTGTACTGAGTTAGATACTTTATCAGCATTAGTATCTTCCCCTTTTACTTTTCGTTCAACCTGTGGAGTATGCTGCGCAAGAATATTCTTATAGTCAGCTGTATACGGACTGTCTGGAAATAAGGTTGATAATTTATACCCTACTTCTTTTGCCCCTTCCCAGTCGTTTGTTCCTTGGTGTATTTCAAAAGACAGCCATAATGAATCAGGAGAAGGTTTAGCGACGCGTTGATACTTGTCTAACGTGTACTTAGCTGATGTCCACTGCTCGGTGGCAACATAAAGCTCTGTCAGTAAGTATAAACTTTTAGCACGTAGGGGCTGGTGTTTGAGAGCATTTTGAAAATAGGTAATAGCATCTTCAGTATTGCCTTGGCTTTGTGCACATAGGGCCAAGTTTTCATAAGTTTCTGCGGAATTAGCATATTGTTGATTACTAACGGCCTTAAGGAAGTACTCCTTAGCGCCGTCGTAATCACCGTCTTGGCACTTGAACGCACCATAACTGTTTGCGATATCGCCGTTGTTTGGTGCTAACGACATTGCCGTTTGATAGAGCTCATCGGCTCGATTCACTTCCCCTACCAGTTGGTAATAGTACGCAATAGCGTAATTGACTTCAGCTGAACGTGGGTCGTACTCTAGCGCTTGGTCTAGATTAACTTTAGCTTGTTTATAATTATTGTTTTTAAGGTAGGTTAACCCTAAAGACATACGAGTTTTAGCAGCTTCCTGGCGGTCAAAGTTACTATTGTAACTTCCAGGTTGCGAGTTGCTTACGCACCCCGCTAAAAAGACTACAGCTGCTATCAATCCTATTCGCATGTTATTACCCTAATATCTTAATGATTATTGGGCCATTTTTACCGAAATCGCTTCGCCCTTCACCTGTTTTTTTAACAATCGTTTAGTTCTGTCTACTACATCACCCACTAATTGCCCACAAGCAGCATCGATATCGTCGCCTCGTGTTTTACGTACAACGGTGGTAAACCCATAATCCATAAGCACTTTTGAGAATCTATCTATACGAGAATTGCTTGAACAAAGGTACGGTGAACCCGGATAAGGGTTAAACGGAATTAAGTTTATTTTACACGGTGTATCTTTCAATACTTTCGCTAATTCATGGGCTTGGTCAGTACTGTCGTTAATGTGCGAGAGCATAACGTATTCAACCGTCACTCGACCTTGGTTAGCTTTCGACTTTTCAAGATAACGACGTACGCCAGCCAAAAAGGCTTCAATGTTGTATTTTTTATTCACCGGTACAATTTCATTACGCAGCTCGTCGTTTGGCGCATGCAATGAAATCGCTAAGGCCACATCGATTTGGTCACCAAGCATATCAAGTGCAGGTACAACACCCGAGGTACTTAATGTCACGCGGCGCTTAGATAAGCCAAACCCGAAGTCATCTAACATGATGTTCATGGCAGGCACCACGTTTTTAAGGTTAAGCAAAGGCTCACCCATACCCATCATCACTACGTTAGTGATAGGTCGTTTGCTGGTATCTTTTGATAAACCAAGGAAGGTAGCGACACGCCATACTTGACCAATAATTTCACTGACGCTCAAATTACGGTTAAAGCCTTGTTGAGCAGTAGAACAGAATGTACATTCAAGGGCACAGCCTACTTGTGACGATACACAAAGCGTTGCACGGTCGGCTTCTGGGATCCATACCGTTTCCACTTCCTGACCACCTTCAAGGGCTAACGCGAACTTAATTGTGCCATCGCTGGCTTCTTGGAAATAGGCAATCTCTGGCGCTTTCACTTCACAGTGTTCTATCAACATCGCGCGCAGGTTTTTATTCAGGTTGCTCATTTTCTCAAAATCGCTTTCACCCTGCTGATAAATCCACTTCATTACCTGATCGGCACGAAATGGTTTTTCTCCTTTTTCTTTGAAGAAATTACGCAAGCCTTCGCGATTAAGATTTAACAAATTTGTCTTTGCCATAAAATGATGACCCTTTTACCTATTCAAGGCTATTGCCTTGTACTGCTAATATGATGACGCGAACGGACATTTGGAGGTTCGAATCCATGTTGCTCTAAATCTACTTGCGTTATTAAGGTGAAGCCTCGGGAGCCTTTATCAGGTGCCCCTAAATAATGGATTACACTTAAAAAGTAAGTAGTGAAAAGCCGTTCACTTGTAGGACGTAAGCAGAAGATATGCTGCTAAGAAAAACGTTACGCCCAAAACGGTCAAAAGTCATAGACCAAAGCCGTTCAAAATTTGCGCGGATTTTACCATACTTGTTCAACTAGAAAAAGCGTAACCCACAGACTAAATACAGGGTGTAACAAGCTATATTGTTGCTGTTACTTGACGAAGTGAACCAATGCCAGACGCCAGACAATAAAGCGAAAAAACAGACTTACAGAAACAAAAAACGAGGCCGAAGCCTCGTTTTTTAGATTCGGTCGTTTGCGATTAACGCGTACGAGGACAAATCTCTTCTTCAGAGAAGAAGTAAGCAATTTCACGTGCAGCTGATTCTGGTGCATCAGAACCGTGACATGCGTTTTCATCAATTGAAGCAGCGTAGTCAGAACGAAGTGTTCCAGCAGCAGCATCAGCTGGGTTAGTTGCACCCATGATTTCACGGTTTTTAACAACAGCGTTTTCGCCTTCAAGAACCTGAACCATAACTGGGCCAGATGTCATGAAATCAACTAGAGCGCCGAAAAAAGGACGTTCTTTATGTTCTGCGTAAAAACCTTCAGCTTGTTCTTTGCTCATGTGGATCATCTTAGATGCCACGATGCGAAGACCTGCAGATTCGAAACGGTTGTAAATTGCACCGATAACGTTTTTAGCTACCGCATCAGGCTTGATAATCGAAAAAGTACGCTCTAGAGCCATTGTTCTCTCCAAACAAATTAAGTCTTATGTATTTTTGGCCGCGAATTATAGGCAATTATTAACGGCTTGACCAGCGGCGATTTCAACACCCCATGGCGTTCTACTACACGTGATAACGATGACACTATTATGACAGCGATTACCGCGACTTAGGCAAGGGACAGTTGTAGCACTTAATTTAGGCTAACGCTCCACACCAATTTAAATATAACTAACTGTTTTCTTTCGCAAGATGCTGAATTTTTGCCACTATTGCACGAAGACCATTACCGCGAGTAGGCGTAATATGGCGTTCTAAATCTAATGCTTCGAAATAGCCATCAATATCAAATTCAAGAATGTCTTTCGGCGATTTATTATTGTAAGCCGCCAAAACTAACGCTAATAAGCCTTGAACAATCACTGCGTCACTGTCTACTTCGAAGGTAATTTGGTTATTGTTGTACGACTCAACCAGCCACACACTGCTTTGGCAACCTTTTACAAGTCTGTCTGGCGTGCGCTTGTCTTCTGCCAAGCCTGGTACAGATTTACCTAAATCGATAATATATTGATAGCGCTGTTCCCAATCATCGAAAAACGCTAAATCATCAATAATTTCTTCAGTAGAGGGTAATGCCATGGATATTCCTGTGTTATTAAAAGAAAAGGCCAGCTTCTAGCTGCGCTTCTTCACTCATCATTTCTCGTGACCACGCAGGGTCGAAGACTAACTCTACATTCACAGCGGTAACGAAAGGAACCAATGCTACACGATATTCAACATCGCCCACCAATACCGGGCCCATGCCGCAGCCTGGCGCAGTTAAGGTCATATCTATATCAACTTCACCGTTATCTTGATTAACGCTAACCTTATAGATAAGCCCCAGCGACACCAAGTTAATGGGTATTTCAGGGTCGAAGATAGTTTCAAGCGCATCCCAGACTTGCTGCTCACTGACTTTGCCATCTTCAAGCTCAGAAAAATTAAGCACTTGGGCTTTGCGGCCGATTGCATCGGCATCGGTGCCGTCAATACGGTACATATTGCCACGCCACGTAACGGTGTAGTTTCCACCTAAATCTTGCGTGATCGTAACAAACTCACCTTCTGGTATGGTTGCAGGGTTTCCTGCAGGAACAAGACGTGCTTTACACTCTCGTTCTGTCACCACCATCTTCTGCTTCATGCTATAACTTCTTAATATTGCAGTTAGCCAACGTTGAAGCTTTCGCCACAACCACACTCATCAACCACATTCGGGTTGTTGTACTTAATAATGCCGTTCACGCCTTCAGTCACGTAGTCGATTTCTGTACTACGTACTAGGTCGGCAGCATCTTCTGAAACCGCAACACGAAGGGTTGGCGAAATTTCTACAATTTCGTCACTGTCTTTCGCGCTATCAGCAAAATCAAGTTCGTATGCATAACCGGTACAGCCGCTTACACGAGTAGACAAGCGGATTAACTGACCCGGTTTATCTTTGAGCTTGCTTTCAAAGTGCTTAATGGCGCTGTCGCTCAAGGTAATAAGCTTTGTGCTAGGAACAAATGTTTCAACACTCATAGTGCCTCCTTAGGCCAACATCATTTTCGCTTTTTTAAGTGCAGCAAATAAGCTGTCCACTTCTTCAAGCGTGTTGTAAATTGAGAACGATGCACGCGCAGTGCCTGGAATACCAAAGCGCTTCATCAGCGGCTGAGCACAGTTATCGCCTGTTCTTATTGCTACGCCTTGTCTGTCAAGAATAAACCCAACATCGGCAGGGTGCGCGCCGTCTAATAAAAAGCTTAATACACCGACTTTGTTAGGCGCTGTGCCAATTAAACGCATGCCGTCAAGAGCAAGTGCTTGTTCAGTGGCGTAGCGTAATAAAGCTTGTTCATGGTTATGTAATGCGGCCATATCAAGGTTTTTAAACCAATCAACTGCTGCACCTAAACCAATAGCGCCTGCAATATTAGGCGTGCCTGCCTCTAAGCGGTTTGGCAATTCGCCCCAGGTGGCTTCATGATAAGTGACGTCTTTTATCATTTCGCCGCCAGTTTGCCATACAGGCCAGTCTTCTAGCACCGACTTACGGCCCCACAAAACACCTATACCTGTGGGTCCGAACAACTTGTGTCCAGAGAAGACGTAAAAATCACAACCAATCTCTTGCACGTCAACGCCGCCATGGGCAATGCCCTGCGCGCCGTCAACTAATACCCATGCACCTACTGCTTTCGCTTTTTCAGTTAGCAATTTAATGGGGTTTACTGTACCTAATGCATTAGATACATGCGGAAACGCCACCATTTTAGTGTTGGGTGTTAGCAGTCTATCGAATGCATCGATATCGAGCTCACCGTTGTCGAATATCGGCACAATATTTAGTGTTGCGCCTGAACGTCGACACGCTTGTTGCCACGTGACCAAGTTTGCATGGTGCTCTAATTCTGTCACCATGACTTGGTCGCCTTCGCGAAGCAGTTGCCCTACCCCGTTAGCCACAATATTAATGGCTTCAGTGGTACCGCTAGTCCAAATCACTTCTTCACGCGCACTGGCGTTAATGAAACCAGCTACGCTGGTGCGCGCGTTTTCATAACGACGGGTTGCTTCATCAGACAAATGATGGGCGCCTCGGTGCACGTTGGCATTGGTATTCGTGTAGAAATCGACAATGGCATCAATTACCGCTTGTGGCTTTTGCGTTGAAGCCGCATTGTCGAGGTAAACCAGAGGCTTACCGTCTACCGTCTTAGCAAGGATTGGAAACTGGGCGCGAAGCGCAGCAACGTCTAAGCTCATTTAACCTCCATGTGTGCAAAGCGCTCGCTTAGCACAGGAAGTAACCAATCACGAATAGCCGCATTTGGCATATCGTTAATCAGCTCTTGAATGAAACCAAAGTTCAGCATCACCAAAGCTTTGCTGCGCGGTACGCCGCGAGTCAGCATATAATAAAGCGCTTCACCTTCAATTTCTGCCACTGTTGCACCATGAGCACAGCGCACGTCGTCGGCATAAATTTCTAGTTCAGGTTTTGTGTTGATAACACCACGACGAGACAACAACAAGTTACGGTTGTTAAGCTCTGCCAAGGTTTTCTGTGCATCACGGTGAATGTGAATACGACCATTGAATACCGCACGAGCTTTATCACCCACAATACCGCGAGCGTTTTCTTCCGTGGTGCCGTTAGGCATAGCGTGCTCAATGGTTGAATGTAAGTCGAACAACTCACCTTCCGCCAATAAATAAATCGCGTTCATTTTGGCGTTCGCAAATTCACCTGCATGATGCATATCCACATCTAAGCGCGACAACTCACTGCCATAGCCCACTAGGGTGCTATTTAGCGTTGAGCGGTTATGCAACATAAAGTGGCTACCACCTAGTTGCTTAGCACTGCCAGTAAACATAGCAAAGCGGTAATGCTCTAAGTGCGCATCATCGGCAATATCGTATTCAGCGAATGCTGTTGTAAGGCTATCGGTATCACCTGAACCTTGTTCAATGATAACTGCGCTTGATGCGTTACCTAGCTTAACCAATACGCGAGTATGGGCATCCACGTTTTTAGTCGCTAAATTCACTATGCGAATAGGCTTGGTAACTTTTGCGCCGTCTACTACATTAATGAAAACACCGTGCTGGCAAAGTGCATCGTTAACACGGCCAAATAAATGGCGCGTTGGCTTCACTTGACCAAACACACTAGCAATAGCTGCTTGCGTGCTTGCATCGTCAACGTTAAGCGATGTAATTGTCATGCCTTCTGGCACGTCAAGCGTGTTAATTTGCGTTACTAACACACCATCAACAAATACGATATCAAGTGCGTTTAGGTTATCGATGTTTGGTACAGGTACGCTGTCAGCTTGGGTGGCAATCGCAACGTTACGCTTTTCAACGGGCGTAAGTGGCGTATTGATCCAGCTTTCGTTTCGGCGTTTTGGCCAACCATCGTTTTTTAACTGTGTTAAGGCCTGCTGACGCACGGGCGCCAGATAATCATCTAGCGCTGCCCCATCAATGACCTGTTCTAGCCATTGACTCATGCTTCAGCCTCCTCGTATGCTTTACCTAAGAAAGCATAACCACTTTTCTCTACTTCTAGCGCCAGTGATGCATCACCACTTTTCACAATTTTACCGTCGGCAAGAATGTGTACAAAGTCAGGTTTGATGTAATCAAGCAAACGCTGGTAGTGAGTCACTACAATAAAGCTACGCTCACCGTCACGTTGGCTGTTAACACCATCGGCAACCACTTGAAGTGCATCAACGTCTAGACCTGAGTCAGACTCATCTAGAATACAAAGCTTTGGCTCTAACAAAATCATTTGCATGATTTCGTTACGCTTTTTCTCACCACCAGAGAAGCCTTCGTTAACACCACGCTTTAAGAAATCTAGCGGCAATTGAACTTGCTTACAGGCTTCTTTCGCTTTCTTTAAAAACTCTGCTGCAGTAAGAGGCTCTTTGCCGCGCTGTTCACGCATAGCATTTACAGACTCTTTCATGAATTCCATGTTGCTAACGCCTGGAATTTCTACTGGATATTGAAACGCTAAGAACAAACCTTCGCGGGCACGTTCTTCAACTTCTAAATCAAGTAAATCTTTACCGTTCAGTGTTACATCGCCTTCGCTCACTTCGTAGCCATCACGGCCAGAAAGTACGTAACCAAGGGTACTCTTACCGGCACCGTTAGGGCCCATGATAGCGTGTACTTCACCTGGCTTAACTTCTAGGCTAAGCCCTTTAATGATGTTTTTCTCTTCTACGCTGGCATGTAAATTCTTGATACTAAGCATTGATTACCCCACTGAACCTTCAAGACTAATTTCGAGCAGCTTGCCGGCTTCTACGGCGAATTCCATCGGCAGCTCTTTGAATACTTCTTTACAGAAACCGTTAACAATCATAGATACGGCTTTTTCTGTGTCTAAACCACGTTGTTTACACAAGAACAACTGCTCGTCGCTTACTTTCGACGTTGTTGCTTCATGCTCAACAATGGCACTTGGATTTCTACTTTCTATATACGGGAACGTGTGTGCGCCACATTTATCGCCAATTAGTAGCGAGTCACATTCTGTGAAATTACGTGCGCCATCGGCACGTGGGCCCATTTGCACTAAACCACGATAAGCGTTGTTACTGTTACCCGCTGAAATACCTTTAGAGATAATGGTAGAGCGTGTGTTCTTACCAAGGTGAATCATTTTAGTACCCGTGTCGGCTTGCTGCCTACCGCGGGTTAACGCTACTGAGTAAAACTCACCTACGCTGTTATCACCTTTAAGCACACAGCTTGGGTATTTCCAGGTTACTGCTGAACCCGTTTCAACTTGGGTCCACGAGATTTTTGCGTTCTTATGACAAATACCACGCTTGGTCACAAAGTTGTAAATACCGCCTTTACCGTTTTCATCACCTGGGTACCAGTTTTGTACGGTTGAGTACTTAATAGTAGCGTCATCCATAGCAACCAATTCAACCACGGCAGCGTGCAATTGATTTTCATCACGCTGAGGTGCAGTACAGCCTTCTAAGTAGCTTACGTAGCTGCCTTCTTCAGCAACAATTAAAGTACGTTCAAACTGACCTGTGTTCATTTCGTTTATACGGAAATATGTAGAAAGCTCCATAGGGCAACGTGTGCCTTTTGGAATATAAACGAATGATCCATCGGTAAATACGGCACTGTTTAATGCGGCAAAGTAGTTATCGGTGCGCGGTACTACCGAGCCGATGTACTTTTTCACTAAATCTGGGTATTTCACAAGTGCTTCTGAAATGGGGCAAAAGATAACGCCCGCTTCTTCTAACTTGCTGCGAAAAGTGGTTACCACCGATACTGAGTCGAATACCGCGTCTACTGCAACGCCCGCTAGCATTTCTTGTTCGTGCAACGGAATACCTAGCTTTTCGTAGGTACGCAGCAGTTCAGGGTCAACTTCGTCAAGTGACTGAGGCTTGTCTTTCATACTCTTTGGTGCCGAGTAATAAGAAATGGCTTGATAGTCAATTTTAGGATAATCGACATGAGCCCAATCAGGCTCTTCCATTTCAAGCCACGAATGATACGCCTTTAAGCGCCATTCTAGCATCCACTCTGGCTCGTCTTTCATTGCTGAAATACGGCGAATTACTGACTCGTCGAGGCCACTTTCAAAAGTCTCAGATTCGATCTCTGAATAAAATCCAGCATCGTACTTTCTTTCTAACGCCTGTTCGATCTGTTCACTCATGTTGGGATCTCACTTGTTTGCCTGCGTTTGCTGCCTTCACTACTGGCCTCTCGGTCTTGCCAGTAAGTCACGTCGCCGTTTTGGCTATTTATCTATTTGCCAAAACGTATTTGCGATATTCCTATCGAATATCTAGACAGCCTAAAATTTTGGAGCCGTATTATATAATACCTGAGTATTTCACTCAAATATTCAACAGCCTTGTTAAATAAAAATTAAATATCGTGCTTTTGGACAGTTAAAATACCCGTCAGTGAAGCTTGACTAAGCGGGTACAACATCGCCTTAACGACTTGCAGCCAGCACTGTTGCTTCCCGTAACCGGGTTACCACGTCGATAACTTTGCTAATGACGTAGGTAATATCGTCTAATGTGGTGAACCTACCAATACTAAAACGTATGCCAGCGTGAGCAAGTTCACTACTTCTACCAATGGCGCGTAATACGTATGAAGGTTCTAAGCTTGCCGATGTGCAGGCAGAGCCAGAAGATACCGCAATATCGTTCATCGCCATCATCATGCTTTCCCCATCAACACCACCAAAACTCACATTTAAAATGTTCGCTATACGTTGAGTTTCATGGCCATTAAGGTGAACATCATCTAGCTGGCTTAGCCCTTCCCATAATGCTGTTTTCAACTCACTAATGTGAGCTGAATCCTGTTCTAGCTGCTGATAGGCCAGGTGTATTGCTTCGCCCATGCCCACAATCTGATGGGTTGCTAATGTACCTGAACGCATACCCCGTTCATGCCCGCCCCCATGAATTTGGGCAGCTAAATTAATTTTTGGACGACGGCGAACGTATAACGCCCCCATGCCTTTCGGACCATAAATTTTATGTGCCGAAATAGACAACAGGTCAACTGGTAACGCCTGTAAATCTATGGCGAGTTTACCCACGCTTTGCGCCGCATCTACATGAAACATAATGTTCTTCGCTCGGCACAACTCACCGATACCGTTAATATCTTGAACAACACCTAATTCATTATTCACGTGCATTACTGAGATCAAAATAGTCTCATCAGTTATCGCCGCTTCAAGCTGTGAAACTGAAATAAGGCCAGAAGAATCTACATCAAGATAGGTTACTTCAAAACCTTGTTTCTCTAAATGTTCACAGGTATCAAGTACTGCTTTGTGTTCGGTATTAACGGTAATGATATGTTTGCCGTTATTCGCATAGCCTTCGGCTACACCTTTAATAGCCAAATTGTTTGACTCTGTCGCACCCGAGGTAAAAACAATTTCACGTGGGTCGCAGTTCAGCGCATCACTTATCTGATTGCGGGCGACGTCTACTGCTTCTTCGGCCATCCAACCAAAACGATACGAACGGGAAGCAGGATTACCGAAATTGCCATCTAGAGTAAGGCATTGCACCATTTTCTCTGCAACCCGTGGGTCGACAGGTGTTGTAGCGGCATAATCTAAGTAAATAGGTGTTGAACGAGACATAGCGATTTATACATTCTCTAAAGCTGATGTTATAACTGAAAACTAACTTCGATATCGTTGGCAACATTACGAAGAGACGCGCTTTTATCTTGGCGCCCAGCCACTTCCTGAACATCGCGCTTCGCCATTAATTCACCAAGAGTAATATCGTTTAAAAAGGAGCTTATACGATCGCTCAAATCTTGCCACAAACTATGGGTTAGGCAACGGTCACCACTTTGACAGTCAGCTTGCCCTTGGCAACGGGTAGCATCTACAGATTCGTCTACCGCACGAATAACTTCACCAATTGATATATTGGCTGCATCGCGCCCTAGTAAATAGCCACCACCTGGCCCACGAACACTGTCGACTAATTGATCTTTACGTAATCGAGAGAAAAGCTGTTCTAAATAAGATAGCGAGATAGCTTGGCGTTCAGAGATATCAGCGAGAGGCACAGGACCGCGTGTCGAATGCAATGCTACATCAAGCATTGCCGTTACTGCGTAGCGCCCTTTAGATGTTAATTTCATAGAATCCTCCCGCTATTAAGATAGCAGGAATTTTCACATACCTGACTAAAATGGTCAAGTATAAGACCTAGTAATTTAGTCAAGTATTATTGATTACGCTAATCGTTTTTATCGCTGAACTTTTGCTAAACAATTTAAGTTTGAAAATTAGTAACTTAAATGCCATTAATTTAATAACCATTAATGATTAGATTGTTGGGTCAAATGCCTCTTGGCCAGCTTTAGCTTTACTCTCGTCTGCAAATTCAATACCTGTATCGGCGAAATCTTGCGCAGATATGTTATGCAAGTTATCAGTACAAACGTCACCACCGAGGGATTGAATCACTTTGCACATCTCTTCTACCTTGGTGTCCATCTGATGCATATGCTCTAACATAATCCCCATAGCATTGGCGACAGGATCTGGATTATCGGGCGCAACTGCGTAAGCATCGAACCCGTATTTTTCCGCAATTTTATGGCGATTGGGGTTAATCTGCGCTGCATCACTTTGTTGCTTAGAGATAATAATTCGCCCAGGAATCCCCACTGCTGTGGCGCCTGCAGGTATATCTTTTACTACTACCGAATTAGAACCAACTTTGGCATTTTCACCTATGGTAATAGGACCGAGCACTTTAGCGCCTGCGCCTACTACCGCGCCCTTTTCTAATGTAGGGTGACGTTTCCCCGGCGTCCAACTAGTACCGCCTAATGTTACCCCGTGATACAAAGTAACGTCGTCGCCCACTTCTGCTGTTTCACCAATCACAACGCCCATGCCATGGTCGATAAATACACGGCGGCCTAGGGTCGCCCCGGGGTGAATTTCTATTCCCGTTAGCCACCGATTGAATGTGGATAGACTGCGTGCCAACCATTTCCAGTCGGCTTTCCATAATTTGTGACTGACACGATGCAGCCACACGGCATGCAAACCTGGGTAATTGGTTAACACTTCAAAGGTATTTCGCGCCGCTGGGTCGCGATGAAATACCCCTTGAATGTCGTCTTTAATTCTAGAGAACACGAGTGCCTCGCCTAGTTAGGTGATTCATTTTCGTTGTCAGGCTCTGGCAATGGCGCTTTGACCGATTTATCGATAGACGCCAAGATGCCACGTAATATGTTGAGCTCTTGAGATTCAGGACGAGCGCGATTGAACAAACGACGAAGTTTAGTCATTACCACGCCAGGGTGGCTCTTACGAATGAAAGACGTACCTTCTAATGTTGATTCAAGGTGCGTATAAAAACGTTCTAAATCTTCATTCAGCGGGTACGCTTCTTCAGCCGTAGGTAAAGCTTCTTTGTTTAAGTACGCCATACGAATTTCATAGCATAAGGTTTGTACCGCAGCGGCTAAGTTCAGCGAGCTGTATTCGGGGTTTGCAGGAATACACATATGAAAGTGACATTGTTGTAACTCTTCGTTGCTTAACCCACTATTTTCGCGACCAAATACCAGCGCTACAGGGAAGTTACTTACTTCTTGTACTAGTTTTTCACCGCATTCACGTGGACCTAGCATAGGCCATGAGTGCGTTCTAGAACGGGCCGATGTACCCACAACCAAACCACAATCAGACACGGCTTCTTCTAAGGTGCTAACTATTTTGGCGTTCGCTAAAACGTCCCCCGCCCCAGCAGCCAAAGCACTTGCTTGACCATCAGGCTCATGTACAGGATTAACTAGATAGAGGCTACTCAAGCCCATGGTTTTCATCGCTCGCGCTGTGGAGCCAATGTTGCCAGTGTGTGATGTACTCACCAAAATAATACGGATGTTCTCGAGCATGCTTTTTATTACCTGTAGCCTCGTCAATATTGAACGGAATAGTAGCACAATGGCGGTATAGATGGCTATCTGCTGCCCTACATTGATACCTCAATATTGTCAGCATCACACATGCTTGTGCAGCCCATCCACATTTCATTTGCATCACACCGCCATTCTGGTTAAGATGCGCGCGTTTTGAACACCTTACCTTGTTGGTCACTTGCGTAAAACGCATGTTGGGCTAACCTATGGTCGAGGTCAGTTCTTTGGTCTTTTACAATTGGTGGTTTATCTATGCATCCTATGCTGAATATTGCGGTGCGCGCAGCGCGTGCGGCCGGCACAATTATTGTTCGTGGTTTTGAAAAACACAACGAAGTAGCAACTGAATCAAAAGGTTTGAACGATTACGTCACCCAAGTTGATAAAGAAGCTGAGCAAGCTATTATTGCTAAAATTCAGCAATCATTTCCAAATCACTGCTTTATGGGCGAAGAGTCTGGCGAAACTGCTGGCGCAGATACTGACTTTCAGTGGATTATTGACCCATTAGATGGCACCACCAATTTCATTAAAGGCATTCCTCACTTTGCCGTATCTATTGCATTACTTCACAAAGGTCGTTTAGACCAAGCTGTTGTATTTGATCCTATCCGTAGCGAATTATTCACAGCTAGCCGCGGACAAGGCGCCCAGTTAAATGGTTATCGTATTCGTGCGTCTAAGCCGCGCGATTTAACCGAGACTATTCTAGCCACCGGTATGCCGTTTAAAAACAAAGCTAAGTTTGGCGAGTATGCACTAAGCCTTAATAAAATTTTCCATGAGTGTGGCGACATCCGCCGTGCTGGTAGTGCAGCGTTAGATTTAGCATACGTTGCTGCTGGTCGTCATGATGGCTACTGGGAACGTGGTATTAAAACGTGGGATATCGCAGCTGGAGAACTTATTGTTCGTGAAGCTGGCGGCTTAGTCACCGACTTTAAAGGCGGCAACGATCCACTTTATAGCGGCGAAATCGTGGCAGGTAGTGCCAAAGTAGTTCAAGGCTTAGTTAAGCATTTAAAATAGTCTTTTTAAATAGGGCAATTTGTTGACTGATTGCCTGTAAAAAAGGTTAAATAAAAGCGGTGTTCATACACCGCTTTTTTTGTGCCTGTTTATAGCGATGTTTTTGTCGCTGGCTTGGTAAATATCAATGATGCAGATGCTGGACTGGTTGTGTCATTCTCTCTGCTAGCGCCCTTACGCTTTACTTTCAAACCAAACAATACTCGTGTCACCACGTTTCTCTTCGCAAGCTCATAAGTGAGTGCACAACCTAATAACGTAAACAGTAAAATGAGCACAAACTGAATTCCTACTGGAAAGCCTATTGAATGCAGAGCATACGCGGCAACCACAATTAATGTTTGGTGCATCATGTAGTAAGGAAGCACACCGCTATTAAGGTAGTTAACCCAAGCCATGGGTTTACTTAAATAACGCTTTCCAAAACCTAGTATCGCGGCTAACCAAGCCCAATGATTAAGCACGACAATATAGCCTACCATCACTCTGAACCACCAGAACTCAGTCATCCAATCGCCAACAGGCCCCAACATATCGTGCCTATCGGCAATAATAAGTGAATACATGCACAACGCGACCAGCATGCTTACATAGCGAGTACGCTCTAGCGCTTCCCATAATTTGGGCTGCAAAATGATAACGGCACCAACTATCATAACGAGAAAGTATTTAGCATGGCTGTACCAATCATTAAGCAAGTCGTGTGTTGTCGGGTACGTATTTCGTAACATTAGCCATATCGCTACCATTGCCGTAGAAGATGCAAACGCGAAGGTTATCATTCCAATCTGAAGTTTTCGCAACTGAGCCATCACCGGAAACAGCAAAATTAACAGTATTGAATACACCCACAAGTAAGGTAGAAACCAAAGATGATTCCATGTCAGTAAGCCAATGTCAGAATGACGCTCGGCTAGCCACTGCGTATTGGGGTTAATGTATTCTATATAGAACTGCGTAAAGCTAGTATCAATTATCCCATTTACCGTCCACTCAATATAAACTTGCGGAGCAACTATCACAAACATGCCAAACAGCAACGGAATCAATAATCGCTGTGTTCGCTGGGCTATCAACACCCCAGACCGTTTTAAAAACAAAAGTGGTTGAGGCTCAATGCGAGTTAACAGCGCGGTAAGTACCATCGAAGAAATCAAAAACAACAGCGACATTCGCCACTGGTTCGTTAAAATCATAACATCTTGTAGCCACGCCTGTGGCTGTTCACTTTTGATATGCCATCCCCATTCTAAAACGTAGTACATACCAATGTGATAAAGAATCAACACACCAAATGCGATAACTCTTAGCGCATCGAGCGCATGAAACCGGGTTGATTGACTTTTATATGTGGTGTTGCCCGTGACTTCGCTGCTACTTATTATTTGTGTCATTACTGTCTGTCCTATTCAATAATATAGTAATAGCGTTTGATATAACGTAGATTTTCTTACTCGCACTAGCGTAGAGTGACGAAAGAATGAGAATTTGGGGGTGAGCGGTGGGTAGCAGTGACGAAAAACTCAGTCAGTTTTTTCGCAATACAGAGCGATATCATAAATGGGCAGCCTTTGTACTGCTGGTGATTTATTTATTTTTGAATAACTCCATTAATGCCGCATCAGATTGGACAGAACTATCAAGAGACGCAAACAACAGCACTGCGTTATGGGAACCTTATCTGTGGGAATATAGCAGCGCATTAGCTACTGCTTTATTAGTCGTTCCGCTTATTTTCTCCATTCGTAAACTCGATACTTACTCATTTGGAATTAGGATATGGCTACTCTGGCATTTTGCTTTCGCAAGTCTATTTTCTATTGCCCATGTAACATTGATGGTAACATTTAGAGAGCTTTGCTACTTACTATCAGATAAAGAATATAATTTCGGGCCGCTAGCCCGCGAATTTTTTTATGAGTACCGTAAGGATATATGGGGCTATATCACCCTTATCACCTTTTATTACATCATTATGTTCAGTTATCGAAGGCTTATCGGAGAAGCTTCAGTTCTTCGGGAACATGATGCGGATGAGCAACTTCATGGCGCGGGAGGCACTACTTTGTCCTCAACCCTGCCCGACAACCTGTTGGTAAAGAAACTTAACAGAGAATTTCTGGTGAAACTCAGTGACGTATACTGGATAGAAGCCTCGGGAAACTATATTAATCTTCACACTTTAAAATCAACATTCCCTTTACGATATACCATGAAACAATTCTGTGAGAACGCAGGTGACAAGGGCTTTATTCGCGTTCATCGTTCCTACGCTATTCAATGTACATTTATAAACAATATCGCATTTGAAGAGAGTGGAGACGGGACCGCCGTCTTACTGGATGGTACAAAAGTAGCTATATCACGGCGATATAAAGAAGATTTAAAAGCACGGTTAACGCCCAGTCTATCGTGAATGATTACGAGAGAATTGCGCGTATTATAACAACACCTCACCTTTCAGCGCCGTTTTTGATGCAATATGTGCAGGCTTAAATGCGTGAAAAAACGTTTCGAATTTTTTCGCTTGCGCGGGTTTAGCGATAAAATATCCTTGACCAAAATGGCAACCAAACTCCGTTAACATCTGTAGTTGGGCTTCATCCTCGATACCTTCAGCAACCACCTTAATATTTAGATTTTTCGCCATTTGAACAATGGTATTGCACAGTGTAGTACCTGCTGAATCAATACCTAGCTGTTGGACGAAACTTTTGTCTATCTTGATGATATCTATTTTTAGCTGTTGCAAATACGACAATGAAGAATACCCTACTCCAAAGTCATCAATAGCGATCTCAACACCTTTTTCTTTCAGTAAACGTAAGTCTTCAACCACCTTCTTTCTATCTGTCATCAATGCAGTTTCAGTGATTTCTATTGCTATTGCATTTGCGCCTAAATTAGCGTCATCCAGAATACGGATAAACTCAGGTATCCAGTTGTCTTCTGGCTTTAATTGCGCGGCAGAAACATTAATATTTACGCAAAAGTTAGGGCACAAGCTTTGCCTAAACGCTTGAACATTAGCAATCGCATTTTGAAGCACCCAATTTCCCAGCTCTACAATTAGGCCATTTTCTTCCGCGATAGGAATAAAGTCCTGAGGTGAAATTACCCCCTTCTCTGGATGATGCCAACGAATTAACGCTTCTGCTTTATCAATTTTTCGTGTTTCAATGTTGTAGATAGGTTGATAGAAGAGTTCTAGTTCGTCATTTTTCAAGGCTTGGCGCAAGTCGCTTATCACCAGCTTTTTGGCTTCTAATTTTTCTAACATTGAAGTGTGAAAGAAGCGATAGCAATTCCTTCCTGATGATTTTGCCTCATACATTGCTAAGTCGGCTTTTTTCATTATTTCTTCAGCAGACTGACCACACTCTGGGTAAGAACTCGCGCCAATACTGGCGGTTATATGGACACTTTCATCGCGGATCAGGAAGGGTTTATTAAACTCATATCTAATTCGATTCGCAATGCTTTCGATAACACTGGGCTCTGCTACATCGCGCAGGAATATAGTGAATTCATCGCCGCCTAATCGCGCAAGGGTATCGCCTTTGTTAATAATGGCCTGAATACGTTTTGCTGCATCAACAATTAACAAATCGCCATAATCATGACCTAACGTGTCATTCACCTCCTTAAAGCCATCCAAGTCAAGGAACAGCAATGTAAAGGTATGGGGCTTTACATTTTTACTCACGTCGTTTATTAATTCATAAATATAACGCCGATTTGGCAAACCGGATAAACTGTCTTTGTATGCTTGATCTCTTAATTCAATATTGGCCTTTTCTAATTCACCAGTCCGTTGCTGAACCGTACTCTCTAACAAGTTATCTCTAAGGGAAATGGTTTCTAACATCGAATTAAACCCTTTCGTTAAGTCCCCTATTTCATCAAAGGAACTATAGGTCGCTCTTATTGAGTAATCATGACTGTGAGTCACCTTTTTAACCACTGCCGCCAAGCGCAAAATAGGATAGATAAAACGCTTACTAGCGAAAAGTGAAAGGAAAAAGCCAAAAACGATAATAGTGATAAAGATGGCACCTAGAAACATCAAATAGAATGAAACATGTTTCCTCACTGAACTATCATCCGTATAGATAATAAGTGAGCCATAATGAGAGTCATGCGCTTCTAAGCTAGTCTCAGTTTTAGTCAGCGCTTGGTTATCTAATCGTGCTGCACTCTCAGCGATATCAATTGATGTAAAAACATCACCTTGATGATCTATTACACTCACCATGACCACACTGTCCTGATAGGCGAGTGGTTCTATAAGCTCATGAATAGCTTCTTTGTCGTTAAAAATGAGTGATGCCGTGACATTGGGAGCGAGTATTTGTGCCAGTGAATTTACCCGTCGAACTTCAGCGTTACTCAACGTATTAATTTGATACACCGACATGACTAGCAACGTGATAAGCGTAGAAAATGACGCTACTGCCATGAACATAGCCGTCAATCTAAATAATAGTGAACGCTTTTTCAGAAACATATTCACCATGGCTCTCGCGGCGTGTCAACAACTCGCCCCAATCTCATTACCTTTGAACTCATTACGATATTTGCTCTCTCGAGCCTTTGCGGGGCTATTTCAAAACGTATTTTTCCGCCCGTCTTAAATAAGTTTATATGCCCTGACCACTGAGCAATATTTTTGGACTCTGAAATAATCATAGTACTGATGAACTCAGCACTATCGAGTGAGACTGGCTTATGCTGACTTTTCTCTACGATAAACAGCGAGTGACACCCAGACTCAGGGTGATCTATATAAGTAGCTACAACAGGCTTTCCTTTCACCTTCTGATTTGCGAGCGTAATTAAAGCTGAATTTACAAAATCAGAATCGTTGCTGCATATTCTGTAGACATCACTTTCGTTAGGATCGAACCACTCACCAGAGCTGTAAAGTGCAAAGTTATAGATAAATCCTGCTTTAATCGCATTTTCTCTGTTACTTGAGCGTGCATGTGACTCACTAAATGGCAGTGCAATGATAAAAATGATAAGTACTATTTTGATGTAATTCTTCATAGATATTTACTCAAAAAAGTAGCTAAGGTTGATAACGTAAGAGGGTTCAATAAACGAAGGAACTACAAAAAGTTGCCGCGTATTTGCATACTCAACCCTATCACTAATAAACAAATTATTTCCGGTGGCACTAAACTGTAAGTTCTCCGATATTTGCCATTGCCATGATACGTCTAACGCATAGTAGTCGTCAGTACTGTAAGCGTCCCCCCTCTCCCAGCGAGCAGTAGTAAAGAGTGAATGAGCATCACTAAGCTGCAAAGATGTTTTGAACAACCACTGTTCAACCTTTGAATTTTCGCCCGTTGGTGATTGCAAATTTTCTGAGAGATCATAATCGATTTTGGCAAAACTATAGGTAAGTTCAGTATTAACCCAGGAGGCAACTTGCCAATCTACAAAGGCCTCTGCACCGTAAGTATCCAATCGTCCGTCAGAGACAAATGTTTGAATGAATAAGGAAGGCGGATTTATCGCAACGTCAGTGGTGAGTACGTTGTCAGCTTCGGTTTTAAACAACGATAAATCGATATCCCATCGACTGGCGCTGTAGCGATAGCCAACCTCTTTTGAAACTGACTGCTCAGCTTGTATATCTTTATTGCCTTGAATGATTTGCGCCAATATAAAGTTGCCGAAAGGGATACCTGCAGCGCGGAAAGATAAATCCATTTCAGTAAACGATGGAAAGCGGCTGCCTTTTGATATTGACCCCCAAAGCGTAGACTCCTCATTCACCTTCCACATCACTTTGGCTGAGGGTTGATGCTGCCAACCTATGGCACTATTACGCTCAACTTTACTTCCTAAGCTAACGCTAACTTGGCTGGGAATGTGTTCATATTGGGCTTGTAAAAAAGCACTGTAATACTGCAGGCTATCAAGATTATTTAACGAGGTAAGGTAGTCATTATTTGTCAGCGTTAAGCCGATATTGCGATAATTTAATCCAAAGTCGAACTGAAATGCATTGATTTGTGAGCTTATCAAATAATCAATACTGACATCTTCTTGTTTATCTTCGAAATAAAATGAATCGTACTCTTCGTTGTTGTAGGTTAACTGGAAAACTTGGCTGGTATTGTTATCGATGATGTGATCAAGTCGAACCGCAAAATTAAATAAGTCTCTTGTCTCTGAATCTTCATTAAATTGGGTGGCGTTTGTTAGTAAATCGGGAGCCAACACGACATTTCTAATGTCGATGTTTTGGTACTCACCTTGCACTAATACGAATACGCTGTCACTCAAGTTGAGGTCAAAGCGCGTACCAATACCTTGAGAGTGGTTACTATCATTGGGGGTAATAGAAAAATGAGCGTTGTTTGATTCTCGAAGGTTTTTACTAAAAGCATGAACCCTAAACGAACCCAAAGAGTCGAGATCTTTACCAAAGCGAATAGCGGCGTTTGTCAGTTCACTACCCACCTCTAAGGTACTCAGTAAACCACGGGTATCTTCGCTATGTTTAGTAATAATATTTACCACACCATTAGTGGCATTATTTCCCCATGACAATCCACCATTACTTCTAACTACTTCAATTCTTTCAATGTCATACAACGGAGTATTGAGGCTTTCCCAGTTGACTCCACCGTCTACTGCATCATAAATACTTTGCCCATTGACAAGCACTAACATTCGGCTAGAAAAACGCCCTGCTACCGCACGTAATGTTACAGCCCAGTTGTTGTTATCAATTTTTCGCACCTGTAGACCAGGCACAAGCGATAGGGCTTGGGGAATAGAGGTTACACCTGAACGCTTTATTTCATCGCCAGGAAGAACATAAATGGATGCAGCATTTTCCTTTGCAACACGTAACCGACGAGTAACGGTGGAAAGTTGCACATCTAAATCCATCAGTGCGTCTAACGCTAGATGTTTACTATCTATCGACTGCGAGGCTGCCCCAAATGGGATAAGCAACGCTACCAAAAGTCCGGTTAAAACTTTCATCCATTAATCACCAAGAAGAGACTATAAGCATTGTGTTCTGATTAGCAGTCATAGAATTAGAAAAGAGTACGTACTACGCCAAACCGTGTTATTTATTGGTTATGGAATTCTATGTATAACCGGTTAGAAACGACTAAATTATAGCCTACCGTTAAATAATTGGATGTAATACTTAATGATAATTTTCTTGGTGAAGATAAAGAGTGAACACTAACTTGTATCTGGGGGAAACAGGCCGAAGGCAAAAAAAAGCTAGTCAGTAATCTGACTAGCTTTTTCGTGTCTGGCAATACCTAGCGTTTATGATTACGGCATAGGATCTAAATCGGCACCTTCTTTTTCCACCTGAGGTGGCATCAAATCTTCTTTGCTGATCCCCAGTGCTAGTGCAACCGAGCTGGCAATATAAACTGAAGAGTAGGTACCCACAACCACACCGAACAACAATGCAGTAGCGAATCCGTGAATTAGCGCGCCGCCTTTGTAAAACAGTGCAACCAATACCAGTACCGTGGTTAATGACGTAATAATGGTACGGTTCAAGGTTTGCGTAAGCGAGATATTGATAATATCAATAGGCTCACCTTTGCGAATTTTACGGAAGTTTTCACGAATACGATCGGATACAACAATGGTATCGTTAAGCGAGTAACCAATTACCGCTAATACCGCTGCGAGTACCGTTAAATCAAATTCAATTTGAAGTATCGAAAATAACCCCAAGGTCAGAATAACATCATGAGCAAGAGCCGATACAGAACCTAGTGCGAAACGCCATTCAAAACGCATGGCAACGTAAACTAATATACAAATTAGCGCCACCAACATGGCTAAGCCGCCCTGTTCGGTAAGCTCTTCGCCAACGTTTGGCCCTACGAACTCAATACGACGCATATCAACCGCAGTGCCGTCAGCACGTAGCGCTGCTAATACTTGCTCACCAATGGTGGCGGCTTTAACACCGTCACGAGGGGCAATACGAATAAGCACCTCTTGGCTGCTGCCAAAGTTTTGTACAATAGCATCTTCGAATTCCGCATTGTTAAGTAACGTACGAATCGATTCGAGGTTTGCCGAATCTTCATAACCAACTTCAATTAGCGTTCCGCCAGTGAAATCTAATCCCCAATTAAGACTGTTCACGCCTAAAGAGACGAACGAGCCTAAAATAAGAATGGTAGATAGCACCATCGCTGGCACACGCAGACGCATGAAATTAATGGTTTCAGATAACTTTAATAATTGCATGTCCTGCTCCTATATCGCTAATTTCTGTACATTACGTCGACCGCCCCACACTGCGTTAACGATAACGCGTGTCAGTAAAATAGCAGTAAACATAGAGGTAGCAATACCAATCATTAGCGTAATAGAGAAGCCTTTAATTGGACCGGTTCCTACAGCGAACAGAATAAGACCCGCAATAAACGTGGTGATGTTAGCATCTAAAATGGTAGAGAACGCGCTGTCATAGCCATGATGAATAGCTTGTTGAGGGCTTCTTCCATCACGCAACTCTTCTCGAATTCGCTCGAAAATAAGCACGTTAGCATCTACCGCCATACCAACGGTAAGTACAATACCTGCCATACCGGGTAAGGTTAGCGTAGCACCAGGGATCATCGACATAATACCCACAATCATCACTAAGTTCGTGATAAGTGCAATGTTTGCCACAATACCAAAAGCTTTGTAGTAAATAAGCATAAATACCAGAACCGCTAACAAACCATACACAATAGCTTGCGTACCAAGTTCAATATTCTCTTTACCTAAGCTTGGCCCTACCGTGCGCTCTTCAACAATTTGAATAGGGGCAATCAATGCACCGGCGCGAAGTAGTAAAGCTAAATCGCGGGCTTCTTTTGGAGAATCAAGGCCGGTAATTTGAAATTTACTGCCCAGCTGAGCTCGGATGGTGGCAACAGAGATAACTTGCTCATGCTTTTCAAAGATAAGCTTGTCGTCTTTATTACGCTCGCCATTTGACTTGTATTCAATAAACACCGTGGCCATTGGTTTGCCAATGTTGCCGCGGGTCGAGCGAGACATTTTATTGCCGCCCTCTGAATCAAGAGAAATATTAACGTTAGGTAAACCGTACTCATCTACGCCACTGTTGGCATCGATAATATGACTACCCGTAAGCATGATGCGTTTTTCAAGCAACTGAGGAATACCTTGCTGGTCTTCAATAACCTGAGAGCCCGCTGGTACGCGGCCATTTAATGCATCACGTACATCGTTTTTCTGATCAACCATTCTAAATTCTAGCGTTGCCGTTGCATTTAGAATTTCTTTTGCACGAGCGGTGTCTTGAATACCTGGAAGTTGCACAACAATACGGTCGGCACCTTGCTTTTGAACCAAAGGCTCAGCAACACCTAATTGGTTAACCCGGTTACGAATGATCGTTATGTTTTGCTTAACCGCGTTCTCGCGAATCTCTTGAAGTTTAGCTTCAGAAAATACTGCACGAAGCACTAAGTCATCAGTTTGGCTTAGCGTAAGGTCGCGATTTTGGTTACGTAAGAAAAACTCTGCTTTATCAAGCGTTTCTTCATCACGGAAGGTGATTTCTACGTAATCTTCTTTTTGCGTAACACCACGATAACGAATGCCTTCTTCACGCAAAGAAGTACGAAAACCGCTTTCAGCATCTTCCAATGACTTGGTGATCACTTCGGTCATGTCCACTTCCATTAAGAAATGAACGCCACCACGTAAATCCAAACCGAGCTTCATTGGCGTGCCACCTAACCCTTCAAGCCATTCTGGCGTATCAGGTGCTAAGTTCATTGCCACAAAATAATCGTCACCTAATGCATCTTCCAATGCTTCACGGGCAACTAATTGAGTGTCTGAATCTGAGATGCGAACGAGAATCTGCTCATCTTCGAATTCGATGCGCTTAGGAGTAATACCTTTTGCCGCCAACGTAGACTCAACTTGGCCTACCATTGACTCGGTTACAACAGCGTCACGGCCTGCAGAAATCTGCACAGCGTGATCTTCACCGTAGATATTGGGAAGTGCATAAAGTGCGCATAGTCCAATGACAATAAGCGTACTTAGCACTTTCCAGATTGAATTTTTATTTAGCACTGGATAGTTCCTTTCGTGCCAGTACCGGGAAGGTCCCGGCCCCGGCGTTTGTCAATTACAGCGACTTCATAGTGCCTTTTGGCAACACTGCTGTTACAGACGACTTCTGTACAACAATGTTGTTCGTGTCGTTAAGAGAGATTTCGATGAAATCTTTGTCGTCAGACACTTTGGTAATACGACCAACAATGCCACCTTGTGTTAGCACTTCATCGCCTTTACCCAGTGAGGTAACTAAGTTTTTATGCTCTTTTACACGCTTCGCTTGAGGGCGATAAAGTAAGAAGTAAAAGATTAAACCGAATACGGCCAACATGATGATCATTTCCATGCCACCGCCTTGTGCAGCGCCACCAGAAGCTTGCGCGTGTGCGCTTGAGATAAATAGGCTCATAAAATTCCCCAATTATTTTCGTTGTTATAGTGCCGGAACCGGCATATTTTTTTGTTCATAAAAAGTGTGTACGAAATCATCCAGCGAGTCTGCTTCAATAGCATCGCGAAGGCCTTGCATAACACGTTGGTAGTAACGAAGGTTATGGATGGTGTTTAAACGCGCACCCAAAATCTCATTACACTTATCTAAATGATGTAGATAAGAGCGAGAATAGTTTTTACAAGTGTAACAGTCACAATTTCCATCAAGAGGCGACGTATCATTGCGGTGTACCGCATTACGAATTTTTACTACCCCATCGGTAACAAACAAGTGACCATTTCTAGCGTTACGGGTTGGCATAACGCAATCGAACATATCGATACCACGGCGCACCGCTTCTACGATATCTTCTGGCTTACCCACGCCCATTAAATAACGAGGTTTGTCTTCTGGAATTTGCGGCGCGGTATGATCGATAATGCGGATCATATCTTCTTTAGGTTCACCAACTGATAAGCCACCAATGGCATATCCGTCGAAGCCAATAGCTTCAAGTCCAGCTAGCGATACATCACGCAGACCTTCGTACATACCACCTTGAATGATACCAAACAAAGCAGCAGGGCTATCGCCATGAGATTCTTTGCTTCGCTTCGCCCAACGCAGAGACATTTCCATGGATACTCGCGCTTCTTGCTCAGTCGCAGGATAAGGCGTGCACTCATCAAAAATCATCACGATGTCAGAGCCTAGGTCACGTTGCACTTCCATCGACTTTTCTGGCGTAAGTAAAATCTTCTCACCGTTAATTGGCGAGCGGAAGGTTACCCCTTCTTCGGTAATTTTACGTAAATCACCTAAGCTAAACACTTGGAAACCACCTGAATCAGTAAGGATTGGCTTGTCCCAATGCATAAAGTCATGCAAGTCGCCATGCTGGCGGATAACACCAGTACCTGGACGCAACATTAAGTGGAACGTATTGCCAAGGCAAATATGTGCACCACTGTCTTCTAATTCTTCAGGGGTCATCCCTTTTACTGTGCCGTAGGTACCCACTGGCATAAATGCTGGGGTTTCTACCACACCACGATCAAAAACCAGACGCCCGCGTCTGGCTTTACCATCGGTTTTCAACAACTCAAATTGCATGTAAAGCGTTCCCAATTAGGTGCGCACTCTGGCGCTGGGTCAAACGAAATTGTGGGCGATTATACCAGTTATTCTTCTGAGATCATGCCCAATACGCATGTTTATCGTTGAGATAAAGAAATAGGGCGGTCATCCTCTGCCCTATTCCCTAAAATATCGTTTTTGTTATGGCTTTAATCAGGCTTTTTCGATAAACATACTGTCGCCGTAACTAAAGAATCGATACTCCTTCTCGATAGCTTCTTGATACGCATTCATAACATTCTCCCTGCCAGCAAAAGCACTTATTAGCATCATAAGTGTCGATTCAGGCAAATGAAAATTAGTGAACATGGCATCGACGACTTTGAAGGTAAAACCTGGGTAGATAAAAATTTCGGTATCGGAATGAAAAGGCGCAATCACAGGGCTTTCTCCCGCATTATTTTCTATTGCCTGCTCTGCACTGGCTTTTGCCGCAGATTCTAATGAACGTACCGATGTCGTGCCTACCGCAATAACCCGCTTGCCGTTGGCTTTGGTTGTCAATACGGCATCTACCACGTCTTGGGATACTTCGGCGTACTCGGCATGCATTTTATGCTCTTCAATATTCTCCACTCTTACAGGCTGGAAAGTACCTGCCCCAACATGCAAGGTAACAAAGGCTAAATTAACGCCTTTTGCTTTCAGCGCAGCTAGCATATCGTCATCAAAGTGTAAGCCCGCGGTAGGTGCTGCAACTGCCCCTGGCGTTTCGTTGTAAACCGTTTGGTAGCGCTCTTTATCGGTGGATTCATCAGGGCGGTCAATATAGGGTGGCAATGGCATGTGACCATACTGCTCTAACAACGAAAGTGCTGTTTCGTCATGGTCGAAGCGCAGTAAGAACAAGGCATCATCACGTCCTTCAACCGATATATTTACATGATCTTCTAGCAATAAACGGGTACCAGGCTTTGGTGCTTTACTGGCTCGCACATGCGCAAGAGCGGTGTGCTCGGTTAAAATACGTTCTATAAGCACTTCAACTTGCCCGCCGGTTTCTTTCTTACCTAACAGGCGAGCAGGAATTACCCGAGTGTTATTAAATACCAGAAGGTCACCCTCTTCAACTAACGACAGCATGTCGTTAAACATAGAATGAGTAACAGCGCCCGACTTACCATTCAACTGAAGTAAACGGCTTGCCGTTCTGTCTTCTGTTGGGTACTTGGCAATAAGGTTTTCTGGAAGTGTGAAGCGATAATCTGATAATTTCATATGTACTATTTAAAAACGCTAAAATTGAACTAAAGAATTAAGACAAAAGTTGAATATTAAGTAAATTTAAGTTTCATGCACTTTGGCATTTTTAACCAAAATACAATTTCACCCACTCACCCAACCTCTTATTTTTATTAGCCTAAAGTAGCCATGTATAATTTGCCATACCTACTTATAGAACCCAATACGGTTAAATATCAAACAAAGATAGAAGAAAAAACCTTAAACGGTTAAGATTCAGCCCAGATAGTGATGATGTTCTCCCTTAACATTCCTTATCTTAGACCCGACACTTGTCGGGTTTTTTTTCGCCTGTCGATTGCTACCGACTTCCCGAGCGAACTTTTCACTTCATATCTTTTTGAGATAAAGTATTTTACCTGTTTGTATCGTCAAGATCAGTTAAGATTTCTTCGATTAACGCCGCATCTACTGCTCGCGCTTTAAGTACGTATAATATTTGTACTAACAAATCTGCGCCCATAATGCCTTTATTCACTTTGTTCCTCAGATTATCAGCACTTTGTTCTATGCCAATGTCGGCTAAACGCATGCTGAGCGCTTGATATTTTACTCCACGCACAGACATTTCAGACTTAACGAGTCGTGCTACGGTTTGTCGCCATGCATTTTTAGCACTCAAATTAACACCCCATTTGTGACGTATAGTTTACAAAAACACACTTTTTTACACATTTAAAGCGCATTCGTTGTTGACGATTATGGCATAATCGGTCTACACTGCAAGTCAAGAATATTGGCGAGTGCGTAATTTGTGGTTACAGTGGCACTCGACATTATCGCTTCAATCGAAAAGGAGAACTGTATGAGTTGGGATCTAGAGAGCATCGAATCTTTGTTTAAAGGGCACGATGACTTTGTGGTGACGCGTGAGGAAAACTGTTTACTCATTGCGAATCAAGACGGTATAGACGCGTGGCTAGCTATAAGCGGCGAGCAAATTTTAGTAGAAACCTTATTGTTTGCTTCATCTGAAGTGAAAAACAAAGCGGCTTTAGATCACGAGATTTTATCTACCCACATGCTGTTCCCATTAACCACGGTAGGCATTTCGACTGTTGGTGACGAAGAGTACTACGTTGCCTTTGGTGCCCTCAGTGCACAGTCGAAGTCAGAAAGTATTGTGATTGAAGTAGAAACACTGTTTCAGAACGTCGCATCATTTTTAGATGCCTACGAAACACACCTTAGTTAATATTTACTTCGAAGGAGAAGCGAATGTCAGTTTGGAAAAAATTAGTTACTGCAGTAAAGGGTGGTGCCAACGAAGCGGCACAGTCGGTAGTAGATAGCCAAGCTATCCGTATTCTGGAGCAAGAAATCAGAGAAGCTAAAGAAGAGTTACGTAAATCTGATCATGCAAGAACGCAGATTTTAGCGAAATGTAAGTTGTCTCAACAAAAAGTAGATAGCTTTAATTCATCCATTGCTGAATATGAAGCGCATGCACGAAAAGCCATTGATAACGATCGCCAGTTAGCCCTGGATTGTGCTCAGAAAGTGTCTGAATTGAAAGAAGAACAAGCGCAAGAACAAGCGTATCTTGATCAGTTCCAACAATCAGAGAAGCAATTGGCACAGAATATCCAACAAGCAAAAGCGAACTTGCGCCGTTTAGAGCAGCAAGTGGATATGGTGAAAGCCACTGAAAGTGTACAAAAAGCGCAAGTTGCTGTTTCATCTCGCCACATGGGCGCGAACAGCAAAATGAAAACCGCAACGGAATCGCTTTCACGCATTCAAGATAAGCAGAAGATGCGTAACGCTGAACTTCAAGCGGCAGAAGAACTTGCCACTGAAGAGTCGAGCAGCGATTTAGAAAAGCGCCTCTCAGAAGCCGGTATTAAAGGGGGCAAAACCTCAGCCGATGATGAGCTTGCTCGTATTTTAGGCAAATAAAGTAATATTTAACGGGAGCTTAGGCTCCCGCTTTGTCTTTTATAGACATCTCCCCCGCTTAAAGGCACAGTTAAGAAAAGACAAACAAAGGTTGTTTCTCGCTATGTCTCAATGGACAAAACTGCGCAAAATAATGTTGCAGTATTTCGCCGAGTCTCGTTGGTACACCATTTTAGGCGCAACTGCTTTTTATGGGGTCAGTAGTTATTGGCTTTTATATGCTGCCAATGAAAATGCGTTAATTGCACAAGCAGACTTTATTTATTGGTTAGCAGTCACTGCATCTACCGTTGGTTATGGCGACTTATCGCCCAACACATCAGCGGGCAAACTCATCGTTGCATTTTACGTTATACCGCTAGGACTCAGTATTTTTGCCATGGTGATTGGCCGAATTGCAGCTTGGGTATCTGGACAATGGAGAAAAGGGGTAATGGGCATGACAAGCCTTCACGTTAGTAAACATATTTTAGTGATTGGTTGGAATGAACAGCGCACCATGCTGCTGCTCAATTTATTACTGCAAGAACGAGAAGACATGACCGAGCGGCCTGACATTGTCTTGTGTGTAAAAGCCGACATTACCAACCCCATGCCCGGCATCATTGAGTTTGTAAAAGTAGACTCGTTTAATAAAGATGATGATATGGACAGAGCCTGTATAGATTCAGCGCAAACTATTTTGATCGACAATCCGCAAGACGATGTGACCATGACCACCGCACTGTATTGTTCAAAGCGAAATCCACAAGCCCATCAAGTGGCTTATTTTAACGATGATAGCCTAGTCGGTTTACTACAAGAGCATTGCCCGAAAGTGGAATGCACACCCAGTGTGGCCGTTGAAATGCTAGCCAAAGCAGCGTTTGACCCAGGCTCTAGTATGCTGCATCACGACTTACTTAGCGTTGATGAAGGCCAAGCCCAATTTTCAGTAAAAATTCCTAGCGATAGCCCAAGTATTTCAGTCGCCAAATTATTTATGAACTTAAAGCGTCGACACGATGCCATATTCATTGGTTACGCCCCTGGCGGACAAGTTAAAGAGATGGTGGTGAACCCACCATTAGAGTCGACGTTAGCACCAGGCGATACCTTATTTTACATTGCCGACAGGCGTATCAATGCTATTAACTGGCCATCGTTAGACGCCGAATAGCACAGGAGTGTATTGTGTTTAGTAAATTATTTAAGAAAAAAGCGCCCGAGAAACCTAAAGCCCCAGAAGTGATGGGCTTATACCTAGGTGGTTCATTCGAGCTAGATAATTTAAAGCTGTCGCTACTAGAGCCATCGCTCACGATAGAAGGCGCTGCACGTTCACAACTTATTCAAGCCGTTGGCGAAGCCCCGCTTGATACAGGCGGTACTTTACTGCGTTTTTACACTGATGATGACGCTTTTCTGCAGGTTGTGTTAGATGGCGGGCTTACAGAAAACCATATAACAGACGTGAAGCTATGGCATTTTTATAGCACTGAAACCATTGGCAGTGAGCAACAATGGAAATCATGCGTTAATACCCTGATTAGCCAACCGACTTATACCCTTGATGGCAAAGTATTTAAACGAGTTTGGGAAGCGGTAGGGGCTGAATCACCGCCTGTGGCAGTGACAGAAACCACCTACGAAGAAGATGAAGATATCAGCACAACTGATCAGTTTATGATGCTCTACGAACGAGAGATAGAAAATGATAGAGTGGAGTCATTACTGGTGGCGGGTGAAGAAAAGATAGTGGGAAGTAATTTTGACCGCTGCCTAGTTATTTCCACTGGGTTTGATGTAGAGCCCGCAGACATTACGATAAACGGTTAACCGACATATAAAAAAGGTAAGGACGTTCTATGGACACTATTATGGACTCATTGGCAGGATTAGATAACTTTGCGGTGTATTTCGGCCTCTCAATTGTTTTCTTATTCGTCTTCAAACTTGTGTATGCCTTAGTTACCCCTCACGATGAGTGGAAACTGGTAAAAGAAGAGAAAAACGTAGCAGCTGCCATTGGTTTTGGCGGCGCGATTGTGGGTTTTGCCATTGCACTTGCTAGCGCAGCGACTCACTCAGTCGCCATTGTCGATTTCATTATTTGGGCTGTTGTCGCTATTATCGCGCAATCGTTAGCCTTTGCATTATTACGCTTCACTTTTATGCCTAAGATTGCACAGCGTATTAACGAAAATGAAGTCTCTGCAGGCGTAATGCTAGCCAGTATGTCTATTGCAGTGGGTTTATTAAATGCGGCATGCATGACCTATTAAGGGGGATCCATGACAAATTCTAATAAATCACAGGCCGAACAAGACGAAATGATGGATAGCCAATCAGGTGTAGCCACCAGCCGTAAACGTAGCTCAGGTATCAACCTTTCTCGTATGCGCAAAAGTTACGCGTTAAAGCCTCTGGCTATTGGTATTGCCAGTGTTTTTTTGAGTGCTTGCGGTGAAGAGAAACAAGACGCACAAATTTATACTTCATTGGAAGACTGTAAGCGAGATTTCCCTGATGCGGTAGAACGCTGTGATGCAGCTTATAAAACCGCGACAGAAGAAGCGATGCGCACCAGCCCTCGCTTCAATAGCGAATACGATTGTGAGTACGAATTTGGAGCCAACCAATGTCGTACGGTAAATACCAATTCGGGTAGTGTATTTATGCCCTTCATGGCCGGCTTCATGGTGAGCCAGTTATTATCACCAAATCGCTATTATTCACAGCCGCTCTATACCTCATATTCCCCCTACTCTTCTTATCGTTCTCGTTGGGTTACCGCCGATGGTAACGTCTTTAGTGGTGATATTCGCAAACGCAATTACAAAGTGGGCTCAGATACACTAAAACCTAAACCTACGGTAAACCGCACCATGAAACGCGGCGGTTTCGGTAGCAGTGTTAGGGCAAAATCGTCGTGGGGAAGTAGCTCACGCAAAGGAAGTTGGGGCGGGTAAGCCATGTTTAGAATGCCATGCCAGCCACGCAAAGGTTGGCAGCAATTGGCCGGCGAATTTGGGTTCCACTTTCATACTATGTATGGCGAACCCTACTGGGATGAGCGCGCCTACTATCAATTTACTCTTTCTCAGATTGAAAAAGACATTGAAGATCCCACCGCAGAGCTTCATCAAATGTGCTTAGCTGTGGTTGATGATGTGGTTAATAGTGAGCAGTTACTCACCCGCTTTTCTATTCCTGAAGCCCACTGGGATTTAGTGAAAGACAGTTGGCGCAACCGCGACCCTAGCTTGTACTCCCGCCTAGATTTAGTTTATTCCGGCAAGGGCCCCGCAAAACTTCTTGAGAACAACGCCGATACGCCCACCAGCTTGTACGAGTCAGGCTTTTGGCAATGGCTGTGGTTAGAACAGCAAGTGAATGCGGGTGTATTAGCACGAAATGCAGATCAGTTTAATAGCTTGCAAGAAAAGTTAGTGTTTCGCTTTGGTGAAATAGCCCAGCATTATCAAGTGAATCAAATGCACTTTTCTTGCTGCAAAGACACAGAAGAAGATCGCGGTACGGTGCAGTATTTACAAGACTGCGCCCAAGAAGCCGGTATTAAAAGCGACTTTGTTTTTATTGAAGATATTGGTTTGGCAGATACTGGCGTATTTACCGACCTTGCCAATGCCCCCATTACCGATTGCTTTAAGCTCTATCCTTGGGAGTTTATTTTACGAGAAGAGTTCGGTAATGCCCTCGCCGATGCGAAAGTAAATTGGTTAGAGCCTGCGTGGAAGTCTATTATTTCAAACAAAGCATTACTGCCTTTGTTGTGGCAGAAATTTAAAGGCCATCCTAATTTACTGCCTGCCTATTTCGCCGACGATATTCCACATAATATCCCTCATGATGCGATACATGGTGGAAAGTGGGTGAAAAAGCCGTTATTTTCAAGAGAAGGCGCGAATATTTCATTGATTGAAAATGGAAAGGAATCGGAATTAAGTCCTGGCCCGTATGGAGAAGAAGGGTTTATTGTGCAAGCTTTTCACCCCCTCCCTGTGTTTGATGGAAACCATACACTCATCGGTAGTTGGTTGGTAGATGACATGCCTGCAGGTATTTCGGTACGCGAAGACAGCAATGCGATTACGCAAGACTTGTCTCGATATCTACCCCATATCATCTTGTAATCAAGCAACTAAACTTTATTGCTTGATGAGCTTAATTGCCACCAATACTACCGCGCTAGACAAAGTGTGATAATGAAGGAATAAAATACTGTTTATGAAGCCACTGTCTTTTCAACTTCGCGTGTTACTTACCTTAGGCGCATTTCTCATTGTCATTGAGATAGTGAACTTAGTAACTGGAAACAGCTTAAATCAGTTTGGTGTATATCCACGCTCGTTGTCTCACTTGCCCTTTATCTTCACAGCCCCCTTCTTACACGGTACGCCGTCGCATTTAATGGCTAACTTTATCCCTTTGTTATTGTTTATGTGGCTTACCATGCAGTGGGGAAAGCGCACCTTCCTCATCGCCACCGCAAGTGCATTGATTATTGGCGGCCTGGGCGTGTGGATTTTTGGTCGTAGCGCTATGCATATTGGCGCAAGTGGTATGGTTTACGGCTACTTCGGCTTCTTAGTTTTAGCCGGCTTTAAAAGCAAAAAAATCAAATACCTACTTATTTCTATTATTGTTGCCATCGTTTATGGCGGAATGTTGGTAGGTATATTGCCAACCTCTAGGTTTATTTCATTTGAATATCATCTATTTGGCTTTTTAGGTGGGTTATTTGCCGCTTGGCACTGGGCACGCTGAATGGATGCCGTATAATTGTAGTCCATTAAACAGTGCGGCTAATAAGAGAAAGATAAAGGCGTTATGGCAGAAGTACAATCTCAGCAAAAAAATCAGGGCTTTTTCGGCAACCTTGCTTTCAACATTATTATACCCGTGGTGTTAATGAGCTATGCTAGCTCTGAAGACTATTTAGGCCCAGAATGGAGTATCGTCGCAGCACTCGCTTTCCCCATAGGTTACGGACTATGGGATTTAAAAGAATCAGGCAAAGTAAACGGATTTTCTGTTTTAGGTATTATCAGTGTATTGCTGACTGGCGGCTTTAGTTTGTTAAAACTACCTGCCGAGTATATTGCCATTAAAGAAGCGGCTATTCCTGCTGCTATTGGTTTAGCAGTATTAATCACCCAATACACTGAAAAGCCGCTGGTCAAAATGCTGATCTTAAACGACCAAATTATAAACTGGCCTCACTTGAACCGCGTACTTGATGAACAAAACAAACAGGCTTTGTTTAAACGCAAAGTCGCAGTAAGTTCATACATTGTGGCCAGCTCGTTCTTTTTATCTTCCGCCTTAAACTATATTTTGGCTAAAGTGATTTTAGTAAGCGAGCCAGGCACTACGGCGTATACCGAAGAGCTAGGCCGAATGACTGCGTTGAGCTACCCAGTCATTGTTATCCCTAGCATGATTTTGCTTATTACTGCATTATGGTATTTATTCAGCCAGATTAAGAAGATCACTGGCGAAGAGTTGGATGATTTTATTAATCAGTAAACCGACCAATTAATGCGCTTGCTCAATGAAGTAAGCGCAGCAACACCTAAATGGGAATTCCCTACCGCGTTTAGCGCAGGAGAGAACACACAAATAGAAAAGCGACCAGGTACTACGGCAATCACTCCCCCGCCAACCCCGCTTTTCCCCGGTAAGCCAACCTTAAAGGCAAAACTCCCCGCTTCGTCATACATACCGCTTGTAGCTAACAATGCGTTCACTTGACGGTTTTGGTCTGGGCTTAGTACCTGTTCATCGGCACAAATAGAGTAGCCTCTATTAGCTAAAAAGTTTGTGGCGCGCGCTAAATCAACACAACTCATTTCCAATGCGCAGTTGTTAAAGTAGCTATGCAATACATCTTCAACTTCATTTTCGAAATTGTTGTAGGCTTTCATTAAATAGGCCATTGCTGCATTTCTAGCTCGGTGCTCAAATTCAGAGTCAGCAACCACTTTATTGGCAAAAATATTATCGTTGCAGGATAGGCGCCTAACAAAATCTCGCATACCAATATGAGGTGAGGCGAAACGAGACTGTGTCATGTCACTAACCACTAATGCCCCCGCATTAATAAACGGGTTTCGTGGTATACCATCTTCATACTCCAACTGCACTAGCGAGTTAAAAGGCAGACCCGACGGTTCACAGCCCACCCGTTCCCACATATCTTCGCCATAGTGATTCATAGCAAGCACTAAGTTGAAAACTTTGGATATACTTTGAATAGAAAAAGGCACGTCGGCATCACCAATTGATGTAATGCGCCCTTCTATATCACAAATGGCAATGCCAAATTGATGAGGGTCTACACTGGCTAGCGCAGGAATATAGTCTGCGACTTTCCCCTCTCCTAGCATAGGTTTTACTTCATCAAAAATGGCTTCTAACAGTTCAAGCATTAGCGCAGTATTCCTTTATTTTTTTAATCACAACGCCAATTTTCTTTAAAGTCACAACTTGTGTTGGTCGCGTCTTTTTTATCAGTTGCTTTTATTAACTCAACATTTGTTGAGATACCTTGGGTAGTCGTATTACGTTTATCAATGAAGTTAAAAATCTTCTTAGCGATATCCGTATTGTCTATTTGCCCCATAAAATCACTATGCCCAGCGCCGAACGCGAATACTTCTACATCGACACCGGTATGACCTGATGTTGTCCAGCCTGTATTGGTTTTATTGTCTAAAAATACTTTCAAGGCATTAAAGCGCGCTTTTACATCTTGCTGCGCAATGCTGTCGAACGTGGCAATTTCTTCATCGGTAACATCAAAACCAAAAGTCGTTGCAACATATTCACCTGGATTATCTTGCTCAACCATATTCTTGGCTATAGTACCCAGTGACGCTTGCAGATTATTTAAATACTCTGGGCTCCAGCTATAGTCACCTCTAGCACCTATGGTTAAACCGCCAGTACTGTGATCAGCCGTTAAAACAACCAAGGTATCTGGGTGCGCTTGCACATAAGTCTTTAAGAATTCTATGGTGTAGGCGAGGTCTTGCATTTCAGCCATCGCCGATGCGATATCATTGGCGTGACCCGCCCAGTCTACTTGGCTGGCTTCAATCAACAAGAAGTACCCATTGTCGTTTTCTAGGTGCTTGATTGCATGTTCTGTTAAGTATTTAAGGCGATTGTCGCGGCTGTCGTCCAGCATGGCAGGTAAAGCTACCGGTGCAAATAAGCCCAATACATTGCTGCCTTTAGGCACAGTAGCTAAACGGTTGTAGGTATCAGTATATTCATAACCGGCATCGATGAACTCACCAATGATATTGCGATCTTCGCGTTCAAAATAATCAGTACCGCCACCTAGCATTACATCAGCAACAAGCTCACCATTTACGCGCACATCGAAAAAATCGTCGGCGATGGCATTGTAGTTCTGACGACTTTCGTTGTGTGCAATATAAGCCGCTGGCGTAGCGTGAACAATTTGTGAGGTAACCGCTAAACCTGTCCGCATGCCTTTCAATTTGGCGTAATACATAACCGATTTAACCGGCTTTTTATCTACATCAACGCCAACTGCACCGTTATAAGATTTCACACCAGACGCTAATGCGGTGGCCGCAGCAGCTGAATCGGTTACAAAACCTGATACTGGAGCTGGGTAAGTGGATGCATTACCCATCAGAATATCATCGAATACTACCGCATCTACTTCAGGGGTATTTTTATCATCAACATAGTTACGGTAAGCCGTAGTGAAAGCAGGCCCCATTCCATCAGCGACCACCATGATAATATTTTTAGGTGCTGAGTTTTGCGCGACTGTCTTTTGCGCACTTTCATTTGATGTAGAGCCACACCCAGACAATACACAAAGCGAGCCGCATAGTGTTAAGGTGGTTAATAGTTTGCGTTTACTATAAATCATGAAACTTCCCTGAGAACTAAAAAAGCGCCATATATCAAAAAACGAGGGCGCGGACGACCCTCATCCTAAATGGGTCGCATTTAAGAATTGTGTCATTTCACACATTGCACAAAATATTCACCAGAAGATGGCGAGAATGTTGAACATGCTTATTATTGAAGGCGTTAGTGTAAGGCAGACCTGCCCTTTTCTCAAAGTATTAAGGGTAAATAGCGTAGACAGGGGGTTAATGTCTTTTGAGGAATAACTAATTTTCTGAGAGGAAGTCTCGAAGTCGTTGTTGGGCTACTTCGACAAGCATATCGGGTTGGAATTTGGATATAAACCGGTCGCAGCCTACCTTTTCAACCATAGCATCATTAAAGCTGCCGCTTAATGAGGTGTTTAGCGTTATGAAGAGATCTTGCATTCTGGGGTCATTTCGTACTTCCGATGTTAATCTATAGCCATCCATCTCTGGCATTTCAGCATCGGTAAACATCATCAATATTTCATCACTGGGGCGCTTACCTGCATCCGCCCACTCTTGAAGTAAGGCTAATGCCTCAGCACCATTTTTTCGCTCAATGATGGTTATTCCTAATTGCTCTAGCGTGTCTCTAACTTGTTTTCTTGCCGTGCTTGAATCATCAACAATCAGTACTTTTTTGTCTTTAAAGTGATTAACGATGTCTTTATCAAGCACTTTGTCGGAAATAGAGATATCGTAATCAATGATCTCGGCAAGTACTTTTTCCACATCAATAATTTCAACAATCTCTTTTTTACCTTGTACTTCAACTTGTGTGATGGCAGTAAGGTAATTAGTTTTACCCATTCCACTGGGCGGCGGCTGGATAGTATCCCAAGACGTATTCACAATGTTCATTACTTTACCAATAATGAAACCCTGAACAGTTCGGTTGTACTCTGTAATGATAACGTTATGTGCATCGCTACCTATTGAACCGCCGCGCATTTTAATCGCCTGACGTATATCAATGATAGGAATGGCACTGCCTCGATAGTTCATCACACCTTTAAGGTTTTGGTGAGAACCAGGCATGCTATTAAATTTAGGAATGTTGATAACTTCTTTGATTTTGAAAACATTCATAGCAAAGATGTGACGAGAACCCAACTGAAACATCAGCAATTCAAGCCTATTTTCACCCACTAGCTTAGTGCGCTGATCAACTGAGGAAAGGACGCCGTTACTCATCGTTACTCACTTTAATTCTCTAAATCAATTATTCGGAATGCCTGTTGCCATTTGCTGAAATACAGCCAAGTGTCAAAAGAATTTACACGTCCTGCAATCAGAAACCTATTATCAATTATGCTAATAACCCGCCTAATTTTTATTCTTCACAGTAAAAGCTAGTCCACAAATCACGTTCTTACGAATATTAGTGAACATCGATGCTAGGTAAGTACCGACTCTCGATACTTTTCAAAACTTCTCACCACCTCAAATATTCACATCATGAATGATGGCAATCCAAATTATACACTTTTATTATTTTGATTGCCGCACTAGGATGAAGTGGAAGCTTAAGAGAACGCACCAATGCGAATTCTCAAAACAACATTTGAAAACAATTATAGTAGGGAGAAACGCTCATGTCGCAGTATCAAACAGATATTGATAACTTCGCCACGTTAAAAGCAGCACAAAAAGGTGCTTGGGAAGGCATTAGCCCTGAGTACGCTGCTAGAATGAAAATCCAAAACCGGTTCAAGACTGGGTTAGACATTGCGCGTTACACTGCTGCTATCATGCGAAAAGACATGGCAGATTATGATGCTGACACGGCTCAATACACTCAGTCTTTAGGTTGCTGGCACGGTTTTGTAGGTCAACAGAAAATGTTGGCAGTGAAAAAACACCAAGGTACTACTGATAAGAGCTACTTATATCTTTCAGGCTGGATGGTAGCCGCCCTTCGCTCTGAATTCGGACCTCTTCCAGATCAATCAATGCATGAAAAAACGACCGTTTCTTCACTCATTGAAGAGTTATACACTTTCTTGCGTCAAGCGGACGCTCGTGAGTTAGGCGACTTGTTCCATAAGCTAGATGATGCGAAAGCCAATGGCGGCGATACAGCTGCTATTCAAAGCCAGATTGATAACTACGAAACACATGTAGTACCGATTATTGCCGATATCGACGCGGGCTTCGGAAACGAAGAAGCTACTTACTTGCTTGCTAAGCAAATGATTGAAGCCGGTGCTTGCTGTATTCAAATTGAAAACCAAGTTTCTGATGCAAAGCAGTGTGGACACCAAGATGGTAAAGTAACAGTTCCACATGAAGACTTCCTAGCTAAAATTAATGCGGTTCGTTATGCATTCTTGGAGCTTGGCGTAGATGATGGCGTTATTGTTGCTCGTACCGATTCACTAGGTGCTGGTCTAACACAGAAAATCCCCGTATCAACCTCTGAAAGCGACCTTGCGGCTCAGTACAACGCATTCTTAAAAACAACACCAGTTAACGGTGCTGACGACTTATCTGAAGGCGACCTTGTATTGAAGCAAGGTGGACAATTAGTGAAGCCTGAGCGCTTACCTAATGGTTTGTTCCGCTTTAAAGACAACTCTGGTTTCGACCGCGTAGTACTAGACTGTATAACATCACTTAAACACGGCGCAGACTTGTTGTGGATTGAAACTGAAAAGCCTCACGTTGGTCAGATTGCTGAAATGGTTAATGCCATTCGTAAAGAAGTGCCAAACGCGAAATTAGTTTATAACAACTCTCCTTCATTCAACTGGACACTGAACTTCCGCCAGCAAGTATTTGATACTTGGGCAGAAGAAGGTAAAGATGTTTCTGCATACGATCGTGCTAAGTTGATGAGCGAAGAGTACGATACAACTGAACTAGCCACTACAGCTGATGAAAAAATCAAGAGCTTCCAAGCAGATGCTGCACGTGAAGCGGGTATCTTCCATCACCTTATTACACTACCGACTTACCACACTACGGCATTGTCTACTGACAACTTGGCTAAAGGCTACTTTGGTGAAGAAGGTATGCTGGCTTATGTTCGCGGTGTTCAGCGCAAAGAAATTCGCCAAGGCCTTGCGTGCGTTAAACACCAAGCAATGGCAGGTTCAGATTTAGGTGATACACACAAAGAGTACTTCTCTGGTGAAGGTGCACTTAAAGCTTCTGGTGATGATAACACCATGAACCAGTTCGACGTTTAAACACAAAGTATCCCAACTTTGTTCAAAGGCACCTTCGGGTGCCTTTTTTTATTATTCAGCGAATTTATCTGAATTTACCATGTCGCAAAATTTTGGACGTTATGGCCAAATTAGCACTATAAATATAATTAAATATATTTTTCAGTAGCTTAAGCATTTTACGCTTTTTAAACGTAAGACCAAAAGCGTATCTGACAGCAGATTAAAAAGGCTTTATAATAGCCCTGTCTAATTGAGTTTATTAAGAGCATTACAATAATGAATATAGCGAAGGTCGACTTAAATTTACTGGTATATTTAGATGTTTTACTGCGCGAAGGCAGTGTAACAAAAGCGGCCAATCAGCTAAGTATTACGCAACCTGCAATGAGCAATGGGCTTAAGCGTTTACGTGACTTGTTTAAAGACCCATTATTGGTGCGCACCAGCGACGGAATGACGCCAACAAAACGAGCATTGGAACTTCAACCTACCATTCGTGACGTACTAAGTCGGCTTGAAAGTTCAATTCAACCTGAAACCGATTTTGATCCGCTGACTAGCGAACGTACCTTTCGTATCATGACCAGTGACTATGCTGAAAGCACTTTATTGCTTGAGCTAGTAGGTCGGTTAGCTGACCTGGCGCCTAATATCACATTAGATTTAATCACCCCTAGTGACGTAACCTTCCATGATGTAGAGCAAGGCAAGGTCGATATGGCTATTAACCGCTTTGAAGAGCTGCCCTTGTCTTTTCATCAAAAAGTGATTTGGTACGATACCTTTAGCTGTGTGATGAGTTCAGACCACCCGCTCGTAGCAAAGTGCGACTTAGACAGTTATTTAAACGCTCAACATATTTGGGTAAGTAAAACCGGCTTTGGTGTTGGTGTAGGTATTGACCCAACGGAAGTACAGAAGCTAGGTTGGGTAGACGCTGAGCTAACCAAAATCGGCAAACAGCGTGCTATTAGAGTGTTTACGCGCCATTACCACGCCGCATTACAAATAGCGAAAACGCAAAAGCTTATAGCCACCTTACCAAGCAAAGCGGCAAAGTTATTCAAAGACGATCCTAGCGTTGTGGTGAAAGAACCACCGTTTGATATTCCCCCTATTGCGTTAAAAATGGCGTGGAGTGCGCTACTGCATCATGATGCTGGGCACATTTGGTTACGCCGTTTGATTAGTGATGTAGCAAATGAAATGAGTGACAGCTAGAGCACCATATTGCTTCACGCTATTACGATTTCACATGTGAATACTAATTGCACACAAACATTCACTGGAGAAATGGCAAAGATAGGAACCATAAATTAAAAAACTGCCTCTATACTCTCTACACTAGAGCTACAGAAAATGTATAGAGGTAGTTATGCAAAATTATATTACACGAGGCCGTTTACAGGTTGCTGAGCAACTCGATGACTTCATCAACCAACAGGCAATGCCAGGCACTGGTGTTCAGCCAGACGCATTTTGGCAAGGTGCAGAAGCCCTCTTTTCAGAATTTGTTCCTCAAAATCGTGCCCTGCTAGAAAAACGAGAACAACTCCAACTCGCTATCGATAACTATCACAAAGCAGGAAACCCCGCTTTCGGTGAGCAGTACATTACTTTCCTAAAAGAAATTGGTTATCTAGTAGAACAGCCTGAAACGGTGCAAGCCGATACCACAAACGTGGATGCAGAAATTGCTACCATGGCTGGCCCTCAATTAGTGGTACCAATTAACAACGCCCGCTATGCATTAAATGCTGTTAATGCCCGCTGGGGTAGTTTGTACGATGCTTTGTATGGCACTGATGTTATTAGCGATGAGAACGGGGCAGAACCCGGCAAAAACTATAACCCTGTGCGTGGCGAGAAAGTGGTAGCGAAAGCGAAAGCCTACTTAGACAATATGCTTCCACTTGCGAAGGGAAGTCACGCAGATGTTACCGGTTATAAAATTGAAACCGGCAAATTAGCGATTTCGTTAACCGATGGTGACATCACCACACTTGCAAACACCGAGCAATGGCAAGGTTACCAAGGTGATATAACTGCTCCCACTGCGCTGTTGTTTATTCACAACGGCCTGCACTTTGAAATTCAGATAGATATTACTAGCCCTATTGGTAAAACTGACGCCGCTGGTGTGAAAGATGTGTTAATTGAAGCCGCGCTCACTACCATTATGGATTGCGAAGACTCAGTCGCCGCTGTTGATGCCGAAGACAAAACCCTGGTGTACAGCAACTGGCTGGGGCTAATGAAAGGCTCTTTAAGCATTGAAATGAACAAAGGTGGCAAAACCATCGTTCGCGCCATGCATGAAGATAGAGTGTACTCGCCTTCAAAACATGTAACGAACCAGGAGCAATTGTCTTTATCCGCGCGTAGCCTTATGTTTGTGCGTAACGTAGGTCATCTAATGACAAACGACGCTATGCTATTTGATGGTGAGCCAGTACCAGAAGGTATTATGGACGGTTTAGTGACTTCGCTCATCGCCAAGCATGATTTACTGAATAATAGCCCATTCCAAAATTCTCGTCATGGCAGCATTTATATTGTTAAACCCAAAATGCATGGCCCTGAAGAAGTGGCCTTTTCTGATGCCCTATTTGCCAAGATTGAAACCGTTATCAATGTGCCTAAAAACACATTGAAAATGGGTATCATGGATGAAGAACGCCGCACCAGCGTTAACTTAGATGCCTGTATCAATGCTGCGAAGTCTCGTGTTGTATTTATTAATACCGGCTTCTTAGACAGAACAGGCGATGAAATTCATACGTCTATGCTTGCAGGAGCCTTCGCCGAGAAAGCGACCCTTAAGACCATGCCTTGGATTAAAGCGTATGAAACCGCAAATGTAGCGGTCGGCCTTCGCTGTGGTCTTTCTGGTAAGGCACAAATTGGTAAAGGCATGTGGCCTATTCCCGATGAAATGCAAAATATGATGGATGCCAAAATTGGACATCCAAAATCTGGCGCGAATACCGCTTGGGTTCCCTCACCTACCGCTGCCACTTTGCACGCTCTGCATTACCATGATGTAAATGTTTTCGACATTCAAAAAGGATTAAATGAGCGTTTCTCAGGCCTTAACGATATCTTGACTATTCCGCTGCTAGAAAGCAAAGATTCACTATCAGCCGATACCATACAGCGCGAAATAGATAACAATGTGCAAGGTATATTAGGTTATGTGGTCCGTTGGGTGCATCAAGGTGTAGGCTGCTCTAAAGTGCCAGATATTAACAACGTTGGACTGATGGAAGACAGGGCCACACTACGTATTTCATCACAGCATATTGCAAATTGGCTTGAGCACGGCATTGTAAGTGCAGCGCAAGTTGATGAATCACTTCGCCGTATGGCAAAGCTAGTGGATGAGCAAAATGCTGGCGACGCAGAATATATCCCCATGATGCCGGACTTAGATAGCTCAATTGGTTTCTTAGCCGCTAGCGATCTTATCTTTAAAGGGAAGGAACAGCCAAGTGGTTATACAGAGCCATTACTGCACGCGAGACGCCGTGAGATGAAGGCGAAATTAGTCTAGCGAAATTGATCAGGCGAAATTAGTCTAGCGAAATTGATCAGGCTAAATTAGCCGAGTTAACACAATGGTGTATTCGTTGTCGTTATTTCTATGGCTACGCCAGTAAAAAAGCAATGTCGAGCTTAGCTAACTTATCATTAAGGTTAGTTAAGTTCGCCATTTTTACCGATTTATCCCCACCTTGTTTTTATCGCTACAAATACATTCTAAGACACGACTATCTTGCACATTCAGCGCTGCTAACATGAGTGCTTAATCACTTGTTAAGTAAACATACTAGTACACCAATAAAGTGGCAGGCTCGGCTAACTCTACTACGCTTTTACTATAATCACTGGAGTTAAAAACATGCAGGTAACTTCATCGGTACCCGTTGCTAAGGTACCCGCTTCCATCGTGCCTATTTTGTCGGGCGGGGGCACACGGCTTAGTGCCCATATAGGCATACTTAAAGCGCTTAAAGATTTAAATGTAGAAATTAACACCCTCGTGGGCGTCTCTGGGGGCTCAATTATTGCGGCGATGTACGCCAAAGGTCATAGCATTGAAGAGATGCGTGAATTAGTCATCGCCACCGACTTCAAACAGTTTACTGCTTTTTCTGTATGGCGGTTGTTGCGAGAAGGCGGGTTGTCGTCGGGCGATCATTTCGAACGCTGGATTGATGATAAGCTTGAAGGCATTACTTTTGCCGACCTTCCTATCGCGCTTACTATTTTAGCAACCGATGTAAACGGTGGCGGCCCTGTATTGTTTGGAAAGGACAATACCCCCGACATGAAGGTGTCAGAAGCCGTGCGTTATTCAATGTCTATCCCTCTACTCTTTTCCTTTAAACCTTTCAAAGAACACTTATTGGTAGACGGCGCGATATTATCAGAAGATGCTTTGTTTGAAGATTGGCAACATGATGGCACGCCTACAGTATGCTTTCGACTTCAAAGTGCTATTCAAAAACGCAAAATAATTAAGAAAGGGGTACTGCTTCTGCCACAGTATTTATCTATGTTGATACGTACCTTTATGACCGCAATATCTAGGGAATATATCAACGCGAAATACTGGCATAACACGGTAGTCATTAATACGGGAGAAATTTCAGCGGTAGACTTTGCGTTAACCGCTGAAATGAAGAACCATTTGTTTGAACTTGGTTACGAAACCACTAAAGAATTTCTTCCCAAAAAGTGCGCCGCTTTTCAATCTTTCAAAGTGGCTTCTACTGGCTAGAAATTACTTTAGACAGGCTTTCTAGATGTTATAAAAATCTTTGTACCAATCGACGAAGTTTTTAACACCTACATCGATAGACGTAGACGGTTTATAGCCTGTGTCATTAACTAATGATGATACATCGGCATAGGTATCTGGAACATCTCCAGGTTGCAATGGTAAAAGCTCTTTATTCGCTTCAACACCCAGTGACGCTTCTAAGGTTTCGATAAATTTAAGCAAATGCACAGGTGTTTGTGCACCAATGTTATAAACCTTATAAGGCGCTTTACTAGAGCTAGGATCTGGTGCACTCGCATCCCAGCTTTCGTTTGGCTTCGCTACGTTATCAAGTGAGCGAATTACCCCTTCAACGATATCATCAATGTAGGTGAAGTCTCGTCTGTGGTTACCGAAGTTGTAAACTTGAATGGTTTTACCTTCTAATATGGCCTTAGTAAATTTAAATAGCGCCATATCAGGGCGCCCCCAAGGGCCATATACGGTGAAGAAGCGTAATCCAGTGGTAGGAAGGTTATATAGATGGCTGTAGGTATGCGCCATGAGCTCGTTCGCTTTTTTCGACGCTGCGTATAAGCTTACTTGGTGATCGACATTATGCTGTTCTGAGAACGGCATTGTTTCATTGGCACCATAAACAGAACTTGATGATGCATAAACCAAGTGACCTACTTTATTATGGCGACATCCCTCAAGGATGTTCATGAAGCCAACTAAGTTGGCATCTACATAAGCATTAGGGTTTTCAATTGAATACCGTACCCCAGCCTGCGCTGCTAAATGCACCACTTTATCGAACTTTTGGTCTTCGAATAAGGCTGCCATTTCAGGGCGATCTTCAACACCCATCTTAATAAATGTAAAGCGTTCCCCTGCCGCTGAGTTTTGAACTTGCTCAAGCCTGGCATGTTTAAGCGCGACATCGTAATAATCGTTAATGTTGTCAATCCCAACAACATCGTCACCGCGATTAATTAAATATTGAGAAACGGCCGCACCAATGAAGCCTGCAGCGCCGGTAACCAGAATTTTCATAAAAGTCCTATTTTCTATTTTTCCATTTCACGCTTTAACAGTGCATGAACGTGCTCAATTGGAATAGCATAAGAAATGCCTGAAGGATGCGTTAACGCACTTTCTTTACTGTCTCTAACGTAAACTTTATTGATGACCGCGAACACCTCCCCTGTTTCAACATTAACAACAGGGCTACCTGAGTTTCCTGGATAAGCGGTCACATCTAATTGATAAATCAAGTCTGGATTCTTAAGTCTATCAAGACTTTTCGCAGTAAGCGATCTCGCATTATTAGAAGGCATGTAATCAGGCGTAATCGTCGCCACTATGCCTTTATGGACAGCAGGGAACAATCCTAATGCTCCTCCCAATGGATAACCAAAAATAGCAAGCTCCGTGCCGGCATCAACTAAGGTGTTATTGGCTAATTTAAACGAAGGGAAAGGATTATTAACCTTTAATAATGCTAAATCATGTTTTTCATCAATGGCCAGTATTTCTACTTTATCAAAGCGTACTTGTTTGCCATCTGGCAACATCACAACAAAGTGTTCGACTATAGTAGGGTCTAGCTCTTCGTCAACAACGTGGTAGTTTGTAACAACGTGTTTGCCATCACCAACAACAAAGCCTGTGCCTTTTATTTGAGGTGTTGTGTGTTTCAAAGGGCTATGCAACCCAATGGCCACCGTAGATTTTACCGAGCTTTTAGTCAGCTCAACGAGATTTTTTGCTAGTGCTTGTGCCGATAAAATACAAGCCATTATGAATACGCATAGCACTAAAGCTCTACTTTTTGAGTCTGTTTTCACGATGCACCTTTTGGTTAATCGATATCAATGTAGACATCAGGAAAGATATAACTAACAGTTTCACTTATATTTACTAATAAATACAACTACAAAAATAATACGTTCATAATATTAGGAATACAATCTATACTGCTTAGACGTTGCACTGCTTAGGTTGCAGATACCTTTATAGCCTTTCTGGATGTATGGTCTTTATAAATAGGTACGAATTAACATGCAAAAAAGGAAATTAATTTCTACGATCCAAACTATATTTGGAAAAAAAAGTAGAATATCAAAAGCATTAAGTGGATATCAAAAGTTACAAGAGGTCAGAGAAATCTCTTCGCACTTTTCTGCGTATTTAACACCACTTGTCGCAAGCAATAAGGATTTAAAAGAACAATCTTACGGCATTAGACATCAAGTCTATTGCGTAGAAGAAGGCTTTGAACCAGAAAGAGAATCAAAACTAGAGATTGACGAGTTTGATGCTTACTCTACAGCTTGCATGATTGAACATAAAAAGACACATCGTTTTGCTGGTACAGTTCGACTCGTTCGCCCGCAAAAAGAAGATGAATTATTACCTATTGAAAAATATTGCCCCTCTTCGATAACCCATCCAGAACTTAACCCGGCAAATTTCAAGCGTAGCGAAATTTGTGAAGTATCGAGATTAGCAGTACCTGAAGAATTTCGCCGTCGTAATAGCGATAAGTTTGATGGTGCATCTACAGGTGTGATCAATACATCGACGTACTCGGAAACTGAACTTCGATGTTTTCCTTTTATTGCTATTGGGCTTTACTTAGCGGCAGCGTCAATATCAATTAATTCAGGTATTAAGCACACTTATGTAATGATGGAGCCACGTCTAGCTCGTTCAATGCGCTTCATTGGGATAAAATTCGAACAAATTGGTCCTGTTGTGGATTACCACGGAAAACGTGCCGCTTATTACATAACGCCCGAGATGCTACATAAAAACCTACCAAAAGGCTTTGCTGCTATGTTTAAGCATATTCAAGCCTCACTTGGGCATAATGTTGAGAATAATGATATTTCCGCTAAAAACGCCGATAGAATTGTCGAGTTTATTTACAGATCTTTTTCGACCAATTTTATTAGTCAACAAAATCAACAGCTTAAATAGTGGCACGCTAACTGCTTTGTAAAAATGCAATATTTAGATCGCTGCATACTTACGGAGAGCAGAAATGAAAAAGTTACTACTTACAACGATTACAGCTGCGGGTTTAGTGCTTAGTGGACAAGCCGCAGCTACCCCTTTTTATCTTGATTTATCTGACGATGCGACTGTTAATCCTTTAGGTCCTATCGAACAGCTTGATCTTTCTTACGATTCATACACTGAAGTAAACCTTGTTACCAACGAAGTTTCAACACGCGCTGGTACATCGTTAATCGGTTACGATTTCGGCGGTGTATTAACATCTCCAGTTTATGACGACTTCGCTGACATGGTTTTAGATGGTACTGCTATCCAAAACACTTTCACTTACACGCCTTCACCAGGTGGTTTAGGTGTTGATTTCACTACGTTCCCTTTTTCTCAAACACGTTTATCGTTTGATCTTGCATTAGAAGGCGATTTGGTTTCTGGTGTTGGTGTTGATTACACTGGCGGTTCTCTTGACATTTATGCTTACGATGTTTCTGACCCATTCAACCAAGCTTCAGGTACTTCGTTCCTAAGCGGCCCTGTTTTGTTGATGAGCACTATGTTCAGCTACAGCAGCATTAACATTGGTGAGCAAGTTGTAGAAAGTTTAGTGACGGATTCAAGCTTAACTGCTGCAGGCGAAGAAGTATTTTACTTTTCTAATGTTGCAGGCACAGTATTTACTTCTTTCCAACAGTATATTGAAGATACATTGACTGATATCGTATTGAGTGCTGCGCAAACAGTTTCTATCGATGAGTTAGAAGCTAACATTCTTGCACCTTTAGCAGTAAGCGCTGACGGTAGCACTGTTTTAGTATCTGATGACCACACTGCTGCAGTTACTTTCCAAGTGGCTGAGCCATCAACAGTTGCTGTATTCGGCCTTGGCCTTATGAGCATGTTTGGTTTTGCTCGCAGACGTCGTCAAAAATAAAATTTTGATTACAATGTAATCTATTTAAAAACCGCTCTTTATTGAGCGGTTTTTTTTTAAACATTTAATCCAGATATACACACTCTATACCGATTTAATTGTTCATATTATCTTGTATATTTATTCTGATGCGTTAGTTTAGTGTAAAGAAATAATAAGGAAATTAATGTGGATACTTCAGTCAAATTAGCGGTTTTAACCTCCCTCCTACTTTTGAATCTTACAGCGTGCAGCCCTAAATCGACTAACGAAGTACTTCTTGATGCTGAGCAACTGAAACAAGAAGGAAAGTATCAAGAAGCGTCAATAGCCTTAAAAAACATAATTAAAGAAGAGCCAAATAACTTTACGGCAAGGGAGTCCCTAGGTTTAGTCTATTTAGAGCAAGGCCTTTATTCGGCGGCGAGAAAAGAGCTCGTTCGCGCTGATACCGCTTTATCGCCGAATGGCGTTGTATCCCTTGCAGAAACATATTTATGGCTTGAGTCATTCGACGAACTACAAAAGCTATCTATCCCAAACACTGACGAGAATACTGAAAGCTTTTTAGAATTAGCAATATATAAAGCGATTGCAACTTATAATAGTGGTGGAAAGTTCAGAGCGGCAGCGAGCTTTTCTCGTCTTACTGAAAGTGACTCGTTAAAAGTTTCCCAACTGGCAAAAGCTTACTTAGCCATTCAAAATAATAGAATTGGAGATGCAATTGATTACACCAATAAAAGTGTAGAAGCTCAACCAGACTTTATCGCAGCACTTCAGTTAAAGGCTATTTTAGAAGCCGTCGAAGGGAAGTGGAGCCTTGCTATTCAAACTTTAGAGGGCTTGCTTGAAAAAAGAGCTCATGACTACAAAATCAAGCTAAAATTAGCAGACGCATTAGTAAATAATAAAGAATACGATAAAGCTGAACCCTTTGTTAATCAGCTTTTGTCACTTTCGGCAAATCACCCTTATTTTAATCAATTGAAAGGAACGATTGAGTTTTCCAAAAATGACTTCGAGAGTGCGCTGATATACCTCGATACCGCAATAAAAAATGGCCGTTCAAATTCTGTCACACGACTTCTAGCTGCGCTAGCAAATTACTATGAAAATAATTTAGAACAGGCATACCAAAACTTAAAGGTAATAGTAGAAACCTTACCACCAGAGCATTTTTCTCATAAGCTTTATTCAATAGTTCAGGTTCAATTAGGCTATAGCAATGACAACGATGAGTCTCTAGAGGATATTGCGACTATTCCCGTTGGCGAAGCGCTCTACTTAGCAAAGTCTTCATCCTTACTTATTCAAGAAGGTGAAATTGCGCAAGCCAAAAGCCTGATAGAACAGATAAGCACAGATGATGTACAAGACGCCGAACTACTAAGAAGTATTGGCCTTTTAAAAATTCTAACTGCTGACACAGGAATTGAGGAGTTAGAGAAAAGTTTTAAGCAGGATCCCGATTCCGAGAAATCTTTTCTTGTACTGGCATTCGCCTACCTTAATGCAGAGCAATTTGATAAAGCTGAACAACTAGCAGTAAATTGGTTAAAGGCACACCCCGACACAGTATCGGCACTACATATTCAAGCGCAAGCGAGCTCACATACCAGTAACGCCAATAAGGTAGCTGGCATCTATAGTAAAATTCTTGGATTAGAGCCTGAACACGTTTCTGCAAACTTGTTTTTCGTTGAAAAAGACGTGAGAAATAACGACTTGGCTTCAGCTAAAGCTAAGATTGAATCATTAGTGAATTATCACCCCCTTGATATGGTTGTCCTTATTCGACACTTTCAGATTCAAAAAGAACTTGAATACTACAGTGTCGCAATAGAACCGTTCAAGAAAGCGTATAATTCATCGGATGATATAAAGTATGCATTACTTTACGCGGGGGCTCTAGCAGAACTAAATAAAACAGATGAACAGCTTTCTGTATTAAAAAACATTCATAGCAAGGCGGAAAACGAACCAAAATATTGGATGATGCTAGCTGATGCTTATTGGGAAAGAAAGGACTTCGTAAATGCCGCACAGGCGCTTGAAAAATGGCGAGGACTAGAGCAAAGCACTAAGGCCTTTTTAAAGTCTATCGAGTTGGCTGAAATCACAAGAGACTACAAAGGTGCTCTTGAACTTGTGGAAGAGGGAATTTCGCTATTCCCTGACCAAACACAACTTAAACTGATAAAGGCTCGCATTTTAATTTTAGATGGTGATATTGAACAAGCCACTACCGTTTTCGACTCACTCAGCCCTGCGATCAAAAGCTCAACTCTAGGGCTAACAGTTCAAAGCAAACTATTGATCGCGAAGCGAAAATACTCAGAAGCAGTTAATGCAATAGATAAAGTTTATCAAAATGTCAAAAGCCAAGAAGTCGCGTCTATCCTATACACTGCATTGTTTAGAGCCAATAAAGAAGCAGAAGCTCTAGCATTTACTGAAAAACATCTTTCGATAGCGCCAAGTCACAATAAAATTCGTTTATTGGCCGCCAATCAACAAATGTACTCTGCACCGAATAAATCGATTGCTCATTATAAGTACTTGGTGGAGAACGAAGCAGTACAAAGTCCATTGGTATTAAATAATTTAGCTTGGCTTTTGGGTGAAGCGCAAAAATATGATGACGCTTTAGTGTACGCGAACAGAGCTCAAGCTATACTTCCAGAGAATCCTTCGATAATGGCAACCCGTGGTAAAATTTTACTGCAACTAGACCGAATAGATGAATCGTTAGACCTACTCGAGAATGCGTTTAAAACTAGCGCAAACTCCCCCGATATTGGTATCGATTACGTTGTTGCACTTTTGAAAGCTAAAGATAAAAGTGAAGCCCAAAAGGTATTAACGCAATTAAAGCCAAAAACTCAAGAGCACGAGCGTAGGATTGACGAACTGAAGGTTCAGGCAAATCTTTAATAATTAATATAACGAGATATCTCATGTTCAATTATAACGAAGCGTTCTCGAGAAATATCGGCTGGGTAACGGAAGCTGAGCAAGAAAAAATTAAAAATACCAAAGTAGCTATTGGCGGATTGGGTGGCGTTGGAGGCGATCACGCCATTGTATGTGCTCGAATGGGCATTTCAAACTTCCATATTTCTGATTTAGATGAATATGATTACGCCAACTTTAATCGTCAGGCCGGTGCTTTTGTATCTACAATTGGTGAAGAAAAGTCAGTTGTGATGGAAAAAACGTTAAGAGACATCAACCCTGACGCGCAGATAAAGAATTTTGACAGAGGGATTTCGCTCGAAAACCTTGAAGCCTTTTTAGATGGCGTTGATGTATACATAGACAGTTTAGATATCTTCGCATTAGAAATTAGAAGGCAAGTCTTTCGCCGCTGCTATGAATTAGGTATACCTACTATTACTGCAGCCCCAATGGGGATGGGTACGGCTATGCTATGTTTCAAACCTGGCGGCATGTCGTTTGACGAATATTTTGCAATGGTTGACGCCCCCGACGGTGCTGACGATGCCACTAAAGAGCTATACTTCGAGGACAATATTGTTCGCTTTGTAATAGGCGTTTCACCTTCAGTACAGCAAAGACATTACCTCGTTCAAAATTCGTCAGTAAACTTCATGAAAAAGAAGGTACCCTCGACATGTATGGGTATTTCGTTAGCGGCGGGTGTATTGTGTACGAATGTATTGAAACTTCTATTAGATAGAGGTGAAGTTGTCTGTGCTCCTAAAGGCCTACACTTCGACGCATACCGAAATAACTTGATTAAGACATGGAGACCTTGGGGAAACAGAAATCCTTTGCAGAAGTATATGTTTAAGAAAGTGAAACAGATTTTAGAAGAAAGCAAAGACACATAATCATGCCATCTACATTGCAACTTATAAAATCTGACTTAAAAAGAAAACAGGAAATTTTTCATCAAGATGGCGCTGAAATTTCATTACTTAGAACGTGCCTTACTGATGGAACTAGTGCTAATATCCTTTTCCGCTTAGCCGGCAGGTGTGCGAAAACAAAAATTTTGGCACCTATCGCGTTGATAATTCAACACGTAAATAGGGTTTATAATGGCTGTGTTATCGGCGTAAATGCGGATTTCGGCGAAGGTTTTGTCATTATGCATCCTATCGGCGTAGTCATAAACTCTAAAGTAAAAGGTGGTATCAATATCACTGTAGAAAGCGGTGTTGTAATGGGTGATGAAAAAGGAAAATCTCCCACTCTTGGAAGCCATATATTTATTGGTGCTGGTGCTAAAGTTTTTGGCCCAATCACTGTGGGTGATAATGTAAAAGTAGGCGCTAATGCAGTGGTCGTAAAGGACGTAGAGTCGAACAAAACTGCACTTGGCATTCCCGCGAAATCAAAGTAAGCATAAATGAAGTATATCGAAATTTTATTCTGGGTTGTCTCTTTGGCTATTATCTATAGCTATGTTATCTATCCTTTCATATTAATATTGGTCAGCGCGTTGGTTCAATGCGTTAGGGACACCCGCTATACACTAATTAAGAAAGAACGTCGTTTAGATGCATCTGATGACTCTTCTGTCACTATCGTTATATCTGCATTCAACGAAGAATCATGTATTAAAGAACGCATTGAAAATTTACTCGCTTTAGATTATCCGGCAGAAAAGCTCAATATCTTCGTTGCGTCTGATGGAAGTACGGACAACACGAATTCCATATTGGCATCATTTGACGACCCTCGACTAAGTACTTTTTGCTTCGAGGAGAATCGAGGCAAAATTAATGTATTAAATGATTTGATGGAACGTGTTACTTCAGAAATAACTATTTTTTCAGATGCGAATACTGCCTTCGAAAAAGACGCAGTTACCCAGCTTGTCATGTCTATCAATCAGAAGGGAGTTGGCGCTGTGTGTGGTGAGTTAGCTCTCGTTGATGCACATTCTGGAGATAACAAAGACAACCTTTATTGGAAGTATGAACAAGTACTGAAATTCCATGAATCAAGGTTAGATGCTCTATTGGGAGCGAATGGCGGAATTTATGCCATCAAAACTGAATTTTATATACCACTGCCAAGCAACACGATTATCGATGATTTCTGTATTGTGATGAATGTGGCTCGCCAAAATCAATCTGTGGTTTATACGCCAGAAGCAAAAGCAATAGAAGAGATAGCCCCAAGCATGCAAGAAGAAGCCAATCGTCGCGTGCGCATTGGCGCAGGCAATTACCAAGCTTTTGCCAGGCTGACATGGTTACTCAACCCTAAATATAAGTGGCGCTGGTTTTCCTATATAAGTCATAAAGTTATTCGTTGGTTTGTACCACACTTCATGATCCTCTCTTTATCTACAAATTTCGTTTTGCTTTGGCATAGTAATTCGATTTACACTTACCTTTTTATCGCGCAAGTTGCATTCTATTGCCTGTGGCTAGTTGGAAGTCTTAAGCTATTAAAAAACATACCTATTGTTAGTGGTCTAGTATCATTAATAACGTTTTTTGTATCCATGAATATATCGCTCTTTCGCGGCTACATTAGATATTTAACAAGCAATTTATCTGCTACTTGGCAAAGGACATCTCGATGATTGCAGTTGTTGCAATAATTTTACTTACACTCTTTATAGCCGCTTTTATTTTCATTGTTAGAAAGAAAAAAATGCAAAGCTGGCTATGGAACTATACCAAGAGCCAATTTTCGACAGCGCCAGAACATTCTGGTACGAAGCATGTCATGTTTTGCTTCGTAGACCATTATGAACCTCAATGGCTTAACAAAGATAATATTGAATTAGAAAGAAAACGTGTAGATCGCTGGATGTCAGATTATCCATTAATGGCATCGAAGTTTACTGATTCAGATGGTTGCCATCCCAAACATAGTTTTTTCTACCCAGAAGAAGAATATAGAAAAGAACACCTAGACAAAATTTCAGACCTTTGTGCTAAAGGATTCGGCGAAATTGAAATTCATTTACACCATGAGAATGATACGAGTGATAATTTGAGAAAGACCCTGTCGGGATTTGCGCAATGCCTTCATGAAGAGCACAATGCATTGAGTATTGACCCCCAAACGGGAAAGCCTACCTATGCTTTTATTCATGGAAATTGGGTATTGGATAATTCACACCCTGAAGGTCATTGGTGTGGCGTGAACGATGAGTTAATTGTATTAAACGAAACTGGTTGTTATGCAGATTTCACATTCCCATCACCAGATACATCTCAGCCTGCCATGCTCAATACTATTTATTACGCTAAAGATGATCCTGAAAAACCAAAATCCTACGAAACTGGCAAGCCAATAGAAAAAGGTGGACGAGCATGGGGCGACCTACTTCTTATCCAAGGTATTTTAGGGCTGAATTGGAAGGTTAAGAAAAAAGGAATTTTCCCACAAATTGAAAATTCTGATGTCAGACATACTTTCCCCCCAACCCCAAACCGCGTCGATTTGTGGGTTGACCAAGGCATTCATGTTAAAGGGAAGCCTGAGTGGGTATTTATCAAAATTCACACTCATGGTGCGCAGGATGGGGATATGGATACGCTTTTAGGGAAACCTGTAGAAGCAATGCATCGCCACCTTAATGACAAGTACAACGATGGCGAAAACTACTTACTTCACTATGTTTCCGCTCGAGAAATGTACAATATAATCAAAGCTGCAGAAGCTGGCGAAGAAGGTAACCCCAACGCATATAGAGATTATATTTTACCCTCTCCATCATTTAAGCGGCTTTAAGTTTGACGATGTCTCGTATTAAGAAGAAATTCGGAAACTTGTTAGGGCTGGACAAGTATTTTTGGTCATCTAGACCAAATGGCTTATACAGTGTTAATTTCCATAGGATTGGAGATAGTGCAGATACGCAATTTGACCCTTGTGTTTATTCTTGTTCCACAAAAGAATTAGAACAGCACCTCACATTTTTTAAGAAACACTTTCGAATAATTAGTCTGAGCGCCCTTAGTGAATACCTTCGTACTAACGAGGCTATCAATGAAAGAGTGATGTGTATAACATTTGACGATGGTTATATTGATAATTACAGTAATGCACTCCCTATTCTTAAAAGCCATAATGTAACCGCTAGTTTCTTCATTGCAACGGGCCTAATAGGAAACACCGTCGTTCCTTGGTGGGATAAAGCTGCTTATTTAATTAAAACCTATAACCCAAAAGCAATCAAACTCTCTGGTTGGTCTGATAAGGTCATTAACCAGCATGATGGTGATCACTTTATCCGAGCGGTTTTAGCGTCAATCAAACACTGTAAAAGCGCCGCCGAAGAACAAATTAAAGAGTTAGAGGCATTCTTTAATCATTCGGGTTCATACCCAGAAGCAGAATTTATGGACTGGAGTCACTTACAAGTACTTATTGATAATGGTATGGAATTAGGTGCTCACTCCCATAATCACGATATTCTTACAAAGCTAACCACTGATGAGCTTTTTTACGAGCTTAGTCATTCAAAAGCGCTTTTAGAGTCGAACTTGCAATGCAAGATTTCGGCATTTTCATACCCTGTAGGAAATCGCTCAACGTATGATGACAATGTTGTGGATGGCCTTAAAAACAATGGTTATGAACTAGCTTTTAATTTTCAATCAGGCATCAACCAACTTCCTTCTTCTTCACCTTACGATTTACATCGATTCCCAATTGCGCCAGGAATGAGTGAAGCCGATTTGATGCAGATGTTTGGTTATGCCAGGAAGTTTTAAAAATGAGAATTATCCATTGCGTAAGTAGTCTGCAAGTGGGCGGTGCTGAAAAATGCGTGAAGAATTTAGTCACGAGACAAAAAGATAAAGGGCTGGATGTTTCTGTTTTGTCATTCGGAAATAAAGATGACGCATTCCAGCACAGCATCGAGACGAAAAACGTTGATGTGATTAATGTGAATGGGAATATCATCTTACGCCTTTTAAAACTGTTAATCGTTTTAATAAAATACTCATCAATACATATTCATTCACCTGCCGTTATTAAAGCCTTCGCCCCCATTTTTCCGATACTTCTCTTTAAAAATGTCATTTACACTATTCATGGTGAGGTCGAACCCCCCATAGGCTTTCTAAGGGGCTCGCACAAAATCGCATCTATATACCTCAATAAAATCTTTGCGGTTTCTGAGCCTATAAAGACTGGAATTTATAAACGCTATGGCTGGCACCCAAGTAACGTTGAGGTAATAAAAAACGGTGTAGAAGTTGCTGACGCTCCTCTTAGGGTAGGCCGCAATAACAAACTTAATCTGTGTACTGTTTCTCGCCTAGTTTCTCTGAAAAATATCGAACAACTTATCGAAAACTATGCGGATAAAAAGGTATATGATTTTAGTCACTTACATATATACGGGAATGGTCCCGAACTTGAAAAGTTAACCACACTTACAGAAAGGTTAGCAATGTCGCCATTTGTGACATTCCACGGCGCAGTATTGGACGAATATATAATTTACGATGATAAGGACGTTTTGTTAATTAACTCCACTACCGAAGGCCTTCCCATGTCCTTACTCGAGGCTATGGCTAGGGGAATACCCGCATTATCAACCAATGTGGGTGATATTGGTGCTGTCATTGATAGTGGAGAGAATGGATATGTATACGACAGAGATGATATGAACACCTGGTTTACACATTTGAAACACCTAAATGAAAACCGTAAAGCATTGAAAGAAATGGGTGAAAAGGCTTTCAGCTTTATTATTAATAACTACTCAATTGACAGTGTATCCGCGCTATATGAGACCTATTACTCATGAGCAAAAAAAAACCGCTACTTTTCTTCACTAATTTGCACCCTCTCCCCTGGCAAGAGACAAGAGCAACTTACAACTTAGAAGAAACTAAACATTTAAGCGAACACTACGACATAAAGAAGCTCATTCCAGTACCTTGGTTTACATGGCTAAAGCAAGTATTAGTTAAAGGTTATCGTGCTGATAAAGATACATGCTTATTTCCGTTTTTTTACGTTCCAAAGCTAATGACCTCACTGCATCCTCTCTTTCTAGGGATCTCCATGGTTATTTCTGTTAAGCCATTACTTTGGATGTTAAGTGCCAAACGAGTGATAGCCAGTTGGGCCTATGCCGAAGGTGTTTGCGCGGCATTCTTTAAAGGGATTGTGGGCAATAAGCTTATTATTGAAAGTTTAGGAAGTGACATTAATGCGCTAATGACGAAACCGCTTCATAAGCGTCAAATGAAATGGGCGTTTAAAAAAGCCTCCTTTGTAACGGGTAAAAGCCAAGCATTGGTCACGGCAATAAAGAGTCATATATCGCAAGTAAAGACTGAAGTTGTCTATAATGGAGTCGATTTTGACTCCTTTACTTTAAGAACATCGCCAGTATTCGAATCTGCTACAATCAACCTCGTTTTTATCGGCTCAGTTATAAAGACAAAAGGAATTTTTGAACTCATTGACGCCATCGCACTGTTGAAAGCCCAGAATATCTCTATTAACTTAGCCCTGGTGGGTGCAGGGGCACAGATGAATGAGCTCAAAGAAAAAATTAATCAACTTGGTATTGCTGACAGCGTTAATATAGTAGGTCCAATCCCACACGAAAGCTTAATGAGTTTTATACATAAATCAGATGCTTTGATCCTACCTAGTTATAGAGAAGGCGTACCGAATGTTGTTATGGAGTCTCTATCAACTGGAACGCCCGTGATCGTGACTAAGGTTGGTGGCATACCTGAGGTAGTAAAGGACAACGTAAACGGAATATTCATAGGCGCATTAAGTGCCCAAAGCGTTTCAGAGGCTATTCTACAAGCTAGGAATATCACATGGCAGCGCGAGACTATACGCGCGTCTATTTCCCATCTGACGTGGACCAATACTGCGCAGCATATCCAATCTCTATTAGAAAAGAATAATGACAGTATATAAATCTTTAGCTCTAGCTTCTTATGATGAATTTGAGTTTGCAGTAAATGAAGCCTTTGAAAAAAAACAACCCTTCAGCTTTGTTCGTCTTGGTGATGGAGAAGGCGCGTTATTAGATTTTGACGAAAAATGCTCAATCGAAGATATTGAATATTTGTCAGAACACGTAGGTAAAAAAGCGACAATTGAACAGCTTTCGGCATTAAAACATAACTTGTTAGCCGCCATCGACAATACGAATATAGTTGGTATCCGAAATGATGTGCTTGGTGTCTCATTTAATGAAAATTTACTACATCAGAACGATGAGCAACTTTTCTTAAATGAATTTAAACAAGCCTTTACCCTACGCGCTACTGAATTAGATATTTGCTATTCTGACGCCAGACGTATTGCCAAACTGTATAAAGCAATTAAACACAATGCTTATTCTCAGCAGAAGCTATGCACCCAATGGATCCCTTTTGACTACTTCCTTTCCGGCGCGCTTACTAACTTGCTCGAACGAGCTGGCGAAATTGGTGTAGTAACCGCCCGTCAAAATATTCCTGACAAGCTCAGAAAAGCGCTAAACATAAAAGTGGTTGAACATATCACGCCCGACAAGTCTGCTAGGCAGGTTGGCACTTTCATCCCGCATTATCCAAAGCACTTTAATAGAATAAAAAACGAAATAAACGTGAAATACCCAGGTATGCCCTATTTAGTTGCGGCGGGGTTGATTGGAAAAGGTTACTGTGCCGAAATACAAAGGCAAGGCGGTATTGCTTTGGATATCGGCGCACTAATTGACTGCTGGGATGGCCGATACAGCCGGCCCAAAGTTATAGAGTCAAAATTCAATGTTAAAAAGACCTTAATGGGCAAGAAAAAGTTACCCGAAGAGTTGAAAATGACAACTGAAAACGCTGAAAGGCTTCGTGAGTTATTCCGCAATACCAGAAACTAATTCACTTATAATTATATTTGAATCAATAGGTACTTAATACATTGAGTAAAAAACGTCTTCTCTCTTCCGGCTTCTTTTCATTTATTGAAAAAATAGTCGTCGTTGCCGCCATGCTAATACTAACCCCCAGTATTATTACTAGTATTGGCAGTGATGGTTATGGCCTTTGGTTATTAATACTATCTGTTCTGGCATTTTTCAATATTATTGAGCTTGGCTTCCCTGCTGCAGTACAACGATTTGTAACACTTTATCTCGAAAAAGATGATAAGGAATCGGCAAATAGATTTTTAACTGTTTCATTATTACTGTTTACTGCGTTAGGGCTAATATCGTCCAGTTTAGCGTTTCTAATGTTTAATACACCTGAGTTGCTTGGCCTTGATAACAGTATGAAATCTTTACTTATCAATGTGGCATTGGTGTTTGTTTTCAAAATCGTTATGGATTTTGCAATGAATCCTATAAATGCAATATATGCCGCCTATTTAAGAGTCGACATTGATGCCGTTCTGGCTATTTTTAACGTTTTTATTAAATCGTTACTGATTTATTATGTAGGCAGACACCAGGGGATTGCAGCAATGGCCATGTGTGCAGTTTCTACTGACGTCGTCATTAATATTATAAAAATTGCTATCGCTAGAAAGATATATCCGCATTGGCAATTTCACTTATCAGATATCAACCTTTTGACACTAAAAGAGCTATTTAACTTTTCGAAGTACATCATCATTATGTCTATCGCAAAAGTGATAAATCAACGCTCTGCCCCTATTATTATTAGCAACCTCATGACTGTAAAATCAGTTGCTATATTTGGTGTGGCACAGAATCTAATCAATCATGCAGATACGTTAACCCACTCTATCTTCAATGCCTTTTCGGCGTATTTCACTCAACTTGTCGCCAGAGGTAGTGAAATGACGGAATACATCGTTAGAACCGCCAAAATGGGCTTTTTAGTGAGTACACTTTTGGCAGTTAATATTCTATTGTTCAGTCAATCTTTTATTACCGTATGGCTTGGAGAGACTTTTGAGCAGGCTGCTACCGTTGTTTCTATAATGGCTTTTGCGCTTTTAACTAGCCCTTATGCAATGATCTTTAGAAAAATACTGATTGCTCAAGCTAACCACAAAAATCTCATGTACGTTTCTCTATTTGGCTCTGTCATTACCTTATTGTTAATTTTTATCTTAGGAAGCAAATATGGGATTATTGGCGTAGCTTTGACGTTTACTTTAGTCTCCTATTTAGTTCAGTTTTTTCTATTCCGTGTTGTGTTCAATCAATTCAATTCCGTGCCATTGTACCGAGTAGACATTTGCTTTTTGATTTCGCTAATCCTTTGCCTAGTAGCACTTTTAGCTTCTCACTTTTACCCCCTTTTCTGGATTGATAATTGGGGTTCTCTAGTTGTGTCAGGCATCTTATTTAATATTGTGTTTTTACCCTGTTTAGCTTATTTGACATTACCAAAAGAGTTTATAGTTCAAATTATTACGTTGCTTAAGAATAAGGTTCGTCGAGCTTAGTAAGCCTAAATGAGGTTTTCGCAGGTTATGTGGGAAGTAACTAGACTTCGCTGTTTTGTTATATCTTCCCCTAGACTTCACAATATGCTGATATGCTAGCGTGTAAACCAAAAAAATATAAATGAGATGTTTTTAAAAAGGTAGATAGAGGAAAAGAAATGCCGACCCAACTTAACCCGATAGAAGTGAGCCAAGACGAAGTGAGCAAATACTCAAAGCTCATTCGTACCAATAAATACAAGTACCCACTTCGTCGTGTAGTGCAAAAAAGAAAGTTTCATGCTTTTTGTTTAGGTACGCCTAAGTCTGGAACGCACTCGGTAGCAAACATCCTATCCAATTTTCGCTCTTATCATGAAATTAACGATACATTTATCATTGCTATGATATATCTATCAAAAGCAGGCTTGCTATCAGATGCAGATATTAAGAGAGAGCTTTCTGTGCGAGACCGCTACAACTGGCTCGAAATGGACTCGTCACATTACTATGGCCAATTCCCACAACAACTCATCGAAACATTTGCCAATGCTAAATATGTGTTGACCATTCGAGACTGCATTTCGTGGATTGATTCATGGTTCAATCACCAGTTGGCCAGAGATGTTCAAGAGAAAAATTCGCTCTATGATTTAGGCAGAACAAACTATTACGATAGAGGCTTTGAATACACCAAGTACGATGAACCACTTCGTCAATATGGATTATTTCCATTGGCTTCTTATTTCCAATTCTGGGCCGAGCATAACAACAACGTGCTCACCAGTATTCCGAAAGAACAACTGCTAATAATTAAGACCAAAGAACTAGGCAGCGCTAGCACTAAGCTTGCGAGCTTCTTGAATATAGAGCCAAAAGAACTGGTCACTGAAAAATCGCATAGTTTCAAAGCGAAAGAAAAATTGAATATTTTACAGCAGCTGGATAAAAGCTTTGTACGTGATACTGCAACACAGTATTGTGAAAGTATTAACAATACTATTTTTCCTGAAGCTAAAATTGTTGACGCTATTGATAAGATGTTTCAGAAGTAACCTTTTAATTTTGAAATATCTTATTTACTGAGCCCCTATCAATTTAAGAAAAATCCTTATTACACTGCTTTGTTTTTTTGCTGGGGCTCTTTATTTCGCGATAGAACCTTAATAAACCAATCTCTTTTATTCCGAAGAGGCTTTTCAAGTAATATTAAGCTAAGGCTAGCTACCGTAATTGTTGCTAGAAGGAACGTGAGTAACCTTGCCAACCAGTTGTCGTCAAATATTCCCAAGTACATAATTGTGTTCAGCATGACCATTTGGTAAACGAATAGACCAAATGAAATATCGTTCTTCGCGATGAACTTCTCTATACGATTGAACCACGATAGGTTTGAAGGTACTTTAAAAGCAATACTTACGATTGAGAATGCTAATACCGTAAACAAAATCGGGTTAATGTCATTTCTACCCCACTTAAATCCCAGTGCCCCTAGAGTACAAAATAACGCAACATGTAGTACAAGCCATGGACTCGCATAAGTAGTTAACCTCTTTAACCTTCCGTAGTCACGACTAAATATGTACCCTAATAGAAAAAAGAACAACCACGGCAAAAGCGTTAGAAAGTGTATGATTTTCGTGTAAACATTCGGCGTAAAGTTATTAAAGTAATGAAATACCATATTGAACAAAGCACAAACGACTAACAGTAAGTAAATATAATGAGATTTACCTTTCCCTATCCAATAATTATCTAATTTTCTAAGTAAAGGAAGGCCGAGATAAAATTGAAGAATAACGGGAATAACCCACAAGCTACCGTTCAATACACCTGTACCTACATGACTAAGAAAGTCAGGATGGTAGAAAAACACTACGGTAACTTGCCCTATACTCCACATAAGGAACTTGAGCCAGTCATCGCCGTGTAACTCGACCATGCCTAATGAAAATATTAAAACCACGCTGACACTAAAAGAGGCCCATAAAGGTGGATAAACACGCAGGATTCTTTTTACAAAAAAGGCGGTTAGTGATTGACTGTTTGATGAACTTAGGGATATCAAAAAACCACTGATAAAGAACAGTATTGGAACACCTGGCACGAACCACGTTAGTGTACCTACTACGTCGATATAGGACTGCGGCGCAGTATCAAACTGCTTGGAATGTGAGAATACAATCGAGAAAGCAGCAAGATATCGTATCCAAATAAAATGGTTAGTTCTTGGAATAATATTGTTCACGCACCAATTCCTTGGAGATTTATTATTTACAAACGCAGGAGTCTACTGTCGTTTATTTAATTTAAAAAGCCTTAGGTTTACGCTATATCTATCTAAAGCACTTGTTCAAAACATTTCATTAAAAGGGCATCTGGTCTTAAATTAGACTTATAATAACTATGATTCTCTTCCATCATTTTAAATCTAGTATCTGTGCCTACATCTAACCTAATAGCTTGATCAACACACTCTTGTGCAGTGGTAAACGATAAATAGTGATTCCCCTCAGATAAGTTAGGAACATAATTTAAGTTTCTTTCTGCAACAATTGATTTAGACATCGCGACGTACTCGCCAAACTTCCACCCTATAGAGCCGTGAAGGCCTGTAGACGCAATACATATATCATGAGACTTCACTGTATGCAGGTAATTACTTTTCGTCGTTAGGCCGGTGTTATCAACCACTAATTCAGGATGTTGCTTTACTGCGAAATCCGTAGCAATTAACCCTCCGGTAAATCGGCTCCCAAATTTATCTCTTAAAAGCTCAATACACTTAGCACGCTGTGTATTAATCTCTTCTCTCTGAGCTTTTTGCTGTTCACTAATTTGGAAATAACTGTCGCTCTGAGTATCCCAAAGGCGGGCTAAAAAAAGTACTTTTGGTTCCTCCCTGAAAACCGGAGGAGAATAAATATTAGAAACTGATGCTTTGAAGTGTAACTTCCCTAGAAAGTCAGCTTGCTTTATTAACTCTTTTTTCCACTCTTTCGTACTGTAAAAAAGCGCACAACGTTTAAATCCGAAAGGATCAAATCCATCTGGATACACCAAGTAATTTAGTCCATACGGATAAACATTCTTGTGATAATTGTGGGGCTCTAAAGATGGGTTAAAACTACGTTTAAAATAATGATCAGTAAGCGCGTACGCTTCGAGGTCAATTGCAGCACTATCAGATGTATCAAAGCACAACTTTTTACCAGCTAGTTCTATGTGCAGTATATTAGGCTGCACGCTGAACGGCACCGTGCTTTTCCTAGCATCTTTACCTACTCGCATCGATACTTTGAGTGTGCCCTTTCGATGCAGCATTGTAAGCCCTGTATAGATTTGCTGTAAATGATTCGAGTTATTATCAGCATAGACAGTACATTTAAGCTTATTCACTCTCGGTTCCCTCCAAGACTATGGTACCTAGGATTGGCAAATGGTCACTTCCCAAATCATCACCTATCTCGGAATAAATAGGTGTAAACGCTTTAGTTACCAGTAAATGGTCTATACGCGGGCTTACCAGCCTACTTTTACGGGTTGAACCGTATCCGTTACCGCTGACGGCAAAAAGGTTGTCTAATTCGCCCCAATAGTGTTCATATTGGGCGTTTCTATCAGTGATATTAAAATCCCCTGCTATTATGACTGCATCGTTGGTAGACCACTTATTTACCAAAGCCTTAACTAGACCAAACTCAACGGCCTTTGCCTCTTTAAACAAAGACACCTTTGATTCAAAACCCTTTAACGTAGTAAAGCGATACCCAAAATTAGATATTGATGCAAAATGAACATTTGCTAGAAGAACAGATTCCCCTTCGATTTCTACCTTGTGTAATGACACAAACCTACCCCATCCGCCTAAAGGTTTCCTATCAAGACTATCTAGCTCTTCAAGCGCAAAACGCGACAATATGCACAAGCGCTGAACGCAATTAGTATAGATACCCTCATATTCACCTACATTGAACTGACCTAGGCGCGATGCCTCTTGAATAAAAAGGATATCTAAATCTTGTTCCACGAACCAATTGTATAGTCTTTCTTTCTCTACACGTTGAGCAACATTGTATGATGCAATTGAGAGCTGGTTCTCATGATTTGTCGCTGCGCCAACCTCGCTATTGAATAAAGAGAGGTTAAAAGGTGAAGCAAAGAATATGGCAACTAATGCTAAGGGAACAAGAAATTGTTTTGACTTCCCAAGAAAAATTAACGCTGGAACACACAATAAAAATAAAACGTAGTCAGGTAAAAAATCGATAAAATAAAAGATATCAAATAATTCTATATTAAAGATAAAGGCGCAACTGACCACGAATACAATACAAAGCAGGAGTATGCTAACTGCGCGACATAAAGCAAGAATCATTATTTTCGGTTCCGATATTTATAGTGGCTGTTTTAATGGTGTTTCGGGTCAAGAATTATCGGCGTAACGATGTCGCACACGGCTCATTTCCCATGAATTTTTTTGTATTCATCGTGCTTAACGCCGAATAGCCCCATAAAAGTGCCAACGCCAGAACACACTCTAAACAATCCATCAACAAGGCTACCTTTATTTCGCTTCAATAAAGACTTCAATATAAGCAGAACACCTCGCAAAACGCGGACGAGTGAATAAACAAGGCTCTTCAACACCGCTTTGATAAGCGATTCCTCAAAAATATGCGAACGTGTAAAGCCTATACCCGAACGAAATCCACGACGACAAAACCACTTTATATTTTTTCGGCTTGAAGGCATTTCTTCAACAACTGGCGCATCTGTGTAGATACACTTAAATCCTGCATGGGTGCATTTAAGTGCAAAATGATAATCACTTGCGCCAGTCATCGCAAAACGCTCATCAAAACAGGGCGACATCTCTACCAGTACGCGTTTACTTAAAAGCAAGTTATTGGTGTAAAAAACACTTATTTCCTGTCCTTCGCTTTGGTCTGGTGCAGGGTAAAGAATTTCAGTCGCCCAGTTTTGTTTACCAGCTTCGTCCACTGAAATGACATGGCTTGTCACGATATCTGCTGTGTACCTTTTCGCACTTAAAACTAAATCTGAAGCCCAAGTGTTATCTTTTGGCCATTCATCGTCATCAATGAATATCAAGTAATCACTATTCATAGAAGTTGTGATAGATACACACTTGTTACGGGCGTATACAATGCCAGCCTGTTTTTCAACATCATAATGAATTGGTATACAACCAGAGCGGCGTTGCTCTACAACTTCCTTTGTCTCTTCATCACAAGCGTTATCGACTACTAAAATAGAGGGTACTATACTTTCTGTGAATACCTGTTCCTGTAGAGCATCGAGTAATCGGGCTAACCAAATAGGCCTTTTACAAGTAATAATAGCGATGGTGACTTTTTCCATAGCAGGCCTTCTCAATATTTTGTTCTTAAAAACGATTCAACTTTTTTGAGTGGCCAGCTTAGTTTCCACCAAATCGACTCATAAGCGTCTAAAAAGTGACGTTTAAAATAAACCTCTTCAGTTTTAACCGCACTCAAATGCTCTGAAAGAACGCCGGACAAAGATGCTAAATAAGCTTTATATTCATTGACTGACTCAGATAGTCGAACTTCATCGACCACGTCACTACTGAGTGTTTCATAGACATCCATCGCAAGTTTAACGAGAGGCTCATCAGGAACTTCTACTGCCTGTTGATTCTTTAATTTCTTATCTATAAAACTTTGTTTTTGAGGATTTTGGCCAACAGATATTTCGAAGTGTTCAAATATTTTTCTTGCTGAATCGTCTGGAGAATTCAACAAGTCTTGATACTTGAGGATAAAAGGATTCAGCCCTTTTGCGCCGATGTAACCAGAAAGCGTATAGTTTAGCCAAAGATGCATAGATTTATTGATAGAAAACCCATCTCGTTTTTTAAGAGAGCCATGAACTTCCATTGGTGAACGTAACATCAAAACAAAGTTAATTTTGATTCCTCTGCTTTCGAGCACCTCTCTCCAGAAAGGCAATAGCAAAGTGGTTCTTGGGTCTTTCATACCCCAAAGGGTCTTTTTTGCATAATCTTTATCTAAAAGATGTTGAGCTTGAGCGCTATACCCAGCTAAAGATTTAGCTATTTCAGGGTCGATGCAAAGCGCTAACGGGTGGTCCCAAGACAATAATTGCTCGTCTAAAAGTCTGTCATTAAGATCCACAAGTAAGGAGTTTTCGAAAAAGCCTTTTTCGTTGACCCCTTTTTGCGGTGCAAACAAAGAACTTCCCATAAAAACACCGAGTTCGGAAAGAAGCCCCGATACTGCCGAGGTTCCACTTCTGTGCATGCCTACCACTACAATCGCATTTGGTTTCATACCATTTCACCTTTGATTCTTTTTCTCGTTCTTTTAATGGACACCAAAAATGAGCGAGGCGTCACTTTCAGAATCAAGGATGCAATCAATAAATCAACTCTGTATTTTTTAAGCTTCCATGAATTCAAATAGCAAGAAGCACATTCGTTAAGCTCGTTGATGTAGAAAAAATTGCTCGCATAGTGCCGAAAAACCCGGTATTCAGCTTCTTTGCACCATGCTTTCTCTTGTGCAGACAAATCGCTAATTGAGGATATTTTACTTATGCAGATTAAATCTGCAGTAAGCATTTTGGCCTCATTTAACGAATAGTTGGCACCATGGATTACGTAAGTCGCCAAGGGTTCATTCACTACGCCGAAGCGCGTAATTCGTGCTAAGCGAAGCCACACATGACGATCGTCTACACCATGCAATTCTCGGCTTTCATCAAAGCCTCCTATTTGAAGCAGTAAACTGCGCCTAGCCATTCCAGTGCAACACGATATGAAATTCTGCATCAGTAAGGCTTCGAAACAATCACCTTCAAAGCACGGCTTACTAATACTAAAATCACCGTTTCTATCAACTTCAATCCAGCTATAAACAACGCCGACATCAGGGTGTTGCTCGAACATTTTCATTTGCATTTCAAGCTTATTTGGCTTCCATAAATCATCCTGATCACAAAAGCCAACTATATCGCCTACTGCATGCTCAATACCTACGTTTCTCGCGGCTGCTACCCCACCATTCTCTTTGAAAACATATCGAACTCTCGGGTTATCAATATATTTATCTACAACATCTTTTGATGAATCTGTGGAGCCGTCGTCCACTATAATAATTTCAAAGTTTTCATAGGATTGAGCTAATAAACTTATAAGCGTCTTTTCTACGGTTGCTTCACCGTTGTACATAGCAACAATGACACTAGCTTTTAGTTGGTTCAATTGATTGTTCTCATCTACAGTTACAGTGATAGCAATATTCTAATGACTAGGTAAAGCGCTCCTAAGCTAATGACCGCTAACCCGCAAATTTTTTTAATTATGCCGCCATTGAGTGTAAGTGGCGTAATTTTTCCAACGCGATAATACATAGCGGCTGTCATCGCGACGAATATATAAACGACCATTATATAACTACGGCTTATAAAAAACGCGGTGACAGCATAGCCAATAAGTGCAACCAGTAAATACTGACTTAAGACTTGCTCTTTTTTAAGCGCCTCTTCATGACCAGGGCTAACATTTTCGCATTTCATAACACTTAAAAGCATGTAAAGGGCGGTAATCATAAACATCGCCCACATTATATATCCAAATATTCCAAGTTCAGCCATTACCGTGACATAGGTATTATGTGCGACCTTCGAGTGATATTCTAAAAAACGTTCTTTGCCGAAGCCAAACAAGGGCCTATGCTTAAGCATTTGAATACCCTCATACCATGCCGTCAAACGTTGACTCGCACTTTCATCATCCTTACTGATTTTACGGAAAGTCCCCATCGCAACGAGTACGCCTGGAATACTAATTGATGCAAGGATTATTGCCTTAACTTTACCGAATTTTATGTAGAACAAACAAAAGAAAACGCTCAAAAGCCCTAAAAGAGAACCTCTGCTGCCACTCCAATAAACCCCTAGACATAGCGCTAAGACTGAGGCCAACGCGCACAACCTCGTCATCACCCCCTTGCCTGTCAGCAGAAAGTACACTGCAACTGGAATATTCATGACAAGAAACATGCCCATATCATTGGGGTCGTTAAAGCTTCCGACAAACCGCGCCTGGACCGACTCCCCCCCGCCATCGTAACGATAAACTACCGACTCAGCCCATCCCTGACCTGTCGGGCTTTGCATTTGACTGTAGGCGTGTTGAACCATAATTAAAGCAGAGCTCAAGAATATGAAAAAAATCACATTTTGCCGTTTAATCGTGCTTAGCAAGCTGAAGTAGAGAATAAATGGAATAATGTTGGCGTTAACCCACTCTATTAACTTACTCAGGTCGCTAAAATAGCGAAAGGCGCGAATCTCAGATAACAACATAGAGAAAAGCAGTAGAATTAATAAGGTACATTGGATATTCCAAATTTTCGGTCTAAAGCTCACTAAATAGGAGAAAAACGTCAGTATCAGAAATGTTCTCAAAAGTGGAAATTCAATATCAAATAACGGCCACTCATGAGGACGAGCCAGCAGTAAAAAGGTATATATTGAAAGAAGAAAGAACCCAAACGAGGCATGATTTGCAGTATTGCTACTCATTTGCTTGTTGTTATTTACCATGACGCTCCCCTAAGAATTGTACTCTTAGGTTACTCAATATTTTCATGATAGCGTTTCGCCAACACTGAAAGAAAAATGTAAAACTACTTTTATGAAAAGTGAAGCCGTAAATAGGCTGGCTGTGCTCTGTAATGCCTTCCTTATAGGTAGGAGGCTTGGATAGTAAGAAATCATAATATTTTAGTTTTAAAGTGCGAGCCTGTCGAAGTTGTGCGCAATGCAAAAGCATACCGGGAGAAATATTGGGTTTAAAGGAAGTGTCTACTCCACTTTGATAAAACACCAAGTCATTGCCAGAGATAATTGAATAATTAACCGCTATTGTTTGTTCACCCTTTTTTACCGCAATTAAAGATAATTTCTCACTTACTAATAGCGCTTGCAAAATACTGGTGTGAAAGCGGTTAAAAGAAGTATTATCAAAAATGGAAGGGTGATCTGGCTGTCGCCATTTTATATTGTGAAGATGCTTCAATTCATCAAAGGTACGCGCTAAATCAGAAACACTGTTTACAGAATGATACGTAATACCAAGCTTTTCAGCGGCTTTGACATAACGTGCTGTTTTTTTCTCGAGCTTAGTTTCGCTATCAAGGGTATCAATAAAATATCGATTCCCTCTAAATTCTTTAAGATACCTATAACCTAGCTGATCAAACACTGACTTAATTTGACTATCTTTAGAGCAATTTGTTACTACTAACTTCTTTAGGCCAATAGTGTCAATCGCCTCTGTGAGAAGTTGACTAAGCTCGGAATTAAACGAACTAACTGACAGCATATCGAGGCCTTCACTACATACTTCTGCCGTTTCTGGTTCACCACTCCCTATGAACCAAAAAGTACCGGTACTGTCACCTACGCGTTTGTAAAGAGGTAATAAACATATGATCTCATCAAGATCCCATATAGATATGATTGAAAACGCCGTTACATGATTTTTGAATACATTTAGCCACGTCGTGATCCAATCGTAACTTAGAAAAACATTGCTGTTTATTGCATGTTTATAAAGCTTCTGCCAAGACTCTTTGATGTCTACTATTTGTTGTTCTGAGTCTAAAATGCGCGCTTCCATTACTTAAGACTCAGCATATGAAGAGCTTAGTGCGGATGTAGAACTTAGTAAGGAGCAATCACCAGAGCATTTAGTAATGGTAACCGCCAAACGATGGGCATTTACCCCATTTAATGCGCTTTTAATTCGAGCAAGTTTAAAGCTTCGTACAGAAGAAAACTGCTGCCCTTCGATTTCATAAGTATATTTAATAAGCCAGTAGCCACCCAACTTGTCACGACTGACTACTTGAATAGTTCTGTCAGACACTTCTTTTGATAGGGATGTGTGGTCGGTAGGTATTACAGTGTTTAAGTAAAATGTTGCTTTATTATCTAATTCTTCGCCATTGAAATAAAAGACACGACTCTGCTCGTTATTGCCCACACTGCTATCACTGCATACGAACGAGTAGTTTTCTACGGCCAAATTAATATCGTGTAGCTTTTCAGAGTTTGACTCACAATTCTCAGGTAGAACAATAGTATTGTGAATAGAAGTTTGCGCGGCATATGATGAAAAGCAGAGCGTCATTATTATTGCTATCGCCCCAGTAATCTTCACAGGAAAGTTTCCTGCTACTTCTTCCGCTGCTACTTTCGTGGTGGGATTGCTTAAACGCTTTCTTTCGTCTGCCTGCTCTAATTTCCCACCCAGATAAAATTGAATTAATGCCACTGGAACATAAATATACCAACCAAAGTTATTATGGTCCGTCATTAAAGAGCTTTCCATATTGGTATAGTCACCAATTAGAATGAGAAAAACTATTCTTAACCAGTTAGTGACTAAAGCCCCTGCGATTGCAAATACTATGAAGATAAACGCGCTTTTAAATGTTCTAAGATAAAGAAACACGTACAGTGAGCTAATCGCAAGCGATACGATGATATACCGCAAACCACTACACCCTCTGGCGATTTCAAATACACCTGCAGGAATGGTGACATATTCATTTTCTACAAAAACGGGAATATCCGTAAATGACATAATGAACGTAACCATAAACACAGAGAGTTCTTGAAAAAAGCCAGCGAATGCCCCCCAAAAGGGATAAATGAAGATGAGGTAAGAGAGAGGAAATATGAGCGACCAATTCAATCTAAAAACTTGTAAGCTCAAGAGAATAAGCAGTGAGAGGGATAACGACCAATACAACAGACTAATTTGCGACCAAACACTTATCCAAAATAAAACGCCAACGATAATGCCTGCAGCTAACCATCCATAATTAATTTTTGCTCTAAAAATCAACTTTTCTTGTTCAGCTGCAGTGTATATCAGATATAAAATAATAGCGGGGATTAAATAAGCGTGAGAGTACGTACCGTCGTCAAAGCCATTATCCCACAACGTCTTCATAACGGGATAGTTTAATAACGCCCAACTCAATATGACCATAGCCATCGTAACAAACGCAATTAGGCTATTCCTTGCTAGCATACTCTTAATCCCTATTTGAATACTTGAAGTCTATCTGCCTTTACCAAACAACACCACTTCAACAGTTCTGATAAGTATAAGTATATCTAGCAGAAGACTTTGGTGCTTAACGTAATACAAGTCGAACTTTAGCTTCTCCATGGAATCTTCCACACTTGCACCATAGGGATAGTTGAGCTGAGCCCACCCAGCCAATCCAGGTTTTACATTGTGTCGCTGATTATAATAGGGAACTTCCTTCACTAATTGCTCAACAAACTGAGGTCTTTCTGGGCGAGGGCCAATGAAAGACATTTCACCTTTAAATACGTTTAGCAACTGAGGCAATTCATCGACGCGGTATTTTCTAATAAAATGCCCAATTCGCGTTACTCGATCGTCATTTTTACTTGCCCATTTTGCACCGTCTTTTTCGGCATCAGGCCGCATACTTCGAAACTTTAGTATTTTGAACAACTGCCCATTTAAGCCAACTCGCTCTTGCGCGTAAAACACGGATACCCCTGTGCGGCGACCATCATCAAGATAGATTATGAGAGCAGTAGTCAGCATGATTGGCCATACAAATATGAACACAAATAACGCTAATATGGCGTTAAGGCTGTAATCCAGTGCATCTCTTAGATAATTTTGGCTTTGGAAACCATTTGAATAGATAACCCAACTTGGATACATCAAGTTTACAACAATTTGCCCAGTCTCTCTTTCCATAAAGTCGAGTAATTCGGTAACCTCGATACCGCGAAGGCGGCATTCAAAAAGAACTTCAACGGGCAAAGTACCGCGACGCTGGTCACACGCAATGACAATTTCTTCAATATCATTGTCATTAATAAACTGCTGGAAGTTCTCATCCACCTTTATGTGAACGATTTTTTCCCTACGAATACCATCTTCTCGGTTGTCACCGGGAATAGGCACAAACCCAACCATTTCAAAACCAATCCTATCAACATCGCGACGCATTCGCTTTTCAATAATTGATGCTCTCTCACCTGCACCCAACACAACTATACGAACTTTGCCTAAACCCAAAAGCCCCAAGCGGTTAGTAAAGTAGCGAAAAATGACCAGCGTGATGATAATCGAAAATACAGCAGCCGGCAGGAAATAAGCATCCATCACCAGATCATCGAATAACGCTCTACTGATGATTTCAACAAGAAAGTAACTTAACCCAACACTGACAAATATTCGTCTTATAATCCCGCGAAAAGTTTCCCTTAGTTTTGCTTCATACAAGCCCACAGATAGTGAGCAAAGAAGAATAGAAACGGTAAGTAACCCTACGTTAATGATTAGCTTTTCCGGTGGAACTGATGAAACAAGCCCAACTTGTGTAAGGATAAAGTACGTAATATATCCCATATAAGCTATAAGTAGCGCTTCTGTCACTACAAGAATATTAGAGCGCTTATTTTGATTTCGCTTATTTACTGCCACCCCTGGCCCCTTAATACTACGAACTAATCCCTATCATAGAGGGATTTATTCTAATAGACTAGAATTGTTATTGGCATTATAGTGAGATTTGCCGTAGGGTAAACACCGAAAGCAACAATTTAACCATAATGAGTGTAGGATGATCTCTTATGTTTCGTTTTAAAAACATGCATTTAAGCTTTGCATTTTTACTTGTATTAATACTTGCTGGGTGCTCGAATACTTCAACTCTCCCCCAAGCTACCACCAGAGCATCATTAACAACCGATGTAAATGAATACCAATATCTAATCGGTCCTGGCGACTCGCTAACTATTTTTGTTTGGCGTAATCCTGAAGTGTCCGGTCAGTTTATTGTTAGACCTGATGGGAAAGTAACTACTTCACTTGTCGAGGATATCGATGTAGCAGGACGAACGCCGTCTATGCTCGCTCGCGAAATTGAAGAACAGTTATCAATATACATAAACAACCCTCGAGTTACTGTGAGTGTAAATAATTTCTCTGGTCCTCTTAGTGAACAAGTTAGAGTTATCGGTGAAGCCACTAACCCAAGTGCGGTAAGTTATACCGAACACATGACTTTGCTCGATTTAATGATAGCTGTTGGCGGATTAACGGAGTTTGCTGACGGTAATAATGCAAAATTAGTTCGCGTAATCAATGGACAGCAATCCACATTTGCCCTAAGCATTGACGACTTAATTCGAAGCGGTGACATTCAACAAAATGTAGACATTCTCCCAGGCGATATAATTATTATTCCAGAAGCTTGGTTTTAGTTCTAAGTAGTAAACGGAACATTTAAATGCAGGATTTACAACAAACCTTACTCCAATTTTTAGATCTACTAAAAGGGATTTGGATTAAGAAACGCCATGTCATAATTATGTCGTGGATAATTTGCCCAATTGGCTTCTTTATGGTTGCCAATTTGCCGGATCAGTACACCTCTACCGCAAAAGTCTATGTTGACACCCGTTCGGTTCTTCAACCTCTGCTGAAAGGTCTCGCTATTCAGTCTGACCCAGATCAAGAAGTCAAAATGATGGCCAGGACGTTACTAAGTAGAACTAACGTTGAAACCATAGCTCGAGAGAGTGATTTAGATATTACCACTAATTCAGAAAGAGAATTTGAAGATTTAGTAACCCAACTTTCTTCATCAATTGATTTACGTTCAGCTGGCAGGGACAACATCTATAACATCTCATTTGCTAATGCCAACGCAATTACCGCACAAAGGGTTGTACAAGAGACGTTAGACCTTTTTGTGGAAGGCTCATTAGGAAACAACCGCCGGGACACTGATACTGCAGGACGTTTTTTAGAAGAGCAAATTGCTGAATATGAAAGCCGACTAGGTGAATCTGAACAACGACTTGCCCAATTTAAACGTCAGTACAATAATATTCTCCCCCTTTCAGGCACTTATTATAGCAGCCTCCAAGGTCTTAATGCGGAACTTGAGTTAACTCGTTTAAGCATCAAACAGACTAAACAACAAGTTGACTCATTGAAGTCGCAGATAAAGAAAACATCAGCAAAAGATAGTTTTGCGGTAACTAATCAAGAAAACTCCGGCTTAAAAACTCGATATGACGATCGAATCAGAAAATTAGAGGAAGACTTAGACCGCCTTCAACTTAGGTTCACAGATAAACACCCTGATGTAGTTGAATCTCAATTGCTCCTATCTAGCTTAGAGAAGTCTCGTCAGCGAGAGATTGAGGCATTCCTTTCAAGTGTTGACGAAGAAGACCAATTACCTCTTAACGAGCTAACTCAAGAAATCCGACTAGAAATGAGTAAACTTCAAAGTGAGGTTGCCTCATTAGAAGTAAAAGAGACAGATTTACAAAATAAAATTGCGGAGCTTGAATCTAAAGTCGACTTAATACCGCAGATTGAAGCGGAGTCCTCAGCGCTTAATAGGGACTATGGAATAACGAAAAAGAAATACGAAGAGTTATTGTCAAGAAGAGAAGCCGCAGGCCTTTCAAGACGGGCAGAAGTTTCTGCTGAAGAACTTCAGTTTCGTATCATAGAGCCGCCTCTTGCCGCCAGTTCACCGTCAGGTCCAAATAGACTAATCCTTTACACTGCAGTATTACTTGCAGGGTTTGGTTCTGGAGTAGGTGTAGCGTTTCTAGTAAGCCAGCTTTCTCCGATATTGATAAGACCTAAGCAATTAAACAGTCTCTCAGACTACCCAATATGGGGAACGGTAAGCCATTTAAATATTGTCAACATTCAGAAAAAGAACAAATTTAGATTATTAATCTTCGCTTTGTCCTGCGGGATGATTCTGCTGCAATATGGTATATTAGTGGCTGCAGAAGTGATGAATATTAATTTAATCGAGAGGTTTTTCTAATGTCTAATACAATTGAAAAAGCATTGTTAAAACAAAAACAGAAAAACGCTTTAGCAAACAGCTCGAATCAGGAAAGCGCGAGCAATCACGTTACCGAGCCTCAACTTGAACCTAATGACGTTGCTAAGCCAGAGACCAAATCTCCCAAGAGCGGTTTTAAGATTAATCTAGAGAGACTAAGTGACAATGGTCATATCTCTCTATCTGGTGAGCGCAGACAAATTAACGAAGAGTACCGAGAGATTAAGCGGAAATTACTCGCTAACGCTTTTGGCCCACTCGCTAAAACCCTTCATAACCCTAATATTATAATGGTTACAAGCAGTCGCCCTTCTGAAGGTAAAACATTTACTGCGACAAACCTCGCGTTGAGTATTGCTGCAGAGCAGGATAAAACCGTACTATTAGTAGACGCGGATGTGCTAAAACCGAACGTGCTAAACACATTAGGTTTAGAGAGGCGTAAGGGATTAATGGAGTATCTTATTGGTGAGGTCGACGATATTTCAGAAGTGCTGTATTCCACCAACATCGACAAGTTGAAAATTATCCCTGCGGGTCGATCGCATCACCTTTCTACGGAGATGCTTGCTAGTCATAAAATGCATGAAACGGTTGATGAATTTGCCAACCGTTATCCTGACCGAATTGTGATATTTGACACGCCTCCGCTAATTGGTATTAATGAAAGCGCTATTTTAGCTAATTTTGCAGGTCAAGCAGTAGTTGTCGTGGAAGAAGGTAAAGCGAAACTTAACGACGTTAAAATGTCTGTAGAACGATTGAACCCTGATATGGCAATTGGATTTGTGGTTAACAAGTCAGTGCACTATGACACCGATGGAAGCGGATATTATGGATATTACTACTCTGAGCGTAAAGACTAAGTTCCGCAAGGTCGTGCACAGAAACATATCAAGAAAAGCATATTTGGCGATTGGTCTCGGTGCACTGTCGCCTTGTGTTTACGCTGAGCTCGATATAACTGGTTCCGCGCAAGGGAAGAGTATTTTCCAAGAAGTAGAGAGGCAGGATGAAGATACGCTGTCACTCACCACTTTCTCAGTAATACCTCAAGTAAATGCCACATATCAAACTCGTACTTTTAGTGGGCTGTGGTCGGGCACACTGACGCATTTAGAACGTGACAACGACGATATTGGCCAAACTCAAGACTACGCAGAATATAGTTATTCCGCGCAATGGGCACCTATTGGAAGAGCGTTGGTTTTCCAAGCGACCGGCGCACTAAATTATCGAAATGGAGACTCAAGTAGCTTTTTAGTTTCTGATTTCCTCACAAATTCGAACAGCTTAGCAAAAACTCGCAATAACACACTTTCATCGTCACTTCTTATCGAGAACAACAATTGGGTAAATGCTCAAGGGAGTGCATCATATTCAGATGTCGCCTCTGAATCCACGTCTGCGAATGATACCCCTCTCGACAATGACTCATACCAGTTATATGGCTCACTAACTAATGGGGAATATGCTAGATACTTAATATGGGAAGTAACGGGTTCATACCAAAATACAGCTAGCAACCAATCATCTCGTGGAGACTTCATAACGCGGTCTGCTGAAGCTTTTACCGACTTTCGTGTTCTGCAAAAATGGGCTATTCGGTTAACAGCTACTCATGAAGCGAATCAGATCTCAGATAGAACCGATACTAATAGTATAACTCGTGAGTTTAATTCCTATGGCGCAGGACTGACTTATCGTCAAGCTGAAAATAGATATATTGCACTTACGATAAACAGAAGTGATTCTGATACCAGTGAAGATGATGACGAGACCTTTGTCGGGCTCGATTTGTTGTGGGCATTAAGTTCACGTACTGAAATAGGTGGCAGCTATGGTCGTCGATTCTACGGTGACTCTGCTTCTGCCAATATGAGCTATAACTCAAAACATTTTAGGTCTTCGCTTTCTTATAGTGAAGATGTTACTAATACCTCTCGCTTGTTATCAAACCCTGAAAATTTGGGGGTTTTTGTATGCCCTGTAGGAGCAACATCTATCGCAAGTTGTTTTCAACCGGCAAGTCTGAGTTATTCACCTTCCGCTGATGAACAATTTGTTGAGTTGAATTCCCAAAATTTGGATTTCGACGACCGAATCATTCTCCAGAAGCGCACTAATTTCCAAATGGGCTACGATTTTTCAAGAGTAAATCTAGGCGTTTCGTGGCTATATTCTGAAAACGATTATTTAGATGAAGACAGGCTTCAGCGTACGCTCTCAATGACTACCACACTGTCTTATAAATTAGGTTCATATACAAATCTAAACACATCTTTAAGCTTTGCCAGAATTGATGGACAGTCTGAAGACAACACTTATGACGGCAGCAGTGATAACTTAAATGCGACCTTGGGTCTAGATAGAAGCTTCGGGAAGCACTTAGTAACAAGCTTGGACGTAAGCTATTTAGATAAGAGCGGAGATTTGTCGTTTGGTGGGGGTCTTTACGGCAGCGATTACACCGATAGGCGAATAACGCTTTCAGTTACCTACACCTATCAGTAATATGGAATCTCAGTAAATGGGGGGCAGTAAATGACTCTTTACTGGGTATCACTCTTATCCGTACTCTTCAGCCTTACGTAAGTTTTAAACTTTTTCTTCATTAGTTTATCTACATACTGCGTCATTTTAACTTTATGAGATATTGCGTCATCGAGCGCATCTACCAACTCTGCCAACATATCAAGATAGTACTTACTATCTCGTATGACATTACCGCCTGGTGTCATAATAGCTCTGCTTTCAGGGTGCCCTGCATAATCTTGGGTTTGGGATGTTGAATGACCCACCCCACTCTCTGGCTCAAACATTTCTGCTTTAACTTCATCTATCACTTCTTTAACGGCGTCTTCATCAAAGCTTTTAAGTTCTTCAAGAAAGCCGAACAGCATGATGCGATCCATCAGCGTATTTATTTTACGAGGCACACCGCGAGTAAACTGATAAATGCGCTCATACGCCCCTTCTGAAAATAAATCTTCGCCATTCCAGCCAGCATGATGTAAGCGATATTCGATATATTCTTTGCACTCATCTAAGGTGAGCGGCGCTAAATGGCATGAAGCCACAATTCGCTGTCTGAACTGCTCCATGTTAGGGGCACGCAAAATGGGCTGTAGTTCTTCTTGCCCTAGTAAAAAGCTTTGAATTAACGGCTTACCATTAAGTTGAAAATTAGACAGCATACGTAGCTCTTCTATCGATTCTAGCGGTAAGTTCTGCGCTTCATCAACAAGCAGTAGTGCACGGCGGCCTTGGGTGCTCAAGTCGTACAAGAACACCTCAAGCATCTTTAAAATTTCAGCTTTGCTTCTTCCGTCCGTATTTATATCAAACTTTGAGGCCACCATTTTAACCAGTTCATCAGGAGACAGCTTCGGCGTTACGATTTGAGCTGCGAAAATATCGTCTTGGATTTCAGCCAATAAACTATTTGCGACAGTAGTTTTCCCTGTACCTATATCACCCGTAATGACAATAAAACCTTCGGCCTGAGACAGCCCATATTGAAGGTATGACATGGCGCGTTTATGCCACTTACTAGCAAAAAAGAAACCAGGGTCTGGTGTTAACTGAAAAGGTTTTGCGTTAAGTCCGTAGTAACTTTCGTACATGCTCGTATCCGTTTAAAAAACTGCTTATGTTGCTAGCTCACCAATTAAGTGATGTGGCTAGCAAACGACTACATTTACTGAGATATAAATTTAAATAACGTCGAAACGCTAGGTTAGCTTATTACGTGTTATACGCTCTATGATTCCGGTGGTCGAAACGCCATCTTCAAACGTTAACACCTGCACCTCACCGCCGTTGGCAATGACTTCTTTGCCGCCAGCAATTTCATCAATTTTATAATCGCCCCCTTTCACCAATATATCTGGTAATAACGAGGCAATTAACCGCTGCGGCGTATCTTCAGTGAAGGGCACAACCCAATCCACGGCACTTAAACCCGCTAACACGGCCATACGGCGACTTGTATTGTTTACAGGTCGTCCAGGGCCTTTAAGTTTGGTGACAGACGCATCAGTATTTACCGCAACGATTAATCTGTCGCCTAACAATGCAGCTTCTTCTAAATACGCCACATGGCCGGAATGGAGAATATCGAAACAGCCGTTAGTCATTACAATACGTTCTCCCCTAGCTTTCGCCGCAGCCATCGCCATCTCAAGCTGACCTTCGGTCATTACACCGCCATCTAAATGAACAGATTGTTCACCTAAGGCTAGCGCCAATTCAGTATTGGTGACGGTAGACGTACCTAATTTTCCTACCACTACACTGGCAGCTAAATTAGCTAACACACATGCCGCTTGTAGGGGTAATTTACATGCTAACGCCACAGCTAATGTTGATACCACGGTATCGCCGGCACCCGTGACGTCATACACTTCTTTGGCTTTCGCCGGCAAATGAAACTCCGCGTTATTGCCTTCAAACAAGGTCATACCTTGTTCAGAACGGGTCAGTAGTAAAGCATTTAACTGCAAATCAGATTTGACCCGTTGTGCATTTTCAACCAATGACTTTTCAGAACTAGATTCACCGACTACATGATTCAACTCTTCCAGATTCGGCGTAATTAGCGTAGCATTAGCATATTTAGTGAAATCACTCCCTTTAGGGTCGACAATCACTCGCTTACCTTTTGCTTTAGCTGCTTGAATAAGTGCTTGAGGGTTGCTTAAACATCCCTTGGCGTAGTCAGACAATATAACAATATCAACATCATCAAGGGCGCCATCAAATGCGTTTTCTAGTTCAGATTTATCTGAATCAGCAAAGCTCTTTTCGAAATCAAGTCGAAGCAATTGCTGATTTCTGCTCATCACACGAAGCTTGGTTATTGTGTCTTGGCCTTCGACAGCGAAAAACTGGCAATCGATATCATAAGACTCTAAGCGCTCACGTAATAGTTTGGCATTTTCATCGTTACCGCACATACCGAGCAAGGTGACTTTAGCACCAAGGGTAGCCACATTCACCGCCACATTTGCCGCGCCGCCGGGGCGATCTTCAGAGGACTGCACATTTACTACTGGTACAGGGGCTTCAGGGGAAATACGACCTGTACCACCGCTCCAATAGCGGTCCAACATTAGGTCACCTACAATAAGCACTTTCGCTTTACTAAAATCTGGTAAAATCATTGATGAGACAACTTTATCGATGTATTTCAAATTGCCAATGAGTATAACAGCCAACAACGTGAATACCCACCAACAGCCTTCAACTTGGTATCTTTATCTTATCGAAAATAAACTAGGTCACTTGTATACGGGTATTACGACTTCGCCGGCGCGAAGAATATCTCAGCATAGAGGTGATATTGTTGGTGGTGCGCGGGCTTTGAAAGGAAAAGGCCCGCTTCACTTTAGGGCCATTTTTTTAATTGGTGATAGGTCGACAGCCTCGCAAATTGAATACAAAGTAAAGCGACTTTCTAAACAGAAAAAACGGGCTATCGTAAAACAGAAGGTTTTGCCCAAAAATTTATGTGGAAACCTTTGTGAAAACCTATGTGAAGATCTATGTCGAAACAGCCAGTATATTTCTCCTTGCGAGTATGAGTAGTATCGTTTTTAATTAAAGCTCTCAAGGTTGAACCACAAATATTTGCCGTGCATCTTTGCCATGAATATCTGAGGCTAGCACTTCCCCCCCCCAAAAAAAACATGCTTAAAGCATTACGCTAGTAGCTTACAAACTACATTAACCACCCAGCACACCATTTATCACCATGGCAGTACCTATGCTTAGTGTAAAGCCTAGCGACGCTACACCAACGTTGTGTTGTTGATCGACTTCTTGTCTAAAGTTCATTCCAAACAGAATCACTTTTTTGTTGATAAGCACCAGTATATGCAATGCGATTGCTAACGCTACACTTACCACTAGCCAGCCTGTTACATTACTTACATAACCTGAGGGGTTATAGATAAGTAAGTTTTTCGCCGCTGAAACAATCATAGCGGTGCCTAGTAAATTCCCCGAATGTTCGATAGCTAGGGCCAGTTGCCCTTTTCGCAAAGCACCTTGAAATGAATCGTTTTGATTATCTTTTGCATAGCGCACTTCCAAAATACGGGTCATCACCAATAACATGGTAAGTACTACCGAGAATCCTGTCACGATAGCGATAATGGCGTTCATGTCACTACCATCTACCCATACCATAATATTTTTCAGCACAATGGCGCTAGCGACTAAGCTTGCAGCATCTACCAGTGCAACACTTACGCTTCGCTCAGAAATCATGGCATGGGTATCTACGCGATTAAGCACTAGTTTGTCGTGGGCAAAACGACCAAACTTCACCAGCAGAATACCGACAATACCAAACGTTACCATACCAATTGCAGCTTCACTGTAGCCCTGCCCGATATGTCGACCTACTACCGAACTTAGCACGATACAAAGTGACAACATGCCACCGGCTATACTAATACCAAAAGCAAAATTATCTTTAATACCAAGCTCTTCGGTGACAGAGTTTTTTCGCATGAGCCCAGTCACCCACTTCATAACCACTAACAGTGCTAGGGCGATACTTACATCGATGGCAAGGTAAATCCATAAATCAGAACCAAGCGGCACGAGTTTAATTAAAGCATCCACGTAATATTACTCCTTTTACCTAAACACAACCTTAGGGTGGTTACGCCCTAAAAACTGTGACAGACTCTTTTTTATCTCAATGTTTTGAAATATTTATTATTGTCGAAGCCAGTATTATGCCAACAGACAACACAATTACCATGAGCAATGCACAACAAGCTAACGAAACCTGGGAAAAGCTTTCAGATAATGAACGCTTTAATAGTGACTTAGCGCATCATCGAAACGACTTCACCACCCTATTTGGCCGCTCACTATTTTTTGCAGAGACTTGCCTTCAGCACCCTGAGTGGGTTGGCGCTATGCTGATTGAATCTATTCCTGACGAGCCGCATACCTTTTACAATTATGCTGTTGCCCAAAAATTGGAAAATGTTAAATCCGAAGATGAACTGCTTATTGTCCTGCGCCAATGTCGCCATTTTTATATGGCTGCTATCACCTATCGCGACGGACTTAACAAACAGACTATTACGCAATCGTTAGCACAGGTTTCTGCGTTAGCTGATGTATTAATTACATCAGCTTACCAATGGCTTTACACCATGTTAAGTACAAAACATGGTGTGCCGTGGGGTGAAAATGGCCCTATTCATATGTACATTTTGGGCATGGGAAAATTAGGTGGCCGTGAACTTAACTTTTCATCAGATATCGATTTGATTTTTGCCTACCCCGAGAAAGGCATGACAAATGGCGAAAAGAAACCTATTGAAAATCAGCAGTTTTTTACTCGTTTAGCGCAAAAATTGATTCAAGCGCTCAACAAGGTTACACCGGATGGCCAAGTCTATCGTGTAGACATGAGACTGCGGCCATTCGGTGAATCAGGGCCTTTGGTGATGCACTTCGACGCCATGGAAGATTATTATCAAGAGCAAGGCCGTCATTGGGAACGTTTTGCAATGGTGAAGGCGCGGGTGATCAACGATGACAATTCAGAAGACGTGGCCTCATTAAACGCCATACTGACCCCCTTTACCTTCAGGCGGTACTTAGATTTTACTACCATCGATGCATTGAGAAACATGAAGCATCTTATCGCTACGGAAATTAGACGCCGACGCTTGAGCAACAATATTAAACTTGGAGCAGGCGGCATTCGCGAAGTTGAATTTTTTGCGCAGAGCTTTCAGCTTATCCATGGAGGCAGAGAGCCTGAGTTACAAAGTAAGTCACTACTTACTACCCTTGATAAGCTTGCTGATTTTGAAATTGTTGAACCTGATGTGACTGAACAACTTCGGACAGACTATCTCTTTCTTCGTAAAACTGAGCACACGCTTCAACAATGCCAAGACCGTCAAACTCAAACTCTGCCCGATAGTGAGTGGGAGAAAAACGCATTAATTGCCGTGCTAGGCTTCAGTTCTTATGACGCGTTTATGGCGAAGCTGCAAAGTACCATGTCTAGAATACATGGGCATTTCAATGAATTAGTTGAAGAGGCTAAAGATACTCACACTAGCGAAGATACGTTGTTTGAAGCATGCCGCGACGCCTGGCAACTTTCCCTCGATAAAGAGGAGTTTAGCACTACGCTAACCCCTTTCATTAGCGTTGAGGAAGCGCAAGGCATTTGTACCCAGCTACAAGAGTTTAAAACCAATCAGCGCGGATATCGAATGGGTCAAAAAGGCGAAGACACGCTTAATAAACTCATCCCCGAAATACTGTGTGTGCTGATTAAATTCGACCCCAGTAAAGCAAACAATGTACTAAAACGAATCTTCGGCGTGATAGATTCAATTACGGGCAGAACAACCTATTTAGACTTATTACTGGAAAACCCCAACGTGCTCCAACAGTTGGTTAAGTTATGTGACAGAAGTGAATGGATAGCGAATGAAATAAAACGCTTCCCGCTGCTGTTAGATGAACTGCTTACTCCGCTTTATTTGCAGCAACAAAACTCAGATATTACCACCAGTAAATACGAATACGCCCAAGAGTTACGGCAGACCATGCTGCGAGTTGAACACGACGATGTTGAGCTCGCTATGGATACATGGCGGCAGTTTAAGCTTTGTCAGCAACTGCGTATTGCAGCCAGTGATATCAGCGGCTCGTTACCTATTGCGAATGTAAGCGATAAGCTTACCGTATTAGCGGAAGTGCTTCTTGAGCACGTTATTGAAGCAGCGTGGCATCAAGTTTCAGCGCGCTTCGGTGTGCCGCGTCACTTGAATGATGACGAACTGGGCTTTGCGGTTATTGGGTATGGCAAGCTTGGGGGCTACGAGCTTGGATATGGCTCTGATCTCGACCTTGTGTTTTTGCACAATGCTCCCCGACAGTCCACCACCGATGGGGCTAAGTCTATCGAAGCCCAGCAGTTTTACATCAAACTTGCTCAGCGTATTATGCATTTGTTGAATACCAAAACCTTATTTGGTCAGCTGTATGAAACGGATTTACGCTTGCGTCCCTCCGGTAATGCCGGGCTGCTTTGTTGTCATATAGATGGGTTTGAGCGCTACCAACAAGAAGAGGCGTGGACATGGGAACATCAAGCGCTGGTGAGAGCCCGCGGCATTTGTGGTGATATATCACTGCTTAGTGCGTTTAATACTGTGCGTCATAACATTCTGTCTATTCATAGAGACCAGCCTACGCTATCTACTGAAGTGAGCGAAATGCGCGCGAAAATGCGCAAGCATTTACTTACTGCAAGTAATCAAAAAGTCGATTTAAAGCAATGTGTGGGAGGCATTGCGGACATTGAATTTATGACTCAGTACTGGGTGTTAGCCCATGCGAGCAAGATTGAAAGCTTAACGGAATTTTCAGACAATTTGCGTTTACTAGACGCTACCCATAACGCAGGCATTATTGATGAAAAACAATCTCACGCGCTGCAACAAGCTTACCTTGCGCTAAGAGAACAATATCATCACCTCACTCTTGCCGACACAAAGTATGCAGAGCAAACCGAGCATTTAAGCCAAATGAGAGAAACGGTAAGTGAATATTGGCGGGCATTGTTTGGCAGTGGTGCCGAGAGTGATGACAGTGGTGCCGACACTGACGGCAGTAATGATAATAATAACAAAGGTGAGCAGTAGCTCACCTTTGATTTAACTAATCGTCAACGAACTAGAGTACATCGGGTAGCTAAAAATTCGGTTTCTTCAGCGGTCACTACTAAGGAACGTTGCTCGGGGCATAGATAGGCATTCACCTGCCCTTCGAAGCTACTGTCGATAGCGCTAGCAATTTTTGCCAACGAACCGGCTACCGTATTATCTAACTGAAACTGATGTTTGATTATGAAGTCTTGCTCTAAATTCCATATCAGCTGCATTCCTTCGGCTTGCGCAAAAGTAGAGATAGCTTCTCGCAGCGTACTGCCTTCTTTAAAGGTGCGGAATTTTTGCTCGCCAGTCCAGCTAGTATCTACTGTCGTATTCAAGCTGGACATGCTTTCTAGTCGGCTATCAAGCTGAGGATCAACGCCACCAGTTTCGATGACAAAACTCCCCTGCTCTTCTTTTACTGGATCGGTGGAAGACATTCTAAATTCGCGGTAAAACTCGCTCAATCCCTTTGCCACCGACTTTTCTTCAACGGGTTTACCAGAAGGAACGTCATCACTGTTATTTTGTTGCAAATAAATCATCACACCCGCAATCACTATCAATACGAATGCTAGCGCAACGTGACGCGCCCAAAATAATGTATTTGAATAACCTTTTTTAGCCATGACTTTATTAATGCATCCAATAACTTAAACCCAAGGTACAGCTTACCTCGCTTTTACCTTACGCACAAAAAGCGCGCTACATCAGTAATTGTACACCTAACGATGTAATAGGTAACTGCTCCGTTAGTACAATGATGGGGTGTCTTTACTGGGTCTGGTTTTAAACCGCTTGTGCATCCACAAGTAACTTTCGGGCTGCTCCTTAATGGCCTTGTCGATATGGGTGTTCAATTCCGTTAATGCAGCAATATCGTCCATATCCCCTAAATGCGTCAATGGAGGGTATATTTTGATTTTGTAACCTCTCGCAGTGTACTGAGACGTAATTATCATGGGTACACTGGTAGAGCGACGAATAAACATCAGCGTAGCAGTAGTGGTCGCGGTTTCAGCTACCCCACCAAAGGGGACGAACACGCTTTGCTTTGGTCCGTAATCTTGATCTGGAAGGTACAAGCAAAGCTCTTTGTCTTCTAAGGCCATTAACAAGGCCTTGGCATTTCGCTTATCAATCATGTACTTATTTGAGCGGTTACGACCATGGTACTGTAAATAGTCGACTAGCGGATTATTGTGCTTTCTATAGAAGGCGATACTTGGGTGGAAATAACCAATCCCCCTGCATGCAAATTCAAGATTCATATTGTGCAGGGCCATACCAAAAACCCCATGGCCGCTGGCTATGGCCGCTTCAACATGCTCTGCACCTTCAATTTCTATGGCCTTTTTCACTCGCCAATCAGGCCACCACCACCCCATAGCCGTTTCAAATAACGCCATACCGGTTCTACGCACGTTTTCCTTTAATAGCGCCTGCACTTCTGACTCTGATAATGAAGGGTTCCAAAGTTCAAGGTTTCGCTTTGCTACGCGCACGCGCTTAGGAACAATTTTCGCAATCAGTTTACCTGCACCACCACCAATAAATCGTATGACTGGTAGAGGGAGCCAAGTGATGATGTAGAGAAGGAATACTCCTAGCCATACCGGCCAAAATTTTGGAGTAAGAAAAGACAGTTTGAATTTAGGAGCCTTAATTGCCGCAGCCAACGCACTCTATTCCTAACAAATTAAGAGGAGCGCTATTGTAGCAGACCAAATTAAAGTCGAAAGTGCGTTGGTGGAATAATTCGACACTACTGCCGTGGTATTTTGTTTTCAATGCGCCATGATGTGGTTTAACAATCTCGATAAACGTCAATTTTTGAAAGAAGGTTGCCCTCCCCAATCAAGCGATTTAGTGAGCGCCGTACTCTTTATCTATCTGCTTCAGCTTTTTCTCAAAAGTTTGAAAGTGATCGTCTTTTTCGTAATCAAAGTGATATTGATTATGGAAACCAAATTGCAGTTTACAATTTTTATCTTCAATAAATAGCGTGTAGCCATCGAGGTCGGTGTACGCAACGATACCATTTAGATGATACTGATCTTCTTTCTTATCACCGTTAGTTCGGATTTTTTCAAACACCTGTAATAGGAATTTACTGTCTAATTCATTTTTCATAAATGGTTCCTTAGTTTTTGACTAGCAACTCTTTTTACGCTGAATGATAGTGTTTGGATTACACCGCTATATTTGTATGTGTTTGGTCACCCAACCCTATTGAGCATTAAAAATTATAACGAAAGCCCAAAGACACTAAATGCGTTGATAGGTCGTCTTCCCCGCCTAAATATATATATTCCAGTCGCACCATAGATTTTAGACCAACATAATAATCAAATCCAAGGCCAGCAATACCTGCCACCACACCCTCGTCAAATGAGCATGCATCACCTGATAACGCTGAGTTGCCACAGTAACGCGTACTTGCAATATCAGCGTTTGCGATACCTAACTTATAAAACAGTTCCCCGTACTCGCTTTTCGCCTTTCCAAGTACAGCAAGGTAAAGCGCATCACCCGAAAGCTCGGTATCATCTTCGCTATCATTAGTTAAATTAAGGTAACCCACTTCTGCATACCACTGTCTATGGATTTGGCGCCCGAAAGCAACACTGTAAGCTAGCCCGCTATTCTCGACATTTGTGAACTCAAAATCACTAAACCCAACTGACGCAATACCATAATGAGTAGAAGCACTATGTGCGTTAAACATTGAAAAAAGCGCAATAAAACCAACGACAAACTGCTTCATTAAAACCTCAAGTTAGAACCACAAAAAATAACCCTAATAGTAAATAACTAGGGTTACGAGTGTAAATATTTAATTTAAATCAGAAATAACGCCTCGTACTAAAAAAAGTACTCAAGGGTAAATTGAAGATGATCATCTCTTCTTAGGAAATAAAAGGTATCGTCAGTATCATCACTTGAAAAGAAATAGCCATCCAATTTCCAGCGCCAATGAGGTGAAATACGACTAGACGCTTCAATAAATGCACTGGAGGTACTCGATTCATCTAAATCTTGCACGTATCCCATGAGCACTTCGGTTCCATCAATATCGTTAAAGATAAACCGTAAGCCCACCATAAGGTCATTTTGACCCACAGCAAAGAAGTTATCTTCGCGCTCATCGAACTGGTACTCACTCAATACGCCTAGGCCATATTGAGTATCGAATACGCCTTGTGTGGTGTATTCGAAACCTGTTACTACCGCAGTAAAATCTTCCGATTGTCCTTCACGATATATCGACTCAAATTTAAGTAACCACGCACCATATACGGTAAGTAAATCCACGCCTACCTGACTGATTTGCGCGTAATAGGGAAGAATCTCTGGCTGACCTTCTTCATTTATCGTAGTAACAAGTTCTGGCTCTCTGCTTGTACCTGAAAAATAAGATAGCCCCACTTCCCAATCACTGATACTTGATTGCCACCTCAGCGCATAATCAACATGGCTTTGTTCACCATCCGACTCGTACAAGGCTTCTCCTACAGCAATGGGCGGACGCAAACGTCCATCTGCACTTTCAAAGGTGCGCTCTCTAAAATAGGGCAACACAAATGCTGAAAACGTGCCGAAGTCACTAAAGTAAGAAACATTAACCATAGGCTGACCAAGTTTATCTTCGCCATCTACCGCTTCAATGGCATCGGTTTGGTTAACGATGTCAACCAGGTGAATAGACTCGGTTTGCCCCCAGAATACTTTTCCAATCCCTACTTTGGTTTCCCATGTGTCTGCCACATGCATCCATTGCAGTTCTCGAACATCGAAGTGTGTTCTTTCCTCATCGTGTTGGTCGGCCCTGAAAAAGGGCTTAAACAGCAAGCTGTCTTCACCATCATTCCACTCGGTATAAGTTTCGGGGCTAAAAAAGACTGAGCCGTAAGTTCTTTCTTGCACTTCGTAGAGGGCGTCTTGCATGAAATAGCGCAGCTCTCCACCGGCAGAGCCTGTTATTTCCGTATTGGCCAGTAGAGAGAATGAAGCCGTAATACTCGATACAAATAAAGCGATGGATTTAATCACGAACTACCGCGCTCTTTTTAAACTGTTTTTGTCAAAGTCTGATTCTGACAAGTCGGTATCAAAAACTAAGCTTTCTGTAATCAGCGACGTAGACTTACGCGTTTGTAAGTTCGTCATCTCGCTACGGATAGGACGCCAGTATTTCTCTTTATAAAGCTCGTAATCTTTTAGCTCAAGCACCTTAAGTAGCGCCCCTTTCTTATCGTAAAACTCAACTTTATGTACACGGTAGTGAGACTTATCAATCCATACTTTTTGCAGCGTATAACCCGAATAATCGTATTGAGGAACTTGCTCTAATACAAAGCACGCTTCACCATCAATCGTCTCGTCACCCACATAGGTATAAGAAAACTTCTCTACTTCGAACGATGTCATATCTTCAAAAGCAAACTCACTGCCGACAAAAGGTCCACTCTTGTTTTTGGACGCGATACGCTTTACCCGTTTTAAAGCAGGAAGAAATATCCACTGTTCATCAGCATCGAAAACATGGGAGAAGCTCAAAAATGCAGTCCCTTTTACATCCCGAGGCGATTGAAAAACCGTTAGTGCTTTATCACCATCATCGGTCAACTCCATCGATTTCACGTTGAGTTTGCGTGTTGCTTCTTGGCCTTGCGCATTGCGTAGTACCATTAAAATTTTGGCCTCTGAATTATTCCATCCACGATCTCTCGCTTTTCGCTCTTGGGCTATTTCCAGTCCCTTTGCGCTAGGCTCACTCTCGGCGGCAACGCCATTGAATGTGGTGATAGATATGAACGACGCCAGTAAAACAAGGCTAATGTATCTCACTATTCTTCTCCGGTAACGGGGTTTCATCTTTATCCAACCACATCAATAATGCAGGCAGGAAGATAAGGTCAACAGCCAAAGCCGCGATGATAATAATAATAGTTAATATGCCCATATGCGCATTCAGCATAAAGCTTGAAGACGCTAGCACACCAAAGCCGACTGTCAGCACAATTGTAGTTGTGGTTAATGCCATCCCAACCGTGTTAAATGCATACAGCACACTTTCTTTAACCGACTTACGTGTCAGCCTCGCCGACTGATACTTCGACAAGAAGTGCACTGTATCGTCAACAATAATGCCCATGGTCATACTGATAACCACCGACAGTGCCATATTAATTTGGCCAGAGATTAACCCCCAAACGCCAAACCCGATAGCGGCGGGTAGCAAATTAGTAAACAAGCTTACCAACCCTAGTCGCCACGAACGTAACGCGAACAATATCAAAACAGAAATAAGGACTAAGGCATAAATAGAGCCCTTTACCATACTTTCCATATTTCGATCGCCAATATGCGCAAACATTAATGGCGGACTTGCGGCTTCCAGACGGTTGTCGCTGCCAAGGCTTTTAAAATACGCTTTGGCATCAGACTCTAATGCGGTTAAATCTTTACTGCCTAAGTTATCAATAACGGCGATAATTCTCATTGCCGATTTATCAATATCTAACTGATTGCTTAAGTCTAGACCAAATGGCAGCGACATTTCGTACAGCAAAACATACTGCGAGGCCAGTTCCCCATCTTCTGGTAATCGATAATAAGTGTCGTCATCACCATGCATATTTTTATTTAACCGTTTTAATGTATCGGCAAATGACAGCACATGATGAACTTCTTCTTTATCGCGCAACCATTTAGTGAGTAATTCTACTCGCGCTAAAAAGTCAGGTTCTGTAGCACCATAAGGGGTATCAGAATAAATGACGAAGTCGATGTTAGACATACCACCAAGCTTCTCTTCATTTATTTCCACCGCTTGCCCAAACGTACTTCTATCGTCGAAGTATTTCACTGCAACATCATTTAGCTCGTTATTGGTAGCAAAAAAACTGATGCCTACAATCACTACCGCACAAATGGGTAACAGAGCTCGGTAATTCGATGTGACTTTATTTCCCAATCGCTCGAAGACCTTGTTATTTTTTGTTGTCTTCACTTTTAGTGGCTTCAATAGCAATAAAGCAGGCAGGAACCAAAGCGATAATACACAAGCGAGCATTACGCCAAATGCAGTCATGTTACCTAAATCGGACAAGACAGGAACGGCAGAAAAGTTCAGCATTAAAAAGCCAATCGCCGTGGTAACACTGGTGATAATAATAGGCTTAGTATTAATTCTTAAGCTTTCATTGATCGCATTAGCGTTAGTGAGGCCGCGCCCAAGAAAGTACTGCACACCCACAATAATGTGGATACAGTCAGCCACTGCCAGCGTGGTTATCATGGTGGGGGCGTTTACCGTAGCCGTACTTAAAAACATACCGAGCCAGCCAGATACACCGATGGACGTGGCGATAGAGACAATAACCACTAATAATGTGGCAAGCGCTGCAAACACGGAACGAACAATCACGCCTATCATGACAATGATAAGGAAAAACATGAGGGGAATAAGCGTACTTGCGTCTTGCTGTGCAGCCACCGCAAAGGCATCGTTCATTACAACCATACCGGTAAGGTAGATAGTGTGGCCGGGATATTTTCTCTCTAACTGCTGCTTTAACGCAGTGGCAGCTGTTGCGATTTCAATCACTTCTTTTGTTTGGTCGCCGTCAGGGAGTTGAATGGTCGTATTCACTACCAAAACATCCCCTGGGTACGACACTAACCTTCCGGTTAGTTCAGGGGTACTATCAAGTACATTTTTAATATCCGTTATTTCAGAATTCGAGAGCGAACCCGAAGTAATTAAGTCTTCTACAATAAGATCGTCATCTTCGGCGTAGGTGTATTGGAAGTTAGAGATGGATTCCACGCGGGTAGAAAGAGGGAGTTGCCATGCAGCTTCTGTAAGCTCAACAACTAAAGATAAGGTAGACGGTTTAAACACATTATCGTCATCTGGCACAACCATAAAAGCGACATTTTCGCTTTTATTAAATATGTTCTGCATTTCTTCAAAGGCAAGTCGTTGCGGATTGTCAGGCTCAAAAAATACTTTGTAGTCGCCCCGAAAGTATAAATTTTTAGCACCGACTATCGCAACTAACATCGCAACAATAACCACACAGATAGTTAACTTTGGTGACGCAAACCACCTTGATGTGTTCGATGATGTTTCTTGCATTACAACTTCCTGTAACTCGCTCTGTTATCGAAAGTTTACCTGTAAATGGTTAATAAACATAACTCAGTTACCAGAATATTTTTGGATGCTGCCTCACATTTGTTACATAAGCTCACATGATCCATTTACCGCGCTATCGTAATCGCTTCATTTTATTAAATTTTACATATACAACACTATTTATGAGCAATTTTTTTGATCTTTTCTGAAACTGATGTAGTATTAACACAATACAACTGGTCAGATGAGCGGATGAGTCAAATATGAGTATTAGAACTAGCTTAAAAAAAGTGTTACCACCAATTTCTGTAACAGAGCAGGAAGCGTTAGACGCAGGTGACGTTTGGATTGAATCTTCTATTTATCAGGGTAAACCTGATATGCAGGCACTTCGTGATATCCCTCAAGCAAAATTGAGCACTGAAGAGCAAGCATTTATGGACGGCCCAGTATCAGAATTACTGGGTATGATTGATGACTTCGAGTTAAACAACGGCGATCATATTCCTCAAGACGTTTTAGACTTCTTAGGTAAGAACCGTTTCTTCTCCATGATCATCCCTAAGAAATTTGGCGGCCTTGAGTTTAGCCCGTACGCTAACTCAACGATTGTTGCCACTATCGCAGCAAAATCTGGTGCAATCGCAGTAACCGTTATGGTACCTAACTCGTTAGGCCCAGGTGAGTTGCTGATGCATTATGGTACTACTGCCCAACAAGATTACTGGTTACCACGCCTTTCAGATGGCCGTGATATTCCATGTTTCGCCCTTACTAGCCCAGAAGCGGGTTCAGATGCCGGTGCTATTCCAGATGCTGCTATCGTCACCAAAGGTGAGTATAACGGCGAAGAAGTACTTGGTCTTCGTATCAGTTGGGACAAGCGTTACATTACGCTAGCGCCAATTGCTACTGTACTTGGCTTGGCATTTAAAGTATTCGATCCAGAGCAATTACTTGGCGACAAACTAGAGCTAGGTATTACCTGTGCCCTACTGCCTAAATCTCACCCTGGTGTAGAGCTTGGTAATCGTCACGACCCTATGGGCGTGCGTTTCTATAACGGTACCACTCGTGGCCAAGATGTATTTATTCCTATGGAATTTATCATAGGTGGTCAGAAAAATATTGGTCGCGGTTGGCAGATGCTAGTAGCGTGTCTTGGTGCAGGTCGTGGTATTTCACTTCCAGCGATGGGCGTTGCAACAGCACAATCTGCATTCAAAGGTACGGTTGAGTATTCATTTGTACGTGAGCAATTCGGTGTGCCGATTGGTCGCTTCGAAGGTATTCAAGAGAAGATGGCAGATATCGCAGGTAAGACTTTCTTACTTGAAGCCATGCGTGTACTTACCACTGAAGGCTTAGGCTTAGGTGTTAAACCATCGGTTGTTACTGCTATTGCTAAATACCATATGACCGAACTTGGTCGTGATGTGATGAACTCAGCTATGGATATTCAAGCAGGTAAAGCGATTCAGCGCGGCCCGCAAAATACCCTTGCAGGTGGATATGCAGCACTTCCTATTGCCATTACGGTTGAAGGTGCAAACATTCTTACTCGTAACCTAATGATTTTCGGTCAAGGTGCAATGCGTTGTCACCCTTACTTGAAAGACATGGTTGACCTTATTCACAGCAACGAAAGTTCTGCTGATAAAGAATTCAACAAAGTGTTACGTAAAACCGTTGGTTTTAGTGTTAAGAATGCATTTCGCAGCCTTGGTAAAGGTTACTTACCTTTCCTACGCGGTTCAGAGTCTGCACTGCCTGAAGTACGTAAGTATGAAAAGCGTGTAAACAGCATTTCAGCTAAATTAGCGCCACTTGCTGACTTATCACTAGCAGTACTTGGTGGTGACCTTAAGAAGGCAGAGTTACTTTCAGCCCGTCTGGGTGATGTGATGAGCTACCTTTACGGTGCAATGGCAGCCATTCGTTTTTACGAGCAGCGCATTGAAGATCGTAAACTTGCACTACCGTATTTCGAATACGCTATGCAATGGTCATTACAACAAGCTGATCAGGCCATTGTTAACTTCATCAACAATTTCCCGAACACACCGACTCGTGGCCTAATGCGCTTACTGACCAACACTTACTCAAACAGTGTTGCAGGTATCAGCGATGACCTAGTACGTGAATTGTCTATGGCATCTATGCAAGACAACAGTGTGAAAGCCCAGCTGACTCACTTAGTTCGCGTTAGCCCAGGTGATGGTAACGACATTAACGAGCAAGCGTTCAAAGCGAAACATGCGGTTGCACACCTGTTAGGTAAAGTGCAAAAAGCACTTCGCAAAGAGCCAGTGGTGCCGTTTATCTCGTTTGAACACGCACTGAACAAGCTTCAAGAAAAAGGTGTTATTAATCCCGAAGAAGCAGCACAGTTGCATGATTACAACGAAAAACGCCAATTGGCGGTTCGTGTTGATGAGTACACTTTCGACATGGAACTATTGCCAGCAACTGAGACGTTGCGCGCAATTGATGGCGGAAAAAACGCGGCTTAGTACTACTTATTTAGCTCGCTACTAATTGAAAGCTCTGGCCTATGGCCGGAGCTTTTTTGTATGTGAAAATGACTTTGCTGTAGCGCATAAAAGCGCAGCCTACCCTCTTTGTATATGCAAACCTACGCGGCTTGCACCAAAGTGTGAAAATTCCCCTTTTAACATCTACGCTTTATATATTCATTCTTATCCATAAAAAATTTATGCAAATACTAAAACTTCTTAGTACTGCTTTGTTTTTTTCTTTTATTTGCTCAGCTGATTGTTTAGCCAATGGGGCCGACGATTCGCCTATGCTTATAGGCTATATAGGGCACCCTAGAGTGGTGAGTCATTACAACGATATTATTGCCAGAACTTATAGCAAACTTGGTATATCCGTCGAATTTATTGAAGTAGGTGGGGAGAGAGGCCTTCGCTTGCTGGATGAAGGTGTGACAGATGCCGATACTATCCGCTACGAATTAGCCGCAAACGATTTTAGCAACTTTTTCGTCGTGCACCCCGTTATCGCAAAAGGCGCGACAATCTTATTATGCATGCGCGATAGCCCTTGTGTAGCCAATATACTTTCAAACCCAAAAATCGCCATTGCCGCTACTACCCGGTTTAACGTGAATACAGACCATTGCGGTCTTGTCATTACTGCAGATATCCGCGAATACGACCGCTTCGACCAAGTTGTGAATCTACTCGTTTCAGGTCGATACGACTACGCATTATTGCCGACCGACTTTTCCGATGAAGCTACTTTTAAAAATTTAGGTGCTCAACACCTTGTCATTGTAGAGCACGATATCGTTCATGTGGTTAACAATAAATATCTTCACCTGCAAGAGGACTTATCAGAGGCTCTGAGTGCCGTTTTAAAAGAAGTTAATGCAATTACGACCCGTAATTAACGCGATTGGCACTAAATGGCCGTTGCTATTAAAACGTTACTTCTTACGTCGCATAGCAATTTTGATGATTTGCGTGTAATTTAACCAAGGTAAGTGTGTAAATTTAAAGCAGTAAAAGCAATATCACTGCTATTGTTTACTAAACCAATAAAAACTTCACACCAAGTTTAGCTTAAAAGCTTATTGAGTTGGAACGTAGATTTATAGTGAAAAGTTTTGATGAACAAAGAGGTTCAACCTCCCCTATTCCTATAACGCCGCAAATGCAGCGCGACATGATAGATATGCTCAACAGTAATATGTTTACTGGTTTAGCCATGACTTTCGGCGCTTTCTTGGGGTTAACGTTCGGTTTCGATACCGAAGCGGAGCAGAGCTCAAAAATATGGCTTTTTATCGCAATGAGCACTGTTATTCTTCTTCGTTTTGCGGATGGCCTTTACTGGCTAACTAGATTAAAAGGCACTGAATATAATGTGCGGCCTGTAAAATTTAGGTTCGCGATTGGCGTGTATTTAGCCTCTGCGGTATGGGCACTTTATTCAATTCTTCTCTACGCAACAATGAACCCGGTAGAGTTAGCGACAACCATGGTTGTTTTAGGCGCGATGGCCGGTGGTGCAGCTTCAGTGTTAGCGCCGAGTAAAGTTTTCGTTTTTGTCTACACCACTTCACTGCTTGTGCCCATATCAATTATAGCCTTGTTTGACGATGACAGAAATTTTGTTGTTTTAGGAATATTAGGCCTTATTTTTTGTATAGGTATACTCGTTAGTTCCTTGCGTTACCACCGATTCTTTTTTGACACCGTATCGCTTAGGTATAAGAACAACCGTCTTGTAGAGCAAATGCAAGCCGATAGAAAAGAGACTGCCAAAATTAACGCTATGCTGCGTAAATCCAACGAGCAGTTAGATGATGCTAATGCCAATCTAGAAGATGAAGTAGAGAAACGTACCGCCGATATTTTTAGATTATCCAATAGAGATCCGTTGACCAATTTACTGAACAGAAACGGTCTGTTCAAACAGTTGAACACTCTCATTGAAAGCACCAAAGCACTTGATAATAACCTTGCGGTTTTGTTTATCGATTTAGATGGTTTTAAGCAGGTAAACGATAGCTTAGGGCATAAGGTCGGCGATATTGTACTTGCAGAAATTGCTAACCGACTCGCCGAATATTGTGAAAAAGATCATCTCGCCAGATGGGGAGGCGATGAGTTTGTTGCGGTAACCCCCTACGCTACCGTTCATACCGCAGTAGCCGTTGCCCATGCTATGCGTAGCGGAGTCACTGAGCCCATCATAGCTTTAGAAAACCAAATCACATTAGATGCCACTATCGGCATTGCCATATACCCTGAGCATGGCAACGACACCATGACACTTATTCAACAAGCTGACTTGACCATGTACGATCAAAAACGCAAACAAAGGGGCACTATCGGCGTTTTTAGTGAAGACTTACATGAAAAGATAAAGAGCGAACAGCGCCTTTGTGAACAATTAAGGCACGCCATCGATAAAAACGCATTTTCTGTGCACTACCAGCCTATTATTTGCGCCGATACGCAAAAATTAACATCAGTTGAAGCGCTACTTCGTTGGAATTGTGATGGCAAAGTAATCTCACCAGCGCGCTTTATTCCCCTTGCTGAACGCACAGGTTTAATGCCTGAGATTGGCGCTTGGGTGTTAAACCATGCCTGTATAGATGCAACAGAATGGCCATTCAAAGATGACATTGCGTTATCTGTGAATGTATCTATTAGTCAGTTGCTTGATGAAACCTTCATTAATACGCTAGATAAGGTGCTAGCATCTACCAATATTGCCCCTTCCCGTCTTTACTTGGAAATAACAGAAAGCGTTTTCGCCAACAATGTTAATGCGGTTGCCAGCCAAATACATAACGTTAAGGCGCGGGGTGTTAAGATATCAATCGATGACTTTGGTACAGGGTACTCGTCGTTGAGCAGATTGCAGTCAATGCCTTGTGATTTTATAAAAATTGATCGCTCATTTGTACAGAATACCAATGAAGGTAGTGATACTATTATGCGCGCAACCATGCTCATCGCAAACGAGTTTGGTTGTAAGACCATTGCTGAGGGCATTGAAACCTTAGACCAAATGAACCACATCAAAACCCTGGGTGTGGATTATATCCAAGGCTTTCTTTACGCTAAACCAATGCCATTGAGCGACCTTAAAACCTGGTATAACGAAAACAAATAACATTCATGGCTCAACTTTATTTTTATTACTCTGCAATGAACGCAGGAAAATCGACCTCTCTTTTACAATCAGCTTATAACTATCGCGAGAGAGGCATGCACTCTCTGATTTATACCGCTGCTTTTGATGACCGCTATGGCGTAGGAAAAGTAACCTCTAGGATTGGGCTACAAGCCGACGCAAAACTTTATGGAAATGATGACGATCTTTATGAAGCCATAAAACAAGACAATGAAGAAAAGCGCTTAGATTGTATTTTCATTGATGAAGCACAGTTTCTAACACAAGTTCAAGTTCGTCAGCTAATAGAAGTGGTAGACGAATTAGATATCCCCGTTTTGGCTTACGGATTACGTACTGACTTTTTGGGTGGCACTTTCGAAGGAAGCCACTACCTTCTTGCTTGGGCTGATAAGTTGTTCGAACTTAAAACGGTTTGCCACTGTGGGCGCAAAGCGAACTTCGTGGTAAGGCTAGATGAAAAGGGCAATGCGGTTACCGATGGAGATCAAGTACAAATTGGTGGTAACGATCGCTACGAGTCAATGTGCAGAAAGCATTTCAAAGAGTTGGTCTGGGATAAAAACAAAATTTAATGTTTCTTAAACTTCACTCTTTGAAAGTAAGTATATACTTAAACTAATATGTTTGAATCACCTCAAAGAGTGTCGCTTTGGATATAGACCGCTATACAACACTCGTCATTTCATTATCAAAATGCGGATTGGATGAGCAAGATAAACTATCTGCCATAGTGTCGTGCCTTAGACTAAGCATTCCAGCCGCGAACCGAATAAGCTTATGGCGATTCGAAGAAAACAAAACCAGAATTCGGTGCCTTACGTTAAATCAGGATGGTCAAAATTTGCCAACTCATGGTTTATCGCTGTCTGAAGAAGATAGTCCCAATTATTTCGACAACATACTAAACCAAAGTGTTTTAGTAGCTTCAGATGCCCGCAACCACTCTGCCACCAAGTGTTTCAACGAAAATTACTTCAAGCCAAACGACATTTACTCACTAATGGATTTTACCTTCCACCACCACTTCAATCCTATTGGCGTTATATGCTGCGAGAAGACACACTGTGCAATCCAATGGTCACAAAATGATATCGATAACTTAAAGCGTGTGGCGCAAATAACATCTATGTTTTACGACAGCTAGTTACTCAACTTAGCACTCACAACTAAGCGCTAACGGTTTCACCCATTTTTAAGTCAAACGGCAGCACGGTACTTTTCAGCGATTCGCTGAGTAACGCTTGTGCAGCCATCTCGCCTTTAAGTGCACTTGATTGGCAAACAGTGGTTAAATTAGGACGCGTTCTGTCTGCTTCTTCGATACCATCAAAGCCTGTAATTTTTAGTTCTTCAGGTACTTTGATACCCATTGAAAGCGCTGATTGCAGCAGTTCTAGGGCAATAATGTCACTCATACATAAGACGGTATTAGGCCTAGGGTTACTGTTTAACACCTCTTTAGCCGCTTGCTTTGCGAAGCTACGCTCACTTTCTGGAATGTGCCAAACCCAATCATTTGATATTGTTGCTTCACTTTCATCAATTGCTTTCATATAACCGTCTAGTCGGCGATGAGAAATAGAGGTTTGAACTTCTATAAGCGGACTGTCATAAATGCGGCAGGTACTTGGAGATTCAATCAATCGCAGCCCTAAAATGGCAACCTGATCACCTGGGGAAATAGCTTTTTTAGCGATTTGATACGCGGCGTTATAATTATCGATATTAACAGAAGGAAGCCCTTCAATATCAAAATCTACCGTAATAGCAGGTTTACTTTGTCTGGCCAGCTCTTCCGCTAGTTTATAATTGCGTGGTGCGCCATAACAAATGAACCCATCAACGAAATCCACCACATCAAGGATACTTTCTGAGTCGCCCGCATAAAGAAGCAGGTGTTTACCTTGCTGCTGCAATATACTTGAAACCCCTTTGATGAAGGTGCTGGCCACTGGGTCGCTGACGGTATAAGGAATACTATCAGCCAGTACTAGGGCCACAATATTAGAACGCCCTTTTCTTAAGATTTGTGCGGCTTTGTTAGGCCCGGTGTAACCAATGCGATCGCACTCGGCAAGGATATGCTCTCGACGTGCTTTAGATAGTTGATCGGGCCTATTAAATGCATTTGAAATAGTGGCGGTAGACACACCTAACTGCAACGCTACATCTTTAAGTGTCAATTTAGTTTTGGTCATTTTTATTTGTACTATTCCCTGCGTATTTAGCAACAACACTAACGGTAACTATTTACGCGTAAAACACGCTTTAAGCTTACCTATTTGTTGGCTACCCGCTATTTACAGTAAAGATAACCTTAACTATATCACCACTTAAACGATTAAATCACACCTCTTATCGAATACCTACGACTGAAAGGTTTTAAGCGAATGAGGAATGAATACTATTGGGCTAAGTTACCTTAATCCCTATCGGTCTTGTGACTACCGTGTTCCAAATATTTTATCGCCTGCATCACCTAATCCAGGCAATATGTAGCCCTTTTCGTCCAGTCGGTGGTCAATAGCAGCAGTGAAAATCTCTACATCAGGATGGGCATCGACCACAGCTTTAATACCTTCTGGCGCCGCTACTAAAAAGAGCCCCATGATTTTCTTACAACCCTTTTGCTTCAGTAGGTCGATGGTGGCAATTAACGTACCGCCAGTCGCAAGCATTGGGTCAACGATTAACGCGGTGCGTTCGTCAATGTTTTTTACTACTTTGTCAAAGTAGGCAACAGGCTGCAGTGTGTCTTCGTCGCGATACAAACCAACCACACTAATTTTTGCATTAGGGATTAGCTCTAATACGCCCTCTAGCATGCCCAACCCAGCACGAAGGATGGGGACTACGGTAATCTTCTTACCTTTAATTTGTTTAACTTCAACATCATCACCAGACCAACTTTTTATCACCGCACGCTCTGTGGGTAGCGTTCGAGTTGCCTCGTATGTCAGTAAGTTACCTACTTCTGATGCTAACTCTCGAAAGTCTTTACTGCTAATTTTGGCGTAACGCATCAACCCTAATTTGTGTGCAATTAATGGGTGAGTTATTTCATGAACGGCCATTTTACTTCCTTAAGTATCTGTTTTACACAGTTTAACCGCTCATTCCATTTAGGCAAAATTAACCTAACGTATTTTCTCCTACATTCACGGTGCTACCGTCAGGTAATGTCATTTCTATTTTGATGCTTCCCCCAACTGCCGCTAGGTAAGCCGACGCTCTATGAAGAGGTACATCTTGAATGCGTTTCGACTCAAGTTTACTTACGCCAGAAGCAGTAACGCAAAGCGCCATCGCCACGACTTCTTGTTTTACTCTGTGTTGCTTTCTAATTTCACCTAACGTTAATTCTCTCATTGTTTTGCCGCCGATATATTTTGGGCATAAAAAAACCCAGATAGTTTAACCTTTCTGGGCTTTTGCAAAACATTCTTACTTTTATGCTATGCCCAGAAGCGAATACTTGCCCCTGAACACTCAGCGTCAGGCGCTATTATTGGGTATAATTGTAAAAGTAATTAAAGGTAACGTTTTGCATGATGAATTCTCTTTCGTGGTTAAAATGCGCACTTGCGCTGCTCACTTATCCTTTACCATACCATTATTAAGTGCAATCACAACAACTTTCCATTTTGGAATCTTTCTACTTAAAACGAACGATAGTATTGAGTTAACCGTAATCAAAGAAGGCTATCCGCATATTATATATGGATTATATTTAAGCTTTGAAGGAATGACAATTTCACTCTCCTTTACTAGAAACTTACACTTTACTTGGCAACTTTAGTGTCTAAAATCACTCTTAAGGTTATCTTTAGCTACCTCAAAAATTATAATTATGAAATTACTAGTTCCCTTTTTAGTTGCTACTGCCGTGTTAGCAGGCTGTGCCGGAAAACCAGACCATCGAGATCAAGGTGAAGTGTTTTTCGAAACCAAAATTAACCCCGACGGCACCAAATTATTTGCCTTTAGCATTGGTATGCCGAGCCGAGGCAACCGAGAAGACGGCAACGGTCAGCGCCCCTCTCGAGGCGGTGAAGGTGGTGGTCGCGGCGGCAGAAGTGGCGGCCAAAACGGTGGCGGAGAAACTAGGGGCGGTAACGATCGTGATGCCGAACGTATGGAAGCTTTTTACGATACATTGCGTGAAAAGTTATTTGAAACGCAATATTGTCGTAATGGCTATATTGAAATTGATACTCATGAAACTGAAGGCCGTTATCACCTTCTAGGCGAGTGCCAAGAATCAGCGTCAGAGGAAGATAAACTCAAATTTGCCAATCCTTATTAACTGATAAGTCATCGCTCATACACCTATTAATCGCGGTATGGGCGATCACTTTTCATGTTTGGATAAATATGAAAAGTGCTAACGCATGTTGGATGGAACGTTAATCACAAGCTTCTGTTGCAAGCACAATAAACGTTAAAACTGCGCACCTAGTTCCGCCCCTTTTAGTTTTTCTAAAAAAGCCGCAACCGCCACCTCGCCTTCTTCAGGCGCCCAACTTGCAAAACCCTTGTCGTCCATGACTTCGTAGGGCCCTTGTTTCACTTCCATAAATACCACTGGCTCAAAACAAACCGTGGCATGCCATACGTTAGGCGGGATCTCTACCCCTACACAATCACCACCAGCGCTTAAGGTTATGCGCTTAGTTAACACAGAATTATCATCGAAAAATAGTAAATCGATACTCCCTTCCACAGCCATAAAAAACTCCCATTTATGCTGTTGGGTATGGCGATGCGGACGAACATAAGAGTCTGGCTCCATTGCAATGAATAGGCGCTGGACTAAATCTTCATAACTTTTATGAACGTTGTGGTTCGCTCTTCGTCTTGGGCTACTTTTCGCACTTTCTTTAAGTGCGTCGCGCTGTTCGTGATTAAAAAGCTGGATATCGTTAAGCATGACACCTTCCTTGTATTGCTTTTTTAACAGGGTTGCCTGTCTTCGACGCCCAAAAGGGCTAAAGGGCTGCACATTTAGATTAACGCGTAGTCCGGTCAACGAGGGCTTCTCGTATTTTGTAGTAGCCTCTACGTTAGCATCGACAGTGTTGAGAAAGCAAAAAGACGAGCATATTGCTCGCCTTTGTCATTCGGTCACAGTCTGAGCCTTCGGCTCAGCATTTTATGTTAGCCTATTAGCTTAACCGCTGAACTTGCCTAAACCTTCAACCAATAGTGCTTTAATCTCTTGCCCTTGCTCGGTATCAAGGTAAGCTTTTGCACTATTCACAATTTGCATGATTTGCTCAGGTTCTAGGCCTAGCGCCTCAAATTGCTTGTTTAATTCATTCACTGACTTAAAACTATCGCTATAACTTGCGGCTTTATCAAGAATACTGCTTAAACCGCCTTCAGAAGTTACGTTGCTAATATCAGGTACTGAGCCTAATAGAGATTCAAGCCCTGGCAACGAGTTACTTAACTGACTGAACTGGCTAGCTGAAATATTGTCTTTTGCGTAGTTGAAGATAGATGCTAAGCCACCTGTCGCTTGAGATTCAGTAATGCCTACCGCGTCACTGACTGAACGGGTCATGTCAGAAATATTGGGCACCGCTTCAACTTCTTCGGTCATACCAAACAAGCCTTTAAGGGAATCCAACCATCCTTCGGCATGGCTTTGAGGGGCAACGATAAGTCCTGATACTAAAACAAGAGCGTATATTTTCTTCATAATTATTTTTATTGTGAGCAGGGTGCTAAGGGCGCTGCCGACAATCCATCCTTAGTGATTTTAAGAGCCACAATTCTATGCGTATTTAAAATTATCGCAATTAGGCAAAAGGATAAAACTACGCCCTAGCACTTATTCGTACAGGGCTGAGTTATTATTTTAGGGAGGGGCTAATGCGGTTAGGGCTTACTACGAAGAGAGTGAAGTTGCTCTGGCATTAGTACGAAGGCTCTTGCAAGCCCCATCCCATAACCCGGCCCTTCATTGTCTAGTTCAGAGGCTGGCAAATAAAATTGCTGTGTTGCATTTGAGCGATATAAGGCTGAATCTACAATGTGCCATTGTCCATTATGCCAAACTTCAGTCCAAGCGTGTCCAAACGCATTGACATGATCAGTTTGCTCAACAATGACAGTACCAATAATGACTCTTGCAGATAGACCTAAAGAGCGGGCTAGTGCCGCTGTAAGTACCGCATATTCGGTGCAATCACCGCTACGTTGGCTAGCAACCACCGAAGCAATGTTAAAACCGTGAATATAGTTTGGGTCAACGATATAGCCAGCAACAAAGGCTGTAAGATGTTCTAGCTCAAAGGGGAGATCCCCGTAAGCTTGTTGATAGCTAGCAACGAACGCTTTCGTACTGGGCTCACTCAAATCCATAACAAAACTATCTGCGCTATGCTTGTCGTTGGCTGGTTTAACAAAACGAGGCATTGAAGATAAGGTAATCGATAAGCGATTATCGCCCACGTGCTCAGCAGTAACGCCCTGCCAATCTGCTAAATTAGTCGCTAGCTTGGCTGAGTTTGATGATACCAACTCAAAATTAATCTGTTTTGAAAGCGGCAAAGCCTGACCTTCAGCAAGCTCGATACCTATTTCAGCAATAGAGGGCACAGACTGCGCACTTGCTGTATAAGTAAACGCAAAGCCAAATAGTAGGCTCAACCCAATAGATAACCGGCTTGAAAACCGCATTATAATGTTGGGTTCCCTTCAAAATGCATTAACACCATGTCCATCTTGAGCCCACCTTGTTGCATAATACCTTTACTAATGACGCCTTTTTTGTCAGACAACATAGTCATGACCATTGGACCCATGTCAATCTTGATGTTGCCATTTGGATTATCAGCCATCTCGGTGATAACAACCTCAATTGCAGCGGTAGGATCGGCGTCAGCCGTCCACATGTAGAAACTGCCGGAGTTACTGTCTGAGTTGAGTATATTAACTGATTCCAAATAGCTGCCGTAGTTTGATAGTAACCAGTCTTTATGGGCCAGTTCAATTTCTACCGGTTTACCCTGCAGCTCTCCTTTTACCTGCCAAGCATCTTCAACATAATTAATTTCAAAGCTTGATGCCATAGTGCTATTTTCAATGGAGTATTCGCTTGCGTTAATTAAAGAACCATCTGGACTGCTCCAAGAAAAAGCGACAGAGTCTGAACGAGCAATTGATGTTTCATCTACGGGGATCATAAATGCTGTCCCTACTTCAATTTCAACATCGCCTTCGTTATCTTCAATATATTTTTCACGGGTGAACCCCATGGGGATGTCATTTATTAATACTTGATAGGTAGACTTATAGAATTCTGGAGACGGTTGTGCCTCGGTAAATGCGCGTACGAATGACTTAAAAACCGCAACAAACGCGTCCTGATAACCCATTTCATTATGAATGCAGACTTGCAAACTATTATCAGTTTCAGCAGACAGGCCTTTTAAAAGGCCTGATACCTTTTCATCACCCTCACCCAACGTATATAAAGTATCGAGTGAAAGGTAAGGCGTTGCGTCTACTACACCTACATCAATGGCATAGTTAAATTGACCAGAAAGCGTTTTTTCATTCAATGTTTCAACACCCGACAAGCTATATTCTACAATTGAATATAGCGAGTTGGCTGGGCCATCAAATTCATTAAATGCGTAACATTCTACTGGTGAATCGGTACCTATATCGATGGTGTAGTACCACGTACCGTCAGAAGCATCTTGCAAAGTAGCTTGCCCCAACACCGAGCTATTTACTTGGAAATCGGCTATTTCTATAGGTGAAGTGTTAGTGACTTTCGTATCTCTTCCCATTGCCTCTTTGAACCAGCCTGGAAAATCGTTAAGGTTGACTAATTCAACAGCACTTACATTAAACGCTAAAAAACTTGAGAATGATAAAGAGGTAACAATACTGCCTAACTTCATAAATAGTCGTTCCTTGATTATATGTCACTGGTTAGCAAGTGCTCTGCTTGCTCAATTAATTTACAATACGTCTTTTATGCGAATATTTCTATATCCTTTTGCGCGTTACTTCTTGGCGTTTTTCTTCATTCTTATACTTTGTGCTTCACGCTTTTCATTTCGTTTTTCTTTTCTAGCTTTTTTATCTGGCGTGAGCGAGCCATCTTTGAACCTTTGCTTGCGCTTAGCGTTATCAGCCGCTTTCTTTGCTGCCGCTTCTGCTATTTCACGTTTTTCGACTTCAATCATCTCTGGTGTTTCTAGGGTTATTCGGCCTAATTTACCTGATTGCAGTTCATTCAATAACACTTCACATATTTTATGAAGATTAACACGACCGCCAGTCATTATCGCGCCCCGCTTTTTCGCCGCGGCTTCTAAAAACTCGATTTCAGTGTCGGGAATGTCTTCTAATTTGTAATTTGTTTTTAGCACTTCAGGATACGCTTTAATTAGGTAATCGGCAGCGTAAAACCCTACATCATCATATTCCATTGCGGTGTTCTTAACCGCCCCTGAAGACGCTAAACGATATATAGAATTGGGGTTTTCCAGCTTTGGCCATAACACACCTGGGGTATCGAAAAGCACAATGCCATCACCTAAATTAATACGTTGCTGGCTTTTAGTAACCGCTGGCTCGTTACCGGTTTTAGCAATAATACGGTCGGCCAAAATGTTGATAAGCGTAGATTTCCCTACGTTAGGTATTCCCGTGATCATGGCTTTAATCACTTTATGCTGCACGTCTTTATGTGCACAAATGGTTTTAATCAGCCCCATAACTTGTTTACTACTAGCAGGATTATCGCTAGAAGTAGTAAGGGTTTTAACCCCCCGTTCAGATTCCAAGTATGCTTGCCACTGCGCCGTTATTTCGGGGTCGGCCAAATCGTATTTATTGAGAATTTTTATGCACGGCTTATCGCCTCGTAATTTTGCAATCTCTGGGTTTTCGCTTGAAAACGGGATGCGTGCATCTAGCACTTCAATCAGTACATCTACCTGACTAAGCGATTCCTTAATCTCTTTAAGGGCTTTGTGCATGTGCCCAGGAAACCATTGTAAGGCCACTGTTATTATCCTTTTCGGGTGTGATACCAAGCTATTAGCACTTTGCTAATGTCTAGGCTGTTATCAAGCTAATGAGGAACAAGCGAATAACGCTAAGCCGCATTAATTTTTTAATAATGTATTAACTGCATATTGTCGCACTAGGGTGAATATATGATGGAATAGCCTTAGTAAAAGACTAACGGGACAACTCATAAACACACATATTCACGGCGCTGGCTAAGTTAAGCGAATCTATCTTACCACTGCCAGCTATGGTGTATGCCTTGGCATTAAACTGAGAAAGCGCCGCTTTAGGAACGCCGCGGGCCTCATTACCAAATAAGTAGCAATCGAAATCTGAAAACGACGATGTGGTAACGGCTTCACCTGCCATATCTAAATAGGCGAAACGGTTGAAGCGAGTTTGCAATGTATCTAGGCTCACGTCTAATTCAATGGGCACGTGAAATATTGCCCCCATACTCGAACGCACCACTTTAGAATTAAAAGGGTCTACACTGCTAGGGCTCAGTAACAAGGTAAAATTATCGAACCAGGCTAATGTTCTTATTATAGTGCCCAAATTTCCTGGGTCTTGAACTTCGTGCAGATACACGTAACGCTGCTTACCTGTATGTTTAAGCTCTTTCTTCGAAACTTCATTCGACACTTGCTCTAGAGTATCGGCCGCACTAGCTTTTGAGCTAGCTCTACAGCTAGGCAGTGGCACACAGGCAATGATACCTTGCGGCGTTTTAGTATCACTTAGCTGCGACATTTGCTTTTGGTTAACGTTTACAACCGTAAAACCCGAATTAAGGGCCCTCGCCTTCTGTTCAAAGTCATCGGTGATGTAAAGCGTGATAGATTCTGCACTTGGCTTTTCACTAGTATGAGCATTTACCGCCTTAAGAAGCTCCAGTACCAAATGCTCGCCTTCCACTAAATAAAAGCCGAATTGGCCACGGTATTTTTTCTGATGCAGCTTTTTAACATCATCAAGTTTCATCATTTTATTTTTCCGTTTTAGGAGGCGAAGCACACAGGTGCATTTTTGTTTATTAACCGTGCACGCTATTCGTGTTCAAGCAAGGCGAGTTTATCTGGCACACCATTCCATACATCGGCGTCTTCAGGCGGCGCTTTAAGCTCGATGATGTTAGGCCATTTCGCGGCAAGTTCTTCGTTGATGGCCAAATACGGTTTTTGCGCATCAGTGAGGTGTGTGTCTTGAACGATAGCGTCTGCAGGACATTCAGGCACACATAGCGCGCAATCAATACAGATTGCGGGATCTATAGCTAAAAAATTGGGGCCTTCGAAAAATGCATCCACTGGGCAAACGGCCACACAGTCTGTGTATTTACAGTTTATGCAATTGTCTGTCACTACAAAGGTCATTTCCACCCACATGCTTAGGTTATTATTCCAGGGGGCCAAGTTTAAATTAGCCAGTGTAAAACTCAAATTTCTTTTTCCTCTATTATTCTAGGGTAAATAAGCTAATTAACCCACTGCTTAACCCCGATTGCAGCTAGTATTAGTCTTGATGCTGATTTACCATACGCGCGCCCTGACGGAGAGGCCGTCCGGCAAAGCCAAGAGTACCTATTATCATGTTGCGTTTAACCGATATTAAATTACCGCTAGATCACGATGAAGTTGCGATAGAAAACGCAATTTTGCACAAGCTTCAAATCACAAAATCGATGCTACTTGAAACCACGGTATTTAAACGAGGTTACGATGCTCGTAATAATAGAGACATCCAACTTATTTACACCCTTGATGTATCGGTAGAAAACGAAGCTGCGATGCTCGAAAAATTCGCCAAAGATACCAGCGTGCGATTAACCCCTGACATGCGTTATAAGTTTGTTGCCACTGCACCAAGTGATATTACCGACCGTCCAGTGGTGGTTGGTCTTGGGCCTTGCGGTCTATTCGCCGCACTGATTTTGGCACAAATGGGTTTCAAACCCATTGTACTTGAGCGAGGCAAAGCCGTTCGTGAACGTACCAAAGACACCTTTGGTTTTTGGCGTAAACAACCATTAAACCCAGAGTCAAATGTACAATTTGGTGAAGGCGGTGCAGGCACCTTTTCTGACGGTAAGCTATACAGCCAAGTTAAAGATCGCAAGCATTATGGCCGCAAGGTACTAAACGAATTTGTTGCTGCTGGCGCCCCTGAAGAAATTATGTACGTGAGTAAGCCGCATATTGGGACGTTTAAACTGGTGAGCATGGTAGAGAAAATGCGGGAGCAGATCATTTCTCTTGGCGGTGAAATTCGCTTTAGCACGCGGGTAGAACGCTTGGATTTAGACAGCCCTGAAGCGGAGATAAATAGCCTTGAAGCCGATATAAATAGCCCTAGTGCCGATGAAAAAAGCCATAAAATTAAAGGGCTTTTCTTATCTGACGGTAGCTATCTCCCCTGCACCAAGGTAATTATGGCAATAGGCCACAGCGCACGAGATACCTTCCAATCGCTTTATGACCAAGGTGTGTACATAGAAGCTAAACCTTTTTCAATAGGTTTTAGAATTGAACACGAGCAAAGCATGATCGACAGTTGTCGATTTGGCGATAACGCTGGAAACCCTATTTTGGGCGCAGCCGACTACAAGCTCGTACATCACTGTAGAAATGGCCGCACCGTATACAGCTTTTGTATGTGCCCAGGTGGAACTGTCGTGGCAGCGGCATCGGAGCCTGGCCGCGTAGTCACCAATGGCATGAGCCAATACTCTCGCCATGAACGAAACGCCAACAGCGCTATTGTGGTAGGTATAACCCCTGAAAAAGACTACCCAGAACACCCGTTGGCAGGCATAGATCTTCAGCGCAGATTAGAAGAACTGGCTTATAAAGTTGGCGGCGAAAACTACCACGCACCCGCCCAGCTTATTGGCGATTTTTTAGCAGGTAAGCCAAGTGAAGAAGTGGGTGAAGTGAAGCCCTCTTATACCCCAGGTATTACACTGACTGATTTAAGTAAGGTAGTTCCCGATTTTGTTATCGAATCTATCCGCGAAGCCATTCCCGCATTTAACCGTCAAATCAAAGGCTTTGCTAAGGCTGATGGTATGCTCACAGGCGTTGAAACCCGTACATCCTCTCCTGTATGCATTAAACGTGACAAACAATACGAAAGCGTAAATATTGAAGGCTTGTACCCTGCCGGTGAAGGTGCAGGTTATGCCGGAGGCATTTGGTCCGCTGGTATTGATGGCATACGTGTAGCAGAAGCGGTAGCTCTGGCTTTGGTCCCCTCTAATTCTAATAACTAGCACCGAGTCGCATTCGCGACGTGGCTTTTATTAGCAGAATACGGTCAGTTTTGCTGCTGACCGTTAGAGAGTCATTTAAGCAAACCAAATAAACGCCATTTCTTTCGATGCTGTGCCAGCGGAACTCTTACTACCCGCTCGTCAGTATCGCAAGGCTCGACTTTGGCATCCACTTTAACATTTATAAGTTCAAGCGCTAATTGCTGAGCATAAGCTTCATCAACACCACTTACCAAGGTAAAGCGCTCAAGTGAGCTAATGGCTTTAGCCATTTGAATCACCTTCGACAGCGGCAAATCAACCAGAGTACGCAGCACTTTTAGTGCAGACACCGTATCAATATTACTTCCACTTACAATGACTTTATACATAGTTGGCTCTATTCGTCTTCGGTTTCAGATTCTTGCATTTTAGTACTGCTAGAGCTGCTTGAACTGCTTGAACTGCTACTAGCACCTCCACCAATGGCAAGCCCACCCATACCAGCTAGCCCTATGCCTGCTGCACCTAATCCGATTTCACCAATCGTTGCAGCACCAGCCAAGGCGATAGGAACCGTTGCTAATCCAGCGGTAGAAACTATTGCAATCCCAAGCCCTACCATAGCAATACCAACGCCGATTTGCTCCCATTCATAGCCGCCAGCCACTTGATTTAATTCTAATTCAGTGAGTTGTTTCATTTCCTTGCTTTCCTTTTTAAGTATTCAATTAATTCGCTAGTGTTGTCTAGCAAGGAAAGCTTACTAATAGAGGAGAAAGTAAAATACTGATCTTCGGCTTAGTTATCGAGCAGTTTTAACCTTTTATAACAAAAAAGGGCCGTTAGGCCCCTTTAATTATCTGCGTTAATTAAGCAATCAATTGTCACCTAACTGTTCTGCCGTCGCGCGCAAGTTATTTGCGTTTTCAACGAACTGTGCGGCTATTGTCGTATCTTCAAAAAGGTAGTTGAAGTCAATATAATCCCCCTCACCTTCATCAGAAACGAAAACCGAAAACCCAGTCGTACTCAAAGAAAGATACACTCTACCACCCACATCTATGCTTCCATCATCGTTTAATGAGTAGCCAAAACTGTCATCTACTTCTGAGTAAGTGCTGTCGGTGTAGATAACCACATTGGTACCATCAAACTGTAAATAAGTGGCAGACCATTCACCGTTTTGTGATGCGTCTACCAAAACTAGACTCTTATCTTTTAACGAATCAAACGAAGCAACTGAAGTTCCTTCTCTTAACACCGTTTCATAATCATCAGCCTGTTGCTGTGTTTCAAAAAACGGGACTGGCGCGCCTAGATGAGCACCTATTAACACGTCATCAGAAGACAGTAGAAATGCTTGAAGCGCATTCGGCGCCGTAACATCACCTGCCTGTAGAAGAATAGTGTTGTCTGCTGCAACCAAGTAACTTCCACTTTCACTGCCCTGGGGCAATCCTTCGAAGGTTCGAGTATAAGTTTCGTCGGCCTCTAGGCTCAATGTTATAGATGCGTCGTCGACTGTGTACAACCCGTTTTGCTCAACCCCATATATGGTTGTACCCATATAATCTGAGGGTGCCACTAAATTTACAAACGCTTGAGGCGGTAGCGCTGGTAAATGCGGGTGTTCAGGCAGTGTTGCGGTTACAGGACGATTCGCCTGTTTTGACACTCGGCGGTTATCTTGAGTAAAGTAATCAACTATACCATCGAATCCACCGCGGCCATCTTGTTGGCTAAAATCAAATTCGTGCAGATTTGTAATATGATAGGCATCGCCAACTTGGGCAAATATCGACCATGTGCGACTGTTATATAAATAACAATCCGCTGATTCGTCAAAACAACCTGGCCAACTATAGTCAGTAAAGCGGTAGCGGTTTATTTTTAGTTCCCCATTCGCTTCCACTGACCAACTTCCATACATCACCAAAATTTCTTCCGTTGTAATTTTGCCGTCACCGTTATCATCACCCACCTCAATGGTATAGGCCTTTCCATTCGGCCAAAGCTCCCACCAAAATTCATTAAGGCTATCTCCATCAAAAGCGTAACTATAGATACCTGGTACTGATGCCACGTCGAACTTATCTTCATCGGTTATGGTACCTCCAGCATCTACTTTGAATGAGTCACTTTGCCCATCTGACGAGATTCCACTAACCGCATAAAGATTATTGTCGCTGGAGTCTGTAAGTTGCACGTAGGACTGTGTTGTCCCATTGTCAAACGTAATAACTAGCTCGTTAATGTCTGGGTTCAACGCGTAGGGTTGCTTCACCCATGTAAAATCATTATCTACAACACGGGTACTACCTGTTCCATCCTGATTAAATTCGAATGTGTCTGAAGCCCAAGAAAAAGTAAATAAATTGCTGTTATCAGTATCGAATAACGAATCAGTGATGGGGAGCGATAACGCCTTGTTATCGGCACTATCAATAACAATTTCTTTGGCGTTATTTAACGCAATTCCAGTAACTTGCGCTGGTCCATCTATAATATTGTGAATATCTTCCAATTCACCATTGGGGTAATACTTTGAGTAAAGTGACGTCACTTCAAACGTCACTACACCATCTTGCTCACTTAGCGGTAAAAATGTGATTTCATGGTAAGCATATTCAACGTCAACTCTTAGTAAATCCCCATCAACGTTTACAGTTTCAACTTGATAGAAATGATACTCTCCGTATTCAAATTCCAATGTTATTTCATTGTCATCACTAAAGCGCTCAGCTTCAAACGTGCCTAAATAGTTGCTATAAGTAGCCGTCGTATCACTGGTTAACGTAAGTTTTTTGCCTGGGTAGCTAATTAGCGGATTGTAGTAATCAAGCAGAAAGTAGGTGGTAATCGACGAATCTAAATCACTATCTACTAGCTCTGGGTCTGCAATAATTTCTTCGTAGGCTGACTCATAAGCCTCGGTATCTTCAATAGTTTCAATATAGGCTGTGGAAGCTTCTGGATTTTGGGCTAGTGCTAGCGTATCAGCAATACCTTCAGGAAGGGCCAAGCTGGCATCATCGCCCGCTTTATCTATTGCCACTTTAATCGCGGTGGCCAACGCAAATTTCTCTTGTTGTGAAACCCGAAGATTCAGTGCCGTTAGCGTTGCGTCATCGACGATGGGCGCGCCCAGGTTTTCTCGCTGCATTAAACCGGCGTTTGCAGTGGTAACGTTGGTCACATTCACGCCGAAAAAATCATCTTTCGTTACCTCGCCGTCACCGTTAGAGGCTTCATTGAGTGCTTCAACCGACCCCAGCATCGACATAAGTTTAGCTTGCGTTTGCGATCCTACACCACTAGCTACAATAGACACCATTTTATCAGTCGCATCATCATCCACACTCAATGTAGCAGAATAACTTCCATCGCTACCAGCCGTCACTACTTGTTGCTCATCGCCTACATGAATGACTAAGTTTGCATCAATAATCGGGGAATCGGTCACTAGGCCTGTTAGTGTTAAATCAACTGTTTTATGAAGCACATTAACGTTAACCGTTTCAGTCGTCGTCTCACCTTCATCATCTTCTACGGTAAGCACAAAGGATAAGGTTTCATCACTGTCTACTGAAGGTGCAATAAAGGAAAGCGTTGCGGTAGTCGCCCCGCTTAGCTCAACCTCTATACCGCCCGTTTGCATCCACAAATAGCTGGCAATTTCACCGTCGTCTTCAGCTACCGCATCAATAGAGTGAGCCTCTTTCTCTTCTACTTCTTGTGCTGATATTGAGATTGTCGGCGATGCGTTGATGTGAGTAACTGTGACAGACACACTATCTGTGGCAGTCGCCCCAGCATCATCAGTTACAGTCAGTTCGAACGTAAGTGTTTCGGAAGGTTTCACATCTGGGGCGGTAAATTCAGCAGAAGCTTGGTCGGCATTTGTTAACGTCACCGCTACGCCTTCGGTTTGCACCCAATTATAAGATGCAATAGTACCGTCATCATCTACACCACTACCGGAAAGTGTAACCTGCGTATTTTCGTCAACGGTTGCATCCTCGCCGGCTTGAGCGACGGGGGCAACATTAACCACCTCTTCATTAACCGACTCTTCTTCGTTAACAATAACATTTTCTTTGTCATCGTCGTTACAACCTGACAAGGCTAGTACCAGTGACGCAGCGATAATGCTTTTCTTATAATTTGCTCTGATGAACATGAAACACTTCCTTATACTTTTTATTGGTTAAACATTAAACTAAAAAAGCATAAACCTAATCGCCCGCTCCTTTCCTTCCTTAAATCGCGCAACTTGTCCGTCACACAGGTGAAAATTGCTATAGCAAAGCGCCGCAGAACCAAAAACATAAAAAGAATGGTAGAAACGAAAAAATTAAAATTTTTTTTGGAAAAAACCTGCGCATTTTCTTTCTACCGCGATAAGTGGAATAAAAACACAATACCGCCATAGCCAATTTCAAGTAGGTTAACGGCAATGAGGGCAAGTGAGGCAGAACGAAAAATACGGTTCATGGTGAAATTTGAACAACAGCTTAGCTGTGAAATGAATAGAAGAGCGCTAAGTCACGACATGTGTGATATACGGGTAAGTGATATGGCCAACGCCCTAAATATGGATGTGTCGACCCTTAGGCGCTTATGCCAGAAGCACTACGGGAAATCGCCTAAAGCTTGTATAGATACAATGCGTATTGCAGAGGCGAGGAAATTACTCTTAGTGGGTGAAAGACCTTCCACTATTGCCGATAAGCTGGGTTTCTATGAACACAAAACCTTCTCTACCTTGTTCAAAAAATATGAAGGTGTGAGCCCCGCAATTTATACCCAAACCGATAATACGAAGGCCTTCGCGGCAAGCCGCTAACAAGTTGCCGATACGCCTTCGCACCGCTTAATATCACAGGCTAATGACACAAATAATAACACGTGATTATTCGTAGGTGTTTTTAAGTGTTCTTAGATGCTGTTAATGCGGATTAACTACCGTAAATCGCTCATCGGACACAGCCCAATACCCTGAGTCACTGATGATAAGTATTTTATAGGCATTTCCTTGACCATTAAATTGCGCTGGATCTAACCCATACTCTCCCGAGTTGGGTGTCCTACTTGTCACTAAATACCAACGTCGTTTCAACACAGTAGTGATCTGCGCATTGCGTCCGTTGCCAATATTAATAGGGTTGTCGTGAAGTACATATATCCCTACGGCATCGCCTTTTAACGCGGCATTATCCCATTCAATAGTATTACGCTCGCCCACATTATAAACCTCAGAAGCTTCAGGTTTACTTATAGCATCAACGAGTAAACGAGGATTGATGGAATGGGTAATGCCGTTATCTATCGCAGTGCCATTTAGTACACCAAACGAGCCGTCACTGAGTGACCAATAGCCTTGATCGGATACCATCATTACCTTAAAGCCCTGCCCGCCATTTGCCATAAGAAAGAAAGGATCTATCTCTACTTCGCCCGTATTAGGAACTTGCTTAGCAAACATCTGCCAGCGCAAGCCTTGTATGTTTTCAAATGAATCAAACGCTTTGGCTTCAAAATTTAGTTTATGATTGATATACAAAGAAATGCTTTCGCCTTTAAGGGCATCTTTATTCCACTTAAAGGTAAAAGGCGTACCCATTTTAAGGTTATCCCCGTGGGTTGGCGCGGTTACCCCAGCAACTCTTCGATTACTCACTAAGCGATTTTGCCCCTCTAACGCCACCATATGAAGGGTCTTAAAATCAGGTGCTATTAATACCTCTGGGGGCAAAATACTGGCAAGCGTATCGCCATACTCTTTGCTTATGGGAAGCGAGCTCGATGTTGCTAACATTTCGTCAGCTTTTTGCTTCTCTCCCTTAACCGCATACGCCGAAGCCAGGGCTAAGTGTCTTTCGATATCATCGTTTTGAGTATGTGTGAGCCCATATTCAATCGCTAAATCAGTAAATCCTGCACGTAAAGCAGTATGGATAATATAGGCGGTATGTTCACCCAAGGTATCTTTTGCGGCCAATGCTTGAATATCAGCTTGCTTCACCGCAGATCCCAAACCTATTTCACTATTCAATGCCACCAGCGAGAAGAAAAATGAGAAAGAAGCCGCTAAATTTTCGTTGGACGCGCCGTCATTATTTTTCGGCGCTTTTATTTCCGCTGCCTTAATAACCGATAGCGCACTTGTGAAATCATTAACAAGATATAAGGCTATTGCTTGTTTTAACTTTAACCGAGCACAATGGCTTTGTTGTTCACACAAGGCTACCGCAGATTCAATAAAAGACACACTCTGAGCATACATTTTGCCGTAGGCATAATAGTTGTGTTGTTGCTCATAAACTTTTATAAGTTGATTTTCAAACAAGGGCGTTAGTGCAAGGTAAATACTTTGCTGCTTACTAAGTAAAAACTCTACCACAAGTGGGTCGTCTATTAGCGCCGCGGTTTCTAGTAGGTATCCATATAATTGCGCGAGCTCTGGATTGGTTGCATTGTAGGCTTGCTCACCTAATGCCAATGATGATTTCATTCGTGCTGCTGCGCTATTCATATCGCCGGTTTTAGCTAACGCTAATGATTTCATACCTTCAAACCATGCTTTTTGGTGGGTAGGCATATCAGACGGCAAGGGCCCCTCCCCCCTAGTAAGTAACGTTGCAGGCTCGTGTCTAAGCAAAATTTCCCATTGGAATTTTTGCAGCCTAAACTTATCTTCCGGCAACATTTGCTTGTCGAACTTGTTTAGAAGATTCGCTAGCGTATCTAACACTTGCGAGCTTTGTGTTTCGGCGTACTCAATCTGAGCTTTCAGAAATTCGCTTTCAAAGGTACTGGGGTAATCATTATTATGTTTTGTAAGCCACTGCATCGCGCCGTTAACGTCACCACTGTAATACGCTATTTTTGCCTGCATCAATGCACCGCTAGCATCATCCGTATCTAATCGCTCAATAACGTACTTAGCTTTCTCTACGTACCCTAAGTTCAATAGCGCTTGCGATAAGGTGGCCACAATCGATGCGCGGGTTTCGCTATCGCTCAGCGATGTGGAAAACGCGATATCAACACCATGGTTAATAAAGTCAGCGGCACTTAACGCGCCACCGCCTTCTGATTGTGGTGAGTGCGCCAAAAATAACTCGTCGTAAAAAGAAAGTGTCTGCTGTGTTTTCTTAGACTCTTGTATTAACGACTTATTTTGTATAAACAGCGCAGCCGCCCCCAACACCAGCACGCAAGGGATGATTAAGGCCGATAACGCAGTTGCAGGCGAACGTTGAAACCATTTTTTATAGTAATATGGCTTGCTGCTTTTAAACCACTTAAGTGGCCGATTAGCCAATAAACATTCCAGTGCATCGTTAAATTGCTCGGCACTTTGAAAGCGTTCCTTCGGGTCGCTAGATGTAGCTTTTTGAATGACCGCCTCAAATTCAGCATTGGTGGTGTGATGCTGAAACATAAACGCCATCACTTTACCTAGCGCATAGATGTCATCGGTTACCTTTGCTTGGTCGCCACATTGTTGTTGAGGACTTGCAAAATGATTACTGACTGCGGTCAGCTGTTGGTTATCTGGATGGTTTAACGAGTGAGAAATACCAAAGTCGAGTAATTTGGGTTGGTTATTTTCATCCACAATAATATTCGACGGTTTAATATCAGCGTGAATAATACCGCTTTGATGCGCTTCAAACAGCGCACTACAAAGTTTAATCAATATTGTGAGATGTGCACTTGTGCTGCCCGACAAACTTTCTTTTTTTAGTAATGGTGCCTCAGATAGAGGCGCGCCCTCAATATATTCCATGACCAAATAGGGTATATCTTCTTCGGTGACATCGATGGTATAAATTTTAGCTATGTTAGGGTGATTTAAATTGGCTAAATGTTGCGCCTCTCGTTGTATAAAGTTATCACCCGCTAAATCTGCAATAGATGAGTAAACAAACTTAATCGCGACTTTTTGCTCAATTAATCCGTCATTTCGCTGACCTAAATACACTGCCCCCATTCCGCCATGACCAAGCTTCTTCTTCAACAGGTAAGGCCCAACTTGGCTACCTTCTAGAGATTTCGCGTGATTATCATTACACAATAAATCGGCTTGAGCCCCCACTAACTGTGTGAAGCCACTTCGTTGTTGATTCGCATAATGAGCATCGATCAATGCCAAGGTTTCAGCAAATATTGGGGCTTCTTTGGGACATAACTGCGACAAATTTTCGCGCATTTTAGCTTCATCCAACCCAATAAGGTGCTGAAAAAAGAGTAAGGCATTTTCAAACTTCATGAATAGCTCTTATGGTTTAACTGAACAACATTATGGCGGGGTGAACTATGCGGCTTCGCACTGAACTCGAAGGTAGGCTTTCGCCGCCGACAATTCGTTGTAAACCGTAGATTCGCTTAAATTGAGCTGAGAGGTTATTTCGCCTACATTTTGCCCTAGATAATAGTGAAGAAGCGCTATTTGGTAACAACGCTTAGATACATTTTCGAGTGAAGATAACGCATTGTCGAAACTAAGATATAAACCTGAGTCGATAGAAGCGTCGGTTATCTGTAGCATGTCTTCTAAATCGTTAGTGCGTTTTTTCGCAGAGCGCTTTTTAATTTCATCTTGCAGCATCCAGCGCACAAACACCGCGAGAGAAGCATAAAACTGCTGCCTATTTTCAAAGATTTCATCAGGAGCAGTCAGTTTGATAATGACATCGTGAAGGAGTGAGGTGGTATTAGGAAGCTTGTCGAGCAGGCTAAGCGCATTGTCAGACCCCGCTTTTTTGCTAATTTGCTTTTTCACCATGCCTTTTAAATGATAGTAGACAATACTACGAAGCTGATTGGCACTTTTTAAATCGTTATTAATTACCCAAGCGTTTAACACTTCGGTAAATTCGCCGCTTGTATCCCTCAAATGAACATCTTCCATACTGCTGCCTAGCGCATTGGCTAATCACTTTATTTACCAACATAGAAATAATATGGCGATTAGTCAACGCTTAAATGCACTTTATCTTAAGTAATAATTCAAAAACCCTAAACTCAACCACAGTATAATCATTTGTTATTACTAACAATTACTTACACTCATTAATCAGGACATTTAACATAGAGCTCACCATCGTAAAGCCCTTGTATGGTGAGTTTCTGATTAGACAAAGACCGCAAATAGTTAATGTGATCATCCTCTATTAATTGTCCAGGAATAAGCAGTGGAATGCCCGGCGGGTAAGGTGTCACCAACCCAGCGGCAATACGCCCCGCACTGTCTTGCCAATCGATAGACTCCCGCTTCCCGAAAAACGCTTTAGAGGGTAGTTCGACTAAGTTGATGGGCGGAATAGTGGCTGGTATAACACTACGGCTTTTGCTTTTATTCAGCGAAACCTTGCCTTCATCTAGCTTTTTAAGGGCGTTATATAGTCTGACAATTTTAGAGCGCATGCCGCCTAATGTTAGCAATACTAGAATAGTGCTATGAGTAAACTTCTCTATTTCTAACCCCACTTCGTCCATCAAAAATCGATGAATTTCTTGATTCGAATATTCTAATGCAGAAATATCGATAAGAATTTTAAGCGGGTCGTGCCCCGTGTTATCTTGCTCAAAATGGGGAAATACACGCGCAAAGTCTGCTTTTTCTAAAATACGAATTCGGCTAAAACGCGCTACCTGTTGTTTCAACTCTTCTACGTTGGCCAATAATTCGTTAAGTATTTTATAGCCTTCCATTTCTAACTGCTGTCGACACACATCAAGGGATGCCATTAGCTGGTATTTTGGTGATGTACTGGTGTGAATGCTGTAAATCTCTTTAAAGAAATCACGGTCGAAGTCAGGGTCGTTAACGTGAATAAACGAGGCTTGAGAGAACGCCGAGACTACTTTATGTGCTGAATGGGTAACGTAATCAGCACCGGCTTCAATAGCGGAATACTCTCTAAACTGAGGATGAAATAAGGAATAGGCAAACCACGCTTCATCGATAAACACCTTAATGCCGTGTTTGTGCCCTAGTGCCACCACTTGTTTCAAATCAGTAAGCAGGCCATCGTAGGTACATCCCGTCAGCACAATCAGCTTAGCGTCAGTATTCGCTTCAATAACTTCTTTTAACTGCGACAAACGAGGCGGTGAAAATATACCGTAGTCTGGGTTGAACACGCTGTCTAAATACACGGGCATAGCGCGGGCTTGCACAATGCCGTAGTGCACCGACTTATGGCAATTTCTGTCAGCGATGACTTTATCGCCTTCTCGCAGTAAGGTTTGCAGAATAATTTTGTTTGAGGTTGATGAACCATTAGTCACGAAATAAGACTGCCTAACTTCAAAGGTATTGGCGACATTCGCCTGAGCCCTGCCAATAGCGTGAGTACCATCTGAAAGTGAACCGAGGGAGTCAACACTTACTGATAAATCACTCACAAATACATTTCGCCCAAAGAAGCGGTAGAAATCACTGATGTAGGGAGAGTTTCTAAAGCTTGCCCCACCGCTGTGACCTGGCGTATGCCAAGAATCATTCGCTTCTACCACATAGTCTTTATAAGCGGTCCAAAACGGCGTTTCGTTTCTGTCATCAAAATCGTTGATGATGTAACCCAAAATAGATTCCGGATCGGAAATAATATCATTGCGATAGAAAAACGACTCCATGCCACTGGCCTGATTCACAATATCTAAACCCTTTATAGCGTCGCCCAATACATAAACAGGCAACTCTCTGCGGATCGCTTTAATAGCACTAATCACTACTGCATTGTTTTCTAGCTTTGGTTTTTCTTTCTTCTTAGCCTGATTAAGACTTGTGCTCATACTCACTTCATCAAGTAAAACCGTGGTATCCCAGCTAAATACCACAGCCTGTATTTCGCCGTCGTTTCTTACCACATCAAGGGCGCGTGATACTGAAACTGCCTCGACAACGCTCATTTCGATATCCGGTCTGTCGAACAGTTCTATGGTAGAGCGAATACTGTCAGACAGTTGCTCTAATAATTCTTGTGAATCTTCAATGATCAGAATTTTTAATTTTGGAAGCATAGTATGGTTAACGTAAGTAATTAGAAATAAGCTAGAAAAAGAGTGTACGCCTGAATTGCTAAGTTGTCAGCGTACCTGATTCTACGCGCGGAAAAATGCTTTCTTTTAGTAGGGTAAAATGCGTGAATATAGATCACGGGCTCTATCCCACAATCTGCCAAAAACTCAATTATAAGCGAACGCCAATACCCTTCATTATTTAAAAAAACTTGCTTCTTAGCGTCACTAAAAACAAACTCCCCCAATAGTATTAACAATAAAGAGGCAGTGATGGCTTTCGAATTAAAAATTGAAAACAAGGTAGCACTTATTACCTTTGATGACGGGAAAGTAAACGCAGTGGGCTTTACCCTTATTGATGCGTTAAATAACGCATTAGATGAAGCTGAGCAAAAAGCTGATGCAGTAGTAATGTACGGCGGTGCCGATAAGTTTTGCGGCGGCTTCGACCTTTCCGTTATGAAAGCTGAAGATAAAACCGAACAAGTTAAATTAGTGCAAGCAGGTGCCGACTTAATTATACGGCTGTACAGCTATCCTAAACCCCTTATTGTTGCCGCTGAAGGCCATAGTATCGCGCTAGGGGCAATATTCTTGATGGCCGCTGACTTACGTATAGGTAAAGATGGTGACACTAAATATGGTTTAACCGAAACCGCTATCGGCATGGTTTTACCTGCGTTTGGTATGGAACTGGCGAAGTCACGTTTAGCTCCAACTTCTTTAACCGAAGCATTACTTTTTTCGCGCGTATATCCAGGGAAGGAAGCCGTAAAAGTGGGCTATTTGGATGCAGCAGTGCCTCAAGATCAAGTACTTGCTACCGCAATGGGCTATGCTGAAAAACTTAAAATGTTGCCTGCGAAAGCGTTTGCAGAATCGAAGCTACAACTTCGCAAAGAAACGCTATCAAAAATGCGTGGCTAAACAAAAAACTAAAATGGCACCGAAAAGGTGCCATTTTCTGCTCGCGCTGTTTCAATATTTTCGTTAACTAACGAAGCGTGCTTCATTGTGTACCAATTGGGCGTTTTAACTAATGCACTGCACCTGAAGTTTCTTCAATTTTCGCTTGAAGTTCTCCTCGCAAACCCAATTCGAAACCAAGTTCTGCAACCACAAACAACGGCCCAATAGCCAAGCCCATAATATCGTCTACGAAGGCTGGTTTTTTGCCTTCAAAATGATGCCCAACAAATTGTAAAATCCAGCCGCCAACAAAAATACCGATTGAAGCAGATAGCCATAACCATGTTGCGCTCTGCGCTAAAGGCTGTGCGATGTAAAGCAAAGCCCCTGTTAACACCACCATAGTTAAGCCAAGTTTCACATCTAACTTTAAGTAAAATACATTACCTATTACCCACACGAGCAACGCAGGGCTTAGCAATAATGCACCTACAATTGGCGCTGTAACTTCAAAAGCCGGGCGGCTTAACAAGCTTAAAAACGCAAAAACAATAAGGGGAATACCAATGTAATGGGTAAAGATATTACGCTGATCTCTATGGTATTTAGCGTACTCACTTAAATGCTGCTCAAGCGTTTTCATTTAGCTACCTGTAAACTTTTTCTTATACTGGGGAGAGATTATCGAGAAAAAGCACTTCACACTGTCGTAAAGCCGACAATTATTTCAAATTGATAAGTAGTGCATACCATAGTAGGCACCAGAATAGTCGGCACCATTAGGGCGAAGCTCCTAAAAAAGGTTTAATCGCCAAAGCCACTAAAAATTGCCTTATCGCGCAATATAACTTACCTTTTTGAAGACAAAGATAAAACCAAAAATCATTGAGTTATAAATTTTACAAGGATGTTTCATGCGCAAGGCCATTCGCTTTAGGCTACTTTACTTATTATTCGCCGTTGCTACTTACGTTTTAGGCTTCACCTTATTACCAGAAACCATTAGCTCTTCATTCGACCAGATACTTTCTGCTGGCTTCCTGATTGCCTACTTTGTAATACTCCCCGCTGTTTTTTGGTTTTGTGTAATTAAAATCGGTGAGCAGAAAAAATGGAAGATTATTATTCCGTTCAGTATTGCCAGCGTGGTGGCCCGTTATTCCATGCCCGACACTCTTGCTAGTTACTTTGAATTTTTAAGCCTGGTACGCTACCCCATTATCGCCATACTGCTTATTATTGAGTTTGTGGTTATTTATCACGTGGTTTCAATGCTCTGGAAATCAAGAAAGCTTAAAGGTGACCCTCGAATTAACACGTTAATTGACAATATTGATGCGGACGATAAGAAAAGAGAAATAACCTTAATTATGGCCAGCGAGCCGGCTAGCTGGTACTACGCTATTCCTAAGTTTACAAGAAACCATACTGCCACTTTGACCAATTTATCCTTACTCAGCGCCAAACGATGGCACTTCGCTTTAGTACTGTTAGGCTTAATTGCTGTTACGTGGGTATCTTATTCTTTATTAATTTTATGGAGTGAAATTGCCGCCATTATTGTCGCGTCGGTCATTTTCTATTGCATTGTTAGTGTCACGGCGAGTCATCGAATTAGCAGGCGCTTTTCTGTTTATTGTCACAATAATCACCTCATTGTGAATGCCACCTTTTTCAATCTGCTTTTTGTTCCCTTATCGCACCTTAAAGCTTGTGAAGCAGGCGAGTGGAAATGCGACAAAGAGCAATTAAAAATAGGTCGCGGTACGGCGAATATCAAGCTTACGTTTTCAATCCCCGTTTATTGGTTCACGCTGATGGGTACCTTTTGTGAACGCCCTACCGAAGTCTATTTATGTGTAGATGCACCACATGAACTCGTGAATTCTCTAAATACTGGTTACTTAACAACTGGGGATTTGAGCGCTGGAACAACTAATGACAATATTGATAAATCAGCGTGTGCTTAACGAACACAATACAACGTAGTCAGTAAATCAAGTTGCTAATGCGAAGATGTTTTGAAGCGCTGTCTATTTTAAAAGAAGGTATTTTAAAAAGAAGATACTTTGGTGCGATTTAAGGCGAAAGGGTTTAAGGAGGCTTTTAGTGTGGTTAGTTGCTTAAATAATGCGATATATACTGGGTAAATAAAACAGCCCTCTAGCTTAAATAAGCTAGAGGGCTGTTAAGTATTACGGCTAATTATTACGGTGCTTTTCAGCAGTATTTTTTTACCATGCTATTTTCACCGTATAAACGCTATTACAGAGACGTTTTGAATTCTATGCGAGCAGTCGCACCGTCACCAATAGTCACGTTGTTAATTCCGCCACCAACAAGGTAATTGGTATCAAATACGTTTTCTACATTTAACCTTACATCAACTTGTTTACCCATAATATCAGTACGGTATGTCGCACCTATATCAACACGGCTGTAAGCGTCTTTTAACACAGTATTGGCGTTGTCAGCATAGCGCTCGCCCTGATAAAAGATACCCGCATTTAATGCTAATTTCTCAGTAACTTCGTAGCGGCTCCATAATGACGCTGACCATTTAGGCGCATCAACTGGCGTATTGCCTTCAAAGTTCTCGTCTTTTTCATACTCAGCATCTAAGTACATCATAGATGTCATCACAAACCATTTATCGCTTACCGCACCTTGTGCAGCAAGTTCTAGGCCTCTGTGAGTTTGCTTACCAGATTGGGTAGTAACCGTGGTGTAAAGTGGGTCGTTCAATAACTGCTCTGAAATAAGGGTTCCCGTTTTTTCTATATTAAATAGTGCACCATTTAACAATAGACGTTCTGATACTTCCCATTTCGCGCCCAACTCTACTTGCTTTGAAGTAGTTGCATCTAATTCCATACCAAAGTTTTGATCAAGTTCGTCTTCAATGGTTTCACTTGATTGAGGCTCAAACCCTTCTGAGTAGTTCACATAAATCGTGCTGTTCTCTGCTGGGTGATACAACACCCCAACTTTTGGCAATAAAGATTCGTTGTCAGCGCCTTCACGACTCTGCTTATCGAAGCGACCACCAATGGCAACTTGCCATTGATCGTTAAACGTCATCAAATCTTGGAAATACACACCGTAATAATCGTATTCAGTGGTACTTAAGGTTTCATCATTATTGAAGTTTAAATCTGGTTTAGCAGGCTCTGGTTGCCCTACGGTGTAGGTGATTGAATCCCCTCTTTCGATAAGCTGGCCATAATAATAATCCAGTGAGTTTCCGCCAATAAGGATATTGTGCTCAATACCACCAAACGAAACTTCACCATTAAAATCGATAAACGCGGTTTTAAATTGCCAATCATCTGAACGATCGTATGGGTTAGAGGTATAGCTGTTACCAATTTCGTAGTCTGAAGGAAGTCGAGGCGATGATTCAAAACGCTGTCTTTCAAACGATTGCTCGTTGTAACCCACCTTCACTTGCCACTCTGGATTCATGAAATAGGTTAATTTAACCCCTTTGTTTTCAACATGGATATCAGTGAACGCCCACGAGAAGTCGTTAATGGTATTTCTATTACTTATTACGTTAGCATCTTCATCTAACCATGCGCCGGTATCTAAACCTGCTTTATCGTTAGTGCGATCGTAATAAGCATTCACTATTAAGCTGTCGTTAATTTTATGTTCAAGCACCAATGAACCTAGGAAACGATCACGCTCTCTTGTTTCGCCATTTTGATATTCGCGATCGAAATTAACATCCTGCTTTACCAATACCGCGCGATAGCCTGTATCTTCGGTAATCTCGCCACCAGCATCTAGCATAAATCGTGTAGAACCATATTGGTCGGTGTCTGCGCTAACTTCCAATAAACGAGATGCCGTAGGTTGCTTGGTTACCATATTAATAAGCCCACCTGGTGCAGACTGACCATATAGAATACTTGAAGGCCCTTTGATAACCTCTACTCTTGAAAGCGTTTCGATTGGCTGTTGATAGTGAGACCAATGTTGATGTCCGTCACGTAAATAGCCGGTAGAAGAGCTCAATTCAAAGCCACGAGAGCTGAATACTTCACGGTTTCGTTGTTTAGAACCCGGTGACAAACTTGCATCGTTATTGAGTACTTCCCCTAACGTGGTGGCAAGCTGCTCATCAATAATAGTTTCAGGGATTACTGTTACTGCTTGAGAGGTTTCAAGCAATGAGACATTAGCACGCATAGCACCGGAAGCATCACCTACTTTATAGTCGTTAAAATAGGTACCTTTTACCTTGATTACTTCTACTTCGCTTTCGCTTGTCATTGTTTCTTCTGCGTAAGCCGCATTCGATAATGCAATGCCCCCAACGCTCAGACCCAAGCCTAGACCCAAACTTTTGCCTAACTTAAGGCCTAAACGAACTTTTACTGATGTGCGACTAAGTTGCATCTTTGTTTTCCCTTTACACAAAACTGACAGTAGCTTTCAAAAAACGCGATGCTACCACAAACACAAATGATAAACATTCACATTCAGATAATTATTTTTAAGATAAGCTAACATCTGTATTGATAAAAATAGAGAAGAAAGTCTTTACTAACCGCCAAAAGGTAAATAGATATAGGCTCCATAGCCCAAGCAAGTAATAACAGCAGAAGTAAAGAACCACGCTACCCACCCCACCTTTTGTAAAGCGGCTTGCCAGGTCCGAAACGGAGTATTGGGTAGTGATTTGACTGTTAGCCGGGCATTTTTCATCGGTGAGCTTTTAGAAGAAATACTTTTACCTTTTCGCCCTACTTGCAATCCGTACATGTAAGTGCCAGTTATACAAAGGCCAGTAAGAAAAACACCAAATATAAAATACAGAAGCTTACTCAATAACTTAGCCGTATTTCCTTGCACTTCCCCCCACACGCCAAAATGCAACGGGTCGGCTGCTTCTGAAACACGGGTATGTAACGAGAAATCACTACCATCTTGCTTAAAAACGGCTTCAGCAGAAACGGGGTCAAATTGAATAGTGTTCGCTCGGTTTCGTACCAGTATTGCACTAGCTTGCCCTTGAAACGCCACTACCCCACCCGCTTTGTTAGGAAAGCGCACTTCTTCGATACTAAGGGCTGGGAATTGCACGCGAGCAATATGCAGCATAGTGTTAAGCGAGGTTTGCGTTGGCATTACAGGTTCATTTATCGCGTCATCGGTTACAGCGTAACCTTTGTCTGTACTAGGAGCGGCTGCGCCCCAACGCTCAGCTAAATACCAGCTGCCGGTAAGCCCTATCACAAGCAAAAACCACAAGCTCCAAACACCCACGATTCGGTGAAAGTCGCCCCAACGGGTTTGTCTGTGCCGCCAACGAGGCTTGCGAAAGAAGCCCTTCCACCAGTGCCTATAAATATATAAGCTAGATATCAGTAGGGCTAATATAGCAATAGAAAAGGCACTTACAATGGTAATACCAAGGGTTAGCGGTAACATTAGATGCCGGTGGGTTACACGAAAAAAACGCTGCCAATTTAACCAGCGTCCGTCACCTAAATATTCACCGGTTGTGGGATGAAAAAACAAGCGATGCCGCAAGCTATCCTTATCTCGATAAATAACTTCTGCACTGAACCAAGGGTGAAGAGGCGCGTGGATAGATTCTATTTTTCGTACAGGGGTGGCTAATTTCGCAGTTTCATTAAGAGCTTGTACATAAACCGCCTGCCAATTCATATCACTTACGGTTGATGGGGCAACCCGTTTTGCAGGGTTAGCTAACCAATCAATTTCGTGTGACACCACAGAAAGCGTGCCGGTAGCTACAATAAAGCACAGCAGGATGGAAAGCTTAACGCCCACCCAACTGTGAATTGCAATCCATGTAGACTTGCTTAGCACTTATTAAAAGTTATATTGAAGCTGAGCGATAATTTCGCGAGGTTGCCCTGGAAAGTGGCCATTTCTTTCGCTAAATCCGCTTACTGCATATTCTTTATCAAACAGGTTGTTCACATTTACGCTAAGTAAAACCGCGTCCCATCGCGTTGTCCAGCTTGCATCAAATACAGTGAAAGGCTTCACCTTTTGTGCATCTGCACTTATTTGCTCGCTCACATAATTCACTCCAAAAGCAATCGATGAGTCGATACTGTCGATGGCATATCTTGTCCACAACCCGGCTTGATGACGAGGTGCATTTACAAATCTATCGCCCGCACCAAAAGTGTTACTTGAGCTACCGTCAACCACAATAGTATCGTTATACGCGTAATTTGCAGTTACGCTGATGGTATTGCTTATATCGCCTACCAAGGTAAATTCAGCACCGTCACTTTCTACTACACCAAAATTGATAAGTGCTGACTCGGTATCGTCATTCACGCCTTCAATATAGTCTGGGTTGCTATACACTAAGTTTTCTTTACTTATGTGGTACACGGCGAATGTGGTCATAATGCTGCCGTTCAACCATTCGTTTTTCACACCGAACTCAATGGCATCACCGCTAACCGGCTCTAGTGCGGTAACATTGGCATCAGCTTGGTCAGTAGCATCAACAGGATTGAAGCTTTCGGAATAGTTGGCGTACATCGACATCGCTTTAAAAGGTTTGTAAGTAATACCGGCACGATACGTTACATCTGAATCGTCGTATTCGGTACCAGTTTCTTTGTCTCGCTCGTCAAACCTATCGAAGCGTGCGCCAGCCATTACAATAATATTATCTGTCAGGTGCATCATATCCTGAATGTACAACCCCTGACGATTACGACGTATGCCGTCTCTATCTAAGTCGGTCAGGTTATAGGTACTAGGGTCGGTTTCGCCATAATTTAAGGTGAAGATATTTAAGTTGGCCACGCCGTCAGCTTCATACCGAGCACGTAAGTAATCGTACTCTGTGTCCATATAGTGCCAATCGCCACCAAACAGGAACTGATGCTCCACACCAGCTGCGTTGAAATCGTAAACAAAGTCGGTGGTTAAGCTGACTTCATCGTTAGCGCGGTATTGGTCTCGATATTCACGTTGAATGGTCTCGTCATCAATATTGGCTTCGCCGTCACCGTTAACATCAACCCAACTGCGGGACTCGTGATAAGCCTGATCTCGCTCATTCGTTAAATAGCGAAGGGTAGAATTAACTTTTAATGCGTCGCTAAAGGTATGTGCTAACTGGGTTTGAAAAACAAATGCTTCCATATCTTGAAAGTCACTTTCTTCATTCGCGTTATAGGTTAAATCAACAAGGAAATTACCTTCATCATCTACCGGTACGCCGCGAAGTCGATGACCACCTAGGTTTTGTACTATGTAATCGAAGGTAGTGGTTAATCGAGTGTTGTCGCTAACATCGTAAAGTAAGCCGCCAGCAAGTTCGATATTTTCCATATCTGCGTTATTTCTAAAGCTATCTTGGACTTCATAAAAGCCACCAATTCGATAGGCTACATCTTCTGTTAGCCCACCTGTCGCTTCACCTGAAATACCGCGAAGGTCATAGTTACCACCTGTTAGGGTTATTTCTTTATTTTCGGTAAAGGTAGGTTTTTTGGTGACGTAATTAATCATGCCTCCAGGTTCACCACCGCCGTATAACGCTGCCGCAGGACCTTTCAGTACTTCTACTCTGGCGACATTGAATAAGTCAGGCACACTAAAGCCTGAGTAAGGGTCGCCCCTTACACCATCATAAAATACGTTGTCTTCGTCTCGAAAGCCGCGAAATGTCACGCCGGAATAGCTGTACTCGCTGACGCCAGCGATAGAGCGATACAAGTCGGTAATATCACGAGCAGCCTGATCAGCAATAAGCTGCGCACTAAGTACTTGTGCTGACATGGGAATATCGATGAGATCGGCATCAGTTTTAGTACCAATTTTGGTTTTGGTATCTAAATAAAACTGCTGCGCCCTCCCTTTTACTTCAACACGCTCTACCGTGTCAGGTTCACCCTCTTGAGCCTGTCCATTAGACTCTGCATGAACTGCAGCTTGTGGGGGTATAGCAGATTGAGCGTAAACATTAGTAGAACTAAGTCCAAGAGAAACGAACCCAGATAAGCCAGAAAGAAAAATTCCAAGTGAGGTAGTGCTGCGCGACATTTTTTATACTCCACTAAAGTATAAAGGGATAAAATTTGGCGCGCACCTTAACCTAAATAAGAATCATTTTCAATTGAGTTTTAAGAACTTTACCTTTATTAAAATATTTATCGCGATATGTTAAACAATTCCTCCATTTGCTCGTAACACTTGCCCATTAATCCAATGCCCTTCGTCACTGGCTAAAAAGTTAACTACATTCGCTATGTCTTCTGGCTGGCCTAGCCTTTCCATGGGGCTCATATTGGCAAGCTTATCGATGAACTCTTGGGATTTTCCTTCGGTAAACAAATCAGTTTCAGTAGGCCCCGGCGCTACACAATTTACCGCGACATCCTTACCTCTAAGCTCTTTTGATAAAATAGCCGACATGGTTTCAACCGCAGATTTTGTAGCAGCATAAACGCCGTAACGCTCTAATTTCAGCCCCACTACACTGGTGGATAAATTGATAATACTGCCGCCTTGATGAAGATGCTTTGAGGCTAAGCGAAGCATGTTAAATACCCCTTTCATATTAACGTCGAATTGTTTATTAAAATCGTCATCGCTCGTTTCGTTAAGTGTTGAAAGCACCATCACGCCCGCATTGTTCACCAATACGTCTACCTTGCCAAATTCCTGCAACGCTGCTTCAAACAAACTTTCTGCCTGAGTGGTTTTCGAAACATCAGCTTGCACAGCAATCACTTGCCCACCTCTACCTTTGATTTTATCAACGAGTTCGTATGCCGCATCGCTACTACTGGCGTAATTGATGACCACGGCAAAATTACTTGCCGCTAACTTTTCAACGATACTTGCGCCAATGCCTTTCGCGCCACCTGTTACTAAGGCTACTTTTACATTTTCCATATACTACCTACTGTTTAATCTTTTAAATACTGAGTTAATACAGGTTCAAATACTGTGATAATCAATGCTGCATTAACCAATCGCAAACCTACCTACAAATTCATACCCACGCCAAAGGTAGAAAGATTGATTTTGATTTGTAAACCCATGCCTTAGCTGAATAGCAATTCGCCTTTAAACAGAGGTTTAGAAAGTTGATTTTGTACCGTTTTTTTGAATTTGTGATCTAAAAATGTAAAACTACAAATAAAAATCATTTTTATTTGCATTGGTGAAAGTTAAACTTTAGTCTACTGCCACTTTAAAATATCTCGCGCAAAAAATGCGCACTTGTCACAACCCTAGTTGCAAGGAGCAGTAAAGGTGAACTCGGCAATATTGATAGGCGCACTCGTCTGTTTACTGGCTAATCTCGTGTTTTACGCAGGTTGTCCGAACCAACAATGGTTTAAGAAAAGTCTACTATCATTTAACACTGCACTGTTAATTGCCTTGGCGCTATTGGTGTTAAGCACGGCAATATTCAGCTTAACGTTTTCATTACCTGCCGCCATCTATACCATTATCACGCTGTGTATGTTGTTGTTGGGAACCCTTCCTTTCTTTACCCGTTACACCGCACCTCTTAAATCTGTACGCTCTCGCGGTACAGGGCTCACTAGAGATGAGAGTTACACTACCTTTAAGGCGCACTGGTGGTTAAAAACTATTGGAGCAACACTAATTAGTTTTCCCTTTGCATTATTCACTAGCAGTTTAATTAGTCTTCTTTTTCTTTCTAATACACCGCTTGATGTGAAGAGCCAATTTTTAATGTGGCTGATAGTCCCTTTTTGGTTAACCCCGATAAGCCTTATCTTTTTTGCTAAAAAACCTTGGCTGCCACTGGCTCTGCTCTCGCTTATTACACTGTTTGAATTTTCCGTCTTACAGGTTCTGGGGTAACACCAATGAAATTACAGAATTATAAAAGCTATCAGCAAGTACACATTTGGACCGGCATTATTTCAGGCTTACTGTTATTTATTTGCTTTGTGGCCGGTGCATTAACCATGTTCAAGGCGCCACTAAATATATGGGCTATGCACGAAAAAAATGCGCTACCAGCTATTGAACTAAACCAATATGACAGCCTCATTAAAACCGTTTTACAGACCCACCCCGACGCTAGTAAAGAGATGACGGTTTATCTTCCTTCTGCCCAACCAAATCATGCCCCAGTTACTTGGACTATTGAAGATGAAGCCACACATACACACACCTTTTGGCATGCTTCATTAGATAGCTCAGGGGAATTGGTAAGCGAACAAACCCATATTTCAGCTATTGGCGATTTTCTCGACCATATACACCGTACCGCGGGTATTCCTGGCGGCGATGATCATGATGCGTTAGGCATTTTCGTAATGGGATTTGTATCGATTTTGTACTTTGTGGCCATAGTGTCAGGTTTAGTCATTTTCCTACCCACATGGTTTAAAGATTTATTTAGCTTACGGAAAAAGAAGAACGGAAAAAGATTTTGGGTCGATTTTCATAATATTCTGGGCATTACCGCTCTGCCTTTTCACATTATTATTGCCATCACCACCGTGGTATTTGCCTACCACGATATTCTGTATGGCAGCATGCAACAATGGGTTTATAAAGACAGCCCTATGTTCAACCGACCCGCTCCTACAGAGATGAACCGAGGCGTTGATAATCTAATTTCAATTGCCCAGCTCACCAAAGAAATTACCGATATTGAACCCGAATTCGAGATTGCAGAGCTTCGCTTTGCAGGCCTAGGGACTCCCCGTGCAAGAGTGCTAGTAGGTGGAGAATTAGTCGGGGAAATTATACGTGGCCCCGATTACGCTTTCTGGGTTACCGATCCCTACACCGCATCCTCTGGATACACGGCTATGCTACCGTCAATTTCTGGTGTGCCAGGAAAGGTAGTGAATAGTTTCTTTACCCTACACTTTGGCGGATTTGGTGGCTCATTTATTCACTGGGTTTACTTTGCTATGGGCTTAAGCGGCGCACTGTTATTTTTAACGGGCAACGTGGTTTGGGTTGAGTCTAGACGCAAAAAACAAATTCAGAATAAGGCACCCGCAGAGCAAAAACGCTCAGTTCGTATTATGGCGCGGCTTACCGTTGGCGTGTGTGCTGGTACGGTTGTAGGTATCGTTTTGTCTTTGCTAGCAGCGAAAGTGTTCTCAATCGATAACCCCAATATTCGAACTTATCAGCTTATCGCTTATTACATCGGTTTTTTCACGCCTGTACTTTACAGCTTCATTGTGACGCCAATAAAAGCCGCAATCGATTCACTGTACCTATCGAGCTTGCTGCTCCTAGCCACTATTGGCATTACCCTTTATTTCAGCAGCAGTAGTTTATCTGCAAGCATTGATATTGGGGTTTGCTTAGTATCAGCAACGATACTGCTAGCTCTGCTAACTACCGCCCGTCATTTACAAAAACGCCGTTCGGCTATTCCTATCGATTCGGTGTGGGCTTAATCAGATAACAAAATACTTAGGAAAATTGCAAATGAAATGAGTATTTTCACCGTGTAGTTAGTTGCGCTAGCCGTTGGCGCAACCTTCCCATTCTAAACTGCACTTTTAAACTAAAACCCAATAATAATAAGCGCTCCTTCGAAGGTAGCCACATCGCTCATTTACACTTACTTTAAGGAAAAACTATTATGGCTTTCGGCACCACAAAAAACGTCTCAGATAGAAATTCAACACGGCTATCATCAAGGCTTTTACCAAGTACATCTTTGCTAGCACTCGCCATTTCTTCTGCCATAAGCGGCGTGCATGCACAAGAGATACAAACCCCAGATAGAGATATCACTGATATTGAAAAGATTGTGGTTATTGGTGAAAAAGCGAACCGTTCATTAAAAGACTCAACCACGTCAATTTCTGTTTTAACCGAAGAGGCAATTAATAACACCCAATATAAATCGGTATCTGATGCTATTTCTGATATTGCTAATGTGGTAGTTCCTTCAGGTTCCTTGCCCGACATTCGAGGGGTTTCTGGAAACGGTGCGGCAGGCGGTTTCAATTCTATTTCCGGTGGTGCGAACGGACGGGTAATGACGTTAATTGATGGCGTATCGCAACCTTTTGTGGCTGATTTAAGTGGCGACTCAGGCATGTGGGATTTACAACAAATTGAAGTATACCGCGGCCCGCAATCTACCAGTAATGGGCGTAACAGTATTGGTGGCGCAGTCTATATTAAGACGAATGATCCTAGCCAAGAGTGGGAAGGCGCTGCTCGAATAGGTTACAGAAACAACGATCAATACATAGATACTGCAGGAGTAATTTCAGGCCCGCTTATTGAAGATAAACTGGTGTTTCGATTGAGCGTTCAAAACTTGAATGCCGATACCATTACCGATGGTGAGGGTTATGAATCAAACTCACCCGACTATGATATTGATAAAATTGAAACCCAGCGCGTGCGTGGTAAATTACTATGGACGCCAAATGATGATTTATCTTTCACGCTTTCGCATACCTACAACAATGAAGAAGGTGACACTGGACGAGTTTACTACGCGTTAGAAAACTTAGAAGAATATAATCGTATCTACTTTCGAGATATTAGTACAACGGCCTCAACAACAGCATTAAATACTCAGTACTCAATTTCGGACAACATGTCTTTCGACTTGCTTGTTTCCTATATGGATTATGAGTGGGGCTTTGACACTTATGAAGCTTCGGATGATGCAGAGCAAACGTTGGTATTTGATGAAACAAACGTAACAGTAGATGCAAAAATTAACTTCGCCCTACCGAACAACAACATTGATGGCTTTGTAGGTTTGTATTATTTCGAGCGTGAGCAAGATATTTTGAGCACCGGCGCTTACCCCTACTACGGTAGCGATGAAAGCGAATCTATCGCTATTTATGGCGAAACCACGTTTGCGCTTTCAGATAAGCTCAATATTATTGCGGGTGTTCGAGTAGAACGAGAAAGCCAGTCTAGGCATTTTGTTTACGAGCCAATAGATTCGAATCTTGATGACGATACCAACATATTCTTGCCTAAGTTCGTTGTTCAATACGCTTTTACACCACAAACTACGTTAGCGTTTAGTGCGCGCAAGGGCTATAACGCTGGAGGCGGTGCACTAAACTTTACCGCGCAAGAGTACTATTACTATGAAGAAGAGAAGGTAAATACGTTCGAGCTAAGCAGCCGCACCCAGTTTGAAAATGGTACTGGTTTTATTAGTGCCAACATTTTCTACAACGATTACGATGGCTTTCAAGCACTCAGCTCTACACGATTCATTACCAATATGCCAAGTGTGGCGACATACGGCGCTGAGTTAGAAGTGCATGCTAATGTAACAGATAGTATAGAAGTGAACGCTGGAATGGGTCTACTTCATTCAGACATTAAAGATGCCGGTGAGGATTACACCGATGCGCAGGGCAATGAATTAAACTCAGCCCCTAGCTTTAACGCTAATGTAGGTGCCAAATATTGGGTGACAGATGCCATCAGCGTTGGCGGCTCTGTTCGTTACATAGGCGAATACTTTGGCGACTTCACCAATACCGCAGAACGGGTTGCCGGCGATTATACAATAGCCCGCTTCACTGCTAATTATACCTCTGACAACTGGCTGCTTACTGCGTATTTAGATAACGCGTTTGATGAAACTGCACTGGTATCGCAAGAGCCTGATAGTGCACGCTACCCCGGAGGTTATGCCGCCGTTGTCGACCCTAGAACTGTTGGTGTATCGGCCACTTATCGCTTTTAGTCTTTAGCTATAAGCTTAGGCTTTAGCAATTTGGAAACCGTTAAAAATAGTAAAGGGCATCATAAGATGCCCTATTTTGTGTTCGGTTGTTTACTCTTCTATTTTACACCATTCATAAGTCTTGGTATCTGTGTAAACCAAGGCCCCCTCCCATTTGAATCATAAACCGCAGCTACACGTGCATCGCAAGATTTACTCGCTTTTCTATCTAAGCCTATTATGGCGCAAAGCACTATCAAGCACATTTACGTGTGCGTATTTACTAATACAACTAATGTTCGTATATTTGCTTCAGTATTTTTTGGAAACTAACCTTCCATGTAATTGCTTGTAAAATCAGAATTTCGTCAGTAAGCCGTTTTTCGGTAGGCCACCTACAAGCTAGAGACTTATTGCGACATACTTGTAATTGAGGAAATTAAGAGTGTTTACGCTGCATGGCTGACACTGTTAACAAGGAGGTTCGAATAGACTAGGATGCTGATAATTAAAAGTATATATCTAACCGCGGTTAGATATATTTTCAAAGGAACTCGAGTAGGGTTAAAGATAACTCAAAAGGAATTTATAACAATGCAAACAACATCACATCGAATATATAAACCAACACAAGCATATATCTCAGCAACATGGGCTTCCCTTGCGATTGGAGTTATTGGCTACCTTGTTGGATTATGGAACGCCAACATTCTACTTAATGAAAAAGGCTATTATTTGGCAATATTCATTTTAGCCATGTTTTCAGCTGTAACCTTACAAAAGACGGTAAGAGATAAACAAGAAGGCCTACCAACTACCACTGTTTTCGTTGGTATGTGTTGGGCAGCTTTTTTTAGTGCTGTTGCCCTGCTGGGTATAGGCCTTTTTAATGCCGACATGTTTCTAAGTGAAAAAGGATTTTACGGTATGGCATTTATACTTAGCTTATTTTCTATCATTACCGTTCAGAAAAATATGCGCGATTTAACCAATGAAGATGGAAGCACTTTATCATCAGCTTACCCTGGGGTAGCGAATAGTATCGATGTAGCACTCGAAACCACTGACATAGTAGGCGAGTAAACCGAAATGGGGGCAGAGCACTTTACTGGTTACTAATATACTCTGGCCCTACTATTTAGCGATCTTCTTTCGAAAGTAAGAATCTATTCTTCCATTCGTAAACTGCCAACAAACCGACAAATAATGCTTCGCCACAGATGAAAAACACACCAACTGGGCTTGCTATGTGGGCATACAAGATAACGATAGCAGCACAAACAACCACCCAAACGCTATTTGCGATGGCAAGAACCTTAATGCTCATCAAGCTTTTCTTGTTTGATAGTGCCAGCGCTAATGCATAACAGCCATAGATAGTGTTTGCACTTGCCAGGAAAAGAATAGTGTTAAGGGGCAATTGATAAAGCTCACTAACCCATCCCGCAAAGGCAAATAACGCTAAGCCCACTGCTAAACCAGCACTACCATCTATGTATAAGACGCTGATGTTTTTACGCCATATCATCAGAGCTCCTTAGAGTTGTCCTAATATGTCCTTCTATTACACTCTTTTGGTTACATTCTCATAATTCAAGCGATGGCTAAATTAATTCTCTGATACGTCTACTCTTTAAATGCAACCACTTCTATTTCAATCATGTGGTTTGGGCTATAGAGCCTCTGTACTTCTACTAGCGTAGAACTTGGGTATTGGCCCTCTTTAAACTTTTCTTTTCGCACCTTGCCCAGCTTTTTAAACGCTTCAATATCAGTGGTATAAATTACCTGCTTTACGATACTTTCCATGCCTAAGTTATTATCTTTCAGGGTATTTTGTATAAGGGTATAGATTTCCCTTACTTGCTCTTCCAGTGTAGCTTTGTCACTTGCGATACCAGATAGGTAAACGTTGTTACCTGCAATAACCACTTGGGAGTAACCAATTTCTGCCTCCCACGGGTTATACATTTTTCTCTCTATTTTGGTATCAGCAGTAGAAACAGAACAAAAGAGCAATGTTGAGCTAAGAAGTACGAGGTTTCGAACCAGTCTGAGAAACAATTGAACTCTCCTAAATAAACGAAAAGGGGTTAGAGTACTTTAATGATCGTTCATTAATTAACATACTCTGTCCCCATTGTTCAATGTGCTTATTCAATAAACGTCCACGCCACAAAGCGACTTTGCTTTTGCCCTTGCCCCATATCTACTTTCAGAAACTTCGTTGCACCGTAGTAATTTATACTGGTTTCAATGGCTTTTAAGTGGTCGCTTTTAGACACTAAACAAGTAAACCAATCTACTTGTGATTTGTACTTTACACTTTCAATAATCATGCGCTGAATGAAGGCTAGTTCCCCTCCTTCGCACCACAGTTCGTTACCTGTTCCCGCGAAGTTTAGCTTTATGTTACTGATATCGGGCTTCGCTTTAGCAGAGGCGTTTGTATTAGCGTTAATATCAGCATTGGCATCAATTCGAGGCTTTTTACCACTTCGCTTGTGCTTGTTTCCTTTAAGGCCAATGGCTTTGCGCTCGCTTCCAAGCGCAGCCGCTTCAGCAGATTTGTGAAAAGGTGGGTTACACATCGTGAAAGTGAAGTGCTCGTTAGGCTGAATAATACCTTCAAATATTTTCGTTTTATTCGGCTGCTTTCGAACCGACAATAAAGGAGTAAGCTTAGGATTTTTTGTAGCGATTGATTTAGCCGATTTTACCGATACCACATCGATGTCGCTTCCCACAAACTGCCAACCATAGCTTTGACTGCCAATGATAGGATAAATAGCATTAGCGCCTATGCCTACATCCAGTCCTTTTACGCTTTTACCTTTTGGGATAACACCTTTATTGCTAGATGCCAACACATCGGCTATGCCATGAATATAATCGGCGCGCCCAGGTACTGGCGGGCACAGGTAGCCGTTAGGTATGTCCCAGGTTTTCAGCCCGTAATAATAGATAAGCAATGCTGCATTGAGGGTTTTAACGGCGTCTTGGTTGGCAAAGTCGATACTCTTTTTGCCGCTTTTTGCATTAATCACATAGCCAGATAATGCTGGGTGTGCCTGGCACAACGCCGCCATTGGGTAACCATCTTTATGCACATTACGAACATGCATGGAGGTGCCGGCCTTAGTCGTGGATTTTAACGAAGACTTAGGCGAACTTTTTGTTTTGGGTCTGGTTTTACTGGTTGAGCTTGAGTTGCTGTTAGGTGTGGAGTCTACCAAGGCGACTATCCTATTTTTAGATATTTGGCTAAGTGAATTTCTAATAAATGTTTAATCGCCGTCGAGGCTACAGGCACCACATCAGAAATAACTAAATAGATGAGAAAAGGCTATTTTATAACAGCATCGCTAGGGCTATCGCCTAGTAAAAACCGAGCGCCCGCCCCTTTCTCGGCAATGCGATCGTGCTTATTGTACAGCTTGCACTTATCTAAAGACAAACAACCACAACCAATACAGCCCTCTAACGAAGATTTCAATGCGGTTAACTCAGCAATACGCTTTGCAATGTGTTTGTTGAATACTTCACTAAGCCTAGCCCAATCTTCTTTATTCGGCGTGCGATTATCTGGCAGAGTTTGCAGTAGTTGTCGAATGTCATCCAGTGCATAGCCCATGTTTTGCGCGATTAGAATAAACGACACCCTGCGAATGACTGAACGAGGAAACATTCTATTTCCGCCTTGGGTTCGCACGGAAGGAATAAGGGATTCGTTGGCATAATAGCGAATAAGCGATACTGCGTTACCGGTTCGCTTTGCAACAAAGCCAATACGCACTAGGGGTTCAGGGGCCATTTTAAAAATCTGCATTTAATACTTGATCTAAAGTTAGCTTTAGATATTAAGCTGTTGCTGTCTATTAATCCACTGCGCTTTTTTATCGAAAAAGTTACCGGTGAAAAACACACAACAGAAAATAAGGAAATACGATGCAAGCAGCCTCACTTGAACACGCCAATATTACCGTCACTAACCCAGATGCTATTGCTGATGCCTTGTGCCAGTTGTTCAATTGGCACATACGTTGGCGCGGGCCAGCCAAAGATGATGGTTATACGGTACACGTGGGTTCAGATACCGCTTATTTAGCGTTGTATAAGCCAAAACAGTTTAGCTCGAATCACTACAATCAAAATGGACTAGCGTCGAACTCAAGTGCCGAGAACACATTCGATCACACCACGGTAGCCCACGTTAATCACTTAGGTATTGTGGTTGATAATTTAGACGAGGTAGAAAAAAAGGTATTCGCTTTAGGATTTAATACTTACAACCACGGTGATTATGAACCTGGAAGGCGCTTTTATTTCATGCTTGGAGAGGGTCTTGAAGCCGAAGTGGTGTCGTATACTAGCTAAACTATACTAATCTTTAAGGTCAGAGTTAATAAAACCAACTCTGACCTTGCATCGTTTTGCCTAATTATTAATTACTTAGCAACCATTAAAGTGCGCTAAAATTTTACTTACCTCGCCTATACGCCGTTCAAAGCTAGCCTTGCTTGCACGTTCATGAATGGTATGATCGCCATCGCCGTAAGGGCCAAAGCCATCAAGGGTTGGCACGCCTGCAGCCGACACTACATTCGCATCACTCACCCCACCACGTTTTTCCAGCTTAAGTGGCGCACCCAATACACTTTCTAATTCAGCGATAAACTGCGCCTGTTCATCTGTAGGTTGCATAACATCTCGTTGCAAACCACCAGTTACGGCTACTTTTACCCCTTCAACCGCAGGGTTTTGGGTTACTTCTTCAAACGCGGCTAACACTCTGTCCCGCTCTTCTGATTGAGTGAAGCGCGCTTCTACCGTTAAGCTAGCACTGGGTGAAATAGTATTTGCGCCTAACCCACCTTTCATTTTACCGGCGTTAACCGTGGTGCCTTTTTCTAGGTCGGTTAAATTAGTCAGGGCAATTAACATATGAGCCGCAGCCAAGTTCGCATTAATACCGTCGGTATAATGGTTACCCGCGTGAGCGCCTTTACCTTCGAATTCGATTTGAAAAGTCGCAATACCCTTGCGAGAGATAACCACATCATGATCGAGGCCCGCCGCTTCAAAAACCATACAGGCATCGTAGGCTTTGGCTAATTCACTGGTAAGCAGCTTACTGTCGTCACTGCCACTTTCTTCATCGCTTACCAATAGCATATCAATGTTCGCGATGTGGCCTTGTTCGGCAAATACATTTCGAAGTGCGGCAAGAGCGATGTAATTGCCGCCTTTCATATCACATACGCCAGGGCCGTAAATCCATTCTTTATCTTCACGGAATTCGGTAAAAGTGTCTGGCGGAAAAACGGTATCTAGGTGGCCAAGTAGCAGTAATTTTGCGCCTTCACTCTTTTTAGACAGGTAGTGAACATGGTTACCTATTGCTTCACGTCGATGCGTTTCTACAGAGAATCCAAGTTGCTCCATCCACGCATTAAAGATGTCAGCATTGTGATCTACACCCGCTTTATTTTTAGTGTAAGAGTTGAGCGATATAATTGAGGCAAGTTCGGTAAAGTCCAGACTACTATTCATGATATTTATTCCAAGTATTGATTAAAACCAAACTACGCTAAAGCCCTTGTTTTAATTGAGCTATTCACAGTAATAACACATGCTTTAAACGTTAAAGTTACAAATATTGAAATTAATTCCAATTGAGCAAAAATTAAACTTGAATAGTTCGCAATTTAGCCGTTTAATAGCGCCGCTTTTGGGAGGGACTCCTCGTACCAAGACGTACCCTGAAGTCTAATATATGTCATATTTCTCATCTAAAATAGATATTTACCACCCATTTTGGTGCAGAATTTTATTTTGAGAAATCTTCTTACTTAAATCGAACAGAATGTCAATTCATCGATTCATAAAAACAGGGTTAAAAGTCGTGCCAAAGTATACAGTCGGGATGTGGATGTACAGCAACAGCGGCGGTACTGCCATACAGGCTAAAATCGTCAACCAATTACGAGATCGCGATATCGAAGCAATTACCGATCTTAACTTAGGTCATGCAAACGCACACAACGGAACCATTACGTGCCATAACGTGAATATGGAAGAATTAGATGCGTTCTTTTCATACAATGCAGGTCAACAAACACCTTATCAAGTTTTTCTTTATCAAGTATTGAACGAATCAATTCCGTGCCTTAACAGTTTTGAGTCTTTTTCGTTATCTGAAGATAAACTTCGCACTTCGCATCGCTTATCTCGCGCAGGTATTCGTACACCTGATTACCGACTATGTAATACCAAAGACAAACCCATGCTTAAAAATACCATCCGCGAATGGGGCGGACGCTTGGTTTACAAGCCTACCGACGGCTGGGGTGGAATGGGCATAGTAAAAGTGGAAGATGAGCGTTCTTTAGATATGCTTATCCCTTTTTTGGATCAAACCAATATTCCCCACTTCTATGTCGAACGTTTTATCAATTACGACATGACAGATTATCGCATCGACATTGTAGATGGTGAATTTGTAGGCTGTTATGGACGCAAAGCACCTAAAGACGACTGGAAAACCAATGTCACCAGCGGCGGCTCTGTTATTCGCCGTGAACCCAATGATGAATTAGTTGCCCTAGCCATTAAAGCAGCAAAAGTTACCGGCCTAGATATCGCTGGGGTTGATGTAATTTATGACCAAGAACATGAAGAATATGTAGTACTAGAAGTAAACGGTATTCCTGCATTCGCCACGCCTGAGCAAGAAGCTGCAGGCTTGACGTTTAATGATGGAAAAATCGAGCGGATCGTTAACTTGATTGAGCGAAAAGCAATTGAAAAGCGCGCAAGTTTGCAAGCTGCGCTAACCTCTCAACTTTAAACGAGAAAGTAAAATGTCTACGACTAAACTACCTACTATTGGCCTTCTCTACCTAGACCATGTACTGCGCTTTTTCGACAAGTCTAACTTTAAAGGCTGGCCTGATAAAATTGAAACTGTGTGTTACCACTGGGGTAACGACAAAGCCCGCTTTGTTCGTGAAGTGAAAAGCAAAAATATCGATATTCTGATTGGTAATATTCCTGCTACGGCTTATGAGACGTTCCGTGAAATTGCTCGCGAACTGCCAGACGTGCGCTTTTTGCCTTCAATGGATACGCAGTTTGCCAACAAGTCGAAAGAAAATGTGACCCATTTTTGCGAAAAGCATGACTTGCCTATTCCGAAAACTGATATTTTTTACGAAAAAGACGAAGCTATGGCGTTTTTACGTAAAACCAGTTATCCAAAAATTATTAAAAAATCTTATGGCCCATCTAACTATGGCGGCTACTTCGTACATAAAGTAGATAGCTTCAAAGAAGTGGTTGAACTGCTTAATAAAAAGAAATACCACCCGATTTACGTGCAAGAATTTGTGCCAATGAAGGCCGATATTCGCGTGATGCTAATTGGCCACAAGCCTGTTTGTGCGTTTTGGCGTCGTCCACCTGAAGGTGAATGGCTAACCAATACCAGTCAGGGTGGCTCGATGGATTATTCTGATGTGCCCAAAGAAGCGTTACAAATAGCAGTGAATGCGTCTAAAGCCGCAAAAGCTGAATATTGGGCATCTGATATTGCCTTGGGTGTAGACGGTAAATACCGTATTTTAGAATGTGCAACTGCGTTTGCCGCCTTCCCTTACATTCGTGATTGGATTGGCCAGTATATAATGTGGACCTTGTGTTCAGAGCGCTTTAAGAAGCCGCATATTCCTTTGTATAACTGGGAGGAACTGGGTAAGATTCGCACGCCGCTATTACGCACCATGAGAAATATTACTTTTGGCGAATATACTCCAAGTAGTGATAGTGCAGACTCAGCAGCGGTAACTAATCCTGAACTTTATCCTTTGTTACCCGTTGAACTACAGCTCGATGAAGAGTGGCCAAGTGAATCCTGGAATTTTCAAGATAATTACACGCCAAAAAGTAAGGCCAAAATAGTAACCGACTTGCATTTAGAAAACCAAGATGTGAGTGAAGATGATGGCCTAGAAGACGTCATCGGTGATGGACTAGAACGTGTATTAAATGATAGCAACGATGAGTTTGAAGTCGACGCCGAAGTAGATGCGGGCGAACTCATTTTAACTACGTCAGAGTTAGAAAACTTTTTTGCTGGCGTAAAAGGTATAGGCCCTAAACTTACAGAGGTGATAATCAGTACTCTGGGTGAAGAGGGCACGTCAAAAGCGATTTACGCTGATCCAAGCGTGTTTCTGACGGTTAAAAACATTCAGCAGAAGAAAGTCGATGCAATTATCGCGCATTGGGATAATTTCAAGACTACGCTGGTAACCACTGATTTCTCTTAGTAAAGAAGAAATAATGAAAAAACAATATACCTCGTATCAAGAAACAATGGCGTTTTTAGAACAAGCTCAGGAAAAATATCCTGAGCTTATTCGCGTGCATAGCATTGGAACGACGTGGGAAGGTAGACCAATTATGATGGCGACCCTTTCTGCTAACATTGAAACTGCGGACAGTAAACCCGCTCTGCTTTTTACAGGAACCATCCATGCTCGCGAGTGGATTGGCAACGAGTTAGCCATTAAGTTTATTGATAACGTGCTAACCAATATTGATCACAACCCATCTATACAACAGGCATTAAGTCGTAATACCTTATATATGGTGCCTTGTTTAAATCCAGATGGGTTTGAGTATTCTCGTACCCACTTCTCTTTTTGGCGTAAGAATAGACGCGACAACGGCGATGGCACCTTTGGTGTAGATTTAAACCGTAATTTTGGTGTTCGCTTTAAGCGTTCTGCTGATACCACGGTAAACACCTACTCAGGCCCAGCGGCTTTTTCTGAGCCAGAAACTGCTGCCATTCGTGATTTCGTACTTACGCATAAAAACATTACTATTGCGCTAGATTATCACTCGCAAGGTAACGTATTTTTCCCTGCGCATAAGTTTAATCACGAGTCTGAAATTGAAGGCACCGACTTAAACGTATTGTGCGCCAATATGAACCGTGAAATCCATAAGGTAACGGGTCGCCAGTACGGTATACACCGTGGCAAGCCACCTACGAACCTTATCAATGGTAGTGGCCGTGAATATTACTACTCGTTAGGCATTATCTCGGCTGTAGTAGAAGTGGGCACTCGCAACATTCCTGATTACATGGCGAATATGTCGCAAAGTGTAGATGAAAATGTGCCTGCGGTACTTTACGCACTTTCAGAAGCGAAAAATTATTCAGATGAAGCACCGGCTCGTGTAGACAATTTCACTATTGAATCTGTGGGCGTTTACGAAGCGACCCTATGCTGGGATTACCCAGAGTCTGATGACATCTATTTTGAATTGTATCGTTCTGAAACAGTGAAAAGCCCTTGTCGAGAAGATAATCTTATTGCGATTATTGGCAAGCACACGTTCACAGATGTGCAGCTTAAAAGTGGCCAAAAATATTTCTACAATATACGTGCGGTTAATAAAGTTACCGATACCAAGTCGCCTTTCAGCCCTGAAATTAAGCTTAAGACCCAGCTATCTGAAGATGAATATTTCAGAGGCTTGTTCCCGTCGAAACGCGATATCGGTTATGTAGGCCAATATACGCTCGAGAAAAACCGCGACCATTTCGGTTACAACTCATTGTTTGTAGGTGTGAACAAACGCCGTGGTATTTGTTACGGCGTAATAGCGTTTAATATGGAAAACTTACCTGAAGATGCCCGTATTAAGAACGCGAGTTTTTCCTTGTACCCGATGAACCGTGTTAACGCGAAAGTAGAGAATTTTGGTGAATGGACGGTGTCTATTCTCGATCCGTCAGAAATTTCTGACATCACAGACTTTAACCAAATTCATCAAGCGAAGCCTATTCAAACTCTAGGCGATGAAATTCGCTCAGATAAGTTAACTCAAGGTATCTGGTCACACTGGGATTTAAATGTGGCCGAGCGCCGCATTATTCGTAAATCTATTAAGAACGGTACCTTGCTGCTCCGCGTTGAAGGCCCGAGAAAACTTCCTCTTGGTGCAGACTCGCAAATGATGCAATTTGATATTGGTTACGGAAAGTTTGGTTCAGGTATTCATTACCGACCTAACTTGGAAGTTATTTATACCCTTCCAAGCAAACAAGTAGAACTAACTCCCTCGTCAATCAATACCGTGTCTAAAGCTGAAGTAAAGCAAAATGAACTGCAGTCTGGTTTTGATAAAAACGGTGATGTGGTTTACGGGCAAATGACCTTCTTAACCGAAAATCTGCCTGATCCTAAGAAAACCGTGATCACCGAAGCCTATTTAACAATGAGCAACGAAAACGCCTTGCCCACATCGCAAGATATTCGTTTCACCATTGAATTAGCAGGCCTTGAAGATCTTGACTACCAAAGCGTTAAAAATAGAGAGAAAAAAGAGTTTATTGGCTATGAGGTGAGTAACGCTCAACTGAAAGACAAAAACTCACACAACTTTATTTTTGACAGTTATTGCCGTGAAGCACTGGAAGAAATGCACGCGAAGCATGTGCCATTTCATTTCGTGGTTCGCTCAACGTCATCAAGTGCTGAAAAGAACATGCTAGTGAATTGGCATGACTTACACAGCAACCAAGTGTGTAAGTTGGTTATTAAGTACATTGAACGCCGTAAAGAGCCTTTACCGGCACCCGCGAACTTAAGCGTAACCTTAGAGAATCGTCAGGTGAAATTGAGTTGGAGTAACCCTAAACATGCCGATTTGGTTGGCGCGTTTGTGGTAAGAAACCGCTTCCACTCACCACGTTCACCGCTTGACGGGGTGAAACTTTACGCAGGTTCTGATGAGTATACCTACGACAACTTTGGTAACCCCAATGTTGAAAAGTATTACTCTGTGTTCGCTTACGACGATGTACCTAACTATTCTGCCCCTGTCAGTGTTTATTATTCTTCTGAGGAAGTTATTCCTGTGGAAGAAGAGAAATACGAGAAGCAGGAAGAAGAAGACGACGATGAGCCGTTAATTGACTAGTCATTAGCTGCCACGCTGTACTTAAGGTAAAAGTGGTTTATCCAGTAAAAATGAGAATAGGCGCATAAAGCGCCTATTTTTTGTCCATGAACTAGGTTTACCTTAACGCTCGTTCAACGCCGTGCGTATAATTGGGCGAGCAATTTTTCTAGCCGTAACCTCTGAGGGAAAAGGCCTAATTGACCTTACACTCAGCGGTTTTTGCGGTACATCAAAATGTAGCTCCACGTCAGCAAAGCTATCGATAACGTTCTGAGTGATTAATACCACCCCCTTTTCGCTCACTGAAAATCCGAAGTGTTTGGCAATGTTCACGTCGTCAATTGCTAAGTTAGCGGGAATAGTCACACCTTTATCTACGATAACATTTTTTAATTTAGCGCCGGCCTCGATAGTCACATCAGGCAGCAATACACTGCCTTGAAGTGAGGCGCCATCACCAACTGTGCAATTGGATGACAAAACAGTGTGGTGTATTCGGCAATTGTTCAATTGGCAACCCGTGCCAATGAGTATTTGATTAAGATCGCACTGGCCTTTTTGAGCCCCGCCCCGTATTTGAGTTGGCGCGCTAGATAAGGCACTTCCCCAGATAGGCCAAGCCGGATCGGCTAAATTCAACATGTCACTGTTGTTTAGTAAATCCATATGAGCACGCCAATAGCTATCTATAGTACCTACATCGCGCCAATAGGGAATTTGGCAACCGTCGGCACCTCTAAAGCGATGCGCAAACACTTTGTGGTGTTCAATAATATTGGGAATAACGTTTTTGCCAAAGTCGTGATCTGATTCTAACGCTTTAGCGTCCGCTTTAAGCAGCCGATAAAGCACTTCAGCATTCACTACATAATTGCCCATTGAAGCTAAACAATATTCTGGAGCATCTAATAATGGGTGCGGTTTACTTGGCTTTTCATCAAAAGCGGTTACTTGCCCTTTGCTATCAGCACTTAACACACCCAGTTGATTGGCCGCATTTTTAGTAGGAACCTCTATACAAGACACTGTCATTTCAGCGCCGTTTTTCACATGTTCAGCAAGCAATTTTCGGTAATCCATTTGATAGACATGATCACCCGATAAGATCATCACATATTTAGGCGCTCTGGCTTTAATGTATTCTATATTCTGAAAACAGGCGTCGGCAGTGCCTTGATACCAGCTTTCTGACTGTTGCTGGGAAGCGGGAAGAATATCTAATCGCCCCCCAAAACTGTTATTCAACGTGCCCCAATGTTGCATTAAATGCCGTATTAAACACTGAGACTTATATTGGGTGAGTACTGCAATTCGATTTAGGCCAGAATTGACACAGTTTGAAAGGGGAAAATCGATGATTCGACAATGACTGCCAAACTCTAGTACAGGTTTAGCCCGGGTTTCAGTAAGTGCTTTTAATCGTGAGCCCTGCCCACCGGCTAGCACTAACACCATAGTATTTTCTATTATTTGCTGTAAATCAATCTCTGCATTCATAACTGGCTCCGGCTAGGATGATACCTAAATCGATGATGATTAAACTACAATCACAATTTAAATTATCTATTGAAGGAAGTTTGCCGACATTGAATTCAAAAAAATTCTACAACATGCCTTTCGCGTTAAGGCTAAGTAAACAAGGAATCTTCGTTTAGCGTATTGATCCGCATCAATACGATTGACGATGCGCGTCCATGAAGGCTTATATTCATTATAACGCCAGGCTATATAGCGTTTTCATCTGGCTTTCATTTAGCGTGCATTGGCTTGAATGAAACAAGCCAACTCCCCTCCTTGTTAATTGTAGTCACCATTGCTTAAGCCAAACAGCTTGTGCTAGTTTTAATGATTACATGCTTATAATTCAAACTAATAAGGAAAGAGAATGAGAGCAGTTTGTACGCTTGTGTTACTGGTAGTGAGTTTGCAATGTATGGCCAAGGATGTCATGGATATGCAAGCAAGGAGCGAGTTGGTCGATGAAATACTAGCACAACGATTCGAGCAGGTTTTACCCAGTCTTATGCAGCGTACTAATATTGATATGTGGGTAATCATGTCGCGGGAATACAACGAAGACCCCGTCATCAAAACCATGCTGCCATCAACGTGGCTATCGGCCCGCAGGCATACCATGTTAGTCATTTTTAACCCTGGCGAAGGAAAGCCTCTAGAACGTTTAGCGGTAGCTCGGTATGCCGTGGCTGATTTATTCGAAAAAGCATGGGACAAAGAAGCTCAGCCTAATCAGTGGGAAGCACTTGCTGATGTTATTGAAGCGCGCGACCCCAAACGAATTGCAGTGAATGTGTCAGATGCATTTGCACTTGCTGACGGCATGAGCAGCACCGAAAACAGCAAGTTCATAGCCGCCCTTTCTCCTAAATTTAAAGACCGTGTGGTATCGGGTGAAAAACTGGCCATTGCTTGGCTAGAAACTCGTAGTAAGCTTGAAATGCAACACTACCCTTCCCTGACTCAAATTGGCCACCAACTTATAGCAACGGCTTTTTCAAATGAAGTTGTTACTCCTGGAATCACTACTACCGACGATGTCATATGGTGGTTGCGTGACCAAAGCAAGGCATTAGGGTTAGAAAACTGGTTTCATCCTTCAGTGTCTATTCAACGTGCAGACAATGAAAAATTTGATCAAATAAAAGCGTTTAGTAAGCGCGCTGGTGAAAATATTATACAGCCAGGAGACCTTATCCATGTTGATTTTGGTATTACTTACCTGCGTTTAAACACCGACCAACAACAGCATGCATACGTATTAAAACCCGATGAAACCGCGCCCCCTAAAAGCATAATTGAAGCTTTTGCAGCAGGAAACCGATTGCAGGATATTCTAACCAACAATTTTAAGATGGGACGTACCGGCAATGAGATTTTGAAAATGTCTCGAGAGCAAGCCATAGAAGAAGGGCTAACCCCTGCTATTTATACTCACCCACTGGGATTTCATGGTCATGCAGCAGGCCCTACCATTGGTATGTGGGATGCACAAGAAGGGGTTCCCGTTCAGGGCGACTACCCTATGTATCCAAACACGGTTTACTCTATAGAGCTAAATGCCGCCACCTATATTCCAGAATGGGATAAAGACGTTCGTATTATGTTAGAGGAAGATGCGTTTTTTGATGGTGAAAAAGTAGAATACCTCGACGGAAGACAAAAAGTACTGCATCTTATTTCATCAGCGGAGTAGCCGTTAGTTACAACAGCGCGTTTATTTGACGCTCTCTAGTCACGATAAACGCGCTAAATTAAATGCTCAGGCGTATATGCAGTTGTTAAGCTAAACTATCACTGAGCGTTCAGCGCTTTAATATCCGCTATCAAATAATCGACAGAAGCACTATTGAGCCCGTTGTATATGCCGCGAATATGACGATTCTGATCTATTAATAAGAGGCTTTCGGTATGCAAAAAATCTTCTGTATTTTGCAAGTTACCCAAGTCGTCGCTAGCGAAGTACGCGCTTTTTGCCAGAGAATAAATAGCGTCCCGCTCTCCGGTTGCCAAATACCATTTATTACTCACAATGCCGTTTTTATCTGCATAGGCTTTTAACAATTCGACCGTGTCGGTATGGGGCCTAATCGAGTGCTGAAGAATTTTTACGTTATCGTTATCAATAAACGCCTCTTGCACCTTAGCTAATTTAGAACGGATCATGGGACATATACCAGGGCAAGTACTGAAGAAAAAGCCAGCCACGTAGATTCTATTTTCGAAATCCTTCTCGCTGACCTTTTCCCCGTCTTGATTGGTGAAGCTAAAAGCCGGTATTTGGTGAAAATCGTTAAGCGCATCACTACCGCTTTCAATCCAGTGCGGTGTGAATTCTTTACTATTATAGTAGGGTAAGTCGTCAGCGCCGTAGGCTGACGTGGCTGTTATTATACTAATGCTGCCTAACAACAGCATTGCACTAGAAACTAAGACTGGCTTGATTTTGGTAGTAATCAACAGAGATAACCTCATCTTCAAGCCCCACACAGTTGTTTGCTTTTCTAAGCCCATAAATCCGCCCATTCTTGTATTCAAAATTAGAGTATAAGGTGCCATTTTTTCGCCACGCTTGCTGCAAGCCTACCGGTTGCCCTTCGTGGTAGTTAAATTTCTTGAATTTGGCTCCACTTCTGTACCAACGCCAGCCTTCACCTTCGACCTTGCCGTTTTCATACACAAATGCCGACCGAAGGTTTCCGTTAACCCACCACGTTTTTACACTACCCTCTCTGGCGCCAGACGCATAATAGGCCTCGTAACCTAAGGTACCGTTCGAAAACCACTTTCTTGCCACCCCTGCGCGGCGACCGGCTACAAACTCATCTTCTGTAGCAAGGGCGCCTGTTGAGTGGTAGCTCACCACTTTTCCTGTAAATGGGGCGTTTTGATATATACGAACACCTTGCTTATTCAGCGATATGGCATTTTCATACACCACTAGTTGTGCTCTATCGCTAAAGGATACCGACCCAGAAGTTTCTGCCAGCCAAAGTGCACAAAACAGGAGTACTTTGTAACCTGTTGATTTAGTTAATGTCACTCGGCGTACCTTGGAAGTTACCCGGGAAAATTAGGTAATACTCGCCGTTTAAGTATTGTTCATTTGATATGTGGTAGTGATATTCAGCATCTTCCTCTGAAGCACCTGTATAAAGGGTGATTGATGTATGGCCGTTCGATTCATCTAAATCGGTGGGGTAGTCTACGGTTGAGTAGCAACGTCTCCCAAATATGAAAAATCCATCTGCCATAATACCTACCAGCGAATCATCATCATAAGAGATAGCTTGTGGCTCTAAATGGTAGTGGTAAGTTTGCGGGCCAGTATGCGCACCATTGCGATCAAAACCTTGTATCACGCCTATCGATACATCTCCTGTACCTTCGGAATCGTTGAAAATGGGCGCGCCGCTCAAAGCAATACCTATTGCACCTAACGGCGTGGCCGATGATGTGGCGGCTAGTTCCGGCGATACAGGGACGGTTAAATCAAAATCATTTAGGTAATCTTCAATATCACCCGGTGAGCGCTTTTGATTGAATAGAGTTTCATCTTCAGGCTCAACATATAAGCCGCTGGCATTGCCTGAATCCCAATATGATGATGTGTGATCGGGTTTACCTGCCGACTCGAGCGACACTGTGCATCCATCTTCAGACAACACAATAGTGACATTTGGTGCCGCAACAAATTCAAGATAGGCACTTGAAAGCTCTGTCATCGGCGAGTCGCACGTTGTGGTACTCGAGTCGCTGTCGTTACCCGTGTCTGTTCCGGTGCCCGCATCAACACTGGTGTCGCTGTCTACAGTTTCGTCAGTTGATGAGCCCCCGCCGCAAGCAGCTAACACTGATAGAATGCTTACGCATAACAATGTACGTATTGCGTAGTGACTTTTCGACATAATGATTCTCTCTATTGATATTTGTTGTCGCTGTATTCTTACGCTTATGCCCAGTGCAAACAAACGTAAGGAACGTGAGTAATCAGTAAACTAGCACAGCGCTTGCGTGCACAATGTGCATATTCAATGGAGATTTTGATGGTAAGACGGATAGGTAACTGGATACAAAAGTACAGGTGTCAAAACGAATAGCGCGGTGTTAAGGGTAAGTGGTACTTATTATTTTTAGGCTAAGAAAATGGGTTCGATTATTTATATTTCAAAGAGGGAATATCGTTCGAGTGAATATTTTCGGTGGGAGTCTTTTCGAGGGATATTTTCTAACACCAGTAAGCGTGGTGATTAAAATAAGTTACTGGCCCACCCAGTTGCCGAGTGGGCCATGAAACTGTAAACAAACGTTAAATCGGTGAGGCTATACTATTCAGAGAATGGACGTACAACAACTGTTTCAGCGTTATAAGAACGAACAAATGCTGACATTTCTTTGTGATTACAAATAATGGTTTCGCCTTCTAAGCCGTGCTTAGCAAGTGCTTTTTCTGTACCGATTGAAACAGCATCTAAACAAGCTTTAGAAGCGATATCTTCGTTCTTAGCAACAAGGGCAATGCCTTTAGTTTCATTAGTAGTTTTATCGCTGTATAAATCAGCAAACTTTCTCAAGCTTACATCGTTACAAAGCAATGATGCACTGAAAGACTCAACATTTAATCCGTTGTCACGAATTAAACGTTTTGCTGCTCTGTAGCCTTCTGTCGCGGCTGTGTAGCAAGCTTGCGTTTCAATGTTTTGATTAACTGGGTTTAAACGAACGTCTTGAGCAAAAGCATTTAAAGACGCTACTGAAGAGATAAGAGCAATGGCGAAAGTTGACAGTTTCATAATGTAATTCCTATTGTGTAACAAAATTAGAGTTTTCTTAAGCAACGAGTACATTATGACCAAAAATTACGTAAAAGAAAGCTTATTTTGTAATTAAATTACAGAAACTGACAAAAAACTGTACCTTTCACATCAATTCTGTAAGTTTTTTACAAAATTTAACCTTTTTAACAATCGTTGTTACAAAATGCGAATATATGTAACCTACATTATTGTTATCTAATATTGGATACGGCTGTATCCTGTAGCCTGAAGGTACCTATTTGAAGTAATCGACGTGCTTAAACCTTTTTACGAACTAATCGAAATAGTGCAAGAGTGATGGTAGGTATTTATAAAACGTTATTAGAAAGGCAATGAGGCTCTAGATACAAAAATGCCCACCGACTTAGTGCGGCAGGCATCAATAATTAAGTTAATAGCTGCAACTGGTTTTATACTTTCACGACTAGGTGATTAAATCGTGCATCCAGTTTAGTGAAGGAAGTTTGCGGTCTTCTTGGTAGAACAAACGATTTAGCCTACCTAAAAGGTTAACAGGTCTGGATGGATCGTGAGATTTAACCCTATGGGAACTTTCATTAAGCATAAACTCCCACGGTTGTAGATTCATATCATCAATCTCGTCCTGTTGAACACCTAAGCTTTTAAGCGTAGACAAAATACGTTCTGTCTTGCTTTCTACAACCGGCAAAATGGTATTGGCGTACAAATCAGTTAAAGGCGCATTAATCGCTGCCAGCGTGTGATTAATTGCCGCCCACACCATATCATGATCAAACTCCCAATCACGTGGTGCATAATAGCCCTCTATTTCCCACTCTAGCTCAGCGTTGCTTGCCGCAATACTGCTTTCTGCTTCTGGAGAGAAAGACAAATCAGGCCGCGCGCCAATATTGTATGCGTCTACACTCATGGCAACACAAATCACCAAATCGCCACATATTTCTTTGTTTTGGTATAAGGCTTCAAATGCTGCTCGCTTAACGCCCATCCAACCATGCACTTTTGAAGGTTGCTCTACAAAATGGCGCACATCGTTAGGTAGGTCTTCGCCATAAAGATCAATTAACAATGGTAACGGATTTTGCTCTGGCGCCTCATCGGGCATCCATACTTCATATTCTTGGCGGTTATCTGCTTTTCCGCGGCTTTTAATACCGTAAGATAAATTTACGGGTCGGCAAATACTACGATCTTCATCAACTTTATGAAAATACTCAGATCGCATTCGCTTAATAAAAGGGGCATCTAACCCCGCCAGCGCGGCGGTAGGATAGCGATAACCAATCTCGCTGTGCTCAACCATTGTGAGTGTAGGTATGGCTTTTTCAAGCTTACTCTTTACGCCCTTAAGTTGCTCTACATTAGGCAAAACAATACTTCGCTCCGGCTCAATGGTAAGCCGACGTCCATCTTCTGCAACGAACTTTGGGGTCTTGTGAAATTCGTACTGAGAAAGGCCTAAGCCCTGCACTGCGATGTTACGATAACGCGACAATTCACTGAAAAGCGCGGTGTGGTTTCGAATGTGTTTAAACAGGGGGCGGTTTGACGTCATACTACTTATTCCATGTCACGTATTTAAGTTGGAAAATCTGTGCGTATCTATGCAACCGTTTATCGGTAATTCAAATGACAGTGTGCCACAAAGATAGCATCAGGCAAGCACCTCCGTGCTCATACCTCTTTCCTCACTTCTTTATATTTAAAAATTCATACCAGACTTCAGCGCCAGCCTTATCGTACTCTTCTACTTTTGCGCGAAATGCTCTGCGAAGGTCGACATTAACCAAAGGTGCTGGAAGCAGTGGGTCGAACACTAATCGTTTTAGGGCATTATCGCCGACGATATAATATTCCTTTGCTGCATCATCTAGTGATAAGCCTTCTATACGCTTGCGTGACCGCGCGAGTTCAATTAATCCTTCTTCGTAACTGGCTTCAAGGTTTTTGGTTTGCCATAACCCTGCTGCTTTTTTTTCTGTCGCGCCTGCGAAGTCAGATGCATTAAAAACCACGGCGCTTTTATCTAACCCTAATCGGTACAATCGCTCTCGTGTTATACCAACCGTATCATTAAGATTATTTGGCCTAACATAAAAGTCCGCAGAGAGCTTTTTTAAGCCCATTAGTTTAAGCGCCCTGTCTTGTGCCCTTGTGGCCTTTCGATCACTTTTTGCTAATGCGGTAGTCAGCACGGTAAGCCAATCGCCACGCCATTCACACAACCTAGACTCTGCGGAATGCCAACTACTGATCTCCCCTGCAAATTGCTCGCCCTCTTTACCTAATTGGTAATAGCCACGTTCCACCAGCTTAAGCAATTTTGCCGATTGCAAGCGAGTAAGGGTAACGCGAATGTTATTTTCCGAAATACCAAACAAGGCGCCTACTCTTACCGCGCTGGCTGCATCCATTTTTATACCAGGACGTGAACCAAGTAACTTCATCAACAAATGGCGGGCTACGGGTTTACCGGTAGGTTTTTCGGGTAACATATTGCTTTACCAATCTATTAATAATTAAAACGAAATCAGGTAAGCACTTTACCTAAATGTCATGCATTTACAAAGATATCCTTTTTCCCTGTCTTACTTAGTCACAAGCGCATAAACATACGCACTTAAATAAGTCCTCTAGAATAACGGCGCTCGAGCAGCTTCTTTAAAGGTGACCCAACAACTAAATTACAAAAATTGACACAAAAAGACATAAAGGGTAATGTTTAATAAATTTTAAGGCGAGTTTATTATGACTTCACCGACGTCGTTCCAAACCCATGTTGTTGAGAATCAGCCAACCTTCCTTCCTTCATATAACTTATGGCACGGTGACGCACTGCTTAAGCATGCTGTGTTAACCAACTTAGTGTCGCCTAGTGCTGATGTAGAAACACAGTTAGGTGACTTCGGACAAGTCGCAGGCTTTGAATTAATGGAGCATGGCGAACTTGCTAATAAAAATAAGCCCGAGTTTCATCCTTTCGATCGGTATGGTCGCAGAATTGATGATGTAGCATTTCACCCTAGCTACCACGCACTTATGAGCGCGGCTATGCAGGGTAACGTGCATAACTACTCGTGGCAAAATGAAAGCCAGCAAGGTGCTCATGTTGTAAGAGCCGCGTTAATTTTCATGCAATATCAGGCCGATGCGGGCACAACCTGTCCACTAACCATGACCCATGCCGCCATTCCGGCACTACGACAAGCTAAAGGCTTACCTGACTATTGGGTAGATAAGGTGGTGCAAGGACAATACGATCACCGTACCTTGCCAGCAGCACACAAGAATGGCCTGTCTATTGGTATGGGAATGACCGAAAAGCAAGGTGGCTCCGATGTTCGCCGCAACACCACCACTGCGACAAAACAACAAGATGGTAGTTACCGTATTGTGGGGCACAAGTTCTTCTTTTCTGCTCCTATGTGCGATGGCCACCTAATACTTGCACAAACTGACGCTGGCCTAGGCTGCTTTCTATTACCAAGAGTAATGCCTAACGGCACCTTAAACGAAGTACGTATTCAACGTTTGAAAGACAAACTCGGAGACTGGAGCAATGCTTCATCAGAAGTGGAGTTTCAAGGCGCAACGGCCTACTTAGTCGGAGATGAAGGTCGTGGTGTACGCGTTATCATAGATATGGTGTCGCTTACACGCCTTGATTGCATGATTGGCTCGTCGGCTTCTATGAGACAAGGGTTAGTTCAAGCCCATCATCATGTCAGCAACCGTGAGGCTTTTGGTGACACGCTTATCAATCAGCCTTTAATGCAAAATGTCATCGCCGACCTTACGCTTGAATGTTCGGCGGCACTGGCTTTGACCATGCGGGTCGCTCGCGCCGTTGATGCTAGTAAAATCAATCCGAAAGAAGCCGCACTGGCTCGTATCGCAACGGCGATTGGTAAATACTGGATATGTAAGCGAACCCCTGCATTTATTAACGAAGCACAAGAGTGCTTAGGGGGGCTAGGTTATGTAGAAGAGAATATTTTGCCTAGGCTTTATCGCCAAGCTCCGCTTAATTCAATTTGGGAAGGCAGTGGTAACGTACAATGCTTAGATGTACTTCGCGCATTGCACAAAGAGCCAGAATCTAAAGCGGCGCTTTTTGATTTATTGCATAGCGCCAAAGGGAAAAACGCCTGCTACGATAACCACCTGCAAAATCTTTTAGACGCTTTCGAAGATACCGCCACCCTAGAAATTCGCAGCCGTTTAATTACAGAGCATACTGCCCTTGCCATGCAAGGTGCCTTGCTTCTGAATGAGAGCGATAGCGTGATGGCGAACACCTTTTGTGAAGCAAGGTTAGGCAAACAGCAAGGCTTGGCGTATGGAACACTGCCTGCTAACACACCTTTTTTAGATATTATTAAAAAGGGAATGCTTAGCAGTAGCAACAATTAAAACGGGTTAGTACTGAAACCCTGTTCACTTAAACGGGCATGGGCTGTCATCGCAGATAAGTCCATCTCAACGCCCTCTATTAGCATTTCAGAACTTACATCATTAGCGGCTGAGGATTGTCCGCAAACGATTACTCGTACGCCTTTATCCATAAGCGCACGCAATAAATCTAAGTTGCCGTTATCTTCACCTTTTTTCTTTTGATAGGCCGCGTTATTAATCACATCAAACGTGGCTGAGCCGTGAACCACTAACGCGAGTTGAATATTTTCAAGCTTAGCGCCATTGGTGACATGCATATTAATAAAACGAGCTAGTGAATCAAATTTGCGGTTAACCTTGCCCACATCAGCCCCTTTGGCTACATCGAAGGCGACTTTAAATTGTTGCTGAGGCGATACACTCACGCCTGGCACTGGTGCATGCTTGCCATAGTTATTAAAAACGGGGCCTGCGGCAAAATCATCAGTGCCCGCATGGGCAAACAATGGCGTCGATAAAGCAGATACTGCGGCAAGTGTTGAGGCTAAAAGAGGTAACGATTTCATGCATACTCCACGTTATTAATCAGAAATAAAAAAGCGCCCTACTCACCAAATGAATAGAGCGCGTTTTCAATTCAGTGTAACTATTTACTCGCTGTTTTCAAACTAGCAGCATAGTCTTGAGCCTGTTGAAGCACTCTTAATGCATTACCACTCCATATATCTGCTAAGTCTTCTTCGGTATAGCCCTCTTCTAACAATCGCTGTGTGATCATGGGTAAATTAACCACATCCATCATATCGTCTACACCGCCGCCGCCATCCCAGTCAGCGCCAATTCCTACATGCTTAGGCCCTACCACCGCTAACGCATGTAAAAAGTGTTTCATGTAAACATCAAAAGACGCTTTAACCGCGGGATGCTCATGCTCAATTTCCCTGCGCTTTTCTAACAAATCCTTGTGATCAGCACCTTGTTTGACCATGGCCATTAACCCCTTGTAAGCTTCTTTTCGCTCGGGGTTTTCAGGCAGTGCAGTAAGGTAGTCGCTGTAAGCATTCATTTGAATGACACCGCCAGATTCCGCAAGCTGCTTCAGTAAGTCGTCGTCAATGTTTCGCGGATGATCGTAAATTGCTTTCACGCCGGTGTGGGACAAAATGATGGGAGTTTTAGACAGCTTAATCATGTCTTTAACGGTTTCATCGTGAGCGTGGGAACCGTCAAGTACAATACCCAATCTATTGGCTTCGCTCACAAAGGTTTCACCTAACGGCGAAAGCCCGCCCCACTTCACCCCTTCGGGATCGGTAGAACTATCACCAAGCTGATTGTTTTTAAAATGTACTGGCCCCGCCATTCGTAGCCCAAACTTATAAAACGTTTCAAGTAGGCTCATATCCGTACCTAAGGGATAGGAATTTTCCATACTCATATAAACAATATGTTTGCCTGCTTTTTTAATTTCACTCGCATCATCAGGGTTAAGCGCTAACGCAAAAGTTTCAGGATGTTCAGTCACCATGGTGCGTACTGCAAGTGCGCGCAGTAAAGCAGTGTCGCGGCTTTGCTGGTAACCTTCTGTAGTTAGCGGTCCTTGCGGGGTATAAAGCACCCAAAAGCCACCGTCTAACGCTCCTTCTTGCATACGCGGTACATCAACTTGCGAAAAGTCGTGGCCATAAGTATGCCGTTCCATAATATCAAACCCAGGCCTTACCAAATGCGCAGGCGTATCTAGGTGTGTGTCTAAGGTCACCAGTTTACGCTGAATAGCTTCAGCTTCTTCTCGTGTTACAGCATCGGCTGCCTGCGTTACGGCGCTCGTTACAGTAGCTCCAAGACCTAGGGCGACCACTACCCCTAGCATTGTTTTGTTTAACTGATTTAGTTTTGTTTTCGTTGTCATGTTAGAAAGCCACCGTTAATGATGCCTGCACGTTACGAGGGCTCAAAGGGCGATAGAAAGCCGATCCTACAAACGCAAACGACAAGACTTCTTTGTCGAAAAGGTTATCTACGTTTAACCGTAAGCTCACATTTTCAGGCATACCGAAGGGGTTCACACCACCTAAATCTACATAGGCACTTACCGTGGTGTAGCTATCCATTTCATAGGTCTCGGCATAATCGGTAAAACGACTACTGGTATATTTTGCCGACACATTCGCTACTAACCATTCTGTTGGCTCGTAGGTAATGCCACCTGTCATCACCCAATCTGGACTATCAGCCAAGGCGCTGCCTTCAGGGTTACTGCCAAAGCCGTCTACTAAGCTGGCATTTTTGTACGAGACATTAGCGTTCATGTATAACTGTTTTTTGAATACTTCAGGCTGATAAACACCTGACAATTCAAATCCGTAGGCTTCTGAAGCGCCGCCATTAATATAAAAGCTCTCAGGTTGACCAGTCGCGGGGTTTAACACGTTACTGGCAAACAAACGATTATCAAAGCGGGTATAGAATAAAGCCAATGCCGCATTAAAGTTTTCTTTGTTGGTACGGTAACCTAATTCAAGGTTATCGGCTTCTTCACCTTCAGGAGTATCGGGTTCAAAGCTAACCGCATTGTCATAAATGTCGTCTGTACCATTAGGTAGCGCGTAGTTTTTCGAGTAAGATGCGAAAACTTGGTCGGTGTCATTTAGGGTGTATACCGCGCCTATTGAAGGTAAGAAATGGTTGCTAAATTTGCCGCCCACAGACTGAGGCCCATAACCTGCTTCACCGTCAATTTCGTAATCATCATAATCACGATACCCATCTAGTGAATAATCAACACTTAATGACTTTATCCCCAATTCAAGCTTCAAGTTGTCGTCCATTAAGCTAATGGTATCTTTCACGTACAACTGCGTAGTTTCACGGACCGAGGTGTAGTCTCGGCGATAATATGCCACCTCATCCCAAATCACGTCACCATCCGCACTACCGCCGGTTTTATTTAACCGCTGTTGCGTACGGTGGTAAGTGTCTTTTTCTTGCCAGCCACCAAATTGTATATCGTGGGCATCGAGTTCTAGGCTGAAATCAGCAACGAAGCCTTTTCTATCTCCCCCTACTGACGACAAACCATATTGCACACCCCGTGGGTGCACCACATCTAGCCCTGCGGCTGCCTGATCTTCGTAAATACTTAAGGTGTTACTATAAGAATCGGGAGAAACACCATAACCATCTTTGTCTTCAAAATAATAAGTACCGGTAAATAACAAGTTATCTAACAGGTAGGTTTCAAGCTGGGCAGAATAGAGTTTATCATCACGAACGTTTACGCGATCTTCGTAGTAACTTGTACAATTACTGCCGGTAAACACAGGGGTAAAATCGCTTTCATCCACTACCCCATCTTGATTGAAATCGTAAACACCCGTTAAAGGGGCAATACAGCCTTCAGGAATGGCATCTAGGTAGCTGTAATAATAGTTATCATCAAAAGTCGCTTCGGTACCGGAGGGCGAGTCGTAATCGAAGAAGTCGTTCGCCACATAGCTAACGGTAAATTTAGTCTCGTCACTAAAGGCATAAATTGCTTTACCTTCAATGTGCTCTCGGTCGATAGTACCTGGCCCGCGCCATAAATCACTGTCGGTTTTCGAGCGACTCACATAGGCTTTGAAACCATTTATGTCGCCGGTTTCCAGTTTAACGAAAGAGCGATTTAAATCATCATCGCCAATAGTGTAAGACATCATGCCACCGGCTTCGTCAGACGGGTCAACCGAATAGTAAGAAGCTATAGGCCCTAAGGTAGAATAACTTGGTGCGGAAACATCACCGGCTCCCGGAGATGCCACTACAGATGCTAAGTTCTCGTTATCTACATATCTGAAAATAGGGCTACCGCCGAAGGCATCTGAACGCCCCATGGGTACGCCGTTCAATACAAAGCCCATTTGGCTTAAATTAAATGCGCGCACATTCACAGAATTTCCAAACTCATATAATCCTAATGCACCGTCCGTTTGCACATTAAATCCAGGTAAACTTTCTAACATTTTGAGCCCAGATATACCACCTGGAGCCGACAACAACGCTTCACGTGTAACGGCTAGCGTATTGGTTACTTCACCAGTACCAATTGCTACCTCGGTAGTAGAGATACGACGACCTACTACTTGAATCTTTTCTTCTTCAGTTTCAGCACTGGCGGTTTCACTTTCTTGTGCATACGCAGGGCTGACGGCAAACATTGCCGCTATAGATACACTTAATAGTGTAGGACGCAACGGTGTATTTGTTTTTATCATGAGTGTGTTTCCTGCTTCAACTGCTACTACGTGCCCACTTGGAGGAAAACCAAGTGAGTGTTCAGTTAACACATCACAATAAACATACCAACAACGTTAAACTTTAGTATTAATTACCGCCTAAATTTTACTCAGCATAGTATTTCTCTAGCTTTAGCAACTCATCTGATGAGTTTCATCTTGACCGGTTTTGAATATAATTATTCACAACATCTTTATTTACTCTTTAACAATGCACCAAGAGATCGCTAGTAGCAATGAGAGGTGCACCACGACAGTGAACTTTTCACTTGAAAAATTAAAACACTCTTTAATTTTCAACAACTAAGATATACATTACGTAGTGGTTCTCACGCTATTTTGAAACACCTTATGAATGTTATAAACTGCGGTAAGTTTGCCATCCGCCTTTGCAATTTTTATATTGCTCAAATGATTTTACTAACTAATTGATACAAAATTCATGGAACCGAATTACGCAAATTACTCGTATCGCGAGTTACTTGAGGCATTAGAAAGTATTGACCGTGAAGCATTTCCTGGGCGAGTTAATAGCATTAAAGCTAGATTAGCCACACTAGATAAGGAAAGCGATAGCGTATCCATTCGTGGGGACTACAAAGACATTAGCCTATTACTATTTTTAATTAGTTCGGTAATTGGTGTGATATGTACATGGACACTAGTTAAAGGAAGCGAAGATGATTTTAGGCAAATAGTTGGCGCCTTAATGCTACCCGCCGCCCCCTTTTTATACTGGTACTACAAAAAAAAGTGGAAAACTCATGCTCAGGACCACTTCATTCTAAATAAAGATGGGGTGCTTTATAACTTCGAAGGGCAAGAAGCCAAGCTAGCATGGGTGGATATTACGTCTATTGAGTACTCCCGAACCAGATACCATTCCACTCTGTGCTTTGAAGCAAAAAATAGGGAAAAGAATATCTATATTGATATAGAAAAATTTCGATGTAGTCAGTCAATGGTGGACAACTTCACTAAACAAAAGGCTATCAAACACGATGTAATATACTATAAAAGCTCGAGATGGAGGGGGAAGAAACAAGTAATATAAGCAAGGCCCCAAACTTCCAAAGCCCTTGAAAAAAGAGACTTATATTAAAGACCTTGCATTAGCAATGTGGATATTAAACTAGCTTACGCCAGTTTAGCGTTAAAAAATGCTATGGTTCTAGACCATGCTAACTCAGCATTTTCTTTGTCAAACCGCCCCGTAGAATCGTTATGAAAACCATGATTTGCATTTTTGTACATATGCATTGCGTACGAGACATCATTCGCTTTTAAGTCTTCCTCGTACTCTGGCCACGTTGCATTTACTCGCTCGTCTAATTCGCCGAGCTGAATAAGTAAAGGCGCCTCAATATTTTTGCGTAACGCTTTGGCTGCTGGAGTGCCGTAAAAAGGAACACCTGCATCTATAAGGTCGCTATCGACGGCGGCTAGATAATTCACCATATAACCACCAAAACAAAAGCCCACTGCGCCAAGTTTTCCACTAGACAATTCATGCGCTTTTATAAATTCAGCGGCGGCCACAAAATCATGTTCTATTTTTGAACGGTCCAGGGTTCGCTGCATAGCGCGACCTTCATCGTCGTTGCCAGGGTAGCCTCCTAATGGAAACAAGGCATCGGGGGCAAACGCAATAAAGCCTGCCTTCGCAAGTCTTCTGGCTACATCTTTAACGTAAGGGTTTAGCCCACGATTTTCGTGTATTACCAATACTACCGGCGCTTTCTTTTGCGTGGTTTCATCTTGGGTTAAGGCGTTCGGTACGACTAAATAGCCCTTACCTTCTCCATGGCCTTTGGGTGAAGCAAAGGTTTCGTAGGTTGCGGTAATCTCAGGATCGTTAAAGGATATTTGTTCAGCCAACGCATAATTAGGCATTAATGACGAGGTTAAGAAAGACATGGAATAGCCAAGGGCAACTAATCCTGTGAGTTTGGTCATGAATGTGCGTCTATCCATACCACCGTGGGCATAAGCGTCGTACCAATCGAAAGCTTCTTGTGGAATGGCTTTGTTTTCCTGCTGCTGGCTGTTTTCCCGCTGAAGGCTCATAGTTAATCCTCAATGATACAAAGTGAAAAGGCTAGGTAAGTGAATTGCTAGTTAATAACTAAATACGTGTGGGTGTCCAGAATATTATCCAATATCTTATGAGAACAGGCATGTTTCTGCGTAGTACCGCATTTCCGGACTAGATAATCGTAAATGTAGTGCAAATAGGTTTTATTAGTCTCAATAAGGCGTTAACTTCACTCGCATATGATTATCACGATGCGTCATTATGATGTATCACACCATGAGGCTCGTATGGCAACGTTAAAAGAACAAACTGAAGCGAAGGTTGAGGCTGGCCGTAAAGGCAACCCAGATTTCATGAAAGGGGTAGATGCAGAAATAGCAAAAGCTAAGTCGTTTCAGCAAGGCAGTGATGCATTGGCAATTGGCGATAAAGCACCTGAATTCACGCTGCCAGATGCAAAAGCAAATACTGTTTCCCTCCCCACCCTTTTAAGCCATGGACCTGTTGTTGTAACTTTCTATCGTGGCAGTTGGTGCCCGTACTGTAATTTGCAGCTTCGTGCCCTACAGTCTCGATTAGATGATATTAAGAGTCTAGGCGCAACCCTAGTGGCTATAAGCCCGCAGGTACCCGATGATTCGCTCAGCGAAGATGAAATTAGCAAAATGGATTTTATCGTATTGTCAGATCAAAGTGCTAAAGTGGCAGCCAAGTACGGCGTAGCATGGGAAGTGCCTGAATTCCTAATTGAGCACATGAAAAACGATAGGCAACTTGACCTAGAAACCGTCAACAACGGCAATGGTAACATTCTGCCTATTCCAGCAACCTTTGTGCTCAATCAAAATGGCGACGTAACCTGGCGTTATGTGGATGTTGATTATAGAACTCGTTCAGAGCCGCAAGATATTATTGATGCACTTAAAAGTATGTAAGCCAATTTGGCCTACATTCTAGTAAGTAAGATACTAGGTATCGGAAGCTATATTTAAAACAGCAAAAAGGTGGCCATGGCCACCTTTTTTAGATTATGTGCTGAGCAACAACAATGTAAACGAAAACTCCATGCTCAGGCTTCAATTTACCAAATAACTACTTTTTTGTATTTGCTGCAGCCAAATCGATAATTTCAACGTTGGTATTAAATTTACCGTTAGTTAGCACGTTATTCATTTTATCTGGGTCTTCCGCATAATCTTGCACAAAGGCTAAGATATTTTGATCATTACAAGTAACATTTTCAGCAATATAGCTTTTGCTCAAACCAGAATCTTTAATCGATTTGTGCAGTTGAATTTTACTGCCTTGTGCTGCAACAACACATAATTTAGAAGACACTGAATCGTCTGCTGCAAATAATGAATCTGCTGCGTTTGCCATGCCAATAGTAGATAAAGAAAGTGTAATTGTAGCTAGTGTTTTAGTAAAAGTGTTCATCATTGTCATCCTTTAGGTTAAGTCGAAGTTAATTTTGCAACCTGGATGCCAACATTTTTAACTCTTAATAATCAATAACTTAAATAAAAAATACCTAACTCACAGATTTCAACAATTTTCATCAACACTACTGAATCGTCATTTTTACTAAATTTTAGTCTTTTGTACAATTGCATAAACGAATGCAAACACTTGCACTATTGCTAACCAATCAAAAAGTAAACTAAGGCGTTTGTGCGACAGCACTAGCTCGACACTTGTTGTAAATATTCTACTGATGCCATCTCTACCAATCGGCTTTTAGTGCGTTCAAATTCAAACATAAGCGAGCCACTGGTATAAATCTCATCCTGAGGCACGTAAGACGTTATTACCAAGTTAGTTTTACTGTCGTAACATTCATCTACCAATGCAATAAATCGACGTAATGCATCATCCATGGGTGCTAAAACCACTTCCCGCTCGCCGGTTTCGGCAGAGGCGATGTTAATATTCGAGCCGTTATCTTCTGTGCCCCGTGCCTTAATTCGCTCGTATGCCTGGCCACTCATAGGTGGCACGTTGAACACTAAAATGGTTTTGTACAACTTGGCTAATTCTACATAATCAAAGTGGCTTCGAGGCCCTTCACACAATGCCGAAAAATTGAAACAAACCGCCTTATGGCTTATGCCTGAGTTATTTGTATCCGCATCACTTTCGGCGATGATATCAATAGTTCGCCCTAACATGGTTATACTAGAAGGCGAACTATTAAATGTTAATTCAAACTGACGAAGTAGAGTTTGATGCAATGCCGCCTGCGCTTGCAATGGCTTAGGTAATTCGAAATAACGTTGAATGTAAGTGAGCGCACGCTTTCTATGGTCTTGTTTTCCATCTAGATGCAGTACGTTTAAATGAGCTTCAATTGCCGCAATAGCAGGCAAAAAGCGTGCGCGCTGCAAACCATTTCGATAAAGCTCGTTTGGTGCACAATTGCTGGTACACACCACCACCATGTTAAGTTCAAACATGTATTGCATTAAGTTACCTAGTAACATGGCATCGCCAATATCTGACACAAAGAACTCATCGAAACACAACACCTTGTATTGCTTACTTAGCTGCTTCGCAATGTGGCGCAAGGGCTCTGATTTTCCAGACAGTTCAGTGAGACGCTTATGCACGTCCTGCATAAAATGATGGAAGTGTTGCCGTTTGCATAAGGTGCTTGGCAAACTCTCGTCTAGCAAGTCCATTAGAAAGGTTTTGCCCCGCCCTACTTTGCCCCACAGATATATACCTTTACTTTGTGGTTGCGTACTTTTATGAGAAGCGTTTTCTTGAGCCTGCTGTAATGAAAGGTACAGCTGCTGTAGTAATGCTATGGCGTGTTGCTGAGAGGGATCTTTTTGAAGCTTACCCGAATCGACTAGTGCTTGATATTGCGTAAGCGGCGAGGAATGTGGCATGCAGGTTTAATATAGTGTGTTGCCAAAGAAAATAGCGTTACGCATAGTTTGAATATTCATACTTTTGCACACTTAACACGGTGCAAAGCGTAACGCCCATTAGTTATCAGTTCGCGATTAAGAGGTTTTACCCCACACTGAACTTGGCTTATTTGCTTTCTCTTTGGCTTTTTTCGCCTGAATATCCGCTTTTACGTTCTCGCGTACTTGCTCTTTTGTATGTGCTGATTTTTTCGCATCAGGGCGATACTTCTTCACCATGCCCTGTAATAAGTTACGCACTACTTGGTCGCCAGCCACTTTATAGTTTCTGTGATCTGGTTTTCTAAAAAAAGCTGAAAGCTCGTTTTTGCTTAATCTAAAATCCGCCATTTGAAGCGCGTTAATCATATCTTCGTCTTTGTAGCTCATAGCAATACGAATTTTTCGAAGCACTTCGTTGTTACTTAAACGCTCACCGGATTTTAAAATAACAGGCTCAACACCTTCTTGCTTGCCTCGTCTTTTAATAATTAAGCCGTCTAGGAACAAAGAGATAATTTTATCTCTGCAAGGCAAATAGCCCTCTTCACCTTCTTTTTTCATAATTGAATGAAGGTAGTCTACATCCATGTCGTAGTCTACTAACTTGAAAATACCAATAGCAGCGGTATCGTTAATTGCCAAAGCAAAGCGTAGGCGTCGTAGAACATCATTGTGGATCATGGTTTTTCGTCTTAATCTAGAAGGGGCTCATTTATTATGGTGTAGTTTATCGCAATGGCTAATAGACCGCGAATTAAAACCACGGGTTTACGTGAATTGATGAGGCTTAGTGTTCAATTTGCGTTATTTACGATAATAAATCGATCCTAATTGGTGGTTTTCAACTTTAAACCACTACAGCAGTTTTTTACTCGGCGTACTTATGACACCAACAAATAAAAGTAAACATATAGTAAGAAAACCCTTTTACATGCTTTTTGCCTTAGTGGCTTTAAGCTTTTTAGCAGGCTGTGCTAACAAGGGCCCGCAAATTAATATTGATGAAAGCCAGAATTTTGCTGACATTAATACGTTTTTTGTTCGACCGCCACTTAATAGCTTGAACCCCGAAATAGAAAGCCAACTCACATCGGCGATTAGCCGAGCGCTTATCGCCAAAGGTCTCAAGCCCTCGCCTGAAGAAGGTGCAGATGTACTGGTAGGTTTCCTTCCTTCAACTGCCAGTGAAGAAAATGACACCAGGTTAAACCTAGGGTTAGGCACGGGTGTATTTGGGCGTTCTGGTGGTATTTCCCTTGGCAGTATATTCAGCGTACCTATTGGTGAACGCGTGACGCAATATCAAAATCTTCAAATTGATGTGGTACGTGGCGATACGTTTATTTACAGTGCAGTAGGCAGTGTAGAGGTAGAGTCTACCGATTCCGTCACTATACAAAATAAACTAGGCGAGTTAGTGGCCAATTTACTTGAAGCCTTTCCAGCAAAATAAACGTCATTTATGTGAGGCAAATGGCATAATGGGAGTAATTAGCTTGCTTGTTACGAGATTTTTTCTTGTATTCATTGCAGGCTATAAACTCTATACAGAAGGTTTTTTATGAAAGTTATACTCTTTGCTATCACCCTTTTTCTTACCGGATGTGCAAGCACGAACGGCATAGCGGTTTTCTCTTTTTCAAATGCTGAAGTTCAATCATTGCTTAACAAGCAAATGCCGAATTTAACTGAAAACGTTAATCTTATGGGCTTGCCCGTACAGCTGAATGTGAACGACATAAATGTAAATATCGGTCCTGATAATCGCGATGTTATATCCCTTGGTTTAGACACAGGCGCAGAAATTAACGCCTTCGCGTTCAAATACCCTGTACGCTTGACCTTTCAGATTGAAGGCAGCCCTTATTATGACAGTGAGCAAAAAGCCGTATTTCTCCGCAATCTTAATTTGTTAGATTCAAGTGTAGAAGCGGGTAACTACAAAGGAAACTTAAAGCCTTTAAACAACGAAGTGATGAACTTACTTAACGCTTTTCTGGCTGCTAACCCTGTTTATAAATTAGATATGAATAATCCTAAAGTGGCACTATTGAGTAAAGTACCGCTAGACATGAAAGTTGTTGAAGGTGCTGTTCAATTAGTACCAAGAAACTGGAGCAACTAATTAATAATAATAATAATAAGAAGAAGAAGATAACGCATGAAGATTAGCTCAACACTGCTTCAAGTAGCCCCCCGATTAGTGGTTATAGGCACCTTAGCGCTAGTATCTACACCAGTGCCAGTGCTGATGGCCGCACAGAATTCTAGCGCTGAACCTATTGTTCAGCCAGCTCCGCTAGTGTCGATTGCCAGCCACGATAGCTTTTTTGACAGTATACGCGCGCTATGTGGAAAAGCGTTTGCTGGGAAAATAACGGTTGATAACCAGCCTTCTAGCAGCATGGCAGATAAACCTCTGGTCATGCATGTTCGCCACTGTACAGACGATGTATTGCACATTCCCTTTCATGTAGGCGACAATGCGTCTAGAACGTGGATCATCACTAAAACGGGCTCTGGACTATCGCTTAAGCATGATCATCGCCATGAAGATGGTAGCTATTCGGAATCGACAATGTACGGGGGTCATACCCTCGATGCTGGTTGGCCGCAGGTTCAATCCTTCCCCGCCGATGCCTACTCTAAAGCTTTGTTTGCTAAAAGTGGCATTCCCCAATCAAGCTCCAATATTTGGCAAATGTTTATTTACCCGGAAACCTTTACCTACCGATTGATTAGAGAAGGCAGAGAATTCCGGGTAGATTTTGATTTAACCCAATCAATACCCGTACCTGCAGCACCATGGGGCTACGCTGACTAAGCTTGGTTCTACAAAAATGGCGCGTCTTGCATTACTTGGTCAAGTGCGGGGCGCATACCTTTGCCGTTTGCTTAGCGTCGAAAATTTCAATCCAGTAATCATCTGGATCTCTAATAAATGCGATACCTTTCATCGAACCATCGTTAGGGCGTTTTTGGAAAGGAACATCTAGCGCTTCAAATCTTTCACATGCAGAGTCTAGATTCGGCACGTGAAAGCCAATATGACCAAAGCCTTTTGGTTCACTATTGCCATTATGATAGTGAACACTATCTGCGGTATCGCCCCAATTGTGAGTGAGTTCTAGCATAGCTGGCCTCCCAAAAGTTTGGGCGGTACGCTCACTATCGTCATCGCTAATATCAGAAAAATCATCACCCGCTGCTAAGAAATAAAGACTAAATTTCATCTCTTCAAAATCAAGGCGCTTTAACAATGTCATGCCCATTACTCGCGTGTAAAAATCGAGTGAGCGTGCAGGGTCGGCAATACGCAACATGGTTTGGTTGAAAACAAAGCCTTCAGTGGCTTTATCTTTCTGTTCACATAATCCTTCAGCGTTGTCAAAGTGTCGGCTCATTGAAATAGTATCCTTAGTTAAATGGCCCCTAGTTAAGTGGCCCCTAGTTAAGTGGCATAGTTAAGTGGCTTAGCTAAACGACTTAGTGGCTTCGTTTGTAGTGTAGGTGGGGGCAGTTAAAGCAATAGACAACAATAAAAGCAATAATAGATTATTTATTATACAACGCCTTATACTATTTGACCTTTGATAGCACCACATTCACTCTATTAGTACAAAGCGTGAGCATTTATACTTTGTACATTCAGTTGTTTTAACCCGAACCCATAGTCAATGCGCTTTTTTGTTTTCATACTGTTGTTGATTGTGCTTACTACTGCCCGTGCGCAGCAGGCTAGCCCCTTGCCTTCTCAGGATCAAGCTTCATTGCAGCGCGCTGATGCAATCCTTTCAAAAGCACAATTAGCACAAGATTCCTCACCAAAACGCAGTATTATATGGGCTAATCAAGCCTTAAAAATTTCACAAGAAATAGACGACTTCAGCACTACTGCACAAGCGCACTTTCTACTTGGAAAATTAACGAGTCGAACCGATCAAAATAAAACTTCACAGCAGCATTTTTTTGCCGCGTCAGCCATATTCGAAAAGCTCAAAGATACGGAAAATTACATATTGTCGTATGTGGGCTATATCGATGTATTGGTGAAAGATAAACAATTCACCAAAGCACAAAACGCTATTACAACGCTGGTACCTTTAGCTTTTCAATACGGTGAGTCTTTACCGATTGCCATCACATTAAGCGCCAAGGGCGATTATCATTTCGCAAAAGCTCAATACTCTATTGCGGTAGTACAATACTTGATGGCCATTGAATACCTCACCGCCAACGAAAGTCACATTCAAAAGCTAAACGCAAGAACCCACGTAAGAATTGCAGAGGCCTACAAGCGATTAGAGAACCGAGAAAAAACCGCCAAACATTACCAAACAGCATTAACCGTATTTACTGATTTAAATGAAGTAAAGTCTATGGCGCGTACCCTCAACACATTGGCTGAAGCGGAGCGATACCTAGGGAACTTAGTGCTTGCACTAGACTATGCATTACGAAGTTTGGCTCTTCACGGGCAAATAGATGATGCTAAAGGCCGTGCTAAAGCATTAATGGGAGCGGGAATTATTTACCGCCACATTGGTCGCTATGAACAGTCTTTAAAGCACGTTCACCAGGCTCATCAATATTATAAGAAAGTTAATAATACAACGGGCATTGCTAAAACGTCGAACCAGATAGGTCATATTTATTTTAGATTAGAACAGTTCGACCAAGCCCGTTCGTTTTACATGCTGTCTATTAGCTTGCCAGAGGAAAAAGTAGAGCCCAAAACCCTTGCTACCGCGCTTCGAGAAAGCGCGATTATTGATTGGAAAAAGGGTGACTACGCATCGGCAAAAACGTTAGCGAAAAAAGCAGATATTATTTATCGAAAAAGCAACGACAAGGCAAAACAATCAATAACCCAGCGAATATTGGCGAACATTCAACGAGACGAAAATAACGTTTCAAACGCGCTCAATTACTATAAAGAATCATTGGCTTTAGCCACAGAGATAGAAAGTGACTTTTACCAAATTAAAACCCTTATTCCATTCGCTACTATGCTTTTTGACACTGATATGGAAGAGGCCATAGCGCTGTTAAAAACCGCCGCAACATTAGCACACAAGAATGGCTACAAGGCCTTTATGTTAGAGAGTTATCGTTATTTACGTTTAGCAGAGAAAAACAGAGGCAATACAGAAGCATCTTTACAATACGCTGAACAAGAAATTGCCATGAGCGAAGTTATTCAAGAAGACATTAATAACAACGAACTCGCGCTTGAAAAAGCTAAACTACACTCTTTAAGACTAGAAATAGAATTAGAAACTCTGCGAGAAAAAACCAAACTCGATAAGCTCGAATTGGCTAGAAAGAACAATGAAATTGAGATAGCTCAACAGGCCACAACTATTTCAGAATTAGAACTGACTAAAAACAGATATGCCAGTGTCGCTTTAGCATTATTGTTAGCCGTTTGCTTAATACTGGTACTGCTTATTTATCGCAGGTTTATGGTATCGAAACAACGCAACCAAGAGCTGGGCTACTTAGCCACACGCGATCCATTAACGAACAGCTTTAATCGCCGTGTTTTGTTTGATTTGATGAAACGGGATTTTGCAAGAAATCCACAGCCAGAAGACTACTGCGTAATAATGGTAGACATCGACTACTTTAAATCTATCAATGATAATTACGGGCATACCATAGGTGACTCGGTACTTCGCGGGGTTGCTAATACCTTGCAAAGCTGCGTTCGCCAAAACGATGTGGTTGCACGATTCGGTGGAGAGGAGTTCTGTATTGTATTGCCAGATACCTCCTCTCACCAAGCTATGCGCATAGCTGAAAATTTGCGAGAAACCATTCAAGTTTGTCGCTTTGATGATATCGCGGTGACCTGTAGCCTAGGCGTATCATCTATTCGCTTTGATGCGAAAACGCCATCTGAACTTATAGACCAAGCAGATCTCGCGCTATTTAAGTCGAAATCGTTAGGCCGTAATAAGGTGACGTTATGGAGCGAAGCACTCGCTAGAGCGCAGGACTAACGTCACTACACTACGGTAATGACATCTTCCATTGGCAAACGAGCCTTGGGTAAACCGTGGTTCCAGTCTTGCTCTTCGTCGGCATAGCCAAGTGCTAGCGCCACTTCACAAATATGACCGTCAAGTTCTTCGCTAAACAACTCACCAATCAAGTCAGCATCTACGCCTTCCATCGGTGTAGATGCTATACCCAAGCGGGCTAATGTGTGAAGCAAGTTTCCAAATGCTAGATAAACCTGTGCTTTAGTCCATGCGCCGTTGTAGCCATTCTCATCCGTATTGGCTTCTGCAAAAGCGTAAGCGCCCATAAATGAGTCACGCATTGCTTCTGGTAAGTGACCAGACGCCACTTCTGCATCAACACGCTTAACAAATTTTTCTTTGGTGAACTTAGGGTCGTAAGCAAATAATATGGTGTGCGATGCTTCTTTTGCATGCAGTTGGTTGAACTGGTGCTTGTTAGCAAAAGTATCGTGTAGACGCTGTTTTGCACTGTCACTTTCAACTACAACAAACTTCCAAGGCTGCGAGTTTATTGAAGACGCTGATAACCTTAGTGCTTCCAATATAATGGCTAAATCTTCTGAAGAAATACGTTTGCTACTGTCGTACTTTTTAACGGTATAGCGCTGGTTTAAATCACTGATAATTTGATTAGACACAAGTAACTCCTAATATTTAATGCGAATACTTTAGATGCCGAGAAGTTTAACGAGTTATACTAATGGCGATAAGCCCATTAATGATTGAATGAGTTTACACAAATTTTTGATAATGGAAGCGCAGGCTAATTGCCAACTTTTCACTGCCGCACTAGAAATAAGAGGCATACAAAGGAAAATCGCGCTATTTTTGAAATAACTATCGATACAAAAGAGCAGTAATGACAGAGCAGCAGTCTCTATCAATTAAAAAGAATCTAACAATACGCCTGTTACGAGTACTTAGGTATAACAAGGCAAGAGTAGAACGTGCACTTATGCTTATGCCTCCTGAGCACAAGCCGTTGTTTCATGTACTGCCCTTTTTACTGCATGTAAATCATCCTGATCTTCCAGGCTATATTGAAGGTGAAGAAATTCCCTTTGGTATTCATAATTATTCATTTCGCGAAGTTGTCGAAAATGCGCTTTTGCAATGCTTCCCAGATAAGCGAGATTTATTTACTGATATCAAGTCTCTGTGGCCCCGGCACCGAGCTATTGATGCGTTAGTCCTTATGGGAAGTATTGGTACCATTGCCCAAACTAACACCTCTGATTTCGACTATTGGGTGTGTGTCGATGGCAATCAACTCTCAGAAGCGTCGCTTAATAAACTACAAGAAAAGTTAACGGCCATTGAAAGTTGGGCAGACAGCAAATTCGGTATTGAAGTGCACTTCTTCCTGTCTGAAATTGATAATATTCGACGCAACGACTTTGGCATTGCCGATGGAGAAAGCGCAGGCTCAGCTCAAGCGCTATTTCTTAAAGCTGAATTTTATACCACTAATATTGTGGTAGCAGGAAAAGCACCTTTTTGGTGGTTAACGCCAGAAAAAACCAATGACCAGCAATATATTGCGTTAAAAAGTCATCTAGAAGACGGTGGCTCTCCAGATTTAAGCTGGTTTATGGATCTTGGCAACCTTGAAAGGCTCGACGCCAGTGAATTGTTCGGTGCTGCAATATGGCAGTTAAGCAAGGCCATGGACTCGCCGTTTAAATCAGTACTGAAAATAGCAAAGTTAGAAGTTTATCTTGCTCATATTGAGCACGGTCAGCCCTTGTGTAGCTTGCTTAAAAAGCATGTTCATCGAGGTGCCGAAGCTCCTGGACAAGTCGCGGTTATCGACCCTTATGCGCTAATGTTCGACCAACTTATTGAGCATTATGAAAAAGAGGGGCAGCCTGAAGACATGTTGTTACTTCAACAGTGCCTTTACCTCAAATGTAATTGCAAACTAAGCCAACCACCACAACGTGGAGAAACCTCTACGTTTAAGCGCAAGATAATAGCGGCATATGCTAAAAAGTGGGGATGGACGAAACAAGACCTTTATCACTTAGATAATCAGCAGGAATGGACGTTTTACGAACGGGTTCAATTAAGCCGACGTATTCATCGATTTCTTTTAAAATGCTACCGACGTATTTCAAGCCAGCTTGGTGCTGAACAACAAACCATGAGTAAAGAAGACATGACCGTACTAGGTCGTCGTCTTAGTACTTTTTATGGCAAGAAGCCTAACAAAATTGAATTTCTACGCCGCGCGTTTGATGAAAACCTCTACTGCGACACGGTAACTGTGGCATTAAAGCAAAACAAAACTGGGCAAGAGATTTGGACTGTCTATGCCACAGACACGCTCAGTAAATCGGGAAAAATAGCGCAAAATCAGAAAATAACGCAGACATCCTCTGCTATTGAGTTAATCGTGTGGTGCGTAGCAAATCGTATTATCGACGCAAAAACTACCATCTATCTTGATTACAATGCAGGAGAGGTAAGCGAGCTCGATTTAAACGACTTATTGAAACATATCTGCCGCTACTTTCCGCCAATTAAAGTCTCTGGGCTGCAAAGAGATAACCTGCTCACTAGCGCCCGCATTACGACCTGCTTAGCGATTGTGAATTTCAACGCGCTGAGGCAAAAGGCGAGCGTTGAAGAAGTCTCGGTGTTGTACACCACATCGTGGGGCGAAACCTTTTTATTCCACGGGAAAGACGTGCTAGATACACTCTGGTTTGAACTTGAAGAAACAAAGCCTGCCCCGCCCTGCTTTGTCATGGTACCTCGCGGAAATCAGCAATCTCGTATTCAAGGTGAGTTTTTAGAGTCCACAGGTATAAATTTTTCCCTTATTCACTAGACCAGCCTTCTCTTTTCTACCCTTTCTATTGTGTACTTCTCTTTTTGCCAAAAAAGCCACGGTGCCAACACGTGCCATGTGATTACTTTTCTGGCGCCTGAAAAAGCTAATATTTTTTTGTTTATCTAGGTATGCTAGAAAACGAATCTACGTATTAAATTATGGCGCTATTATGCTTAAAATTAAAACCCAAAAATTCGTTCTGCCCTTTGTTTTGTCAATAACCTTGCTGTGTACCCTGTTAAGTGCCTGTACTAGCGTTACTAGCACTACGCAAGCTGCAACGTCATTAGATAAGAAACTCACTGCAGAACAGCTAATCGAGTCCCTCAATTTAACCGGGCATGTTGAAGGCGGCTTTTTTCGCCAAACCTTTAAAGCAGATCACAGGCCGCTAATAAGTACAACAAACGGCGATAGAGTGAATATGACCTCTATCTATTACCTGCTAAGTGCCAAATCCCCTATCGGGCATTTTCATATGAATCGCTCTGACATCATGCATTACTTCCACATGGGAGACCCCATTACGTATTACCTCATTAACCAAGATGGCAGCCTTGAAACTCATGTATTAGGGCCCGATCCTACCCAAGGACATAAAATGCAGATGGTGGTAAAAGGGGGCACATGGAAAGCATCAAAGATATTAACTACAGGCCCTTATGGTTATGGCCTTATAGGGGAAGCGGTAGCGCCTGGTTTCGAATATATCGATATGCAATTGGGCAAACGAACCGAACTCGTTAACCAATTCCCGCAGCATCGTGAGCTTATTACCTCGTTAACGCGATAAATAAAACCCCACGCGGTGTGTGAAAGCCAGTAAGTTAGCGCGTTTATAGCATAAGCGCTTTATTCCCTTACAGTCATAGCTACCCAAAAAAGAAAAGAAAGAAGGGAACGTGTTCCCTTCTTTTATTAAATATTGATGCTTGAATTCCCACTGCTATAGTAGGGTTTTACCTAACAAGTAACCTAACTATTACCCTAAAAACTATTTACTTTAAAAAGAAATTTACCCTACAACTACATCAACTATAACAATATAAAGGTTAACTATGAGCCCACGCACTGTCGCATTTTCAAGAACACGTTTAACTGAGCTAATGGTTCCCTCTTTTGCCAATTTTGGCGGAAAAGTTCATGGGGGAGTTATATTGTCCCTGATGGATAAAGTGGCTTACGCCTGCGCGAGTAAGCATGCTGGTGCTTATTGCGTAACGGTAACGGTAGATGGCGTTGAGTTTTTACAGCCTGTGGAAGTGGGCGAATTGCTATCGCTAGATGCTACCGTGCATTACGTTGGCAACACTTCTTTGGTGGTTGGTATTAAAGTTACGTCTGAGAACATTAAAAACAACAAAGTGAAGCACACCAACAACAGTTTTTTCACTATGGTCGCTAAAGACGACAACGGTGTGCCGGTAAAAGTACCAGAATTGGAACTCAGTAACCCTCACGAGATGCGCCACTTTGTAACAACGATTAAGCGTAATAAAGTAAAACGAGAAGCGCAGGCAAGAATACAAAAAGAACACGACGACTTCATTCCAAAAGAAGACTTTGTATTGCTTGATAAACAGCGCTGCACCATCACCTTCGACAAAGATGCGTCTTATACCCAAGAGTAAGATACAAAAAAGCCCTTGGTGTTTTGCAACAACCAAGGGCTTTCATTAATGCTTACACAGGTATGCGCTAGCCTACAATCCTGCGTGGTACTGGCTTACTGTTGACGCTGGCACCATACTATTTAGCGTGTCTTCAACTTGTTTATCACCGGCTAAGAGCTGTTCGAATTGACGAATTAGCGCTACCTTGTCTGGCGATACTTTGTCTCCCGCGCCAATGTTGGTTAAATCAATCATGAAGCCGTCGAACAAGTCAGATAAATCGTTCATTACTTCCATATTTAAAAACTGGTCTTCGTTATAAATACTCGGATAACCGGCTTTTTGCTTATCGATGGCGAACGACATACCTTTCATATTAGTAATGCTGGTTGATTTGTCACAAGAGAGCATACACCCGTTATCGATACGCGGCTTCTCGCAACCTACACTTTGCTGGAAAAAACACTGACGGCTGGTCATCAACAAAATAGGGTGATAAATACTGTAAAACAGTTTGAAGTTTTCAGGCCGTGCAATGTTCTTCATTTGCATGCGGTTTAGCTCGTTTGAAATAAACGCACCGTGACAATCGAAATCTTCTTTCATGGCCATTAAAGCATACGAGTTAGTGGTATTTAAGAAAGGCCCTGCAATCCACTTGATACCCAGTTCATTCGCTTTAAAAGCAATACCGGTATTGTTGGTTATAATTAATGGCGGCATGACTTGTTCAAGAATGTTCACTGCCACATCGTAGTCTTTGCCAATAAGCACCGCGGGGAACCAAGGTATTAAACGAGGATTATCTTTTAAGAAACCGACATACTTGGTGCAATTGCGCTTATAGGCATCTGGCAACTTAAAGTAGATATCAGCATCCGTCTCATCAGCTAAATGCACGTCTGCCTCATCACAGATTAGCAACGAAAGCGCTGGCTGTTTATCGGCTTCGCTTTTAGGGTAACTCGTGAGTTTTGGTAATATCACTTCAGGTATTAACGACTGTTCACCGTTAAGCTGCTTCATGGCTTCGTTTTTAAGCGCCGTTACATCGCGAAACGGCAAACTAAGGCCTGTACCTAATTGTGTGACATCAAGGTCGGCGATGCCATATTCGCCTGTGCCTAAACTTCTAAAACGCTTCTCTAGCAAGGTTTCGTCTAACGCATTTTTCTCGCTCTTAGACAACACACCTTCAGAACGTAGCGTAATGGTTTTAGGGGCAATGGTGTTTAAGCTGTCTTTACCAGACCCACCTTGAACAGCGCCGGATTCAAACTGGCCCGCTGCTAAGCCATGAGTTTTGATAGTCAGGGTTAAGCAACTTCCCTCTTCACCTGAAAACACTAGTGTTGTAGGTATTTTATCAATAGATAAGTATTGAATTTTCTCTCTTACCAAGTCGTGTAGCTCGTTCTTTTCTTGATAAAGAGTTTGCTTCACTTCTTGTATTTGCACCACTGAAATACGATTAACGTCTTTCGCCGACGCATCATTTGCGCTTTCCGTTTGAACCGCTTTTTCAATGGCATGATTTTTTGAGTTGTCGCGTGGGTTATCAATAAACATCGATTGATTCAAATCACCACGTAAAAACGCGTTAGAAAAGTCTCGGTTGAATACTTTATAAAGGCGTTCGCCGTCTTCTAACAATTCGCCAGTTTCCATAAAGCCATCTATCTGCTTTCTAAAACTGTCGATGACCGTATGAACGTAACTTGCGCCTTTAATCCGGCCCTCCACTTTAAACGAGTACACCCCAGCTTCTATCAATGCTGGCAGGTCGAAAAAGGCCGAGTTATCTTTAATATTTAATGGGAAATTATGCCCAGACTCTGTGGTTTCGTATTCTTCGCGACAAGCCTGACTGCAGCGCCCTCGGTTACCTGAATTCCCCGCACTGGCAGAGGTTGAATAACATAAACCTGAGAACGCCACACATAAAGAGCCATGCACAAACACTTCGGTTAGTACATCGTGCTCGCGGCTAACCTTGGCAATAGCTGTAATTTCTCGTAGGTTCAACTCTCTAGATAAGTTAACCCGTGATGCACCTAGCTTTTTAAGAAAAGGGATTTGCCCCACGTTGTGCGTAGTCATCTGGGTAGAAGCATGAATATCTAACGTAGGAAAATGCTTTTTGATAAGGTTGAACATACCAATATCTTGCACAATCACGCCATCAAGCGTGGTATTAACCAATTTACTTAATAGCTTGGCAAGCGTTGGAAATTCTTTTTCCAGAATAACGATATTCAATGTCAGAAATATTTCGCAGTCATACTGGTGCGCCAATCGAATAACGCCAATTAACGCATCGAATGAAATATTAGACGCACGATTTCGAGCGTTAAAATTATCTAACCCGCAGTACACCGCGTTGGCGCCTGCAATAATGGCGGCTTTAATCGCATCAACATCGCCACCTGGGGCTAATAATTCAATTTTCGGATTCGTGTGAGTACTGTTCATCTAGATGCTATATTGTGGGAAACTTTATGCCGAGGATTTTACCTACATATTTGCCCAATGAATATCATAACGGCTGATTAATCGAGGTAAATGGAGATAAAACACCCAATGCCAGAAGCAAAACCAGAATTCACGACTGAATTTTCACAAGAACACGGTGTTAAACCCGAATCCCACAGGGTTCAGCAACCCATACTCTATTCTTTACGCAATTGCCCTTATGCCATGCGCGGAAGAATTGGTTTGTATAAAGCGGCGCAAGACGTTGAAGTGCGCGAAGTGGTATTAAGCAATAAACCTGATGCCATGATTGAGGCCTCAGCTAAAGGTACCGTGCCCACGCTAGTGCTGCCAAATGCAGACGGCACCAATACAGTAATAGATGAAAGCTTGGATGTGATGCTGTGGGCACTGCATCAAAACGATCCCGAAGACCTACTGCATCAGCAAGACACTGCCGCTTTGCCAGCCATGCTAGCATTAATTGCAACATTCGATGATGAATTCAAAACTCAGTTAAATGCGTATAAATGCGCTAAACGTTATCGTGAAAACAACGTAGTTGAATGCAGGCAAGCCTGCGAGGTATACATCCAAGACTTGGAAGACCGTTTAGGTGCTGGTATCACTGAAGAAGCTTTTGAAGAAGGCCAAAAGAAGAGGTTTATTTTCGGCGCAAAAGAAAGCCTAGCAGATATTGCTCTACTGCCGTTCATTCGCCAATTTTCCAAAGTAGAACGTCAGTGGTATCGAGAATCTCCCTACCCAAACCTTAAACAGTGGCTAAACGGGTATTTGCAAAGTGTTATGTTTAATAAAGTGATGACACAGTATGAACTGTGGAAGCCCTAAGCTAATAATTTAAACGGCTGTCAACATAACAGTTAACAGCCCAAACCCCATTAAGTCTATATGAATTTTTTATCCATATAGTGTCTTTCACAACCAATGTCTAATGAATACTAATTTTAAACTGTCCGTCCTGCATGAAAGTGTCAAATGCGCTATTTGGATCTGACATCATCATTATTGGAATTACAGTAAAAGGCTCATCGCTATTCCGTGAAAGCGTAACTTCATCCCCTTCAAGCAACGCTAGCATGCCTTCCAACAGCATTTTTCTCGGTGGCTCTGCCTTCTCTAAAGCACGCTCTAATTCTTCTATCGCTTCGGCGCGTAAATCATCAGCATCTTTCTCATCAGTCGCCTTTGTAGCGAACATTCTGTCGACTAAGCCATCTTCTTCCAAAGAAAGTGTAAACTCACCAATTTCTATCGCAGCCATTAAGTGTTGTGCCATAAGTTCGGGCGCTGCTGATATTGGGGCTTTTGTGAAAAGGTCGGTAGAAAGCGAAATCCGTCCTGCGTCTTCCACATCGAAGGTCAGTTCTTTAATACGGTATTCGTTGTCATCTTCATTTACTTCAAAAGCAAAACGTTGATCTAGGGTTTTCCCTTCTTTCATCAGCATATGAACCAAAATTTCTTGAATATCATCTGGCGTATCATCAACACCATGACCTTTATATTCAGAAAACGAGACACCAGAAAAGTGCACTTCTCCTTCAGTAGAGTCTTCCAATTCTTTTTCAAAACCTGAAAGGGCAATATTTTTAACCACAATATGCCCTTGCCTGTCATCACCAATGCGAATGTCATCGATGGACACATCACCAAAAATAGTCGCACTCACATCGCCGTAAGAAACCTGTGTGGTAGCAGGAAGGTCGGCAATCATTTCATCTACTGCGTCTTTAGCTTTTGATGAAGCATAAATATTGCCGACGACATAACATACGCCTAGTACTACCACAACGCCTAAGGCCAGCTTGGTATTTTTACTCATTTACGTATCCTTTCTTTTACTTCTATCTCAATTTTACGTTATCAAGGTACAGCCACGTTAACCTTGCTGCGTAAGCGCAACAAGCAATAGAACTGATTGCTAAAATGAATGCAATGAAGTCATGGTAACGAATTTTAACGCAAAGGTATGCTGAAGATTTAGCACCAACATGCCATCGCTCAACACGGCAATAGTCATAAGCTTATGTTTGAAATAAGCGAATATAGAAAATAACGGGCGTGAGGAATAAATGAGCAAGGGGACAAGGGAGTTAAAGGAGAGTAAAGGAGAGTAAAGGAGAGTAAAGAAGAGAAAGGATAGTAAGAAAACTAAGATATACGGGTTTTAAACAAAGACTTCCGGTGTGTAATATCCAGTTCATAGCTTTCAATAAGCCTAACTTGTGTATTTATCTCTTTTATCGCATTAGCAACATTTGCCAACGACAGCAGAGCTAAAAGCCACCCCACGGGTGATGAGATTGTTCGTACTACTCGCTGCGCTATACCCAAAAGATGACCAACAATAGTGAGTCCTGCGGCATAAAGTTTGGCTTGAAAGCCATACTGGGTTCTATCAAAACTAATTTGGTGGGGCTGAGCCATAGGATCTATGCAGCAAAACTGATCGAAGTCATTATCATGAGCAAAGCAAGTTTTGGAAGGTGCTCCGTAATGAAAAGCACTGCCTTTTAAATACGACATGCTTGAGTAAACAATATCGAACGCTTTCACAACACTCAAATAACAATTACGGGCTTTTTTACTGATGAAGCGTGCAATATTCGCAATCACTTCCTTTGTTTTTTCAAGCACGCGTTTTACTGCGCCAAAAAGCCAGCTTACCATTCGCTTTAATCCGTCGAAAATACCATTGGCTAGCTTGTTAAACTGCGCTCTTAACGCATTTTGCTTACTTTTACTTTGCCATAATTGGCTTACCGAAACGTTTAAACTTTCATTGTCACTATCAGTCACATCTACATTGGTGGAAAGCGCAGAGAATGCCGCCATTAAATAAGCATTTAATGGATGTCCATTGTCGCTTTCGGTAGTGTTTTTTTTATCATTCCCTTCATTTCTTGGCCGCACAACAGGGTAGTCAGAATAAAACTGTTTAATCGCAAGTTGAGTTTTTGAGATGCTAATAAAAGTGCGCTTTTTAAACCTCCTTGTAGCTCTTCTAATAGTTTGATCTTTCCCCGGTGAAATATCATAACCAAGCAACCAAAGCTCTACTCTGGCTATCGATTTTACAGTTTTAGGGTACGCTGTAATTGCAGATTCAAAGTATGCATTGTCACTTAACTTCGCAACAATATTGTCGTATTCAAACATGGCATTGAGTAATTCTATATTTAATCCAGAACACGTGCTTTTTACTAATTTCAGTTGTTTGGAAAATGCACAAAATTGGTCAATCGCATGTTGAAAGTCGGCATTATCGCTGGGGTTGATTATGGTTTTAGTGTGAATGCGATGTAGCTCCCAATCAGAGAAAAAACCGAGGGTATATAAACGACAATACACCGCCCGCATCACTGCTTTGTTGTGTAGTAGCCCATTTTCAAATAGCCAAGTTTGGTGTTGATTTTCTGGCTGCGATTGCGAGGATAACTGCTGTGGTGACTGCAGCCATGAGCTTCCCCATTCCTCATTAGAAGCATGTCGCCAAACATTGCCCCATAACGCAGGACTTTGCTGATTTTCAAAACTTACTAGGCACTCCAAAGCCTGCCACGTAAGCTTTCCGGCCCAACCGTCTTGGGTAATACCAGCATCATGTTGAAACTGCTTTATTTTTTTGATCAGTATGCGGTCAATTTGCGGGTTATGGCGATTCGTAAATTTGTGCCCTTCACCTAAGTAGCCTAGTTCAATTAAACGGGCTCTAATGGCGCGGATATAGGCAGAAGAATCAGTCTCATTGGGATTATCAGAGCCTAACGTTGCGTTAGGCAAATAATGCTTAGATACCGAAGCATCAAGCCCCCTCCCCAACTTGTCGAGTATGCCAAATTTGTCACCCATTACTACAAATCCGCAATTTCCCCTACGATAGACCTTACGAATTCGATAGATGCTGCTCGAGATTCAGCACCCGCCAGCACCAAATCGGCATGAGCAAGGCGTTGTTCTTCGGTGATATCCTTATCGTAAAAAGCAACAATGTCGCCATCAATACTGGTTTGAGTACTTGCGAGGACCTTAACTGCCACAGTGGCATTTCCCATTGCAGACGACATGACATCATCAAACTTTAACGGCGCGGTATCCGCCGCATTCAGTGTTACTGAGCCTTGAAATGTCACCACATCAAGTTTAGACAAATCACCAATACCGTCTGCCATGGTTTGCATTGCGTCTTTGAACTTTCCCATCATAAAATTCCTTCTATAAATTAATAAAAAAGCAGCTTTATTGCCTTAACAAAGTTTGTATTGAATAGCGCTTTAAAAAAGGGCAAGGCGGTACCCTGAACTGCAGGTATAGAAGCAGGTATAACCGCACTTTCTTCTACCGTTTCAGGTGTAAATGGATAAGTAGCCAAATGCTTGAAATCGTGCTGATTGTCGACTTCCAATCTGCCCTGGTAAATTTCAACTCGAAACTCCCCCCTTTCTGCGAAACGTTGATGTGCTCGTGTGTAGGCTTCGTACCTTAAATGTAAATCGTGCTGAAGGGTTTTCATTACGCAACCCTCACCAGGTCGTCAACTGAATACTTTCTACCTGAATTTCTAACTAAATTAGCTTCATCGTCTCGGCGGTGTAACAAGCCATCAAGCCCTCTGCCCTGCCACAATCGTTTCATCTTCGTAATTTGCTGCGCTATTCCAATATAATCTTTGCTCGCGACCAAAGGTTTTATGGCAGCCATTTCTCGTCTTGAGTCACCTTTCAGGCTCCCTCCACGGTTATACACTAGCGATACCAAAGCAGCCTGCGCATCAGCATTCAAGTACTCGACACCAGGGAAAGTAGATTTTGTTTTTTGTGCATATTTAGGTAGCGATGAGTGCACAAATACATGCTTTGCAGCATCGAAAGGCACAGTGACAGAACGTAAAGATGAAACATGAATTTTAGCGGTTTGCCCTTTCAGGCCGCATACCCGCGTAAGCTTTACCATATCAAAGGTATTAAGAAGCGACTGCCAGTCGGATTGAAATTGGCTTTTACTGGCATAACCTAAATCGTAGCCAATACCAATAGTGATCCCCGAATCACCTTTAGGCCACGTAGGGTGGGTAAGCCTTTTCTCATAGTATTGCTTCGAACTGATCTCATGCTGCACGATAAGATCTATCCCCTTCTGTGAAAGCGTGAGGCTAATTTCATTTGAATTGGCAGGTGTTGTTGTCGAAGTAACTTGGGTTAGGCGCTCGGAAATGGGAAGTAACCGCTTTTCAAGTGCCCAAAGCGTTTCACCACCAAGTACACCATCAGGTGAAACACCCAAGTGCTGTTGAATTCGTTTTAGTCGTTCTGAAGTGGTGAAGTGCATTGGGTTGTGTCCATGCAACCTTGAAACATACTTCATTTCGATGGTTATTATTTAAACTATTATATTAACTTAACATTATTTGTACAAAATACAACCAATTCAGTTTCAACTTTACGTGCTACTTGAAGAGAGTGGTAAACGTACCTTTAAAGAGATTAGGCTTTGCGGTTATTAAGAAAGGAAACGATTTGAGTGTAATATTGAATAATCGGAAGTGACTTCGCTAGAGTAAACAAAGTCACTTCTGAATTTTTTTGCTCGGGCTAAAACAAAGACTATGCCGTGAGTTTCGCTAAAGAGAGGGTTGATTTTAAACCGCCTTCTAGCAATGTAATAGTTGCATCAAGCGTGCTCATCTCCACTCGTAACTCGGCACGATCTTCATCTAATGTCCAAACAAGCAACAAAGTACCTGTGTCTTCAGTAACAGAGAAATCGCCGTTAAACGCATTTGTGTTGTTTCGAACATGAATTAATTCAACTAGGCCTTTTACCACTGGCTTTGTGAGCGCTTCATCAATATCGCTTTCACTCAAATAAGGGCGATTAATATCTCGTCCCACATTTGTCTTCTCTAGCAATTTCATGTCGTTAGTCGCCCCTAACAAACCAGCATAATATACTTGCGGTATACCTGGGCTGAAGAACTGTATCGCACGGGCTAGCAAGTATTTATAGTCGTCTTTTCCTAACGCATCATAATAAGTACAGTTAATTTGGTACAAATCTACGTTGCTAGCCGCCTCTCCCGTAGCCTTTCTGGATTCACCATCAGAGTTGACATGAATCGTTTCTACCAAGTTATCGATTTGCGAGTGAGTTAGAAGCCCTGGCTTATCGCCACTAGCGCCTACATCTACAATGCCTATTCCATCATGGGTATCAAGTACCGTGAAGCAGTTGCGTGGCGAAATAGACAGCCAATGCGCTAATGCAGACGCGTCTTTGCTAAATAGGGTATGCAATACCAATGGCGGCAGCGCAAAGTCATAAACGCTGTCACAACGAGATGCAATAGCAATTTGGGTTTCAAAATGACTGTGAATTTCAACCAAGCTTTGAATGCCCATCTCGTGCGCACGCTTGCTTAATGCTTCGATAAACTCAAAAGTTTCTTCTAGCATGAAACAGTTAGTGCCCGCGCGTTTAATGGCATAACCTGCTGCATCTAAACGAATTAGGTCAACATTGCTTTTTGTGAAAGCTTCTAGGATTGATTCTAGATACGCTTTACCTAAATCAGATTCAACATCAATGTCGATTTGATTAGCGGTGAACGTTGTCCAAAAAGGCACAACCTCTTTGTTATCTAACTCATATTCAGAGAAAAATGGCGTAGGGCGAGGCCTAAATACTTTGGCAATATTTGCAGTGTTTGCCGCATCGTCTTCGCTGAACACCGACTGTTTAGTTAAAAATAGCGGCCAGTATTGTGATTCACGACCGTGTTTAATCACATCTAAAAATGGCTCACTTTGCGCAGACATATGATTCACTATTAGGTCTGCCATAATATTCATCGACTCACCCACTTGCTTCACATCGGCCCAGCTACCTAACCGCGAATCAACCGTAGTATGATCGATAGGGTCAAATCCAGCATCTTCACCATCGAAAGGGTAATAGAAAGGCAAAATATGAACGCCGGTAAACAGACCTTTCAACTTAGTATTAAGAAGCGTGTTAAGGCCAGACATATTTCCTTCACCTAAACGGTCTGCATAGGTAATGAGTTGAACGCCATTGCGTAAAGGCATGAGAATTCTCCAAATAACGAGGTGCTGCGCATTGAAAAAACAAAGTTGCACCGAAGATTCGCAGTACCTCTATGACAATAAGAAGTACTGCATTGATTTAAAATAATGAGTTAAACGTAAAGCTGCTCTAGCTAGGCATATTTGCTTTAGCTAGCTGTGGTTGAGTCAACCCCATATTCTCGTTTTTCAATCATGGCCAGTCGCTCTCGCGTTGGTTGTACAATAGCGTTGTAAAGTAAACCTAGGAACAACAAGATAGAAAACCCTGTGGCTACCACAAACCCATACTTGGCATCGCCACCATAGGCATCACTCACTACTCCCATAATGAAAGGCCCAGCGGCAGCACCCGCTGCAGTAAAGAATAAGATGACGCCCGCCACTGATCCGTGCTGTCGCTTCTCGAAGCAGCTAATGCCCTTAGAATTGAAAGTTGGATAAATGACCGACATAAATATGCCGCTTAATGGGAAAAGGAAAACGGCTAGCATTGGGCCTGCTATTAAGCCAACCAAGAAGCACAGCATTATCATGAAACTAAATAACAGTAGTACTTTGGTCCACTCGTAATGCTGCATCATCCAAATACCCACAAACCGACCTACTGCACGCAAAGCGAAGAAAACGGAAACCGCGTAAATAGCAAGAGTTTGGGTAGATTCATTAGCGTAGCAGCTGTACATATCTGAGGCTGAATTGGCGTCACATATTAAGTAGCTTGGCATCCACACATAAATTGCGCTCTCGGCCGCAACGTACAGAAACGCACCAATAGAGAAACCTAGCGCGTAAGGGTCTTTAAGTAGCTTTAAACTATCAACTAGGCTAGTAGGCTTTTCTTTTATCGCTTTGCTTTGTGGATATTCAACCATCAGCGCCATGCAAATTAGCACGGTACATAAACCACCGGCGATAACGTATAACCAGGTCCAGTGAACACCCTGAGTAATTAGCCAAGCAACTAAGATTGGGCCAATGATTGCGCCAACGCCAAAGAAAGCTTCGGCGCCGTTCATAGTGCCAGTATGCTCTTTGGTTGAGCGTGAAATATCACCAATTAAAGCAAGTGCAGCAGTTTTAAATACCCCAACTGCCAAGCCTGATAAGGTTACTAAACTTAGAATAAACGCAAAGGTACTGCCTACCATGAATAGATAGCAAGAAATGGCGAATAAGGCTAAGCCCAAGATTAGCGTTTTTTTGCGACCAAATTTATCGGCTAAAAATCCAAGAAACAGCCCAGAAAAAGCGATACCGATCATGAACAATGAGTGCATTAAACTCGCTTGCGTATTGGTAACTGCAAATTCAATTTTTACTTCTTTAATGATTTCGCCTACTGAGTCGGATGTCATCGCGAACATCATAAACATCAAATAGGTTAACCAGCGAATTAACCCGTAGTTATGCTCGCTCTTTTGGTTAGTAGACATGGAGATTTACCTTAGAAACTTAAGAAAGATAAACGCGTTGCTGCGCTTAAAAATCTTATCTAGCGCTTGCGCCGAAATACCAGAACTATCACTTACGGCGCTTATAAAAAAGCGCCGCAGCGAATAGTATTAACGACCATTAATAGAATGCGTATTTCAATTGAATTGAAGACGTTCTTCCACTAATTGGGCGAGCTCGAATGATATCGCCTGCTGATGCAGCACTTTCTTCAGACTCAGTAATAACAAATTCATCAGTGGCGTTGTTAACATTCAACGATACTGAGAACTGGTCAGATACATACCAAGTGGCAAATAAGTTAGCCACTACGTAAGCATCTTGCTTAAGCTCGTTTGAGTCTTGAACATAGTACTCTGTTGAACCTTGTAACGACGCACCAATACTGAAGTTTTCAAAGTCGTACTGTGGAATGACCGTATAAATAAAGTCGGCTTGGCGACGAGGAGTCTTGCCCACTAGCGCAGGGTTGAACTTGTCTTCGCTAATTTCTGCATCTGTCCACGTGGCATTTCCTGACACAGTGAAACCGTTACCAAAATCGTACTTACTTTCAAGTTCTAAACCTGTTGCTTCGTATTCACGAATAAAGGTTAAACCGCTTGTTACTTCAGCTTGAGTATCTTGGGTTACTGTATTGAACAATGTCGCATTAAATTTAAAGTCTTGCGTACCGTACTTGATACCAAACTCTAACTGCTCTGTTTCATCGAAACCACTTGTGGTACTCGTTAAGCTACCATCGGCATTAAGGGTACCGGCAATTTGAAGTAGTCTATCCGCTAACGCGCGGCCCCCTTCACTATAGCGACCAAAGAAAGTGACAGAATCGCTATAAAGGTATGAACCACCTAGCGAGAATGATGTATTACTTGCTTCGTAATCAACTATTTGGCTTGTTCCATTAGCACGATTTAGGCGAATAGCACCACCACCAAAGCCGAAACCATTTGATGCAGACGCATCTTCGGTATTGCCTGAAATGACGCCGTCGCCGTTGATGTCTACGTCAGTGTTACCGCCACAGCATGAGTTTATAAGCTCACCGTTTGCTTGCACGGTGTCACGACGTGCACTCACGTCAAACAACCAGTTGTCACCCACTTCGAAGCCAACGTTGATGTAAGGTGCGGTAGTGGTGTAGTTTAAATCCCATTCCCATGACAGGAAGCTTGGTGCCCAAAGCCCTTGGTCAACAAGTGCAGTACCGTCGGCATCTTCAATATGAAGGTACTGAGAGTTAGTGCCATCAACTGTTTGAATGAACGTGTTCCAGCTGTTCCAGCTAATCGCAATGTCTTGCTTAGAGTAGTAGTAACCAGCGGTAAGCGTTACGCCATTGTCGTACTCTTTGCGAAGGCTTAAATCGTTGATCATGTTGCCTAAATCATTGTAGGTCGTATCGAACAATAAGTTTAGGAAGGCTAATCCGTTGTATTCGTCACCGGCATTAGGCCCATTGGCAAGGGTTACGCTGGTTGAGTCACAATTAAAAGCATTACCGTCGCCATCTAGAGCTGAAGCACAAATAGCCGTTGCCATGCTGCTAGCAGACTGAGGTCCATAGGCACCAAAAGTATCTGTGAACGGAGAAACAAACCCACCGCCTACATCAGACGTTCTGAATTTATTAAGTAGGTAAAGGTCTTCTGCTACTTCCAAGTCAGCTTCAAAGCCAAATGAAGTCACTTCAGATTCAATACCATCCGTTAAATCACGATTAACTGGGTTTCCAAAAGAATCGAAAGTCGAGACATTGGTGGTATAAGCAGAGTGTAATGTTTGGCTGCTTGCATCGAAGTTATCTACTGCGCCATAGCTACCATTTCCTTTCACCATGACGGGGGCTGGTAAATAGGTCGTCACTCTGTCGTCTAAATGCTTGAAGTAAAAACGTAGATGACCATTATCTAGTAACTGAGTGAAGTTGATTTTTACTTGGCCACCTTGGTCGCCGTTATAGCCAGTGTCACGAACGCCTTCGCCGCCGCGAGCAAAACCACCAATATGGAAATACAAATCGTCGTTTATTTCTCCGCCGTAAGCGAAGTCTAAACGAAACTCTTCGTAATCAAGACCAAACGATGTGCCAATTGCACCTCCACCTTGTTCACCCGTAGCGCTGATCATGTTGATGACCCCACCCGGTGAGTTACTGGCAAATGTTGATGCAGAACCACCGCGTACAGATTCTACTCGTTCTACAGACCAATCGTAGCGCAAGAAGTTATCTGCATTACCAAAGTTTATATCGCCGTACTCTAAAACAGGAAGGCCATCTTCATGGATTTGCATGAATTTAGAGCCACCCGTTGCTAAAGGAATACCACGAATAGTGATATTTGCATTACCGCCACCGCCTGAAGATTCGGCACGAATGCCTGGAAGTGCACGGAAAACCTCAGCTGTTGAGCGAGGAGCCAGCTTCATCACTTCTTCTTCATCAAACGAACTTACAGAAACACTCGCCTCTTGCGCAGAAACACCCGCAGGGCTGGCAGTAACTACGATTTGTTCATACGTTTCTTTTGCTTTCTTTTCTTGTGCTTCTTGAGGTAAATTCTCTTGAGGTAAAGAGTCCTGAGCTAAAGCAGCGCCACTTAGGCCTAATAACACTGCTATGCCCAATGCGCTTTTATTAAATGTTGTGTGCATGGGTATTCTCCAAAGCTAAGCGAAACTCTCTTACGCTCAGTTGTATCAGAAGAAGCGAAAGAGAACTAAAAACATAAACTAACAAACATCGACTTAATCGATTAAGTAAAAGATTACTAGAAGAATGCCAGCATGTAAATTATTTGTTTAAAAAAATAGCTAAAATTATTTTAACCTTACGAAGCAAAATTCTTAAAAACTTAAATAATACAAAAAGCTAACCAGCAATGCCGACAAACAAAAAAGTTCAATTTACTTTCAAATTTCACTCCGTATTAACTTAATCGTTTTAGACAAAAGGTTTAATTTACAATGTGTCAACATAATAAAACCCACATCAACTTACCCTTTGTCATCAAGCTCGCCATATGCTTTCTTCAAATGAATCCGCAAGCCTTCGCTATTACTTTAGTTCAAAAATAGGCCTTTCGTACAAAAACGTGTTGAGGGCACAAAGGTAGGTATTGTCAATATTGCTTAATCATCTGCGGGGTATTTTTCTTCACACAAAAAAGTGTGCAGAATGAAGCCGGACATGCCGGCCATGTGTTGATTGGTTTGAATAGAGGGGGGAATGAGCTTGTGCATTATTCAATTTACGTTTGAAAACTGTCCATTTTTAGCTAACCGTTAACGGCCATACTATCTAAGACATAGTTACTCTAGGGATGCCCTTTCCGTCGCACCTTTTAACGACTCTTTCGTACTCTTTACTCATCCTTCAATTCGATTATAGCACTTACCTCAACCGCCATATTGCCTGGCAGACTGCTCATTCCTACTGCCGCTCTTGCTGCTTTGCCCTCATCGCCAAACGCGGTGACAAATATATCTGAAAAGCCGTTAATCACGAGTGAATGCCCCGTGAAGGATTCTGTGGCATTTACCATTCCGCTTATTTTAAGTACTTGCTTTACCATGCTTAAATCGCCAGTGGCATCTTTGATGGTTGCCAATGCACATAACCCCACCAACTGCGCAGCATCGTAACCTTTCTCTACCGTGACATCTTGACCTAACTTGCCAAGCACACTTTTGCCTTCACAGGCGCCATGGCCTGATAAGTACAATATGTTCCCCGCCTTGCGCCATGTAACGTAATTAGCTATCGGTTTCACGGGAGCAGGTAAGGTAAAACCAGCTGCTTTTAAGCTTTGCTCAGGCGTATTCGCGCTTGCCACTACAGGCGCAAACATTAATGAAACTGCGGTCGCTATTATAAATTTCTTCATCGTTATTCCTTTCTATAGGCTTTTTAACGCTAAGGTCAATTGCTTCATTTCTTCAGCTGAAATAAATATCTGAGGAGTCACTCTTATACAACAGCCACTGGCTAACCCTACCCTTACCACCGTAAATACATTGAATTCATTTTCCAATCTTTGTTGGATCATCTTTGCATCGTCTAGCGACACTTTACCTTTTGTACGAAATGCCCCCATTCCCGTACTTGATGCATCATCTTCGCCCCCCAGCACCTCAATATTAGGCAATTTTTTCACTTCTTCTACCCACAAATTACGCAGATACCGCAATCTAGCTTCTTTATTGGCTGCTCCAAGGGACTGGTGAAAGTCGATAGCAGCAGGAACCGTCAAGATAGATGCAAAATTTGAAGTGGCAGTATGCACCCGTTTGTGGGCCAATGTATTAGTAGGGTCGGTTTCACCTGGGTATGGAGATATTTTGTCTAACGTACCCTTCTTCATATATAGCGCCCCCACACCCACAGGGCTGCCTATCCATTTGTGCAAGTTGAAGCCTGCCCAGTCCACATTTAACTCAGCAATATTAAAGTCGAGCAAACCCCACGATTGGGCGCAATCACAAATAACATCTATCCCACGTGCTTTTGCCGCTTTTGCTATGTCGGCAACAGGCAGAATGAGCCCATGTTGATTACTTACATGGGTAAGCAACATGAGCTTCACATTAGGATTTTCATCGAATGCGGTGATGTATAAGTTGAGGATTTCAGCTTGATTAGTTTGCGCAGGTAACGTGACTTCTACAGGTTTGACGTGCTGCGTTTTAGCCAGCCAGCGCATGGTTTCTTTGAAACTTGGGTAATCGATGTCAGCAAACAGTACCGTGTCGTTGGCGTTAAAATCGTTGTACTGGCGCATTAAATTATGAATAGATTCAGTCGCGTTGCGAGTGATAACGACTTCATCACTATCAGCACCCAACGCTTGTGCAATTTTGTGAGCGCTGTTCTTTAGATCATTAGAGAAATGCTTGCGCCCATAAACAGAAAGCTGTGTATTCACCATTTCCGTCTTCTCAATGAATACTTGCTGCACCTGCTTAGACATCTTCCCCCAGTAACCATGCTCTAAATTAACAATTCCCCGCGCTTTGTCATAATTCAGTGCAACTTGTGCCCAAAATGATTCATCTTTTGCCAGCATTTCGGGCGATATATTTTTAGGTCTTTCGGGTAATCGGGGTAATTTGGCAGGTATTGATGATGTAACTTCACTACTAGCATGAACCAATTTTGTCGCCGCCAAAGTTCCTACCGTCCCACCTACCGTCCCACCTACCGCTCCTCCTACCAAGGCTTTAAGCACTTGTCTGCGGTTTAAATACTCTGGCACTTCACTCATAGGGCCCCCTTACTACTAGGCTTGAACGAAAAGAAAAAAGGTTTGTATTTCAATGAACTTGAGCCACAAAGCTTCTATTAAGGCCAATTGAAGCAATTGTTGAACCACATAATTTATTAATGTGTAATTCTGAATGTAAAGCCTCTCCTTCTCTGTTCAGTTCGAACGTGCAAAGCATGGCTATTTCGTATTTAAGGCGCGTCACAAAACACAAATACAGACTTCTGTTCGGCTGTAACCAACTGTCAATACGTGTAAATAACCAGCAATAAAATGTAAAGCGTAAGGCGAAATGGCTGGAAGTTAATTAAGGTTTTAATTAATCAGTAGCGATGAGTACTTTAATTAAAATGGATTTCTAGATGAGCAAATGGTTTTGGGGTGTATTGGTTTTCTGCTTTTTAATAGTGAATGAGACAACTGTAGATTTGATACTTGCTATCACTATTGGCGGTTTTGATTTCAAGGCAAGTATTGAACAAATCTTTCGATATTCCTCACTTCTAGGTTACTTTGAATCCACTCCTTTTCGGCTTATTCCTTACTTATTACTTACGAGCTTAGCTGCATTTCTTGGTGGCCATTATTCTTTCCATGAAAAAGTAGCTTTTTGGGGGGCGTTAATGGCTATAGCGCTCTTTCATTGTTGGGGATATTGGGGTTTAAACTACCCTTCCTATACTGGTGAGCACCTATCATCCACAGCAGGGTTAGCCCTTATTTTCATTCCCTTACACGCTATTTGGGTTGGCTTACTTGCGGGTATAGCTTCAGGACTTGCATCGTTATTATCCGCTAGTGTTTTCAAAAAAGTTCGCGGCGTTTAAAGGCGTTAAAACCAAACAAGCACCTAAGTACAAAACGCCACTAAAAACCGCGATACCATGTTGTAGGCAGCAATGGTTGCTACCGCTTCCACCTTACGCATTAAAGTGGCTAACATGGCGCAAAAGCTTAAGGGTAATTAAAGCGCTTAACCACAGAGTTCATCTTTTACTATGGTAAATAAATTCTTTACTGGACATCGCATTTAATCAGTAACCACTTACTTTCCAGCAGTAGCGACTTCTACCTCTTTGAAAAGCCAGTCTTTAAAAGCCTGAATTCTTGGCAGATCGGCACATTCGTGTCGATAAACAACATAATATGCCAAAGGTGATTGAAAACTAATATTTGGAAACAACCTTACCAACCGACCAGCTGCTACATCATCTTTTGCCATAACGCTGCGCGCTAATGCCACGCCATGACCATCAATTGCTGATTGCAGCACCGCAGCAGAGTTATTTATTTGAATACTTTTCGTGGTGAAAGGGCCTGATACTCCCGCTTTTTTTAGCCACGACGACCAAGAAGGAAATCCCGTATGTGCATCCATAGACTGGTCATGTATGAGGGTTTCATTTAACAAGCCTTCTACTGAGTTCAAGCGACTTTGATCATCTAAAAAAGTAGGCGAACACACTGGGTACACCTCTTCATCCATTAACTTTTCAGCCCTTAGGCCTTGCCAGGTGCCCACACCAAAACGTATGCCTACATCTATTCGTTGTGAAGCAAAATCAACAGGCTTTAAATTCGTGTTTAGATTAACATTGGTTTGAGCACAAATAGCTTGAAAATGATGAAGCCTAGGTAGTAGCCATTTAGCGGCAAATGCGGGACTTACCGCTACGGTTAGTGCGCCACTTATGGCATTGTCTTTTAAAATGTCTACCCCTTGAGCAAGCTTATCAAACCCTTCGCGAATAAGTGGCAGCGCACTTTGCGCGGTTTCAGTAGCTATTAGTCGTGTCTTGCCCGAGCTCATCCTATGAAACAAGGCCGTATCAAGCCATTCTTCTAATGTTTTTACGAGTTGGCCCACCGCGGCGGGCGTAACGTTAAGCTCTTGTGCCGCCGCCGAGAAACTCTGATGCCGAGCACTTGCTTCAAATGCTTTAAGCGCGTTGAGGTGTATAGGTGACTTCATACGATAAATTTTTTCTTTACTGATGATTCAGATTATCTCGTTTGTAAAAGCAAGTAAATAAGTAAAAAATACCTCTCAATCCTTCAGCAAACTATTGGCTAAATAGTCCATTCCAATCTTTCTCATTAGGTTAAATATATGCGCGTTAATTCAGATTTTCTGCAACAAGCGGCTCTGCTCTCAAGTCAATATAGTTGGAAACCAACGCCCCAAAAAGGCGTTGAACGGGTAATGCTAGACAGAATAGGTGGCGAAAAAGCCCGAGCAACTACCGTGGTGCGCTATGCGCCAGAGTCTTTTTTCCCAAGCCACGGTCACCCTGGTGGAGAGGAAATATTAGTGCTTTCCGGAACTTTTTCTGATCAAGCTGGCGACTACCCCGAAGGTTGGTATTTGCGAAACCCGCCGGGCTCTTCCCATGCACCTAGCAGTAAAAATGGCACCACTATTTTTGTGAAGCTTTGGCAAATGCAGGAAAAAGAAGCCAGCCCTGTACGCATAGACACCAATAACCCTAATGCGTGGATAACAAAAAACAACCTGCAAATTTGCCCACTTTATCAGGACGATAGCGAAGAAACTAAACTCGTAAAGCTTTCGCCGCAACAACACTTGTTTAATAAATTATCTACTCATGATGCACTAGAGCTATTTGTGCTCAGCGGCAGCGTGCTGCACCAAGGGCAAGAGTATACAAAAGGGAGTTGGCTTAGGTTACCCAGCAACAGCAAACCGCTTATTACTGCAGGAGACAGTAACGCGGCGATTTACCTAAAGGTAGGAAGTTTTAAAAACATAGGCTGCGGAGACTAACCCCATGCGAAAAAAAATTGCTATTATAGGTGGCGGGCTAAGCGGCCTTTATGCCGCCTACCAATTAGAGCAAAAAGGCATTACCGATTACGTACTGCTTGAAGCCAGAGCACATTTAGGCGGGCGAATTTCTGACTTTCTTAGCAACTCGCAGAGTAAGAGTAATAGTTTCGATCTTGGCCCTACGTGGTTTTGGCCAGAATTTCAGCCGCAGTTAAGTGAGCTTATTAAAAGCTTGAAGCTTGAAACCTTTGCCCAGTTCGAGCAAGGACACACACTGATTGAACGTTCATCTAGCCAGCCACCAACCGCCACACCGGGTTACATGCATTCTCCCACTTCTATGCGGATAAAAGGTGGCATGGGCAAACTCATTAACGCCCTGTATGCGAAGCTTCAAAACAAACACGTAGTAACCAGTGCATCTGCTGAATCAATAACCTATCAACAAGACAGTATTGAAATACGCTATAGCAATTCCGATAAGCCAAACAACACAGTCTATGTTGAACATGTCATGCTCGCACTACCGCCTCGTCTGGCGGTAGAAAAAATCGCATTTAACCCAACACTACCAAGCGATGTAATAGCAAAGTGGCAAAATACAGCAACGTGGATGGCGCCACATGCTAAATACATTGCAGTATACGATACCCCATTTTGGCGCAAGCAAGGGCTGTCGGGCAGTGCGCGCAGCAGCGCGGGGCCAATGGTTGAAATACATGATGCATCATACCCACAAGGCCAAGCAGCGTTATTCGGTTTTATTGGTGTGCCAGCAACCGACAGGCAACGTATTAACAATGAAGATTTGAAAGCGTATTGCCGGGCCCAATTGGCAAGACTTTTTGGTACGCAAGCCGCTACACCTGAAGTCGATGTTATTAAAGACTGGGCACAAGATGAACTCACTTCAACACATTTAGATAAACACGCGGCAAATGCACATGCCACAGCGCCTTACATTACCCCGCCTAATGGCCCATGGCATCAACGCTTAGTGGGTATAGGCAGTGAATGGTCGACGCAATTTCCCGGTTACCTCGCAGGCGCGGTAGATGCTGCAAGCAAGGGTGTTGAGCACTACATTCACACTTATTAGTAGCTCTTTTCATCTCTATTCACACCTTTCAAGCACTTTTCGAGGACACACCATTATGATCAATGACTCTATCTATACTTTTATACTTATAGGTATAGGGGGCACTATTGTTCTAGATATTTACGCTTGGTTACTCGCGACATTTTTCGGGTTACCTGCAACAAACTGGTTATTGGTGGGGCGCTGGGTAGGCCACATGAAATCAGGGCAATTTATTCAGCCCGCATTGCCAAAGGCCGAACGAGTACCTGGCGAACTTATCATTGGCTGGGTTGTACATTACCTAATTGGCATTACGTACGGTTTAATATTAATGCTCTGCGTAAACCCACGTTTGGGTGCAACTCCCTACCCTACTTCCCAGTTTACTTGTTGCATGGGAGCACCTCGCACTTTTCTTTATGTACTTTTACTCATATATAAAGGCCAGAGAGAAAAGCTGGCCTTTATCCTTTTTCGACAACAACATCGCTACCAAACAATACGCTTAGTTCCGCCCGGCAATAACACCACCATCAACGTCCCATATTGCACCAGTTACCCAACTGCTCTGCTCCTGAAGCAGAAACATAATACTATTGGCAATGTCATCAGAAGTACCAATGCGCCCAATAGGATGGAATCCATTAAACCCCTTTAACGCCTCATCGACATCAGCTGGGTTAATAAATGATTCGTAAATAGGTGTCTTCACTACCGCAGGCGACACTGCATTCACGCGTATATTATATTCTGCTAATTCCATCGCCATGTGTTGCGTTAATGCATGTAGCCCCGCTTTAGCCATTGAGTATGCAGAAGACGGTGTGGCTTTTATTGCCTGTTTAGCCCACATTGAACCAATATTCACCACGGCGCCCCCGCCATGCTTAATCATATTATTAGCAATCGATTGACTGATGAAAAATATTGCGCGATTCAGTGTGGCATATATATCATAGTCATCAGGTTCATGTGATAGGAATGGCTTAGGACTAAAATAACCTACTGCGTTAACCAAGTATTGAATATGTCTGTCTTCGGCGTTCAATTGCTGTATCACTTTTTCGACGTCTTGTTGTTTATGTAAATTGGCCTGAATAGTCTCAACAGTAGCACCACTTGAAGCGTATGATTCAATATCAACCTTTGCTGATGCTAGCTTGCCACTGTTATTACCTAAAATAACCGTATCAATTCCTTTTGCAGAAAGCTGTTTAGCTGTCGCCAATCCCATTCCACTTGAACCACCGACTACCACTGCAATATTAGAAGTTTGCATTATTAATGACCTTGCTTGTGTTAAAATGAAAAGCCAATTTAACGGCAATTAATAGACTTAAAAAGTAAGCACTTATCGGTAAGGTAGGTACTTTTAGGTACATCTTAATGAAAACTATAGAGAAGAATTTTTCAAAAAAAGTAGCACCGAGCAAAGCAGCATTAATGGTGCAAGCTGTTTGCGGTTGCAAATGGTCTCTTACTATTTATCAATTGCTTGGCTATGGAATAAATCGCCCAGGCGAAATGGTTCGTCGGGTAGATGGCCTTACCACGAAAGTACTTAACCAGTGTTTGCGAAAAAATATCGAATTTGGCATTTTAGCCCGTACGTCTTATAACGAAGTGCCCCCAAGAGTGGAGTACGAAGTAACCGAGTTTGGCAGTAAGTTTATGAAAGTACTGGACGAATTAGAGCAATTACAAAATGAAATTTATAGCAATGAATAGATAATGGCCCGTCACTAACTTGTGGCCATTTCCCCCGCTTCCGCCCTACACCTACAACCATTACTCAAAAAAGTGCTAAAGAAACTTGCACTTTAGAATTACACATGTAATCTTATATTTAGACTACACTTGTAATCCATTTAATTAAAAGCCACTACATGATTGGTTAAAGCGAAAATACTTATGACGACATCTAAAGCGCAGCCAGATATTAGCAATACCGAGTTTGAAGTATTAGACGTGATTTGGGACAGCAACCCGATATCATCTAACGAGGTAATTGACCGCCTTAATCAACATAAACCTTGGCATGAGAAAACAGTAAAAACTTTACTCGGCCGCCTAGTTAAAAAGGGGGCGATCAGTTTTCACAAGCAACAGCGCCAATACCTTTATTACCCCATAATTGCCCGCGAAGAATATGTTCAAGAAGAAACGAGCAGTTTTTTAAGCCGACTTTTCAAAGGTAAAGTTGCGCCTATGATTGCAGGCTTTGCCAACCAAAATGAATTATCTAAAGAAGATATCGATGAGCTTAAAGCTGTCATCAAGCAGTGGGAGCAAAACAATGATTGAGTGGGTGATTTCTCAGCAAGTTATGTTAACGGTTGTTTTGGCGCTTTTGATCTTTTGTGAACGATCCCTTACTAACCAACTAGGTACTAAGTTTGTTTATAAAGCGTGGTTGTTAATACCTGCCGCTCTTGTGATGAACAACCTGCCCGTTGATTTGGTCTCTATTCCTTCTAATAGCATCAGCCGCTATATAGTGGGTATTAACCCTAATGTGTCCAGCTCGCAATTCAGCGTGCTGTTTTGGCTATGGGCAACAGGTGCTAGTGCGGTAGCAGCTTACATATTGGTGCATCATATAAGCTTATTTCGCTCTATTGATAAAAAGCACGTTGTTCCTTTGCCTAAATCTACCGTTTCAGTAGGCTCAAATACGTCACCTTCCCTTAGCGCGTATTATTCCAATAAAGCTTCTACACCTATGCTCTTTGGTTTTTTGAAGCCTGTCGTTCTGCTGCCTAGTTATTTTGAGACTGCATTTTCAGGTACTCAACAAGCATTAATACTTGAACATGAAAGAGTACATAACCAACACAAAGACAACGTATGGAATGCTATTGCGTTAGCTTTTACAGTACTTTTTTGGTTCAACCCTGCAACTTGGGTTGCGTTAACGTCGTTTCGTAGTAGTCAAGAATTAGCATGTGATAACTCAGTGCTAGCCAACAAATCACCAGACGAGAAACTCATTTATGCAAAAGCACTTGTTTGTTGTGCCGAGCATAATTCAAAAGCAGTAAACCTGTACCCAACCTTTGGAGAGAAAAGTACAATGATTAAAAGACTGAACGCAATTAAAACCCCGCATAAAGGTAATAAGTTACTTGCCGCTGGCACAGCTGCTATTTTTGCCTTAATCACTGCCAATATGGCATTAGCTAACGCCCCACTTCACAATACTGAACACAAACAGTCGAAGGTTGACGAAGCAGCACCGGTAGAATTTGTATCGCCTGCATACCCCGAAGCGGCCGAAAAAGGCAATATTGAAGGCTTCGTTGTACTGCAATTCGATATTACCAAAACCGGTAGTACCGATAATATTACGGTGGTCAATGCCACTCCCGACGGCGTTTTTGATGAAAGTGCGAAAGCCGCGCTTAAACAATGGAAATACAAACCAGCAATTAAAGGTGGTGTTGCACACAGGCAAACAAGTTTGTTAGTACAACTCGACTATAAACTTGACCAACCATTAGCGGCGGGTACTGATAAGTAGCCGTAAACCAATCAAGAAAGAATACTAAAAGGAGCGCGCGCTCCTTTTAGTGTTTTTCTTAAATAATGCTATTTCCTTTTAGGTGATGCAAATATTGCACTGTTCTCAGTAAAAGCTGCGCTTCCAGTAGAACTGCTCACACCGTCGGCCACACTCTATTTACTCTAATCGTTTGTAATCATTATCAAAATAGCCAATCAACATGCTCGGCACTGTCTTTGCTTCATTCTATTGTTAATCGCAATACTCGCAAGTAGAGCTTAGGAGGGAATATGGCTGGTGGCTGGGCAAAAGATGGCGCAGTGCAAGATCAAATAGACGCAAGCATTGAAGATGCGGTATCGCGCGCTAAAAACAACATGTATCAAGGCGCAAGCGCTGAATTCTGTGAAGAGTGCGACGCCCCAATTCCTGAGCGCAGACGCATAGCAGTGCCTGGCGTTCAATTGTGTATTAACTGCCAAGCTGAAATGGAAAAAACAAGCAAAGTTGAGTCGTTGTTTAACCGAAGGGGCAGTAAAGATAGCCAACTAAGATAGACCGTGAAAATAATCGAATTATACAAAGGCGCCTTTATCAAAAATAGGATTAGTCACGCGGCCAGTTACCGTCTTTCATCTTACTTACCCCCGCATTAACCGTTTACTCATTGCATTGTATTGAGACTTTTGTGAAAGATAAGTTATTGATTTATCTTGCTCCTGTTCGTATAACAATAAGAACGGAATAACAAATTCACAATAATAAAAACGGAAAGAACATGAAATTAAAAATGCTTGCCTTAGCGTGTGCCTCATCATTTATTGTTGGGTGTGCGACTCAGCCAGCTTCTTCAGTAAATCCCATACACGCTGCCGAGCTATCAACACCCTACACGTTAAAAACTGGGGGAGAAATTCCTGAAAGGCAACAGAACCTATCTATTAGCCATGCAACGCTCGCCTTTTCCTTTGATTTCGACAAAGAGATTTTGTTTGGAGATACTACCCTCACCCTGCAAGCGCCTTCACCGCAACAAGAAATTTCGGTGGACTTAGACACTCGTTTTGCTATCGAAAGCGTGTGGTTGAACGGCACCAAATTACCCGAACAGCAGTTTAGTAATCCCGAAGGTGAGCTTATAGTCTCGCCGAATAGCGATGTGGCGTTTCCTGCCACCTTGCGTGTTGTGTATTCAGGCCATCCTCGCACGCCGATTAGAGCCCCTTGGGATGGCGGTGTGATGTGGGAAGAAACCCCTGATGGACATCCATGGTTAGCTACTGCAGTGCAAGGTGAAGGTTGCGATCTTTTCTGGCCTTGTATCGACCAACCTTATGGTGAACCGGCAACTACTGAGCTTTTAATTACTGTCCCTAACCCCCTTGTGGCCGCCAGTAATGGCGTATTAATCGACACCCAAGAAAAGGGTAACGATCGCACTTTTCATTGGAAAACCAAGTCGATGCATAATACGTACGGCATTGCCTTAAACATAGCGCCTTATGAAAAGCTCACACAGAATTTTACTAGTATATACGGTAATACCTACCCGTTAACCTACTACCATCTTCCAGAAAACGAAGACAAAGCTAAGGCCTTATTTGCCGAGCTACCAGAAATGATTACTTTCTTTGAACGTATGATTGGCCCTTACCCGTTTGCGGACGAGAAAGTAGGCATAGTACAAACGCCTCACTTGGGTATGGAGCACCAAACAATAAACGCCTATGGCAATGAATATAGAAAAGATGATGCTGGGTACGATTGGTTAATGCAGCACGAGTTTGCCCATGAGTGGTTTGGTAATCAGCTGACCAACGACAATTGGGATCATATGTGGCTACACGAAGGATTTGGCACCTACATGCAGCCGCTATATGCCCAATATCTTCATGGTAATGAAGCCTATTTTGTAAAACTGAATGCCCAGAGAAAAGGGTTAGCCAATGCTCACCCCATTGTAAGTAATGAATTAATGTCTGAAGAAGATGTGTATGAAAAAGGCCCTGCGGGTGATATTTATGCCAAAGGTTCATGGGTTATTCATACGCTTAGAGGGCTAATGGGCGACGAAGATTTCTTCCGCTCTGTAACCGAATTAGTGTATGGGCGCGTTGACCCTAAGCCTGGAAATTTCAAACCGATTTTCGCCAATACTCAAGACTTTATCGATATCGTCAATAAAAACAGCACGCACAATCTAGATTGGTTTTTTGACGTGTATTTATTCAGTGCGGCTTTACCTAAATTAGATGTTGCTCGCACCGAAAATGACGTCACCTTTACGTGGAAAACAGAAGGTGATTTACCCTTCCCTATGCCCCTAGAGGTTAGCATAAACGGTAAAGTAACCACGCTTGATATGCAAAACCAAACCAGCTTAACAGTAAGCCAATATGATGTAGTGATTGCCGATCCTAACAGTAAGGTACTTCGCTACGAACAGCGTTTTGAAGATTATAAAGCTTGGCAAGAAGAGCAAGCTGAAATGAAGAAAAAACAGACCGAGGAATAAGTTAAAACAGGGCTCATAAATCTCGCTGAACTTAACTCCATGTCATGCCTAATACGGCATGACATGGAGTGGATAGCACGTAGATTAAGGAGCTCTTACTTATGTTGGTAAACTGAACCCTTAAATTCCTGTTACCGATATTTACCGCTTCTTGGTGATAGGAATAACCCCATTGCGACTTTCTACCAACTCTTCTAATGCCACACCGGGGTCTTCTTCCCCAGCCACTGACGTAGCATAGGGACTAGCAGCCTCGGCTTCAGCATCTGAAACGGGTGTGACGTTTGTATCACCGGTGCCACGGGTGCCATTGCTTTTGCCGCTATTAGCTTGATTTTTATCTTTTAAACCACGCATTAATTCCTCCAAATAGGGTACAAACTCTAAGGCTAGTGCTACCAATAGCACCGTAACTAAATACCATGTGGGTAAAGGGTCTTCTTTAAGTTGAAGGGCGAAATCGGCGGGGATACCGCCGATACCAAACAGCGCGGTGAAATGAGGCCAATGTCGGCCCACCACTAAAACTAAGGCCAACAGCGGGATCATTTCTAAAAAGCTATGAACATGCTGTTCAATGGGCCCTACACGGCGCTTAGTTACCGCGTAAGAGACATCCCACATGGCGGTAGCTTCATGCACAAAAAAGAGCACGATACTAATAGCGATGATTAAGCTGTTTACTTCGAAGATCAGCACCATGAATAGTGGGATGCCAACTTCGGCGAACATCAGCAAATGAATGAATGATTCTTTTGCGCCGCTGGTTCCAGAAATATTACTCCGCCTATGACAAAACCAGTCAACAATACCTGCCAGAAACCAGATAGGAATGATGAAGTACATTAGGATAATTAGCGTAGGATCGTCCATAGAAACTTGCCTCTCCTCGGAACATGGCTTACGTCAAGTGACGTAAGCGAAGGTGTATGAGGTTATAAACGGGCAAGTAACCAGAACAGATTAGCAGTTCATTAAACTTTTTTAACATTTACGGATGGAAGCGAATTATTTTATCGTTAACGACACCCAAACCATTCTATGGTCAGAGCTTGCTTGCCTGTCTTTTACCAGCCTATATAAATCACTGTCTTTGGTTGGCCAAAATACACCAGCGTCTTTTACGTCAAACCCATATTGTGAAGGCAGCACATAATCGGCTCTTGCCCCCCAGTAGGCAGTGAAACGGTTACTGAAATCTTCGCTGGAGGCTTCTGCACCACCCGCACTTGTGGGAATAAGGCTATTGTTCACTAACGGGCTTTCAGTTAATTGCTCAATCACATCGGGTCTGTATTTATCGCCAATATCAGCAGCATTAAAATCGCCGACCAATACGAATCGGTCATTGTCGTTTAAGCTAACCTGCTCGCCAGCATCGTCATAAATATAGCCACCACGATTTGGCGTTAAATAATCTGCCATTAGGCGAATTTCATCGTGATTACGGGTACCGTTTCTATCTTCCTCGCCATCAAAATTTGGCGGTGTGGGGTGCATGGCTAACACATGCACTATTTTTCCGTTCACATTGACCGGAATATCCCAATGAGATTTTGAACTTAAACGAAAGGTCTGCCACTCTTCTTCTGAATACCAATGCGTACCTGCATCTTCAGTACTGGCAGCAGGTAGCATAGGCTGTTGGGCATCAGGCATATCTTGCCATTTGAAAGTTTGAAAAGTACGTGCATTAGCATGATCAATAGGATACTTAGACAATACCACCATGCCATATTGGCCTGGGTATAACCCATAACCATAAGCATCACCGCCGTATTGTTCTTTTTTGCCATTGTTGTCTAAATCAAAATGCGTGGGCTCGCCCGTATTCACGGTATTAGTATAAACATAGCCATAATCCACTGCTTTTTGACCAACTTGTGAAACATTTAAATAATGCTTTATAAAATTCTCAATTCCTACTGACTGGTCGGCGATATAATCAAACTCATTGAGTAGCAGAATGTCGGGGTTAACACGTTGAATAATTTCAGCAATATTCTTAACTTGCTGGTTTTCACCATTAGATAGCACTTGCTGTAAAACCTTAGCACTAGGCGCTAACCCAAGCGCTTTGTAGTTAGTCGATTCCATGCTTACGTTAAATGTGGCTACTTTTAGTGTTTGCGCTACTTGTTTGTCTTGAGCTTCAAGAGATTGTAGTGCTTCGGCGTGTAGGGCAAACGGTAGCAAGGTAAATAGCGATAAAAGAAGCCTGTGTTTCATGGGTTTACTCAGTGGTTATTCTACTTTCTATAAGACTACCAATATTACGGTGATTACCAAGCGGTTTTAACTCATTTATTCGTCGCTTGAAATCTTAGTATCAGCTAACATTTTTTACTCGCTAAATCAGATGCAGTATAGTGAACGTCCATTTTTAGGTAGTAAATGAATGTCGATTAACCTGCGTAAAACCAGCCGCAATTTTCACTTGTGGCTTTCATTGGTCATTTTTATTCCTGTCGTTGTTGTGATTGGCAGTGGCCTTTTGCTGCAGGTAAAAAAAGAATTCGACTGGCTACAACCGCCTACCCAAAAAGCACTTGGCGATGCGCCATCTATTAGCTTTGATAACATTATTGAAGCGGTAAAAAATGTCCCCGAAGCTAAACTGAACAGTTGGGGCGATATCGACCGCTTAGACGTGCGCCCCGACAAAGGCATTATAAAAGTACGCGGTAAGAATCATTGGGAAGTTCAGCTAAATGCAACCAATGGCGAAGTACTTCAGGTTGCTTATCGGCGCACCGATACCATTGAAGCTATTCACGATGGCAGCTGGTTTTTTGAAAGCGCCAAACTATGGCTTTTTTTGCCCGCCGCCATTTTGCTTTTCATTTTGTGGCTGACGGGCTTAGTCATGTTGTTTACTACGCTAAAAAGCAAATATTTAAAGCAATATTACCGCTCACAGCAAAAAGGTTAGTGCGAGCTGCACGCTTTCACCTTGAGCAAATGCAGCTTTATCGTCGGCACTCACATAATATTGCTGATTAGTAAGATTCCGCCAACTCGCTTGCACCGACATACGTTGATTGAATTGCCATAGCGCGCCAATATCTATGGTGGTTACATTGCCGAGTTCCTTTTCACTATCACCAATATCTCGCTTGCTTGCACGATGAACCAATGTTGAAAATAGCCGAACATCTTCTAGCTCATACCCTAATGTTAATCGCTGACTATTAGGCGGAATATCGGAAATAGCGCTTCCCAAAGTATCTTCGCCGTCAATCCAGGCTCCATTTAACTGAGCAAACCAATACCCTTGCTCTGTTGCTTTATTTTGCGCTTTATTTACAGCTTGTGACTGCTGCCAATCTAGCTGATAGCTTATGCCTCGAATCGTCGCACTGTCTAAATTGCTATAAACCTGCACATTTTCAGATACCGTAGTACGTTCAATATAGTGATTAATTTTCTGATGAAACACTTCAACTGAGCCCGTTAAATCAATGCTGTTGTACGATAACGAAGCCTGTACATTTGTGGCCTGCTCTGTTTCTAAATTGTCATCACCTAAGACAGTGCCCCGAGGGGTTTCTCCCGAAAAATAACGCTCGGTTAAAGAAGGATTTCTAAAAGCGCTAGATAAGTAAACACTTGCCGACCATTGAGGCGAAAGCGTATGGCTGGCCCCAATAAACCCGCTAACGTTGGTATTAGTAACATCATCAGCATTGTTAGACTGCTGCTGCCAATCAAGCCTGCCTCCAAAGGCTAGCGAAGTAGCACCAAAGGTACGCGATGCATCGGCAATACCTGCCACTGTGGTTTCACTAGCATCCAATGTACGAAGTTCGTAAGCCAATTCAGAAGTAAAGAATGAGTCAGTTAGATTTGAAGCTTCATCTAAGACAGGTTGATTTATAAGAGATTCATCTACAGTCAATTCACTAGCAGAGGAAACCAAGGTGAACTCTCTTTCATCAATAATTACCCCTTCTCGCCCCATTAATTGAACTTGCCAGTTTACTTGCCAATTATTTATGCGTGCGTTACTGCCAACATCAAGCCCGAAGTCTAACGCCTCGCTTTCACTTTCGTTTATCCGATCTTCTGGCCTTAAAATGTGGGTGTCCAATGTGGATTGGTGCCACCAAAGGTTGCTAACTAGGTCTGTGCTAGATGTGTCAGGGCTAGCCATGTCATCGCTAAATAAGTCAGAGCTAAATATATTAGAAAATGCAAAAGTCATTTTGCCTAACCAATGCGTATTTTCTGGGTAGGTAGTTACTCTATCTTCAGGAAAGTCACTACTCGACTTACCAATATCACTGTTGTCTGAATACAAGGTCCAGGCTTCTTTCAGCACCCCACTTACCGGACGGTGCCTTATGAATAGCGCGGATTGTTCGAATTTATCAAACAGAGTATTACCTTGCGCGTCATTACCGTTATTGCCTTTACGGTACGACAGGTTCCAGTCCGTATTGGCTGCGTAATCGGCATAACTATAGTCTTGTGCCTGTTGGTTACTGCTCCACCCTATTTGAAGGTTAGATTCTGTGTTATATGGAAGTAACAAATCTACAGCGCCACCAATAGCGCCCGAGCCTAAATAGGTAGATGCAGCCCCTGGAATGACGGCAACACTTTGAATAAAAGAAGGTGGAACAAAGCCAACACTCGCCCCCGCTCGGCGGTCACTCACAATAGGTACGCCATCAAGTAAGGATTGAATTCGCCAGCGAGAGAAGCCGCGAATATTAATATTTTGAATTTGCCCACCTTGCCCATTTAAATTAACTGACGGCGATTGCAGCAAAATGTCATTGATGTGAGGGCTACCCACAAGGTTTGATTTATCGTAGCTATATTGGGGAAAAATGCTGTTTAAAGTTTGATTGTAATACGGGCGCTCTGCGGTGACCGTGTACCGCTCTAGCGCTTCAATACTCTTATTGTCAGTGCTCTCGTTGTCAGTGCTCTCGTTATCAGCGTTCAGGCTCTCGGTACTTGTATTTGTGCTGGCACTGGCCGAAAAAACGGGGGCAGCTAAAAATGAAATGGTTAAAAATAGCTTAAAAGGGGCTAATCCAAAAGTTGATAACTTAGCTGAATGTAATTCAAAAAACTTTGAACGAAATATAAAACAGAAAAAATACGACAGGCTTTTCATTGGGTCTTGCTACGGTAATAAAGCTAATAAAAGGAAGGGTAAGAATAAAAAATGCGGCAGCGTAATGCTGCCGCATCTGTTTTTACTAACACTCGTTAGTTTGTAATTACCGGAATGCCAGCGGTCCAAGGGCCACCTTCATTCACTACGGCTTGCTGTAGTGCAGGCACTGTGGTTTCTTGCAGTGTTTTAATACGTGCACTCACTTGGTTTAATTCATCTTCAGCATAACCAAGTTGGTCTTTATGCTGTTGAGTAGGCCCGTAAGATGAACCCAGTGCCGATCTTGCATAGCGTAAACGACTCATAATATTCGCCGGTTTAATGCCTTTGCGATTACGCGATTCTAAGCCACTAAACGCCTTGTTAATGTCGTTCAATTCACGTTGAATACTCGCAAACTTAGCTTCAAGCTGGCTTACATCACTAGGGGTACGGTCAATAGCAACACGAAGCAATTCCATTGTCTCTTTCACTTGCCCTAGTACAGTAGTTGCAGACATTGCACGTTTCTGCAATTTAGTAACAGCGTTCCCATACGCTGTAATGTCCTCAGCAGAGGCCCCTTTCAAAGCACCTTCATAAATAGACTCTAGCGTAAACTCAACCGGCTCTGCTAGCTGAGTAACAGTTGCACCCTCGCGCTTAAATAACGTAGCGCTATAAGTGCCTGGCAATGCCATTAAGCCATTATTTTTGCTATCTTTCTTAGTAAGCGGTGTGGTGTTTGAATACTTCATGTCCCATGTAATGCGGTGAAGTCCTTTCTTAGTGCTACCCGCTACGCGATTTATTACGTCGCCCGCATTGTCACGAATTTCAACATAAACTGCAGGTTCTGGCTCTTGAAGTTCAGCTTCAATCGCTTCCCAACTTGGATACTTAGGATATTTGTCATCTTCAAGTAGCTTTTTCTCAGCTTCTTGACGCTTACCCTTCGCGGTTTGCAAGCTGTCTTTCAAGAAATAAGTTAACGTAGCACCATGAGCTGGGTTCTCTGCCACAAAACGGTCATCGCCGTCTGAATCAGAATGCTTGGTGTCTAGCTTAAACCATTTCACGGGGCGGCTAGGCGCGAACAACAGTGCATCTTGCTGCATCGACTTTTCAGTTAATGCACGAAGCGGGGCGTAATCATCTAGAATATAAATTCCACGGCCAAATGTACCGGCCACTAAGTCATTTTCTCTGCGCTGTATTTTCACATCGCGAGTAGAAATGGTTGGCATACCGCCATCAAGTTCAACCCAATTTTTACCGCCGTTAACCGTAAAGAAAACGCCAAATTCGGTACCAATGAACATCAAATCTTTGTTCACATGATCTTGAACAATACGCCAAACAAGGTGTTTTGCAGGTAAGTCATCGGCAAGTGATGTCCACTTTTTACCTAGGTTAGTCGACTTGATCAAGTAGGGTTTGTAGTCGCCATATTTGTGGTTATCTAAAGCAACATATACGGTATTCGGATCGTATAAATCAGCGCGAATATCATTCACATAAGCGGTAGCGGGAATACCTTTGATATCGTCTAATTCAATTTTCTTCCACGACTCACCGCCGTTGGTAGTGACTTGAATAATGCCATCGTCTGTACCTGCCCAAAGAATATTCTCATCCACTGGGCTTTCAGAGAAGTTAGCAATGGTGTGAAATTCTGTCATGGCATACAAATCCCAACCCGCTTCTACCGACCACGTTCTGCCCATCATAGGCATATGCATACGGTTTCCGTCTTGGGTCAGGTCGCCAGAAACGGCCGTCCAGCTATCGCCGCGGTTGTCTGAACGCCATACGCGCTGGGAAGCAAAGTAAATACGCGCAGGATCGTGGCTAGACACATTAATTGGAGCATCCCAGTTGTAGCGCTCTGCTGGGTCGCCTGGCAGTGGCTGCGGCTTAACGTAAACGCCTTCTTTGGTGGTCATGTCTACGCGGGTAAGGTTGCCCTGTTGCCACTGAGAGTAAATAATATCTGGGTTACCCGGCTCAACTGCAGGCTGATGCCCATCTCCGCCTAGAGTTAAGAACCAATCTTTGTTCTTAATGCCATCTGCGCGTCTAGTACGTGATGGCCCGCCTTGGGTCGAGTTATCCTGTGCACCCGCATAAATCATATAGAAAGGTTTCGAATCATCCGGTGCTACTTTATAAAACTGGGTTAGCGGCAAATTCGCCATAAAGTGCCAATTCGCCATTCTGTCATGAGACATATAAATACCACCGTCTGATCCCATCAAAACAAAATCAGGATCAGTAGGATGGAATGCCATAGCATGGTCATCTACGTGCTTGCGCTTAGTATTGATTGGCGTCCACGTTTTACCGCCATCGTCAGACACTTTACTGTAGTTACTGGCAATATAAACACGGTCGAACTGGTGTTGGTCAGCAAAAATTTCTTGGTAATAATGAGGGCCTGTTCCAGCACCTATCTCATCAGACACTTTGGTCCAACTTGCGCCTTGGTCGGCTGAGCGATAGAAACCACCTTTGCGGTTATCAGTTTCGATAGTAGCGTAAAGCACATCAGGGTTCATAGGCGATATCGCCATACCTATTTTACCCATGTTGCCTTCTGGCAAACCGGTTTTAAGTTCTGTCCAAGTTTCACCGCCATCGTCAGAGGTATGAATGCCTGCGCCTTCATTGGTCCCTACATATACGGCAATAGAACGTTGGCGAGCCCACGTGGCGGCATAAAGTTTATCAGGATTTCGCGGGTCGATAAGTAAAGAGGTTACACCGGTCCATTTGTCAGCAGGCGTTAGCACTTGCTTCCAAGTATCACCACCGTCAGTCGTTTTGTACAAACCACGCTCGCCACCGCCAGACCACAATGGCCCTTGAGCTGAAACCCACACAATGTCAGGGTTTGTTGGGTGAATAATAATGTCAGAGATATGTTCAGACTTCGCTAAGCCCACATTTTTCCATGTTTGACCGCCATCGACAGATTTGTATACGCCGTCACCAAAGCTGATATGGCGCCCGCCGTTATTCTCTCCTGTACCTACCCAAATAATATTTGAGTTACTAGGCGCAATGGTCACATCGCCAATTGAATACACTGCTTGGTTATCGAAAATGGGCGTCCATGTGTTGCCTGCGTTCGTGGTTTTCCACACGCCACCAGAACCTACTGCGGTATACCATGTTGAAGGATTATTTTGATCAATAGCAATGTCTGCTATCCGACCAGACATGTAAGCGGGTCCAATATTTCTCAGCTCCATTGCTTTAAAAGTTGAACTGCTAAAAATAGATTTGTCGTCGTTAGGTTTTTCTGCAAAAACAGTCGAGCATGAGAGTGCAAGAGATACAGCTACTGCAGCTTTAAAAAGCTTATTCATTATTATTGTCCACAGAGTGTTTATTTGAATTTAGAATTATAGGAAGTAACACTATATAGAGTTACTAATAAACCTATGAAGTTTCAATAAACACACGACCAACTACCTAATATAGAGGTTAAAAAATAGTCGTGAGTGGAAAAGGATTTTTGGTGGGATAATAAGAGAAAAATACTTTACCCAGTTGAGTGGCTACCATTTAAAAAAGAGCCAAGCTTCTGATGAAAACTTGGCTCTTTTAAGATCGTATGCGCTAAGCAGAACTAAGCTGTTTTTAGCAGGTACAGCCTGAGTATAAGTACGTGCTTATTTAAGCGCCTGATTTTATCAAAAAGTGACGATGTCATCATTTATTAAATGGCCTACCACAGAGCTGTTCTCAGCATCGATAAAACCATTATCAATTGCTTTAGCACGGCCACGTGTGACCTTACGGTAGTTAGGATGCGTGTAAATATACGTCTGTTTTGAACGTAAAGCTTCCAATACGCGCTCGGCCAACATCGATACAGGAATTCCAGATTCCACGGCCATAGTGGCAGCTTTGGCCCCTGCTTTTAGTTTTTCTTTATCGATACGCTTTGCAGTGGCTACCGCATACTTTTCTTGTCTATTACGATAAGACTCATGAATACGGGTTTTTACGAATGCAGGGCACAACACCGACGTATGAATATTGAAAGGTTCTAGTTCTGGCACCCAGCCTTCTGTCATCGACACTACTGCAGCCTTAGAAGCACAATACGCACCAGCATACGGCATACCCAACATGCCCGCCATCGATGCCACGTTTAACACCCAGCCCCCTTCACCGTGCTCTTTTATAGCAGGCACGCAAGCTTGAGCACCGTATAGAACGCCCATCACATTCACGTCCATCACCCAGCGCCAGGTTTCAGCTTCTGAGTCTTCTATTTTTCCAGGCGAACCACCAACACCCGCGTTATTGATGATCATATGTATTTTGCCGAACGCTTCTTTGGCTTTCGCAACAACCTCTTCCCACTGGGCATAATCGGTGACATCAAGTGAGCAGGTTATTAGCTTATAACCCTTAGCGCGTAAATCTTCGCTAGATTGTGCAAGAGCAGCCGCATCAATATCGCCCATCACAATATTCATTCCCTGCGCCGCTAATGCTTCACTTAGGGCTAAGCCAATTCCACCCGCTGCGCCAGAAATAACTGCGGTTTTACCTGAAAATTCATTAGACTGAGACATCTGCTCTCCTGTTGTCTTTATTAGCGCAGCAAATACGATTGTTGCAACGCCTGCTTGCCGCTACCACTACGACCAGATCAAAGTAAGGTCAACAAAGAAGCGGAGCTCAATGAGTTATATAATCGATAAGTAGAGTAGTCTGCGGATGTAAGGGTAGATACTTTATTTGGCTAATTTCAGATACTTCATGAAATCAATAATGTGAAGAAAATAGACTACTGCTTTTTAGTGAAACTAATAAAACCAACGCGTTTTTATTATTTCAAAATATGACTTCTTAATAAAATATGACTGATATTCAAAATATATTTAGGTTGTAAGCCACAATTGAGTGCTTCTACTCATCGCAAAAATCGGCTTACTTAACCGTTATCCCAACTTACTTCGTGCAAGCCAAATCACGCGGAAAAACAAAACATTAAATTAACAAAATCGAATCTGAGCGGTGAGTTAACTATACAAGTCGAATGCACACGCCCAATTTACCGAGCTTTCAACTAACAGCAGCACCTCTACTCTCAACCCTATTAAAGATTAATTATTTGTTAACACGCGTGAAAATCGAAAGTTTTTATTGAGGTGCGTTTTAATAAAGTGGGCATACTCCCCCTTGAGATAAATAGAATTAATCATTACTCTCCCTCGCTGAAATAGCGACTCAAGTTCATTTGATTGCCCCGGCAATTTTCGAGGTTTTTTTACTTAGCATGGCTAATCGACCCCCTTCAATTGATGTTTTTCTGCAGCCTGCTTTCGCAGCGTTTGTGCAGAAGCTTCAACGCTACACAACAGGTGTAGGGGTATTCCTATGGATTGCAAACGCAGCCTTATTGCTTAACGTAGCGTTGATAGCCAGCGGCACAATGGCCGACTCAGGCGAGTTTGTTAGTGCACTCCACGACAATATTGTTATTGAGCCTTTTTTCATTGCCGCTTTTAACCAAGCGCTTTCCCTGTTTTCTCTTCCTACCATTATATTGGTGCTGGTTGGCCTTCAAGTTCATGCTTGCGCCACCGCTAGAGCCCATTTTATTGGTAATGATCAACCTGTTCCTTTCGTTTTTCACGAATACCCTCACCCCTTTATTCAAAAAATTGGTAGCCGAGCCCCTCCTACTCTTAGCTAACCGTTTTTGATGTCGATGTGTAAACACTAATCGTTACCCGAAAACGCTAAATTGCGTGCTTGTCTTTGCGGATTAATCACCACGGCTATCGATTGTCTTCGATGTGCATATCCAGGCTTTTGTTCTGGTTATCGGTGCTGTTTAATCGCGGAATTCCCTTGAACTTACGGGTTATAGGAAAAATGTTTTTGTCTATTCGTAACCTCTTGAAACTAACTTTTACCACAATCGTGCTGATGCTGGCCGGTTGCAGCGGCGGCGTACTCGATCCTAAAGGGCAAGTAGGTGTGGATGAAAAGAATCTAATCATTCTTTGCACCATTCTTATGCTCATTGTTGTGATCCCCGTCATTGTGCTAACACTTTATTTCGCTTGGAAATATCGCGCCAGTCGCGACTTTGAAATTTACACCCCGAAATGGGCCCACTCTACCAAAATTGAAGCCTTGGTATGGTCGGTTCCGGTACTCATTATTATTGCGCTAGGCGTTATTACTTGGCGTTCAACACAAGCGTTAGACCCCTACGCGCCGCTCGAAGGCAAAGGTGAGCATCTCACTGTAGAGGTGGTGTCCTTAGACTGGAAGTGGCTATTCATCTATCCAGAGCAAGGCATTGCTACGGTTAACGAATTAGTTTTTCCTGCTAACAAACCCATTGCTTTCAAAATTACCTCTGAAAACGCCATGAACTCGTTTTTCATTCCTCAGTTGGGCAGTCAAATCTACTCAATGGCCGGAATGGAAACCAAGCTACACCTCATTGCAAATGAGCCGGGTACGTTCAAAGGCATTTCATCCAACTACAGTGGCGCTGGCTTCTCCGGCATGAAATTCGATGCTATTGCCACCCCTACTGAAGCTGATTTCGACGATTGGGTACAAAAGGTTAAGCAAGAAGATACAGCATTAACTTCTGGCTCTTACAAAGAACTTGCAGAGCCCACCGAAAATCATCCTGTGACCTACTACGGCGATGTAAGTGATGGGTTGTTCCACGAAATACTAATGAAATATATGAAAGACCACGGCTCGATGGATTTTTACAGCAAGCCTGATAACGCTGCCACAGGCATGCGAAAAGCTATGCCGGATATGCACAAAGGTCATCATGAAGAGGTTAACGAATAATTATGTCTTTTTTAGGTAAATTATCAATAGAGTCAGTGCCTTACCACGAGCCTATTATTATGGTTACGTTGGCAGTGATTGCTGTAGTGGGTACTGCTATTGCGCTGCTCATTACAAAATACAAGCAGTGGGGAACACTGTGGAATGACTGGATCACGTCTGTGGATCATAAACACCTAGGCATTATGTACATTGTACTGGCTATGGTGATGTTACTACGTGGTTTTGCCGACGCTATTATGATGCGTACCCAGCTTGCGGTAGCAACGAATGGCGCACCAGGCTATTTGCCACCGGAACACTACGACCAAATTTTCACTGCCCACGGCGTGATTATGATCATCTTTATGGCCATGCCATTTATGATTGGTTTAATGAACATTGTGCTGCCACTGCAAATTGGTGCCCGTGATGTGGCCTACCCTTTTTTAAATAACTTAAGTTTTTGGCTTACCGCTGGCGGCGCCATTCTCATAAATATTTCATTAGGTATAGGTGAGTTTGCAAAAACAGGTTGGGTAGCTTATCCGCCAATAGCGGGGCTTGAATTAAGCCCGGGGGTTGGCGTCGACTACTACATATGGGCCTTGCAGATATCAGGGCTCGGCACGCTACTTACTGCGGTTAACTTTCTAGTGACTGTATTTAAGATGCGTGCACCGGGCATGAAATTGATGCAAATGCCAATCTTCACGTGGACATGCACATGGGCAAATATCCTTATTGCTGCGTCGTTCCCTATCCTTACGGCAGTGCTAGCTATGCTAACACTAGACCGCTATCTAGATTTCCACTTCTTCACTAACGAAGCTGGTGGTAACTCTATGATGTACATTAATTTATTCTGGGCATGGGGCCACCCTGAAGTTTACATTTTGGTGCTACCTGCTTTTGGTATTTTCTCAGAAGTTATTTCCACCTTTACGGCAAAACGCTTATTTGGTTACACCTCAATGGTGTATGCATCGGGTGCAATTGCTATTTTAGGCTTTGTAGTATGGCTGCACCACTTCTTTACTATGGGCTCAAGTGCCAATGTAAATGCGTTCTTCGGTATTATGACCATGGTTATCGCTGTGCCGACAGGGGTGAAACTATTCAACTGGTTATTCACCATGTACCGCGGCCGTCTCGTACTTAGCGTACCTGTTCTATGGGCGTTGGGCTTTATGGTGACCTTTACCATAGGCGGAATGACAGGTGTTTTATTAGCCATTCCTGGTGCCGATTATGTACTGCATAATAGTCTGTTTTTGATTGCTCATTTCCACAACACCATTATTGGTGGAGCGGTATTTGGTTACTTGGCAGGTTTTGCGTTTTGGTTCCCGAAAGCCATGGGCTTCAAGCTTGATGAAAGAACCGGTAAAGCTGCATTTTGGTGCTGGCAAATTGGTTTCATGATGGCGTTCTTACCACTGTATGTGCTGGGCTTCTTGGGCATGACCCGCAGACTTAACCATACCAACAACCCTGACTGGAACTTATGGTTATATATTGCTGCAGTAGGGGCGTTTATTATTGCCTTTGGTATTTTCTTCCAGCTATTACAGTTGTACATAAGCTTCAAAAATAAAGACAAGCTTGATGACACCACTGGCGATCCATGGAATGGACACACACTTGAATGGTCTACGGCGTCTCCGCCTCAGTTTTATAATTTTGCGCACATTCCTCACATTAAAGATATTGATGCGTGGACAGACGCAAAAGAACGAGGCGACTCTTACCAAAAGCCTGAGAAATACGCACCTATTCACATGCCAAAAAACACCTCTGCTGGCGTATTCATGAGCATGAGTTTCACCGTAATGGGCTTTGCGCTTATTTGGCATATTTGGTGGTTAGCCGCTGCAGCGCTTATTGCTGGAATAGGTGTATTTGTTAAGCGTTGTTATACCTCTGATGTTGATTACTACGTTCAGGTAGATGAGATAGAAAAAATTGAACAAGCGCATTTAGCTGCCAATGCGAGAGGAGCGTCTGTATGAGCGCATTAGCAAATGATATAGCTCAGGATATACACGAAGAGCAAGCGTTAGAAAGCGGTCACAGCCACGAACATCACGAAAGCAATACGGTATTTGGCTTTTGGCTGTACTTAATGACCGATTGTTTGTTATTCGCGTCGTTTTTCGCAACTTACGCTGTGTTGTTTATGAACACGGCCGGGGGCGTGTCTGGAAAAGACATATTCGAACTAAACTTTGTGGCGGTTGAAACCGCCGCGCTACTGGTAAGTAGTATTACCTTCGGCTTCGCCATGATTTGTGCGCACAAGCAAAACAAACGTGGTGCATTGGCATGGCTTGCTATTACGTGGGTGTTGGGTGCTACCTTTATAGGTATGGAAGTGTATGAATTCCATCACTTAATCGTGCATGGTAACGGCCCTCAAGAGAGCGCCTTTCTTACTGCCTTTTTCTCACTAGTAGGCTTACATGGTATTCATGTTACGTCGGGGCTTATTTGGATGACCATTTTGTTTATCGAGGTGTCGCGCAGAGGTTTACCTGAGAAAACGGTCACAAGACTAAGCTGCTTAAGCTTGTTCTGGCATTTCCTCGATATCGTATGGATTTGTGTTTTCACCGTTGTTTATTTAATGGGGGCAATGTAATGGCGCATCAAGATAAACACACCACGGCTCATGCTGAATCGGCTCATAATAACGGCGCTCACTCACAAGATCATGGCGATGTGAAAACCTATCTAATTGGTTTTGTGCTTTCAGTGATTCTGACGGTTATCCCGTTTTGGATGGTAATGGAAGGCGACTTCTCAAAAGTGACCACCCTATGGAGCATCGTCGCTTTTGCACTTGTACAAATTTGGGTTCATCTAAAGTACTTCCTTCACCTTAACTTTGTAACTGAAGACGGTCGAGCCAGTACCATTTCGTTTTTATTCAGCGCACTCATTATCTTCATGGTAGTAGGGTTGTCGATTTGGATTATTTACGAATCAAACGCCATGATGATGTACTAGTGCTTCGCTAGTACTGCAGCACTGAAAAAAGGTAAACAGTAAGATGAACGTTATACTTCGCCGTTATTTATCGGTGACCAAACCCGGCATTATTATGGGAAATTTAATTTCCGTAGCAGGTGGTTTCTTACTTGCCGCCCGTGGGAATGTTGACTGGCCTTTAATGGTAGCGACCTTGGTTGGCCTGTCTTTGGTAGTAGCATCAGGATGTGCAGTTAACAACTGCATAGACAGCGACATCGACACCAAAATGCAGCGAACACGTACTAGGGTGACAGTTACCGGCGAAATGTCGTTGAAAGCAGCCTTCTGGCACGGTGTCGTACTAGGGGTTGCGGGGTTCGCTTTACTGGCTTTTTACACCAATCTAACGGCAGTGTTTTTTGCTGCCTTAGGCTATGTGGTTTATGTAGGCGTATACAGCTTATACATGAAGCGCAATTCTGTGTATGGCACCCTTGTGGGTAGCTTATCAGGGGCAGTACCGCCCGTGGTAGGCTACTGTGCAGTAACGGGTGAGTTCGATACGGCCGCTGCGATATTACTGGTTATGTTCAGCATATGGCAGATGCCCCATTCTTACGCCATTGCTATCTTTCGTTACAAAGATTACGAAGCTGCCAATATACCAGTACTTCCCGTAGCAGAAGGCATTGCAAAAGCTAAGCAACACATTGTGTTATACATTGCGGTATATGCCATGGTAACGCTGCTGTTACCCATTAGTGGCTATACAGGTGTGGGCTTTTTGGCCGTCGCCTTTTCCACTAGCTTATGGTGGCTGATAATGGCGCTACGAGGATATCGCCGCGATATTAATATTGAAGGCTGGGCTCGCCAAGTGTTCGGGTTTTCGATTATCAATATCACGGCGCTCTCAATTGCCATGGCTGTGGATTATCACAGCAATGTTTTAAGCCTTTTTTAGTTAAACTTTTTTACGTATCGATGTAGGTGCTAGCTCGCTTCTATGGGAGAGAGGTGGCGAATTTCAGGTGCTGTTGCCAAAATGGTTTCATACAGTGCAAATACCGACTTGGTATATTCTTGCGCGTAATGAAAATCTAAGTCGGCCTGGCGTTTAAAGTGTTCAACCAAAATATATTGGCCATTTTCTCTATCTTCAAAAACATCAAAACGAATACACCCTGGTTCACCTCTAGTGGGGATGAGAAGGCGTTGTAGTGCCTCGATTCCCTTTTCATAGTAGCGCGGCTGTGGTTGAATAATGGCAACAATATGCACCGGTTTGTCGGCTTTTGTCATGAATTTGATCCTATGATTTTTTGGGTTAATAATTTAATTGGCTTAGCAAGGCCATACGCAGCCACAAAGGCCATAGGGTAAGCCTTAATGAATGCTATTGACCAATCTGAGAAAAACGTATCTGTGATCCCTAAATTAATAAATGTCACCCAACCGGACATCAGTCCTGACAGACAACATGAAAACAGCGCAGTAAAGATTATTCTTTCCATCCAATCCTCCTTTGAGCGATGTTAGTGTATACATGTGTCGCTTGGTGAGAATAAACGAAATGGAAACCTTAGATTGCAGGAAATGATGTGCTAGATGACTTAACGCTTTTTATCGAAGTAATCCAAAGAGGCAGTTTCGCTAAAACGGCGGAAGATTTGCGTATATCTCCCTCAGCATTATCAAAACGTATCGCAAAACTTGAAATGCGATTTGGTGCCCCTTTACTGTCTCGTTCGTCTAGGGGCGTGGTATTAACTGCATTCGGTAAAATGATATACGATGATGTTGCCGATGTTATTTTACGCGTAAAACAAAAGGTGCAAGCATACGACAGCACACAACTTAATATGCTTAGTGTGTTATGCCCACAAAATTTGGTAGCCGGCCCATTATTTACGCCATTCAGTGAATTTCAATTTGCTCACCCAACATTACAACTGCGCATAGAGCCTAACAACCGCAACGTATTAACGAGTCAAAAGCAATTTGATATCGCGTTTCGGGTAGGAGAACAGCAAGATTCTTCATTAATACAGAGAAGAATGGGCAGTGTTTCCGTTCACATTGTTGGAAGGAATAATAAACTCAATACATCTCATCTTTTTGTACCCTACACCATCAAACAAATTCCCAACGCTGAGCAGTTTACTAATTTATCCGACACGTATGATAATGTGCATTTCGTGGGTGATATTACGCTAGCGAGACAGTTTGTAGCGTCAGGGAATGGGGCTGCACTGTTACCCAGCACTGAGATTCAGATACTCATAGATGATAAAACGCCTGATTTGCAGTTTCATAGTGAGCAGTTATTTGCTCGCCCCATCTATGCATTGTGGCCTAATTCATCTAGCCCAAGTATTCAAGCGGCTGAATTAATTGAAAACGTTCATCGCTACTGTAGTGCCACTCCATCGTTGTGCGGCGAGGCCTTGTCTACACCAAATGAAATTGACTATGCATACCTGAATCGCGAAGGGAAACAATAGCCTGATACGCCGCACTGTTGTACCACGCCTTTGCGCTTTCTTTGTCAGGAAACGCAATGACAGCTTTCATCGGATGCTCAGACTCACCATGTAATACCTCTATGTGACCTTTGGCAATAAATTCACCGCTAAACGGCTTTAATGTTTCGGCAGCTAAAGCGCTATATTCAGCTATGACGGTTTTGTTTACTGGGGTTAGGTCAACGACAACTAAACTTTGCATCTTTTGGTTCCTTATTAATGACTATTTAATAACTGCGTTTCATCTGTTTTCGTTGACTCAAGATAAACCCGTAATGCATATTGAACAATACACACTATTTGAACACTTTGTTTAATATTATGAACACCGTTAAAATGGCCCCGTTATTACTTATTTTTGTTGAAGTTGCGCACAAGCGATCGTTTACATTAGCCGCTAAAAAGCTAGGATTGAGCAAGTCGGCGATTAGCCAACAAATTACAAAATTAGAAAGTGAAATAGGGCAACAGCTCCTTATACGCAACACCCGTGGCGTAATTCTGACTGCCGTTGGCGAGAAGCTACTTGCACGCAGTGAGCTCCTTAGTGAGCAGATAGATCTCACCGTTCTAGAATTGGACAACGCAAAAAGCTACCCCAGTGGCTTATTTAAAGTATCGGTTCCCCCTTTTTTCGAAAAAGACATTGTTGTCCCTGCATTGAGACAGCTATGTATAGAATTTCCAAAGCTTAATCCACAATTATTAGTAACAGGTAGATGGCAAGATTTAATAGAGAATAAGTTGGATGCCGCCATCTTCGGCGGCAACATCAAAGATTGTGATTATCGAGCGCTGTCAATTGGTAAAGTGTCAGAAATATTTTGTGCTTCGCCTCGATACATAAAGCAGCACGGCAATATAAACAACATAGAAAAATTGCCAAATCACAAATTTATCGCCACCGAATGGCAACATGACACGCTACATTTATTTGATAATAACCATGCCAATGAAGCGCTAATTGACGTGAAGCATTATGCAAAAACCAACACCCCCACCACGGCCTTAGAAATGGTACTAAATGACATGGGCGTGGCTTTACTTCCTGAGTTTCTAGTTCACTCTCTTTTAGCCGAAGAGCAGATTAAAAGGGTGATACCAAGCGTTCGAGGAAAAGCGTGGCATTTTTATTTTCTTCACCACTATAAGGGAGAGAAGCCACTTCATGTGACACGTTTTTATCAACTTTTTAAACACTATTTTACTAAAGTAAATAATTAAGCTTATTTGCTAAGTATGTGCGATCAATGAGTGGGACATGTTGAACATTTAAAGTATATGGCAGCGGAAAGTTCTACACCCGCTGCCATATATACCGTGAAATTACACATATTAAGCTTGTAAGTCGTCTACGACGTTGGCATAACGTACACTTCCCGTACGCATGCCGAATCATTAGCTGAAAGGGCAAACAACACCGATTTGGCAATATCTTCAGGTTGTAGTTTGTCTTCTTTGGGCTCATCGAAAAATGGTGTATTAACCATACCAGGGCAAATAGTGGTGCATCTACCGCCCCACTCTTTCATTTCTTCCGCTAAGTTTTGCCCAAAGCCATAAGCAAACCATTTACTTGCGCCATATACAGAACCTTTTAGCGCAATGCGTCCTGCTACCGAACTGGTTAATATAAAGTGTCCTTTAGTTTGTTTAAGTAAAGGCAATGCTAGTTTAGCAGTGTATAAAAGCCCGTTTATATTGGCGCCCAGCATGCTTTGCCATTCTGCAACGTCGCCATTTTCGATACCAGCGCTTTTGGCTCCTGTACCCGCATTCGCAAATACACCATCTACCTGGCCGTAATGTTTATTGACTTTACTGAACGCCTTTTCTAAATCATCGAAATCGCTCACATCGGCAGTAACTGCGAATGCATTTCCATCGCCAAGCTCTGCCACTAGGTCGTTAAGCTTGTCTTCGCTTCGAGCAATTAAGGCAACTTTATTGCCTTCATCTACCAACGCTTGCGCAGTCGCTTTGCCAATCCCGCTTGATGCGCCGGTAATTACAATAACCTTTGAATCTGTTTTCTGATTCGACATTCCAACTCCTATCCAATCTATTTATTTACCCATCTAAATCTTTGCTAGTAAGTGCGTATCTCACCTACAAATCTTAAGCAATGAGCTGACTAATCTTCTCTACGAAAGCAGGAATATCATCAGGGTTTCGACTGGTAACGAGTTTGCCATCTTGTACAACTTGTTCATCTTTCCATGTTGCGCCCGCATTTATTAAATCGGTTTTAATACTTGGGAAAGAGGTAACCGTGCTATCTTCTGCCAGTTCAGATTCAACAAGTAACCAAGGCCCATGGCAGATAGCGGCAAGGGCTTTTATACGAGGCTCAGCGTGCGCTTGCTTTATAAATGCAACTGCGTCGCTATTGGTACGTAAAATATCAGGGTTAATTTGACCGCCTGGCAATACCAGCGCATCGTAATCGCTTGGCGCTACCGAAGAAACTTGGGCATCTACCGATATCTGTTTACCCCAATTGCCTTCATTCCACGCAGTGATACTGCTTTGATCGTCAATTGATAGTATCTCTACTGTCGCCCCCTGCTCTGTAAGCATATCTCTTGGCTGCACAAGCTCACTTTGCTCAAAACCATCGGTAGCTAAAATTGCGATTTTTTTGCCTTCTAAATTTTGTTGGTTACTCATAATGAAGCTCCTATTTCATATTCAACATTGTTGCCATTTTCTATTCAGGTGTCTGCGTAATGCAAAGCTGAAAAGTGAAGATTACTGGTGCGTATGCTTTTCTAAGCTGGCAACTCGGATAACTAACTTGTTTGTGTGGCTTTAAGACTGCAATAACCAAACCACTGCCATAAAAACCTTAAGCATCTGTTTATATTTAATTTTCTCTAATACATGAAAAGTTAAGGTGCTTTGGCCAGCACCTTGAGCGTGCGACTTTTTCAGTACTTATGAAGGTTTTACATGAGGATGAACCCTGCTACATGTAGAAGAACATCAACAGAGCACCAGCTATCATAAACAGATTTTCAGTTAGCGATACAAAGCCCAATGGCACATTACTGTCGCCACCTACACATGCACACTTTAGCTCCCGCTTGTCGATATACACCGCTTTAATAACTGAAACTGCTCCTACCGTGCCGATAAACAGAGAAAACGGCGCCACTAGCAATGCGGGCAATTGAGCCACCATTGCTATACCCGCAAAAGCCTCGATAAACGGATAGATATAACCGTAGCGAACCCATCGCATGGCGAGTAAATCGTAGGTGATAAATGAATTGGTAAAACTGAATAAATCTTTAAGTTTTTGTACTGCTAGTAACGTCATTGAAAACGCAATAAATAACATTAAAGTACGCAGTGAGAAATACGCACTCGCTACAGCATATTGAGATGCTAAAGCTAATAACGCTGCAACAGAGAATATGGCTATTACTGGGGTGTAAGTTGTACCGGTTTGGCCTGCCTCGCCTTTTCCAAAATACGTACGCAACTCATCGTACCCACCTATCCTCTCGTTGTTTATAAAAGCTTGTGGCGTAGTTTTTACATCGTGCTTAGTTTTAAACGCATCGGTTTCTTCTCTGGAAGTAAGCGGTCGATCGTCTATCTCATAGCCTTCTCTTTCGAGCAAATCTTTCGATCGTAAGCCAAATGGGCAAATATGATTGTCGGTGACCATTCTGTAAAGGATTGCCGTTTTACTCATGTTTCTCCCCTTTTTTCATCTTTGCTAATAGTGTTGGAACGATTGCATAAAACTCGCTAATAGCATCTTTTGCTAACGTTGCAGTGCAGTACTCTCAGCGAGTTGCTTGACAGTATGTGGTGATATGTAGTGATATTTACCATCGCTGTGAATGACGGCCGATGGTTGCGAAGCTTCACAAAAGCCAATTCAAATAAGCTCCATAAGAAACACTTACTTGATAGCATCCCTAAGCCTGTAAATTGCTCACACTTTAACCGCTCAATACGTCAACAGATAGGTAGTTACAATATTCGTACCGACTACACCGCGCACCACCGAATTGGTCGGTATAAGCGCAAAATTACTCTTCTATCCACGTTTAACTCACCTAAAAATAAACACAGAATTAACATTTGCGTTACCATTCAATTACAGATGGTTGAAAGGGAAGAACGACATGGCGTCAGTGCAACATGATGATATACCGCATTTTGATGTACTCATTATTGGTGCAGGGCTTTCGGGTATTGGCACCGCTTGTCATATTAAAAATACATTCCCCAAAAAATCTATCACACTACTAGAACGGCGAGAAACACTGGGTGGAACCTGGGATTTATTCAAATACCCAGGTATTCGCTCAGACTCTGACATGCTTACATTTGGCTACAACTTTCGCCCTTGGAACAAATTACATACGTTGGCCGATGGGCCTGCAATTAAACAATATATTTCTGATACTGCAGATGAATTTGGGGTAACAGAGAAAATTCAATTTGGCGTTAAAACGATAAGTGCTAATTGGGATAATGAAATAAGATGCTGGACGGTTATAGCGCTTCACGATAAATCGGGTGAGAAACGCAAGTACACCTGTGGGTATTACATAAGCTGCACCGGCTACTACAATCAAGATGCGGGATATTTGCCGGTTATTTAAGTACATGCAAGACAAGGAGTTCGAGGTAGCCGTACCTGAAGATCATGATAATTGCGCACTCGATGACGGTATCATGGATTCTTTGCAAGCCGGCTACGTGCAAAGAGGCAAACACCAACTCCCCCGCCAAGGTACTAAATACCCTTGGAAAGTCACTATGCACTACGGAAAAGACAGAAAAATGTTACTAGACGACCCCATCGAGGACGCTGCTTTGAATTTCTTTAAAAAAGAAAACAGTACGTATAAAGCCGCTCCCTTAAACAACATAACAACAAAAGAGGCATCAGCATGACCTTCGTTTTTTTACACGGCTCTGGTTGCACAAGTAACGTGTGGGAACATCAAGTTTCGTTTTTCAACAATAGCTTGGCGCTTAATTTTCCAGGCCACCCTGAAGGGGAAGCATTGCGCGATGTGAAATCTATTGCGAAGTGGGTACTTAACACCGTTGAACAACACGATTTAACAGACGTGGTAGTCGTGGGCCATTCTTTGGGAAGTGCTGTTGCCATGCAAGCTGCTCTGCTTGCTTTAAGCAACTCAACGACATTTGATGCCAATAGACTTAAAGCACTGGTGCTCATTGGGGCTGGCGCGAAATTAAAAGTAATGCCTCAACTGCTTACTTCGCTATCCACGCTTATAGAAGAAGGCGGAGAATTTCCCGATTACCTGCTGGCTTCAAACCAACAACTGCAAGAGCCTTTAAGAACCCAAGTGAATACGGCAATTATTAACAACGGTGTAGCGGTTATGTTGAACGACTTTACTGCTTGTGACCATTTCGACGCTATGCAAGAGATAGGCAGCATTAATTTGCCTGTACAACTCATTGTGGGTGATAAAGACATTATGACCCCCGTTAAGTACTCTGAATACTTACTCGCGCAACTGCCTAATGCCCAATTAGAGATTGTAGAAGCCGGCACCCACATGGTGTTTGCCGAACAATATGAAAAAGTGAATGCATGCATTCAACGTTTTGTTGATAGGTTAATCTAAGCAGTAATACGGTAAAAGCAAAAAAGGCGTTACCCTCACACAGGTAACGCCTTTTTACTTTGTAAATTAAGTGTTTGTTTGCAGCGTTTAGATCTAACTTTGCATCGCCAATTTTTGCTTGCGCTATTATTGAACGCTGTTTATAAGCACTTTTTAATTAAGCGTATCTTCAATATAGCCGTCAACTATTTGTGCTAATACATCTAATGGCACGGCACCATTTTTCAGTACTGCATCATGGAATTCACCTAGAATAAACTTATCACCTAACGCTACTTTCGCCTTTTCACGCAGTTCTATAATTTTCATCATGCCCACTTTATACGCAGTGGCTTGGCCCGGCATAACGATGTAACGTTCAATTTCAGAGGTTACGTCAGATTCGGCCATACCTGTATTCGCTAGCATGTACTCTATGGCTTCTTCACGCGTCCAGCGTTTCGCATGAATACCGGTATCAACCACTAGTCTTACTGCACGGAAGAGCTCGGCTTGCAAACGGCCGATATTGTCAAACGGATCGTCTTGAAACCCGAGTTCCCATGCCAAGCGTTCAGAATAGAGCGCCCACCCTTCGATATAAGCCACAAAAGGCGCAACCGTTCTAAAAATAGGTAAACCTTCTAGCTCCATTGCAATGGCAATTTGGAAGTGGTGACCAGGAATGCCTTCGTGATACGCAAGTGTTCGCATGCTGTAGGTAGGTGTTGCTTTAATGTCGTAAAGATTAGCAAAGAAAACACCAGGACGAGAACCATCGAAAGCAGGCGGTTGATAATATGCACCAGGCGCCGTTTTCTCTTTAAACAGTGGAATGCGTTTCACTTCCATACCCGCTTCTGGGCGTACTAAAAATGCATCGCCTAGGCCCGCATCAATTTCATCTAAAATAGTTTGGTAATCGGCTAGAATTTGCTCCCGTCCTTCATCCGTATCTTCATAATAAAAGCGCTCATCTTCTGCTAGCGTATTTATTGCCGCGGTAAAGCCTTGGCTAACATCAAACCCTTCTTGCGCTAAAATGGCTAAGATCTCAGCTTGAATACGATCAACCTCTGATAAACCCACATTATGAATATAGTCAGCAGAATAATTCGTGGTAGTGAAGAAACGCAGGGCAAGTTTATAAGCCTCATCTCCGCCGTCTAAATGCCATAAACCATCATCTGTACCCGCTTTTTCCTTAAGAGCAGTAAAGTAATCGATAAGCATTTGGTAAGTAGGATAAACCGTATTTTCTATTTCTGTAGCAACGTTGGATAAAAGTCCGTCGTAATCAGCTTTAACAATGGCTTCAGACTCTTCCATGCGGCGCTGAACCGAGGTATACAGAATATTTTCTTTCACTGGCTTATCGATAAAGCCCTGCATTTCATCTATTACCCTTTGAATAACAAAGCGTGGTGGAAGGATATTTTTCTCTTCCCGCAGGTACATACCTTCAAGCATTTGCGTGAAATAGCGCTTACTCTCACTTAAGCGATTAATGTAATACTCAACGCTTTCTACATCAGTAATAGGATGTTGACCATCCATGAAGCTCGGAAAGTTGCTTTGGGCTCCAGACATTTGATTAAACGGGTAACTATGATATTGATATTTTTCGAACCCGCTCAATGTGTTAAGCAAGTAAAGGGCGATGTCTTTGGATAATTGCTGATCTTCATCCAAATTTTCGTATTGCATAAGCACACTTTTAACCTGCATAAGCTCATCAAATGTGGCTTGTGACGAGGCTAAGCTGGCATCATCAAGGTGGGCGTTATGACCTGTAATACCCATGCCATCCAACACACCTATAGACGTTAACGTTTCTGGGCTCTTCAATGCCTGCTTGATAAGGGTTCTGTCTAGAAACACACGAAATGAAAGCGGCTTTTGCGCATTCCATTCATACGTTCCCCACGCAGCTGCACCCAGTATAATTACCAGCACACCTATGCCTAACCATTTAAAAAATGTTTTCATTCTGTCCCTTATTATTTTATTTGTTTTATAGAATATAGACGCTGAAGTTCGCGCTTTGCGAGCTCTACATTTATTCAGCGGCGCAGGAAAGTCAATAAAAAGGCTTTTGAGGTGTGGCTTTACGTTATTAAAATATCAATACACAGTGCGGTGACAACGATAGAGCGCCTCATGTCTAGTCGCTTACATCTAATTTAGTACTGTCACAGGGAAGATTCGATTTAATCTGACGGGCAGGAATAGACAAGGAGCGGACGTTCAGGTATTAATTCATGAGATTCTGCATTTTGCCAATTGCAGCCGTTTAAAAGAAGTTCTCTGGAAGGCAGATGTGAACCTAAGTGGACAGACGAGCGTTAAACCTGCCGAAGATGTTTATGTCATTTGCGGATCTTCATTCCACCTTGATTGAAATAGTGGCAATCGTAGCATTCTGGATAATCAGTTCCTTATTGGTGGACACACTATCCAGTGATCATTTTCAATTATTTTGAATTTTAAGACGAAAAGCACCGTATCTTCTTAAATACGGTGCTTAACAATCACACTTTCGTTGATTTCGAATGCATTACCCGATACAAAATAGGCAAAACGACCAATGTTAGAATGGTCGATGAGATGATCGGAAACAGATTTGGGCTGAGAAGAATTTAGCTCAAATCTAATCTGACGCTGGCACCAGAAAAACTGGGTAACTGTCAGATCAGGTCTGAGCTAGTACACTAAAGTACAGTATTTCCCAAGCTTATAATCTGCTATAAAAATGGGTTTTAACTCCTTTTTATATTTTGGAGTCCAAACCACTCTGAATTCATGTTGCCCCGAAAACTCGGGGCCTTTAATAAATGCCGGGTTCATTCCCAAGTTTTTACCGTCCCAGTGCTCTTCTCTGCTTTTGTAAACAACAGGCATCCAATTAACTCTTTTAATCAGAACCTTATGATTAATTGCAAGAGTAAGCGTTTCAATAAACCCTTTAATATCATGTATTCTGACGCAACTATTAGAGCCTTCCAGTTCTTTCAAAACATCTGTATCGCAACTCGTCGAAAAACAGAGTACATAGCAATCAGCTGCATTAACACTACTGCTATAGCTCAAATTTTTGACACTCTTAAGGTCATCTTCTAATGAAGTAACTGCTCCGTACTCATACCCGTTAACATCCTTTTGAAGGTAAGCAACCATATCTTCTCCATCTGGCCCTTTCATTTCAACTCGACGCCCTGACTTGACCCTACTCCCAGTCATATTAGTAAAAAGTTTTTTTGTTCCCTCAAATTGGTCTTGGATCCCCTTACCGTGTTCCATGCGTCTAAAATCGTATAGGGTTCCTATTCTTAGTATTCCTAGCGCACACAAACTAGTATTGAATCTGCGTTCTGTGAATCTATAAATATACTTCAACTTGTAATTCCTTTTAACATGGGCTCTCTACTCCTAGCAGGAAGTACTCTGTAATACACTGCTTATTTCGAGCTCTTCACTTCTAATCGGCGCAGGCCGCTAACTGATTATTAATTACTCTGCGTTCGCGGGGTTTAAATTCCAATTTAAAAATTTCTGTAATTTTAATGAACTTGTCTAAGTACTTGCATCAATAAGAATAGTTCGAAGGCATCCACTTAGAGGGTCACTTCGCCCCCTTTGATCGATTGGCTCTGGCATAAACAGCGATTGTGTTAATAGGGGCGTTCGCAAATTCTCTTCTTAGTACAAGTGGCCAACCATCAGCGCCATGCTCGTAACCCCACTTTAGAGGCACTATATGGTCAATATCAAGGTCATCATCGTAATAGACTTTATCAGTGTAGTAACTGTATATCTAGACAGACACCTAACTCTCAATAATGAAAATAGCTTGGTTAGCTATGGCAATTAAAGCAGAAGGCCGGTATCAGTCGGGGGGGCGTCAAAAATTCACGCACTGACGCCATCAAGTAATCAATGCGCTAACTTCCGCTGCACGTACACAGGAGCTGCACACGCAACCCCGTACAGCCAAAATTTCAATAGATTCCGATACTTCCAAAGCGTCGTCCACCTCGATGCCTGTCACCGACAAATGAGTCTGTTGATAAGCCATTTTTTTTTACATTTAGAGCGTTTGGTGTAATATCGCACCACCTCTAATAAGTTGGACATTAGTCATGCCTAGACAAAGTATTTCACTAACTGAAAAAAATGATGCTTGGTTAAAGCATCATGTAGAAGGCGCCAAAGAATATGCTAGTAAAAGTGAACTAGTTAATGAACTGATTCGCCAAGCACGACGGAATGAAGCCATTAATCAAAAGTTAATGGATGTGGAGTCTTCCAGGTTCGTCCACCAATCGAAAGAACAGATACTAAGCGAATTCAAAAGTGTGCTGAATTCTAAGTGAGCGATTATAAGCTCTCGGCAAACGCTAAAGAAGACTTAAAACGAATCTACATCTTTGAATTCGAGCACTTCGGTGAACAACAAGCTGATGTGCATTACGATGCGTTTTTTGATGCATTTGAGCGCATAGCAAGTAACCCCAATGCTTACCCATCAGTAGACAATATTCGTGCTGGCTATCGACGTTGTCCGTGTGGTTCAGATTCAATTTATTTTCGAATCCGCAACAATATTGTTGAGGTCATGGCCATTATCGGAGGACAAGATACGGACATGTGGCTCTAACCTTCGAAAAGCCACTCACGTCTCCATGGCTCCGTTGTGCCGGTTGCCAGAGCAACATTTATGATAATCAGCTTTTCACTCTTAGTCTGTTCAAATTAATCCAATAAATTGCCTATCCACCTTCACACAAGGCTCTCTGTTGGCGTCTAATAGAACGTCTATATAAGCAATGCTTTTCTTTCGTACTCCGCAATAGCGTTTTCTTCCAGTAATGTTCTTCCTATTTTATCTACTCCAGTTATCAAATTTTGTTTATGGTGAAGCGGAATAGCAAAACTGAAAACATCACTGTTAAAACGAACCTGCTGATTGCTTAAATCAACAAATACCAATTGGTTCGGATTCTGCCGACATTGCATTGCAATATCGTCAACCACATCGCGGGGTAACGTAATCGGTAAAATCTGATTATTAAGGCAATTCGCATAGAAAATATCAGCAAACCCTTTGGCTATAATCACTCTAAATCCAAAATCAGCGATAGCCCATGGCGCATGCTCACGACTAGAACCACAACCAAAATTTTCACCTGCAAGTAATATTTCAGCGCCAGCATACACAGGGTCATTGAGCACACAATCTGGGTTCAAAACGCTTTCATTGGAGTCGAGGTAACGTACATCATGGAGAAGATGCTTTCCAAAACCTTGACGCGTTATTTCTGTCAGAAATTGCTTTGGCAGTAGTTGATCAGTATCCACGTTATTTTCTACAAAAGGTATTGCCTTAGATTCAACCGTTATTAATGGCTTCATGGCTGCCTCCTTAATAGCAATCTAACATCGGTGAGTTTACCTTTTAGTGCCGCACCAGCGGCCATGGCTGGACTGACTAAGTGCGTTCTAGCGCCTCGCCCCTGTCTGCCTTCAAAGTTTCGATTGCTAGTAGACGCACAGCGGTCGCCTTCTTTAAGCACGTCATCGTTCATCCCTAAACACATTGAACATCCGGGCAATCGCCATTCAAACCCTGCATTGATAAACACGCGGTCTAGCCCTTCTTCTTCCGCAAGTTTTTTTACTCGCATCGAACCTGGTACCACAATAGCTTTTACTTGTTCGGCCACTTGTCCATTTAATACCACCGCAGCGGCTTCTCTTAAGTCTTCTATTCGACTGTTTGTACACGAACCAATAAATACATGGGAAATAGCAACATCGCCTATGTTCTGACCAGCGTTAATATCCATATAATGCAGTGCCTTTTGCATAGCGCTACTGTCGCCGTCAGAATAACTGTCAGGCAATTGAGGTACGGCTTCATCGATGCCGATAACTTGCCCTGGGTTAGTTCCCCACGTCACCTGAGGGGATAAACGAGACACATCAATGTCGACTGTTTTATCAAATTTTGCATCAACATCTGAAAAAAGCATCGACCAAGCGGCTTTCATTGCCTCGAACTTCTCTCCTTTAGGCGAAAATGCTTTTCCGTCTAAGTAGCGAAATGTGACATCATCCGGTGCAATCATGCCTGCTTTCGCGCCGGCTTCGATACTCATGTTGCAGATTGTCATTCGCCCTTCTATCGACAAACTCGATATCGCGTCTCCGCTATACTCCACAACAAACCCGGTTGCACCGTCGTGTCCAATTTCTCGAATTAAGGCTAAAATCATATCCTTAGCGAAGACCCCTTCGGGTAGCTCGCCATTAAAATTAACCCGCATATTCTTTGCTTTGGTTTGACGAATGGTTTGGGTAGCTAACACATGCTCCACATCTGATGTGCCAATGCCAAACGCTAGCGTACCCAAAGCGCCATGGGTAGCGGTGTGCGAGTCGCCACACACCACTGTCATACCAGGATGGATAAGCCCCATTTCCGGCCCCATAACATGCACAATACCTTGGTGACTATCTCCTACTGGATATAAGACGATATTATTAACTTGGCAGTTTTTAATTAATGTCTTTAACTGCAACGCGTTCTTTGGACCACATGCATCAAGACTCGTCGACTGCGTAGAAATGCTATGATCCATTGTCGCTATCGTTAAGTCAGGTCGTCTTACTTTTCTGTTGAACTGTTTTAAACCATCAAATGCCTGAGGTGAAGTCACTTCATGAATCAAGTGCCTATCAATGTAAAGCAACCCGTCACCATCAACTGAAGTAACAAAGTGCCTGTCCCAAAGCTTGTCATAAAGTGTTTTAGGCATGGTCGTCCTCCGCTTCTCTCTTAGCAAAATATGACGACACAGTGTCAAGACTGACAACTTCAGTATACTTTGCGTGTAGGTCGTGCAAGTTCGCTTTGTGAGCGTCAATGTTTCTGTCTCCGCAGGCTTCTTCGACCACCCATACAGGAAAATTACACGACAATGCATCTACTGCGGTTGCGCGAACGCAACCGCTGGTTGTTAAGCCACACACCACTACGCTGTCCACCCCGCCGGCTTTTAACTTCTCGTTTAGCTGGGTGCCAAAAAAAGCACTTGGGGCGGTTTTCTCAATTAACGTAGCATTATCAGAAAACGATAGGCGGGGGTCTATCTCAACCCACCGGCTACCTCGAGCAAGCATATCTAAGTCAGGCAAATGCTGTCTGAACACCGATTGCTGGCTGTCGTTGTCATACACAACTGTGGAGAAATAAACGGGTAAGTCTGCGCCATAGAAGTCCTGAATTAGTGCTTCAGCGGCGGTAATTTCACTATCAAATACACCGCCAAGAGGACTTTCGGGTGACGCAAAGCCTACTGTCATATCGACAACAATTAACGCAGGGCGCACGCCAAAGACGACACCTTGCGAGAGTAAATCGCTACTACTAAGCTGCATACTATTGTCTCGCAACGTTGAACGATGGTGATACAGGTGCGTCTAAGCCTGTTTCCTCTTTCGCTTTGGCTTTAATTTCTTCTATTGTTCCGCCACGATCAAACAGCGACACTTCACCTCGCTGTTCTTTCAATGTCGCTCGCAAGCGCTGGGTTTCGGTGTCGTTTACCGAACCATTTTCAATCACCACACCGTATCGACGCGCGCCTTCTAAAGACACTAATCCCCTGGCGACATCATCGGCTACCGCATTGGGGTCACGATCAAATGGATCGCCCCAACCGCCACCGCCCCATGTATCGAAATACAATACATCACCCGCTTTTACTGCAATGCCCTCACATTTGGCAGGCAGAACTTCTGTGCTGCCATCTTCTCGAATGAGGCGTTTTGTTGAACGTTTACCTGGCAAGCCCCCATTAACGCCCCAAGGGTAAGTTAACCACCTGTCATCATGAATAGCGATGGCGCCATCACACAGGAACCGATACCCCACCGACAAGCCATTACCTCCGCGATGCAAACCAGGGCCACCGGAGTCTGGAATAGTTTCATACGTTTCAACACGTAGGGGAAAATACGCTTCAATAAATTCGTTCGGTACGTTAGTAAAACCAGGCCATAAAGAATGTCCGTCTGGCCCATCACCCACAGGCCTGCCTGGGATACCACCAAAGCCAATCTGGAAGAGTTGGAACCACTCTCCTTTATCGTCATACCCAGAATAAAACAGATGGGGAGAATCAGAGAAACCAGCTGCATTCATGGCATCAGGCGCACCTTGCCCTAGTAGCCCTCCCATTACGTCAAAGATACGGCCTAATGCGTGCGTTCTTCCCGAAAGGGCGGCTGGAAAGTTTGGTTTAAGTAAGCTGCCTTGAGGAATACGCACGTCAACTAAGTCATAAAACCCATCATTGAACAGTATTTGAGGGTCCACCAAATTGATAGTAAATGAGCCGAAGAACATCTTGAACATGTCTTCATTTAAGTAGAAATTTATTGAGCTTTTCGCTTGCGGATCGGTGCCTTCAAAATCAAAAATTGCCTTTCCATTTTCCCGCCACATCTTGCAGCGTATTTTGTATGGCCCCATGCCCACACCATCGTCACATAAATAATCTTCAAATACGCGAGGCTCTTCTGGCACCAACATATTGATAATGGCTTCCATCGCAACATGGTTACGCTCGAGCATGATTTCCATGGTGGAATAAAACATATCGTCACCGAAACGCTCGGCTATTTCTTGGCAGCGTTTTGCCGCCGTTTTACATGCTGCCACAAGTGCGTTTAAGTCAAAACGGTTCCACTGAGGCGTTCGCACATTGTGCAAGATGAGCTCTAATATATCGCTTTGAAGCACACCTTTTTTATAGAGTTTTGTGGGTGGAATTCGAATACCTTCTTGAAATATGGTCTCCGCTTTAATGGGTATTGAGCCTGGCACCATTCCGCCGTTGTCTGACATATGACCAAACATGGCAGACCACGCAATGTGTCGCCCCTCTTTAAAGATAGGAACAAGAATAATCCAGTCGGGTAAATGAGAAACGGCTGCATTTGTCATGTAAGGGTCGTTGGTAAGGATGATATCCCCCTCTTCTAACTCGCCCTCAAATGCACTTAAGAAACCATGAATGAAAGAACCAAATTGCCCTACTACCATTTTGCCGTCTTTATTAGCAATCATGGGAAAGCAATCACCCTGCTCGCGGATCCCAGGGCTCATTGCGGTACGAAATAGCACCGCATCCATTTCCTCTCTGGCATTACGCAATGCATTCTCAATGATATCCACGGTAACCGTATCAACGTCAATTCTGGTCAACTCAGCTGTGTTGGTTTGTTTAATTTTATTATTCATAACGCCTCCTTATTTGCCAGTCGATTCAGGGTTGCTTAACGGGTTAAGTAATAGATTGCCTACCGAATCAACGGTTGCAACGTACCCAGGGAGAACCACTGTCGTTGAGTCCATTTCACAAATAACAGCAGGTCCCTTCACCGATAATGCTTCGTGAAGTTTTCTACGCTCGTAAATGACTGCATCGTGGTAGCTGCCTTCATAATAAATTTGGCTATCGGTTAACATGCAATCTTCAAGGGTATAGCTTGTATTAACGGGCGGATGAGTGGGAAGTGCTTTGCTTTTTGCGGTAGCGACTGCGCGCACCATCACAACTTCATGGCCCTCTTCTAACGCAAAGGTGAATAGCTGTGTATGCTCTGCATCAAAGTGCTTTTTAAGCAAAGAAAGGCCCTTATCTTCAAGATCTTGCTTAGAGAAAGGAACGCAAAGTTGGAAGGCTTGCCCGGTGTAGCGAACATCTGCTTCATAAGTAATAGTTTGCTCGTCCATCGAAATTCCATCGGCGAGCAGGGTAGAAGATGCTTTTTCTGCTAATTCGGTTAGTACTTGCTTAAATGCATCGTCGGTGAGGTTGTCGATAAGCGAAACCAGTGTTTGGGAGGCCTCATCACGTACCTGAGTGGTGGCATCACCATAGGCACATAATACGCCAGGACCAGGAGGAATAATGGCAGGCCACGCTTGTGTTAGAATACCCAGTGCATTGGCGTGTAATGGGCCAGCTCCGCCAAAACCTACAAGGGCAAACTCTCTTGGATCAAACCCTTGCTCTACCGACACTAACCGAAGAGCACCGAACATAGCTTCGTTAGCAATCTTAATGATACCTTCAGCCGCTTCTTCAACAGAAATATCCATGGCGTCTGCCACTTTTTTTACCGCCGCTACCGCAGCGTCTCGATTGATAGCCATTTTGCCACCAAGCTGCACATCTGAAGGAAGATAACCGAGTACCACATTGGCGTCGCATACCGTTGGTTCTACACCGCCTTTCATATAAGCCGCCGGGCCCGGTTTAGCGCCAGCTGACTCTGGGCCTACGCGCAGTGCTTTGGTCAGTTCAGGTACAAAAGCTATGGAGCCACCACCAGCGCCAACGGTTCTTACGTCTACCGATGGTGCGCGAACCGTGACATCTCCAACACGGGTTTCTCGTCTTACCCGAGCCGTTGCATTTTGAATAAGCGCAACATCAGTAGAGGTGCCGCCCATATCAAAAGTGAGTATGTCGTTAAATCCACCTTGTTTACAAAAATGGATAGCCCCCGCTACACCGCCAGCAGGACCAGACATGAGTAAATTAACGGGGCTTTCTGCAGCTGAACGCGCAGACGCCAGTCCGCCATCAGAGCGCAAGATAGACAGATGAATATCGCTGCCCATACGCTCTGTTAGCGCGCCATGTAAATTATCGACATATTTGGCTACTTCAGGGCGAACGTAACTGTTTACCACTGTGGTTTCAGTTCGCTCGTATTCTTGCAATTCAGGAACAACATCAGAAGAAATAGAGATTGGCATATCAGGGAAAACACGCTGTGCAACCGCTTGAGCTTGGCGCTCGTTCTCTCCGTTTACATAAGCGTTTATAAAAGAGATAGTGAGAGCAGTAAATCCACCTTTATCTCTTAATGCCTGTAAGCTTTGCGTGAGCTTCTCTTCGTCAAGGGCTTTAACAATGCTTCCATCTGCGCCCACTCTTTCACTTGCTTCAATAGTGAGTTCTAACGGTGCAAGCAAAGGCTTCTTCATGTAGCTTACCCAACCTCCAAGCCCCCCCGGACAGAATGAACGAGCCACTTGCAGCACGTGCTTGTAGCCTTGTGTGGTAACCAGTGCGACACTTGCCCCCTTGCCCGTCAATACCGCATTGGTTGCAACAGTAGTACCGTGCATAACACGAGCGATATCAGTAACATTAACACCTGACTCTTCACAAATACGGTCTATACCGTTAAGTACCCCAACGGAAGAATCGTGCGGTGTAGAAGGTACTTTTGCAGTAAAGGTTTCCCCAGATATTTCGTTAATTAATAGTAGGTCGGTAAAGGTTCCGCCCACATCAACCCCTAATCGATAACTCATTTGCTTCCCCTTTTATTTTCTTGTTGTTCTAACCAGGTTTTAGCATGTCCACCACGTGCTGTGCCTGTTAATGCCTTGGCTTTGTCCGACGCTGCAAGTAACAGGCCCATATCTATGCCTGTGCTATAACCCATTTGTTCAACCAGCAGCACCACATCTTCTGTCGCTACATTACCGGTGGCGCCCGGTGCAAATGGACAGCCACCCAATCCCGCAATTGATGCGTCAAATTGTCGAATACCCGCTTCAATCGCGGCATAAACGTTTGCTACGCCCATTGCGCGTGTATCATGAAAATGGCACGACAATTTGTTAGCGCCAAACTCCGATACCATTTTGCTCATCAGCACATGTACCTGATCTGGAGATGCCGCACCAATCGTATCGGCCACCACAATGTGAGCAGCCCCAGCATCTAATAATGCGGCTGATACTTTAATCACTTCATCCACGCTAATGTGCCCTTCAAAGGGGCATTCCCATGCTGTTGCAACATAAGCCTGCACTCTACGATTTAACTGTGTGGCCAGCGCAAGCACATCTGATGACATAGACAATGCTTGGTTAGTGGTCATACGAATGTTTTTTTCGTTCATCGTTGTACTTGCCGCCACCACCAATGACATAAGAGGTACATTCAGTTCCACCCCAGTGCTAAACCCTCTTTCGTTGGGTATAAGCACTGAGTACGCCACCTTATCTTTGGCCTCGAGTTGATGAATGACCTCATCTGTACCAGCCATAGCAGGAACCGCTTTAGGCGATACAAAAGCCCCGACTTCAATGGCAGGTAATCCAGCTGCAACTAATGCATTTATTAATGCAACTCGCTCATCCACACTTAGGTGCTTTTTCTGATTCTGTAGGCCATCTCTGGGGCCAACATCGTTGATGATGATTTTTCCTTTCGTTTTCATCAGCGAACTACCTTTTTCTCAAATAAAAGGGCTAGCTCACTTTCGCTCATGCCAACTAAACCTTGCAGCACATCTCTTGTGTGCTCGCCAACTTTGGGCGCAGGCGAGAATATTTCGTCGGTGGTACGCGAAAACTTAATAGGATTACCCGGCCCTTTGGTTTTGTTACCATCACCGGAGGTAAGCTCAACCACCATATTGCGGTGCTTCACTTGTTCATCACTAAGGGCTTGAGAGAACGTATTGACAGGCGCACAAGGAATACGCGCCGCTTCTAGCTTTTCAATCCAATAGTCAGACGTTTGTGTTTGCAGTGTTTGGTTAAGGGTTTCGTCGATAAAATCTTTCTTCGCCCACCGTCCTGGCTGGGTATCGAATTCGGGTAAGTCCAATGCATCTATCTTCACCACCGTTTTTAAGTTTTGCCAAAAGTTATCGGTGATAACCGCAATGACAATAAACCCATCTGCTGTTTTAAAGGTGTTGTAGGGCACGTGTACAAAGTGCGAATTGCCAATGGGGAATGGGTCTTTCTCTGACAGAAAGTACATTGTAGCCATGTAGTTAAGCAGTGATATCTGACAATCTAACATTGAGATATCAACGTCTTGTCCTTTACCACTTTTTGCCCGTTCCAAAAGCGCGGCTTGGATTCCCATGACGGCAAACATACCGCCGCCTAAATCGCCAATTGGAATACCGGCTCGAACAGGGTGATTTGGATCGGTACCAGTGATAGACATACCGCCACCAGTAGCTTGTGCCACTTGATCAAACGCTGGACGTTTGAATTTGGGTCCGTTGCTACCAAACCCCGTAATTGAGCAGGTGATTATTTCGGGGTTTATTTTACTTAACTGTTCATAGTCGATTTTTAAACGCGTTGGTACACCTGCACCAAAGTTGTTGACCACCACATCGGCTTTTTTTACCAACTCATAGAATACGTTTAAACCTTCTTCAGATTTTAAATCGATGCAGACACTTTTTTTGTTTCGATTCAGTGTAATGAAGTAAGCGCCCATACCATCCAACGAATTATCGGGATCGGTTGCGAGAAGCTTTCGAGTGCCTTCCCCTTGCAATGGCTCCACTTTAATCGTCTCTGCCCCTAAATCGGCGAGTATCATTCCGCAGTATGGCCCTGACAGCATATGCGTAAGGTCAATGACAGTAATGCCTGACAATGGTTTATTCATAAATTCATCCTGATTAAAATTCAATCTTCGAAGCGTAGGGATTAGAAGCTCATACTAAGTTCTAAACCGTAGGAGCGTAGCGCCGAGGGGTGAACAAACGAGCCGCCGAATTCTGGCGCAGGGATCACCTCTTGCAAATAAGCCTCATCTGTTAAGTTTTTGCCCCACAATGCGACCGTCCACATTTCACCTTCTATGGAAATGCGAGCGTTAACGGTGCTATATGCATCACGCTGAGCGTTACTGAAGTTTTGAGAGTGAGGGCCGGGAGGAACACCGCCACCTAGCGTGCCGAAGAAATCCCAGATAGTAGGCGTTTCTTCACCTTGCAGCGTATGGAAATGGGTTTCTCCCACATATTGATAATCAATTCGTGTGGTAAGTTGTAAGTCGCTGGTAATCTCGTGATCGTAAGAAATACCTAAGGTGTAAGAGGATTTTGGTGTTTGTGGTGCTTCATTGCCGACAGAAAGTGGTCTGTTCTTGTTCTCGATGATTTCACTATCAATAAGCCCCATTCCAGCAAAAACACTCAGATTGTCGTTAACCCGATAATTAGCGTCCATTTCGAAGCCCTGAATTTCTAGCTCATCAATGGTGGTAACCGCTCTTAATAATCCAAACGGACCAGCGAAAAACTCAAAGAACTGGTTATCTTCAACTTTGGTGTGAAACACCGCGCTGTTCACTTTTAATCGATTGTCTAAAAACGTTCCCTTGCCGCCGAATTCAATACTTGTGGTAATTTCCTTGTCATAGTTATCGGGTACGATAAGTTGAGCATCAACCGCATCACCGGGCGTACCGGCTCCACTTGCATTGAACCAAAAATCTAACGTGGCTTCAGTGCCGATAGAATTGAATCCACCACTTCTAAAACCAACGCCATAACTGGCATAAAGGTTTAGGGCATCGCTTGCTTCGTAACTAAAGGTTAGCTTTGGCTGCCACTGACTAAAGCTTTGCTCTCGATCGGGAATACCATCAGGGTTGGCCGTAAATGCAGGGTTGATAGGCCCTACTACACCGTCAACAATGGTATTAACATTAAAACCAGAGGCAGATACATTGGGTACATTATTTGCCACTTCTCGCGACTCGTTGTCATATCTGAGTGCGAAAGACACTTCCCATTTATCGTTAACGTCGTATTCAATTTGACCAAACGTAGATAGCACGGTGGTTGAAAACGTATCATCAAACAATAAGTCTGTAGGGTTTGGCCCGTCGGCCGGAACGTATGCTTGACGTAAGAAGCCTTGTCCTAAATCTGCACCGTAAGCTACAACAACATCTCTATCTATATTGGCGAAATAGACGCCCGCTATCCATTGCAGGGGCGAATCTGTGTCGTTCGATGTAAATCTAATTTCTCCGCTGTAATCTTGTTGGCTTCGTTCTTGATATTGATAACCATCACACGAAGATGGCGTATAAGGTCCATATACGCCTTGAAAATCTTGTCCTGGTGGAAGCACTACAAAAGGAGATAGGAAATCGCCAAACAAGTCGCTTCTTCCCGCGCCACCGAAATCAACTGGAAGGTTATTTAATGTTGCACGATCGGTTTGGCATTGCTCTGTCAATTCATAGCCATAAAATGAAGCGCTTGTACCATCTGATAACAGATATTCTTCTAGATTGTTGTACGCAACCACGGTAGTGACATCAAATCCCTCGTTGCGCCAATCGGCTTTTAACGAAAGCTCTGTGGTCTTTTGTTCATTTTCACCAGGTACGTTAAAAGCAAAGATAAACTCGTGATCATTCACGTCATTAAAAAACGCACTTTGACCAAAATCTTCTACAAAACTCGGTAGTGCGAACACGGCGTTGAAGTTTATTGCTCCGCCTTTAGCCTCGCTGTACGAGCCACGAAAATCGTAAGTAAGATCATCAGTCGCTTCCCAAATAAGCCGCCCTTTGACCGATGTATCTTCTAAGTAATCTACCGCGTCATCACGCCCCAGATACACATTTTCATAAAAGCCATCTGTAGTTGAATGCGCTACCACAATGCGCCCAAATACATTGTCAGCAAGTGGCCCAGTAAGCATTCCAGAATAGCGCTGCGAATTGTTATTACCAACGCCACCTTCAATTCTGGCCTCCATCACGTCTGAGGGCTTTTCCGTTGTTATCAGAATGGCACCGGCAACCGCATTTCTGCCATATAGCGCCCCTTGCGGCCCTTTTAAAACTTCAATTTGCGCAATATCAGTTAACCCTTCGTTAAAACTATTCGGATTCGTCTGCAACACCCCATCAACGACATATGCAAAAGTAGATTCTGCATCGCGTGTAGAAATAATTCCCCGGATATTTACTTGTGTATCACCCACGTTGGCCGCATCAACAATACTTACGTTTGGAATTAGGCTAATAAAATCGGAAGGACGCTCTACCCCCGCAGCCTCTAATTCCCTTGCTGACAACGCCGTTACCGCAATCGGCACTTCCTGAATACTTTCAGGACGCTTTCGTGAAATACTGATAATTTCAACGAGCTCAGACGTTGCTTGCTTTTCTTCTTGTGCAAAAGCAGGAATGGCTGAACTTCCTATGGTTAACGCGAGCGACACTTGTAATGCTAAATATGTTTTTCCGGTGGTTTGCATGACTATCTCCGAACACTAATTATTGTTGTGATTTATTGTTTTTAACCTTCGCCACAATGTGGTTTGGCTAATTCCTAAGTCCTGAGCTGCTTTACGTTTATCACCCTTCCATCGCGCCAATGCGGCTAGAATGAGTTCGTTTTCTTTTATTTTTATTATTCCTTTGTCTGCCAATACAGGCTGACGCCCCCCACTTAACTCTGGCGCAATTTGAGGTAATGCTGTTTGCAATCGACCAAGGTCGTTTACGGTATGAAGATAAGCCACGACGCGCTCTAACACGTTTTCTAACTCGCGTATATTTCCCGGCCAGTTGTGCGCAATGAAGCTGTCATTGAGATGTTCAAGAATGGTTGATGGGCTGTGTGAAACCCCATAACGATTTAATAGCTTTTCAAGCTTGTGCGCCGCAATGTGAAGAATATCGTCGGGGCGCTCGCGCAAAGGAGGAATAGAGATATTGAATACATTGAGTCGATAGTAGAGATCTTCACGAAACGCGCCTTCATTAACCATTTCCGATAACGAACGGTTTGAAGCGGCGATCAGTTTCAAGTCAACTTCTCGCTCTTGGTTTCCCCCCAAAGGACGGTAGCTTCTTTCTTGTAAAAACCTCAGCAATTTAGCTTGCTGATCTAGCGCCAGCTCGCTAATTTCATCAAGAAATAGTGCGCCGTTCTCGGCTTCCTCTATTAACCCTTTGCGACCACCTCGCTTTGAGCCTGTATACGCGCCATCCTGATGACCGAACAGTTCACCTTCAAACAACTCAGATGGGATAGCACTGCAGTTAAGGGCGACAAACTTGCCACCCGCATAGGGGCCTTGATGATGTATTTGTCTGGCAACTAGTTCTTTCCCCGTACCCGACTCTCCAAACAGCAATACGTTACTTGGCGATGTTGAAAACGCCTTTACCTGCTGCAACACCGCTTCAATCTCGTTAGATTGGTAAACTAAATCGTGGCGAGGAGACGCCGCTTGCTTCGAAGGCGTTTTTTTAAGTTTTTTGCGATAAAGTTGGTAAACAAATTTATTCGTACTGCCTTCGGATAACGTGTCTAGATGAAACCACCATTCCTCGCCGTTAATTTCACATTCGCCATCAGTTTCACGTTTTCCACCCCTTGGGTGAATAAGGGCATCTAAATCGACTTCTGCATTTGTACTTAGATTCAAGTGATGCTTAGCAGCGCTATTAAGGGTTAAGGCATCATCGCTCTCATCGACCATGATAATGGGGGTTTGAGATTTAGTGAGTAACCATGATACCAACGCTTGTTCTTTGGCTAACAAACGGGCTTTCTTAGCTTCGTCGATGGCGCTTTGAAGAGTTTTTCTACACGAGCGTTCTGTATAGATTAAGAATGAGGGAATACCTTTGCTATTCGCTAAACCACATACCAAGCTAGCTCCCACTACAGCTATGCCTTCAGACTGACTCGCAATATGAAACTGCTCTCTTGCTTGGTCGGCCGTTAAGTAAATCGACTCTACAATATCGATATTGAGGTGGGAATCAGCAAGTTTTGCTGCGCAAGATGCTTCTGCAAAAGAAATGATATGAATTGACTTTGAGACCTTAGAGGCTTTTTCAACCGCTTCGAATACGTCCCATTCTGTTGTTTGCATCGATACTACTGGAATAGACAATGCAGATTGTAGATATCGCGCATTTGAACCTGCGCTGACTATTACATCAGGGTCAAATTCTGAAATATGCTGTTGAATTTCTTTCGTACTTCCAACGATGGAATCTACAATCTTAAATTGGGCTTCACCGACGTATTCAGGTAGCACGCTCCCCACCAGCTGGCTAAATTCGTTATAGCCAACGATAAGGATACGAAGTTGAGGCTGATCCAATCTTACCGATTTCACGTTGTTGTTTTCCATCACATTTCTCCAATAGGTTGCCCCATGAAGTAACGTGAATTTTTATTATAGTTACACTGGGTATTGCACCAGTTGTGCCAACTTAATAAAAAAACAGTGTGCGGTAGGTTTCACGGGGGCTGTACAATAATCAAGCGCCCAGTGTAGTCATATCGATGAGAAAATAACCAGCATTAATATTTCAATTTGAAATAAATAAATTTCAATGTGAAATATTAATATGAGTGTAAATATTAATGCGTTTCACAAAGTTGCAGTATCGGACCGAATTCATAATCTAATGAAATATCTTGCACATACCAGTTGTCCAACCCTTTACGCATTTCACTATTGCGAGGGTTTCCCGTTAATCCAGCTAGCGTTTTTGAAAGATCGTCACTACCAAATGAAATGAGAAAAATACCTTCTCCTTTCTCTTCTAAAATCGACGCGATAATGCCGTTTTCATCAGTTGGGCTGACAAATACAAGCCACGTATCGCCTAATTGGAAACGCGCCGAATTAGCCCCGCGGCTAGAGAGTGGCTCAAATATGGGTTTGGTATTGGTGAGTTTGGCGAATTCCGCTACGGCTTTATCTAACTCTCTGACTAGAAAGTTAATGTGATGTATGTTTTGTACCACAGAGAAGCACTCCTACGTTATTTGATATATATAAATTGTTGCAACTTTAGTATTGTGCCCACCTTCTCTTTTGTGCTTAACTCAGCCTCATAAACGGAACCCGTTTATCACATCTAATAATAATAAGTCTAATCAGACAAATCGGCGTTTAGCTGTACCCCACATAAAAAGAAAGTAATCGCAATAACTGCGGTGCAGTATGCGTACCAGAAATACGCATAAAACAGACGCGCTTTTAGCGCCCTGTAAATGCAGTTTATGCTCATGTTGAAATACATTTATAAAAATTCAGGAACACACAATGCAACAGGCAAAATTTAACGCTTCTGCTTTTAAGCTTTCCTTAATCGCTGGCGCAATCGCTGCTATTCCTTTTTCGACTTCACCCTTCGCTCAAGAACAACAGAGCATTGACGAACAAGATGTTGAACAGATTCAAATTGTTGGTTCGCGCCGTGTAGGCCGCACTGTTAATGACTCTCCGGTTCCTATCGATATTATCGATGCGTCTTCTATTGAAGCCACTGGTTTAACCGAAACCAACATGATCCTCAATTCGTTGTTGCCAAGCTTCAACTTCCCGCAGCCTTCTGTTACTGATGGAACAGACCATGTTCGCCCCGCTCAGCTTCGTGGCTTAGCGCCAGATCACACACTGGTATTAGTGAATGGCAAGCGCCGCCATACTTCAGCACTCCTTAACCTAAACGGTTCTGTGGGCCGCGGCTCTTCTGCTGTGGATTTAAATGCTATACCCGCTAATGCGATTAAGCGCATTGAAGTATTGCGCGATGGTGCAGCGGCTCAATACGGTTCAGACGCCATTGCTGGTGTTATCAATATTGTATTGAAAGACGCTAGCGAAGGCGGTGAAGTATCAGCCACTTACGGTGCAAACGTAACTACTATGGACGGCGTGCCTAACCTTGAAGGCGTTAGTGCAGATGCTGATGGCAACCTTGCATTCAATACAGGTTCAGATCGTGAACTGACCGACGGTCAAACTTTTACTCTTCGCGGAAATATGGGTTTTGAGTGGGGCGACGATGGTTTTGTTAATGTTTCAGCTGAATACCGCGACCGTGGTGAGTCGAACCGTTCAGACTTCGATACTCGCGAAAATTATGCTCGTGATGCCGATGGTAATTTAGATGAGAGAGAATTCACGGTTAACCGCTACAACCACGTATACGGTAATGGCGAAGTAGAAGATTACGCCCTGTTCGTAAACGCGGGCAAAGCCATTAACGACAGCATCGAATTTTACGGTACTGCGGGCTTTAGTTCACGTGATTCTATTGGCGGCGGTTTTTACCGCAGAGCATCAGATAGCCGTAACATCACTTCTATCTACCCTGACGGCTTCTTGCCATCTATTCAAACCGATATTCAAGATATGTCGGTACTTGGCGGCATTAAGGGTTACGGCGATGTGTGGAACTACGATTTGTCACTTACCCACGGTGGCAATGCTTTAGAGTACAGCGTAGTGAATAGCTTGAATACCTCTCTTGGTCCAACAAGCCAAACAAGCTTTAACGCGGGTGAGCTGGAGTACAACACTACCATTATTAACGCTGATGCATCGCGTTTGGTGGATACAGGCTATTTCTATAGTGAAATGAATTTCGCTATGGGCGCAGAATACCGCCACGAAAGCTATGAGATTACCGCTGGTGAAGAAAACTCTTACATCCAAGGTACGTTTGGCCCAGGTGGCGTAGTTACCGACCCTGTTGATGGCCCTTTTGGCTCAGCTGGCTCACAAGTTTTCCCTGGCTTCACGCCAGAGTCAGCAGGTGAAAACACTCGTCACAACTATAGCTTTTATGTAGATGTAGAAGCCGATGTACTAGAAAACTGGAATGTGGCAGTAGCTGGTCGTTATGAAGACTATTCAGATTTTGGCAGTACCTTTAACTGGAAAATGTCACACCGGGTAACCATTACTGATGCCTTGGCTCTTCGCGCCTCTGTATCGACTGGCTTTAGAGCACCGTCGTTGCAACAGCAGCACTTTACTTCTATTGCCACAGTATTTGTGGATGGCGAGCCAACTGAAACGGGTACGTTTGCCGCTTCAAGTGATGTTGCACAGGCATTGGGTAGCCCAGGTCTTGATGCTGAAGAATCAGATAACTACAGCGCTGGTTTCACTTACTCGCCTACTGCCAATTTCAACCTAACCGTAGATTTCTACCGTATTGATATTGACGATCGTATTGTGTTGTCGAACAACCTATCGGGTGATGCTATTGAAGCGTTGCTTGAAGGCACTGGTGCTAACCAAGCTCGCTTCTTCTTAAACGCGATTAATTCTCGCACGGAAGGAGTAGATATTGTTTCTACTTACACGTTAAATACGGCTGATTTTGGTGCGTTTAACTTCAATGCAGGAATTAACTTCAACGACAACGAAGTAACCGATATTCTTGAAGCGCCAGAAGTGCTCCAAGGCGCAGGCTTCGATCAAAGTAACTTGTTTGACGATGTAGAACTGCGTCGTTTCGAGACTAGCTCGCCAGATAGCAAAGTGAACCTTGGTGTAACTTGGTCTTATGACCGTTATAACGCTACTTTGCGCACTACTCGCTATGGCGAGGTGGAAGACCCATCTTCAATTGAAGCACGTAACGAAATTATACCTTCTGAGTGGATCACAGATTTAGATGTACGCGTAGCCCTTACCGACAACTTGGCGGTGTCGGTTGGTGCGAATAACATCTTTGATGTATACCCAGAAGCTACACGCGATTTAGTTGATGACGTAACTACCTTCTCGATGATTTTCCCATACTCAGGCTTCTCGCCCTATGGATTCACGGGCCGTTATGTTTACGGAAAAGTGACTTATAGCTTTTAATTAATCTTGTAAGTTAAAACTCAAAAAAAATGCCGGATGTGAAAACATCCGGCATTTTTTATATGCTAGCAATATTAGCAGCCAAAATTACATTACAAAATCACATGCCATAAAACCGTATTTCGTTTTTGTATATAACAAGAACTATTCCCAAGGTCAGTTACCTTTGTTAGCAAGCATGAGTATTCTAAGTACTCCCACTTTTGGGTTAACACTTTTAGAAGGAATTAATAATGGAAGTGCTTACGAATAATGAGGTAAACCTTGTATCAGGCGGTTGCGCAGAACATTGCTGGGGCGATTTTAGCGTAGCAGGATTAGCTGCATCAATGGGAGCTGGAGCTCTAGGCGGTGTCCGTGGTGGTGGCTGGGTTGGTGCTGCTATAGGTGCTATTTCTGGTGGGTTAGGATATGCAGGTAGTAAAGTTGGCGACAAGATGTCCGAGCGCACCACATCCACAACTGATGAGTAATTTTAGGGCTAAGGCCCCTTATTAGGAGCCAATATGCTGAAGAATATTAAACAGATTATAAGCTATATCCTTTTTATGGCATGTATTATTGTTATCACCGTAACCACCGTAAAGATTGTAGAAATGATCTGGCCTTTAGAGAATGCTAAAACGCTCTTGGTGATTGTGGTCGTTTTTTTGACCACGTTAATTTGCACCCAAGTAGCAAAAAAGTATGGCTTATTTACCCGTTAGTTTCCGCTTTCGATAAACACTCGGCTCAAGCCCTTGGTCATTCTACTTTGCTATTCATACGTATGGTGACGGGTAACGCTAAAGCGATTTAAAATATGATGCATGACGTAAACGGCACTCAAACTAAGGGCAATGGCTACGGCCACAGAGCTAAAACGGTAAAGCGCGCTGTAAACTAAATCTTGGTTGGGTGTTAGCGAGTTTCCAAACAAAATACCAAACGTGGTTAGCACACCAAACCCAATGCCCGGCATCCCGCCACCTAAAATATGATAGCGGCTAAAAATGAACGCTAAAATCCACAACACAAGCACCGGAAAAAGTAAAAAATCACTGTGATTGTACAAAAACAATTGCGCCAGCAGTGCTAAATTACAACCAATGAGTGTACCAATAGCCCGTTGCCACCCAGCGAGACTTGCCGCTTTCCAGCAAAGCGAAAATAGAATAAGCACCGATGACGCCTGAGCTGATATCGAGTCTTGCAGATCCAACGCTTGAAACACCACAAACGATAAGGTTGCCACACTTGCACATAACAGCACTTCGTGACGAATACTTTCTTTCGCCTTAGGCGGTGGAACACGAGGTATGCGCGGTGCAACATCCGGAAATATGCCATGCATGAGAACCGCAATAACAATTGATAAAAGCGTAGCTGCACCGTTACTCACTATTAACGGGTATACAGTATCTACGCCGGTTACATAGCTTGAAAAGTGTAGCTGTATTGAAAGCCCTACTGCACCTAACGCTCCAAACAAAAAGCCGCCGCCACTGCTCATTTGATAGAACAAGATACAAAAGCATAGAAACACAATAAGGGTCATCACCACTGGAATGTGGGAAAACAGCCCTTGCAATACCAATACAATAAAGGCGCTAAACCCCGCGCTGGCGACGAACTGCTTTATCACTGGCTTGCTAATAACAGGTACTAACCCCAGCAACAACATGGGATAAACCGTAAAGAAAATACCATAAGGCCAGTTCATCAAGTTACTGATGGCAAAGCCAAGGGTACAGCCACCCGCTATACGTAATGCTTGGCGCAGACCGTTGGCATCTAACTGCGGCCCTTGGCTAACTGTTGTCGACATTTAGCCTCCGCTAGTAAATGTAATGCAGCCAACTAATGGCGTTAATTTGCAACGTACCAAACCACTGGCCTAATGTTGATTCAGGTAACAATTGAACTGTGGCACGGGCACCACTTGGCATACCTTCTACTAAGGCTTCGTTGTCTTGCAGGACAATATGAACCCGTTGACGCTGAGCATCTCGCACCCATCGATTACTTGTTTCGGTAACGCTTAACGTACCATTTGCACTTAACTGGCCATCGCTAACCCCGGCCTCAAACGAATCAATATGCGCATCAAATACTTCACCAGGTAAGCTATCGAACACCACTTTAGCAACACTGCTTTCGGCCATGTGCGTTAACGACTTTTCTCTAAAATCGGCTACCAAATCGGTCTCGCTGGTAACTATAGCAAGTAGCGGATTACCCTTTACTGCATAGGCCCCTTCACGTAGCTGCATGTTAGACACAACACCATCATTTCGCGCACGCACTTGGGTATATGATAAATTTAGTTTGGCTTCGGCAAGCTGGTTTGCGGCATGGCGAACAGTGAGGTTATTTTCACCCGAATCACCTCTTGCCAATAAGGCTTCAGATAACTGCGCTTCAAGGGCCGATTTATTGGCAACACTCGCTTCATAGTTAGCCCGCATAGCCTCAAGTTCTTGCTCTGAAATCGCGCGTTGCTTATATAACGCGGTGCTGCGTTGTTGAAGTAACTTTTGCTCGTGCAGCTTGGCACTAGCAGCCTTAATTTGAGCCTCTAGCGATTTAATATTGGTATCAAGTCGTTTGTTTTGTAATTTGGCATCATCTAACGCTAACTTTGCTTGCGTTAGCGCTATGTCGTAAGGCCCTCTATCAATTTGAAATAGCACGTCGCCAGCTTTTACCGTTTGATTGTTGCTAACAAAAACCTGTGTGACTTCGCCACTTAATTGAGGCGCTACTTGTACAACAGGATGATAAATTCGCGCTTGGGGCGTAACTGGCATAAAGGTGTCAGCAATGAGGTAGTAAATAAATATCAACACAAAGCCGACTAAGGATAACCTTACGTAGCGAGAAAATTTCTGATCAGGCGTCATTATTCATCTTCCTCTGTGTTACTTTTAGCTCGTTTCTCCTGTTGAGAAATGCAGGCTGAGGCATTTTGCTCTATTTGCAACAACGCGCGCGCCATTGCATCGAGCTGTTCATGGGTGAGTCCCGCATAAAACTGCTGTTTTACATCCGCTATTTTTTCATTTAGCGAATTCAAAACAACACGGCCTTCCTTGGTGAAATATAATTTTTTACTGCGCTTATCGTTGTCGTCAACTTGGCGGCTAATCAGCGACTGCTCTTCAAGCTGCTTTAATGTGCGGGTTAGCGAAGGCATTTCTATGCCCAAGCTTTGCGCTAGCGCTAATTGGGTAACCCCTTCTCCAATTAAATTGATGTGCATTAACGCAAGCCACCTTGATTGCGTTAACCCCAAGGGCTCAACAGTCAAAGTAACGGCCTCTCTGCACAACCGGTGTACTCGGCCCATATTTCCAATAAGCGTAAAATCTAACGTTTCGTGAAACGGCTTTTGTGCAGACATGCACACCCCAACTTACTTAGCATGCTAACTATAATAGCACTAGTTAGCATGCTAAGTAAATAAGGCGGAGTGATTTAGCCCTTCTATCAATAGATTTATCTGTCCAATTTATGATCGTTATAAAAGCCTAAACCTTACTCATCCTAGGTTCGCCTTATTTTGCAAGGTTGGAAACGGTAAGGATGGTAAGGGACGCATGACAATAGATAATGATAATTTTCTGCAGATACGCGGAGCACGGGTTCACAATTTGAAAGGCGTGGATGTTGATATCCCCCGAAATAAGATTGTGGCTTTTACGGGTATTTCTGGTTCGGGTAAGTCCTCACTTGCGTTTGGCACCCTATACGCTGAAGCGCAGCATCGTTATCTAGATTCGGTTTCACCTTATGCTAGAAGGTTAATCGAGCAAATTGAAACGCCCGATGTAGATAGTATTGAAGGCTTGCCACCCGCGGTTGGGTTACATCAGAACCGAGGCGCCCCCTCTATTCGTTCATCGGTAGGCAGTATCACCACTATTTCAAATAGCCTTCGTATGCTGTATTCCCGAGCAGGTGATTACCCTGCTGGTCAAAAGATTATTTATGCCGATGGGTTCTCGCCAAATACCGTTGAAGGTGCCTGCGGGCAATGCCATGGTATTGGTACTGTGTTCGATGTTACCGAAGATAAACTTGTTCCCGACCCCACCCTTACCATTCGTGAAGGCGCTATTGCCGCGTGGCCAGGAGCGTGGCAGGGTAAAAATCTAGTTAGGGTATTGCTGTCGTTAGACATTGATGTAGATATACCCTGGCAGGCGTTACCCGAATCTACCCGAGACTGGATTTTATACACAGACGATACCCCGCAAGTGCCTGTTTACAGAAACTACAATTTAGCGCAAACCCAAGCGGCGAAGGAAGAAGGCGAACCTGCCAGTTATAATGGTAAGTTTATTGGCGCTAAACATTATGTACTTGAAACCTTTAAAACCTCTCAAAAAGAAAAGATTAAGCAAAAAGTCGCCCAATATCTTGCCGTTTCAACCTGCCCACAATGTCATGGAAAGAAGCTAAAACAAGCTTCACTTTCGGTGACGCTTTGTGGCTTAGACATCACCGCCTTCTCTCGGCTTTCTTTAAGCGACGTGGTGGAACATTTACAAACACTTCTTGAAACCGCCGAAGCGCAAAATAACGAACGGGCGCTAGTTATCCGCAATATTGGCAAAGACATAGTAGCGCGTATTAAACCTATTATTGCCCTTGGGTTGGGGTATCTTTCTCTAGAGCGAAGCACCACGACTATTTCAGCAGGTGAACTACAACGGTTGCGGCTAGCCACCCAAATAAAATCAAAATTGTTTGGTGTGGTATATATCATGGATGAGCCTTCGTCTGGCCTTCATCCTAATGATGTAAATGCGTTACTAGAGGCATTTGATGCACTGGTAGAGGCGGGAAATAGCGTATTTCTGGTTGAACATAACCCGCGAGTCATTAAACACGCCGACTGGGTTGTTGATATAGGCCCCAATGCCGGCACAAATGGCGGGGAATTAGTTTTTAGTGGGCCAGTAGGTACGTTACAGCAAGCATCTAATTCAATAACCTCGCAGTATCTATTCGATAACGCACTAGCCCTTAGGCACCACAACCGCAAGCCCACTGGCTGGCTTTCATTAAAAGCCATTACCAAAAATAATCTTGAAAATATGGACTGCGCATTTCCTCTGGGGACTATTACCACAGTAACGGGCGTATCGGGGTCAGGTAAATCGAGCTTGGTCAGCCATGCATTGGTAACGCTGGTGAAAGCGTCACTTGATGCGAGTAAAGCATCAGATAAAAACTCAACGGTTAAAAACGCGCCCACTGAAAAAAAAACGACGGATATTACCGAAGCTACTTTGTTAGAAAGCAACGACGAGCAGCCCGTAAATGGCTATATTGATAATGCTAATAAAAATGATGTAGAAAAAATAAAACGTTTAGTAGTAGTAAACCAATCACCAATTGGCAGAACGCCCCGTTCGAATTTAGCGACTTACACAGGCCTATTCGACCATGTGCGCAAACTATTTGCCGCCACACCATTAGCAAAAAAACGACGTTACGATGCAGGTCGATTTTCGTTTAATACTACCAAAGGAAGGTGCGCCAACTGCGAGGGTGTAGGCTTTGTATCGGTGGAGTTACTATTTATGCCATCAGTGTATTCCCCCTGCCCCGTGTGCGACACAAAACGCTACAATCAAGACACCTTAGACGTTACTTGGAACGAATTATCGATAGCCGATGTACTGTCGCTAAGTGTGGCCGAGGCACATAACATATTCGCCAATGAAGCTCCTGTTTTTCGTGCACTAGATGCGCTGGTAAAAGTCGGCTTAGGCTATTTGCGATTAGGCCAACCCGCCACCGAACTTTCAGGAGGAGAAGCGCAGCGAATAAAGCTAGCTACCGAGCTAAAACGCGCCGAAAAGAAACACACGCTCTATGTACTAGACGAACCCACAACTGGGCTTCACCCCGCTGATATCGCACTACTCATGAAGCATCTAAATACGTTAGTGGATGAAGGCAGCAGCGTGGTAATGGTAGAGCACAATATGCAGGTTGCTTCGGCCAGTGATTACTTAATAGATATCGGCCCTGGTGCCGGTGATGCAGGTGGAAAAATAGTCGCTAGCGGTACACCAAAAGATGTTGCTAGTTGTGCAGAAAGTAAAACAGCCCCGTTTATCACCCCAGTTTAGCATTGCTAGATGCGATACTGGTGCGTGTTAATTGTAAGTACAAATGAGCTAGCAGTTTTTTTTATAATCTGACTTGTCCTGCGCTCTGTATAAACATTATCAACGAGCAAAGTGAACTGCATTACATGAGCACAACGCAATCTACTCAGGCAGAGTCTGCTTTGGGATTAACGCTAAAAAACTGGTGGAGTATTGTTAAACGAACCTTTACCAATATCCAAAGCCATAACATTCCACTTATTGCCGCAGGCGTTGCGTTCTACTGCTTGCTGGCAATATTCCCACTTCTTGGTGCAACCATTTCTTTATATGGCTTAATGGTGTCGCCGGAAGAATTACAAAACCACATGGCCTTATTGGTTAACGTAGTACCTAGCGATAGTAGCTATATTATTGAAGAACAGCTTAAAAATCTTACCCAAAAATCGAATTCAGCACTGGGTTGGGGCTTCTTTCTTACGCTCTTTTTATCATTGTGGAGTAGTAGCAAAGGTGCCAACGCACTTATTACTGCATGTAACATTACCTACATCGAAGATAATGGCAGAGGCTTTTTTAAAGGCTTGCTTGCCCGCATAACCGGCACCATCAGTATGATAGCTACCGTTATTGTTGCGCTAGTTTGCATTACGGTACTGCCGGAAATGATAAGTTGGGTGTCTGGCGGCTTAATAAGCTTTAAGCAAGCTTCATGGATAACCTGGCCTGTGTTGCTATTGCTCTTTAACATCGGACTATCGGCACTATACCGTTACGCACCGCATAGGCGTTCAGCGCAGTGGCGATGGGTTACACCAGGATCTTTATTCGCTACCTTATTGTGGATTGCCGCATCTTATGGGTTTTCTATTTATTTGAATGAATTCGCCAGCTACAACAAAACCTACGGTTCGGTAGGTGGCATTATTATTCTACTTATGTGGCTGTACTTAAGCGCCTATATCATACTTATTGGCGCGGAAGTAAACTCGTCCATTGAGCTTCAAACCTCGGCAGACAGCACCGTAGGCGAAGACAAACCTATGGGTGAACGAGATGCCGTGGTGGCAGATAACACGCCGGAGGATTTGAGGGGAAGTTGAAGCAACTAATGAATTTTAAGTTTGGATTAGTTTGTCAGGTTCCTAGCTTCAAACTTTGGGCATGGGTAGAGGATGCAGCACTATTCAATAGGGACTTTCATTGATTGCCTTCTCTCATCCCAGAGGGAGCTAAATCTGTGTAAATAGTCTTTTCTTTCCGATGCGCACTTTACGAACACAGTCATATCTCCGCTATTGTTCATACAGTCCGGTGATTCTTTGTAAAAATTATCCCAGGCTTCTCGTTTTGCACCTTTGAAATTGTGATAGCTGCTTACTGAGAAATTGCGGGTTGAAGGATATTTGCGAACACTCGATTGTTGAGACCTACTTGTGTTTCTGCGTACATTCAAATTTTTCTGCGTGTAAACCTGTGTTTTAACGCTACTATCGCGACTATTTACACTTCCTAAACAAGCCAAAAACGTAGATTTAGCGTCGCGATGTTTTGAACGTCGATATTCCGTCACTTCATGCCTTAAGAGCCCATTCCAATGATCTACAGCCGCTTTCTCCTCAACGCATGTTTCGACTGCGAATGCGCTAAAAGAAAAGGTGATTATTATTAAAAATAAAGAAAAATACTTAAGGCAATCCATGCTTATAATTCCTTGTTCTACTACTTAGGCAAGTTTGCGGTGAAGTAACACTGCACCGAAAAAACGGTATCATCTATGACGATATTCATCATTATAGTAAAAGCCTACATTCGATTATGTCCAGCAATAAGAATAAATATTTTACTACTACTTGTTTGTTTTAAAAGACTTATTAGAGAATACATACCAAGAGCCATGTACAGAATGTGCCAACTAATAGCTTTTGCGCAAACGCATCTTTTATTGCTGTATCATAACCTCAAATACATCAAGGCTATGCGCAGCTAAATGACCACAGACTACTCTTCACAATTACAAAACCTGTTTGGATTTCCCTCGTTTCGCTCCGGCCAGCAAGAGGTTGTAGATGGTCTGTTAAATCAGCGCTCATCGCTTGCCATATTTCCTACCGGTTCTGGGAAGTCGTTGTGTTATCAGTTTGTGGCAACCCAACTGCCCCACTTAACCTTGGTGGTATCCCCGTTATTAGCCTTAATGAAAGATCAGCTCGCTTTTCTACATAGCAAAGGCATTGCTGCCGCGAGCATCGATTCAACACTAACTGCTGAGCAAAATAAGCAAGTCATGAACGATGTTCGCTCTGGTGAGTGTAAAATTTTAATGGTGTCGGTAGAACGTTTTAAGAACGAACGTTTCAGGCAGTTTATAGAGTCTGTTGCGGTTTCAATGTTGGTTATCGACGAAGCGCATTGTATCTCTGAGTGGGGGCACAACTTTCGCCCTGATTATTTGAAACTGCCAGCCTATCAACAAGAATTAAATATCCCTTTAGTGCTGCTGCTAACCGCAACGGCCACTAAAAAAGTGAAACTCGATATGGCACGCCGGTTTGATATTGCGCCCGAGAATATTGTCCAAACCGGTTTCTACCGCCCAAACCTTAATTTGAATGTGCTGCCGGTGGTAGAAGCAAATAAAAACCAAGCGCTATTAGATGAACTTAAGCGCCAGAAAGGCGCAGGCATTGTATATGTAACACTGCAACAAACCGCTGAACAAGTGGCCCGCTATTTACAACAAAACGGCTGTGCAGCAAGTGCATATCACGCGGGGCTAGACAGTGATGTGCGCCAGAACATTCAACAAGATTTCATGGCGAACAAGCTACAAGTGGTAGTGGCCACCATTGCGTTTGGCATGGGCATTGATAAATCTGACATTCGTTTTGTTGTGCATTACGATTTACCTAAGTCTATAGAGAACTACAGCCAAGAAATTGGCCGTGGTGGGCGCGACGGACAAAACGCGAATTGTACTGTATTGGCTAATCTTGATGGTCTGGTGACTATTGAAAATTTTGTTTATGGCGATACGCCAGACAAATCCGCTATTGAGCGGGTAATTAAGGACATTGCCAGTCAAGCGCCAGAGCAAGGCTCTGGCGCTTCAAGCAGTACTGCAAACAGTGCATCGGACAAAGGTATGTATCAATGGGAAACACAAATTAATAGCTTATCGACGTTAAGTAATATTCGTCAGCTACCCCTTAAAACGCTGTTAGTACAGTTGGAACTAGCCAAAGTTATCCGTCCGTTATACGCCTATTTTGCTGAATTCAAATACCGCTTTAATACCGAAAAAGCCGATATTCTCAACTTATTTGGTAAAGAACGAAGCGATTTCCTAAACGCCGTTTTCACCCATACCGATATGAAAAAAGTATGGGGCGTAGTGAATTTCGACAGTATTTTTGAGCATTACGGTGCCGAGCGTTCAAGAGTGGTGACGGCGTTAGAATATTTACACGAACATAATCATATCGAACTCGCCTCGCGTTTAATCACCGATGTGTACGAGGTGAATCAACAAGCACTGTTAGCAGATGATCTATCAGAAAGCTTGGCCGAAAGCCTAGCCCGGTATTTTGCTGAAAATGAGCTTAAAGAAGTAAAACGTATTGCTGCTCTGGTACGGTTCTTCGAGCTTAATAGCTGTTTAAACTATAACTTATCGGCCTATTTTGATGACCAACAGGCGCCAAAAGAATGCGGCCATTGCAGTGTGTGCAATGGTAAAGTGGCCAAACTAGACTACTCAACACCTATTCCCTTACCAAATAAAACCCAAGTAGCCGAGTCGATGGCAGCGCTTAATGCTCACCTTAAAGGTAAGTTTAACGAAACCATTACTGAATCTATCTATTGCCGTTTTTTAACCGCGATGACTATGCCTTTATTTACTCGTTTAAAAGTAAGGCAAGTTCCAGGGTTTGGAAGTTGTGAGTTTTGCAGGTATGGGGATGTGAAAGCCGTAGTTACTGAAATTTTAGATGAGGGCACAAGGCTTTAATACCTGTTACCATATGCAATAAATAAGCGCAGTAAATAAGTGCTGTAAAAAGGCAGTGCAAGAAATTTTATACTTGTACAAAAACGCCAAATGAATATTAAGATAAAAATAAAACTAGCGTTAAGCATTACATAACGCACTTGGCATAATACTCAGGATTACCATGGCCCTTAAAGCAACCATTTTTAAAGCGGACATATCAATAACTGATATGGACCGTAATTACTACAATGAGCACAATCTCACTATTGCTCGTCACCCTTCTGAAAATGATGCACGCATGATGCTTCGCATCGTGGCCTTTATTGTAAATGCTCACGAACAATTACAGTTTACAAAAGGCCTATCTGATGATGAAGTGCCAGACATTTGGCAAAAGGACTTCAGCGACGTAATAGAACTGTGGATTGAGTTGGGGCAACCATCTGAACAACGTATTAAAAAAGGCTGCAATCAAAGCCAGCAGATGATGATTTATGCTTACGCAGATAACAGCTTCGATGCTTGGTGGAAGAAAGAACAGAACAGCTTGCGTACCAGAAAGAACTTATCGGTGTTTACCTTGCCTGAGAGCTTATCTACCACTCTGGCTAATGCCGTAGACCGTTCGATGCAAATGCAAGTAACGGTGCAAGATGGTCAAATCTGGCTAACTATCGAAAGCGCGGGCAATAGCGAATGTATAGAAGTGGAAATTGAAAAGCATTTATAACAATAAGGTGAGTTAACTCACCTTTCATCTAAATTATGTTTGAATGTAAGTACTAGTTTCTTAAATATCTCTTTTTCTTCATCGCTAACATCTTTAAGCATGTCAAAAAAAACGCGCTCTTCTATTTCTACGAATATCTCAAGTGCGCGTTTTCCACTTTCCGTTAGCGATAGAATTTGGCTACGTTTATCTTCTTCACTTTGTACTTTACGCACTAAGTCGTTTTCCACCAATTCCTTAATTAATCTATTTATCTGAGCCTTATCTCTACCCAAAAAGTCTGTCAGCTTTTGCCCTGTACAAGCATCTATTTGACTAATGATTTTTAACGACTTCAACTGCATTGGCGCCAATGCTAAAGGGGTATTTTTTATCTCAGATAAGATCGTATTACGAATAGTATTGAGAAGATTGAACAAGGCATCATTGAATTTCATAGTACGAACAGAACCCATTTAGTTGACATTGTCAACTTTTTTCATTAAGGTTGACATTGTCAACTAATAGAGTGAGCGTGGTCATCATGAACCATATAAAGAAAATCTTAATTCTGCTGCCGGTAGCTATGCTACTGATTGGATTACTAACAGCCATAATGACATCTGTGAGTATTCTACCAGAACAAGCATTCATTCCAACGTGGTTAAGTGCGTTTACGTTCGCATTCTTAATAATGCTCCCCTTCGGCGGCGTAACTTTTTATTTCGTTAACAAACTCGTTCAGCGTATTTTTTCCTCTCTTTCAGTGTTGCAGCGCAATGTAATTCACGGTTTGACCATGGCCTTTATTATGGAGTCGGTTCTAGCGCTGATCACAACGTTTAATAACCAAGGCTTTCCGTCGCTTGAGCTATTTGTAAAAGAGGCATCGCTAAGCTTACTTGCCGCTTTACCTATTGGCATAGCAATGGCGTGTTTGATGAGTTTGGTAATTAAGCCAAGATTAGAAGCGCATTTTTCCTCGGCTACTTAAAAGCACTCCACTTTGATAAGCACAGCTTATCTCCCATGTTAGATAGCATGCCCTTTGAAGCGCTGTTCTCACAAGTATCATCTGTTCCATTACTGTCAGCGCTTTCAACGTTAGCAATATTATCACCTTGTAAAGAATCTCGTTTTTTCGCGTAGTCAAAACTGCCTGCAAGCTTATCTTTTATTGCTATTAAATATGAAACCGCCCCACTTTTTTTCGTATTCACGCCACTAGCTCCTTGTCATTTAGTGTAGCTAGTGTCGCGATTAGCTCTTTACTAAACCAACGATTAAATCTAACTTATAAAATAAGCTGAACTTATATGATGGAAAATAATGGATAAGCGATTACGATGGCTAAATAACCTGCTTTGTTTTGAAGTAGCCGCAAGACATGAGAGTTATAGCAAGGCAGCAGAAGAGTTATATATTTCACAAGCGGCAGTTAGCCAACAGATGAGACAACTAGAAACCAATCTAGGCGTAAGCTTATTTCGTAGGCAATCACGAAAGATGATTTTAACTGGCCCTGGCAGAACACTTTATGCATCGTGTGAAAAAGGATTTAGCGAAATCGTTAATGGTATGAACCAAATACACGAAGAGCCTTTAGAGGGAAGCTTAACAGTTACATCTACTCAAGCTTTTTGTTCATTGTGGCTTATGCCTAATTTATTCGAGTTTTTTAATGAGTTCCCCAATATTAATATCAATATTCAAGCATCTAATCGCATTGAAAGTTTACATAAAGGCGATATCGACGTAGCCATTCGTTTTTATACCTCAACCACCGCATCTCAGGATGACGGCCTTATTACGCGAAAATTTGGTGAAAATGGCGTCGTACCTGCTTGTTCGCCTGCCTTTCAAACTCAAAAGCAACTGCATTCTGTTGAAGATATGCTAGGCACGCGCCTGCTAGCACTTGCTGGAGAAGAGAAAGCAAGTTGGGAGTCATACTTCGAACACAATAAAATAAATCTATCGAATAAAGTGTTGAGAAAAACAGTGGTGTCTTCTAGCGATCTGGCCCTTAGCGCAGCGCTGGCAGGTCAAGGCGTCATGTTAGCCTCTGATGTTATGATAGGTCAGTATTTAAAATCGGGGCAATTGGTGGTGCCCGTTGATATTCCACATCCTGTACGCTGGAAATCTCACTTTGTTTATCTTAAAAACTCGCCGAAGCAGCAACGTATCGCACATTTTTGCGAATGGCTTAGAAAGAAAATGGCAAACCACGAAGCACTTCAACTGCAATAATAGGGTTAAAAGCGCATTAGCCGGCGCTGAAGATTTTCGTTCTCTTCTGTCAGTTTTTCTTTTTGTTTCAGCAACTCGACAATCATCGCGACCGCTATCCAATCCAATTCTAATTGGGAATATAGTGTTATAGCTTTTTTCACCCACCGTACACTATTGGTATCGAATACCCAGTTACGCGTATTGTCGCCTGAAACGGGCTCAGCAATACCATAATCGATAACTTCAATAATCATGTCTTTGCTTAGCTGTTCAATGTGGCAAAGTTCTTCAAAGGAAATAATGAGCAAGGTTTCAGACATCTTTTTGACTCCATTTTGAACGAGGATCATCGTGCGCTAATTGCGCTAGTTGTTGCCACAAAGCCTTGTCTTCGTCGGTCGTTTTATCTGGAGTAACGATTTTTAAAACAGCAATCATATCACCAAGGCCAGTTTTCATTTTAAGCCCTTTACCCTTAACTCGTAATTTATGACCCGTTTGACTATTTGGCTTTATATTCAGGTTAATCTTTCCTGCCAAGGTAGGTACTTCAACTTTACATCCAAGTACGGCTTCCCAAGGCAATATAGGCACTGTGAGTACGAGATTGTGCCCTTCTACATCAAACAGTGGATGAGGCACTAGGCGAATGTGCAAATAAAGATCGCCGCTTCTCCCCTTCCCCAGCCCTTTGCCGCCTTGGCCTTTTAGCCTGATCCGCTCTCCGTCAACCACGCCGCTAGGTATTTTAACTTTTAGGGTTTTATTGACGTGTTTAACGTTTCCATCTTCTAATGATGGCATCGAAAATTGAATCGTTTTTGGCGCTTCTGAAAAAAGGTCCTCAAGAAATACGGGAACTTCAATTTCGGCGTCTTGACCCTGACTATTAAATCCTGAAAAATCGTCTGGCTGATGGCTACGCTGCCTTTGGTCGAAGCCTCCACCACCAAATACTGAATTAAAAAAGTCGGAAAAGTCACCACCGGAGTGAGCGCTATTAGAATCATTACTACTTTGCCAGCCAGGAGGGGGTTGAAAATTGTCGTGCGAAGCAGTGCCATATTTTTTCAATTCATCGTATTCAGCTCTGCGTTGTGGATCTTTAAGCACCTCATAAGCTTCGACTAATTCTTTGAATTCATCATCAGAATTCTTTTCAGGTTGCATATCTGGGTGCAGCTTTAACGCAAGCTTTCGATATGCTTTTTTTATTGCTTTTAAATCAGCATCTTCTTCGACACCAAGAACCTGATAATAATCTTTAAATTCCATGCAATGGTGCTCAGCGTAATGACTATAGAATTAATAATATAGCGGATGCCGACAATGCATCGTTTGATACTGATCAAATATCATTGCGACTGCAAATTAAACGTACTTTTTAGCATAAGAAGGTCAGATTAAGCTCAACAATAGCGCTTACGCATCGAAAGTCTGCGTAATAACTTACCTGAAATGGGGCGCCAATCAATAATGCTGTACGCCCCAGCTATACTTTGTTTGGTTATAAATCTTGATGAGGACCGAAAATTTCGTAATGTATATGCTCGTTTTCAACTCCTAACTCTAACAACTGCTTTTTCACAAATGCCATAAATCCTGCAGGCCCACATAAATAGAAATCGCCATTTTTAATCGGTAACTGTGCTTGTACTGCGGTTAAATCCATTTGCCCTGTAAAATCTACACCGCCACTACTTTGATTAAACCACGTCATAGTTTGCAAACGGCTATACACTGCACTTAATTCATTTAAATAATTTGAAAATGAGTGCTGCTTTGTATTCTCGCATGCATGTAAATAAACAATGTCTTGGTTGGTATTATCGCTTAATAATGTTTCGAGCATCGCTACCATTGGCGTTTGCCCAACACCTGCTGAAATAAGCACCACAGGGTTAGCACTAGTGCGTAAAAAGAAATCTCCCGCAGGCGGGTAGAGTTCAACTATGTCACCTTGAGCTAGTGAGTGTAGATGATTTGACACCATGCCAGGCTTTGGCATTAGCTCTTTCTTAACGCTAATGCGGTAGTTTTCACCATTGGTTTTTTGTGAAATTGAATACTGACGAATTTCTTCGTATTCAGCGCTCTCAGGCTGAACTTTAATACCCAAATATTGACCTGATTTATGAGCAACAACTGCTTTGCCATCTACGGGCGTAAGTGTAAAACTTGTTACAAATTCAGATTCGAGCTGCTTATTAGTTATTTCAAATTGACGCGTACCTGCCCAGCCACCAATAGTGTTTTTACTATGCTCATACAATGCAGCTTCTTCGGTTATGCATATTTCAGCAAGCAGAGCATAAGCTTCACGCCATGCGTATTCTACGTCTGGGGTAAACTGCTCAGGAATTAGCTCTTTAAGAGTGCCAATTAGATGTGCGCCTACAATCGGATAGTGCTCAGGTAAAATATTTAAACTGGTGTGTTTATGATTAATGCGTGCTAATGCCTCTTTTAATACCGATAAATTATCAATATTTTGAGCGTATGCGGCTAATGCGTTAAACAGCGCGAATTGTTGGCGTCCACTCTCTTGATTCGTCATATTAAAAATATTCCTGAGCTCAGGATGCTGGCTAAACATACGCTTATAGAAATGATCGGTAACCACCGTACCTGCTTGCGCTAATAATGGAACGGTACTTTTAACAATCTCAATAGTTTTATCAGATAACATAATGTATTCCTGTTGGTAAACTAACCACTGCGCCCATCGACGCGACATCGCGTTAATATAGGTGTGCAGTGAATTAAAAATAATAAGAAAGCCGCTAACCACAGCAAAGCGCTAACCCGCCAAGCGAAGTATGGGCCAATAAAATAAGGTAGAATTGAGCGAGTAATGCCTGCCACCAGCACAAGAACAAAAGCAATGGACATGTAATTAGGAATGATGAGCGCGCGTCCCGTGTGACCAAGCGATACTCGGGTCATCATGGCTAAAATCATCATTCCTACTGCACCAATAGTGATGAGATGCAACGCGTCTTTAAAAGATATGACACTTGTGTAAAAGCTCAATGCTATCAGTAATAAGCCAACACCTAGCGCAAGGTAAGAAAAGTGCAAAGACCACAACAAAGGTACTTTCAGCACTTTTTTATTCCACCAAATACCGGCTCTAATTAAGTGAAGCGAAGCAACGACTAACACAATTAACGCAGGGCTAATTGAATCTAAAAAAAACTTGCTGATAAAAAACAAAGTGATTCCTAACATTGATAAATAAAGCAGTGCTTTATCAATGTTAGGCGTGCGCACTTGCTCGCTCAGCGCTAATCCCTTAGCGGTGAAAAAGGGAAGCACTCTTCCTGTCACCACGCCAATAAGTAAACTAATAACGAGTACCGCAGTATCTACCACCGCCAGTGCGAGCTGAATGTTGTTAATTAAAACCAGAATTAAGTAGAGTATATTAAGTGCGCACAGCACGCTCAGAATGGCTAAAAACTGATAGTTATTTTTACTTCTCGCTTTTAGAAGCATATTAGCCAGCACACCGATTGCGCCTAACCACCATGCTAGTTGCAGCACAACAACAGCCAATAAATTAGCACTGGCAAAATTAGGTAATACAATAAAAAAAGCTAAACGGGCACTAACCCATATAAAAGTAAGCACCATAAGCGCCTTGCCATTAATACTAGGAGCGCCCGTCCATGTTTGTGCAGCAGTAAGTAAAAACCCCACAACTACAACACCGGTAAAGCCAAATAGCATTTCATGGGCGTGCCAGATTGTTGCAGGCATTGTTAACTGCCAAGTCACATAACCTGTTAAAATAAGTAGCCAATACCCTATCGACAAAAATGCAAGCAAGCCTCCGGCTAAAAAACCAGGTCTAAACGCACGCATCCACAGCGGCCATGTCGTGATTTGATGGATAGTCGAACGTGAATGCATCAACGAACTTCCAGCCCTAAACCATGCTGAGCAACACAGCGCATCACATAGCTCACCTTTAAAATAGCTGCCATCACGATAGTACTAATATGGGCTAATAACTGTGCATGCATCGAAAAGTACTCTGCATACGGATAGCTAATTAAAATACTCACAATGATAAAAGCGAAGCTAAGCCCCAATATGGTATTAGCTGCAAACAAGAGCGAATGAAAAAAAGAGCCTAACTCAGAATTTCTGCTGGCATTACTTATTGTCAGAGTGTTCATAACCACCTCAGTAACCGTTAACGTTACTTAGCTATTACACATACTGTGCCACTAAATTAAATGACTATTTATCAATACGTTAAATATATTAACTTTACATAATATGTCTTTATGACCTACTCTAATTTGAATCATAAACACACGTAAAGGTCATTTTGACATGAGCCAACAATTCAATCTCACCCAAGTCGCGCTAGAACTAGCTCAAAGCACTCTGCACGAGCACAGTTTCGACCAGTTATTGGCAACGGTTGAGCGTGTAATACCAAGTGATGCTAGTGCACTGCTTGCCCTACAAAGAGATCAACTTAAGCCTCTTGCTATTAAGGGCCTTATGCCCGACAGCCTAGGTCGGCGCTTTACAATATCTGAGCACCCTCGCCTACAAGCTATTTGCAGTGCAAACCACGCATTACAGTTTGCACACGACTGTCCCTTACCCGATCCGTACGACGGACTGCTGTTGGCCAAAACCGGCGATATTCCTGTGCATGCTTGTTTAGGTTTACCCCTTTACGATAAAAGCGCGTTACTTGGTGTACTTACGTTCGACAGCCTTGATGCAAATGCCTTTAGCAACATTAGTGCAGATACACTCAATACCTTGCAAACATTGTGCAGTGCACATTTTAAAACGGCCTTAGAACTTGCCCATTACAAGCAAAACGCTCAGCATTCGCATGCACTTGTGCAAGAACTAACACGCGATACGTTAACTCGCGATGGCGGCGAAATTATTGGCCAAAGCGGGGTAATGCAAACACTTAAAAACGAAATAAAACTCGTTGCTGCATCTAATTTTAGCGTATTGGTTTTGGGTGAGACTGGCGTAGGTAAAGAATTAGTAGCACGAAATATACATATGAATTCTGCCCGCAAAGATCAGCCACTTATCCATTTAAATTGCGCCTCACTTCCCGAAAACCTGGCAGAAAGTGAGTTTTTTGGACACGCAAAAGGGGCTTTTACTGGCGCACAAAATGCGCGCCAAGGAAAATTTCAGTTAGCTGATGGTGGCACATTATTCTTAGACGAAATAGGTGAATTACCGCTGGCAATGCAAAGTAAATTATTACGCGTATTGCAAAGCGGTGAAATTCAAACAGTAGGTGAAGATACCCCAAAATATGTAGACGTGCGCGTAGTAGCCGCCACCAACCGTGACTTAAAAAACGAAGTGGCACAGGGCCGGTTCAGGGCTGACTTATATCATCGCTTAAGTGTTTACCCTATTACCGTGCCAGCACTTAACAAGCGCGAGCAGGACGTGACTTTGCTTGCTGGTTACTTTATTGAGCAAACAGCACGTAAATTAGGTATTAAGCAATTAAAACTGAGTGCAGAGGCAAACCTATTGCTGAACCAGTACAATTGGCCGGGTAATGTTCGCGAACTTGAACATGTGATTAGCCGCAGCGCACTGAAAGCTAAACAAAGCCAATGGCAAAACCCAATAGTGACTATTACAAGTGAACATTGCGACTTAACGCCGCAACCAAACGCAACCATGCTAGTTAGCGCTAAAAACACTATTCATACTATTACCAATCAACCTTTAAAACAGGCGGTCGAGTCATTGCAATTTGCGGTTATAAGCGAGCAGTTAAAACAGCATGATTATAACTGGGCCGCAACAGCACGAGTACTTTCGCTAGATCGGGCCAATCTAGTACGTCTTGCTAAGCGCTTAGGCATCGAAGTAAAAAAGACGATATAAGGCATCATGAATTACCCGTTCAACCCTTCAGAGTTAGAGCACTTTATACATAATGAACGCTGCCTCTACAAATTATGCTTCCGGCCCTTCTACAGTAAATACTAAGTGCCTTCGCATATCTTTTAAAATAACCCCTTTTTTTACCATAGCGGCACTTAACCGCTTTCGCCATTTTAATAATTCCGGCTCTGAAGCTGCTAGGGCTTGCTCATTTTCAAACTGAAAGCGCAGCAATAAAGAGCTTGGGAAAAGCTCATATTTCATATCAAACCAGCATTGCACCATGCCAGGAATTTCAGCGCGCCCTTGCTCTTCAAGCATATTGGCAACATCAAGGACAAGTGCTTGTTGTTTAATTTGCACTTTAGAAAGCTTTTTCATCTATGGTGTCCATCTTAAGGATTAGCGTTCACAGGCGCTAAACTTAAACGAAAACCTAGACGAATACCAAGAAAGCAGAGCTAATCAAAGCAAAAAACTCACTGCAGAATATTCTTAACATACCTTTTAGCTGCGTAAAACAGAACTCAACTCAATATATTCCAAACTCACTCAAATCTTTCAACCAATTGAATAATTTATACTTTCCCACCCCGTAAGTTTGACTTCATGAAGTATTTTCAAACCGTTAAGTTTCCGTAAGTTCTTTTTCTTGGTATCCGACAATACTCATTCCAACACCAATCGCTTTAAAGGCGCAGGTTGATGTCGCGACAAGAAGGATTGGTCTTTTCCACCCTACTTTAAGGAATGAACATGAAACCGTTAATGCTAGGTTGTTGCGCAATAATCTTGGTATTTCCTACCTGGGTAAGCGCAGTTACACATACAGATAATCACTATGCTGCCAATAAAAGCAATGGCTATGTTGCCTATATGAGTGAGCCAGAAACTCTGGTTATAGAGCTGGGAACCAGTACGTCTAAACGTGAAGTTCACCTTCCTCGTGTTCAGCAAGCCAGTGAGTTTAGTTGGTCGAATGACAATCGCTATCTTACCTTTACGACGCATAACCAGCACCTGTGGTTATATGATACACAGCTTGCCACGCTCCGCCTTATTGAGTCGATGCCAAGTACAGCATCAAAAAGCAAATACTCCCCCCAATGGTCAAACGCAGGAAATTGGTTGCTGTTTATATCGCACAACCAAACGGAAACTCGCCCTCGCGTTTATTCACCGTTACGTAAACACAGCTATGCCTTGCCCATCTCAGCCGATGATTTCACCCATATTGCGTGGGCCAATCACAAAAACGAAATAACCTTATTGGATTTCGTTGGGAAGCGTGAGCGACTTGCCTCATTTAAGTTGTTTGGCATCACCCTTACCGCCACTGATGCTCGCAGTTTAATGGCCTTAAAAAATTAACTTAGACCCTAAATTTACTATCGAAATTTATAGAAAAAGGAAACGATAATGAAAAACGTCATTAGAAAAGCAGCCTTTAGCCTACTTCCTGCAGTATTCCTATTCACGGCCGTTCAGGCAGCAAATTTTAACGAGTTGAACAAAGTGGGTGTGGTGAATAACAATCTAGATGCGCCGCAGCAAATGGTTATTTATAACAGCGATGAAACTAAGTGCTTGTCGACCTACGGCCATAATCGTAAGGGCACCAATGTATTAACTTATGAAACCTGCCGCATAGATAGTTACGATACTTGGACAATAACAAGCTCTGGCAAGATTAAAAATCAACGAAGTGGAAAATGTCTAACTTCACCGCAAGGCAGAAGTACCTTAACGCTTGCCCGATGTAATACGTCCATTAAACGCGGTTACACCGCTTACGACTTCGTTATTCTGAATCACTTAGACACTCCCACAAACAATAGCATCGAAGTAGCCCAGCTGGATTAATCATGGCGTATTGGCTTCTGCCGCAGAGTTTTTTGCGGCAGGGCTCAACCTACTTAAAACCTTAGAATCGATGAATAGTCTTGCAAACTCACCCGCTCGGTTTAGACTTATACATGGCAAATTGATGACCCAAAAAAAAGAACCATCAAGGGGTTGGAGTTCAGTCTGTCTTGGATATGGGATATCTGTAGACATGAGCGAAACCTTTCAACTTGGTGACTGGGAAGTCAATACATCGCTGAATTCCCTGTCTCGTAACAACACATCTGTTCACCTAGAACCTAAGATGATGGACGTGCTTGCCTACCTGTCAGCCCATGCGGGCGAGGTGATAAGTACCGAACAACTGCTTATAGAATTCTGGCAAGGTACGTTTTATGGCGATGCCCCGGTACAAAAATGCATTGCTATGTTACGCAAGAAGCTTGGCGATAATTCAAGGCAACCTTCATACATAGAAACCGTTCAGCGCCGAGGCTACCGTATTATTGCGAAGGTGGTGCGATTAGACGAACGTCAGCGGTGGGGCAACCTTCAAAAACTCACTCAGTGGAACCAAGGCTCACCGTATCTGGGATTACAAACTTTTCAACCCCAGCACGCGGCTATTTTCTTTGGTAGAAACAAAGCTATTGCTGAAGTGGTTCATCACCTCAACCAAGCAATGGATGATAACTTCAGCTTCTTATTATTAATGGGGAAAAGCGGCAGCGGTAAATCATCATTGCTGCGTGCTGGCGTTATTCCCTTTATTACCCGAAGTGAAGGTTTGGCGGGTATAAAAGTGCAGCACTACACCGTTATCACCCCTACCCGCGGCAAAGCCAGTAGTATATTCAGGCAGTTATTAGGTGCCCTTAACGATATGGGCATGCTGGTTGATACTTGGAATTTAGACGCCCATGCCTATGACCTAAGCCAACACCCGTCCCACTTAAAAGCACTGCTTAAAGAAAATGATAGCAATACTGAATTAAACGACAATGCGCCATCAACTCAGCCAGTAGCACGCCCTAACAATCTAATTGTTATCGACCAATTTGAGCAAGTGTTGCAAGACGCAAACTTGTCGAAAGATGACGCGGCTAGCTTAATTAGCTTTTTAACCGTGCTAGTAAAAACCCAGCGCCTTATTCTAATTGTGTCGTTACGAAACGACTTCTACGCCAACAGCATGGAATTAGAGGGGTTCGCAGGGCTTAAAGACGAAGGCCAGCAATACGATCTTCAACCTCCAAATGCTACAGATATTGCCCGTATGATACGCCTGCCGGCACTTTCCGCAGGGCTTAGCTTTGAAGAAAACCTACAAACGGGAGAAAAGCTTGATGAGGTATTGCTAGAAGCGGCGATTGGGCACCCCGATGCACTGCCCTTAATGGAGTTCACCCTAGACTTGCTTTACCAGCGTCGCGACAAAGAAAACACGCTGCTGTTTTCTGCCTTTGCCGACATTGGCGGTTTAGAAGGCGCAATAGCGCAACAAGCCGAAAGTACTTACCAAGGTATGAGCGACACAGCTAAAGCGAGTTGGAAGAGCGTAATGCACGAGTTGGTAAGCGTTAACGATGTTAATCAAACCGGCTTAATTGCTAGAAAAGTACCGTTTGAGCAATTCAGTGATGAGAACGACTTAGCCTTTATTCAGCAGTTTGTTGATGCTCGATTATTTGTTACCGAGTCTGACATTGCAGCCAATGAACATGCTTCTAATAATCCGGCCCCTGATGTGAAAAGCAATAAGCGCGTTTGTGTTGCCCATGAAGCCTTATTAAAACACTGGGATCGCATTACCGACTGGGCACAAAAAAACCGTGCGGCGTTGCTAAAAAGAACGGAGCTAATTACAGATTGCAGTCGCTGGTTAAATGCGGGCAAACCTCAAGACATGTTGCTGCCCTCTGGCAGAAAGTTAGACGACGCTCGCTGGATGGCCAAACAACCCCACTTGCACTTAACACCGCAGGAAACACTATTCATTCGCCTGTCTGAAGGCCAGCATAAAAAAACGCAGCGCTATAAAACCACGGCCATCGCCGCGCTAGCGATATTGGCTGTGGCCACAACGGGCCTGGCTATTTATAGCAATAATCAAACTCAGCTAGCCGTTGAACAAAGTCAACAAGCACAGGTACTGCGAAACAAAGCTGAAAGCTTAGTCGATTACATGCTGGGCGACTTACGCAGTCAGTTAGAGCCCATAGGAAAGCTGGACGTACTCGAAGGCGTTGGGCAAAAAACATTAGATTATTATGCAGGTATTGAAACCGGTGATGGGCTAAGGCAAGCCAACTCGTTGAAGCTTTTAGCCGAAATAAACATTAACCGAGGAGAGTTCGATCATGCCGGCGAACAGTTATCTCAAGCGTTAAATATTTTGAATAAGCAGGACACTCTGCCACTAAAACCGTCCTTTGGCTTGTCGCAAGAAACGGCACTAGATGGCATAGTTTCAGCAAATGCGACTTCACAAGGTACAGCACAAACTAGCGAGCAGGTGCTGTTCTTAAAAGGGAATATTCATTATTGGATTGGCGTCATCGCCTACTTTAAACAAAACTATACCACTACCATTGAAGAGTGGACGAAGTACCTTAACTACTCACAACAACTGTTAGCGCTTGATGAGCTAAATCCCAAGTGGATGCTGGAAGTGAGTTCTGCTCAACACAATATTGGTAGTTTAGCGCTTCGTATTTCCCAATACCAAAAAGCCAGCCAAAGCTTCCGTGATTCCATCGCTTTAAAACGCAAAATGCTAATTTCGCAACCTAATCATAGTGAAGTTCAAACTTCGCTGCGAGGTTCTTTATTGGGGCTAGTGGCTGTCGCCTTTCAAACTTTTGAATTTAAAGACGCCGAGCAACTGGCACAAGAAGCCTATACCCTTGCTGGTAAGTTGCTACTAGAAAACCCTGAAGACTACAACATTGCCTATCAAACCTTGTCATCTGCTAATTTGCTGATACAAGCCCAAATGGCGGTTGGCAACAAGCCTGGTGCAGAAAAAACAATAAACGACGGTGTAGTACTGGCACAAAAACTGGCTAAACAAGAACCTGAAAATGAAGCCTGGATGACCAAAGTTGCTACATTAATGTTCTTCTATTGGGATTATCATTTGCTCTTCGACACACAAGAAAAGAAACCTGACCCAGAACTGCTTAACCTCACTCGTGGTGCATATAAAAAAACTAAAAATCTGCCTATAAAACAAAAAATTTACAGTGTGAAATTGGGGTTCGAAGACCGCGAACATTCACGGGTGATATTAGATATTGCTAAGCCATCCCTAGACTTCAATAGTGAGTCTACCCCGCGCCTACTTTGGGAACTGCATTTAAAATGCAGTTATCACTCCTGCACTATTGGTAAGGATACCGGGAAAGATGTAGGCAAAGGAGAAAGTGAAAGCTTAGCCCTCGCACATTTCACATCAGCGCACACTAACAAACCATCGAAAGATATGAATGATTCATTAACTGAATTCTATTTTTTACTTGTGTCATCTAAGCGAAGTGCGGCTAAAGATGTGCTGCTAGGTCTGCAAAAACAAGGGTATTTACATCCTCAGTTAACAGACGCCGTTAATCGCGCTCAAGACGACATTTAACCCCTGAAAGGAGTTTCAGATGAACCATCAAGATGATCTTAGTCAAAAAAAGGCGCACAGCTACACCTTATATTTATCAGTATTTACCGAAAACCTTTTAGCTCAGACATTAAAAGAGGGCGAAGGCACTGAAGAGGGGGAAGCCTACTTTTTCAAATACGAAGGAGAAGACTATACAAACGGAAAGTTAATAATACCGCAAAGCAAGTTTGACGAGGGGTATGTGAAAATCACTATCATATTAAATCAAACAGCATCGGGTAATAAGCTCGAGAAATCCGGCTATAAATTCGCTTGGATCCATGCTCGCCGAGCTGGTGAAAAAGAAGACTACATTGGCCGAGGCCAGAGATTCGAAATGCAAAGTTGGGAAAACCACAGCGTTTCATTCTTCTTAACCGATAAAATGCAATATAAAACGGCGAAAGGTTGGAAAAGCCTAAACTCCTGCGCGCTGGCGCTGGATGTATGGGTACAACATACTTACCAATCGCAACTCACCAAGAAACTCACTGTTGATAAAATTAACTGCGACCCACAAATTGAGATTCAACCTGTGTAACGATGAGATTTGTTAGAACAAAAACTAGTGGGTGAGAATAATACTCTTTACACTTTAAGGGTTATTTAAGCTAGACTGGCAATATCAAATATTAGTTATATAAGCTAGCTGCATAATCTGGTTTTGCGCTAATAGATGAATGCAACATTTTTACTAACCTTAATACTTGCACTAAATTCGGCAAAAGGAGTTTCACCATGAAAAACAAAGCAATTGCGTTAGCATTATTACTTACTATTGTAGGCTGTTCTGAGTCAAACGAAGAGTCAGCAGAAGAAGCCAAAAAAGAAGCCATGATGGAAATGGAGAAAGCTGGCGACGCGACAGCTGAAGGCTACAAAGAAGCAAAAGAAAAAACAGTTGATGCTTGGGACGAGACTAAAGATTCAGCATCAAGTGCTTATGAAGACGGCAAAGACATGGCCTCTGATGCGTATGAAGATGGCAAAGATATGGCGTCTGACGCGTATGAAGATGGTAAAGAGAAGGGTGCAGAGATGATGGATGCTGGCGCTGAGAAAGTGCGTGAAGCATGTATTGCAATGAAGAAGAAAATGGGTGGTGACGTAAGCGAATGTGATAGTAAAGACTAACTTTACGCCCCCAACATTGTGTGTTTGGTACGTTTGTTACCAAACACATAATGCTTTCTTGCCTTTCTTATTTAGGCTAATGTCTCAATCAGTGCACCAAGCAATTTTATACTCTCAGTGCGAACTTCCTGTGAGCCGTCAATAAAGTTGAAGCGTAAGCAATTTCGGTACTTCCCTGTAGCCGAAAAAAGCTGCCCTGGCGCAATATAAATACCATATTCTTTGGCTTTATCTGCCAGTTTAACCGCGTCATATTTCGTATTTAATTCAACCCAAAGTACGTAGCCACCTTGTGGGTAACTCACACAGGTATCTGTGGGGAAATAACGCTTTATATCTGCCCTAAGTGCATCTCTTGCACTTAAATAATAGTGGCGCATTGCACGTATGTGTTTATCGTAACCGCCTTGCTCAATGTAGCTTGCTATAGCTAACTGAGGCAATGTGGGGCACATGGAACTGCTAACATACTTTGCATGAAGTACTTTGTTCCTGAAGCTTCCGGGAGCTATCCACCCTACTCTAAACCCCGGCGCCAGCGTTTTTGAAAACGACGAACACAGCAATACTCGACCATCCTCGTCAAACGATTTAACCGTTCTGGGCCGCGGATATGAATAGGCAATGTCGCCATAAATATCGTCTTCAATAATAGCGACATCGTATTCTCGTGCCATATCGTAAAGCGCTTTTTTCTTATCATCAGGCATAACAAAGCCTTGAGGATTATTGACGGTAGGGGCTACTAGAATAGCTTTCACAGGCCACTGATCTAGTGCCAGCTTTAGGGCATCTAAACTCAAGCCAGTTTCGGAGTCGGTAGGTATTTCTAGTGCTTTTAAATTCGCACCTTTTATCGCTTGCATGGCACCGTAAAAGCCTGGTGATTCAACCACAATCACATCACCCGCATCGGCTACCGCACGAAGGCATACCGACAATGCTTCTTGGCAACCAGAGGTAACAATGAACTCGTCAGACTGTAGTCTGCAACCCGAGGCTGCGGTAAGTCGGCTAAGCTGCTTCCTGAGATTGCGATCGCCCTTCACATCACCATACACCATGCCATCAAGTGGCCGGTTTTTCGTTAGCTCATGCAGGCGCTTTGTTAGTGGCTTAAGGGTTTTAGCGGTCATATTAGGCATGGCGTGCTGGAACTGGCATCGCGTTTCAATATCACTGTCTTTGTTGAACGTATTCAACAACATGTTGAGTACATCTTCCCACTGAGACACATCCATAGGCCGTTGCGGCGGCTTGGTCATTTTAGGCGTGTTATTCAATGTGGAATTTGACGATACGAAATAGCCTGATTTAGGCTTCGCTTCAACGTACATTTGAGACTCTAAAACCCGATAGGCTTCTTGCACGGTAGCGATGCTAACGTGATGCTCTGCAGACAATTGCCTTACCGAGGGAAGCTTATCCCCTTCCCCAAATAGGCCGCGATCTATTTGCGCTTTTAGTTCACTCGCAAGCGACTCATACAGTGTCATTTATATTTCTCAATACAGACTATCCCCATACAGATAACTATACCTTAAATTATCACCATAATTTACCATACAGTTGTAATGGTTATAGAGCATACAGTCGCCTAAAACGCGTATCTGTATGGCAAACTTTTAGCACTTTTGGCTCTAATGCATACACACATTTCACCGTACTATTCTTTGGCGTTATGAGTAACGCTGATTAATCTGCTACTCAACTGTCACTTATTAGTTTGAATAAAGAATAGAGAAAGGATTACCATGGAAACTTCGTTACTTTTTGCACTGGCCACGTTTGCTTTTGTTAGCACAGTAACGCCGGGGCCCAATAACCTAATGCTATTGGCATCAGGGGCGCAGTACGGTTACAAAAAGTCGATTCCGCATATGATCGGAATTGTTATTGGCGTAGCAGGCCTAATGATTAGTACGCTGTTGGGTGTAGGGGCACTTTTCACCTTATTTCCCGCCTTGTATACCGTACTAAAAGTACTGGGCATTACTTATTTATTGTGGCTGGCTATAAAAATTGCTACCGCCCCTACTGATGAAATTGAAATTAAGAAAACCACCCGACAAGGGCCACTAAAATGGTGGGAAGGCGCATTATTTCAATTAATTAACCCTAAAGCGTGGATGATGGCATTGGCTAGCGTGGGCACATTTACGTTACCTGGCGAACACTATGCAGAATCTGGATTAGCTATTGTGTTAGCGTTTGCCTTAATCGGTTTTCCGTGTATTTCAATATGGGCTGCCGTGGGCGCAAAAATTAAAATTTGGCTTAGCTCGCCCATGCGCAGAAAGCGTTTCAACTTCACCATGGCCGCAGCCACCGCTGCTACCTTGTTTTTGATTGTGTGAAAAGCAGTAAAGAACATGAGAGTATGTTAACGACTAGACGATGGACTCCCCCATACCAACGCCCTGATAAAAATGGTTTAGCCGCTTTGGCTTGCAAGTAAGCTAAGGATAACTTGCTGCGGCTAAACCCGTTTTAAAAAAGCATTAAGGCGCGAAAAAGAAGCCTTTATCTACCCCACTAAAATTGTTTTTATGATTCAACAAGTACCTTTTGTTCTTCGCGCCATCTATCAATCGTAAAATATTGTTCTGTGAGTCGTTGTTAGCCATATTGCTGATACTAAAATTCAACTGCGTAACATTTTCTGGCATACCGAGAATTTCAAAGATAAACACCGACAAATGATCATCGAGTTTTATTTTGCCTTCGCCCAAATGTAATTGGCTTTTGATGACTTCTTGCGTTTTTTCACCTCGGCTAAACGCCTTCACATCAAAGGCTTGTTTAATGTGGGCCACTAATCGTTGCTTATACGCCGTGCTGTCTTTTGATATTGTCTTTAACTTGGCCTTGTCGCTACTGCTGGCAATAAGCGACTGGTCGATACCGTACAGTGGCGTCATTACTTCATATATCCAGCGGCCATCATCTAAATGACGAATTTGAAAAGTGGCAATATTGCTATCGTGCGCATTACTTACGCCTGAAAACATCAATGCACAAATCAATAAGATAAATTTAACTTTTTTACGCATTTGCAGCACCTGTAAGCCTTATGCCGATATATCTAAGGGCATAAGGCATCAATTTGAGGTTATTGAACAGAGAAGTCGTTTCTATCGACGTAGCTTCCCATCAAACAGACCGGTACAGTTGGCGCCCCCGTTTCTAATGCATGGTAATGGTATGCGCCATCTGGGAACTCTTCGGTGGCATGGGTATGGCCATTACACTCATCAATAGTGGCTACATCAGCAGGAAGGGTGTTGGTCCCGTCAATCAGATCGTAAGCAGCGTAGATAGGAAAACCGTCTTTCGCTAAGCCCGCAAACGCAGCGTGATCTTCGTATTCAATATAAGTATTGGTACAACTAATGCCGTACAGATTAGTGAAGTTGTATTCTGGTGCATCGAACACCGTATTGATAGATTGAGGAATAAAGTGCCAATGATAATACCCGGCAGGATCAGCATGACCACCGCAATGATCTAACGCGGGGATGTTTCCGCTACCTGTGCCACCAATACCCGCTTCAGCAGTTGTCACACTGGGCGGATCGCCTTTAATTGGAATACCATTAATACCTAAACCGATACTGCCAACGGTAGGAATATAATAGGCTTCAGAGCGAAATTCTGGGGTGACGGGAATTAAATACGTTACTGTTAAACTTGAGTCGAAAGCCATAGATAAACAGTAACTGAAGTCGCCACCGCCACCAGAGCGAATATTCCCATCCTCATCAACAATATCGTAGCCGTCTGCGTCCATTCCTTGTGCCGCATCAACTAGCGATTGAAAGCCAGGGTTGGTTTCACCGTCGTAAACTCCTAAACCAGCTTCAATTCTAGGCGTAGATATGGAATCGGGGCAATAAGGCCCAACGGTCCCCTCACCTTCGGTATCACCCACGGTATTGGCTGCAAAGGTTAGCTCATAACAGGTGGTTTCGCTGCCGTTTTCAAGGGTACAGCTCACTTCGTTCTCGGTAAGTGGTAATACGGTAAATAAATCTACGTTGTAGTAAGTAGTTATCTCGTCATCCACTGTGTCGTCTACAGAATCATCTTGCGTATCATCATCGACAATGACCTCATCCACAACACTTGTATCATCACTTGACCCACCACAACCAACTAAGGTTACAGAGAATATGAACGCAATTAGAAACACTTTAACACTATGCATATTGGCAAACCTTTTAATTCCCAGAATGAGATGGTATGCCTAATTTTTTAGTTTTGGGAGTTTGAAAGGAAAACTTCACAGTAATTGCACATTTCGTAAGTGCTGTAACGCACATGACTGATCAATACGTGACTAAGATATGATGGCGGCACTGGCGGGTAAATACTTCTGACATACTGACATTCTGTCGTGAGAACTTATCGGTAAGGATTTTCGCCCATAGCAACCACAACACAAAACAAACGTAAATCTAGTTCTAACTGGTGGTAATCCGGCTCCATATAACAACAAAGTTGATAGAAGCCCTTGTTGTGATCTTTTTCTTTGAAATGAGCAAGTTCATGTACCACTAGCGCCTTTAATAATGGTTCGGGGGCGTGCAATAAGTCGCTGTTAATGGCTAAGTCATGTTTACGTGTTTTACCCTGCATACGATAGGTATGCGTACCTAAGGCATTAGTAACCATATCACCTTGCTTTTTAAAGGCCGCTCGGCCAAATGGGGGCGCATTTTTTACATAACGCTTTTTAAGGTCGGTAGCATAATTATAAAGTAACTTATCGGTCGTTATAGTATGCGCATTGGGGTATTTTTTAACGAGGTAATTGCTTAACTTGTTGTCAGCTATTAGTTGAAGTGCTTGCGCAACAACACTTGCAGGGTAGCCATTAAAATATCGTGCGTAGTCACTCACTTCACTTTCTCCTTAGTACGCACAATTATAAAGGAATCCCAATCAAGCCTCTATCGAATCCCCACATTAATTTAAAGTTACTATATAGTCAGGTCTATCCTGATGTGGCAGTATTTATTTAATTCGAAGGCCTGCGTTTTGTTGGCCGACTAGATAAGGGAAATCTATGCTGATGAACGCGCGTAAATATACTGGTATTGCTCTTGCAGTAACTGTTGCCATTTTAAGTGGTTGTGGCGGCGGAGGGAGTGGCGGTAACACAGTTACACCCGTAACAACTACACCACCTGTTAGCAGCGGGCCGTCATGGGAGCCCGGTGTTTTTGAATCACAGTCAACGTTCATCGCAAAGTGTGAAACACCAAGAACAGGCACAGATCCTTTTACGGGTAGTGCTTACCCTGATTCGCAAGGCTCAGCACTAGAAGAAAAGTTATGGCTACGTTCATGGACTAACGATACCTACCTTTGGTACGACGAAGTTGATGACAACAACCCAGATAACTTTTCGGTATTAGGCTACTTCAATCAATTAAAAAGCAACGAATTAACCCCAAGCGGAACTGCAAAAGATAACTTTCACTTTTCTCAGGATACCGCTGAATACAACGAACTAACCCAAACCGGTGTCTCTTCTGGCTACGGCTTTGACTGGGAGTTTGTTGCTAACACTTCGCCCCGTGAGCTTGTGGTTCGATTTACTGAACCAGACTCTCCCGCAGCGTTAGCCAATGTTCCTCGCGGCGCTTCATTGATTACAATTAACGGGATTGATTTCGTTAACGACAACAGCCAAAGCGGTGTAGATGCCATTAACGCCGCACTTTTCCCCGACAACGCAGGCACGGTAACTAGCTTCGAGTTCGAACTTATTGATGGCAGTCCACTGGTGGTAGATATCACATCTTCTGATATAAGCGTAGCGCCGGTGCAAAATGTGAACATTTTTGACACTACAAACGGTAAAACTGGCTACTTTCAGTTCAATACGTTTATTCGCACGGCCCAAGATGATCTTATCGATGCGTTTGACTTATTCGTAAACGAGAACGTAACCGAACTGGTTATAGATTTGCGTTACAACGGTGGTGGCTTGTTAGCACTGGCTTCTCAGGTTTCTTATATGGTTGCGGGGCCAAGCCAAACCAATAACGCTATTTTCGAAACCACCCGCTTTAATGATAAGAGCACAACAACGAACCCAGTGACCGGAGAGGCGCTACAATCCACACCATTTTACCGCAATGAAATAGACTACAATGCAGGCGTATTAACCAGTACCTTGTTGCCTAGCTTGTCACTCACTCGCGTATATGTGATCACCACAGGTTCAACATGTTCTGCCAGTGAAGCGGTAATGAACGCCTTACGTGGTATAGATGTAGATGTGGTTCAAATAGGATCCACTACCTGTGGCAAACCCTATGGTTTTTACCCTACCGACAACTGCGGCGAAACCTATTTTACTATTCAATTCCAAGGCGTGAATAATAAAGGGTTTGGTGATTATGCCGACGGCTTTATGCCAACAGATTCACCAAACTTCGACTTTGAACTACCAGGTTGTGCTGTAGAGGACGACTTTACAGCAGCACTAGGCAACCCCGAAGAAGGTATGTTGGCAGCAGCGTTAGGATATTCTGCGACAGGAAATTGCCCAGTAGTGACTTCAGTAGAAGATTTAGCCGATGCTTCGACCGGTAAAGAGAATATGGCGAGTACTTCGGAAAACGCTCAAGCTCAAGGAAGCGCTTTGCTAGCCATCGACAACCCAAACACACAAAGAGAAACGTTAATTTTACATAATAAAATTAACGAACCTGTTATTGAGGAGCGCAAATAATGGCGCTTAATAAGCCCCTCATGATTAACGCTGTAATAGGTTTAGTTGCCATTCCACTTGCCTTCGCAAGTGGTTGCGCAACCACCGCGCCCAACCAAGAAATCGACTTAGTTGTAGCTTATGCTAGCAACTTGAACTTAGCGCAAAAACAGCAAATTGAGAGTAAAATAAGCAGTTGGTTTGGCGGGCTAAAAATTACCCTTGCCGACGATGTTTTTTCTGAGTCTTCGCTGGTCAGCATTGAGCGTAAAGCACATATGGATGAGCGAAGATTACCTATTGAAGGAAGGCACAACAACCCTGCGTTTACGTTTACTTTGCTGACCGATGGTAAGCATTGTATTTTACGCAACAATCAAACCGGTGAAACCGAAACGCTTTCTGGTATAAGTTGCAAATAAAAAAGGGCAAAAATGGGATCAGAGTACTTTTCAAGCAAAGCAATAACGTACTCTGACACCATTAATTTAGATTCTTACTAACCGCAGCACTTCTTATACTTTTTGCCGCTACCGCAAATACAGGGTTCGTTACGTGCAGGAACTTTCTCTACAGTTACAGTGCCCTTTTTATTAAGAAGCACTGTTAATTCTTGTATAGATTCTACCGCGCCTTCCTTTGTATCAACGGTAATATCGGCATACAAACCAGCTTCAGCCACTAATGCATCTACTTCTTGTTTTCGAGCTTCATTGGTTACCACTAATTTAAGCGGGTATTTTTTACTGCCTGCAATACGGCTAGCGTTTCTTTCATAACCGTATGTTAGGGTCGTTTGACGGGCGTCTTTACGACCTTTAAAAAAAAATTTATCTGACATTTGGTGTTCCAAATATTTAAAAGTAGAAAGTGGGTATCATCATTCAATCGTCACAAAAATTAGCTAACTAACCTAAACCTTGGATAAGGAATATCAAAACGCAGTGATTCCGACCAAACATTTCAATTAGTGAACTATTGGCTATCTATTTTCAATCCATGCTGGGCGGTAAAAACAGAGAGGAAAACTTGGCTTACAGGCGTTGCTTATCTGAAATTAAGGTTAAATAACACACCATAATTACTAAGTGATGATTTGCTTATGCGTATTCTACTACAAGTGCGAAGCTCACACACAATCTACCTGCGATTAACGTAGCCTTTATAACAAAATACAAGCGGGAAGGAAGACTATGGGAAGGCAGATCTTCAAGCCTCGACGCTGTTGAATAAAACGCAAATTTCATCTAAAGCGCTCTGACTAATGTACTCAGCTGATGTATTCGGTTAATGTGCGTGGTTACTATATTCTGAACCCATTAATTCTGGAAATAAGACTACAACATGCAACCACACGACCACTCACCGCTAGATGACTTTATTGAATATCCAGAAAATGAAATGATGTCGCGCAGCGCTGATTTCTTGCAAACCATGCAACGCAGGCACAGCATTCGCCATTTTAGCGACAGGCCTGTAGACAAAAAAATTATCGAAAATTGCCTACTAACGGCGGGCACTGCACCGAGCGGCGCCAATCATCAGCCTTGGCATTTTGCGGCGATTAACTCTTCTACCGTGAAACAAAAAGTAAGGGAGCAAGCTGAAGCCCATGAGCGTGGGTTTTATGAGGGGCGTGCTGGAGAGCAGTGGCTTCAAGACCTCAAACCATTAGGCACAGACGCAAGCAAACCCTATTTGGAATTGGCACCTTGGCTTATTGCCGTATTTAGCCAGAAGTCTGGTGAAACAGAAAGCGGAGATAAGCGCCAGAATTATTACGTTCACGAATCGGTAGGCATTGCGGTTGGAATGCTGATCACTGCCTTGCACAATGCGGGTTTGGCTACGTTAACTCATACCCCAAAGCCCATGAACTTTTTAACGCAAGTGTGTAACCGGCCAGAAAATGAACGAGCTTATATGCTAATCATTGCCGGCTATCCTGCAGCCGACGCCACCATTCCGGCTCACGCTAAGCATAAGAAATCACTTGAAAGTATCGCCAGCTTTCTTTGATAGAATGAATAAAATGGGGGCAGAGTACTTTTACAAATAATTGACTCTGACCCCATTATTTATCTACTTGTTGGGAACAATAAGGTATTTCTCGCCTGTTTTCTTAGCATTGTATAAGGCCACATTTTCAGGCTGTAGTGCTTCCTCAAGGGTTAACTCTTTGGTATATGAAGACGCAAAAGTAGTGTTAATTTCAGCAGCAACTTTCTGATAAAGTGCACCTACACGTTTTTTGTCTAGTTTGCCTAAGAAGCGCATTAGCAACCAGCCACCAATTCCCCATGTCATGCCAAATGCGCGATTTAGAATAGTTGGAGAGAAGTCTAAGCCGCCGTAGATATAAACTTGCTTGTTGCTGTCTGAACCATAAGTATTGAAGCCTTTAGCATCTTTACTGCCAGACGCTTCCATCATGGTAAGAATGTCGCTGACTAATTCGCCGCCGCCAATAGCATCGAAGGCCAGCGTAGCGCCCGTTTTATCGATGGCTTGATAAAGCTCTGCTTTGAAATTCTCACTGGTAGAATCAAGCACAATTTTAGCGCCTAAATCTTTAAGAATATCGACCTGTTGCTGACTACGCACAATGTTAACCAAATCTACGCCTTCTTCTAGGCAGATTTTGTTTAGCATTTGGCCCAAGTTAGATGCCGCTGCGGTATGTACTAAGGCTTTGTGACCTTCCATACGCATGGTTTCTACCATACCCAATGCAGTCAACGGATTTACAAACGAAGACGCTGCTTGCTGCGCCGTTGTGCTTTCCATGTGCGGCAAACACGCCTGGGCAGGAACACATGCATACTCTGTGTACGCGGCACCAGTAAGAATAGAAACAGTTTTGCCCATTAACGCCTGAGCTTCAGGGCTATCGCCAGCCCCAACAACCGTTCCCGCACCTTCGTTACCGATAGGTAAAGTTTGATCAAGGCGCGACTTAATACGCATCAACATTGATTTATGGACCGGTGCCACCAACGCATTTTTGCTGGCATCAAAGGTGGCTTTATCAAGGCTGGCAGGGCCGAACATGGGCCACATATCAGAAGGATTGATAGGAGAGGCTTCCATACGAACGATAACTTCGTGGGGCTTAGGCTCAGGGACGTCTACCTCTTTAATAGATACCTCTAGTTCGCCTTCCGACTTGATAAGAGTAAAAAGCTGTTTGGATTTATTCATTTTGGTTGTCTCGCTATGTTAATCAAGATCTACGTGTGAGCTAAGCTAACATGTCGTTAACATCAGTAATATTTATATTGGTAATATATATAGGTGCAGATGAGTTATAGAAAAATAACGGGGTCAGAGTCCGTTTTATGAAAAAGTACTCTGACCCCATTATTTAATCCGTTTTGGGCGATCCATCTTCGTTAAATTCAGCAATTGCTTCGCCGGAACTCTCCCAACGTTCACGTTCTTCATCGGTCGCCTTTGGAGAAAACAGCCCTGTATACGCATAAAAAATGCCTATTAACGGTGCGGTCCAACATGCAAAGGCCAAGGGTATATACAAAAGATTTTCTAGATTATCGCCCGATACGCCAAGCCCCAGTGCAGAAATAACAAATGCCCCACCCGCATTCCATGGAATAAGTGGCGACATCAATGTGCCACCCTCTTCAATTCCCCTGGCAAGGTTCAAGGTAGAATATCCCATTCCACGATACACCGGTGAGTACATACGCCCGGGTAACGCCACAGACAAATAAGGGTCGCCAGCTACCAAGTTAGTCGCAAATGCGGTTCCAACTGCGGCAGTTTGTGTGCCTGCAAATGTGGTTGCTTTACTTTTTATTGCATTAATAATACTTCGCAAACACCCTGTAGTTTCAAGCGCGCCACCAAAGCCCAGCGCAATTAATACAAGCGAAATGGTCCACATCATCGACTGTATGCCACCGCGATTTAATAAACCGTCTATCTCTGCAATGCCGGTTTCAATTGAATATCCGTTATTTGCAAAATCAAAGACCGACTGCAAATTTTGCCCTTGGGTAATCATTGCCATAGCACTCCCCACCACTACACCAGCAAAAAGCGAGGGCAATGGCGGGCATTTCTTAAGTGCCAACGCCATTACAACAACAGCGGGTAATAGTGCCCAAGGAGAAATATAGAAATTGTCTTCTAGCGCGTTCGTAATACCCGCAATCTTCGCAAATGAAACGCTTTGTGTATCGATAACGAAAAAGCCAACAGCCACATAAATAGCCAGCGCAATTAACATGGCAGGAATAGTGGTGGCCATCATATTCTTAATATGAGAAAACACATCGGTGCCCGTCACTGCTGGGGCAAGGTTGGTAGTGTCAGACAACGGCGATACTTTATCACCAAAAAAAGCGCCGGAAACAACCGCTCCGGCGGTCCAATACATGGGAATATCGAAGCCTTCACCGATACCCATTAATGCCAGCCCTACTGTACCGACACTTCCCCAACTGGTGCCTAGGGAAACCGACACTACTGCACATATAATCATGCCAGCAGCCAAGAAAATTTCAGGAGAAAGCGCTTTTAGACCGTAATAAATGATGGTGGGTACGGTTCCGCTGGCTATCCAAACTCCGATAATCATACCAACGGTTATCAAGACCGATACCGATGGTAATGCAACATGAACAACGTGGAAGATACCTTCTCGGATGTCTACCCAAGTGAGGCCTAAATACATGCCAACTAAACTGGTTAGCGCTAAACCGAGGGTAAGAGGAATATGAGGCTCGAATACCCCGAAGTAGAAAATTTGTGTACCCAAAATAATCAGGGTTAACACCACAGGAGTTAAGGCAAGTAACAAACTAGGTGTGACAGGTTGCTTATCATTCATGTCGATGTCCGTTATTTAGAAATCCATTCCTAAATCAGATACGGGTATTAACTGTTAACAGATCGGCTGGAAAAAAGTGTCATTGCATCACTGCTCTTAGTTTTCAACACTGGTATACTAGTTAAGCAAATTGAATAAATACATAGAGCACCTTTATAAACAATGATGAAAACACAACACCATTTAGCAGGCAATGAGTGAAAATACCTAAACGCCTCCAACCTCTTGTCGATGATGGTTTAATCGATGAAGTACTAAGCCGCTTGATGAGCGGGAAAGAAGCCGATGTTTTTGTTGTTCGCTGCGGTGAACATATTCGCTGTGCAAAGGTTTATAAAGATGCCGTTAAACGCAGCTTCAAAAAAGCGGCGCAGTATCAAGAAGGCCGAAAAGTAAGAGGCGGACGCCAGGCACGCGCCATGGGTAAACGTTCTAGCTACGGTCGCCAAATAGAAGAAGAAATTTGGCAAACAGCAGAGGTGGATGCCCTATCACGCTTGAACGAAGCGGGCGTGCGTGTACCAGATACATACTGCTGTATAGACGGCGTGCTGCTGATGGAGCTGGTGTCGGATGAACACGGCGATGTAGCCCCCCAATTAGGGCACGTTAGCTTTAGCAAAGAAGACGCCATAGAACAGCATAAAATCATGATGCACAACATTATGCTCATGCTGTGCGCGGGTATTATTCATGGCGATTTATCCGAATTTAATGTACTTGTTGACAACAACGGGCCGGTGATCATCGATTTGCCCCAAGCGGTTAATGCTTCGGCCAATAATAATGCCGAGGCCATGTTTGCCCGCGACGTTAACAATATTCGTCGTTATTACGGCGAGTTTGCCCCCGATCTTTTGCAAACTAATTACGCGAAAGAAATGTGGGCGCTGTTTGAAGAAGCCAACCTAACCCCTAACTCGGTGCTTACCGGTGAGTTTGAAGATGACAGCGAGGATGCTGACGTAGACGCAATACTAGAAGAAATACAAGCCGCTGCTGATGAAGAGCAAGAGCGCTTAGCCCGCATTAATTTTTCAGATGATGATAACTAATAGACGGATAAAACAATGAGGCAGAATCATTTTTTAAAAGAAATGTACTCGGCCTCTTTGGTCTACGCTCTATAAATTTCACCGCCCTCCGCTACGCCTACCCCAAATTGATTAAATTTAATACAATCAATAACTTATACTGTCAGCTTTACTTACACATTTTTATCATTCACATCAAATGATAAAAATTACCTATTATAAATCAGATAGTTACCTTGTGGCATGGAATTCGCTATCTCTCGGCGCGCTACACCATGAATAAAAACAAAAAATTAACTATAAGGATATAATTTATAATGAAATTTAAGAACACACTCCTTGCCGCCTCTCTCTCTTTTGCTGCACTCTCTTTTCAGTCTCACGCTGACGTTATTATCTCGGGCATGGGAGGCGAAGCTGGCTATGGTTCCGACCAAACGTTTTCCGAGTTTGCTCCTACGTTCAACCTCCCTTTCGATGTAAATATAGATGGAATAAACTTCAACACATTTAGAGCATTTACAAACGGAAACGTCGATTTATTTGGCGGTGAGTCAAACTTTGAACCAATGGTAACTAGCCTGACTGTGTTTGAGGCTCGAGGGAATTACGATTGCGCCAGCTGCGGTGACACTTATATTGGCTCACCGTCAGAGGGTGTTGTCGCCGTTACTTGGTTAGACATGAGCACAGATGCATTTTATAACGGCGACGACGAAACCAATCGTCAAAATACCTTTCAAGCATTAATCATCGACCGCTCTGACGATACAGGCCAAGCTGGCGACGTAGATATAGAGTTTCGCTACGACGAGCTTTCATACCGCGATGAAGGGTTCTCGCTTGATTCGTTTACTTTTGGGCAATCAGAAGCTGGATTTTTTCTACCTAACGAAGAGTTTATCGCGTTGCCAGGCAGCGGTACTGCTGACATTTTAGAACTCGTTAACACCTCAAATGTTGGTGAGGACGGTATATGGGCATATTCTGTCCGTAATGGCGAAGTAACGCTAGCCACTGCGCCAACAGGTAGCGAAGGTACAGGAACTGAGCTTGACCCTTTTATGCCTTCAGATGATGTAGATGGTAGTTGGGAATTCGAGTTTAGTATTTCAGATAATGAAGTGGTATTTATCGACCCTGACGTAGCGATTGGTTACGACTATGTGGTGGAGTCTGGCCCAAACATGGCATCCGTTATTTTGCCTACTGGCTTCGATGCTGATTACGAATTGTGGTTGAACGGCTCTGCTGGCTGGGAGTTCACTGACAACTTAACAGCTGAACAAGAGTACTTCTTTGGTCCTGACGGTGTAACTGAATTTCGCGTTTTAGGTATCGACACTACGAACATGATTGACCCAGACGATGCATTGGCATTTGTTACCGGTTTATCATTTGTTGAATCTGGCGATGTGGTTATGACGCAAACACCTATCACTGAATTTGTTGCCAGCCCAACATCAGTCAGTGAGCCTAGAATGTTTTTCGTTCTGCTAACAGCTTTTGGATTATTCGCCATCCGTGCTCGTAGGAAAACTAAATAAACTGCTAGCAGTTTATATTATTTGCATTTTTTGGGGCTTTACAGCCCCTTCTTTTTACCCTGGAAATTGTCAATGAGTTACATATTATCGCAAAGCAAAGTTGCGACATTAGCCGCCCTTTTTCTCTTCTTCACCCTAAACGCTGGGGCTCAAACTTCCCCCAACTCAAGCTCTACATCAACTGATGCCCCAATGCCTTCGAAGAACAGTGTTTCAGAAAGGTGGAGCTATCAGTGCAAAGAGAAGCATTGCTTCATTAGCCAAGTATTGATTGCTCGCAACAACGAAAAGGCCGGCGTTGTAGGTGCTATAAACATTGCACTTTCCGCACAAAAACAACCTATTCTTACTCTAAGATTTAGCAGCACTGCAAAGAAAGAGTTCGGTTTAGGAATAAAAATAGATGAAGGTAAGCCGGTTCGAGTTAGCATTCAGCAGTGTGACACTAAAGTGTGCGAAACCAACATTGTTGTAGACGAAATCATGCTAGCAGAACTTAAAAAGGGCGAGCGCTTTATGGTTGCTTTTATGAATGCAGAAAAAGAACAAACCACTCTCCCCTTTTCTTTAAGTGGCTTCACACAAGCCTACGAAAAATTGCTAACTCACGGTAACTAATAACAATTAAGAAACAGGCTAAAACAGTAGATATAGATTTTATAGGCCTGAATGCCCATTACGCGTTTTAACGGATTGGTAGGTAATTAAAGCCCGAATTACTCGGGCTTTTTTGTGCTCTTTCAATTTAATCTAACACATTTTTACCTGCTAATTATTCGGCTGAAGTTTTATTAAGCGGCCGCCTTCTTTGTCTTCAAGTACGTATATGTTGCCCATATCATCTTGTTCCACTTCACGAACCCGTTTACCCCATTCGTAACGCTCGGCTTCTTCCACACTCCACTTTTGACCGTCTTGACTAAACGTAACACGCACTAACGCTTCAGATGATAAACCGCCTATGAAGCCATTGCCTTTCCAGTCTTTATGTAAATCACCTTTATAAATAATAAAGCCCGCCGGACTTATGGCAGGTACCCACGCATTTTCTGGTGCTTTATAAATAGGAAACTCTTCGTGGTTTGGTATTTTAACGCCTGAATAATGGTCGCCTTGCGAAACGATGGGGTAACCATAGTTGCGCGCTTTTTCAACAATATTGAGCTCATCACCATGACGGGGGCCCATTTCGTGGGACCACAAGTTTCCCTCCTCATCAAAATCGATACCGAGGGGGTTGCGGTGCCCTAGCGTCCATATTTGTTCTGTCACGCTACCGTTACCATAAAAAGGATTATCTTGGGGCACACTACCATCAGCGTTTAAACGCAATATTTTTCCCAAATTCATTGCCATATTTTGGGCTGGCGTAAATTTTTGTCTGTCTCCAGACGTAATAAACAAGTAGCCATCCGGCGAAATTACCATTCGATGCGAATAGTGCCCATTTCCGGTTACTTTGGGGGATTGGTGCCAAATAAGCTCTCTGTCAGACAAGTTTGCACCGCTATCAGAAATGGTTAGCGTTGCGCGCTCAATCACTGCCCCGCTGTAGGCATCGTCTTTAGGATCGCGCTCTATGTAAGAAATATAGATGGTGCTATTCGTTTTAAAATCAGGGTGAACAATGACATCCCCTAAACCGCCCTGCCCTCGCGCGGTAACGTCGGGAGTACCGGTTACTGCAAAGCGTTTCTGTTGGCTCTTATCAAGCAACCACAGCGTGCCAGCCTTTTCTGTTACTAAACTATGTCCATCAGGCAAAAACGCCATTGCCCAAGGGTTATTAAATGAGGCTATGGCTTCTCCACCAATTATAGTGCCCTTACTACCTTTCATTTCAACCTTAACGGGCAAGTCTGACTGAGCCAATGCAACGAAGGAGGTTGCTAGCATAGTAATAAGAAGAGTGATTTTTTGTCGCGTGATACGTTTTCGCATAGTCGTGGTTACCTTATAAAAAAGGTTCGCGTAATACTCGTCACACCATAATGTGGCACGCAAATAATAATTAATAACGGTGTTTACGCGTGTTTATTGGCTACGGCTCACTTGCGCTAACATCGGCTAATTTTGCTTTGTTTCATCGCACGCTATTCATCTACCGATACGATGATGGCGGGCTGTTGTGATATCTAGCCCAAAGGCGCCTAAACTGCCTTGAGTCTTCAAACCCACAGCGCTGAGCTATTTCTTCTACTTGCAACGGCGAGTGCTGCAATAATTGCTGGGCCAAACTTAATCGCAATTTGTAAATATACTCTTTACTGGTAATGCCGGTGCTGTCTTTAAATATGCGCGCAAAGTGGCGTTTACTGCAGTGCCCTAAATCAGCCAGTTCGTCTACACTCCAATTTTTCGCAGGGTCTTGCTGAATTTTATCTTGAATTCGATGTATTCTTTGCTGTAAATGGTTTCTGTGCTCCAAATACGGTGACAAACTAGGATCTTGCATACCACGGCGAATAAACAATACCATCTGCCTAGCTATCTTTGCTGATATTTGGGGGCCAACTTGCTGCTGTACCAAGTGAAGCGCCAAATCAATTCCAGCCGATACGCCAGCGCTGGTATAAACATTACCATCTTGCACAAACAAACGATTTTCGAGTACTTGCTTAGCGGTAAGTAAAGCAGATAACTCATTGCAATGCATAAAGTGCGTGGTGCATTTTTTATTATTTAACAGCCCCGCTTTCGCCAACACTAACGCCCCCGCACAAACACTGATCACTTTGGAAAATTGCTGCTGTGCTAACCACCCACATACCTTTTTCATCAGAGTCGTATCAAGCTTGATTTCGTTACCCACCATGCCGGTGACTAAAAGCCAGGCGTTCGGTTCAACGGTTATTGGTAGAGGGTCTACCGTTAAGCGCATACCAAGGGAGTTTTTAAGCGTGGTTTCTGGCCCAACAAAATGTAGTTTAAAATGGTTTTTTCCGTAGCGATTAGCATAAGCGAACACTTCTGCGGGCCCTACCACATCTAACATCAAAAGTTCTGGTAGTAATACTATATAAATGGGAATAGTGTCATTTTCGGTGCAAGTATTGGCATTTGTACTTATGCCAGCGCCGAGAATGCCAATATCGAGAGCGCCAGAACCGAGAGTGCCAGCTTCAGAAGTATGAGCTTCATGAGTGTTACCAGACTCAGCCATCACACAGTCACTGCTACTTTACGGCGAAAACGACCACCAAAAGTATTAAGTAGCAGGCCAAATAAAACCAAAATAATGCCTAACCACTGCATGGGCGTTATGCTTTCATTAAGCATTAGCGCAGCAGAGCTTAGCCCTACAACAGGAACCCCTAACGACAATGGGGCAATTTGGCCAGCGGGGTAACGAGTTAGCAGGTAACTCCAAAGCCCATATCCCGTAATAGTGGCCCCAACCGCCAAATACAATAACGCGCCAAACGACACCCAACTAAACCCACTTAAACTGGTGATAATTTGCTCGGGCCCTTCAATAAAATAACTGCCGATGAAAAATGGTATAGGCGGTACCCATGCACTCCACACAACTAAATTAACGTTCGAATTAAAACCCCGATTGCTAATGCTTCTCGCGCTAATATTACCCAAAGCCCAGCTTGCCGCGCCAGCCATCGTTAAGCCGAACCCCAGCGCAGTAATGCTGTGTTCATCTTTACTCAGTGCAATAAAAGTTAAGCCAAACGCAGCAATAAAAAAGGCCCACACCTGATAATTTTTTATTGATTCTTTCAAGAAGAACATCGCAAAAATCATGGTAAACAATGCCTGTGCTTGTAGTGCAAGCGACGCTAATCCGGCGGGCATACCATACGCCATAGCAGAAAACAGAAATGCAAATTGCAGGAAGCTTATGGGCACGGCATAGGCCACCCACCATATAAATGGGGTGTTGGGTCGTTTGAAAAACAACGCTCCCACCGAAGCTACCAGTAAGAAGCGTAAACCGCCCATTAATAAAGGAGGCATACCTTCTAACCCCCAAGCAATGGCAACGAAATTCACGCCCCATATCACCACGATAAATATTGCGATCAATAAATCTTTACCTAACATACCCTTCCCTTTTCGCTGCCATTAATTGATTAGCGCTGATGCGCCGGAATATGTCTCATTTTGTCTACAAATGTAGTGATCTCTTGGTCGCTACGTTGCCCTATTACCCTCTCTTCACTTGCACTGTGATGCTGTAAACCCAGCCCTGGCCGATAGGCTTTTTCAGGGCGTATAGGCCTTCTTTGCAAGTCACCGCCGCAGTTAGGGCAAACCCCTTGCAATATTCCCCTTAAACAATCTTCACAAAATGTACATTCGTAAGTGCAAATGTAAGCTTTTAATGAGTTTGCAGGTAATGAAGCATTACAACATTCGCAATTAGGTTTAAGTATCAACATACTGGTATGCCTAGATGATTGTTGATAAAGATATTATGCCTGTTTGCACATGGATGGTAGGGCAAAAACTTAATCTTAGCGGGTCAAAAAGGACATAACTAAGAAATGATGAGTTAGAAACAGGATTACAGAAACAGAATTCAAAAGAATAGTCTTCAAGTAGAAGCAGCGCAGAAATGAAACCTGAGTAATTTTAAGTAGAGTAAGAACTTTTTGGGAGATAACGTACTTTTGGCTAGCCAGTGTACTATGCCCCCTATATTCAAGTATCATGGCGCCAATTTTAAAGCGTTGTAGGGTTCCCTCTTATGTCATTTAGCGATTTAGGCTTATGTACTGAACTTTTAAACACCGTTGCTGAAAAGGGCTATACCTCAGCCTCCCCAATTCAGCAGGAAGCCATTCCAGCAATATTGAGTAAGCAAGACCTTATCGCGATTGCACAAACAGGAACGGGGAAAACCGCGAGTTTTTCATTACCCATTTTGCAGCTATTGGTAGACAAGCCGCGCCTAGAAACCAAGGGTATAAGGGCGCTTATTATTGCCCCTACTCGCGAGCTTGCCGCGCAGGTTGCTCAAAACGTTGAACAATATAGCCAAAATCTAAACATTCGCTCAACGGCTGTATTTGGTGGCGTGCGAATTGAGCCTCAAAAATATGCGTTAGCGCAAGGTGTCGATATTCTTATTGCAACACCAGGGCGCTTGCTAGATTTATATGAACAAGGTGATATTAACTTCGACCATCTTGAAATATTGGTGCTAGATGAAGCCGACCGCATGTTGGACTTAGGCTTTATTGACCATATTCATCACATACAAAAGCTACTGCCTAAGCAACGTCAAACGCTACTCTTTTCAGCCACGTTTTCAAAAGAAATTAAAACACTCGCCACCACGATGCTAAATACCCCTGTGACTATTGAGTTAGCCAGGGCCAATGATCACATCGAAAAGATCACGCAAATATTGCATCCGGTAGACAAGGAGCGAAAAAACGAGCTTCTTATTCATCTTCTTGAAAATAATGACTGGTCTCAAATATTGGTATTTACGCGCACCAAACGCGGTGCGGATAGCTTAAGGAACGAGCTTGAAGCGAAAGGCATTGCGGCAGAGTCTATTCATGCAAATAGAACGCAGCAAGCGCGCACATTGGCGTTAAATGGTTTTAGAGATGGCAGCCTTAAGGTTCTGATTGGAACAGACCTTGCCGCTAGAGGTATCGATATTCAGCAATTGCCCTGTGTTATTAATGTCGACCTGCCCTATGTAGCTGAAGACTATATTCATAGAATTGGTCGTACAGGCAGAGCGTCGTCAGAGGGCTTGGCTATTTCGCTATTCAGCGACGACGAAGCCAAACAGTTAAGGTCAATAGAACGCCTTCTTGGCAGACAGTTTAAAAAGACCTTTATTTCCGGTTTTGCGCCAAAACCAAAACCGAAGCCACCTGCAGCTAAGGTAGAGGAAGACTTATACGGGAATTTTGAAGCTGACGATAAGCCTAAGGGTAAAGGCAGATCGAAAGGACGGAGAAAGCGCCGCTAGCTTATAGAATCAAGAAAAAATGGGGGCAGAGTACATTTAACAAGTAAAAAATGGGGTCAGAGTACATTTAACAGGTAGAGCACTTTAGATAGCCTAAGAAAAAATGGGGTCTAAGTAATGTACTCTGACCCCTTTATTTAGCGCTCAAAAAAAACATCAACCAAATCGGCAAGGGTTTCTTCCAACTCTTCTTCGAAAACATCAATATCAATATCGAAGCTGTTCATATACTTGTCAGCATTCTCTCGCGATACCGTAATGTTTTTCATCTGGAACTCTAGCTCGGGAAGTGATTTGTCGTAACGAGGTTTCACAACCCAACGTAAACAATGACCGCGGTTGTCTTTCAGTTTTTGTTTGGCGAAAACGCAAAATTCCTCAACGTAGTCTGTTCCTTGAGGCCCAAGACAGCCAGGTTCAATACGGCACATCACCAACAACTTTTTGTACAGAGGGAGTCGAGTTTCCATTATATCTTTGAATAGTTTAAAGATTTGATTATCAGCAAATTTTGTTCATTTTTCCAGTATGGAATAGAGTCAATGTTAATTTTGTAAGTATTGAGTCCGCGAAATGGCTTCTGACCTTATAAAGTAAAGACTGTGAGAAAACCCTTTTCTTTTCTTTTAATTTCAAACCGGCTTCCTACACCTAAGGTATAAGTAGGCGTAATGCGATTTGTCAAACTTCTTTACAATTAATTTTAAAACTCAAATAAAAACACTACAAATCAATGCTTTAAACAATGGTACACTTCATGCTTAAGGTAAAATTAAAATATAATAGAGTATGGCTTAAATGTTGTCGTTGAAGCAGTTGTTATGTGTAGTTTTATGTGTATCGTCAGCAAATGTGCTGGCTACGGTCAGAGTTGTCGATTTCGATTTGGATGCAAATTTAAATAGAATTCAAAATGGACAGGTTATCGATGATGAATACGCTGATTGGGGCATATTAATCTCAAGCTGTAATACAAACGGCGTCGCCGCTGCTGGTACAGACAGAGTTACAGGCGTATGTAATGACGACCCTAATGCTGCAAACCCTGACTATAGCAATAGACAAGCAGCTTTCAATACGCAAGCTAACAACACACAAGACCCTGACCTTGAGTTTGATAAGATTAACGGCAGCTGGGTAGGCAGTATTTCGGGCGATGAATACGATCAGCTCACAGATTACAAAAGCTACTATGCTGATATTAAAGCTCAAGCGGGCACCGGGGGCGGTTTATGGTCTCGCCCAGGCAATGCGTTAATTTTAAATGAGCAACCGTGCAATGCAACAAGCTGTACAAACCCTGACGACGAAGGAACACGTCCTGGTGGATTCTTTGTATTCGATTTTACCGATGGCCCAGTAGATATCCTTAATTTAGACTTTTTCGACGTTGAAGGCGTTGAGCGTACAGATACAACATCTCCTCAAAACCTTATCTACTTTTTCTACGCAGACGGCACGTCAGGTAGCACCCAAGTGCTAGCGCCGGGTAACAATGAATACGCAAGGAAAGACTTTGTTTCTACGGAATTGGCGTCGCTGTACACTAATGTGACTAAATTGGTTGTTAACCTTCCAGGCTCAGGTGCCATCAATAACCTTATTGTAAAAGCCACAGAGGTTCCTGAACCTGCTGGCATAGCGTTATTTTTAAGTGCTGGTGTTATTTTACTACGACGTAGAAAGTCGAAGTAGCTTGCTATGAATTAAACACAACGGCGCTGTAAAGCGTCGTTTTTGTTTATCCACTTTACCTTTTTTCGTAAACTGAAATCCCCCTTTAGGCCAAATGGTTGCTCCATGTATTACAATCGTATTGTCATAATCACCTTAATGTTTCTACTGTTTTCTATATCGAGCAATGCCATTGAGGTTGAAGAGCAGTATTTTGAGTCTGCTTTGGAGTCTATGTCACAACAAGACTCGGAAAGCGCATATATTCATTTAAAGAATGCACTTGCGGCCAATCCAAACCATGTGCCCTCGAAGATATTGATGGGGAAGATCCTTTACAAAAAAGGCTTTTTTGATGCTGCGCTACAAGAGTTACATGATGCAGAGCAACTAGGAGCAGATAAAAACCTTACCGCTGTGACAATTGCGCGAGCGTTACTTGTATTAAAAAGTTACTCACGTATTTTGAGTATTGATACTGCTAGTTTGAAGCAGGATATTGCATTTGAAGTACTTCTTATTAAAAGCAGCGCGCAGCATCAATCGCCAAAACCTAAAGAGGCTATTCAGTATTTAAACCAAGCGAATGAACTACAGCCCAATAGCTTACGCGTTATACAAACTTATGCGTCGCACTATCTCAACCTAAATGATTTCGAGAGAGCCAAATCTTATATCCAAAAGGCATCGAGCAAATATGGAGAAAACCCTCAAACACTTCATTTACGTGGCCAGTTAGCTTATCGACAAGGTGATACACAAGAAGCGGTGAGTTTCTTGGAACGCGCCCACTCTTTATCTGCGGAAAACCCTATTATTATGCGCTCGTTGGCAAGTGCCTACATGGCTATCGACAATAATGATGACGCATTAAAAATTGTACAAACAATAGTAGATCAAACCCCTGGAGACCCTTACGTTAAATTGCTTTTAGGGCAGCTTCGCGCTAAAAATAATCAAACCGAAATAGCCAAGCAAGTATTCGATGAACTTTTAGCGGCACTAACTTTATTGCCTGAAGATATTATGCAAAGCAGCCAAGAGCTGCAATTTATCAATGCATTTGCGTCGTACTTAAATGAAGATTATGAAAGCGCCGTGAAGGCATTTTCTACTTACCTTGCTAATAATGAAGACAGTGTAAAAGCGCTAGCCTTGCTAGCTGATACATATATTAAGCTAGATACGCCGAAAGATGCCCTCACGCTATTAGATAGACGGCAAACCTTGGTTACTCGCAATATACCTCTGACGGTGACCTTGTGTAATTTATTTATTGAAAACAATCGCAGTTTTAAATGTGACAGGCTTATTGAACAAGCAGAATTCATTCATGGGCCACAAGCAACGTTCAGTTATGTACGTATGAACTCGTTAATAGAGCGCAGCCGTTTTGACGATGCCTTATCGGTATTTAACGAAACCTTTAGCGAAGCACAAGACGAGAAACTAAAGCTGTTGGGCATCCAATTAAAAATGCAGACGTCTTCATATCAAGCGGCTTTGGATGACATTAAAGACCTTTATCCTACGACCGAAGATATGAATCGGCTTAAATTACTTGAAGCAAAAGTTCAGGATAGTTGGGGTAATTTAGAAGCGGCGAAAGCCATCACGCAAGAGATTGTAAAACACAATCCCAACGCACCGGGAGCTTTAATTTTACATACGGAAGTTTTGCTCAAGCTGAATGAAGTTGACGAGGCGCTAGTCATTGCTGAACAGCTATTCCAACGCAACCCCAACCTTGCACATACTCTACTCTTAGGCGAAGCGTTGGCAAAATCTAATAATATCGAGGCCGCATTGTCACTCTTACTTGCCGCCAAAAGGGATATACCGCAAAGTACCCCCATTTCAGGCTTACTGTTAGAAATTTACATCAATTCTGAACAGCATGAAAATGCACTGATAGAAGTGGGTGAACTGCTGAAGCAAAACAGACTAGATCAAACTGCATTGGTTGCAAAAGCTTCGCTTTTAACAAAAATGGGACAATATGAAAAAGCCAGGTTAGCGCTGAATATTTTATATGGCCTTTGGAGCGACAACCCTAGGCTTTTGGTTAAGCTTAGTAAATTACAGATTAACGCAAATGATCTAACTGGCGCACGTACCTCGCTAACCGACGCTAAAACTATTGCACCAGACAGCGTAACAATAGCATTAGAAGAAGCTAAACTTAACTTAATGGCTAATCAGCTTGATGGTTTGGAAAAAACAATTGACGCTATTCAGGCCAAGGCACCTAACAGTCCTGAAGTTTATCTATTAGCCGGCAATTTTTATAATGCGACAAACGATAAACAAAAGGCGTTCAGCGCATTTTCCCACGCGTTTGAACTTGACCCTCATACATCTATACACGCAGCCTCACTATTTCAAAGTGCGAGCAGTGAAAGTATGTTTATAGCCTTTGAAGAACTTATGCTTCCTTATGTTGAGAAATATCCCAACGCCTATTTCCATAAAAGACTATTAGCAGATTTCTATTTAATCCAAGGTGAACATGATAATGCAAAGACGCTATATGAATTTTTATCAAAGATAGACGCACTTTTTGACAAAGCCACCGTCTTAAATAACCTTGCTTATATAGAAACGAAAGACGATTTACCAAGGGCACTAAAATACGCAGAAGAGGCGTTATCACTTTCACCAAATACACCACAAATTTTAGATACATATGGTTGGGTTTTGGCACTTCAGGGAAATTACACCGAAGCGCTGCCTAATTTAAGAAAGGCCTATTCTTTCGATGCCGTCGACCCTAATATTATGTACCACCTAGGTTTCGTTTTGTTTAAACAAGGGAAGCATCAGCAGGCTAAAGTAGAACTTGCCAATGCACTTGCGTCAGACTTGCCTTTTGCAGAAAAAGAAGAAGCCAGAGCTTTATTCAACTCTCTTTAACGCATATATGCTTTACATCCTTTATTGCCAGCATATTGCTTCAGTCTGCTTGTTTTTCCCAGTAATAGCCCACACCAGATTCGCCAAAGGTAACGATTAGTGTTTCTTGACGTTGAGGGAGAGGAATTTGATCAGTACATCCTTCAATCATCCAATAGCCCTGTTTGGTTTTTGTTGAAATGTTCGCTAAACAAACAACGAAGGGGCCTTCGGGAGTAGCCGTGTTGAAGACTCCTCGAGAATCGAGAGATGTTATTATCCACCCCTGCTGCGCTAACTGAACGGAAGACTCAAGCTGTTGTATTTTGGCTATATCGAACGACGAGTTCTGGTTTTTTCCATAATCGCCCCAAAATGTAGTCAGTGTTTTTGGTTCGTTAATAACCAATATATCCGCGTTAGAATAAAACTGATTAGCCATGGAAGAGACATCGCTGACATACTCAACTTTGCCTGAAAGTATAGAGGGGGGGGCAGAAAGAGCGGCTTGCTCTGGGTGTATATTTGTCTCTTCACTACATGAGAAGATGACAAAGATACCAATGAGAAAACCGCCCTTCAACTTCATTAACATGTCGGCCAACGCGTTACCACCTTAGCCGCACCTTACTAATTGACTGCACAGGCTGAACGAGTACAAGCGAGAGTACAGAAGCGTAAGTCAAGTGCATTGATAACACCGTCATCGTTCATGTCACATTTCGCACCACAACTACTGCCATCAGTCGGCTTACCGAGATCTTGTCTTAGCAACAGGATGTCATTGCGGTCTACATCACCATCGTTATCCGCATCACCTTTAATTTGTTGCTGGATCAGGCTTACGGAAATGGAAATTGTATCTTGTGCAGACAAGCCACCGCCATCAGTACAGTTCATAGTGATGATATGTGTACCTTCGCGAAGACGACGAATACCAGACGCATTTATTCCAGTCCCCAATTCAGTTTGAATGGTTTCTCCGTTACCCAGATTGCCATCTAAGTTACTGCTCCATTGAATATTACTCACTGTACCCTCTTCGGTATCATGAGTAAATACGCTTAGATTGATAGGCTGCACACCTACAAACGACGCACCATTTACAGGAGAGGTTATCTGGCAAGACGGCGTTGTATTTGGCGTAGTAAAGATACCATCAGACTCATCAGTATCAGACAGAAAACCATCAGAAGCAATTACGCGTACCAGCCCCTGTGTTGTCTGACCCAGGTCAAAAAGAGATACGTTGAGCGTATTTCCTGAAAAGTCTGTCACCAATGTTTCCCACGTTGTGCCCGAATCTGGGCTGAACTGCACAGTATGTGTGAGCACGTCAGAAGGGTCATCATCACTGCTAGTCCAAACAATATCCACGTCAGGTGGGTTTAATATTTCTCCACCATTTGGGAAGGTAACTTCCACCACAGGGGCATTCTCACTTGCCGTTTGTGTTCCAACAACATCATTATTGGTTGCACGTCTGACAGTGATCGTAGAAATATCTAAAGAACTCATGATTGGCACTAACATGAGAGCTGTGCCATCGTCGGGCTGACCTGAGCCTCCACCAGTTTCACCGTCGCCTTCCAGCATCGCCGGTGTAAATAGCACTGAATCTATAATGTTACCCGATGAATCTTTAACTTCGAGGATGTAGTCCGTTCCGTCTTGGTTAGGTGGGATCACCCCTGCTGGTAGCTCAAATGGTAGCGCAGGTAAGAACTGAATCGAATAGTTATCCAAATCGATAATACCCCGAATCAACTTCCACTGAGTGAAACTCGCCACTTTTGTCGAAAAGCTTTTCACAGCAATTGGAGATGGCGCAATAAGGCTTGCCGTTGAAAAGTTCGTGTTAATGTAAGAGCGGATACCTTCGTAACTGAAATCTGAAGGCCAGCGGAAACCACTACAATAGCTCATCATCGCAAAAGTTTTATTTGGGTCGACGACTGAATTACGTTGGCTATCCCAGCCATAAACCAACTTGTTATCGCCTGAACTCATTGGACCAATAGTTGCGCGCTGTGCTCCCGATACATTGAAGATATTCGGGAAATTGGGCGCACTTACTTCCGCAAATGAACCACAAGCTCCTTTTTCATAGGTTTGGGTTCCAAAAACTTGTGTACCAACTAATGCCGCGTTTGAAGCATGGTGGCGCCCCATGGTATGAGCAATTTCGTGTCCGTGACGGTTACGGCCGTAGCTATTTCCATCTCGAATCACCCCCGCGGAAACTGCTCCAGGAATACCGTTGGCTTTTCCGCCAGTGCCACTCCCGCTTGCTGTTAGAAGACTACCGGTTTGATCAACTGCACCGTAATAAAGACGTTCACATCCGTACAGATCCCAGCAAAAGTCTAAGAAGCGCATGGACTCAAGACGGCTAAGCACATCATCTACTTTCGGATCGCCACTGGCGCCCATATCTAAGGTACCGGTAGTGCGGTCAATTTTAGATGTTGGGAAAGTGGCGAGTAAACGTTGTTCTAACTCGTTTAAGTCGGCATTACTTGGCTGGATTGTGGAACCCGATTTTTCATATTTCACTTTAACGAATTTCACTTCAAGCTCAGAGCCTTGGTTGAAGGTAACCGTAGACATACAATCATTTGCAGTTGGGCCTGCACTCTCCATACATTCAAGAGTGCCACCAACCGCCTCAAGCTCCAGTTCTACAGTACCAGAGAGCCAAGAGTCAGGCAGTTGAAAATTCAGGCTGTCGCTTAAGATGTCGCGACGAGATAACGCATCAGGTTTAGCCACAATTGAGCCACCAGAGTTGCTGGCTGTTAATGGCGAACCTGGAAGATCTACTCCACCACGGGTGCCTTTCAAGCGCGCGGTTGCTTTTACAGGGTCAGTACCGTCTTTGGGTTCAATGTAGGTTCTGACTAAGGTTTTCTTTTCCTCAATCAGCATCACTTTGTTATCCAAATCTTGAACAACTTGTGTAACTTCCATACCCACAAGTTTCAACGGTTCACCCATACAAAGTGAGCCAACGAAACCTGCAAACTCGGTAAAGCTCGTAACGACGAACACTGCTCCCCCGCCGAATACATGCGGTTCATAGTTGTTAATCGCGTCACTCTCATCAAAGAAAGGTGGATCTTCTATAGCGATCACACTGAAACGGTCAAGACTAAAATTAGCGCTTTGCGCATTGCTTATTGCGCTTGGAACAGTAGCGCCTGTATTGCGATTACCATCGGTAGATAGACAGTAGCTTTGGAAATCATCCTCCAAGGCGCCCATTGAGATAAGATGACTTGTTGCGGTGTTTATTCCGTTACCAGGCCCTGTTGACCCACTAAACTGACTCATTGACTGAACGGCAGAAATTGCAGCTTGCGCGTCCGCTTCTGAGTCAATGAGACGATATGGGAACTCTAACCGCGTCGAGCTAGCAAACTGGACGACAGCGATTGAAACACTTCCGTCACGTGGTACAACAAGAGTATCTTGGATTGCAGCAACAATACCTTGTCTCTGAATATTCCAGTCACTACTGTTAATACTGCCGGAGCCATCAACAATAAACACGAGGTCGGTTTTGGCGTTAGCAAATGTTGCCGCGCATATGGCGATCGCGATAAGCAGCGATTGGCAACACCGTTTAAATACATTCATGGTGATATCCTTATTTCTCTTTTGTCGGCACAACAGCCCCCAAATCACACGATTCCATACTGTGTGTGGGTTGCTCGCACTTTTAGAACGGCTAAGACAAAGTAGACTGCGAGAACAGTGCCTATTAAACGCTATTTATTGATGCTCTACGACGGTATTGCCGTTAGCATCGACATAAGTTATCTTCCAACTTAGCGTGGGTGGTTCGTCTGCAGCCCACTGAAGATTGACGTATCTACCTTCCTGAGAACCGGCTGATAAGTCACCGTAATTAAGTTGTGGGATTTCATCAAAGCTAGGTTCAATGATGACGTTATAGATGGGTTGGGTACCGATATTCTCGGCAAGTAAATTGAATTCCACTTGGCTACTAGACTTAGCAATCACATCGAAGCTAAGGCCAATAGAGTCGGCAGAGGCAGCTATAGTAACGCCGGACAACAACACTCCAGCAACGGTTTTAGTGACGAAATGTTTCATGATCATATTCCTTCATGAAAAAAAGTCGCGTATGCCTTATGACACACGGCGACGGCGATTGGTTGCGAAAAGTCCAGCAACCAAAGTGAGTAGTAATGCTCCTGTAGCAGGCTCAGAAACGGGGGTCGGTCCGTTAGTGACGCTGACGCTAGTGGTGTTTAATGCGGTAATATCAATCAATCCTGTATTATCTGAGTTCGAGAAACTAGATGATAAGGTGTCGATAGTGAACCCCCCAGTACCCATGTTTATCGCTTGAAATGTAATAGAGAACATTGTGAAGCTTGCTGGCTGGTTGATATCTAAAAATGTGGGCGTTTCAAATGTTGAATCTAATACGCTCACAATTCCCGGTGACACTAAAGGAGGTATAAACTCTGCAGGGCTGTTTAATGAAAAACCCAAATCCGTACTGTAGTTAAAAACACTGACGAAGTTAAACAATGCATTATTAAACAATGCATCAACAAAGTAGGCCGATAGGCTTGGTGCACCGCCAGATGCTAAATCACTAATAACAAAATCGATGGTTACATTGTCGCCAACATTCAAGATTGAAGAGCTGGGCGTTAGTGTAATGATGGCGGCATTAGCAGTTGTACTGAAACCTATTAGCAATACAAAAGAAAGTATTGTTAGACGGAGCTTAGACATGCTTTTTGAGATAGACATAGTTATTCCTTTTTTAACTAGTTATTCCGAGTTGCGCGTTAGGGCGATTGAGAGAGCAGGCGGAGGTTTAACCAAACTACAGTAGCATTCCGTTGCTAAATCCATTCAAAGGCTTGATTTATATGTGCGCAATCCGCGAATGACTATGCATTACGCAGACCAAATCGGTGAATATTTGTGCAGGCAACATAGTTAATTTGTAGAATTAGGTTTTCACAAAGGGGTTTATACGATTGAAATTAAATAGAATTTCTATCCATGTTAATGAGATTTAACTTTTGAGTTAAAAATAATTTTTAATGAATGGGCAACATAATTGGCGCTCTGAATTAGCGCTTTACTAGGTATAATCGAGGATAATTGTCAGCCTTTTTTACGTACATAGGCCAATTGCAAAAAAACTAACTAACACTCTGCTTTTAATAGGTTTATTAGCATTTAGATGCTAAGGCGACGTTAGTCTAATGTCGCAGTTCTTTACATTGGTGATCCAAAACTATCCTCTTCGGTCTTGCCTATCGTGAAGTAATGAGAGCCCCGTTTACTTACTTCCCTCCCCCTATTGCTGGTTAGTGAACTTAACCCAATAATCACCGTTTAAAACCTTGTGCGTATATTAATTTTTAGCACCGTGGTTTCGTTCTAGTAAACCTAATCTAGCGCGCAAACCTTCGCTATCATTTACACAAGGATTTAAAATGAAACATTATGCTATTAACACAGAAGTAGAGTGGGAATGGGGAAAAGGTAGCGCCACAGGCAATATTCGAAAGAAGTATACCACCGATGTGGAGCGCACAATTAAAGGCTCATCTGTGAAACGAGATGCCAGCGAAAAAGACCCTGCTTATCTTATCGAACAGGACGATGGTACTGAAGTACTAAAATCGCACAGTGAACTCAATAAAACGTCCTAACTTATTTTTAGATTATCGTGCTTAGTATGATAACCCTTTCTTTTTCTCTCATAGCGATGTAGTGAGCATACCGAAGCATTTGCTAGGCAAATATTTATACAGTGAAATTGGGCAAGAGTATTAAAAGATTAAGTACCCTGCCCCCTTAATTTACTCGTCTGTTTGCGAAGCGTAATGATTCTGCATTAACCATGCATAAGCGGAAGTAAAGGCAGGCTCTTGAAACTGCTTTAAACCTGTTTCTGCAAAAGGCACTGCAATTGGGTTTCGGCGTAAAGATTCTTTAATATCAGTTGGGCTATATACAACAACATCTAACCCTTCAATTAATTCAATAGCCGCTTCTAATTTAAAGCCAATAGCGCTGCCAGCAAATTTACCTTTGCTTTGACGCTGACGGATTATTACAGCATCAATTTTGTAGTCGGCAACAAGTTTAGCGAAAGTACTTTGAAAACTTTTTAAACCTTTAGCACTACTATCGGCTAACGTTAACCGACGCGTACGGCAGTCGGGCACATGAAACAAACCATCTATCAGCGACAACAGACATACATTCGCTTCATTACCTTTTAAATCTACACCACAGACTTTCATATCAATTCCTATTCACATTTATAAATCATTATAACGTGTTTCACTGATGATATTTACCCACACTCAATTTTCTTTGGCTACTCAATATTTGTTTTTCCCAGAAATAGTGTCGAAAAATAGCAAGAAACAGGGAGAAATAGCAGGAAATAGGATCAGCGTGCCTTTATATCAATAAAGTACACTGACCCCATTATTTATATTTTCAAAAATCACAAAAGTGTTTTGTTATTAACGCTGTTTTTCACAAACAAATTTATCGTCACACTGTGTGCACTTAAATAACAGCTCTTTTGAGCCACTTTTGTGAGGATTAACAATGCCTATTGCATTATTTGCGTTAACGTTAAGTGCGTTTGCTATTGGTACTACCGAATTTGTAATTGTGGGATTAGTACCCACGATAGCGTCAGATCTTGGCGTAACCCTACCCAGCGCGGGATTACTCGTCAGTCTTTATGCTGTTGGCGTGGCTGTTGGCGCCCCTGTATTAACCGCATTAACCGGTAAATGGAACAGAAAACATGTACTGCTAAGCCTTATGGCTTTGTTTGTTGCCGGTAATATTCTTGCCTGGCAGGCACCTAGTTACGAAAGCCTAATAGTGGCGCGTATCTTAACTGGCCTTGCCCATGGTGTGTTCTTTTCAATTGGCTCTACTATCGCCACCAGCTTGGTTGCTAAAGAGAAAGAAGCCAGTGCCATTGCCATTATGTTTACCGGCCTTACCGTAGCCTTGGTAACAGGTGTACCGCTTGGCACATGGATTGGACAAAGCTTTGGATGGAGAGCCACATTCTTAGTGGTATCTGCCCTAGGAACCATTGCGCTTATTGGCAGTGCGTTACTTGTGCCAAACAACTTAAAACAGAGTAAACCTGCTACGTTAAGCGAACAAATGAAAGTGTTGGTTCAGCCCCGTTTAGTATTGGTATACCTAATGACCATTCTAGGTTACGGCGGCACCTTTACCGCGTTTACTTACCTTGCGCCTATTTTGCAACAAGAATCAGGGTTTGCTCCTTCTGCGATCAGCTTGATTATGCTGGTTTACGGTGTCTCGGTTGCCGTTGGAAACATATATGGCGGTAAATTAGCTGATAAAAAAGGCCCTATTCGCGCGCTCACTATTATCTTCAGCGCACTGGCCATTATTTTATTCGCCCTAACCTTCACCATGGGTCACAAAATTGCGGCAGTAATTACTATTCTAGTGTGGGGGGCGTTTGCATTTGGAAACGTACCTGGCCTTCAAGTATATGTTGTGCAGCTTGCTGAAAAATTCACACCAAATGCGGTAGATGTTGCTTCAGGGCTAAACATTGCAGCATTCAACATTGGTATTGCGTTAGGTTCAATTGTTGGCGGTGCCATTGTTGAGGGCATGCAACTGTCTGACACAGCTTGGATAGGCGCTGCTATTTCTGTGTCTGCGTTAGTGGTAACAAGGTACAGCGGTTACTTAGATAAACGTGATGCTTCCGCTACGATAAATGCGTAAGGGCGCCATTATGACTACCAACACGTTTGATAAACTAGCAGCGCACAACTTTTCAGTAGGCGTAGAACTTCCACTAGATAACGACTGGGCATATTTTGATGCTACAAAAGGTACGCCGTTTGGCGTACCTGATTTAACTCAACATCACAGTCGTATCCAATTGGCAGACAAATTAGGTTTTAAGGTAGCTTGGGTGCGCGATGTGCCTATATATGACCCAAACTTTGGCGATGCCGCACAAGTTTTTGAAACCTTCACTTACCTTGGCTATCTCGCAGGTATTACTGACAATATTTTACTGGGTACAGCGGCCGTCGTACTGCCCTTACGCCAACCCTGGTTAGTAAAGAAAGCCGCGGCGAGCGTACAGAAGCTTAGTGGTAACCGGCTTATTCTTGGCGTGGCAAGTGGCGACCGCCCCGTTGAATATCCGCTCTTTGGTGTCGACTTTAACACCCGGGGTGAGCAATTTAGGCAGTCGCTCGACATTGTAAAACACGGCAATGCGCAATTAACCAATGGTATGGCAGTACTTCCTAAATCGCAGCCTGAGTCATTGCCTGAATTATTCGATACGCCGCTTTACGTTGCTGGGCTTGCACAGCAAAGCCCGCAGTGGGTTGGGGAAAACATGGACGGTTGGCTCGCCTACCCAGGTACTCCAAACGATCATATAAAACGCGTAGCCTTATGGCGGGAAGTTGCAGGCAATAAACCTTACGTTAGCTTTATCCACCTTAACTTGGTTGAAGACGACGAAGCACCGATAAAACGCCACCGATTCGGGGTTGAAACTGGCGTAAACGGGCTTATCAAAGAACTTAAGGCAATGAAAAGCGCGGGCGTTAACCATATTGGCCTTCACTTCAGGCGAAATACTCGACCGGTTGAAGACGCAATGCAGCGAATTGCTGAGCACGTGCTACCGCATTTTCATTGGTAACGGAAATTAACAAGGAGACATCATGCCTAACGTAAATCAGTCGCAGACTAAAATTCCTTCTCTGGGAGTAGGCACATTTCGTTTAAAAGACGAAGAAGCGTATAACAGCGTGACGATGGCGCTAGAAGTAGGTTTCCGCCACATTGATACCGCACAAATTTATGGCAATGAAGAAGCCGTGGGCCGAGCTATTAAAGACAGTGCCGTAGCACGTGAAGATTTATACGTTACCACCAAAGTGTGGAACGATAAGCTAAACAAAGCGAGCTTTATTGACAGTGTAAAAGAAAGCTTGGCGAAACTTCAGCTAGATTACGTAGACCTACTGCTTATTCACTGGCCGTCACCAGAAAACGGTGAAAGCATGGAAGAATACTTAGGTGAGCTACTAAAAGTAAAAGAGTTAGGCCTTACCAATGAAATCGGTGTTTCTAACTTTACAGTGGCTCAAGTTGAACAAGCCGTAGGTATTTTAGGTGAAGGTGTTATTGCCACTAACCAAGTTGAAGTTCATCCTTATCTGACCAATGATAAAGTGCGCGCTGTGTGTGACAAGCATGGCATTGTTGTTACCGGCTACATGCCATTTGCTGTAGGCAAAGTGTTAAAAGACGACACCATTGTTGCCATTGCAGAGAAACATGGGGTGAGCGCAGCTGAAGTGGTAGTCGCTTGGGAGCTTGCCAACGGTCTTGTCACTATTCCATCGTCTACCAAGCGTAAGAATTTAGAAACCAATTTCAAAGCACTTAACTTAACACTTGATGCACAAGACATTGCAAAAATTGACGCACTAGACTGCGGCGACCGTCAAGCTACTCCTGATTTTGCCCCTGAGTGGGATTAGAAGGCGTTATGCAAGCGAAGGTTTAGTGGTAAAAACACCCCAAGTTTTTGCTTTTGAAAACCTTAACGACGCGCTTCGTTATTCTAAAGAAGCTAAACAAAAAGCAGTGGTGACTGTTACCTAAATAAATGGGAGGCAGAGTATTTTTCTAAGGAAATAGATAAAATGTACTCTGCCCCTTTATTCGAGAAATATTTACAGCTTTATTCGGTAAAATAGTCATCCTCTCTAGCCGTTACATATATTACGGCGCAAAAAACGCACTCTCTTTTCTGGGTAAAACCAAGCTACAAGCCCTATTTTGTCTGCATTTTAGAAAATATCTTAACGATATTTTCGAAGTAGGCCTACGGTTTGCAACTTACAACTTAAGTATTAATCACATTAACTCACAAACTGAAGGGATACATTATGTTACGTTGGGCTTTAATATTTTTAGTAGTTGCATTAGTTGCAGCAGTATTAGGATTTGGTGGAATTGCTGGTTCTGCAGCGGGTATCGCCAAAATTATATTTGGTATTTTTGTCATTCTACTGATCATTTCAATTGTGATGAACATGGTCAGGGGCAAAAGGTAGCCAACCACCAATGTAAAAATTGGTTTTAGGGCTTGTAGTAAGTCTGAATTAAACAGCTATTAGTCATTTGATTAATGGCTGTTTTTTTTAGCTTTTTGCTTCATCAATGAAATTAATGGAGAACGTTATGAGTAATAAACAACTAATTACGAACGTAGGTATCGGACTTGCCGCTGCATCCGCAGGCATTCTAGCAAGAAAAACGTTACAAAAGTCGTGGGAGAAGGTGACCAATGAACCAGCTCCAAAAGACAAAGGAAGTGAAGATACAGACCTTAAAGAGGCCGTCACTTGGGCAGTAGTGTCCGGCATTGGCGCCGGTATTGCTAGAATGGCGGTGCAATATGCGCTGGATAAACGTAAATCTAAATAGCGTTTACGAATTGATATCTCTTATGAACATCTGCATTTATAAGAGGTATCAAATCGCTGGCTGAGTACGTAAAACCTGGCTGAGTACGTAAAACTAAATACATTGGGCTGAGTACATTAGACTAAGTATATTAGGCTGAGTATATTAGGCTGAGAAGATTGGCGTAAGCATAACGGGCTAAGCCCAACAGTTTCTTTGCCGCTCTCATCTTTCTATTGATACACGAGTAGAAATAACACTCTGCGTTTCTCTTCACTACTTTCATTACACTATTCACGCTTAACTATTCACCATTCACTATTTCCCACTTAGTTATTTACGCTGGACTTTGTTTATCTCCCTTCTGGTATAAAAAAACGCAATAATAGCGCTTAAAATAACGACGGTAACAATGGTGTAGAACATAGACACCATGGGATAGCCCCACACTACAATCAGTACATAGTTTATTGAAGCGGGCACAACCAGTTGACGAGCAATGCCTAAATACATAGGAAACATGGGCTTTTGCATTGCCTGCAATATAGCCACACTTTGAAATAAAACCACGTAAGCGTAAAAAGCTAATGTATCAATTCTAAGGTAGGTTACACCTGTATTTTTAATTGCACTGTCGCTGGTAAAAAGGCTCATTGCCAATGGCGATAAAAAATACATCACGGGAATAGACACTACCGCCATAAAGAAGCCGATTAACAACCCTTTGCGATACGTTTCACTAACGCGGTCGTAACGGTTAACGCCCATATTTTGACCCGCTATCGCCATTACCGCACTATTTAACCCTAAAGCTGGAAGCAACAACACTTGCTCTAGGCGCAGCCCAACGGTATACCCTGCTACATGTTCACTACCAAATTGACCAATAAGCGCAACGGTAATAAATCCACCTAATATGATGGTGAGCATATTAAAGCTAGCGGGCAGTACTTGTTTAAGTAACGCCTGCCAGCGTTCTTTATCAAAGGCTGGCATAACCGATATGTTTAATCGCTTCATCAGCACACGGAACAAGTAAAACGCAGTGGCAAACTTGATTACTACAGTGGCCAGCGCTATACCGCTTACCCCTAAATCGAGAAAGAAAGTAAAGAATGGGTTGAGCCCAAAATTCGCGAAAAAACCAATCATGAGCGCGTTTCGGTTAGATTTTGTATCGCCTAGCGCCATTAGTGCACCCGCAGCACCGAAAGATAAAATGAAACCTACCGACCCTGCCAGCGTTACCCATAAGTACTCCATTGCAAGGGGTTCTATGTGAGATTCTGCGCCAAGCAACACAACAAGAGGCTGTGCAGCAAAGTAACCTATCACACAAGACAATGCGCTAAAGGCGATGGCCAGGCCACTAACATTATCTAGCCATCCTTTTACTTCATGGGTCTCCCCTCTTCCGGCGCCCGGTGCGATCATTGCCGATGCCCCAGTTTGAATGCCAATACCAATAGATAGCAATAAGAAGAAAACGCTAGATGCGATAGATAAACCGGCAAGTGCATTATCTGACAGATAGCCAGCAAACCAAATATCAGTCAGGTTATACAATGTATTAAAAATCATGCCCGTTGATGCAGGGATAGCAAGCCGCACCATGTGGGCGATAATAGAGCCTTCCGTTAACGATGGTTCAGATTTGGTTACTTCTTGCATCACGCTTCCTCGGCTACAACGAATACCCGCAACAACATACCGATTTTTAAGCCCACTGGAAAAGTTTTCTTGTGAGAAAGCGGTTAAGAGTGGAGTCAGGATAGTTTTAAAGGGTAATGCACTCTACCCTTTTACTTCAAAGCTAGTTTACTGCACTGGTTTTCCCTATACTTTCGCAAACTGTTGAAAAAAGGAACAAGGAATGTATCGATTTGGAATTGTGGGCGCCGGTATGATTGCAGATTTTCATGCTCAGGCCATTAAAGCTATACCCAACGCACAGCTAACAGGAATTTATTCACGTTCAGTTGATAAAGCGAATACGTTCGCTCAAAAACACAATTGCACACCTTTTGACGATTACACTTCTTTTATAAACTCTCCCGATATTGATGTGATTACTATCTGCACGCCCTCAGGTTTTCACTTAGAGCCTATAGCCGCTGCGGCAAAGGCCGGTAAACACATTATTTGCGAAAAGCCCCTTGAAGTTACCACTCAACGAGTGGATGAAATGATAACCGTATGCGCTGAAAACAATGTGATGTTGGCGGGCATTTTCCCCCGACGTTTCAATGCATCATCGCAACTACTAAAAGCGGCTTTAGACCAAGGGCGCTTTGGCAAGATTGCCATGGCCGATGCTTATATTAAATGGTGGCGTACTCAAGAATATTATGAAAGCGGCGCTTGGCGTGGAACTTGGAAGCTAGACGGCGGAGGCGCCTTGATGAACCAATCAATCCATACCATCGATTTATTGCTTTATGTGATGGGCGACGTTAAATCCGTAAGGGCAGAAACGAGACTAGTTGCTCATAAGGGAATAGAAGTAGAAGATGTTGGCATAGCAATGGTGGAGTTTGAAAGTGGCGCATTGGGTGTAATTCAGGGCTCAACAGCGTGCTGGTCTAAAAACGGACACCCCGCAGAAATACAAATTACAGGCTCTCAGGGTTCTGTTTTCATGAGCGATGATAAATTCCGACTATGGGAATTTGCTAATGAAAGTGAGCATGACAATGAAATAAGGCAGCAATATGGCCTTGATGAGAGTGAAGCCGGAGCAGGAGCTGCCGACCCTTCAGCCATTGATTTTGTTTGGCACCAAAGAAATTTCGAAGATGTGTTGAAGGCACTTGAGAATGCCACTACCCCATTGGTTGACGGTTTCGAAGGTCGCCGCTCTATTGCATTGCTTAACGCCATCTATCGCTCAGCGGCAAAAGGTGGTGAAAAAGAATTCGTTTAAACCTCCTATATATAGGAATGGGCTCAGAGTACTTTTATATAAATTAAGTACTCTGACCTTACAATGCTGCCCTCTTCAATTCCAAACGGAGACTGATTGACGAAGTAATTGCAGGAACGTACTCTGACGTATCAACACGTAATGGAATACTTAGATGAAAACAACCAAGATAATTACCTCTCTCGCGCTCTCTATTTGCGTAGCTTCATTGTTGGGCTGCACAAAACCTGAAACTTCGCAGCTAAATATCCCTTCAACAAAAGACTCTACGGAAGCCGAGCTTTTACTAGTCGGCCTTGCAGAACGAATTCGTATTGAAGGGCAAGAGGTTGATTTTCAGTCTTTAGCGCAGCGGCAAGCCCTTTATAATGTGCCAGGGGTTTCTGTCGCTTATATGAAAAATGGGCAGCTAGCTTGGACGTTAGAACATGGCGTTAAAGATGTAGCCTCTGGATTAGTTGTTGATGAAGATACAGTATTTCAGGCCGGTAGCATTTCTAAACCCGCCTTTGCCACGGTACTGATGAAATATCGCCAAGATAACCCGCTAGATTTAGATACAGACGTAAACAACTTACTCACCAGCTGGCAACTCCCAGAACATGAATGGACTGGACAAGAGGTGGTTTCATTACGTAGGTTGTTGAGTCATACCGCTGGCACTACAGTGCATGGTTTCCCTGGTTACGCGGCCGGTGAACCGGTGCCTACTTTGCAGCAAGTGTTAGATGGTGTGGAGCCTGCTAATACCAGCGCGGTAGTGGTTGACCTTCGACCCGGCACGCAAATGCGCTATTCAGGTGGTGGTACTACGCTCGCTCAACTTACCTTACAAGACATAGCCAACGAATCCTTGCCGACAATGGCACAACGGCTTTTGTTTAAGCCGTTAGGTATGTCGCGCTCTGGTTTCGAACAGCCCATATCGCCTAAGTTATCGAACAATATGGCTACGCCCTACAATGATGACGGTAGCCCAGTAGAAGGTGGCGCTCATACTTATGCGACGCTTGCAGCTGCGGGCATGTGGAGTACACCATCAGATATGTTGAAAATGGCAAGCGGCGTACGTAGCGCATATTTAGGGTTAGAAACTGATTGGATAACGAAGGCTACTGCACAAGAAATATTAACCAATAATACGCCAAGCAATAAAGCGCCCAATGTAGGAATAGGCTTTTTTATCAATATGGATGAAGACGGTGAAATTGTCGGCTTTGGGCATGGCGGCGCAGATAAAGGTTTTATGTCGCAGTTATATATTGAGTTAGGTACCGGCAACGGCTACGCCATCATGACTAACAGCGATAACGGTAGCCAGTTAATTAGCGAATTAGAAGTTCGCCTAAAAGAAGCGCTGGATGTGGGGTACTCGCAAGCTGAAGTTAAACCTTTAGTGCCAATCAGCCAAACACAGCTGAGTAAGTATATAGGTATTTACGTGGTAACAGACCCTGTTGATGTTGAAATGGTATTGCAGGAAGCAAAAAACGGCTTCGTGCTTAATGCTTTACCGTACATTGAAAATGAAAGGTATTTTCATGAGGGTGATGGCCGCTTTTTTGCCAAGAACGGAAGTAGTATCAGCTTTGAGATTGACGACAACGGAATCGTTAAGACGATTGTGATGGATGGTGACATACGGGGTGAGAAGAAAGAGTAAGAAAAATGGGGCAGAGTACTTTCTAGAGATAATGTGTACTAGCTCAGACCTGATCTGACAGTTACCCAGTTTTTCTGGTGCCAGCGTCAGATTAGATTTGAGCTAAATTCTTCTCAGCCCAAATCTGTTTCCTACCTTTTGGTTTGTTTAATAAAGATTCGACACCTTTATCAAACTGGGTAACTCTCATCTTTTCAAGTCGATGTGTCAGATCTGGTCGGAACTAATTCAGATAATGTACTCTGCCCCTTTTATTCATCATGTTCATCTGCCTATCTTTAACTCTCTATTGAGTAATTTGAGATAGGCAGTTACACCAAATTAGTTCACTCTCGGCAGGTTTCATGCCGTCGTCGTTATTAGGCCATCATGTAATGGTTTTACTGTTATTGCGCTTCAGTCAAAAAGACAGTTTGCAACATTTAGTCGCAGGTATTTATCCAAGACTTTGGCACTTCTATTTCATTACCTATGTAACGGGTTTCTCCATCATAATAAAGGCTTCCATTAGACATAGATACTATCTTCATAAAGGCGTTACTTGACCCAGTATAGGTAAGCCTGCCTCGTACTGTGTTTCTTTCACCAGAATTAAACAGTCCCTTTCCGACAAAGTTCACTTGCGCGCAATCCCCCGCTTTCAAACCAAGGCTAGGATCCATCAAATTAATTATTTGATCAAATTCATTTTGTGTTTCATAACGAAAAACGCGAGAGTTGACCTCGTCTTCATCATTGCTATCAAACCAAACCCATTTCAATTCGTTGTCGTTTATTCTTGATATTATAAGCTTCCCACCATCAGTGCATTTTCCTACGCCTCTGGTAATACTCTCTCTAAAAACCATTTTATTTGTCGATTTTGAAATTAACGTTAAAGGCCCTCCGCAAGCTAATGATGGGTAATCGATGCGATAATCACCCTCATTCAAAACTACCTTAATTGTCCATTTAGATCCGCTGCTCTGATACCCTACGCCTGCCCAAGAACCTAAAAAAGAAAACTCCACAGAAGCATTCTCCTTAATGGTATTTTTGTTTACTTGCTTTTTATTCGACGCATCAAATATCAAAAAATAATATGCCACCCCAATAATTAGTAGGGCAAGTGTAACGACAGTGAGGTTTCGAATTGTATTGTTGGGCATTTGGGCTTTTAAATCTTGTTCGGTTTCGCTTGCCAACAACTCTTGCTTAAGTTTCTGAAATTCGCATTCAGACAATGCGCCGCTTTCTTTTAGCTTTACAAGTTCCTTTATTTGTTCGACTTTTCCATTCATTTACTTTTCTCTAATTTAAATATTGCGATATCGGCGTGAATCATAAAACTATAGGTTTACATAATAAGCAAGACCGTCATCTTTAGAAATGGAAAAATGACATGCGTGACGACTCTGCTCTAGGTTATTGATGCAGATAACTTTACCTGTTTTGAGATTGTCTTTAAAAGTAGATGTGTGCGTAAGTCTGATTTTTACTTAACGGTATTTATCCTTTTACTCGCGTGAGGTAACAATAAATCTACCAATTCAGGCGCAACGCTACCCCAGTAACTGCCTAGCAACCTGTCTCCCCTGAATCCGTTGCTGATGTTGATTATTAAGAATAAGGGGTCAGAGTACTTTTATTTTGTATAAATGCCTACCGACCCAACTTTTCATCACTGTCTTTTAGATTAGTTTTAACTGGTACAGGGTTGTAGCTAAAGCTGAATTTATCCATCGTGATAAATAACAATCCAATATGGCAGATTTAGAGATGGCCAGGAAAAGACGACTAGCACCAGCAGGCTTTGCACAACACGTTATTCAAAGAGGTAATAACCGGTCCATTTGTTTTGTCTGTGAAAGTGACTACATTGCTTACATCCACTGGTTGAAGAAATTTTCCCTACAATTTGATGTTAGCATTCATGCATGGGTGCTAATGACTAATCATACCCACCTCCTTTGTACCCCTAAATATGATAACCGCGGTGTGAGCGCTATGATGCAGCCTTTAGGGCGCATGTATGTTAGGTACTTTAACCAAAAATACAAGCGGACTGGAACCCTGTGGGAAGGTGGATTTACCTCTAGCTTGGTAGATTCAGAAGAATATCTGCTTACCGTATACAGATACATTGAACTCAACCCTGTAAGGGCGAAAATGGTGTTAGACCCAGCGGAATATAAATGGTCTAGCTACACAATAAACGCGTTAGGGGTAAAATCGACACTATGCTGCGCCCACAGAGTATATTTATCTTTAGGGAAAACTGAAACTGAGCGCATGAAAGCCTACCGTACACTTTTCGAGACTGAAATCTCCCAAACACTTATTGGCAATATTCAATACTGCTCAAAAAAAGAGTTAGTATTAGGTAACAATAAATTTAAACAACAAATTGAAAACCTAACCGGTATCGCCCTAAAAAACGAAAAATTAGGGCGCCCACCAAAAAGTGAGGACTGAGAATTTTGAAGGATAATGTACTCTGACCCCTTTATTTAGATAAACCAGTTTTTAACTTAACAGTCCCAAAGGCTCTTGCTGGTTTTAAATTGGCAGAGTTAGCAGTAGATGCATCACCTGAAGGCACATTAAATCCAGAATACTTTCAATATAGGTTATTGAATTTGCATGAACTATTAAAAGTTAGCTTTATGAGGATAGCACCTGGATTTAAAAAATTATAAACGGCCTAAAACAAATTTACATACGATTAGTTTGAAGCAATTTAGCAGCTTTAATATTAAAGCTTAATTACAGTATATGCTTCAGGATTTATCAGGCAAGTTCGCATCGCTAATTAAGCCCTTTTCTCCATTTTTTTCCGTTTTATCAAACCTTTTTACTAAGAAATAATCATCTTCTTTCAAAGAAGTTGCAAGATCATTATCAACCACTATTATTTGATAATTATCCTTAAGCGTTAATTCACTCAGATCAACCATAGCTTTATAAATTTGTTCATATATTGCAGGGTCAGACAAACTACTATCATCTCCCTCTCGTGCATATTTTCCTATATTTTGTCCTGGAGTATCTAAAAGTAATGTCGTTGGCAAGTAACCTCCATTTTCTATAAGGTATTTTAACCTCGAAATATACAAATAGACTGACATTAATGTCCTCACACCACCCGAGGAGTTTTTAGAATATGAACGTTTTCTAAAGTTCGGCATAAACTTTTTATCGATAGATGAGCCATAGATCCTTGTCAGTTTAGAATCGTTCATTAAGCGATTAAAATGCGTAGATAGTTTATTTATAATATCATCAGTGGATATTAGTTGAGATTCAACTTTTTCCAAATCGCCTTTCAATTTTTTAATATGCAATTCTTTACTTTCAATTCGAGAATACATTTCATTCAGTTTCTTCAGCAACTTGGAGTTTTTTTCTAACTCTACTAATTTGCTAGTTAATGAGCGCCTCAGAGCTTCAGCTCTTGAAATCATCTCTATAATTGGAGATAAGGCTTCTAAATTATTAAGTTCAAAATCACTTCTTATTTGCTTTAAAGTTGTTTTTCTTTCTATTAAGTCTTGATCTAAGAGAGTGATGTCACTTTTAACCTTATCAATTGCTTTTGTACAACCAGATAATCTATTTCTTAAGGAGCGCTGTTCATGCTCTAATTCTTCATTAGTTAAAACATCATCATTTAGTTGAATGGTTCCATTACAAGTAGGACAACTTACATCTTTTTTGAGTAGCTCATCAGTACTTAAGTTATTCCTCATTATAATTGATTCTTTAATACAACTTAAGTCTTTTTCATATGAAGCCTTTAAACGCTTATAATCAGTTAACTTAACTTTTAAGGAATCTTTTTTGGCTTCTAGTGTTTGAATATTTTCATCTAAAAGCTTTATTTCTGAACTAAATTCACTTGATGTAGATGATGCGAGGTTACTATCATTTTTTAATAAATTAATTTCCTCGTCAATTCCTTCTAACTCTTCACGTAAGCTAGAGACTTCTTCATCATAATTAACTTTTGAACCTGTAGCCTGTAAAAAAGTATCAACTGATTTTGCTTGGTTACTCAGTGATTTAAACTCTACAGACTCCTCTTTAATCTCTTGATTTAATTTAGATACCTGATCATCATGGACCCCATATATAAATTTTTGTACTTCAACATTTCTGTTAAACTTAAAACCATTAGCTAAATCCATTAAATTATCACTTGCAACACGCTTCTGCTTTAAATGGATTAACTTCATCAAATCACGAAAGCTCAAGCGGCTACTATCAGAATCGTCGCGAGTTTTTGATTGTTTAAGTCTAACCTTTGGGATTTCTAAATAATCTAATAATAGATTTGAAATCCAACCATCAGGCTCAGTACCTTCAGGTGAAGCTGAACACAACATAGGATAATGGTCATTGACACTTTCATAATTGCAATCATAAACTTTAATAAGGTTTACTTTTTCGCCCAATACTCGGCATAGAGTAACGACTTTACTATTTAACAACACCTCTAAGCATACTGTTCTTCCATAAGTCGTAATTTCATCATTATCTAGATCTCCAAACTTTCCTCCTAAAGCAAAATTAATAAGATTCAAGATGCTAGATTTACCTGAATCAAGATCTCCCCATATTAGGTTTAATCCTGTTTCAAATCGGCAACAATATTCACGATCAATACCTACAATTATTAATCTTTTAAATTCCATTTTTACTTTGTTCATGAATTCTCCGATACAACCTTAATCAGCTTAGCTTCAGTTAACGAGGCTAGTTTTTTAAATATTGGTAAATTATTATTCAGATATTCTGACGAGGTACTTATATTAGTTAACTCTTTAATTTCAATAAAACCATCTTGACTTAAGCCAACTTTGTTCAATTCTTTTAGAAAAACAAAGGGAATGAGTGCTTCACTTCTATCCCTTATATCTGAAAATTGATATCCTTTTTCATATAAATCCTGCTGATACCCTTCAACATTTCCTAAGTTCAATACATTAGATATTCTTTTTAATAAAAAAGGGTTATTAATAATAAAATACAATATTTCTAGCTTTTCAACCGATAATACTTTCTTTCCTGTCCTATTTTTAGATAAATTAACTATTAAGAAAGTAACTAAAAATATTCGGTAATATCTTTCATTTCTATAATCAAACAAGCTACATAACCTCACTTTCAATAGCGTTTATAGTTACTTTTTCACACCAGTTAATCTTTAGATTCAGCTTATTAGCTTCTTGATGGAGAATTCCTTTTTTATGTAAAAAGTTAAGATAATCCACAATACAATCCAATGAACTTTTGTCTAATTCAACTATTTTACTATGTATTTCTTTAACGACTTCACTATTAGACTTTATCCCCTTACAAGAACCGTAAGTTCTATATAAACTGATAACTTTAGTCTTGAGCTCATTAAAAGTTTCAAGCTCACTTTTCTTAGCAGATTTCATTATCAGTTCAGCATGGAAGAAAGACTCTTTCGCATCTTCTATTAACTTTTCTTCAATTGAAGCTAAAGCCATTTTAATAACAAATATTTCTTTATCATAAGAATGTTCACTGGAGTCATACTCTGTTTGCGTCAATTTCTTTTGACTATGACTATGCAAAATATCTATCAAATATTTGTTTACTGCTTTATAAGTTTGACTTTTAGAATCAGTAGGCTTACAAATTTCGCTATGACTTACTGGTAAGGTTTTAGATTTGAATTTTTTAGTAGTATTTGGGGTTGCACTTAATTCCCCGACACATTCATCATGCTGTGCTTCAATGTAATAACTTTTTGGCAGGTTATCAAATTTATCTACCCAAAGGTCATTTAACGTAGTCATGTCCTTATTTAGAGGCTTTAATTCTTTAGAATTTACATTGATGGGGCCTAGTATTAATGCTGGAAATGCTCCCCTATGTGGAGTAGCTAACGATATGTAACCTATGACGGGCAAATTAATATCATCATATTCATCAGCTAAATGATTCAAAATGAAGTTCTTTGCAATTAAGCCTCCCATACTATGACAAATAAAGACAATGCTATCATAGCCTTCTGATTCAACTTCTAAAAAAGTAGCTAAAGCGTTTGTTAAAGAGTCAATAGATGAGTTTTTACGAATTTTTGGCTTATTAAAATTAAGACCAGGGACTTTATTGATTAAGCCTACAAATGAGTTAGTAACTACGTTTTGAGTCAGGTTTACGATCTTCGTAAAGTAATCAAATTCAATAAGATCAACCTTGTGTCTTATTTTATCGTTTTCTGCTAATAAATCAGGGAAGGCAGCACCACTCTCTTCATTTACCCAAGTTTTATCACCACCAGTAAGCCCATGAACCATAACTACAAGTGTTTTACTCATCTACTATCCTCGCTCATATAAAATTGCCAGGATCAATAACCTTTAAAGCATATCCTGTTGCTATATTAAGTTTACATTTAGTATCAATAGTCTAACCTAGAATTTAAGACTTAAAAATAAGTAACTAACATTTAAAGGAAAAATAATACTCTCTTTAAATCTAGATCAATACATTAATATGAAATATGGCGGCATTACTCCAATCTTTAACTGATAAAAGTAATAGAAACAAAAAAGCGAGCTTATTAGCTCGCTTTTCATTATTTTTACTTTCAAACTTTATTCGAAAGTGACATCAACCAGCCCTACCCCTCAATATAACTCTCTATACTAGGGCAAGAACAAATCAAATTACGATCCCCGAACACATCATCAATGCGGTTAACCGAAGGCCAGAATTTGTTTCTGTGTACTTCTGGTACTGGGTACGCCGCTAGGTTGCGGTCGTAACTACGGTTCCAGTCGTTGTCACAAATATCGGCTAGGGTATGTGGTGCATTGTGTAGTGGGTTGTCGGTAGCATCCCACTCGCCGCTTTCTACTTTCGCAATTTCTTGGCGAATGCTGATCATGGCATTTACGAAACGGTCTAGCTCGTACTTAGCTTCCGATTCAGTGGGCTCAATCATTAGCGTGCCCGCTACTGGAAAGCTCATAGTAGGCGCGTGGAAACCGTAGTCGTTTAAGCGTTTTGCTATATCTACTTCGGTTACACCGCTGGCTTCTTTTAATGGGCGCAGGTCAATAATACATTCGTGCGCTACGCGGCCGTTCTTACCTTTGTACAGTACGTTGTAATGCCCTTCTAAGGCATTGGCTACATAGTTGGCGTTAAGTATGGCTACTTCGGTTGCCTTACGTAGGCCAGCCGAGCCCATCATTTTAATGTACATGTAGCTTATTGGCAGAATAGACGCACTGCCCCATGGAGCTGCCGAAACCGCGCCGCAGTCTTTACCTGCTGTTTCAATATTCACTACCGTGTGGTTTGGCAAGAAAGGCGCAAGATGCGATTTCACTCCAATAGGCCCCATACCTGGGCCGCCACCACCGTGTGGAATACAGAAGGTTTTGTGTAGGTTTAAGTGCGATACGTCTGAACCAATAAACCCAGGTGACGTAATGCCCACCTGCGCGTTCATGTTCGCGCCATCCATATACACTTGGCCGCCGTACTGGTGCACAATTTCACACATTTCACGAATGGTTTCTTCGTACACACCGTGGGTAGATGGGTAAGTGATCATGGCGCACGATAAGTTATCGCCCACTTCTTCGGCTTTCTTGCGAAGGTCGGCAATGTCTACATTACCGTTGTTGTCACATTTTACTACCACTACGTTTAGGCTAACCATTTGCGCAGATGCGGGGTTAGTACCGTGTGCTGAACTTGGAATTAAGCATACGTTTCTGTGCCCTTCGCCGCGGCTTTCATGGTAACGCTGAATGGCCAATAAGCCTGCGTATTCACCTTGTGCACCTGAGTTAGGTTGCATAGATAGGTTGTCGTACCCAGTCACGTTGATTAACCACTCGGCTAGCTCGGCAATCATTTCTTGATAGCCCACCGCTTGATTTAGTGGTGCAAACGGGTGAATTTGGCCAAACTCTGCCCAAGTTACGGGAATCATTTCCGCAGTAGCGTTTAGCTTCATGGTGCACGAACCCAATGAAATCATTGAGTGGTTCAAGGCTAAATCTTTATTCTCTAGGCTTTTAATATAACGCAGCATTTCAGTTTCTGAATGGTACTGGTTAAACACTTCGTGAGTAAGAATATCGCTAGTGCGTACTAGGTTTTCTGGAATAGCATTAGTAGGCTGCGTGGTAACTTCGGCATCAAGCGCATCTACACTTAAGCCGTGGTCGCTACCTAGAATAACGGTAAACAAAGTAGCAATGTCTTCACGGGTAGTAGTTTCATCAAGCGAAACCCCTACAGCGCCTTCTAAATCGGCACGTAGGTTTAGGCCGTGTTCGTAGCCTTTGTTTAGTACAGCGTCTTTGTTATCTACCAATACAGTTAGGGTATCGAAGTAGGTGCTGTGTTTAAGGGCTGCACCTTTTTTCGTTAGGCCTGCCGCTAGAATACTGGTTAAGCGGTGTATGCGCTGAGCAATGGTTTTTAAGCCTTTAGGGCCGTGGTATACGGCGTAAAAGCTGGCCATGTTAGCTAGCAATACTTGCGCGGTACAAATGTTCGAGTTAGCTTTTTCGCGGCGAATATGTTGCTCACGCGTTTGCAGCGCCATACGTAGTGCTGGGCGGCCACGGGTGTCTTTACTTACGCCAATAATACGGCCAGGCAATGAACGCTTGTAGCTGTCGCGTGTTGCGAAGAATGCAGCATGTGGGCCGCCGTACCCCATTGGCACACCAAAGCGTTGTGCGCTGCCTAGGGCAACGTCTGCGCCTAGTTCACCGGGCGATTTTAGCATTACCAAGCTCATCAAGTCGGCGGCTACTGCCACTATGCCTTTTTTGGCTTGTACTGCAGCAATAATATCGGAAATGTCGGTTACTTCACCGGTGGTGCTTGGATATTGTAACAACGCACCAAATACATCGTGATTTGCCGCATCGCTTGCTGGGCCGGTAATAATACCAAAACCAAACATTTCAGCGCGTGTAGCTACTACATCGTGGGTTTGTGGGTGTACGTCATCAGCAATAAAGTAGCTGCTGGCTTTTTTGTTTTTAGATACGCGTTTAGCCAATGCCATGGCTTCAGCCGCTGCGGTGCCTTCATCAAGTAATGAAGCAGACGCTAGCTCTAAGCCGGTTAAATCAATGGTCAACTGTTGAAAGTTTAAAATGGCTTCCAAACGGCCTTGGGCAATTTCTGGCTGGTAAGGCGTGTATGCTGTGTACCAACCTGGGTTTTCTAACACGTTGCGTAAAATAACATTGGGTACGTGGGTATCGTAATAACCCATACCAATAAACGAGCGATTAACCGTGTTTTTGCCAGCCACTTTTTTCAATGCTGCTAATGCATCTACTTCGGTTGCCCCTTCGCCTACTTTTAACGGCTCAGGTAGCGCAATGCCAGCCGGTACGGTTTGCGCAATTAAATCGTCTAACGATGTTGCGTCAATAGCCGACAGCATTTGCTGAATTTCTTCTTCGCCTGGGCCTACGTGGCGGCGAATGAATGCGTCTTTTTGCTCTAGTTGAGCTAATGTAGGAGAAGTATTCGACATAACGTTGTTAAGCACTCGCAATGTATTGCCCCGAAAGGCAGGATAAAACACAAATAAAAACGTAAAGATAAAAAGGGGCTAATTAGAAGCCCCTTTTTAATAATTACTGGTTACTACGCTTCCATTTAGAAGCAACTAACGAATTACTCTTCGTCAATGCTGTTTTCATAACCTTCAGCGTCTAATAAGCCTTCAACTTCTTCGGCATCATCCGCTTTAATTTTGAATAACCAGCCATCGCCGTAAGGGTCTGAGTTTACAAGCTCTGGTGAATCTTCTAGTTCTTCGTTAACGCCAACTACTTCGCCGCTAATAGGGGCGTAAACGTCTGAAGCCGCTTTAACCGATTCAGCAACAGCGATATCGTCGCCAGTGCTCACGGTGTCGCCAACGTCTGGCAACTCTACAAATACCATATCGCCAAGCAAGCCTTGAGCGTGCTCAGAAATACCTACTGTAAATACACCATCGCCGTCTGGACGAACCCATTCGTGGGTAGATGCGTAACGTAAATCTGTTGGAATGTTGCTCATAATCGTTCCTGTTATTCTCTGTTAACTTATAAAACACTTTTTCCGTTGCGAACAAAGGAGGGCTTAACCACTTTTACTGTAACCCACTTTTTGCGCATTTCCACCTCAACCGTTTCACCAACATCTGAAGGTACTCGTGCTAACGCAACAGAGTGGCCTAATGTAGGTGAAAATGTACCTGAGGTAATAATACCTTCGCCGCTTTCGGTTTTAATTTTTTGACCGTGGCGCAACACGCCTTTCTCTGTCATTACTAAGCCAACTAACTTGTCGGTACCGGCTTCGCGCTGTGCTTCTAATGCGCTGCGGCCAACAAAGTTACGATCTGCTGGTTCCCACGTAATAGTCCAGCCCATGTTAGCGGCTAGTGGTGATACAGTTTCATCCATATCTTGGCCGTACAAGTTCATGCCTGCTTCTAAACGAAGGGTATCGCGCGCGCCTAAACCACACGGTTTAACGCCTGCGTCTAGCAAGTCTTGCCAGAAGCTGGCTGCTTGCGCGGTAGGCACCATAATTTCGTAACCTGCTTCACCGGTATACCCTGTGGTAGCAATGAATAAATCTTCAGCTTGTACGCCGAAAAACGGCTTCATGCCTGCAACTGCTTCTTTTTGCGCGGCGCTGAAAAGCGTTGCTGCTTTTTCTTTGGCATTAGGGCCTTGCACAGCAATCATGGCGAACTCTGGGCGTTCGGTAATAGATACGTCGAAACCTTCGGCGTTAGTATTTAGCCAGTTCATGTCTTTTTCGCGTGTGGCTGAATTAACTACTAGGCGATAGTTAGTTTCATCGAAGTAATACACGATTAAATCGTCTACCACGCCGCCTTCTTCATTAAGCATGCCGCTGTATAGCGCTTTGCCTTTTATTTGAAGTTTAGCAACGTCGTTTGCAAGAAGGTGTTGAAGGTATGCTTTAGCTTGTGTGCCTTTAACATCAACAATGGTCATGTGCGACACGTCGAACATGCCTGCATCTTGGCGAACAGCGTGATGCTCTTCTATTTGCGAACCATAGTTAATTGGCATATCCCAGCCAAAGAAATCAACCATTTTGGCACCAGATTCTAGGTGCTTTGCATGTAGGGCGGTGGTGTTAGACATTCCACTTTCTCTTAGGTAAGGGTAGAAAACGCTATCGAGTATAGTGAGTGAAATAAGGCGCAACAAATTGAAAATTCTTATCAATACATTTATAAAGGTAATGTATACGATTTACTACATCAGGAATTCAAATCTTAATGAAGCAGCTATCGCTAGATAATTTGCGCACTTTTGTGAGTGTTATAGAGCTTGGCGGCTATGCTAAAGCCGGTGAATTCGTGGGTCGGTCGCAGCCCGCTATTAGTTTGCAAATAAAAAAACTAGAATCCCAACTAGAAAGAAAGCTGTTTACTAAGGTAGGCCAACGGCATTTACCTAGCGCCGATGGCAATTGGCTTTATCCTAAAGCAAAAGAGTTACTAGAACTTAACGACAACATCTTTAAAAGCCTAATTCCTGCGCCTTTAAGTGGCCGTTTGCGCTTGGGTATTCCAAACGAATTTGCATCAACGTTACTGCCGGGGCTTATTGGTGAATTTTCGAAGCGCTACCCTGATGTGTCGCTAGAGGTAACATCATCGCTAAGCCGCGATTTACTACACCCCAGCCAGCGGGATCATTTCGATTTAATTTTAGCGCTGGTAAACCCTAATGAAGATACTGAAGGGGAAGTGGTACTGGAAGATGAAATAGTGTGGGTGGGCGATGCCACCCGCCCTTTAGTAGGCGATAGCATCCCGCTGGTGCTGGCCCCCGATGGCTGTATGTACCGAAGCCGTGTAATTGAAGAACTAAAACAACAAACCTTTGCATGGAAAATTACTTACACTAACGCCGATTTAGGTGGCTTAGTGGCGGCTATTCAACAAGGCTTAGGTATTACCGCCCTCGCCCGTTCAAGTTTGCCGCAAAACGTTTCGCCGCTTAATCACCCAAAACTGCCCAAATTAGGTAGAGTGAATATCTGCCTTTTCAACCAAGACACCCAACATCCTGTCATTAGTAAAACCTTAGCAGAGTTTATAACCAGTAGATTACGGGCTTAGCCTAGTTAAAAACTGATGGCGTTAGGTAAAATTGAACTGGGGTTAGCGTGAAAAAAAGCCGCAATTTATATAAATAAATGCGGCTTTTGTTTTTAAATCACGCACCATGTTTTACGTAAAGTGGATGACATGTGTTGTTAATAAATATCCAAATAAAACAAAGACTGTAACGTCATAGTCTCATCTTGAAGGTAGCTTGGGTTTCTATCGCAGGTATTTTCAGTGCCATCAATAATACCCGCTAATACTTGTCCGCCATCTTCTCTGCATACCGTGCGCTGGTGAGGGCGTTCGCTTCTAAGGTTAGGATTTGTTGAACCGGGAAAAACGTCATCAAAACCCACTGAATCAAGGTGTTGCGCTACGGGTGACCATGTTTCGCCCGGCCCTCGGGGATCTTTCCAGTAATAGCAGTAGCCACCCGTTAAAAAGGTCCAACTATCTGCGCTAGCCCGTGATCTTTGGTCGTGATAGTTACCATGAGAATATTTCCCCACATACACAACAGGATGCTCACCATCTTTTTCAACTGTTTCAGCAGCTTTAGTATAGCGCCCGTTGTGCTGCCAGTAAGTCACGTGCTCTAGCTCATGATTTACTACATGAACGGTAATCGCCTCCCAATCGTCTGCGTGCCCACTATCCCACGTGGTACATCCGTTTTGATCGCCATAATAATTCCAGTAGGTAATTAATTTGTGTGTTTTACCGTTAACGTCTTCTTCGTACGCTTCCCAGAAAACAGGAACCGTTGTAGTTTGATATTCACTTCGAGTAACGCATTCCCCGCTATTTGTTCCATTGGCAGGGTTAGTCGGCCAACATTCGTTATCTGTTCTTAACTTGTACACAGGTTTGAAGTCATTCACGTCATCTGCATAGGTATTTTCAATTTGCCCAGCAAGTCCCACAACAACGCAAATTAGGCTTACATAGAAATGTAGTTTCATTTTATGTCCTTTTCTGTTTAGGTTATTTATTGGTTGTACACGCCTATCTCAAATAGCTTTTCGAGATACCAAGAAGAGTTCTGCGCTAAGCATATTGGGGACAACAAACAGCATGAAATTTATGTGACAGAGAGTGATGTAACCGCCACCCGAAACAAGAACTTAAGCAAGATGAAAGGCATACCGGTATTACCACAACGGATTCTGGTATGGCATTACTTAAAAAACAGGTATAGTTTCTTTTTTTAACGACAAAAAATGCAAGAGCCCATAACTAAATGGTGACTATCAAAGATGTAGCCGCCCATGCTGGCGTAGCGTTTAAAACGGTATCTCGCGTTGTTAATAACGACCCCACTGTAAAGCCGGCCAATCGTGACAAAGTATTAGCGTCTATTGAAGAACTAGGCTATCGCCCAAATCGTGCTGCGCAAATGACTAGGCGGAAAAAATCGGGAGTAATTGGATTTATTGCTGATGAGCTTTTGCGTGTGCCTTACACTTTCGATCTTATTCGCGGCGCGCAAGACTTAGCCTGGAAGAATAATAAAGAGCTTATGGTACTTAACGTTAATGTTGATAAATATAGCGTAGAAGGTGCTATCAATCATTTGTTGGGGCATAGAGTTGAAGGCATTATTTATGCGGCAATGTATCATCGGGAAGTAACGCTGCCTGAACAACTTACCCCTGTTCCCACTGTATTAGCGAATTGTTTCGACCCATCAAAGCGATTTGCCTCAATCGTGCCTGATGAAAAAGAAGCTGCCAGAGAAATTACTGCCAAAATGCTGAATAAAGGCTACCGTCGTATTGTCTTCTTAAACTTGAATGAAAATATTATTGCGGGGCAGCAGCGTAAAGCAGGTGCTGAACAAGCTTTTGCCGAACATAAAGGGAAAAATTGCGAACTGCATATAGAGTCAGTCATTATTGGTGAAGAAGGCAATGAGCGCTCAGTAACGCGCCAACGGGCAGCTGAACTTATCGAAAACTTTAAACCCGATGCAATTCTTTGCGGCCAAGACCCAATGGCAGTAGAAGTCTATTTTGTGGCACAATCTTTAGGTTTAAAAGTGGGCGAAAACATTGGTATTGGTAGCTTCGATGACTGGGATATTATCCCCACGCTATTGCAACCATCTCTTACCACCATGGCACTCCCTCACTACGACATGGGCCAATGGGCCATAAATTATCTTTTAAACGAAAGAACCGATATCGTTAGTCAAACGGCAAAATTCAACTTAATTAATCGCGACTCATTTTAAGGTTTGGTTGTTGAAGTGCCGGCGTCGCCTTGTTTTTATCTTCTAACACCCGCCAAGATATCGCTACGTTTAGGGTTACCACTATACCTAGTACCAAATACGCATTGGCAAAACCAAACGTATCGTACATTTCACCCACTAGCGACGACAGCGCTGTCGTTACCACCTGCGACATCACATTAAATCCAATTAAGTAAATCGTTGCAGAGAGCCTAGCGTCGAAGTTTACCGTTATGTATTTGAATATACTCACTAACAAGAGGGGTAATTCTACGGCATGCAGAAGCTTCACCATCGATATTGAAATTGTGTCGTCAACTAAGCCTGATGCAAGAATACGTAGCGCCATAATAGCGCCACTCAGTAACAAGCCATTCTTTGCACCAATCTTGTTTACCACATATGGCGCCACAAACATCAGGCCCGCTTCCACAAACACTTGAGTCGAATTTAAGTACCCATAGAATCGGTTACCCTCTTCTACACTGGGGAACATTGCTGCAAAATAAATAGCAAATTGCTGGTCGTAAATTTGATACAGACAAGACACGCCCATAACGTAAAAGCCTAAGCGCCAGAATGAACCTAGCTTCAAAAGCGCAAATACATCCATTGAAGAGATACTGGTTCGATGCGACGATTGTAAATCAAATTCGTTTGTTGGAAGTCGAAGTACACAAACAAAAAATGCTGCGCCACTCACACTCGCAATCCAAAAGTTGACCTGCGGGCTAATGTTGAAAATTATCCCTGCAGCAAATGTTGCCACCGCCCAGCCTAATGAACCCCACAATCTCGCTTTACCAAACTCGACACCATGCTGACGCCCTATACGCTCAATTAGCGCCTCTAATGTACCTACCGCAGCACCAAACGCTAAGGCGCTGTAGAGTGCGCCAACACAAACTCCCGTAAAAAAATGATGGGTGAGTAAAGGTTGGTAGACATACACAAAAAATGGCCCAACTGCGATGGTCAATAAAGCTAAAATACGGAGCAATTGCTTACCGGTACCCAACTTGTCTTGCACTACGCCATAAACCGGCATAGCAAACAATGCAGCTAGCGCGTTTGCGGCAAATACAATACCGGTTTGTTTGCCAGATAACTGTAACGTTTGGTTTAGCCAAAGTGGGAAAAGCGAGTAAGCGAACGACCACGTTAAGAAAAACGTGAACAAGGCCAGTGCTGAAGACCAATACGCGGTACTAGGCCGCTGCCGTAACATGCAACCTAGTACTGACGTTGAATGGGCTTTATTTGTTAGCATAAATAGATGCTAAACGCGCACCTAACACTGAGTGAATTTCAGTAGTATCATCGTTAGTTTTCAGCGTAGTGTAAACCGATTTCGGAAAGACCAGCGCTGTCATAACAGTCAAGCCATCATCAATGAATACTTCAACTGACCCACGATCTGCAACCACAGTCACGCTAATTTCATCTCCTTCGTAGTTAAGAAGCGCGTGTTGCGTACTGCCAAACTCGCTATGAAACTCTGTTTTACCCGACAAACTTCTATCTAACTTAACGACATTAGCTTTGGTATCTATTACTAGGCCAATACTCTCACCTTCATCGTTTGCCAAGGTTATGCTAGAAATTGGGTTGTTTTTACTATCAATATTAAATGAGAAAATAGATGCCGTGTTGCTTCGTTTTCCGACCGCTTCTTTTACTATCAGAGAATCCCCAGCAGTAAGTGTCTTCAAACCCGTCTCTTGTTGTTTCAGTTTATAGACTTCTTTTGCCAACTTGCTTTTAACCCGCAAACCATGATTACTATTAACCAGTATCAATTCCCTGGGCAATGTCATGGCACTTCTAAAATTACTTGAAGGCACTTCATTGGCATATAGCCAGTTGCTCATCCAACCCATAAACACATGACGCTGTTCATCACTATTAGGTGCTTTGAAGAACGTAACCCCTGCATAGTTATCGGTTCCGTAGTCTAACCAAACGGCTGGTTCAATTTGATTTCTAGCGGGGTGATCTGAAAATACAAATTGATCAACCAACACATGACCCCAACCTCCGGTTTCATAATCAATGATTTGAAGTTGAGCATGTTGGCCTTCATACGCCGCAACATCCCAGCTCACATTGCGTAATATATTACGGTTCTTACCCGTTGCCGACATCACCACTTTATTGTCGACTAACAGATTAACGCCCACTTTTTCCGTGTGCTGCCCACCTGCCAATTTAAAATTAATAAACGGTTTTTCTATCAAAAACTTCGGTGATGTCAGAGAACCGGTAGATAAATCGCCGTCTTTAAAACTATTAATAAGATGCTGCCCTTCAAAGCCTTCCGGCATAGGCTGAGCACCGTGTGAGCCCGCGGTGGGACCACCATTAAAAGCATCACCTTTTGTGTGCCAATCGTTAATTTCCTGTTCAAAGTCGGCAAATACAGTGCCCTCTGGAAACTCTGCTGGCGTCTGAGCTAACGCTTGCTGCCATGTATCATCAAGGACGAAGTTTTTACCATCAAAGTCGCCCACGAAGTACTGCGTAGCTGAACCGCCATTTGGACCGCCCGGCATGATGCTTACAAGTAGTACATATCGATATTCATCGGTGCCAGCTATTGGCATAAGAATCAATTCAGGGCACTCCCATACGCCGCCGTGACTCCCCATGTTTTCACCGAAAGTACTTTCTAACTTCCACTCTTTTAAATTCTCTGAACTGTAAAACCCAATATGGTCTTTTTGTGCCAGTGCCATAATCCACTGCTTAGAGCCCTCATGCCACATGACTTTGGGATCTCTGAAGTCGCGAATGCCTGGATTTTCCACCACTGGGTTTTGAGCGTACTTCTGCCAAGTTCGCCCCTTATCTAAACTGTAGGCCATGGCTTGCGTTTGAAAATCAATACGCCCCGCTTTTTCAAGCTCTGGATTGTGATAAGTGTACAGCGCCACGATGGGTGGATTTTCCTTTGTTCCTAACCCGCTAGAATTGTTCCAGTCGACCACGGCACTTCCCGAGAAGATAGTCCCCTGTTCATCGGGGTAAAGCGCAATGGGCAAATGCTCCCAATGCACTAAGTCTCGACTAACAGCATGCCCCCAATGCATGGGCCCCCAAACCGAAGCATTTGGGTTATGCTGATAGAAAAGATGATATTCCCCATCAAGATAAAACATACCATTTGGATCGTTCATCCATTTTTCTGGTGGCGTGAAATGGGCCTGCGGCCTAAATTTTTCGTTGTACATGGGGGCCAATCCTGTTGTATCTGTAGTGCGATTCACTACCGAGCTTTGCATTGAACAACCAACTAATGCAGTTGAGATTAAAACGCTAACTAAATATTTCATTGAATTTTAATTTCCTATTCCGATAACTCAGAAGCCACATCTTCTAATGTGCGTCCTTTGGTTTCAGGCATCATGAAACGTACAAATATAAGTTGTAGGAACATGGCTAAAGTAAAAAAGAAGAAGACTTGAGATGCGCTGAAGGTGGCTAACACTTGAGGCATCGCCAAGGTGATGATGGCAGCAAACACCCAGTGAGTTCCGCTACCCAGAGACTGGCCTTTAGACCGCACAGAATTGGGGAATATCTCGGCAATAAACACCCATATGACAGCACCTTGCCCTAACGCGTGTGAAGCAATGAAAACAAAAATAGCGACAACGACGAGTGTGCCCCCCACATCACCGTAAAAAGCCCAACTAACCGTTGCTAAAGAAAGGATGTAGCCAATTGAACCAACGTACATTAATAGCTTACGTCCACATTTATCAATTAAGCTTATCCCCACCATGGTGAACACTAGGTTCACCAACCCAACGCCGGCGGTAGACAATAACGCATTACTCGCATCAAGCCCTGCCATTTCAAAGACCCTTGGTGCGTAATAAATAATAAAATTAATACCCGAAAGCTGATTGAATGCCGCAATCAAAAATGCCAACGTAATCGGCAACTTATATTCGCTTTTAAACAGTGAAGTGTTGGGCTGACGTTTTGCAGACTCGCGTACCTGAGTAATGGTATTGTCAATATCATCACTACCGAGTGCTTGCATTATTTCACGAGCTTCCTGCTCCTTGTTGTGTTTAAGAAGTAACCAACGAGGACTCTCAGGTGCTTTAAGTACTAGAAGTAAGTAAACCAAAGCGGGAATGGCTTCTATTCCCAACATGACTCGCCAGTCTTGAGGAATGATGCCAGTCAGTAAATAGTTAGATAGAAAAGCGATGAGGATGCCAAATACAATTTGGAACTGATACGTTGCAACTAACCGACCTCGCAGGTTGGCAGGAGCAATTTCAGAAATGTAAGCCGGAACAACAATAGAAGAAATTCCTACGCCCACACCGCCAATAAAGCGCAGAATAGCAAAGGTATAAGGGTCTTGTGCTAGTGCAGAGCCAATAGCAGACAAAAGATAAAGCACACCAATAATAACCAGTGTTTTTTTACGCCCCAACTTATCGCAGGGGATGTTTCCGGATAATGCACCAAGTACGGTTCCCCACAGTGCAGAAGACATAACAAATAAGCCATGTACCAGCGGTGAAGTTTCCCACAGCGCTTGTATAGCTTGGTCAGCACCAGAGATGACGGCAGTATCGAATCCGAATAAGAACCCGGCAACTGCAACAGTAACCGACCATGTAATTATTTTATTCATAGTTATATGTACAACAAGTAAAGCCCCCTTATTAGGAATAATCTCTAATAAGGGGGGCGGCTGAATTAGTAGCCTGGGTTTTGAATGTAAATACCGCCGCTCAAGTTAATCTGTTGATTAGGAATAGGCAGGTATTCGTGCTTGTTTTTGGTGAACTTAGCATCAACTAAGTAGGGCTTGCGGCTTTGCTCCACACTAAGGTATGAGTCGATGGTTTCTTTCGCGATACCCCAACGAACCAAGTCGAAGAACCGATGCCCTTCAAGGCCCAATTCTAAGCGACGCTCAAAACGAAGCGCTTGGCGTGCTTGCTGTTTTGAAGTGAACGCCGTATAGGTGCTAATACGGTATAAACTGGCGTTATTGAGTCTCTCGGTGCTGTTTGCGGCACGCTCACGAATTCGATTAATTATCGGTAACGCTTCAGCAAACCTATCTAGTTCAATTAATGCCTCTGCTTTCCAAAGCAAAACGTCTGAATAACGAATAATAGGTGTATTCAACGAGAAAATTGGGAAGGGGCCGTTCGCTCCGCGGCAATCACACTCAGGGTTTTCCATGTCTTTTATGGCGTTAAAATTGCCGTAAATAGCAGGCGCACGAGCCCAAGAATCGCCACCGTGAATGTAATTTTCATCATATTTGAAGGGCTTGCCTTCCATTGCAACGGTGTGATCTAAGCGTGGATCAACATAGTCGGTCTCTACACGATAATTTGCATCGTTGTACGAATCGAACTGTGGCAAGCCATCTTGGTCGGTTTTAAACGCATTAACAAAGTTTTCGGTTGGCACATGAAAGCCACAACAACCAAACCCACTTTCGCTTGAAATAGGAGCATTTAGCGCACTAGGCCAACTGCCTCGGCCATCTGGTGAGCCATCGTTAAGCGAACGCTGGATTGCAAATACCGACTCTTGCCCATTCTCAAATTCAAACAGAAAATTCTCTGCATAGTCATCGGCTAAACTAAAAACACCACTGGCTTCAATTTCATCAACTAAGGCAACCACTTCATTAAGCTTGTCTTGATTGATATTGACCACGTTGTGCAGATCGTCTTGCTCGTACGCTTGATAAAGTAAAGTTTTGGCTAAAAATGCTTTCGCAGATAACGCTGACGCTCGGCCAACATCCACTTGTACATCTGGTAATGTTTCAGCACCTACACGGAAGTCTTCCGCTATTTTGTCCCACAACTGCTGATCGGTAAGATCGCGGTTGCTAGCAGACAGAATATCTTCCTGTGTCATGGTTTCATCAATCCAAGGGATATGTTTATGATGAATTTTCAAGTCAAAATAAAAGAAACCACGAATAAACCTAAGTTCTGCAGACTGCAAATTACCATTAGGTAGCTCGGCGGCAGGCGTTTCATTAATAATTTTAAGCGCAGCGTTCACCCGCGAAATGCCGGTATAGTTCCGCGTCCACTTTTTATCATTTAAATCGATAAGATCGGGAGGGAACGATTCCATATCGGGTACCAACGGCTCGTATAGCGACAAGGCATGGTAGGCGAATATATCTGAGGGACCATTCCCGCCTTTATGTGCATCGCCCGCGCGTAAGTTTCCGGTAGGCCAAAGAAAATTAGGTGCTGTATAGTGATCATTACCTATATAGGAATACGCCGCTATCACGAGGGCATCTACGTTTTCTGCGGTAGCAACCTGCTCTTCAGTGAGCACTGCTTGGGGTGCCGTATCTAATTGATCACTGCCGCCGCAAGAGGCGACCGACAGCGCGACTAAACTACTTGCTAATAACTGTGTTACTCGTTTCATAATTCAAATCCGTAAAAATAGGGGCGCTTAGAAAGACAAATCCATACCAAGGGTGATTCGACGCGGTACTGGGAATACCTCATTTGGCGTTTCAGGATCTTGGCTTAACGTGCCATCTGGCGTGATGGTAAGTAGGTTTGAGGCTTGCACATAGAAGCGAGCATTGCTCAGTCCAAAGCGCTCAACAAAATCAAGTGAAGGGGTGTAGCCAACGCTGATGTTACGTAGTTTTAGATAAGTGCCATCTTCCCAAAAGAAACTCGATTGACGGCCTTCACCGTTGTTATCCACCAAAGTAAGTGCCGGTACAGTGGTATCGGTATTTTCCGGTGTCCACGCATCTAACGTTCGAGAACCATAGTTTGAACCAATATTAAGCGAGGTAAAGTCGGTAAATAAGCGCCAGTTGTTGCGAATTTGACCACCTTTTACGCCCTGCCAAAACATGTTGAAATCCCAGTCTTGGTAGCGGAAAGTAAAGTTCATTCCATAAATGAAATCTGGATCGGTGTCGGCAAAGAAATCTTGATCGTTCTCGTCGATAACACCGTTTCCGTCAAGATCTTTCCAGCGAATACGACCTAAACCAGCGCCGGCTTGTGCGGCGTGTGAATCTATTTCTTCTTGGTTTTGGAAAAGTCCGTCTGCTACGTAACCATATACAGAGTTAATGGAATGCCCTAAGATGGTTTTATCTTGACCATTACCGCCAAACGAATTCACCACATCTTCCGGTAAAGCCGTTACCGTGTTTTTGGCGCTAGAAATATTAAAACTAATATCAACTTCTAGTTCATCGTCAAGAAAACCGGTGTCCACCCAACTTTCATAACCAAGCACCAGTTCTACACCTTTGTTCTCAATGGTGCCGCCGTTCACCCAACGCTGGGCGCCTTCTCCTAGCGTAGCGACAGGCTGAGTGAGAGTTAGAATGTCGCGGGTTTCTTTTTCGAACCAATCAATGCTTCCGTAAATAGTTCGTTCGAATAGTTCAAAATCGAGCCCTATATTAACTTGGGTCGATGTCTCCCATTTTAAGTCTTCATTACCCGTTTGTGCTTTTACAAACCCAGATGGCAATGTTCCGCCATTGGCACCCGTTACATCGTATGCGGTTCCTTCGTCTTGAAGATCTGTGAAGAGTGATTGAGTTGCATAGCGTGGAACATAGGTAGTGAATGTGGCATTTGACGCAATTTCCTGGTTTCCGGTTTCACCTATACTCGCTCTAAGTTTCAACGTATCAATAGATTCAATATCGAAAAACTCTTCGTTTGTGATAACCCAACCTACCGATGCCGCTGGGAATGTTCCGTATTCATTGTTTTTACCAAACCGAGATGAACCATCTCGTCGCACCGTTGCTGATGCTAGATAGCGATTGTCGTAGTTATAATCTACCCGCGCAAATTGTGAGTCTAAGGCCCATGAATCGCCCTCTCCTTCAACACGAACATTTTCCGTCGCTTGCGATAAATATGCGAACGCGCGGTCATCAGAAGCAAAGCCAGAACCAAACCCTCTAGACAACTCGTTTTTAGCATCAATTTGTTCAACGCCAGCTAAAAAATTAAACTTATGTTTATCATCTAAAACAAGCTTGTAAGTAGCCGTAGCGCTGGTAATAATACTTTGGTTCCAGCTGTCTTCTACACTGAGTAAATCATCTGAAGATAAGAAGCCTGCTGTGTAAGCACGTCTAAAATTACGGAAGTAATATTGACCGTAATCCACACCTACCGAACCTCGAAGTACTAAATCTTCAATGGGTTCATATTCAACATAAAAACTACCCATAATTTTATTGTAGGTGCTTTCGTTATCACGGTTTTGCTCAATAATACGAACCGGGTTATCGCGATCGGTAATGCCGGCAACAGGCCCTCCCCAGTTACCTAAATCGTTATAAACTGGAACGATAGACTGCTGTTCAATAGACAAGCCCACAATATCGCCGGCAAGGTCATTGATTAAGTTGGCTTTTTGGTCGGTAATTAAAAAGGTTTGCCCCACTTTCAATTTATCTTCAATAATCTCGTAGTCTGCATTTACACGGAACGACATACGAGAAAACTTAGAGCCATCAACCACGCCCTCTGCGTCGTAGTAGCCAATTGAGCTGTAGAAACTAGCGCGATCAGTCCCACCTTTTACGGATAGGTTCATATCTTGAATTTTGGCAGTTTGCGTGACTTCATCAAACCACTGGGTGTCGGCGGCTTGCTGCACGCCTTCAGGATCGGTGTACTGAGGAATAGAGACACTGTTTAACTGTGGATTTGTGAAATCCCCGTTCCAATCGTACGTATATAGCGGACTGGCAGAGTTAGGATCGGTACCGTCATTCACGGCAGCTCGCCACACAACTTCGCCACGTTGAAGAGTGTTAAGAGGGTTTAAGTCAAAATCATATTCTTCAAACGATTGATTGTAGCGGAAATTGAAATCAAGGCCGTCATGACCACGCTTCGTGGTAACGACGATGACGCCATTTCCAGAACGAGCACCGTAAATACTGGCGGCGGCCGCATCTCGCAATACCTGTATATCAGCAATGTCATTACTGTTTATTTCTTGCAGGCCAGATTTAGTAGGAATACCGTCGATAATGTAAAGGGGATCGTTGTTACCTAATGGACCCAATCCTTGCCCTCGAATCCTTACCGTTGCTGATGAACTAGGATTACCATTAGTCGTAATTTGCAAGCCAGGCACACGACCTTGAAGGTTTTGCATAATGTTGCCAGACGGTAAATCGACAACATCTTTAATATCGACTGATGCGATTGAACCGGTTAAATCGGTTTCTTCTACCGCACTATATCCGTAGGATATTTGAATGACTTCAACGTCATCTTCAGAAATGGCATTTTCCAACTCCGCCTCTTGTGCAACACCAATAGGGGCATACATGTAACAAAGAAGCGAACAGGCAGGCAACGCCGTACGCACTTGTCGGGCTAACGGGTGTAATTTGATATTTTTCATTTCACATTCCAAGTCTGTGGTTGTGTTTTTAATTTAAATAAACAACGTTGTCTTTTTAATTTATACATTTTGTTTAAGTATTAATCAACATATAATTAACATATAATTTCAACCCACAAACTGAAACGATTAAGCCCTTTAAATATCAACAACTTAAAATTACAAAAACAAGAATTTATTTAACCTATTTCATCAGGTTTTATGACTTATTTACGTGAATGTATGATTTTTGTTACTGGCGCCGCACCGTCAACACCTTATCTAGTGGAAATTTCGTCAGCCTCTGTCGATGACCGTCTGGCCATAAAATTTCTAGGTAATCGACTACGTCGTTTTGAGGTATGCCAAAGTGTGCCGTCATAAAGTCATTTGATAAATAGTTCGACCCTAAACGGAGCTCCCTAACTTGATTTAGTGACGCAGTTTTTAGCCATAATTTAGCGCCAATAGCGTCGGGATTTTGTTGCCCTGCGACTAGTTTCACTGTCAAAAAGTGATTTGCATTTTTCAGCGTATTTTTATAATACGTAGGCGCCGCACCATTATTTGCAATGAGAATATCAATGGTTCCATTTCCGTCAAAATCAGTACAACTGACTCCCCTGCCTTGCGCAGTATGAGTTAAACCTAATTGACGAGACTTTTGTGTAAATGTGCCGTCACGATTGTTGATAAACAACCTACTGGGGTCATCATAAAACTGACCTACTTGTGATTCTTCGGCGATCGTACCGGTACGCATACCATTTGTATGAAATATATCTAGCCATCCATCGTTGTTAAAATCAGCGAAGCAGGCGCCCCAGCCCCAGTAACCCTCTCTTACACCGGCAACGTCAGTCACATCAGTAAAAACGCCCGTACCATTGTTTTGGTATAGCCGGTTGCCTGAATCGCCACCTATGTACGTTTTCTCCTCTATTGGGTTTGAAATAGCGGTAACAAACCAATCAAAATCACCATCGTTGTCGAAATCTCCCACTGCGGCACCCATGCCATTTTCATCGCTTATCACCGAATGGGTTTTATCCTTAAATATACCCTCTTCGTTAACCATCACCTGAGATGTTTCGTAGTCGGCCGCTATCAATAAATCGAGATCGTTGTCCATATCAATATCGGTAAAAATGGGAGTGAAATTAACATCTAGATTTGGATACAAGGGCGAAGGACGCACATCAGGCAACCGAGAACTTACGTCTTGATAGCGTCCTTTACCGGTATTTTCCCATAAATAACCTTTTCGATTTTTTGTTCGCGTATCTCCCCAATGTGAGGCAAACAAATCGAGATCGCCATCCTTGTCAAAGTCGCCAGCCGATAAAGAGTGGGTAAAGCGAGAAAAATTTATACCGCCTTTAGTAAACGAAGCAAACTTACCACTAGGAAGTTGGTTGAACACCCTAAAATAGCCTTCAAAAATATCGTCTCCCACTAGCAAAAGGTCTTTTCTTCCATCGGCATCATAATCGATAAACAGTGCCCCTAATTGTCTGCCCGATAAATCTCCTAGTAGCCTTGATGTCTCATCAGTAAAACCGCCTTTTTGATTATTGATAAAAAGCTTACCAGGCTGCATGGCATGGCTAATAAATACATCTGGCCATCCATCTTTGTTAATATCATCTACCGCAACGCCTCCGCCCATCAAATGATATTCATCGGTAAATTCAGCTTGCGGCAGCTCATAACGCAGCCCACTATCGATTGAAGCGTCAATGAACCACGCATTTAATGCTTTTTCCTTATCATCAATAGCCCTAACTTGCTCGTCACTGGCACTATTTTCAGGCTCTTGCGCAAGATTTAAATTGCTCACACTATTTATTTGAGATGCGCTAAATTCAGGCCTTAGTAAATTAAACGTTTGTTCTTGCTTGCTTGATACAGGGCTCCAAGGCTTTAAGCAGTCTGAAGAATTTATGCACGGATCAGTTAAGCTCTTAAGAAATGCGACTAGCGCATTTACGTCTTTTTCTTCAACGAGCCCTGTTTGTAATTTACTGCTGTCTTTGTTATCAATGAATTGCTTTAACACGCGGTACGATAAGGTTTTATTACGTTCTTGATTTACCTTTACGCCGGCAAACTGGGGGAGATGACTCAAGCTGTAATCAAATTCAACTACCGAGGCTTCGGGTGCCATATGGTGTTTAATAACATCTGCCAACGAATGGAAAGCCCCAGAATGTCCATACGGCCCTGTCACATCTATATTCAATAAGATAGGTGTTCTGAAAGCATACTTATCGTGAACATTAAATGTGTGCAGTAAACGCCCATGATCATTGCCATCAGTATCTTTTCCTCGGCCAATTTGTGGCATCGCAATATTATGAAATTGTTCATCGGTAAACGCACTACCACTATGGCAGCCGTTGCACGAATACCCTCCATTCGAGGGTTTACTAAAAAATAGCATTGCACCACGCTTCGCTTCATCGCTTAACGCTTCGCTATTTCCGGCCAAATACTCAAACCATGGGTTGTCAACAAACCACATAGAACGCTGAAAAAATGCCAGCGCGGTAGATATTCTATCAATAGTAATAACGTGCTCGGGGTCAGTACTTGAGTCGTCAAAGGCGGTTTGAAATAGAGGAAGCCAAGGGTTATCCCGTCCCGTATCATCAACCTCCAAAAAACCTGCCAATACTTGCTGCCTTTTGGCATTGTTAGTTTTTCTTTTATCTGGTCCATGACCAAACATTTCATGAATGGCGGTAATCGGAAACTTTGCTTGAGCTTGAATAAAATCATCTGCTACCGAGGTATCAGGTAAATTCATTCTGCTATCCGGGGTACGTAACATGGAAACACCCGGGGTTTGAACATCATCTTGTATAATTTCCACTCGCCCATCCCAAAACGCTGCTTTTTTTAAAAGCTGGATATTGAAAATGGTAGAGGCGTTTCTTGGTACATTGGGCGAACCGTCGGCTCTGCTATCAACCAACGTATTCCCATCATGGGTTCTCCCAATGCCTAATAATTCAGGGTTTACTGCGTCAACTCCCACGGGTAACGAAAGCCCATCGCCTCCCCCTAGCTTAGGATGATGACAACTAACACACGCTACATCACCATTAGCACTTAACGTCTTGGTGTAAAACAAGTTTAAGCCTAGCTCAAACATAGGGCCAGACGGCACAGGGACGTCTTTGCTACTAGGTATAGTTGCTTTCAAAGCTAATGATTCAATCAACGCTGCTAAGTTAACGTCTAGCTCATTCTTATTTGAATAAGGAGGTGTATTGGATGGAGAAAGAAAAGTGTGTACTGCCGGAGCAGAAGTAGCAACACTAGCTGTCACTACAAAAACAAATATTGCACTCAAACGCCAACAGTGCGTGATGTAATTAGCCATACCGACCCTATGAATTTCAATAAAAATCTTGCCAAACCAGATTGACAACGTTGTCTTTAATGAAACTTAAAGTGCTAACACATCGAATGCAACAAGTATTTTACAATAGCATCGTTTTACAAAGCCTCTTAAGTAGAGGCCTTGCGTGTGACCTTATACTAACGGTACTAAACGTCCCAAAGGTTTAGTTAAGCTTTCTGGCGGCTCGGTAAAGTAAACGGGGGCTTTGTCTGTCATGTATAGGCAATCTTCTAAGCGAACGCCAAATTTTCCGGGTATGTACAAGCCAGGTTCGTTCGAAAAGCACATGCCTTTGTTAAGTGGTGTAGTTTCGCCACGCACAAAGTTCACGCTTTCGTGCCCCTCCATACCAATACCGTGACCGGTACGATGGCTTAAACCAGGTAGAGCATAGTCTTTATCGTAGCCTTGCGTAACGTAATAAGCGCGCACCGCATCATCTACTTCACCTGCAGGCGTACCAATTTTAGCAGCCGCAAACGCCACGTTTTGGCCTTCACGCACGGTATTCCACACATCTACCACCTGCTGCGATGCTTTGCCGAATACCAAAGTACGGCTAATGTCCGACTGATACCCATGTACGCTACAACCACTGTCGAGCAATATCACTGAGCCTTCACTAATGGTTTGTTTTGCATTCGTACCATGAGGATAAGCACTGGCATCATTAAATAATGCTAAACACCATGCACCGCTGCCGCCAAGTTGCTGCTGAGCGCTATTCATTAGGCCTTTTACTTGCGCTTGGCTCATGCCGATTTCAAGTTTGCTAAAAACATATTGGTAAGCCTTAAGAGTTACTTCATTGGCTTTATGCATAAGAGTAAGCTCGGCAGCCGTTTTATACATTCTACAACCGCGAGTAACCGGCTCTGCCGCCACTATGTTCATATTTGGCAGTGCGTTAGTTACGCCAGTTACGACAAAGTAGCGAACACTGCTTTCAAAGCCAATATTGCCTTTGGTAATACCACGAGATTTCAAAATGCTGGCTACAACATCAAACGGGCTTTCGTGCTCTTGCCATACGCGAACATCGTCGCCTACTTTCAAGCTTTCCAAAACACTGGGTTGCTCAAAATAAGGCGTTACCACACCAATCTCACCTTTTTGCGGTATAACTAACGCGGTGAGTCGCTCGCTTCGCCACCACTGAATACCTGAGAAATAGTCCATGGCTGCACCCGGCTCTATTATCAGTGCTGCCATATCATTTTCTACCATTAACGCCTGCGCCTTTTTAATTCGCGCTTCGCGCTCGGCGTTGGTAATAGGAGAAACGCCTGAGGTAATTGGCTGTAACGATAATGAATTGCTTTTAGTGCTAGCTGCTGCATTGGCAGCGGCAAGGCTGGTCAGTGGCGATAACGCCAAAGGGGCTAAAGCTGCCGCGCCTGAAAGTCGAAGAAAATCGCGTTTTTTCATTATCATTCCTTTAGTAATAAACGTGGTAAAGGCTTGGCTTACGCCCACATAACAAGTACTGCGGCAATCGCAATCAAAAATAAACCAGCTATTTCCTGAACAGTCACTTTATGTTTAAGCCAATAGTGCGCTAGCAATAGGGTTAACAATACTTCTAGTTGCCCTAATGTTTTCACCAAAGCCACATGCTGAAGTGCCATAGCAGTAAACCAGCATATAGATCCTAGGCAGCTCACTGAACTGATAACCAACGTATGGGTGAATCGGTCAAATAGCTGTTTAAAAACATTTGGGTTAGTAAAGAATATATACGTACTTAACCCAATGGCTTGTGTACATAGCACCCATAAAAGCACCCATGCGGCGCCATGCACAAATGGCATGGCAAGCATATGACTGGCCTCTCTTACGAATAACGAGGTAAGTGCAAAGCACGTTCCGCACGCTATACCTATCATTAAAGTTTTTAAGCTTAAGCCTTTTGCCCTATTCCCGCTACTTAATACAAATACGGCCACGGCTCCGATACCAATGCCTATCCAGCCAAGCAAGGTTAAATAGCTACCAAAGAAAAGCATACCCAGCACAGCGGCTACCAGCGCTTCACTTTTGGCTAGCCCTGCACCTATGGCAAAATTCTTTTGTTTAAATAACATAACCATAAATGCCGTGGCAGCTATTTGCAGCACCGAAGCTAGTAAAACCATAATAATAAAAGCGTGGCTAAAGCTAGGTATCTGCTGTGGCGATGTTATATGAAGCGCTACTACGTAAATAAGGGCAATAGGTGGCGCGAATAGAAACCGAGAAAGCGTGACACCCACGGTATCTACGTGGGTGCTTAATTTGCTTTGCAGGGCATTACGAACGGTTTGCATAATTACCGCGCCTAGGGTGTAAAAAACCCAGCTCATAGATAGTTGTTCACTTCTGTGTAGATGTTCTGAAACGGCTATTAGTGCTATTGAGCACTCGCATCAGGTCTGGGGTCAGGTCTGTCTACTAAGCGCCTATTCTTAAAATCAGACTCACGCTTCCAATAAGGCCATGCTTGGCTGTTTGCAAAATCTGACATCATAGTGCCGATTAACGCTAAGTCTTGCTGTACACCACCTAGTGTCCAGCTTGGCAAGTAGTCGTCGTCGGCTTTGTGATAGCGATTGGCGATGAAATCAGGATCCGTATCACCTAGGCTCATAAACAGTAACGATGGCACACCTTGGCGGGCCAGCGCAAAATGATCGGAACGAAAGAACAGTCCATTTTGCGGGCGAGGATCGAGCTTAACCGAGCGCTCTTGTGCTGCGGCTCCAGTACTTAAGTCATCTTCTAGTGAAGAGTAGCCTTCTCCGTACTGCAAAATGTAATCAACGGCATTATTCACGTTCATGCCGTCTATATTTAAAAACGCCACCATGTTTGCAGTTGGAATAGGCGGATTTTTGGCAAAGTGATCAGCCCCCAGCAAGCCGGTTTCTTCGGCAGTAAAAGCACTGAACATTAATGTGCGTTCAAACGGGGTTTGTTTGCTTTGTGCTACCAAACTATTGGCCAAGGTTAGCACACCTGCCACGCCCGAGGCATTGTCTACCGCGCCATTGTAAATTACGGTTTTACCGTTTTTCTCACTTTTACCCAGATGATCCCAATGGGCGTGTAACATTACCCACTCATCAGGTGCGGACGCGCCAGGTAAAATCGCTGCTACGTTTTGTGACTGAGCATGAGTGATGGTATTGGAAAAGGTCAACGAAGCTTTCACTTTCATAGGAATAGGCTTGAACCCAGGCGTAGATGCTTGTTCTTTCAGCGTGCCGTAATCTAGCCCAGCTTGTTCAAACACCGTACGCGCGGTATTAAGATGTAGCCACCCCATTACGCCAACTTGAGACAAGTTCTTATTGTTATCAACTAACGCAAACTTGGTATTCGAGTTCGAGTTTTCAACCACCCCCCAGCCATAGCCGGCAGGCATGGTTTCGTGAACAATAAATACCGCTTCTGCACCTTGGCGGGAGGCTTCTTCGTACTTGTATGTCCAGCGGCCATAATAGGTCATGGCATTGCCTTGAAATAAATTCGGGTCTTTTGAAGCAAAACCTGGGTCATTTACTAACATGACCACCGTTTTACCTTTTACATCTAACCCTGCGTAGTCATTCCAATTGTATTCTGGGGCATTAATGCCGTACCCCACAAAAATTACATCGCTGTTTTTTAATGTAATTTCTTTAACTATTCGCTGGGTTCTGGCGGTAAATGCGCTGCCACCAGCAAAAGTATGTTGACCCAAGGTTAACGCCATATCACTTGAAGGCGTAATTTTTGCCAAGGGCACGGGCTGGGTGTAGCTATCGCCAAAGGCGGGTTTTAGCCCAAGGGCTTTGTAGGCTTCAACTAAGTAATTGACGGTAAGTGTTTCACCTGCTGACAAAGGGCCGCGGCCTTCAAACTTGTCGCTTGCTAACGTACTAACATGGGTACGGTATAAGTCTAAGTCGGCATCAGTAATGCTAGCTGTGATATCGATAGTTTTTGCGGGATCGCCGCTCTTAGAAGCTGATATTTCTGCGTAAGCTAAAATGGAAAAAGAAAGCGAAGTACAGATCGCCATCAAAGATGAAAATGCGAATTTATGAATAAACTTTTGAATTATCATTAATTTAGGCGCTTTTATAAAACGGATAGCTTAAGAGTATCGTTATAAAGCGCCTAGCTCAATGTTTGACGTGCATTTGGCTGCTCTTATTTGCAGCCATTTGCAGCCAATTTAAAAATTGATAAAGGTGAACTTGTATTTATAAACCCATTGCGTGGCTAACAAATGCCTGTTTAACCGCGCTAAGTTTATCAGTAGCGGCTAGGCCTAACCCTCGAATTAGTTTTTTAAGCGGGTCGTCGCCATCGAATAAGAACTTAAACCCATCCATAGCGGCAATCATCTTCATCGCTTCGGTTTTACGTGCTCGCTCATAGGGGCGCAAGTAGCGAAGCTGACCAATGTCTTTTTGATCATCTAGCAAGGTAATTAAGGTTGCAGCCAATGCCAAAGCATCTTGCATGCCTAAGTTAGCGCCCTGCCCTGCTAATGGGTGGATAGTATGGGCAGCATCGCCCACCAGCACTATGCCCTCTTTAGCCCATTCACGGGCATAACGCATAGTCAGTGGAAAGGCTGTTCTAGCTGTTTCTAACGTTACAGGACCTAATGCATTATTGCTTGCTGCTAATAGTGCATTACAAAATTCGCTATCGGAATACCCTTGTAAAGTTTTGGCGGCATCTGGGGTTTGTGACCATACAATAGAGCACACGTTAGGGTCGCGCATAGGCAATAATGCTAAGGGTCCGGTTGGCGTAAATGCTTGGCGTGCCACGTTTTCATGAGGTTGCTGAGTACGAATATTGGCAACAATGGCGGTGTGTTCGTAATCGCGAAACGTAATAGGAAAGTTTGCATGTTTGCGCACAAAGGAATTAGCTCCATCGGCGCCTACTAATAATCGGCAAGAAAGCGCATCGCCGTTTTCTAGCATTAGCATGTTTTGCTGCGGGCTACTTAATACGCGCTCTATGGTGGTATCTATTACCACAACGTTATCTTGCTTTAACACCGAATGGGCTAAGCCATTTATTAAAGCCTGATTTTCAATAATAACGCCCAGGGTATCGCTTTCCAGCTCCCCCCCAGTATCGTTACCCGCAAAGTGAATATCACCAAAGCTGTCTTTATCCCACACATGCATTGCATTGTAAGGGTTAGCTCTGCTTTCATCGATATGCTGCCAAACGTCGGCTTTTTTCAACGCGTTAATATTGGCCTGATTAATGGCGCTAACCCGCGCACCTGGCTTGTCGCCAAGGGGCTGGTCTATAGCGCCTTTATTTATAATAGCGATGCGGCACGGCGCGTCTTTTAGCGCTGCGGCTAGGGTTAACCCTACTATTCCACCGCCTACAATGGCGATATCAACATGTTGCATATCGGCTCTCTTATTCTTTCATCATTTCGCTAATCTTACGGCGACAACTTTACGGTGCTAACGGGTATCACCGCTTATGTACTGCGCCCATATCCAGTGGTTTGCTGCACAAAAGCACGCTTGGCCGCTGGCATCACATTAAGTGCAGTTAGTGCCAAGTTTCTTGCTGCCACTAACGGAAAGTGTCGATTGGAAAACGTACGTACTAATGTGTCGGTCAAGGTAATGGTGGCGGCTCTGTCTTTGCTTCGCTTAGCAGCGTATTCACTAAGTAAGTTAAATTCCCCCGGATCGGTCACGCCTTTAAGCGTATTTACTAGGGTAATAATATCGCGAAGACCAAGGTTAAACCCTTGCCCTGCAATAGGATGTAATGCTTGGGCAGCATTACCTACTACTACTGCACGGTGCGCGGTTAATGCATCGGTGTAACTTAAGGCTAGTGGGTAGCTGGCTAATTCACTGATTGCGGTAATTTGCCCCTGCCTGTAACCAAATTCTTGCTGTAACTTATTAACGAAGGCTTCAGGGCTAAGCTGAATAAGTGACTCCGCATGCTCTTTTGCAACCGTCCACACCACGGAAAACCCTTTTCCTTTCGCCACATGGCCATTAATTTCACTGTCGAAAGGCAAAAACGCTACAGGACCGTTTTCGGTAAAACGCTCGTAGGCTTTGTTGTAATGAGGCTCGCTAGTATGGGCATTGAAAATAATGGCCACTTGCTGATAGTCGTCACTATGTCGGGTAAGCCCCACTTGCTGAGCAAGTGAAGAGCGCCCGCCATCGGCAATAACCAACAGCTTGGCATTAATGGTACTGCCGTTATTAAGGGTAACCACCGTAGTGTCGGTTTCGCGGGCTAAATGGGTGACCGTGGCTGGCGCAATGTGCTCATACTGCTTACTTTGCGACATTACATTATGGGTAAGCGCACTTAGCGACACCACTTGCCCGAACGTGTTAATACCAAATTCACTGCACGATAAATTCGTTAGGCCAATACCGCCTTTATCGCTTACTTCAATGTGTTCAATTTTGCCTTGGCTTTGTTTTGCCAGCTCTGCTAGCCCCACGCCCATGGCATTTAATTCATTTACTGTTCGTCTAGCAAGGGCGATTACACGCGTGTCGGTTAACGGGTTAAAGTTGCTATTTGTATTAGAAGAGCTGGCGGTATTTGAAAGGTCGGAAGCATCAACTAAGGTCACCGAAAGACCTGCTTGTTCAGATAAACCTTTCGCTAATACGCAGCCAACAATGCCTCCACCTACTATCACTACATCTTGCTGGCTCACGCTTTTGAACCTTCTTGCTTACTTTTTTTATTGGCTGGCTGCATCAGCGCTTCGATGTCTTTTACGGTTTTAGGTACATCGGCAGTTAGTATGTCTACCCCTGTTGCCGTAATCACAACATCATCTTCAATACGCACGCCAATACCTTTGTATTGTTCAGGTACATCGCTGTCGCTGGCAATATAAATACCCGGCTCTACGGTAAGCACCATACCGGGTTTTAATAAGCGGTCTTGTCCATTAATTTTGTAGTTACCTACATCGTGAACGTCTAAGCCTAAAAAGTGCCCTAGCCCGTGCATGTAAAATTGCTGCCATGCTTTATCGTCAAGATTTTCAGCTACCGAACCTTTTAGTACACCAAGGGTGACTAAACCTTCAGTAATCACTTCAGCGCTATGCGTCATGGCATCCGTTAACGTGATACCCGGGCCCAGCATAGCCAATACGCTTTCTTGCGCTTTTAGCACCAGTTCGTAAATATCTCGCTGGGGCTTAGAGAATTTCCCGTTAACGGGGAAAGTGCGGGTAATGTCAGCAGCATAACCCTGAAATTCAGCGCCTGCGTCTATTAGCACTAAATCGCCGTCTTGGGTTTGAGATGAATTTTCGGTGTAATGCAAAATACAGGCATTTTCACCGCTACCTACAATCGTACTGTAAGCCGGTGCGCGAGCACCTGCCATCGCAAATTCATGGTGAAGTTCGGCTTCAAGTTGATATTCGAAGCAGCCCGGCTTGGCAAATTGCATAGCGCGCTTGTGCGCACTGGCGGTAATTTCTGCCGCAGCTTTCATCATGGCTACTTCACAAGCCGATTTAAACACCCGCATTTCGTGCAAAATGGGGCGAACATCAGTAATAGAGGTGGGTGCTAAGGCTTCTTTAGGCGCATTGCGCAGGGTTGCAAGAACACTATTGACCTGTGCATCAGCGTTATCGTTTTCACCTAAGGCGAAATATAGATGGTCTTGCCCTTGCAGTGATTCAAGCAAAGCATCGCCTAATTCAGACAGTTCAAACGCTTCGTCTAAGCTAAAGCGTGCTAGCGCAGCTTCCGCACCTAAACGTCTGCCTTGCCAAATTTCAGCGTCTTTATCTTTGGGTAAGCACACCATAGCCCGATAGCGTTCGCCATACCGAGGATGATTCGACAATATTAACCAGGCGTCGGCTTCTTCAAATCCGGTTAAATACCAAAAGTCGCTGTTTTGTCTGAACAGGTATTCCGTATCTCGGCTTCGGGTTACTAAACCTGCAGCCGGAATAACACAAACACTGTTAGGTAAACATTGCGCCAACAGCCTATCTTGACGAGCGATAAATTCTTGCGCACTAATCATCTCATTCGCCTTTCTTCATCAATATTATAAAACTCATGCATCTAATGATGATCATGCTATTTGTGACATCTACACTGACTGTCACTTCACTTGTGCTTATCTAGCCCATGATTCACAAGTACGGGCTCATATATACCCGCTTTTGCATACCAGGTTGTATATACGAGGTTATATATACGAGCATTGCTGACTAAAGATTATTACCTTAGTGAACAGATGGCTTATCTTGCTGATCGTCAAGTAGCGACTGACCTAATTCGCTGAAACACAAAATAGCGGAAATCTTCACGTATTCCATTACCTCAAATAAAGCTCGTTCAGACTCTTCATCAGCATCCATAGGCTCTTCCATACGGGCGATGTCGCCAAAGTCTTCCAACGCTTCTTTCACATCGGCAGAGCATTGCATTAAATCTTGCTGGTGTAAGCCGAACCCTAACATAAAGCCGTGTACCCAATTAATTAGCGCTTCGCCTCTGTCGTTAATAGGGGCTTGGTCGTCAGGTAGCATTAGCTGTAAGGCGAATTCAGGTTCAAGTAACTGCTGACACGTTTGGTTAAACAATGTGTTCAGTAGATGAGTGGTGGCATCGTTGAAGTTTTCACCTTGGTGAATAGTGTCACTTAATGCAGAAAGCCACTTTTGATCGGTTAGCGACATGCCGCCACACAACATGCCACATAAAATTCCGTGAACTTCTGCGCCATCTACTACTATGCCGTGTTGCGATAATTTATTGCTAACGCTGTCGTAATCGAGCTGTTTTTCCACAAATAGGTTTCCTTTTTCGTTGAATCTTAATATTAGCAAAATAGCGCTGTAAAACACACTATTGGTAATTTGGTCAGATGTTATTCAAGTAGTACTGGTCTTATGGGTTTTAACTGGCAACCTAGTATTAATTGCTCTATGATCGACGTTATTGGATATGGAGCTTCCTTTGCAGCAGATTAAGGTAAATCAGTAAGAAGCTTACTTAAGCGAAGCAAATTTGAGCTTAAGTGAATAGCGTGTATAATTGCTGACCAACTGGTCAAGATTTATCGAATCTCATCAGTAATGGTTAAATTAGCTACGCAAATAATTCATTGGCGCTTTGGTGATCTACTTCACCCCACACCGCGTTTGATATACCCTGTTGCGTTATACAATAACAATGTTTCCTGGAATGTTCGCCAGTTCACTCTTGTCCCTGGCCGATGCTATTAAACTAGGAAGTTGAAACCATGGCTACTGTGCAAGCTCGACTCGTATCGAGAAGCCTACGGCCATAGTGATGCTTCCGCCCTGAACTTTCGGTTCACGGGCGAACGATGAACAGCGGCATTTCGGGAGACGCCCTCTTTCGACGGAAGAAGAAATGGCAATAATAAATTTTGGCTCTATAAATATCGATCATGTTTATCAGGTAGATCACTTCGTTCAACCTGGTGAAACCCTTGCGTCTACTCACTACCAACAACTGCTTGGTGGTAAAGGTGCGAACCAGTCAATTGCCCTAGCGCAAGCAGGTGCTGATGTTCGTCATGTAGGCAGCATTCATGAAAATGACGCAACGTTTAAACAAACGCTAATTAAAAAAGGCGTCGATTGCCGTGGCGTTAAATGCTCTGAAACCCCTTCAGGCCATGCCATTATTCAAGTAACGCCCAGTGGTGAAAATGCTATTGTGTTATTTGGTGGCGCAAACCAAACCATTACTGCCGATACGGTAAACAAAGCGTTGTTAGATACGTCTTCTTCGGATTGGGTATTAACCCAAAACGAAACCAGCAGTATTGCTGACGTACTTCGCTTAGCAAAAGAACAACAGCTTAAAGTTGCCTTTAACCCTGCGCCTATGAGCGAGTCGGTTAAAGCCCTTCCTTTAGATTGTATCGATTTACTGATTGTAAACGAGACGGAAGCAGCAGCATTAACAGATAAAGAAGCGCTTGACGATATTCTTAACGTTTTCAAAGAGCAGTGGTCTCATTGCGAAGTTATCATTACACTAGGTAAAGCGGGTGTGATGATGTTAAGAGGAAGCGATACTATTGAAGTGGAAGCGTTTTCTGTTGATGCAGTAGATACCACAGCCGCTGGCGATACGTTTATAGGTTACTTCTTGTCTGCTTACAGTACTCACACTGATGCCAAACGTGCATTAATCAGAGGCTGCGCAGCATCTGCAATTGCGGTTACCCGTGAAGGCGCTGCGCAAAGTATTCCTACGCAAAAAGAAGTTGACCGTTTTTTGGCAAAGCACACTAAATAAGAAAACGCACTAGAGTATTATTAATGGCACATAAGATAATTTTAGATACGGATCCTGGCATCGATGATGCGATGGCAATATTTTTTGCGTTTCAATCTCCAGATATCGAAGTTCTTGGTTTAACGACTGTTTACGGAAATGTACCGGTCACCATGGCGGCACAAAACGCCCTTACGCTTTGCGAAATTGCGGGTAAAGATATTCCGGTAACCAAAGGTGTTGGTATGCCTTGGGTAGGTCCTGAATCAACTTACGCGCATTTCGTACATGGCGACTATGGTTTTGGTCACATTAAACCTGAAGCGCCTAAAACTGAGCTAGACCCTCGTAGTTCTGCACAGTTTATTGTAGATATGGCCCGTAAATACCCAGGCGAAATAACGCTTGTGGCTATTGGCCCATTAGGCAACTTAGCGCTAGCACTACGTTTAGAGCCTGAACTGCCTAAGTTAGTGAAAGGCGTCACCATCATGGGTGGTGCTGCATTTGTACGTGGTAACGTAACACCACTTGCCGAAGCTAACATTTGGAACGATGCCTACGCTGCCGAAATTGTATTTGGTGCAGATTGGGACTTAACCATGTTTGGTTTAGATGTAACGAACGACACACCGTTTTCTCCTTCTTTCGTTGAAACCCTTGAAGCGAAAAACGAGAAGCTTGGCGGTTTTGTGAAAGACACAGCTCAGTTCTACATGGATTTCTATTCAGCTAATCGTGAAGATCGTGTTTGTTTCTTCCATGATGCTTTCCCACTTGCACACTTACGCCACCCAGAGTTATTTGAACTCACCGAAGGTCATGTGCGTGTTGGTACTGGCGAGCTAGATCGTGGTCAAACAGCAGTGGCACCTAAGGGTACAACCCCTAGTCCACTGTGGAACAATGCGAACACCATTAAAGTGGCTACAAAAGTAGATCACGCTAAATTGGAACAATTGTTCATAGACACCTACGCTTTATAGATGTGAAAGGAGGCTGTTCTACGGTAGTCAGCCTCCTGCTTTCACATTTTAGTTGAGGTAATGTGAACGAATGATCCCTGCCAAGGTTCCAGAGAACGAAGAACAGCGCCTTAGAGAGCTATTAAGCTACGATGTACTCGATACAGACGCCGAGCAACTCTTCGACGACTTAACTCAACTTGCGTCGCAAATTTGTGACGCGCCCATTGCATTAATTAGCCTAGTTGACCCCGACAGGCAATGGTTCAAATCTCGTGTAGGGATTGAAGCCACAGAAACCTCTCGTAATATCGCCTTTTGTTCTCACGCCATTTTACAGCGTGAAGTATTTGAAGTAACCAATGCAAAAGAAGACCCGCGCTTTCACGATAACCCTCTTGTAACGGGCGAGCCCAACATTCGATTCTACGCAGGCGCCCCGTTAATGACGCCTTCAGGGCATGCTATTGGTACGCTATGCGCCATAGGCCATCAACCTAAAACCCTCACCAATCTACAACGCAGTGCACTAAAAACACTGAGTGAATCAGTGGTTGCGCATTTGGAACTAAAACGTAAGAACAGAGAACTTGAGCGAACCAGCCAGTTTAAATCTGACTTTCTTTCCTACATTAGCCATGAAATTAGAACGCCCCTAAATGCGATAAACACGTTCAGCAACTTGCTTGAAGGCGAGGCCAAGCAATATTCACTGCCCGCTAACTTTAGCGATTCCTTGGGGCATATAAGCAAAAGCGGCGAGCGTTTGCTTGAAATAGTGAACTCAGTGCTGGATATGAAACAAATTGAAGCGGGTAAAATGCGCGTTATGCCCCGCCCTGTAGCTACAGCCGACTTTTTCACTCATTTATTCTCGTTAACCCGAATTCGCGCTGAAGATGGCAATGTTATTTTTAATGCTGTGATTGATGACAATGTTCCCCACTCGCTTAATTTTGACGACACTAAATTTGGTCAAGTTGCCCTAAACCTGTTATCGAATGCCATTAAGTACACGCATGCCAACAAGCACGTTTCCATTCAAGTGAAGTACAAGCAAGGGAGGTTGTTGCTGGCGATTAAAGATGAAGGCATTGGCATTAGTGAAGAGGAACAAAAAAAGCTCTTCGCACCATTCGAGCGAATGGAAAATGCGCATCAATTTGATGGTACAGGTTTAGGCTTAAATATTACCAAGAAGCTAGTAGAGCTGATGGATGGTTCTATAAAGCTTAGTAGCAAGTTAAACGAAGGTACTCGTGTAAGCGTAGCCATTCCTGCCGAAGAGGTTAGCGCCGATACTATAGAGCACGACCCGGCGCTTTTGCAGCCACAAAAGCTAAATGTTCTTAGGGACTCTCACGTATTGGTAGTGGAAGATCATTATATTAATCAAATAGTGATTAAAACCATATTTGATAAACTTGGTTTGCCAATATCGGTTGTAGGTAGCGGTGAAGAAGGCGTAGAGTATGTAAAATCGAACCCTGTAGATTTAGTGCTGATGGACATCAACTTACCGGGCATTGACGGAACAGAAGCCACTCGGCAAATTAAGCAAATTCGCTCAACACTGCCTGTTATTGCCTTAACCGCAGATGTTATCACGCAACGAGAGCTGTTATTAAATAATGGCTTAGACGACCTACTCACCAAGCCTGTGGAAAACGCAGAGCTTATTAGGGTACTTAATCACTATTTAGGGAAGTAAGACAACGTGGAGCCACTGAAAGCCCGCTGTATGGTAGGAAATACATCACACAAGACGTCACGAAAGACGCTACGAAAGACATTAAGAGCATTGCGCAACGGATTATCTGATTCACAACACCAGCGTGCTTCATTGACAGTACGCGATAACCTTTTATCATTGCCCGACATTATGAGCGCATCATCTATCGCTTGTTACCTGCCTAACGACGGTGAAGTGGATTTACGCCCCTTTATGCACGCATGCTGGGCGCTGAACAACGCATCTGCCCTTCATACTTCTTTGCCTGTATTGCATCCAGTTTGCAAAGGCCACCTGCTTTTTCTTCGTTACTCAGAGAAAACAGCAATGCGTGTGAATAAATACAACATTGAAGAGCCAATATTAGCCTGCCATGATGTTATTCCTACCTTTCAGCATCAGGTAATACTTATGCCCTTGGTGGGATTCGATGCTAATGGAAATCGTTTGGGCATGGGCGGTGGCTATTACGACCGCACGTTAGCCAGCATTCAAACTCAAACGTTAAGGCCAAAACTCATTGGCATCGCCCACGATTGCCAACAAGTAGACGAACTTCCGGTTCAGCCTTGGGACATTCCTGTAAACGCTATTGTCACCCCCACACAGCAATTGAGCTTTAATCGTATATAACGCACCGTAAATTCCTCTATGACGGTGGGTTAGCTAAGGGTTTTCCGGTAGACTGATGAAAATTTAGTTAGGAGAGTCACTATGGATCAGAATGCAAAGAAGCAAGCAGTAGCTAAAGCAGCCATCGAATATGTTGAAAATGGCAGTATTGTTGGTGTAGGTACTGGCTCTACGGTTAATTTTTTCATTGAAGAACTCGGCAAAATTAAAAATAACATTGAAGGGGCAGTATCCAGTTCTGATGCCTCTACCAAGTTGCTAGAAGCCCTAGGCATTGAAGTATTCGCACTAAACGATGTTAGCAATATTTCAGTGTATATCGACGGTGCTGATGAGGTTGCCGAACACAAACATATGATTAAAGGCGGCGGTGCAGCCCTTACCCGCGAAAAAATTGTCGCCGGTGCGTCAACCACATTTGTCTGTATTGTAGATGATAGCAAGCGCGTGCCTATGCTTGGTAAATTCCCTCTTCCGGTTGAAGTTATTCCAATGGCGCGATCTTTTGTGGCTCGTGAGTTGGTAAAACTAGGCGGCGACCCAGAATACCGCCAAGGCGTAGTGACAGATAACGGCAATGTTATTTTAGACGTGCATAATCTTGAAATACTAAATCCAAGAGAGCTTGAGCAGTCGATTAATAATATTCCAGGTGTGGTCACCAACGGCATATTCGCCCTACGTGGCGCAGACATCGTACTGTCGGCCACCGATACCGGTGTTGAAACCTATAAATAATAGCTTTCAAGTTAAACTGATTTCTGTTAGATTTCCGTTTAGACGTCTAGATGGCCTTTCGAGAGTGTGAGGCTGGTGCTAGTCGGGGTAGGTAAGACTTCCGCAAACACGCTGTGAACCCATCCATGGGAGCTCCGCCGCCGCATCCATGCGGCGGAGGGTTTGCTCCAGTCTTACCTACCCCGCCTGCACTAGCCTCGAGCTCTGTAAATACTAATACTTTTTAAGAGATAGCAAATCCATGAGCAAAGTTTCACTAGAGAAGGATAAGATCCGGATATTGTTGTTAGAGGGTGTGCATCAAAGTGCATTAGAAACCTTTAAGAATAATGGATACACCAATATTGAGTATCTCAAAACGTCCCTTCCTGAAGAAGAGCTTGTTGAGAAAGTGAAAGATGCCCACTTTATTGGCCTTCGTTCACGTACTCAAATTACTGAGAAGGTAGTCGATGCTGCTCAGAAATTGGTAGCTATTGGTTGTTTCTGTATTGGTACGAACCAAGTTAATTTAGAAGCAACACAGCGCCGTGGTATTCCGGTATTTAACGCACCGTTTTCTAATACCCGTTCAGTAGCAGAGCTTGTGCTTGGTCAGCTTATTCTTTTGCTTCGCCAAGTACCTAGTAAAAGTGCAAAAGCGCACCGCGGTGAGTGGGAAAAAACTGCCAATGGTTCGTTTGAAGCCCGTGGTAAAACATTAGGTATCATTGGTTATGGCCACATTGGTACCCAGCTAAGTATTCTTGCTGAACACCTTGGTATGCGTGTACAGTTTTTCGATATTGAAGATAAGTTGGTATTAGGTAACTCTACGCAGATAAAGTCGTTAGAGAAGCTATTAAACACCTCTGATGTGGTATCGCTTCACGTGCCTGAAACTCAGCAAACGCAAAACATGTTTGCAGCTGAGCAATTTGCACAAATGAAGAAAGGAAGCATTTTTATTAATGCGTCTCGCGGTACGGTTGTAGATATTGATGCCCTAGCCGACGCGCTTGAAAGCGGCCAGTTAAATGGCGCAGCTATTGATGTATTCCCTGTTGAACCTAAGTCGAACAATGAGGAATTCCAATCGCCTTTACGTAAGTTCGATAATGTTATTCTTACGCCGCATGTAGGTGGTAGCACCCAAGAAGCACAAGAGAATATTGGTATTGAAGTGGCCGGTAAATTGGCGAAGTACAGTGATAATGGCTCTACCTTATCTGCTGTTAATTTCCCTGAAGTATCATTACCAGAGCACACTAACCGCTCTCGCTTACTTCACGTACACAAAAACCAGCCTGGTATTCTTACTCAAATTAACCAAGCGTTTGCAGAGAAAGGCATCAACATTGAAGCCCAGTACCTTCAAACTAACGCAGAAATTGGTTATGTAGTAGTAGATGTTCAGCAAGACAGAGCCTATGACGCGCTTGCACAACTACAGCAAATTGACGGTACGATTAAAACCCGTATTCTTCACTAATGCTCTGTATGACGGTGGTTTAATACCGTCATACACTTTTAAAGACATAAAAAAACGCTGCCAATTGGCAGCGTTTTCTGTTTCTACAATCGTTAATACGATTTTAGAAGAAGTTGTAAACTAGCGTTACTGCAGTTTCAGTATCTAGCTTTTCTACGTCGTCAGATACGTTAGAGTTGTGGTCTACCTTAAATGACAACTTCATAGAAAGGTTACCGCTAATGGTAGCCGTAAGCGCCGATTCAGCACGAGATTTCGTGTTGTCAGAACCCACTTCCGTACTCACTGTTTGCGTGAATTTAGCCGTATCTGAAATTTTCCAAGAGTATGCACTTGAAGCACGAACAATCATGCTGTTCTGCTCTTCGCCTTCTTGCGTTTCAGCAAACGAGTAACCAGGACCGATTGAGTACTCTAAAATGTGACGTTTATTTTCAAGTACTTTTTGGTTCCAACCCACAGCAAGTGTTGATTGATAGTCGAAGTTACTTAAACGGTCATCTTCATACGACGCGAAACCAAATAAACGGTAATCAGGGTTATCTAGCTTGTAGTTACCCTGTGCAGAACCGTAAAACTTTTGCGCTGATGTGTACTCTTCTTCGGTACCATCGTCGTTATCAACAGTTTCTTTTTTGTAAAGACCTTCTAGAGTATAGTCGTTGCTCCACTGCTCTAATTCTTGGTGAGCAGTAATACCGGCACTGATTGATGACGTTTCGGTGTTACCTGTTGTTGCGATAATACCTAGCTCACCTTCCATCGTGAAAGGTTTAACGTCGTCTTGAGCAAAAGTAACAGAAGAGAAAGACAAGGCCAAAAGTGATGCGAGAAGCTGTTTTTTCATTAGCAATCCTAGTAGTGTTTTATCCTTTGCCATGCTGTGAAAACCTAGCGTAAGCGCTAGCCAGCATAGCCTGAAAAATCTGCGCCAATAGTACCTACCTAATAGTGCGAGTCAATGAGGGTCGAACAAAAATTAGACTATAAGACGTAAAATTTACACTTATTGATAAGCTTTAAGCGTAATTGTTAGAAGAATTGATAAACCAAGGCAACCGAGGTCTCGGTACTTAACCCATCTACATCTTCGGTAGTATCGGTTTCGTGATTCAAAATAAACGATAGCTTCATGGCTAAAGAGCCGAAAACATTGGCCGACAAAGATGTCTCGGAACGAGATTTAGTATTTTCGTCGCCCGCTTCCGTGCTTACAAATTGTCGAAGGTTAGCACCTGAGGCCCAATGATATTTGTATTCAGCTGATGCACGTACAATTACCCCGTTGTTAATATCTTCTTCGAGGGGTTCTTCTAGCTCAACAAAAGCATAACCCGGCCCAACACTGTAACGGAACTCGCTGACTTCATCTCGCCAAACTCGTTGTGACCAACCGGCAGCCAGTGAAGCACGATGATCATAGCCGCTGAAGGCATCATCTTCATAATCGCCGTACATGAACAAGCGTCGACCAGGCTGGTTTAATTTGTAATCGAACTGAGCACTGCCATAGAAGCGTTTGGCCGACACATCGCGACCAGTGCCATCGGTGTTACTTTCTTGATAAAGCATTTCTGCAAAGTACAGACTGCTCCAATTTTCAGTTTCATGGTCGGCGTTGATACCCGCTTTAATACTCGCTGCTGATGTATTACCCGTGTTTGAGAGTATACCTAACTCACCATTTAACGAAAATCTAGGCACTTCGTCGTCTGTGTCTGGCGTAAAATCAGCGTGATAAAGCGTTTGAATTAAGTCGCGATCTGCTGCGAAGACGGCAGTACTTATGCCAAGAAGACAGCATACTGCACAGAAAATTTTTGTTAGATTAAGCATAATTTTTAATAAATTTTTATTGGTTTGGTGTTGTTATGGCATAGCCATTTAACACCCTATTATGCCCTTCCATGGGTATTACGTTAGCTATGTGGTTTTTTACCGCTTAGTTGTACGATTGAACACTTGTAAAGCGGTTTCTGAACTTACATTCAACAACCATCAAGCTGCCTTGGCTAGATAAAGCTCAAGGCTACTTATCCATTGATTTACCTCATTACCGGTAAATCAATGGATAAGCATGGAAATTTTTGCTGTTTCTCTGTCGGCGAACTCTATGGCATTTGCCACGTCATCTATATTCACACCACTATTATTGGCTATGTCTTCTAAAAAAAGTTCAATGTCACCGTCAGTTTTTTTATTTTGCTGCATGGTAGTAACCCTTGATGCTAATGCCAGTAGCGCAATATCGCTATCTGTTGCCTGTCTAGACATATCATTAGCGTGCATAACCGGATAATAGAGCACAAGAGGAAGCTTCCAATTTTCTAATATGGTACCGCTACAGTTTGAAAAGGTAAAACCAAAATGTTGAATTTGTCTTGCCCCGAGAAGCATATCGCTATCTTGCTCAATATAGCTTTTATAAAGCTCTGGCGAACGTTTAGCAATGACCAACTCACTGAGGTTTTGCAATATCCCCATAACGAAGAAACGCTCACTACCACGCATATTGCTGGCCTTAGCCAAATGTTTCGCCACCATTCCACAATAAACAGAGTTGAACCAATGTTTATCAAGGTTAATAAGCTGGGTATCAAAGTATTTAAAAGCGGTATTGGCGGTTTCTGCAACCACCAAATTATACAAAGCTTCACCACCAATGACATTGATGGCTTTTGAAACAGACTCTACTTGTGATGGAAACCGGAACAGTGAACTGTTTGCCAATCGCAGCACTTTGGCTGTTAATGACGAATCTAAACTGATTAAATCGCCAAGGTCGCTTGCACTTGAACGAGGGTTATCTAATACCGAGCGGATACGAATACATATATCTGGCAAGGTAAATGACTTTGTTGCAAACGACACATATTTATCTAAGGACATGCAAAGGTTCCACTTTTATCATCTGCATTAACAGCTATCGCGAGGTCAGTCTCACTGCTTATGCTTTATCAATTGTCTCGAAAGGCACATCAAACATATTTATTTGACTAGGCTCTCGTACTTCTATTGGTTTTTCATTTTGGCGACGGGCTCTACTTAGCGCCGCTTGCTTTCTTCGCTGACATGCCCCAATTATCTTTCGGCGAGTTCCATCATCAATCTTAAGCCAATACAGCCGCTCTTCTCGGCTGCGGTAACATCCTTTGCAATACCCTCGCACTCCAGACTCACAAACACCAATACAGGGACTTGGAATTTCAAAGAACTCCAATTGCTGTGCTGGCGGTGTTTGGTCTGTCATGTTTACCTGTATGCGCTTGCTAACACGCGTTTCGTTAAATTAAAAACACCCTCTTATTGCCACTAACGCATTGTTATTGGCAACCTAATCTGGCCACGTAATTTAAGATAGCTTTACATTACTCCAGTATATTTTGGGCAAACTCACCAAAATAGCAACTCTGTAATAATACATCAGTATTAATCTACTAGTGTATAGTCAATAGTCGAAACTACCCGAACCTGCTTAATATGGGGGTGATGATGGTCTCTGCTAGCGATTGAAAACCGCCCTTGATTAGCCCGTTTTATTTTCCCTAACGTACTTTTCGAGTCCTGCGCGAACTTTTCAGCAACCTCTCTGGCATTAACAGTGGCTTCCTCGATCATTGCCGGTTTTACTTCATTTAAACGCGTAAATACATAGTCGGGCTGTGCTTGATAGTGTTGATTCGTTAGCACAACACCAGACTTTAATAAGCTACTTATCTGGCTCATGACTACACGTACCTTTTCGACCTCGTTTGAAAATACGGTAATGGTTTGCACTGCGGTGTAACGAAATGGCGCTTTTTCTGTACCGCCATATTGCTGAGCTAGTTTATCGGTAATGTCTGGCTTACCAATGGTAATACCCTCTTTGGCAATCCCTTTGCTCTGTAAGAAGTTAGACACTTTCATGCTGTTTGTTTCTATCTGGTTGTAAAGCGCGGGTAAATCATTGCCTGCATCAACAAATTGAATAGGCCAAATCACTCGATCTGCCACGTACTCCCTTTCAGACAACCCTTTAACGGTAACTACCCTGTCCCAAGTTTGCATGTCGTTTAGCGCCGAAGACACCTGTTGACCCAATATGCCAAGCGCACTCACCATGCCTATTGCCACTACCACTGCTGCACCTATCTTCATAACTCTCGTTCCAGTTTTTATTGTTGATAGTGCTAGCTTACGTTCAGTTGGAGTCGAATTTAGGGATGAAAAAAGCCGAGATTGTTGATACTTAACGATACATAATGACCAATTGTGGCCGCAAAGAGGCTGGAGAAATGGATTAGCGTTTATTCCCATCAACTATCATTTTGCGCGCTCTCGCATCCGAATTTCGAATCATATCGTCAATCAAAGCTGTTTCGGGCATATTCTTCCAGTACTTTTTGGGCATTGAGCTTAACATTGCGCTCTTTTTGATGCGGGCGGGATTAAAAATATTAGCGTAATAAGTGAGCCAATATTTTTCGATACGGTCGTCATTAGGAAACACACTCGGATCGGGATTATCTTCTAAAACTAGCTTTTCAGTATCCCAATGGGCAGCCCGATAAGGCGTTAATATTGACCACCGCATATTTTTAAAACGAGTTTGGAAGAAGTCGAGCTTAATCTCTAAGCTAAAATGTTCCGGCTCATACCAAGCGATAAAGTGCTCTTGTCCGTCATGATTAACTTCTCGAAACCTCAAAAAAGCACTTATTTTATATGCATCGCGTTTTACCGCTTTGGCTAACGTAACAAGTTGCATGATATCTTCATCAGTTTTTAACTGAATAAGGTTTTTGTTTTCGAAAATAACACGCCATAACACCCGATAACACAATGCGAAGCGGCTAGCATCTTGGTGACACAACGCATATTTGATAAGCGTTAAGACTGACTTGGGAATGCTGTGTTTCGCTTTTGGCTTACTGGCTGCTATAACTTGTTCCCCACCGCCAAACAGGTCGTCTTGTATAGACTCTGAAGTTTGCCAAATAATATTTTCGGGGGGGATAGCTTGCGCCAAACATTCTCTTGCTGCTATGCGCCACTCATCGTACCCAGGCACTGAAATGATTGTAATGGTTTTCATCTTTATGCCATTTCAATTAGGCGCTAAATAGCTCGAACTGCTTCGGCTGTTTGAACTGTAACTCAAAATTATTGCTATCGAGTAAATGAATATTAGGCGAGTAGTCGCTCACGCTAATAAAAGGCTTCAGCTTTTGTAGAGGCAGGCGCATTTTAGTAAGATCCATCCAACTAAGCTTTGCATAACGGCGAATAGTCAGAATTTTTTGTACAGTGCGTGCACCAAGGCCTGGTACCCGTAACAACATCAGTTTGTCGGCTTTATTTAAATCGATTGGAAACACATGACGATTGCGCAATGCCCACGCAAGTTTAGGATCATGATCCATATCAAGCATGTCATCGTGCAATATTTCATCAAGCTTGAATCCATAAAAACGCAAAAGCCAATCAGCCTGATAAAGACGATGCTCGCGAATTAAAGGCGCTGGTTTTAGCGGTAAAACTTCTGATGCATCGGGTATTGGCGAGAATGCAGAGTAATAAACGCGACGTAGCTTTTGTTGGCTATAAAGTTTTACGCTCGTGCCCAAGATAACTTTATCATTAGAACCATCGGCCCCTATTATCATTTGAGTAGACTGCCCGCCAGGGGCAAAGCGAGGAGGACGTTTACCTGTATGGGTTTTATCTACCTTATGCTCAGCTATTTTCTCTTTCAGTGTATTCATCGCGTTATGAATAGCGCCGAGGTCTTTTTCGGGCGCGTACTTATTTAAAGAAGGTTGGGTTGGCATTTCTACATTAATGCTTAGTCTGTCGGCGTATAAGCCAGCTTCGGCCTGCAATTCAGGTGAGGCATTGGGAATTGTCTTAAGATGAATATACCCCTTGAACCCGTGATCCAGACGTAAAGATTTTGCAATACGCACCATACTTTCCATTGTAAGGTCTGGAGAACCCACAATGCCTGAACTAAGAAACAGACCTTCGATATAGTTACGCTTGTAAAAATTCAGTGTTAGGTCTACGGTTTCTTTCACAGTGAAACGGGCACGTTGAACACTACTCGATACTCTATTAATGCAATAGTGACAGTCGTAAATACAGTAGTTCGTCATTAGTATCTTTAACAAAGAGACACAGCGCCCATCAGGGGTAAAACTGTGACATATACCCGTACCACCGGTAAGAGAGCCTATGCCCGTTTTATCGGTTTTGCCAGCCTTTCGTTTACCTGCAGAACCGCTTGCACATGAAGCGTCATACTTGGCTGCATCTGAAAGAATTTCGAGTTTTTGTATCAGTTTGTCATGCATCGCAGATTTGTACTTTCTCTTAGCAAATACACAGCGTCAGTGGGTTCAGTAATAAATGATGAAAAAAGACGTGTGTATCGGCAATATCGTTTTCAGTATATAAAACGTTATATCATGTATAAATATACAGTACAAATGCATTTTGCTATCAACACTCTGCTACCAAAAAGCAGAGCGCAATAGGTTTGAGCCACTGCCCCCTTCTCCCTAAGGACTGGCATAAAAAAAGGCCACTTAAACAAGTGGCCTAAAGTGCCTCCAAAGTACGAGGAGGAGGCAACGCTTGGGTAAACGGGAGAGTTAACCGTTACGTTTCAACAAATAGTAAAATACAGGAGTAAGAATTAAGCCGAACACAGTTACCCCAATCATGCCTGAGAACACTGCTACGCCCATGGCTTGACGCATCTCTGCACCTGCGCCTGTAGAAAGTACCATAGGCAACACACCCATAATGAAGGCTATAGACGTCATTAGGATTGGGCGAAGACGCAACTTACTGGCCTCTTTAATGGCTGATAGTGCATCCATGCCGTTGTCTTGTAGCTCTTTGGCAAATTCCACAATAAGAATGGCGTTTTTAGTCGCCAGCCCCACCAGCACAATTAAGCCAATTTGGGTAAATATGTTGTTGTCACCACCATATATCACCACACCAATTAGTGCGCTTAGCAAGGTCATGGGGACAATCAATATAATGGCCAGCGGTAAGCGTAAACTTTCATACTGCGCTGCCAATACTAAGAACACCAAAAGCACCACCAGCGGGAAGATAAAGGCCGAGGCGTTGCCTGCCAATATTTGCTGATAAGTTAGCTCGGTCCATTCGTAGGTCATGCCTAACGGCAGGGTTTCATCAAGAATTTGCTCTATCGCTGCTTTAGCTTGATCTGAACTGTAACCCGGCGCCGGAGAGCCGTTAACTTCAGCGGTGACATAGCCGTTGTAATGCATCACTCGGTCTGGCCCTGCGCTGTGCTCAATATTAAGAAATGAACCTAGCGGGATCATATCGCCTTTATCGTTTCGCACTTTAAATTGGGTGATGTTTTCAACATCTTGACGATACTGAGCATCGGCCTGAACATTTACCTGATAGGTTTTGCCGAAAAGGTTAAAGTCGTTCACATACACCGAGCCCAAATACGCCTGCATGGTGTCAAACAAGGTACCTATGTTTACACCTTGGCTAACGGCTTTCTCGCGATCTACATCCACATTTAACTGAGGTACGTTAACCGTAAAACTGGTGAAGTTACCGGTTAGCGCAGGGTGTGCCCACGCTTTGCCAATCACTTCTTGGGTTACTTTTTCAAGTTCAGCAAAACCTAAGTTTCCTCTGTCTTGCACTTGTAGCCTGAAACCACCAATGGTGCCAAGGCCCATTACCGGTGGTGGCGGGAAGATAGCCACATAAGCACCTTTAATAGAGCCAAATTGCTGGTTCAATTGCATAGCAATTGCACCGGCTGAAAGCTCAGGGCTTTGACGCTCATTGAACGGTTTAAGCGGCGTAAACAACACACCCGAACTTGGGCTGTTGGTGAAGCCGTTTATGTTCAAACCTGGAAATGCCACTGCATCAGAAACACCAGGGTGTTCCATCGCAATACGCGACATTTCACGCACGACTTCCTCAGTTCTATCTAACGACGACGCATTAGGAAGCTGTGCAAATGCAATAAGATACTGCTTATCTTGAGGCGGTACATAACCAGTTGGCGTGTTAGCAAACTGGAAGTAGGTTAACCCTAGCAAACCAGCGTAAAGCACGACTACCACACCGCTTTTGCGAATAAGCCCACCTACAGCGCCAGTGTATTTTTTCGCACCGCGATCGAACATTTTATTAAATGGCGTAAATACAAAGCGCCCAAACACTTTATCCATACCTCGGCTTAGCCAATCTTTCGATTGCCCATGAGGCTTCAATAACAAGGCCGATAATGCAGGGCTTAAGGTTAACGAGTTAATTGCCGAGATGAAGGTAGAAATAGTAATGGTTAACGCAAACTGCTTATAGAACTGACCGGTTAAGCCGCTCATAAAGGCAGTAGGGATAAATACCGCAGCCAATACCAAGGTAGTGGCAATAATAGGCCCTGTTACCTCTTTCATTGCTTGCACGGTAGCATCGAATGGCGCTTTGCCGTCGGCAATATTCCGCTCAACGTTTTCCACCACCACGATGGCATCATCAACCACAATACCGATAGCCAGTACCAAGCCAAACAACGATAGCGCATTTAACGAGAAGCCCATCAATTGCATAAACGCAAAGGTACCTACCAATGAAATGGGAACCGCTACTAAAGGAATAATAGACGCGCGCCAGGTTTGTAAAAACAGTACTACTACTAATACAACCAATAGCACAGCTTCAAGTAACGTATTTACCACGGCTTCAATTGAGCCACGTACGAATACGGTAGGGTCGTAAACGATGTCGTATTCCAACCCTTCTGGAAACATCTTTTCAAGTTCTGCCATGCGAGCACGCACGTCGTCAGAGATTTGAATAGCGTTTGAGCCTGGGGCCTGAAATATAGGTAATGCAGCTGCTGGATTATTATTTAGTAATGAACGCAAGGTGTAATAATCGGCACCTAACTCAATTCGGGCTACGTCTTTTAACCGGGTAATTTGACCATTATCGCCCGTTTTGACGATGATATTTTCAAATTCACTTTCATCTTCAAGGCGACCGCGCACATTAATAAGTAGCTGAAACTCACTGGTGCCCGTTGGCTGTGCGCCTAGGCTACCTGCCGCTGCTTGTTGGTTTTGCTCGGAAATAGCCGCAACCACATCGCCTGGGTTCATTTGCAGTGAAGCTAACTTGTTTGGATCTAGCCAAACACGCATGCTGTATTCACCAGCGCCAAATAAACGAACTTGCCCTACCCCTTCAACTCGCGCGAGCTCATCTTTTACGAATTGGTCGGCATAGTTCGACAAATAAAGCATGTCGTAACGTTTATCAGGTGAGGTTAAATGCACCACCATGGTTAAATCTGGTGATGATTTTTCGGTAACAATACCTAAGCGCTGTACTTCCTGTGGCAATCGCGGTGTCGCACGGTTAACACGGTTTTGAACCAGCGTAGTAGCATCATCAGGATCGGTACCAATAGCGAACGTGATGGTAAGCGTCATACGGCCATCAGATGTGGCCTGTGAAGACATATAAATCATGTCTTCCACGCCATTAATCTCTTGCTCTAAGGGCGTAGCAACGGTTTCGGCAATAACTTTGGGGTTAGCGCCAGGATAGTTAGCCGTTACCACTACCGTAGGCGGCACCACTTCTGGGTATTCTGTTATAGGTAGCTGCCAAACAGCTATCGCACCACCAATGAAAATGAGCAGGCTTAGTACACCTGCAAAAATTGGGCGGCGAATGAAAAATTGCGAAAAATTCATTAATTAATTCCAGTGCCAGCTACGCTACTTGTAATAGCGTCTGCGTTAGCCAAATTTGTTACGTTATCTACACGAGACTGCCAGTTTTGCAGGCTTGCTAGTGCTTCTTTATCACCCATATCAACGTGGTTTGGCGCAACAACAGCACCTGGGCGTACGCGCTGCAGACCATCTACTACAATGGTATCGCCTGCCACTAAGCCACTTTGAATAATGCGCATGCTGCCTACTTTGTCACCCAAGGTAACGGCTCGGTATTCCACTTTATTTTCGCCGTTTACCACCAACACAAATTTGTTGTTAAGGTCGGTACCAATGGCTTTTTCTTTAATTAAAATGCCTTGTTCGTTGGTATCACCCGCAAGTTTTAGATGGGTAAATAATCCCGGCATTAAACGACCATTTTCATTGTTGAAAACCGCGCGAACACGAAGGGTTCCGGTATTGCCATTAACTTGGTTATCTACGAAGTCGATTTGTCCCCAATGGCCATAATCTTGCTCATTGGCAAGACGCATAGCCACGGCTTGGTCGTTAACCGCTGAGTCGGCTTTATCATCACTGCTCACGTAATTTAGGTACGTTTGCTCATCAATATCGAAGTAAGCGTAAAGCTGATGGGTAGATACAATGCTGGTGAGCTCAGACTGCCCTGCCGTTACATAGTTGCCTGCAGTTATATTTGCGCGAGAAACACGGCCAGAAATAGGCGCTTCCACACGGGCAAAACCGCGGTTCAAACGGGCAACTTCTAACGCCGCTTTTGTTTGGTTAATGCTAGCAAAAGCTTGATTCTTACCCGCTAAACGCTCATCTAGCACTTCTTGCGAAACCGCTTGGGTTTTTCGAAGCTTTACGACTCTGTCGTAGCTTTGCACTGATAAATCGTAACGGCTTTTTGCTTCTTCAAGTTGCGCGGTTAAACGCTCAACTTCTGCTTTAAAAGCGCGGTTATCAATAAGGAACAAGGTTTCGCCCTGCTCTACATATTCGCCTTCCTCAAACGCTACAAATTCAATGTAGCCTGAGACACGTGGGCGAAGGGATACGGTTTGCGGCGCTTCTAAACGGCCAGTAAAGCTGTCCCATTCGGTTAAACGCTGCGAGACCACTGGCGCAACATCTACAGGAATGCCCACATTCGCATGCATTTGCTGGCCAGGATCCGTATCGTCGCTACCACATGCGGCGACAAGTGCTGTTAGGCTTAGAATTGCCAAAAATCGAGTTAAAGTCGTCATTGCAAGAGTCTCTAAAAGTGTGAAGGCGTGCATTATGCACATGGCAATACAATAAAAATAATTATATTTTCGTATGCAACACATCATAAAATGATATATATTGAGAAGTATGAAATTTAGGCTATTTCGCTCAAGGTGTTACCTGTAATTTGGCAGCACAACATGAAGCAAATAAATGTGGTGATAATACTTAAACGCGCTGTTTAGCGATAAACTCACGTGATAAAAAGCGACGGATTCACACGTGTTTATGCAGTATTTCCTCTGCTCGGCCTAGTATACTGGTACAGAACTAATTTACGAATAACCGGAGAGACTGATGCGTCCACATGATTTAAATTTATTGATGATATTTGATGCCATCATGACAGAGGGCGCGATTACCCGAGCTGCTGATAGATTGTCGATGACCCAACCAGCTGTCTCGAACGCCCTTTCTCGCATGCGTACCGCGTGGAAAGACGAGTTATTCGTAAAGGATGGGCGTGGTATTCAACCTACGTCATTTGCCACCAACTTGTGGAGCCAAATTCAAGGCCCATTAGGACAACTTGAAGTTGCCGTCAGCCCGGCGGAATTTGACCCTGCCACGGCCAAGCGAACCTTTCGTATATCGGCCACCGATAGCATTGTTGCTATGGTGTGGGGGCCGCTTCGCAAGGTAATTGAAAATGAAGCTCCAGGCATTAATATTCACGCTATTCCCAGTTACGATTTAGGCACTGATAAGGTTTTAAAAGACGCAGAGGCTGAACTGACCTTTTCTAAATATCATCAACCCGATGCGGTAATACGCACCGAGCACGTTTTAGACCCTAGTTGGGTAGTGGTGATGCGCCCCGATCACCCACTAGCAAAAGCGCAGCTTACCTTGGAAGACTTTATTGCCGCAGATCACTTATTGGTGTCGGTAACAGGCGATGTTACCGGCCCTACCGATCAAGTATTAGCTAACATGGGGTTAAAACGCCGTATTGCTATGTCGGTCAATCAGTTCTACAACGCCACGCCGCTGCTAAAAGAAAGCAACTTAATATGTGTTGCACCATCACTGGTCGTTGAGAAGGAGATTTTCTCTGGTGAGCTCGCAGTATTTGAAACGCCGATTGAAATAAAAAGCTTGCCAATGTCGGTAATGTGGCACAAACGCCAAGACTTAGATGCAGGGTTACAATGGTTGCGTAAGCTTGTCGTGAAGTTTATTCGCGAACGTGTTGAGCGACATGAAATGCTACTTTCTCAATGTTGCCGTAAAGCCTACTGCGCTGATACCGTTAAGCGATTCTTGGCGCAGCGTAATATGGACAACAGCGACTTTTCACCAGCGCATATTAAGCACGACGAAACGTTGGATGCTGCTGAAACAGCAGATATTGTGGACTTAGATAAAGCCGTGAATGATGCGAAGGGAAAAGTAACCGCATAGTGTTTTGATAAGCCCTCTTCGTACCTTTTGGCGTTAAAACCCAGCGGTGCCTCTTGGCGATAAGCCCCAGCGATGTCTCTTAGCGAAAGGCCTAGGTGGTGCCATTTGGCAATAGGCCACTATTTCCCCTGTGATAGGCAGCTTTTCACCTACCTAGCATTACTTGTATTTACACCCTTTACTGGCAAGCCACGCTAATCCATCTTTTTCATCAACACAAAAGAAATAGTCGATATCTGCTGCCAAATACACCCGCTCAAACTGACTTTGCACCAGCGCTGGAATGTCAGCGTTGGTAACAACTAGAGCGCAGGCTGACATACCGTATATTTTGCGAAGTTTAATTGAGTCTATCAGGATAGTTTCTGCTGCAGGGGTTAAAATACCCGTGCCAAGAACAAAGCCAAGAAAGCCCCACTTTTGCCCATTGAGGCTAATAACTATATCTTTAACGTCTTCGTGATATTGCTTTAAAATCTCTTCATTAACCACGCCTCGTCCGTCTACTCGTAGCACACTACCTATGAGCTCAATATCATATTCGGCGTGTTTAGTTTCTGCATGAGAGGTGTGTTTTCCAATAGTATGAATGTTGCTCGGAACCATTTTGTCTCGTTTAAAACTAACTGCTAATTACCTGCTCTAATAATAGGCGCTACATTCGCATTACGCCAAGTTAGCTTCGCTAAAAATAAAAAAACCCGCCATCTGGCGGGTTTTTGCGTTAACTATTAAGCTAACTTACTTCTTTTTCTTTGCCTTAGCGTTAGGCAAATCGGTAATACTACCTTCGAAGATTTCTGACGCTAGGCCGATTGACTCGTTTAGCGTTGGGTGAGCGTGAATAGTTAATGCAACATCTTCAGCGTCTGCGCCCATTTCAACAGCAAGACCAATTTCGCCAAGCATTTCGCCTGCGTTAGTACCTACCATTGCGCCACCAAGTACACGACCGGTGTCTTTTTCGAAAATCATTTTAGTCATACCGTTAGTTGCATCAGAGGCAATAGCGCGACCTGAAGCAGCCCATGGGAATACGGCTGTTTCGTAGCTTAAACCTTGCTCTTTTGCTTCTTTCTCGGTAACACCAACCCAGGCAACTTCCGGCTCAGTATAGGCTACTGAAGGAATACCACGTGGGTCGAAGTAGTGTTTTTGTCCGGCAATAACTTCAGCAGCAACATGACCTTCGTGAACCGCTTTATGCGCAAGCATAGGTTGGCCAACTAAGTCGCCGATAGCGAAGATGTGTTCAACGTTAGTACGCATTTGCTTATCAACGTTAATAAAGCCACGGTCGTCAACGTTAACACCAGCAGTGTCTGCGCCAACCATTTTACCGTTTGGACGACGTCCAACAGCAACTAATACTTTGTCGTAGCGTACTTGCTCTGAAGGTGCATTTTTACCTTCAAATGTTACATACAAGCCGTCTTCTTTTGCTTCAACCGCAGTTACTTTGGTTTCAAGCATGATGTTGAATTTTTCTTTATAGTCTTTCATAAAGACTTTCATGATGTCTTTATCAGCAGCTGGAATAAGCTGATCTAAAAATTCAACAACATCGATTTTTGAACCTAGTGCTTCGTACACTGTACCCATTTCTAGGCCAATGATACCGCCACCAAGTACTAGCATTTTCTCTGGAATATCTTTCATTTCCAAAGCGCCAGTAGAATCGATGATACGATCGTCTTCTGGAATAAACGGCAAGCTTACTGGCTCAGAACCCGCAGCAATAATCGCTTTTTCAAACGTAATAGTAGTAACGTCGTCACCATTTTTTACTTCAAGGGTATTAGCGCCAGTAAATTTACCGTAACCTTTAACGTGCTTGGTTTTACGCATTTTAGACATGCCGCCAAGACCGTTTGTTAGCTGTTTAACAACGCTGTCTTTGTATTCACGAATTTTATCTAGGTCGATTTTTGGCTCACCAAAAGTCACACCATGGCTAGCCAAGTGCTTCGCTTCTTTCATTACTTTCGCTACGTGAAGTAATGCTTTTGAAGGAATACAACCAACGTTAAGGCATACGCCGCCTAGCACTTCACGTGAATCAACAATAACGGTCTCGATGCCTAAATCGGCAGCACGGAATGCCGCAGAGTAACCGCCAGGGCCGCCGCCCAGTACCACTAATTGCGTTTTAATTTCGCTCATTGTGAACCTCAATCCTATTTTTTGTTATCTATCACCTTGTGCGTGATAGCATAACCTAAATACTGCCCCATGGGCTTATAAAATCACCGAGAATGTTAATGATATAACAAACATTCTCGTATTTTGATTTAAAGTATAATTCTACGCAAGTCAGTCAAGTTTGCCGCCACTTCTGTGGAGAACCTTGCACCTACTGCACCATCAATAACCCGATGGTCGTATGACAAGCTTAATGGAACCATAAGACGAGGTTCAAACTCGCTACCATTCCACTTCGGTTTCATATCAGACTTAGACACACCTAAGATAGCAACCTCAGGGGCGTTAACAATTGGCGTAAACGCTGTTCCACCTATGCCGCCTAAGCTAGAAATAGTGAATGTGCCGCCTTGCATGTCTGAAGACTTCAGTTTTCCGTCACGGGCTTTCTTCGATGTCTCAATCAGTTCTTGAGACAGCTGCTCAATACCTTTCTTGTTCACATCTTTGATAACGGGAACTACCAAACCACCAGGCGTTTCCACCGCAATACCGATGTTGATGAATTTCTTGATAATCAAGCTTTCACCGTCATCAGAAAGAGAAGAGTTAAATACTTCGTATTTCTCTAACGCTTTAGCAACTGCTTTCATGACGAATACAAGTGGCGTAATTTTAAGGCCAGACTTAATTTTCGCATGGTACGCATTTTGTTCCTTACGGAACGCTTCTACGTCGGTGATATCAGCCTCATCAAACTGTGTTACATGAGGGATAGTCGCCCAGTTGCGGTGTAAGAATGGACCAGAAATCTTCTGAATACGCGAAAGCTTAACTTCTTCAACTTCACCAAACTTGCTGTGGTCAATAGGTTTAACCGGCACAATTTGAAGTACGTTATCGCCTGCTGGCGCAGCTACACTGCTTGCGCTGCCTTTAGGCTTAGCAAGCTCTGCTTTCACATAAGCCTGAACGTCTTCTTTTAGAATACGATTCTTAGGACCCGAGCCACTAACAAGGGTAAGGTCTACACCGAACTCTCTGGCTACACGACGTACAGAAGGAGAAGCATGTGCTTTGCCATTGCCTTTAGGCGCTGGCGCTTCTTGTGCTGGTACAGGTGACTTATTTTGCGCTGTTGGTTTTTCAGCCGCTTTTGGTTCCTCAGGCGCAGATTCCACTTTCTTCGGCGCAGGGGCATCGCTACTTGCTGAACCGCCATTTCCGGCAGTTTCTAGCTTAATAACTAACGTACCTTGCTTAACTTTGTCACCGGCTTTAATGAAGACTTCTTTTACTGTACCTGCATGGGTAGAAGGCACATCCATTGTGGCTTTATCAGTTTCAAGGGTAATAAGACCATCTTCTTTCTCAATGGTGTCACCTACAGAAACTAATACATCGATAACGTCTACTTCGCCGTCTTCACCAATATCAGGTACTTCAACTTCTACTACACCACCGGCTGATTTCTCTGAATCTGACGACTGGGCAGATGAATCAGCCGCAGGTGCCGCTTTTTCAGAACTTGATTCAGCAGGCGCATCGCTGCTTGCCGTTTCACCACTTCCAGCGGTTTCTAGTTTAATAACTAGCGTACCTTCTTTCACTTTATCGCCAGTACTGATGAACACTTCTTTCACCGTACCTGCGTGAGTAGAAGGCACATCCATAGTCGCTTTGTCGGTTTCTAGCGTAATAAGCCCATCTTCTTTCTCGATGGTATCGCCTACTGAAACCAATACATCAATAACGTCTACTTCGCCATCGTCACCAATATCAGGAACCGCAACTTCTATCACTTCACCGCCACCAGATGATGCTGGTGCCGCTTCGGGCTTACTTTCTTCTTTTGGTGCTTCTTTTGACGCTTCTGGCGCAGGCGCTTCTTGAGCTGGCTCTTCTTTCTCTTCAGAAGAAGCTTCTTCGCCACCTGCTTTTTTCATTTCACCGATAACATCGCCTTCTTTTATCTTGTCGCCAACAGCAACAGATAAGCTAACGATCTCACCTTCAAATGGTGCAGGAATGTCCATAGAGGCTTTGTCACTTTCAACGGTAACAACGCCTTCATCTGCATCAATGGTGTCGCCTACGGCAACACATAGCTCGATAACTTCAACTTCGTCACCGCCTACATCGGGTACGATAATCTTTTGAATATCTGACATATGTAAAATACCTTATCTGCCTGCGGCTACGCGTAAAGTGGGTTTAGTTTTTCAACGTTAATATCAAAACGTTTAATCGCTTCGGCAACATCTTTCTTATCGAACTCACCGCGTTGCGCCAATTCGTACAATGAAGCTACTACAATGTATGCAGCGTTAACTTCAAAGTGAGTACGCAAGTTTTCACGGCTATCACTTCTACCAAAGCCATCAGTACCTAGGCAGCGGTAATCAGTATCGATAAATGCACGAACCTGATCAGAGTAGTTCTTCACGTAGTCGGTCGCCGAAATAGCAGGACCTGCATCTTTCGTGATTACCTGACCAATGTAAGCTGTTTTCTGATCGGCTTCTGGGTTCAACATGTTCCAGCGCGCCACTTCTTGACCTTCGCGAGCCAATTCGTTGAACGAGGTAACCGAGTAAACGTCTGAAGAAACATTGTAATCGTCACAAAGAATCTGTGCCGCTTTACGTACTTCATTCAAGATAGTACCCGAGCCCATTAACTGTACATTGGTCTTGGTCTTCTTGTTTTCAACGCGTTCAAGCTTATAAATACCTTTAATGATTTGATCTGCTACGTCATCACCTTCAGGCATAGCTGGGTGTTGGTAGTTCTCGTTCATCAATGTTAGGTAATAGAAAACGTTTTCGTTGTTGCCATACATGCGGCGTAAACCGTCTTGTACGATAACAGCCACTTCGTATCCGTAAGTTGGATCGTAAGTTACACAGTTCGGGATAAGGTTCGCTTGAACATGTGAATGACCATCTTGGTGCTGTAGACCTTCACCGTTCAATGTTGTTCTACCTGCAGTAGCACCTAACAAGAAGCCTCTTGCTTGGCTATCGCCAGCTGCCCACGCTAAGTCGCCAACACGTTGGAAACCAAACATTGAGTAGTAAATGTAGAACGGAATAGTCGTGGCGTTACAGGTTGAGTAAGATGTACCTGCTGCTACCCACGATGCCATTGCACCTAATTCGTTAATACCTTCCTGCAATACTTGGCCTTTTTTATCTTCACGATAGTAAGCCACTTGGTCTGCATCTTGTGGAACGTACTTTTGGCCTTCGTTAGCATAAATGCCCACTTGGCGGAAAAGTCCTTCCATACCGAATGTACGTGCTTCATCAGGAATAATTGGCACAATACGCTTACCAATTTTCTTGTCTTTCAACAACGCATTAAGTACGCGAACAAAGGTCATAGTAGACGATACTGAACGATCGCCTGAGCCTTTTAAGATTGCATCGAAAGCTTTTAATTCAGGTACTTCAAGTTGTTCTTCAGCTTGTTCTCTACGAGAAGGTAAGTAACCGCCTAAAGACTCACGACGCTCGCGCAAGTACTTCATTTCTTCACTGTCTTCAGGGAACTTGAAGTAAGGTAGCTCTTCAATCTTCTCATCAGCGATTGGAATGTTGAAACGATCACGGAACACTTTAAGTGAATCAACGTCCATTTTCTTCACGTTATGCGCAATGTTCAAGGCTTCACCAGAAGCACCTAAACCAAAGCCTTTAACTGTTTTAGCAAGAATAACCGTTGGACGACCTTTGGTCTCTTTCGCTTTTTGATAAGCAGCAAAGACTTTAACTGGATCGTGTCCACCACGGTTCAAGCGCCAGATGTCATCATCAGACATGTTCGCTACAAGTGCAGCCGTTTCTGGGTACTTGTTGAAGAAGTTTTCGCGAGTGTATTTACCACCCTTCGCCTTACAGTTCTGGTACTCACCGTCTACGGTTTCGCCCATTAACTGAATAAGTTTGCCTGATTTATCACGGGCAAGAAGCTCATCCCAGTAACTGCCCCAAATAACTTTAACCACTTCCCAGCCTGCGCCGCGGAATGTGCCTTCAAGTTCTTGGATAATTTTGCCGTTACCACGTACCGGGCCGTCTAGGCGCTGTAGGTTACAGTTGATAACGAAAGTTAAGTTATCTAGGCCTTCGCGTGAGGCAAGACCAATAGCACCTAATGATTCTGGCTCATCACACTCGCCGTCACCCATGTAGCAGTATACGCGCTGTTCAGAACAGTCTTTGATACCACGATTAGTAAGGTACTTAAGGAAACGAGCAGTATAGATGGCTTGAAGTGGACCTAAGCCCATCGATACTGTTGGGAACTGCCAGTAATCTTTCATCAAGTGAGGGTGTGGGTATGAAGATAAGCCTTCACCAGCACATTCTTGACGGAAGTTGTTTAGCTGTTCTTCAGAAAGGTTACCCTCAATGAAAGAACGGGCATAAATACCTGGAGAGATATGGCCTTGAGCAAAAATAAAGTCGCCGCCAGCATTTTCTGTAGGCGCTTTAAAGAAGTGGTTAAAACCAACATCGTATAGCATGGCAGATGACGCAAAACTACCAATGTGACCACCAAGCTCTAAGTCTTTCTTAGAAGCACGTAATACAATCATCAATGCATTCCAACGAATGGCTGCACGAATACGTGCTTCAATCGTTAGGTCGCCAGGCATTTTTGGCTCTTGCGCTGAAGGAATTGTATTGATGTACGCTGTGGTGGCGTCGTACGGTAAGTGCGCTCCGCTACGACGAGCCTTATCAATCAGTTTCTCGAGTAGATAATGGGCGCGTTCTACACCTTCCTCTTCCAAAACAGATTCAAGAGCGTCAATCCACTCTTTAGTTTCTTGAGGATCCACATCTTGGTGCATCATATCAGTCATGGTGCCATCCTATTTTTGCTTTATATATAGAGAATTCTTCCTTCGACCTAATTATCGAAAGAAGAATGACCAAATTACGTTGTACTCGCTGTGACCCTTAATGGCTCACCTGTGCTTTTTGCCTATTGCAGTAGCTAAAATTCTCTTTAAGCCTCTGCTTATATAATCACGCCTCATAAAACTGGGTAAACAAGAAGGCGTGTTAAATTTCCAATCGTCGTAACGCGCGTTGTACACGAGTGTCACGCTGATTAATGGTTAATAATGTCTTTTCAATGAACGCAAGGTGCGTATTACACGCTTGACGTGCCGCTTCTGGATCCCGTGCGGCGATAGCCTCAACTATTTCTCGTCTTTGACGAGCAATATCGGCCACTGCATCGGGGTGAGTCGCTAACATATCAAAGTTACGTTCAATGTTTTCCACCAGCATACTCTGCATGGTGCTCATTACATGTAAAAGCACCATATTATGAGATGCTCTTGCCATAATGATGTAGAACTTACCTAGCGCTTCAGCTTGTTCCCGCTTACTTTCTTCGGGTGCTGGCGTGGGTAGTTCATTAAGCGCATTTTTTAGTGCTTCATAATCTTCAGGTTGCCCACGAAGCGCTGCGTAATACGCCGCCATACCTTCTAAGGCATGACGAAACTCAAGTAAATCAAACTGAGTTTCAGGCCGTTTACTCACCAGCGCCATCAACGGATCTTTCATGGCTGAGTTAAGGTTGCGATTCACAAACGTGCCGCCCCCTTGCTTGCGCTCAACCAATCCACGCGCCTGGAGATTACCAATGGCTTCTCGTAACGAAGGACGCGATACCTCAAATTGAATCGCAAGTTCACGCTCTGGTGGCAATTTCTGACCTGCCAATAAGCTCCCATCCAAAATCATGGATTCAAGCTGCTCGGTGATAACATCGGCAAGTTTTTTTCGCTGCTGACGCATGCGTGACTATATTCCTTCGTTTACTTGAGTATGCGACTATTTTGTAAACAAGTAAGGTTTACAGTCACAATTGGTAATACCATTTTACCTATACAGTTTAAGATAGATTGAAACCGAGGTAAATACTCTCAAGCATAGCAAACTTGTAAGGAGTTGCTTGTTGTTAAGCTTTATTGTTGAATTTGTTGCAAAAATTTAGCAAACCCACACTGGTCTGATGAGGTGAGGTAGCCAGCATATAAGACGTGAAATGCCTGATCTATAAATGAAAAATTTATAGACCAGGATAGAATGGTAATACGTTTGTTAATGGGAATAGTTAGGCAAGGGTGCCAATAACGGTAAGCGCAGAGGTAATTACAAGCAGAAAAATAACATTACGTTTTGCTAACTTGACTAACACTTTAGGCTCTACAGCCGCGTTTTCTGATTGAGCTTCATACTCTTCGGGCGTTAACATCTCGGCTTTCGACGATACTTGTGTAAGCAAGTCATAGGCAGAGACATTCAATGAAAAGGCGTGTTTCAGCCATTCAGGCAATGCACGAGAAAAATGCCCCATCATGAGCATACCGAAAGCAGTAATCCGTACCGGAATGAAATCAAGTGCGTACATTAGTTTTCCCGCCGACATAGACAACGGATGTTGAGATGCACAGAAGCGCTCGGTAGCACTTCTACTAAAACAGTAAAATACGGCGCCCGGTGCACCAAATGCAATAAACCATAGCATGACTGCTGCATAATGCTGATAATTCAACCAAGTAAGATGTTGCCCGAAACTCTTCCCTTCAGCCAACGCTGTACCATCACTAGCCCGTTCACTTCCACAATGTCCTAATTCGTCTGTGTACATACTGCAAGCTTGCAAATCGCCACGGTCTGCAGCATTTAAAAAGCATTTATAAGTGGCCCGCAATACGGGGCAGCCTATACATAGAAACAGAATCACACTTTGTTCTATAAAGGTAAGAAAAGCGCCGAACAGCCAGTGTTCAATTAGCCCTATTATTAATGCTGGCAGTAACATGTATAAATAGAAGGCTACGGATGACGTGCCTTCTTCTAGCCATTTTCGCTCGTAAAGCCAGTTTTGATAGGCAACTGCATAACGCTCGATGTGCCATACCGGTGTCTTAGTGATAAGCCTTTCAAGACTTAAAACCAACAGTAAACTCATTAGTATCATGTTTATTCCCTACCGTAGAAATGCTGAATTATGGGGTAATGGACAGGCGGTTAAACGCCCTATTTACCTTTTCTGTTTATGATGTTTCTTAAGGTGTTGGTTAAATCGAGTGACTGTCTGTAGCGTGGCCAATCGAACGCAACACCCGGATCGGTTTTTCGCCCTGGCGCAATATCATTATGGCCTACTATACGCCCTAACGAAATTTGCGGGTATTGTTGCAATATAAACTTACTCAACTTCGAAAGTTGTTCATATTGGGCATCTGTGTAAGGTAGCGTATCGGTGCCTTCTAATTCGATACCAATGGTAAAGTCGTTACAACGAGAGCGCCCCTGAAATGTCGAGAACCCTGCATGCCACGCCCGCTTATTAAAGGGCACGAACTGCTCTACTTCGCCAGTACGGTAAATAACACAATGAGCAGACACTCTAATACCTGCTATTTCTTTATAAAACGGGTGTTCATTTGGGTTTAATGTACCCGTAAACAATTCGCGAATACCTGATGTACCGAACTGTGAGGGTGGCAACGAAATATTGTGGATAACCAACACACTCACGTCGGTTTCGTCGGCCCGTTCATCATAATGGGGGCAATCAATTTGCGTCGCGGGCTCGTATAACACCATATAATTTGAAAATTCGTTGCGTTGTTTTCATTAATAACAGTGTGACACCAGCCGCCCACTGGCACAAGCTAAACACATTGCGTATGGGTGGTAAAGCACGCCGTGAATCCATCCATGGAGGCTCGTCTGCAGCATCCATGCTGCAGACGGCTTTACCCCCAAACTCACCTTACACTTATATAGTGTTACTAGTATTTTTTGAAAACAGAAAAGAATGCTGCCTTCTGCTGGCAAGGTATAAATGGTTACGAACTCTATTAGTTTGGTCGATACATTTATATGTACGTAGAAAGGCGGTATAAAGGGAACGATAAAAAGAAGTGAGATGTTTTATATGAGTGAAGATGATTCTGTGGGCGTGAGTTCTGCCGGTAAGTATATGGTGGTGCTGGCGTGGATTTGTGGGTTTGCCCTGCTGGTCTATGTTTTTTCTGGCTTGCTCGACAAGCAAGTTAACCCAAATAGCGAACCTCAGTCACAACGTATTGGCTCGCAAACTGAAGTACGTTTAAAGCAGAATCGTGCGGGGCACTATGTTACTTCTGGCTATATAAATGGTGAAGAAGTGGTGTTTTTGGTGGATACTGGCGCTACCGATGTGTCTATTCCTGCCCATTTAGCCCAGAGGCTTCAACTACAAGCGGGTCGCAAAGGTTTAGCCAATACCGCTAATGGTACGGTTACTGTGGCTGAGTCTTCTATTGATACCCTTCGTATTGGCGACATTGTCTTAAATAACGTTAGAGCAAATCTAAACCCTGGTATGCAAAGTGAGCATATCTTGCTTGGAATGAGTGTTTTACGGCAATTAGAGTTTACTCAGCGCGGAGATTGGTTAATATTGCGTACCCTTTAATTCTAAACAGCGATCATCATGATTTCACCCGACATTAACGCCATTCGCGAACAAGTTTCTCTCGCACTAATTGAAGATTTAGGTGGCGAGCTTAACGCGCATAACGACATTACTGCGAACTTAATAGATGAAAGCGAAAGCGCGACTGCCACTATTATTACCCGTGAGCATTGTGTTATTTGCGGCGTAGCCTGGGTTGAGCAAGCGTTTGCGTTAATTGATGAGAGCCTAGAATTAGTATGGCAAGTGAAAGACGGCGACACCGTAGAGGCCGATACTACTCTGCTTACCTTAACAGGCTCGGCTCGCGCCATTCTTACCGCTGAGCGTGTAGCACTTAACTTTCTGCAAACCCTTTCTGCTACGGCGACAGTGACGGCAAGCTACGCGAAGTTGTTGGCCGGAAGTAATACCAAAATTCTTGATACGCGCAAAACCCTCCCTGGTCTTCGCATGGCACAAAAGTATGCGGTACATTGTGGCGGCGGGCAAAATCATCGTATTGGTTTGTTTGATGCGTTCTTAATTAAAGAAAACCACATTTTTTCCTGCGGCTCTATAGAGAAAGCAATAAGCCGCGCCAAAGAAATGAAACCTGGTAAGCCTGTTGAAGTAGAAGTAGAAAGCTTAGAAGAATTGCAACAAGCACTTGTTGCAGGGGCTGACATCGTTATGTTGGATAACTTTACCAACGAACAGATCCAAAAGGCAGTAGCGCTAACCCAAGGGCAATGTAAACTGGAAGTGTCAGGTAACATTACCGATGAACGGTTATCGTCGCTAGCAACACTGGGTGTAGACTATATTTCATCTGGTGCACTAACCAAGAATGTGAAGGCAATTGATTTATCGCTAAGAGTGAATTTAGCGTAAAACAGATTTGTCGATTAGCTTGCGTTAAGTTCACATGTAACAGTTCAAATGACGTGCTTGGGTATAAAATTACTTTACTACTTTATAGGCACGTTTCACCGGTTTCGTTCTAGGTAGTATAGTTATCTATACGTACGAAAGTTGCAAATTCATACCAAAGTTCAACAACATAGGGCTGAAAAGCCCTTTTTGAATGTGTCATACTGAAAAAGTCAGACATAGGTATTTTTCTGCATACTTGTCTCTGACCAATAAATTTATATACTTAGATTCAAGTACCAGGGGCGTTTAAGGACGACTCGGGTATAAACGTCAATTTGAATTACATTTAAACTTAACGTGCTATACACGTCCCGGAGAAAACCATGATGAACATGAATAATAAAAACCAAAAGGGTTTCACCCTAATCGAATTAATGATCGTTGTTGCCATTATCGGTATTTTGGCGGCAATCGCTTTACCTGCTTATCAAAATTATGTGAAAAAAGCTAGGTTCTCAGAGCTTCTTAATGCATCTGCTGCAGCTAAAACCGCTGTTGAGGTTTGTTACCAATCAAATGCTGCTTTAACAAATTGTAATTCTGGAACAAACGGGATCCCTGCCGCTATAACTGCTTCGGGTGATATAGTCGGAGTTTCAACAGCAGCAGGCGTTATATCGGTAGCTACGCATGCTGATCACTCTAGCTTGTCTAGCACAACTGCTACATTTACTCCTACTGTAACAAGTAATCGTTTAACTTGGACAATCACATGTAGTGACGATTCACTTTCGAACAGCTGTACAACTGCAACAGCAACTCCTACCTCTTAACTATATTTGATTTGAACAGCCCAGTGAATACTGGGCTTTTTTGTCTAGCTAAATGGAAACTCAAAATGGCAAAGGCAACATTAGTATTTGAATGGCAGGGGAAAGATAGAAAAGGTAATAGCCAAAAAGGCGAACTCTCCGCTATCAACATTGCTGAAGCTAAATCTCTACTGCGCCGAAGAGGAATTTCCGCCAACAGGGTTAGGAAACAAAGCGCCTCACTGTTTAAGCGTAAACAAAAAATCAAAGCTGCAGATATATCGATTGTATCTCGCCAAATTGCAACAATGCTTTCAGCGGGCGTTTCTTTAATTCAGTCCTTAGAAATGATTTCACAGGGTCATGCCAATCCAGCAGCCCGGAAACTCCTATCGGAGATAACTGATGAAGTTCGCGCAGGTAATCCACTTTCTTCAGCGCTACGTAAACATCCAGACTATTTTGATGATTTATACTGTGACTTAGTTTATACCGGTGAACAATCCGGTGCTTTAGAAACTATTTACGACCGAATAGCCACTTATAAAGAAAAAGCGGAAGCCCTTAAATCTAAAATCAAAAAGGCCATGTTTTATCCTATTGCTGTGGTTGTTGTAGCGCTTATTGTAACAACCATATTATTGATTTTCGTAGTTCCTCAGTTTGAAGAAATATTTAGCAGCTTTGGTGCGGAACTCCCCGGATTCACTCTATTAGTACTGGGAATTTCAAATTTTGTCCAAAGTTATGGGATATTCATAGGCATTTGCATTAGTGTAGCTGGCTACTTGTTTATGCGGGCTCATAAGAAAAGCCAAAGCTTTCGCGATAGAGTTGATAGAGCGGTTCTTAAAATTCCCGTTATTGGGGAAATACTCAAAAAAGCCAGTATCGCAAGATTTACTCGCACCCTCGCAACTACTTTTGCTGCCGGTGTACCTTTAATTGGCGCACTTGAATCGGCTGCTGGCGCGTCGGGCAATGCGGTATTTAGAGACGCTATCTTATATATTAGAAAAGAAGTGGCTGGCGGTATGCCAATGTTTATCTCCATGCGCGCCACCAATGTATTTCCCGATATGGTCACGCAGATGGTCGCCATTGGTGAAGAATCTGGCTCGGTTGAGGAAATGCTCAGTAAAATAGCAACAATATATGAAGCCGAAGTAGATGATATGGTCGACGGCTTAACCAGCTTGCTTGAGCCAATGATCATGGCTGTGCTAGGTGTGGTGATTGGTGGACTTATTATCGCCATGTACCTTCCCATATTTGAAATGGGTAATGTGGTATAACCTTTTACGCCAGCTGCTCCTTGTTTGTTCGTACACTACACATGATTAGGCTTGCCCAGCGCAGGCCTTTTTTGCATTATTAACTAAAATAAAAAAGAGAACGCTATTTTATGGAAGCGATATTGCTTACCAGCCAATTATACCCGTGGTTATTCTACCTATTTGTTTTTGTAGTGAGTTTAATGGTAGGAAGCTTTTTAAATGTGGTTATTCATCGCTTGCCCATTATGATGGAAAACAGTTGGAAGCAGGAATACGCCAGTTACTTTAGTGAAACTGATAGCGATGCAACAAATAGCAAGAAAAACGCTGTTTTAGATTCTAGTGCACAAACTTCCCCTGAAACGTTTAATTTAGCCAAGCCAGATAGCACCTGTCCTAGTTGCGGCCACAAAATTCGGGCATGGGAAAACATTCCTATTATTAGCTATTTATTCCTTCGCGGGAAATGTTCAAATTGTAAAACCCCTATTTCTATTCGCTATCCGTTAGTTGAGTTATTCACTGCCCTAACCTGTACATTCGCCGCCTATTATTTTGGCCCAACACCGCAAGCAATATGGGCGGTGATATTTACTTATATTCTTATTGCCTTAATTTTTATCGATTTAGATAAAATGTTGCTTCCTGATCAACTTACCCTACCCTTACTTTGGCTTGGTTTAATACTTAGCACACAATCCATTTTTGTAGGCCCTGTTGACGCTATCATTGGTGCCGCCGCCGGATATTTGAGTTTATGGTCTGTATTCTGGTTGTTTAAAATAGTCACCGGGAAGGAAGGCATGGGATATGGCGACTTCAAAATATTGGCCGCCCTTGGTGCTTTCACAGGCTGGCAGGGCTTGCCTATCATCATTTTACTGTCTTCAATTGTAGGGGCTTTTGCTGGTATTGCCATTATGCTATTCCAAAATAAAGGCAAATCATTGGCTATCCCCTTCGGGCCATATCTTGCCGTCGCAGGTTGGATAACACTCTTTTATAAAGACACGATTATTACCCACTATATAAAATGGGCGCTACAGTAATGGACGCAACTAAAACAGCAGAAGTTGAAAAAAAAGTGCCTTCGAAAGCAAACGATAAAATGGTGGTTGGCCTTACCGGGGGAATAGGCAGCGGGAAGTCTGCCGCTACAAATAAATTCGCAGCGTTAGGCATTGATATTATTGATGCCGATGAAGTGGCGAGAGATGTTGTTACTCTTGGCAGTGAAGGATTAACTAGAATAACCGAGCATTTTGGCCACGCTATTTTGTTAGAAGATGGCACCCTTAACAGAGCCGCGCTACGAGAACGAGTTTTTAATAACAGCGAAGAAAAGCAATGGCTCAATCAATTGTTACATCCGCTTATCCGCAAAACTATGCTGCAACAAATAGCTGATGCAACCAGCCATTATTGTATTTTATCGGTTCCATTGTTGGTTGAGGGCAACCTCACAGAATTATGCGACCGCGTAATTGTGGTAGATTGTCCAGAGTCTATGCAGCTTGAACGAGCCATGCAACGCGATGGCAGTACTAAGCAAATTATTGAAAGTATTATGGCATCGCAAGCGACGCGAAAAGAACGATTGGCAGCTGCAGATGATGTTATCGATAATAGTAAAACCCTCGCGTTTTTAAATGAGCAAGTACTCACCCTACACAGTAAGTACACCGGTCAGTAACTGGTAAATACAGTGCAAATAACGAAAATTCTCCGTAAATCCGGTTTTACTGCAACTTTTTTCCTTAAAACTCGTCAAAAGTTTAATTGATTATGAAAGTAGGCTTGGCTTAGGGCAGTTCATGCATTAGGCTTTAGGGTTAAGTCTATGTGTTTTAAGGATATCCATGAGCGAAGCTGTATTCGAATTTCCCCTAAAGGAAAAAGTGCGTAACTATCTGCGCGTAGAGCAGCTTCTTGGGCAGTTAAAAAGCACCGCGAAATCTGACAGTGTTCCGCTGCAAATGGTTTTCTTTGAGCAGTTATTTGAGTTACTCGATTTAATTGAGCGATTAGATTTGCGCTCAGACATGAGCAAAGATTTAGATGCCCATGAAAAAAATCTCGTTTACTGGTCACAGCACCCTAAAATTGACAGTGCCGCATTAGATCAAGCACTTAAAACGATTGTTAATCTTAAGCAAAAGCTAAAAACTGACCGCCGCTTTGGCAGTGCGCTTAAAGAAGATAAACTGCTAAGTGCCATTAGGCAGCGTTTCGCTATTCCAGGTGGTTCGTGTAGTTTCGACCTACCCAATCTTCACTTCTGGCTGCAACAACCAGCCGAAACTCGCCAACATGAAATCGGCCAATGGCTCGACACCTTGAGCCTACTAGACGACACCATAGCCGTTAGCTTGTCTTTTATTCGAGAACGCGGACAATTCAAAACGGTTACCGCAGACAACGGCTTCTACCAAGGTGCTGCTGAAGATAAAAACGAGCTTATCCGTATTAAGTGCCGTGTAGATGAAGGCTACTACCCTACCCTTAGTGGTAATAAATACCGCTACGCCCTACGCTTTTTATGGTTCTCTCCTGCACAAGGTCAAAACGCTGCCGTTGAATCTAATATTCAGTTTAAACTGGCAGCCTGTTAAACTACTCCCATTGTATTTTTATTGTGCCACTGGAGTAATTCATGGTTGTAGATTGCCCGATTTGCGCGAAGTCGGTTCCCTGGAATAACGATAGCGAATTTCGCCCCTTTTGTAGCAAAAAGTGCCAACTTATTGATTTAGGAGAATGGGCCTCAGAGGAAAGGAAAATTGCTGCAAAGCCTTCTGAACAGCCTTCCGCCCAAGAAGTCGATATTGAAGAAATAGAAGCAATGCTTGCTAAACAGTCTGACGACTTTTTTAAACACTAATAGGAAGTATATGATTAATAAAATTGCGCTTGTTGGTGGAACCCATGGTAATGAAACCAGTGGTATTCAGCTTATTCATAATTGGCAATCTGAAGGGTTTTCTGACGAGCAATCATCGCGATTTTCATCATTGGATATTTCGCTGACCATTGCTAACCCAGATGCCCTAAGCGCTAATGTACGGTTTGTTGAAGAAGATTTGAATCGTCAATTCACGCTAGAAGCGTTAGAAAAAAACAGTGCTGCTAAAGAGGCTAAGCTGGCCAAACAGCTTAACCAACAATTTGGCCCGAAAGGCGACTCTGCCACTGACTTGGTGATTGATATCCACAACACCACCAGTAACATGGGTGCAACGCTTATCATTTTAGAAGCTGATGACTTCCACGTTCAGCTTGCTCGATTTGTAAAACATCACATGCCTGAAGCGAACATTCTATTGGAAGACGAAAAGCCGTATTTAGAACACGGTTATTTGTGTACCACAGGCAAACGTGGCGTCATGATTGAAGTAGGCGCACAGCCTCAAGGTGTATTGCGAGAAGACGTTTATTTGCTTACCCAAACCATGGCTGAAGTTATTCTCGATTTTTGCCAAGCCTACAACACAGATAGCCTTGAACAATATCCCGAGTGCGAGGTATTTAGACTAGGGGAAAATATTAAATTCCCACTAAATGCCGAGGGTAAACGTACAGCGATGATCCACCACTCATTGCAAGACAATGACTTTGCCCCGCTCATTCCCGGCGCACCTGTATTTCGCTCTTTTGACGGTAAAGACATTGAATGGCAAGAAGCACAAGAAACCTATCCTCACTTCATTAACGAAGCGGCTTATCACAAGCTTGATGTAGCCTTTGCCACCGCAACACGGATTATGCTGTAGCCTCTAGAAGTCCGTATTTCAGCACGTGACACAGAGACAAAAAAGGGCGGTCCATGAAGACCGCCCTTTTTTATTTTGAAGTATATTTTTAAGTTAGAAGCCAGCCGCTACTTTGAATATTTCTTATGAAGCGCATCGATAATAGCCACGTTAGCTGCTGGAAATTCACTGGCTTCCAATGCACTGACTTCAACCCAGCGCGTTTGTTGGCTTTCCTTACCTTCAGGTTCACCGCCAAACGCACTCACAGCGTGCACATCAAGCTTAACCAGCTTATCGCCATAATCATGCTCTATTACCAGCAAAGGCTCGCTAGATTGCACTAGAATGCCAATTTCTTCCTGCAACTCTCGGCGTAATGCATCAAGTGCGGTTTCATTGGCTTCCACTTTACCTCCTGGGAACTCCCACTTGCCGCCTTGATGTGCGTTATCAGCTCGCAGGCTGATAAACACTTGTGTGCCGCGAACTACTACCCCAACGGCAACATGTACAATTTTCATTAACTTAATTTACCGTGGCACTGCTTGTACTTTTTACCTGAACCACACGGGCAAGGATCGTTACGACCTACTTTAGGACCGTCACGCACTTCGGTACGTACTTTATCGCTTGCTGCTTCTGGTGGTGCTTCTGTGGCAGATGCGTTTTCGTGCTCAAATTGCTTAGGCACATTATCCGCTTGGCGACGCTGTTCTTCTACTTTCTCAACGTCTTCTTCAGCTTGTACTTTCACACGTGAAAGAATAGTAATAACTTCAACTTTCAACGCTTCTAGCATTTGTGAGAACAAAGCAAACGACTCACGCTTGTATTCTTGCTTTGGATTCTTCTGCGCATAGCTGCGTAGCCCAATACCTTGACGAAGGTGATCCATTGCCGCTAAATGCTCTTTCCAATGGCTGTCTAGGTTTTGTAGCATCACTGCTTTTTCAAACTGTCGAAGAACTTGTTCACCCACTACACTTTCTTTTTCTTTATAGCTAGAAACCACTTCATCGTGAATTCGCTCGCGAAGCTTTTCTTCGTAAAGCTTATCGTCGTTTTCTAACCAAGTTTGAATAGGTAAGTCTACGGCGAAGTCAGCGCGTAAACGCTCTTCTAAGCCTTTAACGTCCCACATTTCCTCTAGAGATTGTGGTGGAATATATTCATCAACCACACCACTTACCACATCTTCGCGGATTACTGCGATGGTTTCACTAATATCGCCTTCATCAAGCAACTCATTACGTTGCTCGTAAATCACTTTACGTTGATCGTTTGCTACATCATCGTACTCAAGTAATTGCTTACGAATATCGAAGTTACGACCTTCCACTTTACGCTGGGCGTTTTCGATAGCACGGGTTACCCATGGGTGCTCAATGGCTTCACCTTTTTCCATCCCTAAGCGCTTCATCATATTGCCCATTTTTTCAGAGGCAAAAATACGCATTAAGGCATCATCTAGTGACAAGTAAAAACGGCTTGAACCTGGGTCGCCCTGACGACCTGAACGACCACGTAGCTGATTATCGATACGGCGAGACTCATGGCGCTCTGTACCAATAATATGTAAACCACCTGATGCTAAAACGGCATCATGACGCACTTTCCACTCAGCCTTAATCTTATCGATTTGTGCTTGAGTAGGGTTTTCAATTTTTTCAATCTCTGCTTGCCAGTTACCACCAAGCACGATATCCGTACCACGACCGGCCATGTTTGTTGCAATGGTGACTGCGCCAGGCTTACCTGCTTGCGCAACAATGTCGGCTTCGTGTTCGTGGAACTTAGCGTTAAGCACTTTATGTGGAATTTTGCTTTTCTTGAGTACTCGAGACAACAACTCAGAATTTTCAATAGATACTGTCCCTACCAAGGTAGGCTGACCGCGCTCAACACACGCTTTAATATCTTCTACAATAGCATCGTATTTTTCTTCTGCCGTTAAGTAGATAAGGTCGGCCTTATCTTTACGCTGCATAGGTTTATTCGTTGGCAACACAACCGTTTCTAGGCTGTAGATATGCTGGAATTCGAATGCTTCCGTATCGGCTGTACCTGTCATACCCGCAAGTTTGTTGTACAAACGGAAATAGTTTTGGAAGGTAATAGACGCTAGAGTTTGGTTCTCGTTTTGAATCTTCACACCTTCTTTTGCTTCTACAGCTTGGTGTAAACCTTCAGACCAACGACGGCCTTCCATTGTACGACCGGTATGCTCATCAACAATAACAATTTGGTCTTCTTTAACGATGTAATCTACATCTTTCGAGAACAACTTGTGGGCACGAAGCGCTGCGTTAATGTGGTGAAGTAATGAAATGTTACCCGCAGCAAATAACGATTCGCCTTCTGGTAATACGCCTGCACGATGCAAAATTTCTTCTACATGGCCCTGGCCACGTTCAGTTAAATGAATTTGTTTTGCTTTAAGGTCGATAGTGTAATCACCGTCGCCTTCTTTACCTTCTTCATCTTCTTCTTCTTGCTGAATCAATTCAGGAATAACTAAATTAATACGGCGGTAAAGTTCAGAACTGTCTTCTGCTTGGCCTGAAATAATCAGCGGAGTACGAGCCTCATCAATTAAAATTGAATCCACTTCATCCACCACAGCAAAATTAAGTGGGCGCTGAACGCGGTCTTGCGGGCTAAACGCCATGTTGTCACGCAAGTAATCAAAGCCGAACTCATTGTTCGTGCCATAGGTAACGTCTGCTTGATAGGCATCGCGCTTTTGCTCGTGCGCCATACCAGGTACGTTACAACCTACACGCATACCCAAGAAAGTGAACAGCTGATTAGCCCATTCAGCATCACGCTTAGCAAGGTAATCGTTCACGGTAATAACGTGAACACCTTTGCCTGACAAGGCATTTAAATAAGTAGGCAACGTAGCGGTAAGGGTTTTACCTTCACCGGTACGCATTTCTGAAATTTTACCTTCGTGTAATACTTGGCCGCCCAGCATTTGCACGTCAAAGTGGCGCATACCGTACACACGTTTACTTGCCTCACGTACGGTAGCAAAAGCTTCGTACATAAGATCTTCAAGGCTTTCGCCTTTTTCAATTCGTTGTTTAAACTCAGCCGTTTTTGCTTTTAACGCCTCATCAGAAAGCTGTTCATACTCTGCTTCCAGTGCATTGATGGCATCTACATTTTTTTGTAATTTTTTTAATAGACGGTCGTTTCGGCTACCGAACACTTTTCTAAGGATGCTTGAAAACATTAGCTTGTTATTTCCACTACTTGTCGAGACGCCGCACGGTAAGAGCACAGCTGCGATTAAACGTAAAAGACACTATCTAATTAAGATAATGCCAAGCGATTACTAATTGTTGCGTAAGCTGAATGCTTACTTACCTGGCTGCTGCCGTGTTTATTTTTTATAAACGTATGGCAGAGGATCGATTTGCTTACCGTTTCTTATTACTTCGTAGTGAACATGAACGCCAGTAGAGCGCCCTGTATTGCCCATTTTAGCGATAGATTGACCTTTGGTCACCACATCGCCTATTGAGACAGTCAAAGTTTCATTGTGCCCATAACGGGTTATAAAACCATCACCATGTTCTATTTCTACTAGATGCCCGTAACCGCTACGTTCGCCTGCCCAGGTAACAATACCTGCAGCAGTCGCTAAAACGTCATCACCCGCTTTGCCAGCGAAATCTAAGCCTTTATGCATGGCTGTTTCACCAGTGAAGGGGTCGGCGCGCATACCATAATAAGATGACAACCATCCCGATGCTATCGGTCGACCAGATAATTGACTCTGCTCATGGATATGGTGACCCCTCACCAAACTTTCAAGCATAGAAAGCTGCTGAGATTTTACGTCGAGAGATTGCTGGAGCTTATTAATCTCGCTGAGTAAGGGATCATCTTGGAGGTTGTCCGGTATCGATACAGGTACAAAAGCGTCCAGGTCAGCCGCTGTCATACCTAATTCTGTTGCTATCTGTTTTCCTTTATCATCGAGCATAGACGCTTGTGCTGAAAGCTCGGCAATATGGGAAATCAAAGTTTGTAATTTAATAGTGGTCTGTTGTTTAAGTGCTTCAACGTCTTGTTGCGTTTCATTCACTTCAGATTGTGCTAGGCGAACCCTAGCCACATCTTCAGACACAGATTCTGTGGAACGACTAGACACTAACATGAATATCGACGACAACACGGTCGCGCTCACCAGCGTACGTACACTGATGCTATGACGATAGCGTTTGTTCTTGCCTGATAGCGTTATTGTTAGCTTCATACCACAAATAGGAAATTTCTGTCGTGCTCAGTGAACTTCCAATACCTGTTTGCTAACAAACATAGCCACGGCTGTTGGCCGAACTGGAACGTAAAGAAGTTATGGCACATTAATTATAATTATATAGATTGCTTACTTTATCATTGTTTAGTCTAAAAGCTAAACGAAAAAAAGCCGCCATGTAGGCGGCTTTTTATATACCGGTTTACGCTAATACTGGTTGAGCGTAATGTATAGGTGCTTTATCTTGAGAATCGTAAGTTATAAATTCCCAGCAGTCTTTCTGCGCAAGCACGGCGTTCAATAGTTTGTTGTTTAAGCCGTGGCCTGTTTTATAAGCACGCAATTCACCAATAAGGCTATGCCCACCTAAGTACAAATCACCAATAGCATCTAAAATTTTATGCTTTAAAAATTCGTCGTCGTAACGTAAGCCTTCAGGATTCAACACGCGAAATTCATCAAGCGCAACCGCATTTTCCATGCTGCCGCCTAATGCTAAGTTGTTAGCATTCATGTATTCAAGGTCGCGCATAAAACCGAAGGTACGTGCACGGCTTACTTCGTTCACATAAGAACATGAATCGAAATCCATGGTCATATGTTGACGAGTTTGGCTGATAACTGGGTGATCGAAGTCAATCTGGAAGTCAACACGGAAACCATCATATGGCACTAATTCGGCCCACTTATCGCCATCTTCAACGCGAACAGTTTTCTTAATACGGATAAAGCGCTTGAGCGCGTTCAACTCTTCAATTCCTGCTGATTGAAGCAAGAATACGAAGGGGCTAGCACTACCGTCCATAATAGGCAGCTCGTTGCTATCAACTTCTACAATGATGTTGTCGATACCAAGCCCTGCAAGCGCAGATGCCAAATGCTCAACGGTTTGAATAGTTACGCCGTCTTCATTATTCAAACAGGTACACAGCATGGTATTACCCACCGCGTTTGCACGCGACGGAATATCAACATGAGGTTCAAGGTCAACACGCCTAAACACAATTCCCGTGTTCGCAGGCGCAGGCCGGAGAGTCATTGTGACCTTTTCCCCTTTATGAAGCCCAATTCCGGTTTCTTGCACCGGGTGCTTGATTGTACGTTGTCTAATCATCTGCTTATGCTTTTACCTATAAAAAAAGCGGTCGCGAATTATAGTGACTTACCACTTATTTGTCAAAAATACGCAATTTGAACCATTCGCTAATCCAAAAATTTACGCGCAAGTCGCCACTCTGGTCATTAATCTGAAAAATTTCCAGTTTAAAACCTACCAGACAAATAGTGCCCTTAATACCGTTCTGACAACGGTATTTCAGAAAAATTCACTTCAATTTCAGCGAGGTGAATTAGTCTGCTTGCTTACGCAAAAACGCTGGAATGTCTAAATACTCTAAATCATTACCAGGTTGCGCTTCATCTTCAGCTTTAAGTGCTTGGTTGCCTTCAGTGCCACCAACCGATGCTGAACGAGGTTCAGACGCTGTTGTGCTACCGTACTCTTTAGCTGGCGTTGTTAAACGCGAACCTTCTGAGCTTACTAGCGAAATGTCAGGTTTACGCTCTGCGCCAATACCGGTTGCAACAACCGTTACGCGAAGCTCATCTGTCATTTCCATGTCGATAACCGTACCCACAACCACGGTTGCATTTTCAGAAGCAAACGCTTTAACAGCATTACCCACAGTTTCAAACTCATCGATAGCGAAATCTGGGCCAGCTGTGATATTCACAAGAATACCGCGGGCACCTGATAAATCGATATCTTCTAGTAGCGGGCTCGCAATTGCTGACTCAGATGCTTCTTCAGCACGGTCTGGACCACTTGCTGAACCGCTGCCCATCATGGCTTTACCCATTTCAGACATTACTGTACGTACGTCGGCGAAATCCACGTTGATCAATCCAGGGCGAGTAATTAGCTCTGCAATCCCCTGAACAGCACCACGTAATACATCGTTCGCTGCACTGAATGCTTGAAGTAGAGGCGTACCTGGACCCATCACTTTTAACAATTTCTCGTTAGGAATAGTGATAAGTGAATCTACGTTGTTAGCCAGTTCAACAATGCCCTGCTCTGCAAACGTAGTACGCTTTTTACCTTCGAATGGGAATGGCTTAGTAACAACAGCCACAGTAAGAATTCCCATTTCACGGGCAATTTTTGCCACTTCAGGTGCTGCACCAGTACCTGTACCACCACCCATACCTGCGGTGATGAAAACCATATCTGCGCCATCTAATGCTTGGCGAATGGTTTCTCTGTCTTCATGTGCAGCGTCACGCCCAATGTTAGGATCGGCACCTGCGCCTAAACCTTTAGTAACACTAGAGCCAATTTGTAAGGTAACGTCAGCATTTGAGCTACGTAGTACCTGTGCGTCGGTGTTTATCGCAATAAACTCTACGCCTTCAATGCTTTGAGACACCATGTGCTCAACTGCATTTCCGCCGCCACCACCAACACCGATGACTTTGATTACGGCTTCTTCGCCGTGACTATCCATTAATTCGAACATACTTACTCTCCGGTTGTACGTCTTCTATGCTTTGCTACGACACATAGTCGATTATCTGCATCCTGCGAATCGTGATGCCGTAGCTATAGCGACCCCAAAAAATTAAAATTCACCTTTAAACCAGCTTTGCACGCGATGAAATAAACTTTCACCGGTTTTTTGCTTACTGGACTTCTTATTATCTGCTTGCACTTTGCCGTATTGCAGAAGCCCTACGACGGTTGCAAATCCTGCATCATCAACGTATTCAGATAAGCCTTTAACGTTGATTGGGTTGCCTACTCTTACAGGCATCTGGAAAATTTCCTCGGCAAATTCAACCGCACCTTCCATTTTGGCGGTACCACCGGTTAGCACTAAGCCGGCAGCAATTTGCTCTTCCAGACCACTGGCACGAATTTCATCATGTACCAGTTCAAAAAGTTCTTGGTATCGAGGCTCAATCACTTCAGCTAGCGTATGTCGCGACATTACCCGCGCGGCACGCCCGCCTACACTTGGCACTTCAATACTCTCTTCCATACTGACCATGTCTTTCAGCGCGCAGGCATAATTAACTTTAATTTCTTCTGCGTTGCTAATTGGCGTACGGAAAATCTTAGCGATGTCGCTGGTAATCTGATTGCCGGCAACAGGGATAACAGCGGTATGCCTAATGGCACCGTCTGTGTAGATAACGATATCCATGGTGCCACCACCAATATCAACTACACACACACCTAATTCACGCTCATCATCCGTTAGCACAGCATAACTTGATGCCAATGCTGAAAATATCAATTGGTCGGCGTTTAGTTCGCAGCGCTCAACACACTTCACTAAATTTTTCGCCATATCGTCTGCACACGTAATGATGTGTGCGTCGGCTTCCATTCTTACGCCTGACATGCCAATTGGGTTCTTAATTCCTTCTTGCACATCAATAGTAAATTCTTGTGGTAAAACATGAAGTAACCTGCGTTCAGCTGCAATAGGAACACTGCGTGCTGCATGAATAACGTTGTCTACGTCTTCTTGAGTTACTTCTTGGTTATTAATCGGCACCATACCGTTTTCGTTTTGGCATTTTACGTGACGGCCTGAAATAGACATGAAAACTGAAGAAACACGGCAATCTGCCATTAGCTCCATTTCATTTACCGCACGTTGCACCGACTTAACCACTAGGTTTAAGTCATTTACACCGCCTTTATCCATGCCTTTTGCAGCATGCGTACCGACACCAACGATACTGATTTGATCGTCGTCTAGCAGCTCACCCACTACAGCCTTTACCTGGCTAGTGCCTATATCTAAGCCTACAATCAAATTACGTTCAGCAGGTTTTGACATGGTTTCCTTAACTCTCTTTGTTTGTTGTATCACTGCTGCTGTTTTCCCAGCCAACCGCGACACCTGTATCGTAACGAAGATCGATATATTTCACCGTCTTCTCTTGCTGCGCAAGTAAGGGATATACATCGATAAAACGTTGTAATCTATCGATAAATTCCTTGCGCCCTAAATTCAATTCAATACCATTTTCAAGTTGAACTTGCCATGCGAAGCGCTCGCTCAACGATAATTCTTCAATATTCATGGCGGTAGTGGCCAACAACGCATGCATGGAGTTATACCCTTCAAGCGCGGTCTTCTCGCTACCACCTGGGCCGTATAACCTTGGCAACGCTAAATCATGCCCATCGGCGTTAAACGTGTCGCCGTAGGGATTTAGCAGCAAATCTTCGTTCCATTTGGCAACGGGTTGCTGCTCAACCAAATATATCTTTAACGTGTTTGGCCATTTTTTACGTACCGACGCCCGATATACCCATGGTTGTGCTTCTACCAACTCAAACACTTCATTTACGTCTAGGGCGAAAAAACTGCCCGGCTGTGACTTTCTTATCAGTTGCTCTAGCCTGCTAATATTCACATGCTGGTAATCGCCTGAAAAATCAATTACCTGAACAGGCATTTGCTGTTCATCTTGCATATAGCCGTTGGCCTTCACAGCACCAAACACCAATGCAGCAATAACAAACAATAAGAACACTACACCGCCCCACAAAGATGCCTTGTCTTTGGTTGGTTTACTTTTTACAGCGCTTGCAGTGTTCGTCTTACTTGTCATTGCGTTTTATGCTCTGCTGTCAGGGTCAAAACTGGTGGCCAATATTGCCAACACCAGTTCGTCAAAACTTAACCCTGCCACTTTGGCCGCTTTAGGCACCAAGCTTTTTTCCGTCATTCCCGGCACCGTATTCGCTTCAAGCAAATAAAAGTGCCCGTCACTATCCTGCATCACGTCAATGCGACCCCAGCCAGAGCCAGAAATAGAATCGAATGCCTGCGTCGATAGCTGAGCAAGATGTGCTTCTTGCTCGTCAGACAAACCACTTGGACAAAAGTATTCGGTGGTATCGTCTTGGTACTTTGCAGCATAATCATAAAACGTATGAGGAGTAGACATGCGGATAGACGGCAATGCCTGCCCCTGAATTACTGAAACCGTAAATTCAGGGCCATTTATGTATTGCTCTAACAGAACCTGATTGTCATAGTTAAAGGCGTCCTGTATGGCATTTTCGAGTTGTTCAGCGCTTGTCACTCTTGCCATGCCAATACTCGACCCTTCTCGGGCCGGTTTTACCATGACTTCATTCCCCAACTTTTCCATTATAGCGCTGCACTTACCAGCTTCAAAGCGCCTTTTATCAGCAATTTCATATTTAGCAGTAGGTAAGCCAAGGCTTTGCCATACTTGCTTGGTGTGAATCTTGTCCATCGCCAATGCAGAACCTAAAACCGGCGTTCCCGTATAGGGAATTTTAAGCAGTTGAAGTGCCCCTTGCATTGAGCCATCTTCACCACCTCGGCCGTGTAACATGATAAGCACTCGGTCGACTTTTTCGCTGATCAAATCAGTCAGTGGGCGCTTAGCTGGATCAAAAGCAATGGCATTCACATTTTGTCGTAAAAGTGCTGCAAGCACTGCGTTGCCTGAGTTTAGCGACACTTCACGTTCAGCAGAATCGCCGCCAAACATGACCGCAACTTTTCCAAAGGCGGCAGCATCATATTTTGTTACGTTGCTAAAAAGGCTCATGCATCGCTCTCCTGATGCAGCGCTTTTGGCTCCATCTCACGGCTAGCTAGCAACTTAGCAATTTGACCAATGTTCCCAGCACCTTGCGTCATCACGATATCGCCCTCTACCAAAATATTGGCAAGAATGGCGGGAAGCGCTTCTTTGCCGCCCACGTAGACGGGCTCAATTTGGCCACGTTGACGGATAGAACGACACAAAGATTTACTGTCAGCGCCCTCAATAGGTTGTTCACTGGCCGGATAAACGTCTAACAATAGCAACACGTCTACCGTAGAAAGCACGTTAACAAAGTCTTCGTATAAATCACGAGTACGGGTGAACCTGTGTGGTTGATACACCATGACTAAGCGATTCTCGGGCCAATTAGCCCTTGCAGCCGCTATCGTGGCTTTCACTTCTGTAGGATGATGACCGTAGTCGTCAACCAAAGTAACGTTACCCACACTGGTATCAAAATCGCCAAGTACTTCAAACCGACGGCCAATACCACCAAAGCTTGCCAATGCAGCCACAATGGCGTCATCATCAATGCCTTCGTCAGTCGCTACCGCAATGGCTGCCAATGCATTTAGCACATTGTGATTACCGGTAAGGTTTAGTGTTACCTTCAACGGCTCGCGCTCTGGACGTATAACAGTGAAATTAGCTTGTCCAAACGATAAAGTAATATCCTGGGCACGCACATCGTTGTGCGCTTCAAAACCATAAGTAATGATGCTGCGGCCAATACGAGGGCTAATCTCTTGTATGTTGGCGTCGTCGCCACACACGATTGCCTGCCCGTAAAATGGCAAATTACTTAAAAACTCAACAAAGGTGTCTTTTACTTTCGAGAAGTCACCACCATAAGTATCCATATGGTCAGCTTCAATATTCGTGACTACCGACACCATTGGCTGCAAGTGCAAGAACGATGCATCGCTTTCATCGGCTTCAGCTATCAAATAACGGCTTCTTCCCAAGCGTGCGTTAGTACCTGCACTATTTAACAAGCCGCCAATCACAAATGTTGGATCGTACTGCGCTTGAGCAAAAATGGTCGAGATCAAACTGGTTGTTGTGGTTTTACCATGAGTTCCGGCCACAGCAATTCCATGGCGAAAACGCATTAATTCCGCTAACATTTCCGCACGACGTATAATTGGAATACGTTGTTCTCTGGCGGTAATAATCTCTGGATTAGCTTCGTTAATAGCGCTAGAAACCACAATCACGTCCATACCATCAACGTTTTGTGCTTTATGACCAATTTTTACATCTACACCCAAATCACTTAGGCGCTGAGTCATAGGCCCTGAATTTATATCAGAGCCAGCAATGTCGTAACCTTCATTAAGCAGTACTTCTGCAATACCGCCCATACCCGCACCGCCAATGCCGATAAAAAATATTTTCTTCACCCTGCGCATTTGCGGGCTCTCAAATGGGGTCTTAAAAACCATTATTCCCCTACTCCTACTACTGCCATGCAATGGCTTACTACTTGTTCTGTGGCGTGAGTACTGGCATGTTGCCTTGCTACTGCACCCATTTTTAGGCAATCGCTAGGGTGTGTTACCCAGTGCCGAACTGCCTGCCTTAAATTGTCTTCTAATGCTGATTGCGCAACCATAATGGCTGCGCCATGTTTCACTAACGACTGCGCATTTTTGGTCTGATGATCGTCTACCGCGTGAGGCAAAGGTACAAACAATGCTGCCCTGCCGGCTGCCGCCACTTCTGCAACGGTAAGTGCGCCTGCTCTGCAAATTACAAAATCCGCCCACTCATAGGCTGCTGCCATATCATCAATAAAGTCGCTGACGTCAACGGGATTGGCCGAACCTGCATAAAGCGCTTCTACCGAAGCTTTATTGCCTTTTCCGCATTGATGACGAATAGATAAACCGTCTAGCGCCGCACAAGTGTCGGGCACAGTATCATTAAGTACTTTGGCCCCCAAACTTCCTCCAACAACCAATAGATTAAGTTTGCCGTTTGTTGACTCATCTGTAACTTGTTCTTTCGGGTTAACCTGCCAAATTTCGTCCCTCACAGGGTTGCCCACGGTGTACACTTTAGACGCAACGTTAGCAAATTGTGGTTTAGCATCTTCAAAACCAAGTAGCACCCGCGTAGCGACTTTGGCTAATAGCTTATTCGTCATGCCTGCGGCCGCATTTTGCTCGTGTATAACCACGGGAATGCCTAGGGATTTTGCCGCAATACCGCCAGGTCCGCTGGCATAACCACCAAAACCAAGCACTAAATCTGGTTGCACCCGTTTAATGATACGGCGAGCCGAAAATAAACTTTTGATCAGTGCTATACCGCCCGACAGTTTTGCTTTAAGCCCTTTACCACGAATACCTTTCACGGGGATAAAGTGAATGGGAATACCATGTTTAGGTACAACGTCGGCTTCCATTCGCTCGGCAGTACCCAACCATTCTATTTCCCAGCCAGCGGATTGCAGCGCGTGCGCCACAGCTAATCCAGGGAAAACATGCCCCCCAGTGCCACCCGCCATAATTAAGCAACGCTTACTCACTCGTGGCCTCCTTAGATACTCGGGCTAAAATAGCTTTGATGCCCGCTTTTCCTTCGTCTTCAGGAGAAATGCTATTAGATGATTTTTTTGCCCCAGCGCCTTTTGATGTCGCTGCTGACGCTTCTTGATCAGCCCCTTTTACATCAAGCACTTTCGCATCAGCAGCTTGGTTATAATCAGCATCGGCGTCAGCAAAAGGTTCAGCATTGGTGTGCTTTGTTTTCACTGGCGGCGTAGCCGCTGACTTAGCGGAAGACTTTGCCTTCGCTTTACTGGTTTTCTTATTGTCGCCACGCCCTAAAGCTTGAACACCGTCTACGCGCAATTCAAAATCGATACGCAACAATAAAGCCACCGCAACAGACATAACGATAAGCGATGATCCGCCGTAACTCACTAATGGCAGCGTTAATCCTTTGGTGGGCAGAATACCTGCACTAGCACCAATATTTACAGCGGTTTGAAAACTAAACCAAATACCTACGCTGTAAGCTAAATACCCTTCAAACGGACGTGATTTCAATAACGCTTTGTTCCCTATTTGTAGGGCACGCACCACCATCCATAAAATTAAGCCGAGTACGGCAAGTACACCCACAAAGCCAAGTTCTTCGGCAAGAATAGCCATGACAAAGTCTGTGTGCGCTTCGGGTAAGAACTCTAACTTTTGTAGGCTGTTGCCCAAACCTTGGCCAAACCAATTGCCTCGCCCATAAGCCATTAAGGATTGGGTTAACTGATAACCCGCACCAAATGGGTCGGCCCATGGATCAAGAAAAGAAGTCACCCGCTTCATGCGGTATTCTTCAAATACGATAAGGGCAACAACCGCCAGCACGCCGGCGAATACCAACGCAAAGAACTGCCACAAGCGAGCGCCGGCTAAAAATAGCAGCCCAATGGTAGTGGCAAACATCACAACCACAGTACCTAAGTCGGGTTGTAGCAATAGCAACATGGCTAAGGCGAAGAACACCACTAAAGGCTTGATGAAACCTTTTAAGTTTTCGGTTACTTCTTCATAACGGCGGACCAAGTAGCCCGCCAAATAAGTAAAGAAAAAGAGTTTTGCAGGCTCTGCAGCTTGTATGGTGATGGGGCCTAGCGCCAACCAACGAGTACTACCGTTCACGGTACGCCCAATAAGCAGAACTGCCACCAACAGCCCAATGGCCGCCAATAATAAATAAGGGTTTGCCGTACGCCAAAACTGCATAGGAAGTTCTAATACCACCATGGCAGCAATAATCGCCCCCACAATGTAAATGCCATGGCGAATAGCAAAGTAAAAAGGGTTATCGTGAATTCGTTCAGCAACCGGCATCGACGCTGATGTCACAATAATAATACCAATGGTCATTAGCGCTAACGCAACAATGATTAAGCCGATATCGTAGGGGCTTTGGAGATTTTTTTCATCGTGACGGGCGGCAAACAATGCACTTAATTTAGTGTCTGTTGACGACGTACTTTGTGTTTTTTGCGCGCTATTTGCGTGGGAAGCATTTGCAATCGTCATGATGGCAATCCCCCTGCTTCTTTCGTTGCGCCTGCATCACGAGTAAATTTCACACTTGCGGTAATATGTGCTACTGCGTCAGTGAATACTTGTGCGCGGTGCATATAGTTTTTAAACATGTCGATACTTGCACAAGCCGGAGACAGTAAGACAATATCACCGCTAACAGCACGTAAGTTAGCTGCCGACACTGCCATTTCCATTGAACTAACTAACGTAGTGTTATCAAAAATCGTACTGAATTTTTCTGCATCTTTTCCAAGAGCTATCACTTCACTCACACTTTCAACCAGCGCTGGTTTCAATGCACTTAAGTCTGCTCCTTTGCTATCACCACCAGCAATGAGAATAATCTTTCCTTTGGTGATAGGTGCAAGCCCTTCAATAGCGGCGATGGTGGCACCCACATTAGTGGCCTTTGAATCATCTATCCATTTCACGCCATTAATGTTGGCAATTTCTACGCAGCGGTGCGGCGCTGAAGTGAAGCTGGTCACTGCAAGTGCAGCTTTGTTAAGCGGTGCACCAAACGCCTGACATAACGCCAGCGATGCCATTACATTCAGAATATTATGCATACCCGCCAAGCGGATATCAGCGCTATTGAGCAACGCTTCACCGTCAAAGGTAATATTGCCTTCCCTTAAACCAAAACCGGTATCGCTAGCATCAAGGCCATAGGTTATGGTGTTTTCACAAGCCGAAATTGGTTTTACTTGGTAGTCGCCTCGCCAAACGACTGCGGTATCACAATGACTAAAAATACGCTGCTTGGCAGCTGTGTAGTGCTGCATATCGCCGTGTCTATCTAAATGATCATCACTAATATTTAAAATAGAGGCAGCGTTTAACTTCAAGCTAGAAGTCGTCTCAAGCTGAAAACTCGATAGCTCTAAAACAATGACATCCAAAGGCTGTGTTTCTCGCTGACTCACAGATTCCGGAAGGGTTTCAAGCACAGGACGGCCAACATTACCTGCTTCACACACCTCGTATCCACAGGCTCTTAGCATATGGGTAGTAAGTAGCGTAACCGTGGTCTTTCCGTTCGACCCCGTAATGCCTATCGTTGGCGTACTGTTAAGACGTGCAAATAATTCCACATCACCAATCACTTCAACACCACAGGCTTTGGCATGTATTACTTGTTCAATATCAAGAGATAGACCCGGACTAAGCACCAAAGTATCAACGCCTGCGAAGAAGTCACGAGGCAATGACCCAGTGGTGACGCAGATATTTAATGGTGCTGACACATTGAAAGTATCACGGGTATCGAAAGCTTTTACCTTCGCCCCTTGTTGCTTTAGAAAACGCACGCACGCCTGACCTGTTAATCCAAGGCCGCCTACCACATAAGAATGTGCACGTACGTTATATGTCATTACCTAAGCTTCAATGTTGCCAGCCCAACAAGGACTAAAATGATAGAAATAATCCAGAAGCGCACTATAACTCGTGGTTCTGGCCAACCCTTTAATTCGTAATGGTGATGGATAGGTGCCATTCTAAAAATGCGTTGTCCACGCAATTTAAATGAACCCACCTGCAAAATGACCGATAGCGTTTCTACTACAAACACGCCGCCCATAATAATTAGTACAATTTCTTGGCGAACTAGCACGGCGAGCACGCCTAATGTTCCACCTAACGCCAATGAACCTACATCACCCATAAACACTTGAGCGGGATAGGTGTTGAACCATAAAAATCCTAGCCCAGCACCAACAATGGCCGTACACACAATAACCAACTCACTGGTAAGTGGAATATGCGGAATATTCAAATAATCGGCGAAATTTGCATTACCGGTCACATAAGCAAAAATAGCGAAAGCGCCTGCCACTAAAATAGTGGGCACGATGGCTAAACCATCTAGGCCATCAGTTAGGTTTACTGCGTTACTTGTGCCCACAATGGCAAAGTAAGTAATAATGATAAAAAAGGCGCCTAGTTGCGGAAACACTTCTTTGAAGAAGGGGATAAGCAACGAGGTTTCAGCACTTAACGTGGCACTGCTATATAAGAAAAAAGCCACCCCAATAGCCACCACCGACTGCCAGAAATACTTCCAGCGAGCAATCAAGCCTTTTGAGTCTTTGCGAATAACTTTACGGTAGTCATCAACAAAGCCAATAATGCCGTAAGACACCACCACGGCTAAGGTCACTAATACGTAGCGGTTACTTAAATCTGCCCACAGTAAAACACTGACTACGATAGCCGCTAAAATCAGTAAGCCACCCATAGTAGGTGTACCCGATTTAGATAAGTGACTTTGCGGGCCATCATCACGAACGGTTTGTCCTATCTGCATAGTTTGCAGATAACGAATCATTTTAGGGCCAATTAAAATAGCAATGAGCAACGCCGTTAACGTACTTAAAATCGCTCTTAGGGTAAGGTATGAAAATACGTTAAACCCAGTATCAAATTGTGTCAGCCAGTCAGCTAGCCAAATTAACATGCAATACGCTCCCGACGGCGTTCAAACTTTCCCAGCGAAGAGGCCTCAATCGCCTCTACCACGCGTTCCATACGAGAACTGCGTGAGCCTTTTACTAAAATTGAAATATCTTGTTGTTCTACTTGTAAGTCCTGCTCTAGCGCTTGCATTAAACTGTCGATGTCGGTGAAATGGCCGCTGTTTTTTCCAACCACATTTTTTCCTGTAACATCATCAAACACGGCACTTGCAGCCTGGCTTAGCACACCAAACGAATACAGGTAATCAATGCCTTTACTTAATGCGTAATTACCTACTTGCTCATGATAAAAGCGCGCTTTTTCGCCCAGCTCTTTCATGTCGCCCAATATCAAAACATTAATGCCCGAGAAGGTACTTAGTGTATCTATAGCCGCATTCACAGAGGCAACGTTGGCGTTGTAGGTGTCATCAAGCAAACGTACTTGGCTGCCTAATGTCTTAACATTCAAACGCCCTTTCACTTGCTTCATCGCAAGCAAACCGTCACGTACATTCTCAAGGGTGGCACCTAATTGCATGGTAAGGGCCGCAGCTACTAGCGCATTTCCCACATTGTGGATACCTGGAATAGTTAATTGAATAGCAGCTTCACCTTCGTTGCTACACAACTGAAATGCAGCGCAACCATCAAGGCCTACAATGATGTCTTCTGCCGTAAAGTCGGCTTCGTTCTTTTGCATTGGCGAGAAAGTTAACACCCGCTTTTGCTTAAGCTTACCTTGCCAAAAATCGGCAAATTGGCTGTCTAGATTAACAATGGCAGTGCCGCTATCGCCTAAGCCTTTAAATATTTCGCTTTTTGCACGCGCTACACCTAACAAACTTCCGAACCCTTCAAGATGAGAAGCAGCGGCATTTACAATAGTGGCAACGTCTGGCTTAACCAGATTAGTGGTGTAAGCAATTTCACCTAGGTGATTTGCACCTAATTCCATCACCGCATATTCGTGGTGTTGCTCTAGGCGAAGTAAAGTAAGCGGAACCCCAATATCATTATTGAAATTGCCGTTTGTGGCGAGTACTGAACCACGGCGTTCAAGTATGGCCGCACACATTTCTTTCACGGTAGTTTTACCGCTACTCCCTGTAATAGCGATGGTTTTAGGTGCCACTTCGCGTTTTACGGCAGCGCCTAAAAGACCTAAAGCCAGTTTAGTGTCTTCAACATACACCACAGGAATGGAGACATTCACAGGTTCGCTGGCGATAATTGCACTTGCGCCTGCTTTTTCAGCGCTTGCTGCAAAGGCGTGACCGTCAAAGTTCTCGCCTTTTAATGCAAGGTACACAGAGCCCGAATCTAAGGTTCGCGTGTCTGTACTTACTGCATTAACTTCACAATCTTGTCCGTCAAGTTTGCCGTCTATTTGGCTGGCTATCCACGACAGTGTTGTAGTTATCATTTTTTGTACTCCTGCTGTAGTCGAGCCACAACTGTACGTTCGTTATAGTCTGTCTGTTGGGTACCAATAATTTGGTAATCTTCATGACCTTTACCGGCCACCACAATAATGTCGTTTTTATCTGCATTTTCTAAGCAATAGCGAATAGCTTTTTCTCTATCTGCTTCTTCTACTGCGTCGTTAGCACGTTGCAAACCCGACTTAATATCACTAGCAATGCTTTCAGGCGACTCACTGCGACTGTTATCAGTTGTAATGACAATGACATCTGCATACTGCTCAGCCGCCGCTCCCATTAAGGGGCGTTTGCCTTTGTCGCGATCACCACCACATCCAAACACGCACCACACTTTACCCGCGGTATGTGTTTTAGCGCTTTTCAGCACTTGCTCTAACGCGTCGGGTGTGTGCGCATAATCAACAACCATGCTGGCACTGCCTTCAACGGGAAACACTTCCATTCTTCCCGGTACAGGTTGTAAGCCATTCAGTACCCGCACTACATTTTCAAAGCGTTCGCCTTGCGCCAATAAGCATGAAATAGCGCTTAACGCATTGCTCACGTTAAACGAGCCAAACAATGCTAATTCAATAGGCGCTGTACCCCATGAAGAAACAAGGTCGAATCGAATTCCTGAGGAATGGTATGAAACATTTGTGGCGAAACAATGGCGATCTTGTGGTTGTTTGTGCGTGGCTATAATGTCTTCAGTAGGTTCAAACCCTGCCCATACTCGAATAACGCTCGGCTTTTTATCTTCGCGTCTCTCTAACCCTTTATGCTTAGCTGCATTTGTATCTAAATAGTTAGCCCAATTTTGGCTTTCGCTATCGTTTACATTCAACACTACAGCTTCAAGGCCAGGTTGATTTAATAACAACCGTTTTGCCTTCGCGTACTCTTCCATGGTGCCGTGATAATCTAGATGGTCACGGGTTAAATTAGTGAATACCGCGATATCTGTTTTCACTTGGCTTAACCGGCCTTGCACTAATGCATGAGAACTGGCCTCAAACGCCGTATGTCGCACTTCGCATTGCACAAAGTCTGCCAACACGTACTGCAGACGAATAGCATCGGGGGTGGTGTTAGCCGCAGCGGTTGTTACCCATTGAGTATTTTCACCTTCATATACGCTACTACCTAGGGTTCCCACACTGGCGCTGCGCGTACCCAAGGCATCTTTTAACTGGGTAAGCAATTGAACTGTAGAGGTTTTCCCGTTAGTTCCCGTTACTGCCACTGTCATCATTTTCAAAGCAGGATAGTCATAAAACGCAGCCGCTAATGCCGATAACATGCTAGGTAATTGATATAACGAAATAATCACCGAATGGTCGCGCATTTCCAACTGACCATGGGCCTGACTGTCGTCAGTTTGCGCCAGAATTACACGTGCCCCTAAACTAATGGCTTGAGGTATGAAATCTCTTCCATCACGTTCGTGACCTTTAACCGCAATAAATGCGATTTTAGTATTCACTTCGCGGCTATCTAAGGTTAACCCTTCGATACGAATATCGGGTGCATCGATACCAAATTTCGCCAGCAGCGCACGGGCACTTTGAATAAAGGAATTAACTACCATGGTTGCCCCCTTTTAGCCATGCGCCTGAGGTTACATGCTTATCATCAGGGGTTACGTTCAGCATATGTAGTGCGCCGCCCATAATTGACGAAAACACGGGTGCTGCCGTGTCACCGGCATGATACAAATCGCCGCCAGGCTCATTAATAAGCACAATAGTCACAAGTCTGGGGTCAGAAACAGGGGCAATACCCGCGAAAATATTCACATATTCTTCGCCATAACCGCCCGCCACTGCTTTACGACTCGTACCGGTTTTTCCTGCTACGCGGTAACCTGGTACGGCTGCTTTTTTCGCTGTGCCGCCACGCTGGGTTACGCTTTCCATCATTTGTACTATCGCTTTAGCATTTTCTTCGCTTATTACCCGTTCTGGCTGACCTTGCCATCCCGTTTGCTGCGGCGACTTAATAATATTCAATGGCTGCTTGATGCCGCCATTAGCTAAAGTGGCATACAACCTGCCAAGTTGTGCGGTAGTCACGGAAATACCATACCCAAATGACAATGTTGCCAGTTCGAATTCAGACCAGCGGCTGCGGTCGTAGAAAATACCACTGCTTTCACCAGCCATATTTAGGCCCGTATCTGACATCAAACCAATGTTGTAATACGTATCGAGTAGAAACTGTTTAGGCACAGAAAGCGCTAATTTCGAGGTACCCATATTGCTTGAATGCTGAATTATTTCTTCAAGGGTAAGCTCGCCATAATTGCGCGAATCTTTAACTAAGCTGCCGCCTAAGCGCATCCAACCAGGGTTGGTATCCACCACATCTTCGGCTTCTACTTCACCAAATTCCATGGCGGTTAATACGGCTAACGGCTTTAATGCAGAACCGGGCTCAAATGCGTCGGTGATAACCCGGTTACGCATGCGGTGTGGTGAAATATTGCTGCGATCGTTAGGGTTAAACGATGGCGCATTTACCATGGCCAGTACATCACCTGTTTTTACATCAATCACAACTGCAGAAGCAGAACTAGACTGATAATAAATCATGGCTTCTTTAATTTCTTTGTACGCTAACGCCTGAATACGTTGGTCGATAGTTAGTTGCAGATTGCCCGCATCTTCACCAGTAGTGGTTTCTAAAATTTCTACCTGACGGCCTTTGGCATCTCGTCGAATTTTACGTGAGCCAGGCGTTCCAGTTAGCCACTCATCGTACATGCGCTCTAAGCCTTCAACACCGGTATCATCAACATCGGTAACACCGATTAATTGAGCCGACACTTCACCGGTGGGGTAATAACGACGGCTTTCGCGGCGTAAGTAAATACCTGGAATATCAAGTTTATCTACGTACTCAGCCATAGCCGGGGATACTTGGCGCTGCAAATACACAAAGCGACGTTTAGGATTGCTCACTTTTTCTTGTAAGCTATCTACCGACTGCCCTAACACATCGGCCAGTGCTTGCCAGCGACGAGGCTCAGCAAGGCCATCATTCTCATGAATAATTTTAGGGTCGGCGTAAATGGCACGAACCGGTACGCTGACGGCTAATTCAACACCATTTCTATCTGTCACTAACCCGCGATAGGTTGGCATGTTACGCGTACGCAAAGTACGGCTGTCGCCTTGTTGAATAAGCTCGTCAGGCTCAATAACTTGAATAAACGCCGCGCGGGCAGCCAGTGCTGCGAAAACCGAGATAACCACGATAAGCACAACCACAAAGCGCCAATGCACCAAGCTTGGTGTGACGTTCTGTTTTGCTCCGCTCGCTTTGCGGCTACGTTTAACGGTTTGCGTGGTCATTTAAGTCTCACCACCACTTCGTCATCGGCTGTTGGACGGTACATATCAAGTTGCTTTTCAACCAAGGTTTCAATTCGGTTATGTTCGGTAAGCGCACGTTGTTCTAGCACTAAATTGCGCCATTCAACATCAAGCTCGTCTTTCTGTTGCATCAGGTCTTCAAGGGCAATTACTTGCTGGCGATTTTGGTGGCTTCCAAGAATAACCGCCATGCCACTAAGCAGAACCGCTAAATACAACAAAACCCGCAACTTGTTGCGGGTTAAATCTGACACAATAATCAGCAGTAAACTGAAGTTTGTATTTGCCCTGTCAGGCTTACCTAACGTCATAGCTTTTCGGCCACCCTTAACACGGAACTGCGTGAGCGAACGTTGTTCGCAATCTCCAATTCAGAGGGTTTGATGGCCCGACTTAAGGCTTTTAATACTTTGTCGGCGTCTATTTCCGCTTGGGTGATAGGCAAATTATGCGGTACTGATTTGCCTTTGCTTTGATCTTTTATAAAGCGTTTTACTAATCGGTCTTCTAGAGAATGAAAAGAAATAACCGCCAAACGCCCTTCTTTGGCTAATACTTGAGTAGCTGCTTTTAGGCCAATTCGCAGCTGCTCTAGCTCAGCGTTAATGTAAATTCGAATACCTTGAAATGCACGAGTTGCAGGGTGCTTGAATTTGTCTTTTACTGGCACGGCTTCGTCAATAAGTGCGGCTAACTGGGCGGTACGAGTAATCGGCGTGGTTTCACGGGTATTTACAATGGCGTGCGCAATTCGTTTGCCAAACTTCTCTTCGCCAAACTCTTTAATCACTTGGGTAATGTCTTGTTCTTCCGCGTGGGCTAGCCAATCGGCAGCACTTTCACCGCGTGAAGTATCCATACGCATATCTAGCGGGCCATCACGAAGGAAACTAAATCCACGTTCGGCATCATCAAGTTGAGGGGACGAAACCCCCAAATCCATCAATACACCGTCAATCTTTCCGGTTAAACCAAGGGCTTCAATTTCTTCGGCCATGTCGCCAAAAGGAGAATGAATAATACGGAAACGGCTATCATCAGCAAAACGCTTGGCCGCTTCTATGGCCTGTGGGTCGCGATCAAACGCGATTAGGCTACCATCACTACCCAACGCATCAAGAATATGCGCAGAATGGCCTCCACGGCCGAATGTGGCATCAATATAAATACCGTTAGGTTTGATAGCCAGGGCTTCTATGCACTCGTCGAGTAACACGGAAACATGTTTGAATTCGTTAGATTGGCTCATAAGGAAAAGTCCTGTAAACGTTCGGTGAGTTCAAATTCGCCTTTGCGTTCGGTATCCATATCAAGCTCAACTTGTTCAGCCCATACTTCGGCATCCCAAATTTCAAACTTATTCAACTGACCAACTAACATGACTTCTTTTGATAGGTGAGCATGAAGGCGTAGAGGAGTAGGAAGCAGAATTCGTCCGCTTTTGTCCATTTCACCTTCTGTAGCATGACCCAGTAATAAACGCTGCATGCGTCTTTCCGCCGGAATCATGCTTGAGAACTTAATAAGTTTAAGCTCAATTTCTTCCCATTCGGGAAGTGGGTAAAGCAGCAAACAACTTTGCTGTGTATCGACCGTACAGACCAGCTGTCCATTACAATCATCCAGCAACGACTGCCGATACTTTGTTGGTATCGCTAGTCTGCCTTTTGTATCCAGATTGATTGCGTTAGCGCCGCGGAACATTCCCCTAGCCTTCTATATTTTGCTCTTGGTTTTCTTGTTTTTTGAGTACTGATCTGCAAAACAATGATGGTTCGATCCACTATTCGCCACATTTACCCACTGATTGACAGTTTAGGTATCAATGATCCCCACTGTCAAGCTAAAAAGCATAGTGAAGGCCACGTATTTACTGGCTTTAAACTGTGGTTACATACAGTGTTTTGGCGAAGTAGTTGATAACCCCTAAGAAAAGAGGGGCAAAATAAATAGGGGTTAGAAAAAAGTACAGACTTTAAATACGAAAAACCGATACTCGTTTCCCAGTATCGGTTTTTTGTCTAGCTTAGCGGTTTACATCATCCTGGTGGATGATAAAGCCTATGCGCTTGGCGCTTCAGCTTGTGCTTCTTCAGGCTTAACAACTGACAATTGCATGCTGCGAATTGGGTTGTCTGTACCGTTTGAAAGCTCAACCAAACGGTTCAATTGACCTGCTGACATCATTACAGCGTACATGGCGCCTAAGAAACCAGACTTGTGAAGCTCAGTTACTTTCTCTTCTGGCAACTCAAGTACTTTCTTTTCATTGATGCTTAGCATACCAGTAACGTTACGTTGCTGGCCGCTTTGATAAGTAAGACGAATTTGAATTGGATCTAGCAGGTCTAGGTCAACAACTTGTTGAACAAAACGCTGAGTCATCATTTCGCTGTTAGCAAGGTCAGCTAAGAACTGCTGACGGTTTTGCAAGAATTCCGTTGGCTCACCAGCGTCAGTAAATAGGGCTTCGCCCTCTTCACCGATTAAATCGCTGTTTTCATCTATGTATACACCTAACTTATCGCCATCAGGGCGAACATCGAAAGGGTAACGAAGAATATTCATTGGAACGTGAGGGCCCTGCCATTTGTCGCCAGTAAGAAACAGGTTTTTGTTCTGTTCCATACCAAGCATTGCAACAACATGGTGGCGTTTAGCATTAGCATCTTCAATAAATACTAGCGGCATAGTAGCAGCTAATTGAGCAAACTCACGGATAGTGGCTGCAGCAAGGTGCGTATCTTTCGCAAACTTAAAGGTATTGCTAACCGCGACTTTTAAGTCTTTGTGTTTTTCTTTATCTAGCGGTACAAAATTAATAGCCATTTTCTTTCTCATACTTGTTTACTGTGGCCCCTGTAAAATAACTGAGAAGTGAGGGGTGCCACGAAAAATTATGTAGGCCGCGCGGATGAACTCACTCTCATCCTATTCGGCGACGCGCTCGGGAGTATCCCGCATTCGCGTTATGAAGTCACGCGTCCACACAATAACAAGTTTTAAATTTTTATTGCAATGTAAAATTAAAGTGAATGGTAGTAACCGCTCTAAAAACGCACAATTTTACTGTTTTTAGCGGCTTGGGGAATGAAAAAGCCCGAAATGAATGGAAATTAGAATAAATAAAAGATTAAGGCGTTTGGGGCATTGTAGGTATCAAGGTTTTCTTTTAGTCTTTTGTCTTACAACAACGATAAGGAAAAAACAGAATGAAGGGCTTCTTCCCGCTAAAATCTTGTGCACTCGCAATTTCCACTCTACTTTGCGCATCAGCCATTGCTGATGATGCCCCCACTTACACTGCAGGTGAAAAAGCGGTAAAAATAGCCCACGAAACAATTATTGTTGATGGCCACATTGATGTGCCTTATCGCGTTAAAAACGCATGGGTAGATGTAACCGAAGCCACAGAAGGTGGAGACTTTGATTACCCTCGCGCTGTAAAAGGCGGCTTAAACGCCCCTTTCATGTCTATTTATGTACCTGCGAGTTTAGATAATTCACCGGAATCTACCCAGCTTGCTCATCTGCTTATCGACTCTGTGGAAGCCATTGTGGCGCGAGCACCTGATAAATTTGCTATTGCAAAAAGCCCGTCAGACGTAAAAGCACAGTTCGAGAAAGGCATTATTTCCTTACCTATGGGGATGGAAAATGGCTCTCCTCTTCAAGGCGATTTAGCTAATCTTGAAGCATTTCACGAACGTGGTATTCGCTACATTACACTTGCGCACAGTCAGTCGAACCATATTTCAGATTCGTCTTACGATTTGCGCCGTCAGTGGAACGGGTTAAGCCCGTTTGGTAAAACACTGGTTACTGAGATGAATAACATCGGCATCATGCTTGATATTTCTCACGTTTCAGATGATGCCTTTTACCAGGTTATCGAGCTCACAAAGGTGCCCGTTATTGCTTCTCACTCGTCGCTTCGCCGCTTTACACCGGGTTTCGAGCGCAACATGAATGACGAGATGGTAAAAGCATTGGGCGACAATGGCGGCGTTATTATGATTAATTTTGGCTCAAGCTTTGTGACAAAAGACGCAGGTAAATGGCGCACCGGGCTAACACAAGCCCGCAAAGCATTGATAGCCGCTGAAGGTGAAGATAGCCCCAAACTGGAAGACTTCGAAGCTAACTACCGCAAAGAAGTGCCTTACCCATATTCAACACTTGATGAAGTACTTGATCATATTGACCATGTAGTAGAATTGGTTGGTATTGAGCATGTGGGGATTGGTTCTGATTATGACGGCGTAGGTGATTCGCTGCCTATCGGCCTAAAAGATGTGGCTAGCTTCCCTAATTTAGTTCAAGGGTTACTCGACAGAAAATACAGCCGTGCAGATATTGAAAAGATTTTGAGCGGTAATTTGTTGCGTGTATGGACCCAAGTGGAAGATTACGCCAGCAAGCACTAAGCACTAAATTAGGTACTAAGCACTAATAGTGCCTTAGCTTTCATTTTTAACTAATGGAAGTACACAATTAAATTAAGCAGTGCAAAAATACAAAAAGCAGTTAGCTTGATCTAACTGCTTTTTTGGTTTTTCTTTTGGGTTCTTAAAGTCGCTGTGCCTATGTTCAGCTTTCCCTCACGAACGTCGTTTTAACTGCCTCACCTGAATTAGGTAAAACAGAGTAGGTAGCACAAACAGGGTGAGTATCAGCGCACTTACCATACCGCCCACCATAGGGGCTGCAATACGCCGCATAACTTCAGCACCGGTTCCTGTTGCATACAGCACGGGCAATAAGCCGATAATAATAGACAACGCCGTCATCATTACTGGCCTTACACGCCGAGTAGCACTCTCGGTAATCGCCTGCTTAAGCGCTTGTTTTATTTGCTTTTCAGATACTTTAGCATTCAGAGTAGAGCACGCTTCCTCATCAAAAATTTTAACCCCTTGATGCAGGTACACCAGCATAATAACGCCTATTTCTACCGCGACACCTGCTAAGGCAATAAACCCCACGGCAACAGCCACCGAGAAGTTAAACTCCAATGCATACAACAGCCAGTAGCTGCCTATCAATGCTAACGGTAAGGTGACCATAATAAGGGCTACGTCGGCAATTCGCCTGAAGCTTAAATACAGCAGTACCACAATAACGACTAACGTTAAGGGCACCACAACACTAAGCCTTTCTTCAGCCCTTTCTAAGTACTCAAACTGCCCTGCCCACGTTAGGGAATAGCCTGGGGGTAAGGGGACTGTTTTGGCAATATGCTGTTTTGCACTTTTTACGTAACTGCCTAAGTCACCGCTTTCAATATCGATAAATACCCAACCGTTCAATCGGGCATTTTCACTTTTTATTGCCGCAGGCCCACCCTCAATGGCAATAGTGGCTACCTCGCCCAACGCAATATTAACGCCGCTTGCTAATATGATAGGGAGTTGCCTAAGTGCCTCTGGAGAGTCTCTATACTGCTGCGGGTAACGCATACTAATAGGAAACCGCTGTCTTCCCTCTACCGTTTCACCCAGTGTGCGTCCACCTATTGCAGTGTTGATAACCTCTTGAATATCAGTAATATTGAGCCCATATCGTGCAGCCCTGTCGCGACTAATATCAATAGTGATATAGCGTCCACTTGCAACTTTCTCGGCAAATACCGATGCCGTATTTTCGAAGTCTTCTAGCGCAGTTTCTATTTGTTTTCCCACCTGCTGAATGCCAGCCAATTCTGGCCCCGCTATTTTAATACCCACCGGAGTTTTAATGCCGGTAGCAAGCATATCGATACGGGTTTTGATTGGCATCACCCAAGCATTGGATACTCCTGGGAATTGTACTTGGCTGTTTAATAATTCCTTTAGTTTTGATGTCGTCATGCCGGCACGCCATTGCGATTTTGGCTTTAATTGCACGAAGGTTTCTATCATGGTTAAAGGTGCAGGATCGGTAGCTGTATCTGCCCTACCTACTTTACCAAATACGCTTTTCACCTCAGGTATTGTGGCAATCAGCTTATCGGTTTGTTGAAGTAACTCTCTCGCCTTCCCCACCGAAATACCTGGGTAAGTGGTAGGCATATAGAGCAAATCACCTTCATCTAAAGATGGCATGAACTCGCTCCCGATATGTTGCATGGGCCATACCACAGACGCTAAAGCAATCAGGGCCGCGAACAGTATTTTTCGAGGATGTTTCAGCGCAGCCGTTAGCGCTTTCACATACCCTGTTGAAATAGCCTTGTTTAACGGATTCCTATGCTCCGCTTTTAGGTTTCCTGTAACGAAATAGCCGGCTAACACTGGTACCAAAGTAATGGCTAACGCCGCTGCGGCTGCCATGGCATAGGTTTTCGTGAAGGCAAGTGGGGCAAACATACGCCCTTCTTGTGCTTCTAAAGTAAAAACAGGAATAAAAGACACGGTTATAATCAACAATGAAAAGAACAATGCGGGGCCAACTTCGGTGGCCGACTTCACTACCAGTGCCCAACGGGCTTCACCCTTTACTGGCTCTCCTTTCACTGTTGCTTGCTCAATATGCTTGTGCAGGTTTTCAACCAACACAATAGCGCCATCCACCATAGCACCAATGGCAATAGCGATACCGCCTAAAGACATGATGTTCGCGTTGAGCCCTTGGAATTTCATCACAATAAAGGCCATTAAAATGCCAATAGGTAAAGTGATTATGGCAACCAGCGATGAGCGCACATGAAAAAGAAACACTAAGCACACTGCACCTACCACGAAAAGCTCTTCGACAAGCTTGCTCCATAAGGTATCAACGGCATTATCAATAAGCGTGGAGCGATCGTACACAGGTACTATGCTTACGCCATCAGGTAAACTGGCTTTTAACGTTTCAAGACGCGCTTTTACATTTTCGATGGTCGCCTTAGCATTTTCGCCATAGCGCATGACTACTATGCCACCTACCACTTCGCCGTTTCCGTTTAGCTCAGCGATCCCTCTGCGCATAAGGGGTGCCTCGATAACATTCGCAATATCACCTATCGTGACCGCCACGCCGTTGTGAGCGATGCCCAAAGGAATACTAGCAATATCTTCGGTGCCCGAAAGATATGCGGAAGATGTCACCATATACTCGGCTTCAGCCATTTCTATCACTGACGCACCAGCTGCATTGTTGCCTCGGGCGAGTGCCGTTTCAATATGACGCAAAGGCACGCTATACGCTTGCAACTTTTGCGGATGAAGTTGCAGTAAATATTGTTTAACCATGCCGCCTACAGAGGCGACTTCCGACACCCCTTGCACGCTTTGCAGTTCATATTTCAAGAACCAGTCTTGCAGAGCCCTAAGCTCGCCAGCATCGTGGTTATTTAACTTATCGACTAGTGCATACATGTATACCCAGCCTACCCCAGTAGCATCAGGGCCTAGCTTGGGTACCACCCCATCGGGCAGCGTTATTTGGCTTAGGTATTCCAGCACTCTGCTGCGTGCCCAATACATATCTGTGCTGTCATCAAAAATAACGTACACATAAGAGTCTCCAAAAAACGAAAATCCTCGAACTGTTTTTGCACCCGGCACCGACATTAAGGCCGTGGTGAGCGGATAGGTCACTTGATCTTCCACTACCTGAGGCGATTGCCCTGCATAGCTGGTTTTTACAATCACCTGCACATCAGATAAATCAGGGATGGCATCAATGGGGGTATGTTTTACCGCTATTACCCCACCAATGGATATAAACACCGTTACCAGCAACACCAATATGCGATTGGCCACCGACCAGCGTATTATGGCTTCAATCATGGTGCATGCCCTCGTGGTGCTTGGCCGCATTGTTCTTCGTCTTTTGGTGCTCCGCACTAGGCTGACTAGACTCGTGAGACATGCCATCGTGTGACATGCCATCGTGTGGCATGCCTTGGTGGTGCTTGGTCTCTTGATGCATTTCCGGGCGATTCATTTCACGGTTGTGCGTTTCTTGGTCAAGAGGCGACTGCATACGTTTGAAATCTGATGCTTTAGACGACTCTGAATCAATCAAGAACTGCGCCGACACTACTACTTTGTCACCTTCGTTTAAGCCTTGAGTTATTTCAATGAACTCCCCTGCTTTTCGCCCAACGCTGACACCAATAGATTTAAAGCTTTCTTCGACGTTCATAACGATTCGGTTTTGGGTTTGAGCTGGGGCGAGATCTTGATTTTGACCCTGCGACTGAATTTGAATAACGCTTTGATAAGGCGCATACAACACAGGCTGTTCGGTTTGCTTGGTAAAAATCACATTGGCAAACATATTGGGCTTAATGTCACCGCTGTCGTTCTTTAAAGTAACTCGCACCTTAAGCGTGCGGGTTTCAACATCTAATGCTGGGTAGATAAAATCGACTTTTCCTGTGAATGTCTTACTTGGTAAATAGTCGAACGTAATCGATGCCTGCTGGCCAAGCGTTACTTTAGGAACATCTTGCTCAAATACACGGGCTTCAACCCATACACTGTCTAAGCGAGCAATACTAAGCACTGTGGTGCCAGGTTGAACATAGAAGCCTTCGCGTACGCCTAAATGCTCGACCACGCCATCTTGGGGGGCAAAGAAGGTAATGGTTTGCGAAACTTCGCGAGTTTTTTCGAGTTGTGCGATAAACCCAGCAGATAAATGCAGTGCTTTAAGGCGTTGTTTAGCACCTGCGGTTAAACGTGTATCTCCTCGCTTTAGCGCAATCACAAACTCTTCTTGGGCAGTCACCAGCGCGGGCGAATAAAGCGTATATAATTTTTGCCCTTGGCTAACAGCTTCACCTTCCGTCTTAATAAATAGCTTATCAATCCAACCCTCTACTCTGGGGTGAATATGCACTAAGTAGTCTTCGTTGTAGGTAACATTTCCCACAGCGTTGAAGGTCAAATCCAGCTTTCCTCGTTTTACCGTGGTAAATTTAACGCCCATATTTTGCTGTACCTGAGGCGAAATTCTCACCTCTCCATCATCACGTTTTTCGCTGCTACCCGATGCTGCAAATACTGGTACTAAATCCATACCCATAGGAGACTTACCCGGTTTGTCTCGGCGATAAGCATCATCCATTGGCGCAACCCAATAAAGGGGCGTTTTATTATTTGATTTATTATCACCGTTGGTAGCCAACGCTTCAACACCGGAATTGCCATGTATATGTGTATTCCAAACAAACACAGCTGCTGCACCACCAAGTAACCCGACTATAAGAATAAATAACGTCTTCATTGTTGCGCTCCTATAGCTGCGGTTGTGTGGGTGTCTCTTTTTGAATCTATGTTTGAACCAGCAACTGGAGTTGCAGCTGATTGGTGGGTGTCCATGTTTGAATTTGTATGACTGTCCACGTAAGTGATTAGTTGTTCACTGTTTAAATTAGAGGTTTGAAGTGGGTGTCCATAACCGAATTGATAGCTGAATAAGGGGTGCGTTTGCCTGTTTAAGGTATGGGTGTCTTTAATTTGTGGCGCGTTTATTAGGCGGCCTAATGTGTGGGTGTCCATATTTGAATCTAAATGGGTGTCTTTAGGTTTTTCTTTTACTAGCGGATAATACAGATAAGCGAGTTCGGCTAAATTTTTTGCTATGTCAACATGAAGTGCTAGCGCATCTAACTTTGCTGAAATGTGCGATATACGTGCACGCATTACGCCATCAAATGTGCCCTTATCGGCCATGTAAGCATTAAGCACGGATTCGGCTAAACTCTCTGACTGTGCAAGCAATGCGGTATCAAATAACTGCTGCCTAGCAATTAAGCTGACAAGCTGTGCTTCACTTGCTTCGGCAAGGGCTGCTAATCGTCTCACTTCTAGTCGTCGCTGTGTGGATGTCACCCCTAACCTTGCCGCTGATGCCGATACATTGGCATCTTGCCGCTTACTGCTAAACAAAGGTAAATCAACTTGGACACCCACACTAATAAAGTCAGCTTGGCTCATGCCATTCTGGGCATCTTGCCGATATCCGTAGGCGGCTTCGAAAGCCCACATAGGTTTGGTTTGCTCTTTCGCAAGACTCAATTTCTGTGTGGCGACTAACTCGTCTTTGGCAAGCAATTGCACAGAAGGGTGAGCGTCAATAATATTTAGTAAGTCACTTTCTTTAACCTGCCTAGCGAAGGATGTATTAAAAGGATATATGTCGTGATGATTGAGCGTTTCGGGCACAGAAAAACTAACTTCATTAGAGAAATCGAACCACCTCGACAACTTCGCCAACGCCACCGATGCGGTTTGCTGTTGCTGCAAAAGTGTATCTTCTAGGCGTAAGCGCTCAAGGCGTATTTGAATGATATCTTGTTGCTGCGTGCCACCCACACCACTTCGGTATGACGATTCAACCATTTCGAGCAGTTGCACTGTCGACTGCATCTCTTCACGCAATAAGGTTACGGTTTGTTCCGCTTGATACCACGCCAACCAATCCATCGACACTTCTCGCAACAACCACGCTCGCCTAGCCGCTCTTTTCACCGGTTCTTTTTGGGCTTGTTCAATAGCGATGGCTCGGGAAAGGCTGGCAGAATCTCCTCTTGGCATAGCTTGTCGAATACCCAGTTTCAACTGAGTCATGGGCTCTTGATTAAATGAAAACCCATCTGTTGGCACGCTTTGCAGTGTAGTGGTGATAGTAGGGTTATCCCAGCTATCAGCCGCATCACTGTCGTGGTGATACGCAGCCTCTTCAAGTTTGCTGCCTTGAAAATAAACGTCTTGGTTGAGCGCGAGCTGTTGTGCCTCTTGAAGGCTAAGGGTAGTAGCGAAGGAAGGCGCTCCCACCAAAAATATCAGTATTCCTAGCCAAGCGCGCGGAAGGTAACCAGTTCGAGCGCGACCTTGGATTAGGCAAGTAAAAATCATACCCAGATTAAAATTAAACATGCGAAAACCACATTAATTCCCCTGTGCACCAAGGGAATAAAAAGAAAAACGTGGGTGCTATATGCGCCCGCCAGATACAACTATCCTGCGAAAGCGAATTTAGGTGGGCGAAATTGGGTGTTGGGTATAGTGTGAGGGGCTTGGGAGTTTACAAAAAGCACCAAAGGAGCATGAGCAATAACCGCTACCGAGACTTCATTATTTATTACTGCATAAACAGCGGCGCATACGCCTGCAGGGCATTGACACTGAACGTCGCAGCACGAATCAGGTGTGTCACCGTGCATGCTATGTTCCATTGATTTCACAGCTTCTCTAGGAGCGCTTGAGACGCTATGAGTGGCGTGGTCATTTTTTGCGGTTGATTGAATGCTTGAAGGCGTAATTAAGTCGCTTGTCGAAGCGTGACTAGCTGAATGGCACCCACTAGCACTAAATTGCATCGTTTTATTGGCGAGACTTTCTGCTGATGAATTGTTCTCAGAATTTGCATCCATAGACATTACATCCATAGACATTAGCGCAGGCTTTGGCATAGCCGTTGGCATAGCCATTCCCGGCGACAATTGAGTCACCAAGGAAATAACCATTACCAATATTACGACATAGCCGCGTCGGTGCTTTTTCAATTTATCTATCATGCCTTAAAGCTTAACCGCATTTGTTATGGCTGTAAAACGCTAGAATTGTTGCGCATAGGTTTTTAGCATCATTGTCATGGTTGAAAATAAAGGGTTTGCTTTAGGTACTGCACATTCTTCGTTTTCATTTACCATGACCTTATTAAATTTCATATCATGTAACATTGACGTATTCACCACAAGGTCGGCGTGGCACAACGCATAAGATGCATCGATAACAAAAAACGTATTCGGCCCTGCGCTATTTTCCATCAGGTTTTCTACACCGTGAATAGGCGTGGTGGCATCAGCTTGAGAGTGCGCAGCAAAAAGAGGTACTTCAATACGCTTGCCGTCTTCGAAGTCGTCGCGGATTTTTTCGATAATATCCATCAATTCCAACCCCGCAAAGCCTGCGACATTTGGATATTTAAAAGGGTTGGGACCGTGGGTGATATAACTACCATCCACAATTTTAGCAACCCACTTGATACCCCAAATACGTGACATACTCTCGGCATTTTCTGAAAGTGCCAATGCACCAGAAAACAACATAAGTCCATCGATGTTGTCACTTGCATCTAGGTACTGATCCGCCGCCAATGCGCCACCAGTAGAAAATCCACCCACAATCAAAGTATCGCCCATATCATCAGCTAACGCGATAACCTCATCGACATGCGATTGCCAACGCTCCGCTAAGTCGCTGTCACTCATTGCACCATCATCATCTCGCAAACCATGTCCAGGTAATAGCGGAACAATAACGTCGAAACCTTCGTTAAATAAAATATTGGCAATTTCTCGCATAAAAAATGGCGAGTCACTAAGCCCGTGTACTAACACGGCCACTTTCTTTGCAGGGGTATCGTGATGCAGCACATAGGGAGCATTACCTTCGTTGCGAAGTACGTTACCACATACGGTGTAGCGGTGCAGTTTAGAAGATTTACATCGCTGGGTTTCGCCCCACTCTTGCTTATAAAAATCAGTAAATCGCGTTAATGCGTCTTGTGTTTCGAGGGAGCTAGCCCCTGCAGCATTAGCGAATAATGTACTTATTAATGTACCTATTAGTGCACAGCACCTTACGGCAAAAGGAAGTATGGATAATTTTGCGAAAGCAAACTTTGAGAGCACGTATATTCTCCAAAAGGCATTACGTATGGTCAATAATAACAAAATAAGGCCATTAAATAATGGCCTTACACTATTACAGTTTCACTGTGACGCTATGCTGTTTTAACTACCTACGGTTTAACAGCAAATGTTGTTCTAGTAAGCGCTTAGATACCGTCAATACTTGTATTTAGCTAAAATACAATGCTAAGTCGTCTGACCCGCCAATATGCTTACCACCAATGAATACTTGAGGTACCGTGTCACGTCCCGTCACTGCGCTAAGGCTGGTTAACGAGGCATCTTTGCCCAGTACAATCTCTTCGTAATCGTAACCTTTGTCGGTTAACAATGCTTTCGCTTTTGTACAAAATGGGCAATTTGGCTTAGTGAATAGCGATACCGGAGCTTTTGTCTCAGCGCCTGGTGCAATATAAGCAAGCATAGTGTCGGCATCAGAAACCTCAAACGGGTCGCCAGGCACGTCAGGCTCAATAAACATTTTCTCTACAGTGCCATTTTTAACCAACATAGAGTAGCGCCAGCTGCGCTTTCCAAAACCTAAGTCAGCTTTGTCTACCAACATGCCCATGCCGTCAGTAAAATCACCATTACCATCTGGTATTACGGTTACATTTTCTGCTTCTTGATCGGCTGCCCATGCATTCATGACAAATGTATCGTTTACAGATATGCATAGAATGTCATCAACGCCATGCTGTTTAAATACTTTAGCAAGCGCGTTGTAGCGAGGTAAGTGCGTAGAAGAACATGTTGGCGTAAACGCGCCAGGAAGTGAAAAAACTACCACAGTCTTGTTACTAAACAATTCTTCAGTAGTTTTAGTTGCCCATGTCTCGCCTTCGCGAACAGGAATAGATACGGAAGGTACTGGTTGACCTTCTTTTGAAATAAAACGACTTTCTGACATAGAGTTCTCACTACGGGCAAATAAATGAAGTTGCTAGGATAGAGAAATCTAAGAAAAAAGAACAGCCTCGGTTCACCCAATCTCAACAAAGGTATAAATTAGCATGCGTAACCTCTAATATTAATGCGTATCAAATCACATTAATACTTTTCAACACCATGTCTCTCGCTATATTCTTATTCTACGTTAGACATTAGTTTTAACTGGTCAGGGAACGATTCCGCCTTACGCTTCCGCCAAACCGAGCTCAAAAATAAGCATAACTGTTTTATTTAATGTGTAAATTCCGATGGGAACAGGTACTCTCTGCGCCGAATTTATACTTTAGTCTAATGCCTGATACGTTATTTCTTCGGGTTGTTCGCCATAATAGTAGTGATACGAATTGACTGCTGATAACGATATTAGTACTTCAGCTTTACTCATAAACTTCCGTCCTTCTTCTTTTTAAAAGGGAAGGCCAATAAATGCGTAGTCGTAAGGAAACTTCTATAATGCCCAGACAGTCGGCTCGGCGTTTTGCCACCAGCATTGTCACCGTTTCGCTACTTTTTGCTCTAGTGGGTTTTTCTTTGCCTACAAAAGCAGTTTCTAATGCCCTTACTCAAACTGTTCAAGAATTCGTTCAAAGCGGTGCTTTCGAAGAAGCCGAGCGTCAAACCCTACTTGCTATTGAACAAGCTCACCAAAGCGGCGTATTGTCGGTAAGTACATTGTCGGCCAGTACATTCTTTGAGGTTGGAGTATTATTACAAAGTGCATCTCGTTTCAACGTTGCAATCGATGCACTGTACGTTGCGTTAGATGGCTTCACCCGCCACGGCCAACTTATTGATATGGCAAAAACCTTACACCATCTTGGTACCGCGCAACGCTTTCTAGGGAACTATGAGCAATCTATTGGCTACCTGCGACGTGCACAATCTATTGCGCAAACACAAGGGATCCTCCCGTTAAATGCGACCATTCAAATGGAAATTGGTCTTGTCCAAAAAGAACAAGGCCAAGTACAAGCGGCACTCTACACATTAAAAAAAGCATTGGGTTTGTTTCGGGTACAACATGACGATAAAAGTACCGGCCAAGGTCTAGCGACTATTGGTGACATCTACGCCACATTAAATCAGTTTTCTGAGGCCAATACCTATTATCAAGATGCACTACAGATAGCGAAAACCAGCGATGATAAGCCGCTTACAGCACAAATATTGGGTAAGATTGGCGCTTTACTATTACTTAAGGGCGATATTGAAGAAGCCTCAGAAGCGCTTAAGTACGCACTAGCCCTTTTAAAAGAGAATGGAGAATCGAGTGAAATCTCCACCACCCAGGCGTGGTTAGGCGAAGCGTTGGTAAAAACCGGCGACACAGAACAAGGCTTAATGCTACTTGAGGAGTCACTCGCGGTAGCGAAATCTACTGGTCAGCAAAAATTACTCCAACAATCTCGCCTTGCACTGGCCAATGCGATGATGTCTTTGCAACAATTTGACGATGCACTGGCGTATGCTAAAAATGGCACTATTGAAGCAAGACGGCGTGGTGATTTGCGCAGCCAGTTGAACTTCTTATCGATTCAAGTGAAAGCCTTAGCAGCCAAGGGAGAGTTTAAGCGCGCATTAGATATTCAGTCGGTGTTACAAAATATAAGAGAAGAAGTGCTAAGTTCGGGTAGCGAGGTTGCTATTGCACAGCTTCAGGCCGAAATAGAAATTGAGCGACAGGCACAGTCAATTCAAGTACTGCAGAAAACCAAACAACTCGCACTGGCTGAGGCCGAACAACTCAACCTGCGCACAACATTGTTTTGGAGCACGTTAATTGCCGGTTTGCTAACACTATTTCTGATTTGGAGCAGATATACTCAGCGCCAGCAAACCATTAGGCTTCGCCGTGAAGTTAAGCAGAGAACGAAAGAGCTTGAACAAAAAAACTCGGAGCTACAAACAGCCTATAAAACCCTTGAGCAAGTCAGTCTTCATGATTCACTGACCGGTTTGTACAATCGGCACTACCTTGAATCTCAGTTGCCAGGTGAACTTAAGCGCAGCTCTCATGCAAATAAGCATCAGCAAGGCCACAACGAACGTAACCAAGACCTGCTTTGCTTCTTAATAGACATCGACCATTTCAAGCGTATTAATGACGAACATGGCCATTTAGCGGGCGATAAAGTATTAAGTCAGTTTGCCGATGTGCTTCGTGAAGTTTTCAGGCAAACTGATTTACTCATCCGCTGGGGCGGCGAGGAATTTTTGGTGATATGCCGTCACTCTATGCGAGACGATCTTCCTCAACTGGCTGAACGTTGCCGCGCCGCAGTGAGTGATAAAGTATTTCATATTGACGATACTCGCTCACTTCGTGTTACCTGCAGTATTGGCTTTAGTATTCTTCCCCCTGTTGAACATGTGTCTTTCGAAGAAAGCTGGAAGAGCACCTTTTCAGTGGTTGATTATTGTTTATACGCCACCAAGATGTCTGGCCGTAATGGTTGGATTGGGGTTATTGATACTAATAAAGCCCTGATTGGCGACGTGCAACAAACCCCGCTTGATAAGAAATTTCATTTTAAGCAGTCATACATTTCTACATCATTTAACACGCTGTCGAGCATAAATTGGCCCGATGAGTAGGAGCGTACATTATGTATAAAGGTAGTTGTCAGTGTCAGGCCGTGCAATTTGAGTTGCCTGATATTAGCGAAGATGAATTGGACGTTGAAACATTATCTTGCAGCGAAACGCTAAACCTCACTATTGCAGGGGCACGTAAGCATTTAGTCATAGATTGCGCCCCCTCTATGCTTGGGGAATTACAGCTATCACCAAGCCGTAAACAGTTTTTCTGTAATGAATGCTCCACGCCAATTTTCACAGAAGATGAAGATGGTAACATTGGACTACATGTCGCCTTTTACGGGCATGATTTATTAGCAAAACATCACAGCCAATACCATATCCCCTAAATTGGCAGTCCAGCTTCAATGCTTTAGAAGCCACGACATGAGTTTTGATTCATGTGAGTTGTCGCAACGAAGTTGTCGCAACGAAGTTGTCGCAACGAAGAAGTTGTCGCAACGAAGTTGTCGCAACGAAGTTGTCGCAACGAAGTTGTCGCAACGAAGTTGTCGCAACGAAGTTGTCGCAACGAAGTTGTCGTAACAAAGTTGTCGCAACGAAGTTGTCGCAACGAAGTTGTCGCAGTGAAGCTATCGACACAGAGCCGTAACCACGACTTGCATGCTCAACTAAGCTTGTCGTAACAACAGGCTTTACCAAAAACGAAATAGTGGCCTTATAGGGTATCGCGCTGAATGATGCGATGCGCAGAAGAGTCGCACCAAACCGCGCTTTTCCTGATTAATCTCACGCCGAACTTTTTAAGTCATCCAAGTGGTATTTATCAATAAGTGAATACAAGGTTGGACGAGTAACACCTAGCAATTCAGCGGTTTTAGACATATTTCTATCCGCTTGGTGGTACGCTCTACGAATTGCCTTACTTTCAGCAACCTCGCGTACCTCGCGAAGATTCAATGTTTCAGACTCTCCACTACCATCAACCGCGAACAAACCTAAGTCATCAGGCTGTATAACGGTGCCTTCGGCCATGATCACTGCCGACTTAAGCTTATTCTGCATTTCACGAATATTGCCAGGCCATTTGTGAGCCAGCATGGAATTTATCGCAGATTCAGAAAAGCTCTTAGCCTTAGCATTAAACTCTTCTCGATAAATATTCAGGAAGGTACGCGCAAGCAAGATAATATCTTGATCTCTATCTCGCAGTGGCGGGATCATAATGGGAATTTCACCAATACGATAATATAAATCTTCCCTAAAACGCTCTTCCGCCACCATGGTTTGTAAATCTCTGTGGGTAGCACAGACAACCCGAATATCCACGGGAATTTCGGCTCGCCCCCCCACTCGCTCAATAACACGCTCTTGTAAAAAACGTAGCATTTTGGCTTGCAGCCCGATTGGCATATCACCAATTTCATCTAGAAATAGCGTGCCACCTTGAGCGGTTTCAATTTTACCTAATGTGGTTTTATTGGCTCCAGTAAATGCACCTTTCTCATAACCAAAAAGCTCACTTTCTAGCAAATTTTCTGGAATAGATGCACAGTTAATGGCAACAAACGGTTTATCTTTGCGAGGACTATGTTCATGAATGCTGCGAGCAAACACTTCTTTACCGGTTCCACTTTCACCTAGCAGTAAGGTACTAACATCCGTATTCGCTATTTTTTCAGCTTTACGTACTACCGTTTGAATAGACTCACTGTTGCCAATGATACGGCTCATACCTGTGCGAACTTTGGATAAGATACTGTTTTCAAGCTCTAATTTACCCAAATTAAGTGCGCGATTAACAAGTAACTTTATGGTGTCTGAATCTATGGGTTTTTGATAAAAGTCATAGGCACCAAAGTTTATAGCCTTAAGGGCATTCTCTTTTTCGTTATTTCCGGTGACAACAATGACCTTAGTTCTAGGCGCTAAGGCGATAATATCTTGTAATATTCTCAAGCCTTCAGACGCATTAGCTGGGTCGGGTGGCAATCCTAAATCTAGTGTAACGACTTTAGGCTCATAACGGCGCAGTTGCGCAATTGCCGAGGTATGATCGTCAGCAAAAACAACATCGTAGTCGGTTAAGCTCCACTTTAATTGTTTCTGAATACCTAAATCGTCATCTACCACTAAAACGGTATCTGTCATCAGTTTGTTCCTGTGTTACTTCGTCCGTATCAACATAGGTTGGTTGTCATAGCTCACTTTGCTCAATGAAGCGTGAATGCTAGCGTAAAACAACTTCCTTTCCCTGGTTCACTTTGAACGCTTATTTTACCACCAATAGATTCAATATACGTTTTCGCATCGTACGCACCAATTCCCATTCCTGCATTTCCTTTCGTGGTATCGAAAGGTTTAAACAAGCGGTTTTCGATGAAGTCTTGATCCATCCCGGTTCCCGTATCCTCTATCATTACATATTGAACACGGTTTTGGATGTCATGCGTTAATACTATATCTATTTCGCCGCTATCTTTGGTTGCTTGCTGCGCATTACTTATTAGGTGATAAAAAACATTGGCAACTTTTTCTTTATCAATTAATACCTGCTCTTCGCTGCTGCAGTGCACTTTTGGAGTGGGAGAAAGCCCCATACATCGATTTGCCACCACATCTTTAATAATATGCGATAACGAGCACGATGTGTGAGCCCCATCATCATTAATCTTTTTATCGGTTAATTGCTTTAACATTTTATCCATACGCGCTTTGGTATGTTCCAATGTTTCAAATGTGTCTTCAATAAATTCAGGGTTATGTTTATGTTGCTGCGCATTCGCAAGGATCAAATCGACTTGCGCCATGACATTCTTCAAATCGTGAACAACAAACGCAGACATTCTATTGAATGCAGCAAACTGAGCATTTTCTGCCACCAGCTTTGAAGCCTCATGATGGAATACAAACATACTCACTTGCTCGGTAATAGCATTAAGATAATCTCGAACTTCCCAATTTAAGCTCAGTCGTTCATTATCCCCAGCCGCAAGTACAGCAAAACCCCAAATTTCATCATTTTTATAAAACGGCAGGTAAAGCTGATAACCCCAGTCTTTTAAGGTATTTCTTTCGATTTGCAGCCCTTTGTAATGAAATGGCTTGGCCTGGTATTCATGTACATCAATTAACCAGGTATTAGACGCGCAATACTCTGTTAGCGTTCGAATGATGGTTAAATCATCATGGGTGTCTGGTAACGGGTTAACTTGTGCCAACTGCTCGAAGTCGTTATTCACTCGTTTATATAATTTGCCAGAGTCATATTCGATAGCTTCCAGTATGCCGCGAAGTGCACTTTCGTGAACCGTATTAGGGGCATCCATTGAGCTAGAAAGTGTTTTTGTTAGTTTTATCCACTCTACGCGGTAATCAAACTGGTTGGCGAAAAAGTGCTTGGTGATAAAAACCTTACACTTGGTTCTAAATGAATTCGACAAAAATACGGTAACTAGCAAGGCAAGGGACAATACCACCAAGATGGTTTGTACCATGGCGCCCCAATTTCCACCTACGTAGCTGATGGCATACCCAATGATAGCCATAATGAAAAGGTAAGCGCCCGCTACCAGCAATAAAGAGCTGTGTAGTACTACATCCCTGGAGATAAATATATCGACGCCCCAGTGCTTTATACGCCGAATGGCAATAACCAAAAATGGAATAAGAAGGAAATAGATATAGCCCCGAGCGGCAATGTAACTAACCTCAACCTGATTCACCATGGTGGCATTGGCGTAAGTAACAAAATCAAAAAGGTGGGTAGCGCCTAAATATAAAATTAACGGCTTATAAGCCCATTGGTCTGCATCCGCTTGACGGTAAATAACTTCCAATAAGATAAGGACTTCAAGCGCCAAAATAATCAGCATAAGATAACGCCACGAAGCATCAATCCACAAGACATGGGGCAGCACTAAAGCTATGCAGCCGGGGAGTAATATAAAAAGGGTCGTGGGGCGGCGCAGAACATCAAACAAATTGGTGAAATTATTTTTTAAACAACCTGCGAGGAAGAGCAACCAAGCCACCTGCCTGATTGCATCAATGGTAAGCAACCAAGAAAGGCTGATGGGACCAAACAGCGCCGTTATCATGCTAGTAGACCAGAACAGCGTAGTGGCTGTGGCCAGTACCAACAAGTGATTGGCTAACCCAGGCTTTCGTACTGCAAAAAGTAATAGCATTAACAGTAAGTAAGCCAAACTGTTAAGGGCATAGCCTATATCTGAAATCATCCCTATTTATTCTCACCCAGCTTTTTATTGTTTTTGAGGTTCTGGTGCAATCAGGTGGCGCTGACAGTAAACTAGGTTACTGTCAGCTTTAGCTAAAGGCCTACCGTTTTTTTAGTAACAATGACCCAATTGAATAGCCTGCCCCAAAGGAGCACAACACACCAACATCACCGGCCACTAAGTCTTCATGGTTTAAGCCAAAGGCAATAACCGATCCTGCTGACGCCGTATTCGCGTATTCGTCTAACACAATAGGTGCTTCATCAGCGTTAGCATCACGCCCCAACAAACGCTTAATGATTAGCGTATTCATGTTGATATTCGCTTGATGCAACCACCAACGTCTTACGTCAGTTGCCGTTAACTGATGTCTGTTTAAGTGGCTTTCTATGTGACTTGCTGCCATTGGGCAGACTTCTTTAAATACTTTGCGCCCAGCTTGATGAAAGAGCTTGTCTGCACCATATGGGTCTACATCTTCTGTACGTGTAACGTAACCAAAGTTTGAGCGAATGTTGTTGGAGTACTTAGTTACCGCGTTGGTACTCATAACATCGTAACTGTGTTCGCTATTCACAGTGTCGGCAGTTTCTAATACCGTGGCTGTCGCAACGTCACCAAAAATGAAATGGCTGTCTCTGTCGGTATAGTTAATTTGCGGTGACACTAATTCAGGATTGATTACCAATACACACTTAGCGTTACCGGCGCTTAGCATTTCGTATGCGCGGTGCATACCAAAAGTGGCAGCAGAACACGCTACTAGCATGTCGAAACCAAAGCCTTCAATACCTAGCGCTTCTTGCACTTCAATTGCAATAGCTGGGTAAGCACGTTGGGTATACGCGCAAGATACAATAACGGCATCAACGTCTTGGGCGGTTTTATTTGCAGAAGCCAACGCCAACTTGGCTGCTTCTACTGCTATTTCTGCTTGGTGAGATAGCGCTTCATCTTCGCGAGCTTCAATTTTTGGTTTCATGCGCGAAATATCAAGCGCGCCTTCTTTTTGGTAAATATACCGACTTTTAATTCCTGACGCTTTTTCAATGAACTCGGCACTTGAATAAGGTTTTGCAGTAACCTGTTGCGCTTCTATTTCTGCTTTATGCTCTTCGTTATACGAGTCAACATACGCATTATAACTGTCTACCAGTTCCTGATTTGTAATACTGCTTTCAGGGTGCCAAACACCCACACCGCTAACAACGATCTGTTGAGACATCTGCATTCTCTTTTTCTAATATTTCTGTTTAAGCCCTACGGCCATGACATAACGAAGAAATAAGATAAGTGAAATCCGACAGACTGTTAGCAGGCAACCACAATCTGTACTCAGACAATTTGAGCGCTACTGCGCTGCACTTATCGTTTCAATGTTAATACGTATAGTTATAGCTTAACTCAAACCATCCCGTATGTAATCACCGCTCGACGATTTACCCTAGCCACAAAATGTACACGGTTTTTACTTAAATAAAAAAACGGCGCCAAGGGCGCCGTTCCATTATAGGTTTTTAGCTAGCGTTTTTGCTTAGCATTGCCTATCTAGCATGTTTCACTTAGTTTTGAGTAATTTGCCATACCGTTACGGTGCCACTAACTTCGTTTCCTACAAGCAACAAAGGAACGCCGCTTGCGCTATCGTCCGCACTTACAAATACTAGGCTTTCTGGCGCCAAGTCGCCAATAACGTCGGTCGCTACTAGGCCTTCTGTTAAGTCGCGATTGATAATGTAATCTGCAAATTGCACATCGTAAGGGTTAGTTACATCGTAAACGAATATGCCGCCCATGCGCTCAGTTCCAACAAACGCATAAGTTCTATCGCCAATAACACCAACGGTTAATGCTTCAGGCTCTGGGCCTTTATTCTCAGAGCGCGAATCGCCTGCGTTTTCGTCATCACCATTGTTAAACGATGCACCGTGAACCGAGGCGGTAATACGCTCAAAATCATCACCTGAATCGTAAACCGCTAAGCCGTTTTGATCCCAAATCGTAAATGAACGTGAGCCGTACGTATAAGCGGCGTCATATTCACCGCTTCCATCCACATCACCCATCGCGCTAGTGACACGCAAATTATCTGCTTCCCCAGTCGCTTGTAAGTCAGCAAGTTCAGAGTTCGCCTCTGCCGTTAAGTCTTCAACCTTAACTTCATCGGTGTAAGCTAAACAGCCATCGTCTGCATCAAACTCTAATCCACCTTCACTTAGGCAGGTTGCTTCATCAGCAGAATCAAAGAAATATTCACGTGCGTCACCTTCGTTAGCAGTCACGATGAAAGTGGCATCTTTCCACGAATAATTGGCAATAGTATCGGGCTGATACACGCCGTAAAGTCCATCATACTGACCAAAACTCACGCTGCTATCTTCTTGAATATCAATATTCAAATCAGACCAGCTTTTCACACCTAGCCCAACAATTTCTACAGTTAGTTCTTCAAGATCAAGAATCGCTAAACCGTTGTTTTCTTGAAGGCTAACGTACGCAACATCATTAGTCGCCGTGATATATTCTGGTTCTAAGTCTTGAGCCACAGTGGTAGCAATATCAACGCCTTTAATCGTACGGCCACTTGGATTAGGGAACATCATTCCCTGCGCAATTAAGTCGTCTTGACTGCCGTTAAAGCCCGTAAAGCTTACAGAGGTTGCTGTTTCTTCAGGCTCTCCGCTTGCAAGGATATTAATGACCGAAATAGAACCTTCTGGGTCAACCGTGTAATCATCTGAAGGCTCACCTTCGTTAGCCACCAATACTTTCCCGCCATCTGGCGTAAATGTCACCATGTCAGGTAGTGCACCAACAACCACAGAATCTAAAAACACGGGGGCAGAAGTATCTAAGCCATTATAAAAAAGTACGTAGCCGCTGTCGGTTTTCACCTCAGCAGGCACGGCAACGGCCATAAGGTCGCCACTAATAGCAATACTAGTGAGGCTTCCTAACGTTACGCCGTCAATATCAGCAGGTAGCGTAATATTACTGACCGTAAGGTTGGTAGTATTGATTGGGTCGCTCATTGCAGTAGTGCTTACAGTATCAGCGGCAATAACTGCGATGGCGTTGGTTTCACCGTTGGTGGCATAGATAGTTTGGGTGTCAGCATGATATTGCACGATTTCTGCCGACGTTAGGTTACCCAAAAAGGCACGGGCAACAACATCAAGAGAAACACCTAACGATGCATCGCTACCGTCAACGCCATCGGCGCCATCAGAGCCCGCTTCGCCTTGCTCGCCCTGAGGACCTTGGGCACCTGTTTCACCTTGTTCACCATCGTCGCCATCTAGACCACAGCCAGTAAGAGCCGCTGAGATAAGTAGCGCTAAGACGCCGAATTTGAATTTTGACTGCGCAGACATTTAATTTCCTTTTTATCATGTTGTTACGCCAAACCTTAGCTTGCCAACAGGCCTACTCAATTCTCGCCTTTAGCGCGTGAACTAACCTATGACATACAATGCAGATTTAGCTATTATTTTAATTACATCTGTATATAAGCTAGAGCCAGTGTATGACACAAATATTAATTTGGCAAAAGGGTAAATTTACAAATGAATAACACCACAATTTGTAGTATTAATAGAAGCTAATATTGGTCTGCTCTTGCGCACTATACGTAACAAATCATATGGGTCGTAACTCACTAATATTTCTCTATTTCGCAAAAACAAGGATTAAAATATGAAATTGAGGTTTACCGCATCAATCGCCGCAGTAGCTCTAGCAGTGACAGCTTGTGCTACATCGCCTACAGGTCGTAATCAAGTACTCTTATATTCTGAGTCTCAATTGGCAGAAATGGGCGACCAAGCATTTAGCGGAATGAAAGAAGAACTCAAAATTTCAAACAAAGCGGTTCAAAATAGCTATGTTGAATGTGTGGCAAATGCCATCACCGCGAAAGTCCCCAACAGTGTGTTCGATGGTACATGGGAAGTGGTGGTTTTTGACGATGAACAAGTTAATGCCTTTGCTTTACCTGGAGGTAAAATTGGCGTTTATACCGGATTATTAAATGTTGCTGAGAACCAACATCAGCTTGCGGCGGTTATCGGCCATGAAGTGGGTCATGTTATTGCAGAACATGGTAATGAGCGAATGTCTCAATCCACGCTTATCAATATGGGCACCCAAGCAGCAGGTGCAGCTTTGGCAATGAACGAAGTGTCTCAAACTGCGCCAATTATGGCAGCCATTGGTTTAGGTTTACAAGTTGGGGTTCAACTACCGTTTAGCCGTACCCACGAGTCTGAAGCTGATGTTATTGGCCTTCAACTTATGGCTATGTCAGGCTTTGATCCTCGTCAATCTGTAAACTTATGGCAAAACATGGATGCAGCAAGTAGCGGCGAACGTCCTTTAGAATTGCTTTCTACTCACCCTGCTCCGCAAACGCGGATCAGTAACTTACAAGCAAACATGAACGCTGCGTACAATGATTATCAGGCCTCTGCGTATAGACCTAGCTGTGGCTAGTTTATTGCCATCGCCAACGTAAAATAGAGCAAAAAAAAACGCCACATTAATGTGGCGTTTTTGTATCAGAGAATAAAAGATTATTCGCTGTCAGTTTTGTGAAGATGAACATCCATTTGTGGGAATGGAATTGAAATACCTTCTTGGTCGAAACGTAGTTTAACTTGCTCAGTGAAGTCGAACTTAACGCCCCAGAAGTCAGACGCTTTACACCATGGACGAACCACGAAGTTAACGCTGCTATCAGCCAATTCAGAAACAGCAACTGTAGGTGCTGGCTCGCTAAGGATACGCTCATCAGCACGAACCATTTCATTTAGAATTTCTTTTGCTTTACGCAAGTCCGCGTCATAACCAATACCAACTACCATATCTACACGACGTGTTTCTTTCGCTGAATAGTTAGTAATGTTATTGCTGTAAATACCACCGTTAGGAACAATAATTTCTTTGTTATCAGGTGTAGTCATTGTAGTCGTAAAGATACCAATCTTGTTGATTGTACCCGCCGTTCCAGCAGCTTCAACGAAATCGCCTGATTTGAAAGGCTTGAATACAAGAAGCATTACGCCAGCAGCAAAGTTCTTCAATGAATCTTGCAGTGACAAACCAATAGCTAAACCTGCAGCACCTAATATTGCAACAAGTGAGGTTGTATCAACACCAAGCTGGTTTAACGACGCCACGATAACAAACAACATCAAAATAGCGCTTATAATGGCTTCTAAGAAGTCCACTAACATTGCATCGTACTTTGATTTTGCCATTAGACGGCGGAATAAAGATAGAATGAATCCTACAACGATTCGACCAATAACGTAGATGACAATCGCCATGGCAATATTAATGCCCCATGGAATTGCATAATCGTTAATATAGCGTTCTACATCACTCGATGAGAATAATGATAAATTTTCTTCCATAATTTTGTCCTTGTTTTATCAAACATAATAAAGCTGAAATAAGGTAGCAGGCTTTTAGAATTACGCCAACGACTTTGAATCACAAACAGCCATTTTAGGTCAAAAGTCTAATATATACGTGGCCTACAGCGAATAAATGTTATCCTAAAGTCGACTTTTTTCCCGCTAATTTTTTCTTCAAAATTAAATTTCAGCTATTTAAGCGTCTTGTCGTAAATTCGTCATTAGGGTGTCATTTAAGCAACCTAATCTCACTACCTCATCATGTTAATTAGTAACCCAGAAAAACGAATCAGCCATAACGGACTATCGAAAAATTTTACGAGAACTGATGATTTTTTGGTCCAATTGGTGTAAAATTTTCCGTCAAAATAAGCAGGATGCTTTATATAGACTGCAAAGCGCTGAAATACATTCAAAAAGAATGTGAACCGGATATGACGTTAGCAGGTATTGCTATTGTCAATTTTGTACAGCTTAGCAAATAGAATAAAAGGAATAATCTATGTTTTACATTATATTACTGGCAATTATCGTAGCAGCATTGTTCTTGTATTCTTTAAGAACAGATAAAGGTGAACACACCAAGTATGCACGAAAGGACGGGCAAGCAGTACCTCCTCATCAAAACGAAACGCAAAACACCACTTCAACACCTTCGGCAGCTTAACTAGCCCTAGTGCTAATCTAATAAGGCTATCGTAAATCTCGACAAAAATAGCTTTTTACAACGCATTGTAGCGATTTTCAGCTACGATGCGTTGCATCCACTTGCTCAAGCCACGTATCATATCTACATTATCCGCCATTTTTAGTTTCCCAATGCGCATACCAAGAATTTATTACCCTAATCCAATTCCTCTTGAAGAAGAATTTCAGTTAACTGAAGAAGCTGGGCATCATATTGCCAGTGTGCTTCGTTTGAAAGCGAATCATCCCATCGTACTGTTTAACGGTGATGGTAATGAGTACAGCGCACAGATAATTAATGCTCAAAGAAAAAAAGTTTTTGTAGAAGCCGATGCGTGTTTATCGTTGTCCAAAGAATCATCGCTAAATATTCATTTAGGCCAAGGGGTATCTAAAGGTGACCGAATGGATACGGTTCTGCAAAAAAGTGTAGAGCTTGGTGTTACCGAGATCACGCCTATCCTGACCGAGCGATGTACCGTTAAACTAGATGAAGCCCGATGGGAAAAAAAGCTGCTTCAATGGCAAAAGATCATCATCGGTGCGTGCGAACAAAGTGGCAGAAATACTCTTCCCTCGCTTAACCCGCCTATTGCGCTAAACAAATGGTTATCTGAGTCGACCTCGAGTTCACGATTAGTATTGGCGCCGGGTGCAGAAAAGCCGTTAGCGAGACAGCCATACAATACACAAGGTTTTCGACTATTAATTGGTCCAGAAGGCGGACTTTCCGAAGGCGAAATTCATCAAGCGAACGAAAGTGGTTTTACATCATGCAGTTTGGGGCCTCGAATACTACGTACGGAAACTGCAGCCATTAGCTGTATTAGTATTCTGCAAGCCCAGCATGGCGATTTTTAAGTTGGCAGTTTACGCGAGAGCTTTACAGGTTAACTATTAGAAAGTTTGGTTTTTACAATACTTGATCTAAATGCTGAATGCCCCCACTTAGGATTTAGTGGTATTCATACCAAAACCAACATCGACATATAAAATGCACCAACAGCCAACTATCGCCATCAATGCGTAACGCTGTTGCTAATTTATCTACCTTTATCAAAGAGTGAGAACATACATGCACTACACCCTTGGCGTGATTATGGATCCTATCGCGGTGATTAAGCCGCATAAAGACACCAGTCTAGCAATGATGCTTGAAGCCCAGCGCCGTGGCGCAACCGTTCTGTATTTCGAACTTAAAGATATCTATATTAATAACGGCAAACCAATGGGGTTGGCTAGAACAATTACCGTGCGTGACCAAGCGACTGATTTTTACTCTCTTGGTGAAGAGCATACTGTTTCACTCGGTGACATTGATGTGTTGCTTATGCGTAAGGATCCCCCTTTCGACAGCGAATTTTTATATGCTACCCATATTTTATCACTTGCCCAAGACGAGGGCGCGCTGGTTGTAAATAATCCGCAAGCGCTCCGAGACTACAACGAAAAATTGTTTACCTCTTTGTTTCCTGAGCACATTCCTAACACGCTGGTAACTAATAATCAGAAGCTTATTCGTGAATTTCATGCAAAGCATCAAGATATTATTTGTAAGCCTTTGGATGGCATGGGCGGCGCTTCAATTTTCAGAGTGAAGCCAGATGGAAATAACTTAGGCGTAATCATTGAAACGTTAACCAACTTGGGCAAACGTTACATGATGGTTCAAGAATACTTACCACAAATTAAAGATGGCGATAAACGTATTCTGATTGTGGACGGTGAAGTGATTCCTTATTGCTTAGCGCGCTTACCTACTAAAGGGGAAACCCGCGGTAATTTAGCTGCAGGCGGAACGGGCAGACCCCAAGAGATTTCAGAAACCGATCGTGCGTTGGCTGAAGCCGTGGCTCCCACGTTACGAGATAACAACATTTTATTTGTTGGGCTGGATGTGATTGGCGAAAAAATCACAGAAATAAACATTACTAGCCCAACGTGCGTAAGAGAAATAGAGGGTCACTATAATGTTAATATTATGGGCTCGTTATTCGACGCAATTGAAAAGCGCCTTACAGCTAAATAGCGTTTTGCACTGACAGTAGGTAAGTGAGAAGTAGAGGAAACAATGACAGAACTGAAAAGTTTACAAAACCACTTTCTAGTAGCGATGCCTTCGCTAGATGACCCGTATTTTTCTCGCTCTCTCACTTATATTTGCGAACACAATAAAGACGGTGCCATGGGGCTGGTAATCAATCAGCCTTCAACCATGAATTTGAAAGAGTTGCTTGAGCAAACCGACAAAGACTTAACCGTGGCAGAAGATAAAGCCGAGCAAATTATTCTTGCTGGCGGACCGGTGAGTCAAGAGCGAGGGTTTGTTCTGCATTCCAGTCAAAGTGGGTGGGACTCAAGCTTGACCTTATCGCCTGACGTTATGATTACCACTTCAAAAGATATTTTATCCGCCATTGGCACTAATACAGGGCCAGATTCATCCATTATCGCGTTAGGTTACGCGGGCTGGACTGCCGGGCAACTTGAACAGGAAATGCAAGATAACTCATGGCTAACCATAGAGGCCGATGACGAAATTTTGTTTAACACACCTATCCATAAAAAGTGGCAAGCAGCAGTTAATAAACTTGGAGTAGATGTGTGGCAACTTGCCCCAGGAGCTGGGCATGCCTGATATTGGTAGTAGAACAGTACTAGCGTTCGACTTCGGCACAAAAAGTATTGGTGTAGCAGTAGGACAAGAAATTACCGGTACGGCGTCGCCGCTTGCAGCCCTTAAAGCCCGTGATGGCATTCCAGATTGGAATGTAATTGAAAAGCTTTATGAAGAATGGCAACCGCACCTTGTGGTAGTTGGTTTACCGCTGAATATGGACGGCACCGAGCAAGAAGTCACACAGCGCGCCAAGAAATTCGCTAACCGCTTGCACGGTAGGTTCAAAGTAGCAGTGGATTTATGCGATGAAAGGCTCACCACCACAGATGCAAAGTCTATGTTGTTCGAACTTGGCGGTTATAAAAAGCTAACCAAGGAAAAAATAGACAGCGTATCGGCCTGTGTGATTTTTACTAGCTGGGTTGAAAATCAATACGGCGACTAGCCACTCGCCGTTATCTGGACACCCACCTTTCCAGTTTGCTGGACACCCACCTTTTCAACCCCCTTGTTACACTGATATTTTTTTGAGCAGTTTGCTGGACACCCACCTTTTCAACACCGTTGTTACACTGATATTTTTGGCTAACGCTAGCTGGACACTCACAGTTCCAATTACGAATTAACGAATAAGAAAATCAGTAATCGGTAACGCTAAGGTCTACTTTCTCCGCACTTCCAGCAGGTATCAAAAGCTTCACCGTTTGGCTCACCACAGTTACCACACACCCACGGAATTTGCTCGGTAGGTTCGTGGCTGTCCATTAAAGAGCTCACAACCTTATTGGCTCTGGCAGACCAAGATTCATCAATTAGCCAAAGTTCAGGCTGTGATTCTTGCCATGGCAGTTCGCCCATCGCCCCACCTGCAAATTCGTTTTTCACTAGGTAAGGTATAGAGAGCGCATCGAGTTCACTTTTTACCGACTGAAGTAAAAAAGGGTCTGGCGACGTAAAAAGCTTAATCAAGAGTTTTAGTCATCCATATCTATCGAGACATTCGACAATGTGCCTAAGCTTGACCCATCGTTGGAATCTAGCTTAATCATTAGGCGCAAATCATTAGGAGAATCAGCGTGATGTAATGCTTGGTCTAAATCAATACTTCCCTCGCGATATAAGTCGTACAACGCCATATCAAAGCTTTGCATTCCTAACTCTTTGCCCTTTTTCATCGCTTCTTTCAAGCTACCTATTTCATTACGTTGAATAAGATCGCTCACTAAGGGAGAGTTTAATAGAATTTCAATTGCCGCTACCCGTCCCTCACCGTCTTTGGTTGGAAGAAGCTGTTGCGCCACGATAGCTTTTATATTTTGGCTTAGGTCAAAACGTAACTTGTCGTGCTGATCTTTTGGCGCTAAGTGCATAATACGCTCAATTGCTTGGTTAGCATTGTTGGCATGGAGGGTTGCTACGCACAAATGACCCGTATCAGCGAACGACATGGCGTATTCCATTGTCTCCATTGAACGAATTTCACCAATAAGAATGACGTCAGGCGCTTGTCTCAGCGAGCTTTTCAATGCATCGTCAAATGAGTGGGTGTCTATGCCTACTTCACGCTGAGTTATCACGCAAGATTTATGCTCGTGCACAAACTCAATAGGATCTTCAATAGTTAGAATATGTCCGAAAGAATTACTATTTCGGTGGCCGATTAAGGCCGCCAAAGAGGTCGATTTACCTGTACCGGTACCTCCTACAAAAAGCACCAAGCCACGTTTTGACATGATGATATCTTTTAGCACCGTGGGTAAACCCAGGTCATCAACCTTAGGTATTTCGGTAACAATACGACGTACCACCATCCCAGCTTGATCTCTTTGCCAAAACGCTGAACAACGAAAACGACCTAGGCCTTCTCGTACAATGGCAAAATTACATTCCTTGGTACTATGAAAAGCCTCTTTTTGCTTTTCATTCATAGCTTCATGAACAAGTGCTAATGCATCTTCGTCATTAAAAGAATTTTCCGAAATGGGGGTTAGCTTACCGTGCACTTTCGCGCTAACGGGAAAGCCCGCGGTAACGAATAAGTCAGAAGCAGATTTCTCTACCATTTTTTCTAAAAAGCTATCTAACATTACTCGTCCTTAAAAATTACTCATCGATTGCTTGTCTTTCGATTTAGCAGCGGCGTCTTCTTTAGAAATTGCACCTAGTGCCAACAAACGTTGTAAGCACTGATCCATAGTTTGCATACCCGTAGCTTGCCCCGTCTGAATAACGGAATACATTTGAGGTACTTTATCTTCACGAATAAGATTTCGAATTGCTGGAATACCTACCATGATTTCATGCGCTGCTATTCGCCCTCCCCCCACTTTTTTCAGCAGGGTTTGAGAAATAACTGCCCTCAGTGATTCAGATAACATAGAGCGCACCATCGCTTTTTCTTCGGCAGGGAACACATCGATAATACGGTCTATGGTTTTAGGGGCAGAGTTAGTATGCAAGGTGCCAAAGACTAGATGCCCCGTTTCCGCAGCTGAAATGGCCAAGCGAATTGTTTCTAAATCACGTAGCTCACCCACTAATATCACGTCCGGATCTTCACGTAATGCTGAGCGAAGTGCGTTACTAAAAGAGTGGGTGTCTCGATGGACTTCTCGTTGATTTACTAAACTCAATTTATTTTCGTGTACAAACTCGATAGGATCTTCAATAGTGAGAATGTGCTCGCGCTTGTGCGAATTGATATGATCAACCATCGCGGCAAGGGTTGTACTCTTACCCGACCCCGTGGCGCCGGTGACTAGAACTATTCCGGTAGGTTGGTTGATTATTTCTTTGAATATTTCAGGTGCACCTAAATCATCAAGGGTAAGGACCGTGTTGGGGATAGTTCGAAGCACTGCTGCTGCACCGCGATTTTGTACAAAAGCATTTACACGAAACCTCGACAAGCCACTAATTTCGAATGAGAAATCGGTTTCCAAGTTCTCTTCGTATTCTTTACGTTGCATGTCATTCATTATTTCATAAATAAGTGCATGGACTTGTTTATGATCTAATGCGGGTACATTAAGCTTACGCATTTCTCCGTCTACGCGGATAAGAGGTGGCAGACCTGCTGATAAGTGCAAATCTGACGCTTTATTTTTAACGCTGAAAGCCAAAAGTTCGGTAATATCCACAACAACTCCTCAAAAAGGTGAATAATGCAAACAATAGCAGAAAGACTCAATAGTGCACGACAGGATGTGAGCCTAGCTACTGCCAGCGCTAATCGTCCACCAAATTCAGTTAAATTGCTAGCCGTGAGCAAAACTAAACCGGTATCGGATATTATGGCAGCGTATGAAGAGGGACAACGTACATTCGGCGAAAACTATATACAAGAAGGTGTAGATAAAATACAGCAACTGTCTGCACTTATCGATGTTGAATGGCATATGATAGGCCCTATTCAATCGAACAAGACAAAAGTAGTAGCCGAGCATTTCGATTGGGTCCAATCCGTTGACAGGGAAAAAATAGCCCGTCGTTTGAATGACCAACGCCCAGCGAATATGGCGCCTCTGAATGTGTGTATTCAAGTGAATATCGATGATGAAGCGAGCAAGTCAGGTGTAAAACCTGAAGAGGTAGATGAACTAGTACGCTTTATTAGCCAGCAAGACAAGCTTTGCTTACGTGGGCTAATGGCAATTCCAAAAGCAAACCCAGACAGCCATGAACAAGCGCAAAGCCTCAGTGCTTTAAAGGAATTGTTCGACCGATACCATACAAACTTGACCAATTTTGATACCCTGTCCGTAGGAATGAGCAGTGATATGCAAAGCGCCATCGCTCATGGGTCTACCATGGTAAGAATTGGCACCGCTATCTTTGGCTCACGCGACTAGTTCCTACTATTTTTTACTGAACACTGTTCGTTTTTTCAACTTACAATAGGATTCATATGCAACAAAAGAAATTGGCATTTATAGGCGCGGGCAACATGAGCCGCAGCATTATTAGTGGTTTAATTCAGTCTGGCTACGATAAGACACGCATCTTAGCGAGCAACCCGTCTACTCCGAAACTCGATAAGTTAAAAGAAGAATTCGGTATTCAAATTACCCAATCTAATGATGAAGCCTGCCAGTTTGCAGATGCTATTGTGCTAGCCGTGAAGCCCCAAATGATGGGTGATATGTGCGCAGACCTTCAGCAGAACAACGATTTATCTGGCAAGCTATTTCTTAGTATTGCAGCTGGGTTGCCCGTTTCTCGTTTACAAGAAATGTTAGGTGGCGAATATCCGGTTGTTCGTATTATGCCAAATACGCCAAGCCTACTTAGTAAGGGTATGTCGGGCATGTACGCAGATAACACCGTGTCAGAAGACGACAGAACTTACGTTGATGATGTGATGAATAGCGTAGGTGAAACGGTATGGGTTGAAGAGGAAGATGGAATTAACGGCGTTATCGCCGCGGCAGGCAGCAGCCCAGCCTATTTCTTCTTGTTTTTACAAGCCATGCAAGACGAAGCCATAAACATGGGCTTCGATAAAGCCCAATCCCGTTTGATGGTACAACAAGCTATGTTGGGCGCTGCTGAAATGGTTTGTCACAATCCTGACCTTGAATTAAGTGAGCTTCGTGCCCAAGTTACTTCTAAGGGCGGCACCACGGCCGCGGCAGTCAATACCTTAATTGATCAAGGTTTGAGTGATATCGTAAGTAACGCGATGCGCGCTGCGGTAGCTCGCGCTGAAGAAATGGCAAAACAGCTTTAACGTTTTTAGGAACATCAAAACATGAATGCAACGGTTTTTCTGGTAGATACACTATTTGGTTTGTATTTAATGGTGGTTGTCTTACGCCTATGGTTGCAACTGGTTAGGGCTGATTTTTATAACCCTATGAGCCAGTTTATCGTAAAGGCCACGCACCCTCTTGTGGGGCCGTTGCGCAGATTAATTCCTTCGATTGGCCGCTTCGACACGGCTACCTTCGTGCTAGCGCTGGTTGTTGCGGCGTTGAAAATAATTACGCTTTCACTGATGGTTGGTGGGAGTTTGAATCCTGTGGGCATCATAATCGTTGCGCTGATTGAAGTAGTAAAAGAAACCCTTTCTATCATGTTCTGGGTGTTAATTTTACGCGCGATTCTAAGTTGGGTATCGCAAGGCCAAACGCCTATCGACTACCTTCTTTATCAACTTACTGAGCCGTTCTTAGCCCCCATTAGAAAAGTTATACCGCCATTAGGTGGTCTAGACCTATCAGTGCTGATTGCCATTATTGGGCTACAGTTTTTACAATTGCTACTTCAAGACACATTCAGGTTCTTTTAAGCTGAATCTGCGGAGTGATAAGATGAAAAAAATCAGTACATTACTTTTTGGTTTATTGGGTAGTTTATTACTTATTATAAGTAGTGCAGCACACGCCGAGCAAAAGCAACAACTAGGCGAATGGGATGTGCATTACATGGTAGTGAGTACTCCCTTTCTTACCCCGGAAGTTGCGGCCTCTTATGGCATAGTTCGTAGTAAGTTTAACGCCCTGGTCAATATTTCTGTCCTAGATGCCGTAACCGGAACCGCTCAACGCGTATCTGTTTCAGGTACTGCCAAAAACTTGATAGGCACCACTAAGACACTCACCTTTAAGAAGGTAGAAGAAGGCGATGCAATTTACTACCTAGCGGTGCTGCCTTTTAGAGACAGAGAAAACTACAGGTTTAGTATTGATGTTCAACGCGGAAATACTATGCAAACCTTGAATTTTAAACAAGAAATGTTTGTTGATAGTTAGGGTTTAAAGTAAGCGTGAAGCATATAAATGTGATTGTGTAAAAACCTCAAAGGGCGATTGAAAATTCGCCTTTTTTTATGCGCGCTAAAAGTTTGGACGCTAAAAGTTTGGACACCCACCCGAACTATCCTCTTGTTCAGTATATTTAACCTGAAATGTAGCTCAGTATCATTATCACTATTTTGAAATTGAGCTCCATTATGCCAAGCCCTAGAAAGTCACTAATCTGTTTACAGAACACGCCCTACTATCACTGCGTATCTCGGTGTGTGAGGCGAGCATTTTTGTGTGGTAAAGACCGTTATTCGGGGAAGAGCTACGAGCATAGGCGCCAGTGGGTTGAAGATAGGCTCATAACGCTAACAAGCGTATTTTCAATTGATGTATGTGCTTATGCGGTAATGAGTAACCATACCCACTTGGTATTACATGTAGATAGAAACGAAGCGTTGTCGTGGACCACCGAGGAAGTATTGAGGCGTTGGCATTCACTACATAAGGGCACTGTATTAACCCAGCAATATATGCAGCCCGCACAGCGAGCTTCGCTTACAGAAGCTCAGATAACGACCATCATATCGACAGCAAATATATATAGACAACGGTTGTACGATATCAGTTGGTTTATGAGGTTACTGAATGAGTTTATTGCTCGTGAAGCTAACAAGGAGGATGAGTGCACTGGACGTTTTTGGGAAGGAAGATTTAAATCGCAGGCTCTACTTGATGAAGCCGCATTGGTGGCATGTATGGCCTACGTAGATTTGAATCCACTACGCGTGGGACTTTCAAAAACGCCAGAAACATCTGAATTCACCAGCATTAAGCATCGAATAGAGGCAGTGCAACTTGGGGGGCAACCTAAGTTCCTTAAACCATTAGTGGGAAACGCTTCGCAAGCTTTGAAAGGGTTGCCTTTTAATTTAGCTGATTACTTAACCTTGGTCGATGAAACTGCTAGGCAAATTAGCACAGGTAAATCCGGTTACGTACTCCACAATACCTCGCCAATTATACAACGCACCGGCTTATCGCAAATAAACTGGAATAGTATGGTCGTTGGGATTGAAGATATCTTTTCAAACTCTATTGGCCTTTCAATTGCCCAGCGAAGGCTAGCCCTCTCTAGAGCGGGTTGATATCACCCAAATAGATCAAATTCATTAAAATAGCGCGCAGCCAGGTTCACTGAAATCAGATCAATCACAAGTTTTAGCTTAATATTTTCCATACCTAAAACTTTTAGTTTTAGGTGAGTATTCGCTGCACCATTTTGCCTCACCAATGTTTTATATCGCGTCTGAAAAGCTTAATTTAACCTGTGTCGTAGTGCCTAAATTTGTGCTTAAAACTATGGGTGTCTTAACATTATATTCAATTTTTTATAGCTCAATCCTTTACCCCCAAAGCATACTGGTAAATAATCTTAAGATACTGGTCGGGCAAGTTTGTGGCTGTCCGAATAAAAATTATAACGAGAACAACCATGACCAACGCATACCCTCACTTACTTGAGCCCTTAGATCTTGGCTTCACCACGTTAAAAAATCGTACTTTAATGGGCTCTATGCACTTAGGCCTTGAAGAAGAAAAAGGAGGCTTTGACAAGCTTGCAGCATTTTACGCAGAACGAGCTAAAGGTGGTGTGGCGCTTATTGTAACAGGTGGGATCAGCCCAAACATTTCTGGCTGGGTAGCCCCTTTTGCAGGAAGAATGACAGCCAAGCGTCATGCTAAAAAACATAAAGTGATTACTGAGGCTGTACATGCAGAAGGCGGTAAAATTTGTATGCAAATTTTGCACTCTGGTCGTTACGGATATCATCCTCTAGCGGTATCAGCTTCCCCAATGAAGTCTCCAATTACCCCTTTTAAACCGCGAGCTCTATCCTCAAAAGCTGTGACAGGCACAATTAAGGACTATGTAAATTGTGCTGCTCTTGCCAAGGAAGCTGGGTACGATGGCGTAGAAGTGATGGGCTCTGAAGGTTATTTAATTAATCAATTTTTAGTGAAGCGAACTAATCATCGAGATGATGAATGGGGTGGGTGTCTAGAAAACAGGGTGAAAATAGCGGTAGAGATCGTCAAAGGGATCCGTGAAAAGGTGGGCACTAATTTCATCATTATTTATCGCCTATCGATGCTGGATTTAGTTGAAGGCGGCGCAAAATGGGACGACGTTGTTTATCTTGCCAAAGCGATAGAAAAAGCTGGTGCTACGCTCATCAATACGGGGATTGGTTGGCATGAAGCTCGTGTTCCAACTATCTCTACTTCGGTGCCACGCGCTGCGTTCACGTGGATTACACAGCGGATGAAAAAAGAAGTATCAATTCCGCTTGTTACCACTAATCGAATTAATACACCTGAAGTCGCCGAAAGCGTCTTGGCTGATGGCCATGCTGACATGGTATCAATGGCGCGTCCATTTCTAGCTGATTCTCAGTTTGTCACCAAAGCTATGCGCAACGAATCCAAATTAATTAATACGTGTATTGCGTGCAATCAAGCATGTTTAGACCATGCGTTTGAACAAAAACGTGCTAGCTGTTTAGTAAACCCTCAGGCCTGCTACGAAACAGAACTTACTTTTACTCCAGTAGAGCACAGTAAACATATTGCAGTGGTCGGGGCCGGTCCTGCTGGGCTTGCATTCGCTATGTACGCTGCTGATAGAGGCCATAAAGTCACCATATTCGACAAAGCGAGTGAGCTTGGTGGGCAATTCAACTATGCGAAACAAGTACCTGGTAAAGAAGAGTTTTATGAAACCATTCGCTACTTTAGTAATCAACTTGAGCGTACCGGAGTTATAGTAACACTCAATACCGATGTTACCTCTAAACACCTTATTGAAAGCGGGTTTGATGATGTTGTATTGGCTACGGGTATCAACCCTCGAAAACTAACTATCGAAGGTGCAGACCATCCAAAGGTCATGAGTTATATCGATGTGCTGCGCGACCACAAGCCTGTGGGGCAAAAAGTAGCTATCGTTGGTGCGGGAGGCATCGGGTTCGATATAGCCGAGTATTTAGTTGAAGACAAAGAACTAACGCTCAACACTGATAAGTGGCTGTCTCATTGGGGGATTGATAAAAACTACACCAACGAAGGCGCGCTCACTGAGAAAAAATATACCCCATCAAGCCGAGAGGTATTTTTACTGCAACGCAAGACATCTAAAGTTGGCAAGGGTTTAGGTAAAACGACAGGCTGGATCCATCGCCAATCATTGAAGCTTCACAATGTACAAATGGTAAATGGTGTCAGTTATGAAAAGGTTGATGATGAAGGTTTACATGTTCTAATAAATGACAAACCAAAATGCTTAGTCGTAGACAACGTTATCGTGTGTGCGGGGCAAGAACCGTTCAAGCCTTTGCAGGCTCCACTGGAGGCAGCCGGTGTGAGTGTCCACATTATAGGTGGTGCAGATGTTGCCGCTGAACTAGACGCGAAGCGTGCTATTCGCCAAGGTGCTGAGCTAGCTGCTAAAATTTAAAGATTAGTATTTAAAGGTGGGTGTCTCAGTTTAGCTTTATAAAAAAGAAGGGAAGCTAATTAGCTTCCCTTCTCTATATTTCTTATATTTTTACTAGAATTGGTCGAACATGATGGTGTTCCCATCAGGATCTTTCACTACGCAATGCCCTGGCCCCTCTTCGCCTTTGACTGGCACATCTATTTCAATGCCTTTGTCCATTAAGCGCTGCTCGAGTTCGCGCACGTCAGCGGGGTTGAAGGTTAAAATATTGCCTTCAAACATGCCCTCGAACAAACCAATCATGGTTTGACCACTTTTCATGATAACCCACTTTTCTTCTACAGAGCCGCATGACGGCATTGCCTCAAAACCGAGTGTTTCATAAAACGTTTTCGAGATGGCAATATCACTGACCGCTAAACTTAACGAAAAAAGCCCAGGTTGCACTGTGTTCTCCTAAGAACCTAACAGAATGAATTACATACTGTAGATAAGTGCGCGAGCAAGATCACGGCAACTGGTCGCAAAACGTTCAATTTTTACGCTATATTAGTGCTGCCACTCTTTCGTCAGCACAACCGCTTCATCGCCCTCTACCTTCACTTCTTTGCGCGACTCTTGGCCTTGGCTGTCTACCGCATAAAACTCGTAAACAGTTATGCCAGTGCCATGCTGAATACTCTCAATGATGCGTTTGGCTTCGAAATCAGGTGAAGATTGTTTTAAAGCCCCACTAACATTCTCAGGCAACTGCGACCACACTAGGTCTCTTTGTACTTCTACAACTGTCCATTCGTCAGCCACTTGTAACATATCAAACTCAATTTCTTTGCCATCGACCAATACACCTTCAACATCAAGATAAGTCTTGCCATGCTTTAGCTCTTTTTCCACTTCATTTGCTGTGAAAGATGGCTCAATAGCTTTGATAGCAGTTAACGCATTGGCTGGAATGTCACTAACATTCATACTTACTTTTTGGTTTAGCGTAGCACCAATTTTGGCTTTTTCACCATGATTGGCTTTTGGCGCAACGCTCTCTCCTACTTCTAACCGCGTGAACGTTACACTGGCGTAATCACCATTAGCTTTATCTTCTGCCCAATTTCCTGTACCAAGACACGCAGGGTACCAAAAACCTGGGTCATCTTTGGTGCTACATTGGTTATAGGCTCCTGCTTTGAAATAGTTCCAATCCAACGTATACCCATAAGGGTGATCGTGCTTATCTAACTTACCGTAAGCATCTACACCGTTAGCGAGGTTAATTTTGTATTCAACGGTTTCATGCCCCTCGGCTTCAAAGGTTAAATACATCACATCACCATGCACATTTACTACGTAGCTTAATGCTTCGCCTAACGCTAGCCCAGCTTCACCAGGATCTTCTGGATTCGTCCATAAATTGCCCCATACCGGATAAGCAATATCTCTTCGATTAGCATCATCTTTCGGAAGATTACGTTCATAAGTCCAAAATACCGAGCCTTTTTCATGGTTAGGCCATTTTTTATAATAAATTTTAAGCGGTTCGTTGCCCCAACCAAAACCTTGTACCTTTTTTTCCCATTTGCTGGCATGTATCTGACCAATAACCACGGAATAAGCGGGCGCTTTTTCAGGGTATTTAGCACGAAGAGCAACATGATTCACTTTTAACGTAGCTTCCATCTTGCCGCCTATTCGTCCAAAACGTTTCGCAATAGGGTTACTAGCTACAGTGAAATTGTTCTTTGGCGACTTAGTTTTAATTCGTGTACTTTTTCCACGTAACATATGACGCAGTTCACTTCGCGTATTGCTTGAATTCGCGGTTGTCAGCGCTTTGTTTGGAGACGTGAATACCATACCGCCATTTTCGTCTATGTAGAAAAAGTCAGGATGGGAAAAATCTTGGATATCTTTAACTGACACACTATCCGGCTTCCCATCATTATTTTCATCGGTCGGCAACGTAATGTTCCACTCACTCAAATCAAATTTATCAGCGGGAACGTCATCCGCAATAGCACCAACACTGAATACTGAAAGTAGGAGCAACATAGCCGCATTGCTGCGATTTACTCGCTGAGGAAAAGCTCTCATAAAAAACCTCTGTAATAATATGTTAAGCGTACTTCTTATGCGGTACTTGCTTGATACATACCTCCCCCTTAAAAACAACCTATGGCATTACCAATAAACCATCAGGAGCGCTTTTAGGAACGGATTTAAAATACCAGAAAACATTACCAACCAAGAATTAATGTAATACCAATTTAACATTCAAACAATTTAATTACAAAATACTTTCATTTTATTCATTAGATTGTGGAGAACGATTGCTCAATATGTAGTGATGAAATGTAAAGGAGGGTTCGATATTGAAAATATGTGGGTGTCCATGAACGAAACACTGGCACGTAGGATGTCGATAGGTGGGTGTCCATGAACGAAACAATTTTGCTTAAAGTGTCTAATTACCCACTAATTGCGGCTTATCTGCAACTTAGTTGTTCGCGACAACCTTTATACTAGCTCGAACAAGCACTTATATAAGCCTTAATACTGACGTGAAAAAGTCACTTATGTTGAAACTAGGAGGGCGTGATGGACACCATTCAATGGCAAGAGTTTGATATGGTTGAATTAAGAACAGGGACTATTATTGAAGTCAGTGATTTTCCTGAAGCTCGTAAACCAGCTTACAAACTACTTATTGATTTTGGAGAGGATATTGGAATCCGTAAATCCAGTGCCCAAATAACTGAACACTATCTAGCTGAAGAATTGTTGGGAAAGCAAATTGTGGCTGTAGTTAACTTTCCGCCCAAGCAAATAGGCCCGTTCATGTCAGAATGCTTAGTCACGGGCTTGTATCGTAAGGATGGCGTTGTTTTAATCAGCCCAGATAAACCTGTGCCTAATGGCGCAAAATTGGGCTGACTATCTAACCGCAGGCTAATCCGCTCTACATCGATTATCAAAATGGGCAATCAACATCTGACTCATAAAGCTGTCTTAAGTATCAGTCTTAGACAAATGTGCCATCTCGTTGCGCCATGCTTTTTCATAAGCAGGCCGAGATAGCACTCTTTCAGCGTACGATTTCACATTGTCGAACTTAAGGTCAAGGTCGCTACCTTTAGCCCATGACAATACTTGGGCTGTCACAATGTCAGCCATTGTGAATAAGCTTCCGCAGACATACTCTTTGTCGTTGAGAAGTAGCGAGAAAGCCGTTAATGCTCGGTCGAATTCCCACGCCGCTGTATCTTGCATTTGGGGAATACGATGCTGCTCAGGTAAAGCAAAGGTATGTTTAGCTTTACTCCAAAGCGGCTGTTCTAACTCAGTAACAGCAAATACCATCATTTGCTCATACAGCCCGCGAGCGAAAGTACCGGGTGCAGGTATAAACTCTTCCATTGCATGCTTTTCAGCTAAGAAAGTGACAATAGCAGCCGACTCAGAAAGCGCACCTTCTTCAGTGACTAATACAGGAATTTTAGTGGCCGGGTTAAGTGTTTTAAAAGCTGAGTTTAAGTGTTCACCGGCTTTTAAATTCACCACCTTGTACTCGTAAGGCAAGCCAATTTCTTCTAAAGCCCATGCCACCCTTACCGAGCGAGTTTTCGGGTATCCATAAAGTGTATACATTGCGTGCTCCGCGTTTAAAATACTTCAATTTAACAGCATAAAGCCATATTGAAACCAAAACGCGGTGCAAACAACTTATGCGTCTTGGCGACGTAAAAAGACTAACTCAGTGGCCGTGCTTTGTGACTCGCTATAAACATAACCTTCACTATCGAAAGCCTGCAACCCTTCCACATCACTCACTTCGTTTTCAAGAATATATCTTGCCATTAATCCACGAGCTTTTTTGGCAAAAAAGCTGATGATCTTATATTGATCATTTTTATAGTCTTTAAAGACAGGTGTAATCACCATCCCTTCAAGTTCTTTTTTCTTAACGGCCTTGAAGTACTCATTAGAAGCAAGGTTCACCAACACGTTATCGCCCTGCGCTTGCATGGCGTCGTTTAGAACCTGTGTAATGCGGCTACCCCAAAACGCATAAAGATCTTTACCCTCTGGGTTCGCTAGCTTGGTCCCCATTTCTAAACGATATGCTTGCATTAAATCTAATGGGCGTAACAATCCATACAGCCCTGACAAAATTCGCAAGTGGTCTTGCGCATAGCTAACTGCTTTATTGCTTAATGTATTAGCGTCTAGCCCTGTATATACATCGCCATTGAATGCGTACATGGCTTGTCGCGCGTTATCAGCGGTGAAAGGGGTAGAAAACTCAGCAAATCGATTAGCATTAAGTGTGGCTAACTTGTCACTAATTTTCATCAACGAAGAAAGGTCGGCTGGCGAAAGGGTACGACACACTTCCATCAAACGCTCAGTGTCTTGAAGCATGGTAGGCTGCGTGAAATTATCCACTTTAATGGGGGTTTCAAAATCTAGGTTTTTCGCTGGGGATACTACAACTAACATCTTCGACTCCTTATCTTTTTCAGGCTTCATTATACCACTGTGAAAAAGTTGAGGTTGAATTTACCGTCAAAAAACCATAAATCAAGGTAACAGAGAAATCCGATTAGCCAGTATTTCCCGTGTCTGCGCTATAAATTGTCACACGGGTTTGGTATAACTATACCCAAATACGCAAACGTTTGAATCTATCAAACTGTTACGCCCTACATACGCAAAAGCGAACCGCTTTACACGACTTGCCTTACCGGCAATTCGTCCGAGTTTTTTAATTTAAGATTAGAGAGAATTATGAGCAACCAGCTAGCTTCGTTACGTGAGATCACCACGGTCGTTGCCGACACCGGCGATATCGACGCAATCAAAAAATACCAGCCAGTAGACGCAACAACAAACCCTTCTTTGTTGTTAAAAGCCGCCAGCTTGCCTCAGTATGCCAGCCTAATCGACGACTCAGTAGCATGGGCCAAACTACAATCATCAGATAGCGACCAACAACTTATCGATGCATCCGACAAACTTGCCGTTGCTATCGGTAAAGAGATTTCAGACTCTATTCCAGGTCGTATTTCTACCGAAGTAGATGCCCGTTTATCTTTCGACAAAAATGCCACAGTTGAAAAAGCGGAGCGTCTTGTTCAGCTTTATCAAGATGCCGGTATCGATAAGTCACGTATTCTTATCAAAATGGCATCAACCTGGGAAGGTATTCAAGCAGCTGAAATACTTGAGAAAAAAGGCATTCAGTGCAACCTAACTTTATTGTTTAGTTTCGCCCAAGCACGTGCTTGTGCCGAAGCTGGCGCATACCTAATTTCACCGTTTGTAGGCCGTATTCTAGATTGGTACAAAAAGTCGACCGGTAAAACTGAATACGCTGCTGATGAAGATCCAGGTGTGGTGTCGGTTACCAGTATTTATAACTACTACAAAGAGCATGGTTACAACACGGTAGTGATGGGCGCAAGCTTCCGCAATATTGGCGAAATTCAATCGCTAGCGGGCTGCGATCGACTAACTATTAGCCCCGCTTTATTAGAAGAGCTTGCCAATGAACCGGGCGAGCTTACTGTGAAGCTTAAAGATAACGGCGCAACAAAAACCCCTGGCGATCGTTTGACCGAGTCTGAATTCCGCTGGGAAATGAACCAAGATGCTATGGCAACTGAAAAGCTTTCTGAAGGTATCCGTAACTTCGCTGCAGACCAAGACAAGCTTGAAGTGATGCTTCGTGAAAAGTTAAGTGCATAAACCATAGGGAATTAGTAAATGAGTACATTGACATCATTGCCACAATGGCAAGCACTTAATCAAATTGCAGCTTCGATGAAAGATGCACACATGCGTGATTGGTTTAAGGCAGATCCCAAACGTGCTGAAAAAATGCAGTTAGAAGCGTGCGGCATTTTTCTTGATTACTCTAAGAACCGTGTAAACGAACACGCGCTGGGTGCTCTTTTCGATTTAGCCCGTGCGTGTAAGTTAGATGACGCCCGCGACGCCATGTTTAACGGCGAGCAAATCAACAGCACTGAAGGACGAGCGGTTCTTCACACGGCACTACGAAACTTCTCCGACTCACCTGTCATGGTTGATGGCGAAGACGTGATGCCCGAAGTGCGTGCCACCCTTGATAAAATTCGCGACTTCACCGCATTAGTTCACAGTGGCGAGCATAAAGGCTACACAGGCAAATCTGTGAAGCATATTGTTGCTATTGGTATTGGTGGTTCTTTCCTTGGTCCTAAGATCATGACTGAAGCCCTAAAACCTCATACGGTTGATACCGTTAAGGTGCATTTTGTTGCCAACGTTGATGGCTGCCATATCCATGATGTGTTAACTAAACTCGATCATGAAGAAACCCTTGTCGTGATGTCTTCTAAGTCATTCACTACGCAAGAAACGTTGCAGAATACCCTTTCTGCCAAGGCTTGGTTCTTGAAGTCTGGCGGCACGCAAGAAGATATCGCCAAGCACTTTGTTGCAGTGTCTTCAAACGTAAAAGCAGCCACTGAATTCGGAATAGCAGAAGATAACATTTTCCCTATGTGGGATTGGGTTGGCGGTCGTTATTCTTTGTGGTCAGCAATTGGGTTACCTATTTCATTAGCTTTAGGTTTTGATAACTTTAAAGGCTTGCTTGAAGGCGCGTTCGATATGGACACGCACTTTAAAACAGCACCTTTAGAGCAAAATCTACCTGTTTTACTTGGCCTATTAGGCGTGTGGTATCGCAATTTCTTCGATGCGCAATCTCAGGTGCTATTGCCTTATTATCATTATCTTCGCGGCTTACCAGCTTACGTACAGCAGCTTGATATGGAAAGTAATGGTAAACAAGTCACTCAAGGCGGCGAAGCGGTAGATTACGCTACAGGCCCTATTATTTGGGGTAGTGAAGGAACTAACGGTCAGCACAGCTTCCATCAGCTTATTCACCAAGGTTCTGGGGTTATTCCGGCCGACTTTATGTTGCCATTGAATGTGCCTAACCAAGATGACACACATCATGCGATGTTAGCATCAAACTGCTTTGGGCAAGCGCAAGCGCTTATGCAAGGCAAAACCTTTGATGAGTGTTATGCAGACCTAGAAGGTAAAGGCTTAGACGAAGCGCAGCGCACTCGTTTAGCGGCACACAAAACCATGCCGGGCAACAAGCCTAGTAACACTTTGATGTTTGATAGCCTTACGCCTAAGACACTTGGCGCACTAGTTGCAATGTATGAGCATAAGGTATTCGTTCAGGGTGTTATCTGGAACCTTAACTCATTCGACCAATGGGGCGTAGAGTTAGGAAAAGTACTGGGCAACCAAGTACTGGCAGGCATTCAAGGAAATGCGGAAGAAGAAAGTTTTGACGCATCTACCCAACAATTGATTGCCCGTTTCAGAGCAGCGAATGCACCAAAATAAGGAACTCCGAGTGATGTAATCACTCAAATTTGGTGCAAATAATAACTGAACGGCCGGCTTACCCCCGGCCGTTTTTATTGGCAGAAAATAAGAACGTACAAGCTAATGTGCAACTAAGTATGTCACCTGCCAACTGTTTTGCTAAACACGCTGACGATATCTCCCTGTGTCATCATACTGTCACAATTTGTTAATAAAAAGTAAATTTACTTGTTTTATTTTAATTGTGGCTGTGATACAAAATTATACAGAGGGAATAAAAACTAAACTCTGTATTGTTGTAGTGGTAATAAAAAGGAGAATCCCAGTGGACAAATCAGACTTATTTGCCATGCTAGATATTGAAGCAAGCCCAGCGAAAACAAAAAGTAAAAAACGCAAGTGGAGAGAGATTGAAGCGCTTCAAGATCGCTTCAAACTGGAAAAGGAGCTCTCTGAACTCGATTGTGGTTTCGAATACGAGTTAGAAACACTGGAAAGATAATATAAAGGCCGCCTGCTAATAACAGGCGGCCTTTTTACTTTCTGGGTTCTTAACTTTCGACGCTGCGTAAGCACTATGGCTGACGCTAACTTTTAGTCACTCGCTATTCTAGCCAGGTGCTGCCATAGACTATACCTGCCAAAGAATGGGTGAAAGCCCTTTGCTTGTTAGGTAGGCATTGGTTTCGCTAAAATGGTGACAGCCAAAGAAGCCTCTGTAAGCTGATAATGGTGACGGATGCGGCGCATGTAGCACACAGTGCTTAGTGCGATCGATATGCTTGCCTTTTTTCTGTGCATGACTGCCCCACAATAAAAACACCACGTTTTCTGCGTGCGTGTTAACCGCCTCTATTACCGCATCGGTATAGGTTTCCCATCCCCACTTAGCATGACTGTGTGCCTTGCCCTGCTCTACCGTTAATACTGTATTAAGCAGCAGTACGCCTTGCTTTGCCCAAGGGGTAAGCGTGCCATGGTTTGGAATTGAGAAGTCGGTAATATCGTTGGCCAATTCTTTATAAATATTAACCAGCGAAGGAGGTGTTTTAATATTTGGTAAAACCGAGAAGCATAAGCCGTGGGCTTGATGTGGGCCGTGATAAGGATCTTGCCCTAATATCACTACTCTAACCTTTTCAAGCGGTGTCATGGTCAGTGCGTTGAATACATCTTCTGAAGGCGGGTAAATAACTTTACCCGCTTCACGTTCAGATGCTACTTTTTGCATTAGGGCTTTAAAGTAAGGTTTGCCTTCTTCACCGCCCAATGCTTGTGCCCACGTGGTCACGCTTTTAGTAAATCCAGCATGTGTTGTTTCAAGACTTCGTAAGACGCAGGTAAATCAACCGCTAGGCTGTCTTCACCAGCAACATCAGCTAAAGGCTTAGGTAAGCTAATGGGCGTGCCCAAAACGTTCTCTACCGTTTCACGGAATTTTGCAGGGTGTGCAGTCCCCAAGAATAGGCCAATCTCGCCGTCTTCTAAGTCATGGCTAACTGCACGGTAAGCAATAGCCGCATGAGGCTCACTGGTGTAGCCTAACTGCGCTAATTGCCGCATGGCTAACTGAGTGTACTCTTCATCTACCATTTCGCCTTTTAAGCAGCTTTTATCTACATAGCCTTGCTCAATTAAGGCTTCAATGCGTGGCCAATTGTTAGGTTGGCTAACATCCATGGCATTCGACATGGTAGCGACTGTCTTCTTCGGTGCCCACTCGCCGGTTTTTAAATAGCGAGGTACAGTATCATTGGCGTTAGTAGCAGCGATAAAGCGTTTGATCGGCAAGCCCATTGATTTAGCAATCATACCGGCAGTTAGGTTACCAAAGTTACCACTTGGTACTGAGATAACCAGTTGGTCACGCTTTTCTTTAGGTAACTGACTTACCGCTTCAAAGTAATAGCACACTTGAGCTAGTAAGCGACTAATATTAATTGAGTTGGCTGAGTTAAGGTGTAAACCTTCACGAATATCTGGGTCGTCGAATGAGGCCTTCACTAGCGACTGACATTCATCAAAGTCAGATTCCACCGCGACTGTGTGAATATTACCACCAAGGGTGGTAAACAGCTTTTCTTGCAGTGCACTAATTTTCCCTTTAGGGAACAAGATAACCACATTGATATTATCAATACCGTGGAATGCATGCGCTACCGCAGCCCCTGTATCTCCAGAGGTAGCAGTCAGAATAGTGACCGGTTTACCTTCACTGATTCTTGATAAGGTTTGCGCCATGAAGCGACCACCAAAATCTTTAAACGCCAACGTGGGCCCGTGGAAAAGCTCCAAGGTATAAATGTTGTCGCTTACTTTCTCTACCGGCGCGCCAAAGGCAAACGCGGTATTCACGATTTCTTCTAATTCACCATTGTTAAGCTCATCACCAATAATGGCGCGAAGTACTGCAATGCTGCGCTCCGCGAACGGCATTTCAAGCAGTTCATCAATGTTTTCTAGTTTCGGAATATGAGTAGGGAAATACAAACCTTGTTGTTTACCCAACCCTCTTTTAACTGCTTCAGAAAATGAGGCAGTGTCCTGTGCATCTTTTAAATTAACCAATTCCACGTTTTAATACCTTTTTTCGTTGTGCCGTAACATCTAGCTGCTGTATCACTTCATTAAGTGATAGGGCCAACCGTGGTTCCCTGCTCAGGGATTTGGCACACATGGCTAAAGCCATCTTCATTTTGAATATAATGTTCGTCTAAATAGGCAACGATACGCTGCGCTTTTTCTTCACTGTCACACACGGCAAATACCGTTGGGCCTGAACCCGAAATACCAAAGGCTAACGCGCCTTCTTGCTCGCTGAAGGCTCTTGCGTCATCGAAACCCGGTAATAGCTGTTTACGATAGGGTTCAGCAATCACATCTTTCATCACCGAAGCTGCAAGCTCATTTTCTCCTGCATGCAAGGCGTGTACAAACACCCCTAGCTGGCGACCAAATGTTAGCGCTGTGGCCATGTCAACCTGCTTGGGTAATATGTCTCGGGCGGCCGCCGTAGATACGCTAATACCAGAATAACAAATAGCATAATACCAGTCTTTCACTAAAGGTAGCGACAAGGTAACTGGCGACGTAGCGCCTGTCATCAATGTCATACCGCCAACATAACATGGCGCTACGTTATCGTAGTGAATACTACCGCTGATTTGCCCTTCTAATTCGCCCATCATGGTCAACAAAGTGTCTTCATCGAAGGGATAATCGAAAAAAGCATTTAGCGCAACGAAGGCAGCAACAATTGAGCTTGCGCTCGACCCCAGTCCACTGCCGATAGGCAAGTTTTTAGATAAGGTCATCGCCACTGGCGTGGTGGTTTTACCCACCTTTTCCATTTGCGCACAAAAGTAGTGATAGCATTGCGTCACAATATTGCTATCGGCGTCGCCAGGCAATTTGTGTGCGAAAGGGCCAACCGTGTTTAACGAAAAGGTATCTGCACTCTCAATATCGACTTCGTCGCCTAAGCGGGAACCATCGACAGGGGCAAGCGCGGCGCCTAGTACATCAAACCCTAAACTTACATTGCCAATAGATGCTGGCGCATATGCTCGTAATGCTTTCATAATACTTTTCTTTAATTACTCTTTTAACTTCAGTGGCTCTTTTGTTCTAGAAGAAGAGCCAGTTAGTGTGCCATTTGCTTCCATGGCATAGTACGCAGTATATCTGCAAATACACCCGCAGCCGTTACTGTACCACCTGCCCCATAGCCTCGAATAACATAAGGAATAGGCTGGTAATAATCGCTGTTAATGGCCAACGCGTTTTCGCCGTCTTTTACTTGCGATAATGGGTTAGATGCAGGTACCGCCTCAATAGTTACTTTACACTTATCGCCTTCAATGCTGCCAATATAGCGAAGTACTTTTCCTTCGGCTTTTGCAGCATCTACACGCTTAGCGAATTCAGCATCAAGTTCAGGTAACTGTGTCATGAATTCATCAATGGAGCAGTCTTCGGCAAAACCGGCTGGCAACACTGATTCAATTTCAATATCAGAAAGTTCAAGATCTAGGTCTGCTTCACGAGCCATAATAAGCAGTTTACGCGCAACGTCCATACCACTTAAGTCATCACGGGGATCTGGCTCGGTATACCCATTGTCTTTAGCTGAACCAGTGGCTTGCGATAACGACATGCCTTCTTCTAATTTACCGAATACGTAAGATAAGCTGCCTGACAATATACCTTCGAAACGATGCAACACATCACCGGCACTAAATAGCTTTTGAAGGTTATCGATAACCGGCAAGCCGGCACCTACTGTGGTTTCGTACAAGTACTGACGGTTGGTAGATAATGCCGTCTTTTTCAATTTACGATAGTAGTCTATTGAACTAGTATTGGCTTTCTTGTTTGGTGTCACTACGTGAAAACCATTTTCCATCATGTCTACATATTGCTGAGCAATAGCATCATGACTGGTGCAATCCACAATAACTGGGTTTACTAAGCTATTGTCGTTCACAAACTGCTGCAAACGTTCAACAGAAAGCCCTTCGCTGGCCGCATCTAATGCGGGTTTCCAGTCTTGGTTTAGGTCAATACCTTGGCTATTGAGTAACAACTTACGGCTATTGGCAATACCGTAAACCCGCAACTGAATATTACGATTAAGTAAAGCTGGCTGTTGTTTTGCAATTTGGCTTAACAGCTCGGTTCCCACGTTGCCACACCCTACTAAAAATACATCAATGGTATGGCGGTCTGAGAAAAAATTCTGATGGATTACCTTAACGGCTTTTTTCGCCCGTTTATTTTCAATAACCGTTGAAATAGAGCGTTCTGAAGACCCTTGGGCAATTGCCACGTTATTAACGCGAGCTTGCGCCAACGAGTTAAAGAAGCGCGCCGCTAAGCCCTTCGCATGACGCATACCGTCACCCACTAGGGTAACAATCGCTAAGTCGTGGCGTACTTCAATAGGATCTAACAATTGGTTTTGCAACTCTAACGCAAAAGCATCTTCTAACAAGCTTAATGCGCGATCAGCATCTTTGCTTTGAATACAGAAGCTTATTGAGTATTCAGAAGATGACTGAGTGATTAGGCTTATAGAAATATTAGCATTCGACATTACTTCAAACACACGGCTCGCCATGCCAACCATGCCTTTTAGGCCAGGACCTGCCACGTTGAACATAGTGACATTTTCAAGTTGTGAGATGCCTTTAACCGAGGTCCATTTTTCACTGGCTTCGTTACTAATTAACGTGCCAGGTGCCGCAGGGTTAAGCGTATTACGAATTAGGCAAGGAATATGATGCTGTGCAATTGGCCCAATGGTTTTAGGGTGAAGTACTTTCGCACCAAAATAAGAAAGCTCCATGGCTTCTTGATAA